>CAWEUF010000001.1:0-91363 GCA_963812105.1 uncultured Alphaproteobacteria bacterium
AAATCAACGGCGCGGCATGACGCATGTAAAGAGGTCCTACCAGTTCCCCTGATCTTTGCGCCGGGGCGATGAGTAGATACTACCTTTACGGGGCCGAACTTGCGCTGGACCTCGGCAAGCCTCGCTTTCAACGAGCCGGGTAGACAGTTGGTGTCTGTGCTTGCCCCAAGGGCAACGCTAGGAATCGCGAGCAGAGCGAGAGCTACAATAATTTGTTTCATGCTTCCTCTTGGCTAGGTTACGGGGTTTCACGGCACCGGGTAGTTGAAAACCGGGCCTTTTCTGTGCCCCGAAAATGGCGGGGGTGCCCCGTCGGCCTCATATCAGCCAAGCCTTGGCCTTACCGCGCCTCTGTTTTGGCTCAGCGGCAATCCCTCAACATAGGCTCTGCTTGGTAGGGGAGGAGTCCGCTATGGGTCATAAGCGGACGCGCACTTGGACCGCCGCGACGTCCGTTTCGCCGCCAACAAGCAGACACACTCAATTCGCTGTTAGCGGAACTGTCTTTCCCTGTTTGCAATAAAAAATTCCCTGTTCCGACTGCAGGGAATTCGTCCAAAGAAGTCTCATCTTTCAATGTGTTTGTGCAAGCGGGGAGGGGCGTTTCAACGAAAATTCCCTGTATTTTCCCGCGGATCAGGGAATTTGACGGTGGAGACGCGTTCGCTGCAGTCTGCCAGCACAGCCACCGAGTCGTGGGATTTCCGGCTCTGGCGGTCGCTATCTGAGATCCGACGCGAGAGAGACCGTGCCCGCGGGAGAACGCCACAGGGCGCATTAGTTTCACACTGCCTCTACCCAATTTGCTTAGTTTTGGACGTCAGGTCCGAGAGAGGCTCTCCCGTCTCACCCGGAGGCGGATCCCGACCCCTGCAGCCAGCATGGGCATGCGGGTCTGCAAGGCGCGTCATTCATGTTCTCTCTTGCGGCGATCGATTGACCGCAGGGAATGTGATCTTGAAACAGGCGCCCTCCGATCCAGGAATATTTTCTGCGCTCAATGTTCCCCCGATTTGCATTGAGAACGCTGATAGAAGCTTCAGTCCCAAGCCAGAAGCGCTCGACGTGCTGAAGTCGGGATCAAGCCCCGGGCCGTTGTCGACTACATATAGCGAATAAAATTCCGTTTCAGGAACCGTGACGCCGACCCGGATTCGCGTGGCGCCATGTTTGGCCGCGTTGGTAACGAGTTCAGTCACAGCCAAGCCGATAGGCTGAATTTGACCACAGGGGACGATGATCTCGATCCCCTCGACTTCAATTTGTTTATGCAAAATATCTGCTAGTTCGGCGCAGAGGCGTCGCAAAAATGGCAAGCACGCAACTCGATCTTTGAAATCGTCTTCTTGCAAATGTCGGTGTACGCGGCCAATTGCCCACACTCGTTCAGCTGCTCGCGCTAACTCGTTGGCTACATCGCCGCTAACGCCCCTACGACTTTGCATCGAAAGCATGCTGCTAACAATTTGCAAGCTGTTTCCTACGCGGTGATGAATTTCCCGCGTCAATACCCGCGCTTCTCCAACCGCACGGAGCGCGGACAGCCGCAGTTCCATTTGGTCCATCACCACGGACGCTAAATCTCGCAAATCCGCGATCTGCTCTTCGTTAACGGCCCGAGGCTCTCTATCGATGACGCAAAGCGTTCCGAGATTGTATCCATCGTGCGTCTTCAGTGGGATGCCTGCATAGAAGCGTAATCCAAACTCGCCCGCGACCAGGGGGTTGGCCAATGCTCTAATGTCCTTTTTCGCATCCTCCAAAATCCAAGGGTCGTCCGACAAAATCGCCGAAGCGCAGAGACCGGGATCTCGAGAAATTTGAGTGGCATCCAATCCATAGTGCGATTTAAACCAGATGCGATCCTGATCGACGATACTAATTATAGAAATTGGGACACCAAATCTTCTTGCCGCAATCATCGTCACTCGATCAAACGATCCATCGGGTGGCGTGTCCAGAATGTCGTAGCGTTTGATAGCAGCGAGCCGCTCCGGTTCATTGTCGGGAATGATCAATCCTTCGAAGGCGTTTTCTGATGCCACCGACGCGCTCCTTTACGCTGAGCTTGAAAAGCTTCAGCTTATTGGTCAGAGAAGTTCTTCGATCAACGGTCCCACGCGCCCCAAGTTCCTACGTGGCAAACTAATCGAGCGGTAGGCACCGCGCTGCCGCCAACGGTTGCCTTTACTCAATTCGCGTTTTGAGGTGCCGTCTTCAAGCACGCATAGACTGCAGCGCGTCCGTCTGCACGGGCCGCGCTAGTTAGCCACTCTGCTCACCGCGACGGCATCCGTCGGCTCGGTCTTTGCCCAGCAGACTGATGTGAGCACGTAAGCCGCCGCGATGTCAGCTTTGCGCCAACAAGCAGACATTCAATTCCCTGTTCCGATTGCAGGGAATTCACCCAAAGAAGCCTCGTGTTTCAATGGGTCTGTGCAAGCGGGGAGGGGCGTTTAGCGCGAATTCCCTGTATTTTCCCGCAGGTCAGGAATTTCTGTTGAGGGGAGACGCGTTCGCTGCAGCCTCGCAGCACAGCCACCTAGTCGCGGGCTTTCCGGCTCTGGGGTCGCTATCTGAGATCCCCGACGCGAGAGAGACCGTGTCCGCGGGAGAACGCCACAGGGCGCATTAGTTTGACACTGCCGCGCCGACGATCTCTCTACCCATTTTGCTTAGTTTTTGGACGCCCTGCACAGCGATAAGGCAGGGAGACTGCCGCCGGACATTATGCGGTCGATTTTTGCCCGAGATTTCCCGAGATTTTAAGTCAGCTGGGACTGGCACGACCCCTGCAATCTTATCGGCATAACGCCTCTAGGGTTCCGGCTTATCAGCGTCAGGTCCGAGAGAGGCTCTCCCGTCTCACACGGAGGCGGAGCCACGGCGGGATAAAAGCCCGGGAGACCTATACCGCGCGGTGCATCCGCACTGGGACGGACAGGCCTCCCCAATCGCTTTCCCGAGGTCTTTCCGTTTCGCATCGAAGCCCCGCGCGGACGAAAAATGGTCAAGCGAGCACAGGGGGTGCCAATGCGCAGTTTCACAAAATTCGTTCTCACCGGCGTGGTTGCCGTCGCGGTCCTGGCTGGGGTTGCGCTGTCGCCCGCGAGCGCCGCGGAAAAGAAGGACTTCAAGGTTGCGTGGTCGATCTATGTCGGCTGGATGCCGTGGGGCTACGCCGACGAGGCCGGCATCGTAAAGAAGTGGGCCGACAAATACGGCATCACCATCGAAGTCAAACAGTTCAACGACTACGTCGAGTCGATCAATCAGTTTACCGCCGGCGCCTTCGACGCGGTGACGATCACCAACATGGATGCACTGTCGATCCCCGCTGCCGGCGGTGTCGACACGACGGCCGTCATTGTCGGCGACTTCTCGAACGGCAACGATGCCGTGATCCTGAAGGACAAGGACAAGCTTGAAGCAATCAAGGGCCAGAGCGTCAATCTCGTCGAGTACTCCGTATCGCACTATTTGCTGGCGCGGGCGCTCGAGAGCATCGGAGCACAGGAGAAGGACCTGAAGGTCATCAACACCTCTGATGCCGACATGGCCGCCGCCTACAAGACGCCGGACGTCACGGCGGTGGTGACCTGGAAACCGATCGTCTCCACGATCCTAGAATCGCCCGATGCGAAGCTCGTATTCGACAGCTCGCAGATCCCCGGCGAGATCATCGACCTCATGGTCGCCAACACGGAAGTGCTGAAGGACAATCCGAAGTTCGGTAAGGCGCTTGCCGGCATTTGGTACGACACGATGAAGGCCATGCAGTCCGTGCCGGAAGCCAAGGAGTCGATGGCTAAGGCGTCCGGAACCGATGTTGCAGGCTTCGACGGGATGCTCAAGACGACAGAGATGTTCTCCGATCCGAAAGACGCCGTGGCATTCGTCACCGGCGACAGCCTCAAGACGACGACGGAGCGCGTCTCCAAGTTCCTGTTCGAGAAGTCGTTGCTCGGCAAGGACGCCAAGACCGCGGGCGCCGTGGGCGTGGAGTTTCCCGATAAGACGGTGTTCGGAGACGAAGGCAACGTGAAGTTCCGCTACGACGATACGTTCATGAAGGAGGCCGAGGAAGGCAAGCTCTAGGGCCCGGCGGGGGATCGGATTTCGAGCAGGGCAGGCGGACCATGCGCGCTATCAACTTGCGCCTGAGTCGGACAGCTCGCATCGCACTGGCATTGCTCCCGTTCGTGGCGCTGCTTGCCGCCTATACGATTGGATCGGACCTCCGCCTGGCGGAGAATCCAAGCGACAAGCTGCTCCCGAGCTTCGAGACCATGGCCAACGCGGTCAAGGTCTATGCCTTCGAACCCGATCCGCGCGGCGGCCAATATCTTCTGTGGTCGGACACGGCGGCGAGTCTCAAGCGGCTTCTGGTGGGGCTCGGCATCTCGGCGATGATCGCGCTCGTCCTTGGCGTTCTCATCGGGCTTTTGCCCGTCATGAGCGCCACATTCGGGCCCTTTGTCGCCGCGCTGTCGATGGTGCCGCCGCTTGCCCTGCTGCCGATCCTGTTCATCGTCATGGGTCTGGGCGAGGCGTCAAAGATCGCGTTGATCGTCATCGGCACGTCGCTGAAACTCATCCGCGATGTGGCCTTGCGCGTCGGTGACATTCCGCGGGAGCAGCTTATCAAGGCGCAGACGCTCGGCGCCTCCACCGCCCAGATCGCCTCGCGCGTCGTGTTCCCGCAAACCATGCCGCGGCTTCTCGATGCCCTTCGTCTCGAGATCGGCCCTGCCTGGCTGTTCTTGATCGCGGCGGAAGCGATCGCCGCCGATTCCGGTCTCGGCTACCGGATCTTCCTCGTGCGCCGCTATCTCTCAATGGACGTCATCATCCCCTATGTGATTTGGATCACGTTCCTTGCTTTCCTTATGGATTTCGGCCTGCGGCTCCTGCAGCGCAAGGCCTATCCCTGGTTTGCGCAAGCGAGGTCGGCGTGAGCGAGATCGTCTTCGAGCATGTCTGGAAAGAGTATGGCGACCACGTCGTGCTCGAGCAGATCGACCTCGAGATCGAGCCGCGCGCGTTTCTGGTGCTCGTCGGTCCTTCCGGCTGCGGCAAGACGACCTTCCTTCGCATGCTTCTCGGCGAGGAGCGGCCGACCCGGGGGGCGATCCTGCTGCAGAACAAACCGCTCAAGCCGGAGCCGGATTTCGATCGCGGCGTGGTCTTCCAGCGCTACTCCGTGTTTCCCCATCTGACGGCGGTTGAGAACGTCATGATCGGCCGGGAGTTTGAGATGACGGGCGCGTTTGGCCACCTGATAGGGGCGAAGCGCCGCGCCGCGCGCGAGGAGGCAGCAGGCGCTGCTCGCCGAAGTGGGCCTCGCCGGCAATGAGGACAAATATCCATCGGCGTTGTCGGGCGGCATGCAGCAGCGCCTCGCGCTTGCCCAGGCTCTTATGCGCAAGCCCCGGGTCTTGCTTCTGGACGAGCCGTTCGGCGCGCTCGACCCGGGCATTCGCGCCGACATTCATGTGCTGATGAAGCGCATCTGGAACGAGACCGACCTGACCGTCGTCATGGTGACTCACGATCTGCGCGAAGCCTTCGCGCTCGGCACGCGGATCATTGCCTTCGAGCGTCCCCGCGATTTGCCGGAAGAGCGCGAACGCTACGGTGCCAGGCTCTCCGGCGACACCAAGCCGGCGTCGGGCCAAGCGTCGCCGCGACAAGGGGCGACCATCACCAACGATGTCGCGCTCTGGCCGAAAAAGGTCGCCGGCAGTGGCGTGCCGCCGCGAGCGGAACCGAAGCCGTCCTGATCGGCCGCGATTGCCGCGGGGGGACGACCTCTCGCGGATCTCCAAAATGCCGGGACGGCCCGGCGCATCTTGAGCTCGCGCACGCAGGCGGGTCTTTGGAGGTCACAATGGAACGCATCGCGTCGGAGACGCTGCCGGGGGCAAAGCACAGCTCTTTGGTGCTTGGGCGGAACAAGCGGCTGAGGCTGACCGATCTCGACGGCGGCGCCAATGTCGGCATGGTCTTCTTCAATCCCCTCAATCTGCTCGAGCGCTACAACGCGCCCGACACGCTGAAATGCCAGCACACCTTCAAGCTCACGCAAGGCCACTGTCTCTACTCGGACATGGGGCGCATCTTCTGCTCGATCATTGCCGATACGTTCGGTTGGCACGACACGGTCTGCGGCAATACCACCAAGGCGTCCCTGGCCGCGAAGTGGGGCGAGCACGGTTATCAGGACTATCGCAACGACTGGTACCAGAACGGCCACGACAGCCTACTCGTCGAGGGCGCCAAATACGGTCTCGGTCGGCGCGATCTTCCGGCCAACGTCAATTGGTTCAGCAAGGTCGTTGCTGCCGATGACGGGACGCTGTCGCTGGACGAAGCGGCATCGACGCCCGGCGCCTCCGTCGAACTCAGGTTCGAGATGGACACGCTCGTGCTGTTCCACACCTGCCCGCATCCGCTCAGCACCTCGCCGGCGTTTCCGCGAAAGCCTGTGCAGGTCGAAATCTTCGACGGTCCGCCCGCCGCGGCCGACGATCCCAATCGCATGTCGGCGCCGGAGAACGGCCGGGGATTTGAGAACAACCGCCTCTATCAAGCGGCGTACTGCGCAGGGGGCACCCTTGCGTAACGAACAGCCCGCTCGATCCTGCTGCCGCGCAGTATCGCAAGGTCGTGCCTGCCGGCGATTATTGGCTGCATGTCGTTCGCCAGGGCGAGACGCTGCGTATTCTCGATCTCGAAGGCAATCAGGCCGCCGACACGCTATTCTTCAACGCTGACGATCCCGCGGAGCACTACTCCGCCTGCGACACCATCCGCGAGCAGGGCAACATCTATCTGAGTTGCGGCTCCGTCCTCATGTCGAATCTTTGCCGGCCGCTGCTGACCATCAGCGCCGACACCGTCGGCCGCCACGACACGCTGGGCGGCGCATGCTCGGCGGAAAGCAACACCGTCCGTTACGCGCTCGACAAGAAGACGCATGCATTCCTGTCGTGACAGCTATCTTGCTGGCGGTCGCCGAGAACGAGCAGTACGGCCTGAGCAAGCGGGACATCGCCCACAACATCAACTTCTTCATGAACGTGCCCGTCACGCCCGACGGCGGGCTTCGACTTCGAGGACGGCCTGTCGGGGCCCGGGAAATATGTCGAGATGGTCGCGAACATGAACGTGATCGCGCTCATTTCGAACTGCCCGCAGCTGAACAATCCCTGCAATGCCTACAATCCGACGCCCATCGAGGTGCTGATTTGGGGCGCGGGAAACTGAAATGTTCCGCAAGGTTCTCATCGCCAATCGCGGGGCAATCGCCTGTCGCATCATCCGCACGCTTGACCGCATGGGCATCGCTAGCGTTGCGGTTTACTCGGACGCTGACCGTCATTCGATGCATGTCGCGAGGGCAGGAGAGGCTGTCGCCATCGGGCCATCGCCGGCCGCCGAGAGCTATCTCAAGGTCGACGCCATCATCGACGCGGCGCGCAGCACGGGTGCCGAGGCCATCCATCCAGGCTACGGCTTTCTGGCGGAAAATCCGGGATTTGCCGAAGCGTGTGCCGAAGCTGGAATCGTCTTTATCGGACCGAGCCCCGCGCAGATGCGCGCGTTCGGCTTAAAGCATGAAGCGCGCGAGCTTGCGGAGCTTGCCGGCGTGCCGGTGGTGCCGGGATCGGGCCTCATCCGCGACGTCGAGCACGCGATAAGCGAGGCGGCCCGCATCTCCTATCCGGTGATGATCAAGAGCACGGCGGGAGGGGGCGGGATCGGCTTGCAGCTCGCCGCCACGCCGAGCGATCTCGTGCCGATGTATGAGCGCGTCGAGCGGCTCGCGCGCAACAACTTCAAGGACCCGGCCTGTTCCTCGAGAAATATGTCGCGCGCAGCCGGCATATCGAGGTGCAGATCTTCGGCGACGGCAAGGGGAACGTCATTGCGCTCGGCGAACGCGATTGCTCGGCGCAGCGGCGTCACCAGAAGGTCATCGAAGAGACGCCCGCGCCGAACTTGCCCGACAAGACTCGCTCGGCTCTTTGGCAGACGGCGTGCCGCCTCGGTCAGTCTGTCAAATACCAAAGCGCGGGCACCGTCGAATATCTCTACGATGCCGAGACTAACGGATTCTACTTCCTCGAGGTCAACACGCGCCTCCAGGTCGAGCACGGCGTGACGGAAGAGGTCACCGGCATCGATCTCGTTGAATGGATGGTGCGGCAGGCGGCGGGTGAGATGCCGCCGCTTGACCAGAACAGCATCGAGCCGAATGGCGCTTCGATTCAGGCACGTCTCTACGCCGAAGATCCCGGTCGCGATTTTCGCCCGAGTTCGGGTGTCTTGACGCAGGTGGCCTGGCCCAAAGACACGCGCGTCGATACTTGGGTCGAAAGCGGATCGGAGGTCTCGCCGTTCTACGATCCGATGCTGGCGAAGATCGTTGCAACCGGCGCGAACCGCGACGAGGCCTTGCACAAGCTTCGGGCGGCGCTCGACGCAATCGAGATCGGTGGGATCGAGACCAACCTCGATTATCTCCGCCAACTTTGCCGACTTGACGTTCTCGCGCGTGGCGAGATGCTCACGCGGACATTGCAGACTTTTGCCTATCGCTCCAAGACCATTGAGGTTCTGACACCCGGGACGCAGACGACGATCCAGGATTGGCCGGGCCGCGTTGGCTATTGGGCGGTCGGCGTGCCGCCCTCTGGGCCGATGGATCCGTTGTCGTTCCGACTCGCGAACCGGCTGGTCGGGAACGACGACGGCGCTGCCGCGATCGAGACCACGCTTTCGGGGCCCACGCTAAAATTCAACGCCGACACGCTCATATGTCTTGCCGGCGCCGAGCTCGCGGCTACGCTCGACGGCGAACCGGTCGCCTATTGGGCACCGATCGCCGTCAAGGCCGGGCAGATGCTGAAGCTCGGTGGCGTGACGGGGGCCGGCGTCCGCGCCTATATCGCCGTGCGCGGCGGCATTGATGTTCCCGAATATCTCGGCAGCCGCTCGACCTTTACCCTCGGCAAATTCGGCGGCCACGGCGGGCGCACGCTGCGAACCGGCGACGTGTTGCATATCGGCGCCACGAACGAAGCCGCGCCGAGCCTGAGCGCCCTTGCCACCGCGCTCAAACCGCGTCTGACCCATGGCTGGGAGATCGGCGTGCTGTACGGCCCGCACGGCGCGCCGGATTTTTTCACCCCCGACTATATCGATACCTTCTTCGCCGCCGAGTGGAAGGTCCACTACAACTCCAATCCGACCGGAGTCCGCCTCATCGGACCCAAGCCCGGCTGGGCGCGCGCCGACGGCGGCGAGGCGGGGCTGCATCCGAGCAACATTCACGACAATGCCTATGCTGTTGGCACTATCGATTTCACCGGCGACATGCCGGTCATTCTCGGACCCGATGGTCCCTCGCTCGGCGGGTTCGTCTGCCCGGCCACCATCGCGCAAGCCGAACTGTGGAAGATGGGGCAGCTTCGCCCCGGCGACAAAGTCCGCTTCACGCGCCTCACGCCCGCCGAGGCCGCGCAGCGCCTCGCGCAACAAGACGCGGAGGTCGCGGCGCTCAGCCCGGTTCCCGACCCGCCGGCGGCTCACCACAAATCGGGCGCCGACGATTGCATCGTCGCCTCCCGCGCCGAGGCGGGCGACCAGCCGAGCGTCATTTACCGGCGCGCGGGCGACGCTTATCTGCTGATCGAATACGGGCCCATTGTGCTCGACATCGCGCTCCGCTTCCGGGTGCATGCGCTCATGCAAGCGGTCGCTCAGGCGATTGAAATGAATCAGCTATTTGGCGTCGTGGATCTCACGCCAGGCATCCGCTCCCTGCAAATTCACTACGACCCTCGGCTTTCGCCGCTCGAGGATCTGATAGCCGCGCTTCGGAACATCGAGGACGAGCTCGGAGATCTGTCCGAGATGGAGGTCGAGTTGCGCGTGGTGCGGCTGCCGCTGTCGTGGAACGACCCGGCCGTCCAGACGACCATCGACAAATATATGCGCGGTGTGCGTGCCGACGCGCCTTGGTGCCCGTCCAATATCGAGTTCATCCGCCGCATCAACGGTCTCGACTCGATCGACGAGGTGAAGCGCATCGTGTTCGACGCGACCTATCTGGTGCTGGGCTTGGGCGACGTCTATCTCGGCGCCCCGGTGGCGACGCCGGTCGACCCGCGCCACCGGCTGGTCACCACCAAATACAATCCCGCGCGCACCTGGACGCCGGACAACGTGGTCGGCATCGGCGGCGCCTATCTCTGCATCTACGGCATGGAGGGCCCCGGCGGCTATCAGCTGTTCGGCCGCACCTGCCAGATGTGGAACACCTATCGCGTGACCGATGCGTTTCAGAAGGACTCGCCGTGGCTGCTGCGCTTCTTCGACCGGATCAGGTTTTATCCCGTCTCGGCCGACGAGCTCCTCGACTTTCGCGACGGGTTTCTAGAGGGGAAGCGCAGCGTCGAGATCGTTCCGGAGCGCTTCCGGCTCAAGGATTATCTGACATTCTTGGACGAGAACGCCGCCGGCATTGCTGCCTTCAAAGCGCGCCAGCAGGCTGCCTTCGACGCCGAGCGGGCACGCTGGCAGGAGACGCCTGATGTCGGCGAGGGGGATGTCGCCGAAGATCCCTCCGATCTTGAACCAGAAGCCGCGCTACCTCTCGGCTCGACCGCGGTCGAAAGCCCGGTGCCGGGCAACGTGTGGAAGATCCTGGTCGAGCCTGGCTGCGAGGTCAGCGCAGGCGACACTCTTATTATCGTCGAATCGATGAAGATGGAGATCGCGGTATGCGCGCCGTCGGACGGCTTGGTGCGCGAAGTGCGCTGCGGCGAGGGGAGGGCCGTGCAGCTCGGCCAAGCGCTGGTCATCATGGCGGAGACGCTCGCGTGACGGTCTCGCTCGACATCGCCAACCTCGAGCGTCTTTATGCCGACGGCGACACCACACCCGAGGACATTGTGCGCGAGGTCTATGCGCGCATCAGGAAAAAAGGCGTTCGCCCGGATTGGATCACGCTCGTCGACGAGGATGAGGCGATCGCCAGCGCCCGCGCTGCGCCGCGCGGGCCGCTTTACGGCATCCCCTATGCCGTCAAGGACAACATTGATGTCGCCGGATTGCCGACGACCTGCGCCTGTCCGGACTTCGCTTACGTGCCGGACCGCTCCGCGACGGTCGTCGATCGATTGGCGCAGACCGGCGCGATTTTGATCGGCAAAACCAATCTCGATCAATTCGCGACCGGCCTGAACGGCACCCGCTCGCCTTACGGCATTCCGGCAAGCACGTTCGACCCCGATTATATTTCCGGCGGCTCGAGCTCCGGCTCGGCGGTTGCTGTCGCCGCGGGCCTGGTGTCGTTCGCGCTCGGCACCGACACGGCCGGCTCGGGGCGCATACCGGCCGCCTTCAATAATATTGTCGGCCTGAAGCCGACCAAGGGCCTGATCAGCATGCGCGGCGTGGTACCGGCGTGCAGAACTCAGGACACCGTCTCGATCTTGGCTCTGACGGTCGCGGACGCGGCCAAAGTTGCCGCAGCTACCATCGCCTTCGATGAGGACGATCCGTTCGCGCGCAGCGGTCCAGCGCCCTTCATTGTCGAAGCGGCGCCGATGCCGGTCAGGGTGGGTGTTCCGGATAGAGCGATCTCGTTCTTCGGTGACAAGGACTATGAGGCTCTCTATTCCGCTTCCATCGATCGGTTGGCGGCGCTCGGCGCCTCGATCGTCCCCATCGACTTCGCGCCGTTCGAGCGGGCAGCCGCGATGCTCTATGCGGGTCCGTGGGTCGCCGAACGCCTCGCCGCGATCGGCGACCTTGCCGAGAGAAACCCCGAGGCGATCGACGAAGTCGTGAGGGGCATCCTGCTCGGCGGCCAAGGCAAGACCGCGCTTGAGTCGTTTCAAGCCTGCTATGAGCTTGCCGAGCTGATCCGCGTCGCCAAGCGCGAATGGGCCAAAGCCGACCTTCTGCTCCTGCCGACCGCCGGCACGACATTTCGGATTTCGCAGATGCGCGCCGACCCCGTTCGGCTCAACACTCAACTCGGCGCCTACACCAATTTCGTGAACCTGATGGACCTCGCGGCGCTTGCCGTGCCGGCCGGATTCCGCACCGATGGAATTCCGTTCGGAGTGACGCTCATCGGTCCGGCCCTTTCGGATGGCATGCTCGCGTCTGTCGGCGATGCGCTGCATAGGTCGCTCGACGACGCCCGCCTTGGCGCGACGCCGTTCCATCTGTCATCAGCCCCAGCCATCCGCATACCGAACACGGCAACCGCGTCGGTTAAAGTCGCAGTCGTCGGCGCGCACCTTTCCGGTCAGCCGCTCAATGGGCAGCTTGTCGAACGGAACGCGCGGCTGGTCGAAACCACGCGCACCTCAACCGGCTACCGTCTTTATGCCCTGGCCGGCACCTCGCCTGCCAAACCAGGCTTGGTATTCGACGGGGACGGTCCCGGCGCCATCGAGGTCGAGCTTTGGGAAATTGACGAAACTGACTTCGGATCGTTCGTTGCGCTGGTCCCTGCGCCCCTAAGCATCGGCACCGTGACGCTCGCCGACGGGCGGACCGTGAAGGGCTTTCTGTGCGAGGCCCACGCGACAGAGGGTGCCGAAGATATCACCGCCTTCGGCGGCTGGAGGGCTTGGCTTCGTCGATCAAGCAATGCGCAGTGACGTTGCACCAACTCTTCGAGGGGCGCACCAAAGTGGGCCCGCCCCCGGAAATTGTGTTGACTAGCCTGAGGTTTCCGGGAGAGCCTTGAGTTTAGGCCGCAGGTCGCGGCCGCGGCGCCGCCGAGTATTGGCAGGACGCGCCAGCATTTTCGGAGCGCCGAACCTCAAGCAGGGGATCGGAACATGGTTAGACGAGTGACCACCGCGGTGACGGTGCTGTCGTTGTTTTGTGCTGGGCGCTCCGGCACTTGCCGAAGACTCAAAAGACCCCATAAAGCTCACGCTGCATGACTGGACTGGTCAGTTGATCACGACCCAGCTCATGGGTGAGGCGTTGAAGAATGCGGGCCTCAACGTCGAATACGTGCCAGCCGACTACCTCGCCCAGTTCGCCGGCCTCAAGACCGGCGATTTGCACGTGGCCATGGAGATCTGGGAGACGACCGGCCGCGACGCGATGGACGAGGCGACCGGGACCGGCAAGGTGGAGAACCTGGGTGAGACCGGGATGACGGCCATCGAGGAATGGTGGTACCCGGAATACATGAAGGAGAAATGCCCGGGCTTGCCCGACTGGGAGGCGCTGAAGAAATGCGCCGCGCAATTCTCAACTCCCGAGACGGCGCCTAAGGGCCGCTACCTCGGCGGTCCGGTGACTTGGGGCGGCTTCGACGAGGAACGCGTGGCCGCGCTCGATCTTCCCTTTGAGGTGGTGCATGCCGGGACCGACGCGGCGCTGTTCGCCGAGCTGGAGTCTGCCACCCAGCGCAAGGCGCCGATCATCCAATGGGTCTATGCCCCGCACTGGGCGCCCATCAAGTACAAGGGCGAATGGGTCGAGTTCCCGAAATACGAAGCCGCCTGCTACAAGGATCCGGAGTGGGGCGTCAACAAAACCGCGACGCATGACTGCGGCAAGCCGCGCGGCCCCATCTGGAAAGTGTCCTGGTCCGGGGTAAAGGACAAATGGCCGAGCGCTTACGAGGCGATCAAGAAGTTCAACATCAATAACGACGAGATGGGTGCGCTGATCACCAAGGTCGATATCGACGGCCAGAAGGTCGAGGACGTGGTGGCCGAGTGGATGAAGACCAATGAAGCCCGCTGGAAGGGCTGGGTCGGTCAGTAGCGACTCGATTGGGAGCCCTGCGGCCTGCTAGTCTAACGGCAGGCCGCAATTCACCTGGCCTCAGCGCATGGGGCCCTGATCCGTGACCGACGCCGCTCTCGCCTGCCGCAATGTGTGGAAGCTCTACGGGCCCAATCCCAAGAGTGTCCTCGCGCGTCACGGGCCGAAGCCGAGCGAGGCAGAGCTAAAGGCAGCGGGCTACATCACCGCGGTCGCCGACGCGACGCTGTCGGTCTCACGCGGCGAAATCTTTGTCATCATGGGCCTCTCCGGCTCCGGCAAGTCGACGCTGGTGCGGTGCCTCGCACGTCTCATCGAGCCGTCCGCCGGCGAGGTCATGTTCGCGGGGCGCGATCTGCTCGAGGCCACGCCTAAGGAGTTGATCGAGCTTAGGCGCCATAAGATGGGCATGGTGTTTCAGCATTTCGCGCTGCTGCCGCACCTCACCGTGCTCGATAACGTGGCCTTCCCGCTCGAGATCCAGGGCGTAGCGCGCAAGGACCGCGAGGCACGAGCCCGCGAGATGACCGCGCTCGTCGGTCTCCAGGGTCGCGAGCATAATTTGCCGCAAGAGCTCTCCGGCGGCCAGCAGCAGCGGGTTGGCATAGCCCGCTCGCTGGCGACCGACCCTGACATCTGGTTTCTCGACGAGCCGTTCTCCGCGCTCGACCCCCTGATCCGCCGCGAGATGCAGAACGAATTCCTGCGGCTTCAATCGGTGCTGCACAAGACCATCGTGTTCATCACGCACGATTTCGACGAGGCGATCAGGCTCGCCGATCGCATCGCCATCATGCAGGACGGGCGCATCGTGCAGATTGGCACGCCCGAGCAACTTGTCCTCTCACCGGCCTCCAGCTATGTGGCCGAGTTTACCAGCGAGGCGCCGCGGGCAAAGATCCTGTCGGCGCGCGCGATTGCTCGCGCCCGGCGGGACGGCGAGGCAATCGCCGGCAGCATCCCGGCCGACAAAAAGATCGCCGACTTCGCCAAGGAGGTTGAGGCCTCGGCGAGCGCTTTGGCCGTGCACGATGCCGACGGGAAGCTGGTCGGCGTGGTCGATCGCGCGGCCGTCATGTTGGTGTTGATCGGCGCCATGGAGGCCTCATGACGGCAGCTGTCGCGCTGGGCGAACGGTCCCCCGACATCAAAGCCTCGGTCGTGGCCGCCGTTTGGATCGGCTTCGCCGCGCTCGCGGTCGTTTCCTTCGCCCTGCCGGACGGCACGATTCCAGGCTGGATGCGGGAGATACCCCCGCCCTGGCGGCTTGGATTGGACACCGCCATCTCCAGCTTCATGAAGTGGCTGGTGGAGGACGCGACCTTCGGCCTGTTCACCTTCCGAGACGCGACGCGCGCGATCAGCGACTTTCTCAATGTGCCTCTCACGGCCGCAACCGCGATCGTTTCGACGGGACTTCTGCGCGGCAGCGGCTCGACGGCCGTGCAGCTTGCGCCGCCCTTGCCGTGGATTGCCGTCGTTGGGATCGCCGCGGCGCTCGGCTATCGCTTCGGGGGGACCCGTCTCGCTCTGCTGGCGGGAGGCGCATTTCTGTACCTCGCGGTGTTCGGGCAATGGGCGAGCGCCATGATGACGCTGGCCTCGATCGCCATCGCGGTGCCGCTTGGCGTGGCCGGCGGCATGCTGTTCGGCATCCTCGGCTATCGCATTCCACTGGCGCGCCGGATCATCGAGCCCATCCTCGATCTGATGCAGACGGTGCCGATCTTCGCCTATCTCATCCCGATCTTGTTTCTGTTCGGCTTCGGGCCGGTGTCGGCGCTGATCGCGACCATGATTTATGCCATGCCTCCCATGGTGCGCGTGACCATGACAGCGCTCGAGGCGGTTCCGAGCGAGATCGTCGAATACGGCACCATGGCCGGCACGACACGGCGGCAGATGTTGCTCAGAGTGATGCTTCCCGCCGCGCGCCCGCAGCTTCTCGTCGGCGTCAATCAGGTCATCATGCTCTCGCTCAACATGGTGATCATCGCCTCGATGATCGGCGCTGGCGGGCTTGGCTATGAAGTTCTCACCTCGCTCCGGCGGCTCGATATCGGGCGCGGGTTGGAGGCGGGGATTGCCATCGTGGTGCTGGCGATTGCGCTCGACCGGTTGAGCCAAGCCTATGCCAACCAGCGATTCTCCAGCGCTGGCGACGGCCGGACCTTTGCCCTTCTTGTTTTCGCGTTCGCGGCCGCAGTCTATGTCCTCGGTCTATTCGTTCCGGCCATCGCGATCTATCCCGCGTCGTGGCAGCTTTCGACCGCACCTTGGTGGGGGGAAGCGGTGCGGTGGATCAACGTGCATTTCTTCGACACATTGGACGCGATCAAGAGCGCGCTTCTCCTCAACGTGCTGATTCCGATCAAGCGGTTCATGGTCGCCCAGACCTGGCTTGTCGTCGCGGCTGCGCTCGGCTTTGCCGGTTGGCGTCTCGGCGGGGCGCGACTTGCGGCGCTCGCAGCAGGCCTTGCGCTGTTCATCGCCCTCAACGGACAGTGGGAAAAGGCGATGGTGAGCGTCTATCTGGTCGGGATTTCGGTCATGGTCGCAGCGGCCATCGGCATTCCGCTCGGCATCCTGGGAGGTCTCTCCGACCGCGTCTGGCGCGTTCTCGAGGCCGTTATCGACACGCTGCAGACCCTGCCGAGCTTCGTCTATTTGATACCGGTGGTCATGCTGTTCAGGGTCGGCGATTTCACCGCCATGATTGCCATCGTGCTTTACGCTCTGGCGCCGGCCGTGCGCTACACCGCTCACGGCATTCGCGACGTTCAGCCCACGCTGATCGAAGCCGGCACGGCAGCCGGCTGCACGCCTCTCCAGCTCCTGACCAAAATCCGACTCCCGCTGGCGACGCCGGTCATTCTGCTCGGCATCAACCAGACCGTCATGCTCGCGCTCTCCATGCTCGTCATCACCGCGCTGGTCGGAACCCGCGATCTCGGCCAGGAGGTGTATATCGCCCTGACCAAGGCCGATACCGGACGCGGCCTGGTCGCAGGCCTTTGCGTTGCCGCCATCGCCATCATTGCCGATCGGCTGATCCAGACCGCGGCGCGCCGCCTTGCCGCCCAACGTGGAGGGCGCACGCGTGAGCCCTAGCGGAGATGCAGTCTCGCGCGTCGCCTCGCTTGCGATCTGGCGCGGGCGCGTGGATCCCGAGCCGCTCGCCGGCGGCATCACCAATCAAAATTTCACGGTCGAGCATGCAGGACGCCGCTACGTGGTGCGGGTCGGCGACGATATCCTCGTGCATGGCGTCGTGCGCGCCAATGAGTTGGCGGCGAGCCGGGCGGCGCATTTGGCGGGCCTGAGCCCCGGCGTGGTCCACGCCGAGCCCGGGATTCTCGTGCTCGATTTCATCGAGGGACGCACCTTGACGCCGGAGGACGTGCGCAACCCGGCAAATCTGGAGCGCCTGATCGACATGGTGCAGCGGTGTCACCGGGACATTCCGCAGTATCTTGCGCGGGTCCGCCGCGATGTTCTGGGTGTTCCATGTCGTGCGCGACTATGGACACACGCTGCGAGAAGGAAACAGCCGCCACCTTGCCATCCTCCCCGACCTCCTGGCGCGGGCCGCGCGCCTCGAGGCCGCCGTGGGGCCGATCGACGTCGTGTTCGGCCACAATGATTTGCTGGCGGCAAACTTCATCGATGACGGACAGCGGCTTTGGCTCGTGGACTGGGAGTATGCCGGGTTCAATTCGCCGCTGTTCGATCTGGGCGGCCTCGCCTCCAATAGCGAGTTTTCCCCAGAGCAGGCGGAGCAGGCCTTGAGCCTCTATTTCGACAAGCCCGTTGACGATCAGTTGCGCCGCCGTGCCTCGGCCATGACCGCGGCGTCGCTCCTGCGTGAGACCATGTGGAGCATGGTGTCGGAGATCTACTCGACCGTCGATTTCGACTACACCGCCTACACGGCTGAGAACTTGCGACGCTTCGAGGCCGCCTATGCCACCTATCTGACGATAGACCGCGCATGAGCGAGCTCCCGTCCTCCGCGAAAATCGTCATTGTCGGCGGCGGCATCATCGGCTGCTCCGTGGCCTATCATCTCGGAAAAATGGGTCTCACCGACGTGCTTCTGCTCGAGCAGGGCAAGCTTACGTCGGGTTCGACGTGGCACGCCGCGGGGCTCGTCGGACAGTTGCGCACGAGTGCCAACATCACTCAGCTGCTCGGCTACTCGGTCGAGCTCTATGATCGCCTCGAGCAGGAGACGGGCCTCGCGACCGGATGGAAGCGCAACGGCGGCTTGCGACTTGCCTGCACTCCTGAGCGCTGGACCGAGGTTAGGCGACAGGCGACCACCGCCACATCCTTCGGGCTGGAGATGCATCTCCTGACTGCGAAGGAGGCCCAGGATTTGTGGCCGCTGATGCAGGTCGACGACGTCGTGGGCGCGGCATTCCTCCCGACCGACGGACAGGCCTCCCCATCGGACATCACCATGTCGCTCGCCAAGGGCGCGCGCAACGCGGGTGTCACCATCAGGGAGGGCGTGAAGGTCACCGGCGTCGAGGTGGAGGACGGGCGCGTGCGCGCAGTCGCCACGAATGAAGGGCGGATCGCTTGCGACAAGCTCGTGATCTGCGCCGGACAGTGGTCGCGCGAGCTCGGTCGCATGGCGGGTGTCAACATTCCGCTCGTATCGGTGCAGCACCAATATCTCATCACCGACAGAATCGAGGGCGTAACGCCGAACCTGCCGACGCTGCGCGACCCCGACCGTCTTACCTATTGGAAGGAGGAGGTCGGGGGGCTGGTGATGGGCGGCTATGAGCCCAATCCGAAGCCGTGGGCCATGGACGGCCTGCCCGATCGGTTCGAGTTCCAACTCCTCGAGGACGATTTGGAGCATTTCGAGCCGCTCCTTGAACTCGCTGCCGGTCGTGTTCCTGCCATGCAGTCGGCCGGCATCAAGGAGTTCATCAATGGACCGGAAAGCTTCACCCCCGACGGGAACTTCATCCTCGGGGAGGCGCCTGAGGTGCGCGGCGTCTTCGTCGGCGCCGGCTTCAACGCGTTCGGCATCGCGTCGGCCGGCGGCGCCGGCATGGTCCTGGCCGAGTGGGTGGTCAAGGGCGAGCCACCATACGATCTGTGGCCGGTCGATATTCGCCGCTTTGGCCGGAACCATCTCGACCAGAGCTGGGTGCGCACGCGCACGCTCGAGGCTTACGCCAAGCATTACACGATGGCCTGGCCGTTCGAGGAACATCAATCCGGGCGACCGCTGCGCCGCTCGCCCCTCTACGACAGGCTCAAGTCCCAGGGAGCCTGCTTTGGCGAGAAGCTCGGTTGGGAACGGCCGAACTGGTTCGCCGATCTGGCGAACGGCGAGACGCCCGAGGACATCTACAGCTACGAGCGGCAGAACTGGTTCGATGCCGTCGGCCGTGAGCACAAGGCCTGCCGCGAGCGCGTCGCAATATTCGACCAGACATCATTCGCCAAGTTTCTTCTGGTCGGCCGCGATACGGAGCAGGCGCTGTCGTGGATCGCCGCCAACGATGTTGCGAAGCCGCCGGGTCATCTCGTTTACACGCAGATGCTGAATGGCCGTGGCGGCATCGAGTGCGACCTGACGGTCGGCAGGCTGTCGCCGAACGAATACTACATCGTCACCGGCACCGGCTTCGCCACGCACGATTTCGACTGGATCTCGCGCTCGATCCCGGACGGGCTCGATGCGCGCCTGATCGATGTCACCTCTGTCGCATGCCGTGCTGTCGGTGATGGGCCCTCGGTCGCGCGACGTCCTCCAGGCGCTGACCGAGCACGACGTTTCCAATTCTGGCTTCCCGTTCGGCCGAGTGAAGCGAATCACCGTCGCCGGGGCACCTGTGCTTGCGCTCCGCGTCACCTATGTCGGCGAGCTCGGCTTTGAGCTTCATATTCCCGTCGAGTTTGCCGTGAGCGTCTACGACGCGCTGATGGCCGCCGGTCGACCGCACGGCATCGCCAACGCCGGCTATCGCGCCATCGAGTCGCTGCGCTTGGAAAAAGGCTACCGGGCCTGGGGCGCGGATATCGGGCCCGACCACTCGCCGTTGGTCGCCGGCCTCGGCTGGGCCGTGAAGCTGAAATCGAACACACCGTTTCAGGGACGCGCGGCGCTCGAGACTCAAGCCACGAAGAAGCTGCCGCGCCTGCTCGCAGGCTTCACCGCCGATCCCTCGATCGTGTTGCTTGGGCGCGAGACCATCTATCGCGACGGCAAGCGCGTGGGCTGGCTTTCGAGCGGGGGCTACGGCTACACGGTCGGCCGCTCGATCGGTTACGGTTACGTCCGCGATCCCGACAACGGTGTGGATCGCGATAAGTTGCTTTCCGGCCGCTACGAACTCGAGGTCGCGACGATGCGCGTGCCCGCGGAGATCGTCTTCGATCCGCTCTACGACCCGACGATGTCGCGCGTCAAAAATTGACGCCGGACTGCCGTGTAGTCGCTCGCATGACTCGGTTTCCGGGATAAGCTCGCCGTCTTGCCAACCGAGATGGAGCATCCCGATGTCGCGGCGCCTCGTCTTTCCCTGCGTGACGGCCATAGCGATGATGTCGAGCACGGGCTTCGGCTGGTCGGACTCCCCGAACGGCGTCAAGACGCTCGATCCTCCCGGCGCCATCAAGGCGGAGGGGACTTGGAGCCTCGGGGTGCGAGCCGGCGATTTTGTTTTCGTCGCCGGCATGCAAGGCGTCGACCCGGCGACCAATCGCCTGGTTGAGGACCCGCAAGCCCGCATCGTCCGCGCCTTCCTCAATATCCGACTGATCGCCGAATCCGAGGGCGCAAGCTTGCAGGATTGCGTGCGGCTCACGGTTTATGTCAGCGACCTCACCCAGTTCGCGCCGATGGTGGACAAGGCTCAAGCCGAGCTGTGGGGCGGCCCGCCATACCCGCCCCGAACCATGATCGAGGTCAGCCGCCTGTTCGACGATGATATCGTGGAGATCGACAGCGTGTTCTATGCCCCGGCGAAGAAGTAAACGGTCGAAAACCCCGACGCGCAAGGTTTCGGTCATTTGCGGCCAACGATTTTCGTTGTAGGGATTCTGCCAGCCGCTGCGCGCTGCTGACGAAGAAATGTCCAGACGATTGTCGTAACACCGAGTCGCCTCGGCTTCGGGAAAGGACTTGAGATGGATCGATTCTCGCGCACGGTCGTATTGGGCATCTTCGTGGCTGTCATCGCCGGGGCAGGGCAGGGGCTGTTGGCCCGCGCCGATGGCGATAGCGGATTCGATCCGTCGGTCAGGCCCCAGTTCAGCGAGCCGGTGATGCTCGCGAGCAAAGACGGCGTGCTGGAGGTCAGACTCATCGCCCATCAGGGCGAGATCCGCCTCGATACGGTGGCGGTGCCGGTCAAGAACGCTCTCGTCTTCGGCTATGAGCTGATCCGCGGCACCGCGTCCAACGGGCAGATGTCAGGCGACAATCTCTATCCTTCGCCGACCCTGCAAGTGTTTCCGGGAGAGACGCTGATCGTCCATCTCGACAACGCGCTCACCGGCCTCACCATCCGCGATTTTTTCGACCCGCAATACACCGCGAAGAGCGAGGAGGTGCCGCTTTACCCCTCGATGATGGCCTCGTCGCCGCTCAACCTGCATGTCCACGGCGTGCATGTCAGCCCCAAGGGCAACGCCGACAACGTGATGCTGCATATCCCCGGCGGGGCATCAAACACCTATACCTACAATATTCCCAAGACCATGCCGCAAGGCGCCTATTGGTATCACAGCCATCTGCATGGGCTGACGACGCCGCATGTCTATTACGGCATGGCGGGCCTGCTGGCGATCGGCCGCACCGACGGCAACCTGCCGCTGGTCACGCAGAGCCAGATCCCGATCCGCAACATGGTGCTGCAATACAATTATGTGTTCGACCGTGCGGGCGGCGGAGCGCAACTCAACAACTATAGTTGGTCTCAATGGGTCAACACGATCAAGCCGCCGGAACCGGGCGAGCTTGAGAAGGGCACCTACCGTCCGCTGCTCGCCCCGGTCAATTTCCTGCAATCGAAACCGGGCACGCAAAACGTCACCATCTGGTACTCGGGGCCGCTGTCGATCCGCAACGAGCGCGGGCGGTTCGAGTTCATTTCGAGCAATCTGCAGCGGTTCACCCCCTTCGCCGATGGCGCCAAGGCTGTGCCGGCCAATCCAGGCCTGCCCGACCATCTGCGCGACGTGCAGTTCACCGTCAACGGCCAGTTCCAGCCGGTGCTGGAGAGCAAAGCGGGCCAGACCGAGATCTGGGTTCTCGCCAATGTCAGCGACGTGGTCTACATGCCCGTGCAGTTGACCGAGACCGCGACGGGCAACCATCCCAAGATCGCCATCGTCGGCCAGGACGGGGTCCCCTATCCGGAAGTCCGTCATCCCGTGTTCGAGAACGGCACGCGGCTCCTGATCCCACCCGCCTCGCGCTACGCCATCGCCGTCACCATGCCCGCCGACGGGGACCTCATTCTGGAAATGCCGCCCCGTGGCGGCGGCGCCTCCACCATCAGCGCCCCCGGCGTGCTCTATACCAATGACGGCACGGAAAATCCGCCGGCGGTGTTGGGCAGCCTAAGCGTGCTTCCCGAGGCGGTAAGCTATTACGACGGGTTCTTCGTCTCGCCGACGCAGATCCTGGCGAGAGCGACCACCGCCGCCGGCCAAGGCATCACCACGGCGTTCAATGCGGGGCAAAAGCTCGATGCTTACACCGTGTTCCAGGACCTTTCGCAGCTCAAGCCCGACGTCGAGCGGCAGCTGCTGATCTCGGGCGGCTTCCTCGACAATCTGGCGAGTTCGGACGATGCCAAAGCCTTCATGTACGTGTTCGAGGGCATTGGATTCCCCAATGCTCCGCTGCTCCAGCCCCGGCTTGGCTCGGTGGAGGAGTGGAAGTTCCTCAACGACAACAACGACGAGCATCCGATCCACATCCACGTCAACGACTTCCAGGTGACTTACTATCTCGATCCCTACCGGGGTCTCGAGACCGGACCGGAAATGTGGGCCGTCGACAACGCCAACGTGCCGGCGCCGGTCTTGGGGCCGGAGGAATCCGTCATTCAGCAGGGCGCGCTCAATCTGCGCATGAAGTTCGACGATTTCACCGGGCTGTTCGTGATGCACTGCCACCGCCTCAACCACGAGGACAACGGGCTGATGATGTTGGTCAATGTCATCCCCGCCGCCTCGACCTATGCCGTGGCCGTCCCCGGATCGCCGGGACACGCCTCGCAGGTCAAGATTTACGACGGCAATGGCGACCGGCTGGTCGCCACGGTCACACCTTTCTCCGGTTTCGAGGGGACGCCGAGCGTCACCATGGGCGATGTTGACGACGACGGCGTCTACGATCTGGTGGTCGGCGCCGGCAAGGACCACGCGCCTGAGGTGGTCGCCTATGCCGGCAAGCCGAAGGACGGCAAAGGACCGTTCGAGACCGAGCTTGTCCGCTTCGAGGCCTTCGAGTCGTCCGCGCGCGGCGGCATCAGCGTCGCCTCCTCGCAGATCGACGGCTCGACCGGCGACAATATCATCGTCGGCTCGCCGCCCGGAATTCTCAGCGAGGTCAAGGTCTACCGCACGAAGCTGCCCGCGACGCCAGGCACGGCGCCCGAGCTGTTCTCCTCGTTCAATCCCTATCTCGACGATCGCAACGGCGTGAGCGTCGCCTCGGGCTTCGTCGATTTCACCACCGGCCGCTACAGCATCGTCACCGCGCCGGGGGCGGGCAGCATGGCGCAGGTGAAAGTCTTCAATTTCTCGCTGATGAAACCTCTCGATCACAAGAAGCGCACCGGACCCGGGTCCGACCAGTGCGAGCCGGGCGACAACAAGCCCGCCGTCACCAACGCCTTCATGCCGTTCGGCATGACCTATCGCGGCGGCTTGTCCTTGGCCACCGGCTGGCTCGCCGGCTCGCTCGGCGGCGCCGAGCGCATCGTGGTCGGCCAGCTCGACCGGTCCGGGCGAGGTGAAGATCTATTCCAGCGGCTCGCGGCTCGAAGGCGGGCCGAAAATCTATCTCGCCGCCGCCGATCACACCCCCGTGGCCACCTTCGCCGAGATCGCGAGCTTCAAGCCGTTTGGCGGTGAGTCGGGCGTGAGCGTCGCCACCACCAGCACCACGACCGGCGCCGACCTGCTGGTGAGCGGCGTCTCGGCGGAGGACAAGACCGTGCAGGTTCTGAAATTCGAGCTTGTCAGGCCCGATCCTGACGCTGTCACGCTCAACGCCAGACAGCTCAGCTCGGTCCTCTCCGCCGGCGGGGCCCAGCCGAACGCACTCGGCGGCGATTGAGCGAGCCCGTGAGCGACGACCCGACCACGCTGCTGGTTTGCGCGCGCATAAATCGGGGTAGCGAGAGCGAATTTGCCCAGTGGCAGGTGCGCTGGCAAACCGCGGTGCTCGCTGCCAAGGGGGCGATGAGCGTCGAATTGTGGCCGCCGGCGCCGCCCGATCAGTTTGAGTCGGTCGCAGTTGCCCGGTTCACTTCGGTCGATGCCTTGCGCGACTGGCGGCGCGGCGACAAGCACCGTGCGCTGATCGACCAGGTCGCGCCGCTGGCCGAAGGCGGGGTGGTCATGCAGCTCGTCGGCCAGGCTGCGGTCGATTACGCCGTCAAGCACGGCGTGACCATGATCATGGTCACCGACATCAAGCCTGGAAAAGAGGCGGCGTATCGCGCCTGGGCCGATCGCATTCAAAAGGCCCAAGCGGAATTCCCCGGCTATGTCGGCTCGTTCGTCCAGCCGCCGCAAGCGAACGAAACCGGCTGGACCACGGTGCTCCGGTTCAACTCGAAAGCGAACCTGGAGAAATGGCTGAACTCCGACATACGTGCCGGCCTTATCAAGGAGAGCGAGGACCTGGTGGCGGGCTTCCATGCCCAGCGTATCGACACCTCGTTTCCGGGCTGGGTGCCGAACGATCCCGCCACCGGCAAGCCGCCCAATATGTGGAAGACGGCGGCCCTCGTGCTGCTCACGCTGTTTCCGGTGGTCATGCTGGAGCTCAGATTTCTCAATCCGCACCTGGAGACGCTCAACCCCGCGCTCCGCACCTTCATCGGCAATGCCATCAGCGTGGGTCTCACCACCTGGCCGCTGATGCCGCTGGCCATCTGGGGCTTCCACGCCTGGTTGTTTCCCGAGCGCCAGCCGCGCTGGCTGGTGACGGTGATGCCGATCGTGCTGGTGCTCTGTTACCTCATCGAGATCGCGGTGCTCTGGAACCTGCTGCGATGAGACGGGCAAGATCGGCCGGCGTATCGACATCGGCGAAAATGCCGTCCGACCCGACCGGCACTTCGGTCACGCGGTCGGCGTGGCGCGCCAGCAGCTGCTTGGCCCCAACGTCGCCGGTCAGCTGCATCATCTCGGCGAAGTAGCTTAGTCCCCACAGCACCGGGTTGCCCCGGCGTCCCTGGTGCACCGGCACGCAGATGGCGTCGGGCCCGGTGAAGGCCGCCAGCAAAGCGCCGAGCACCGAAGCCTCGATCTTCGGCATGTCGCCGAGCAGGATCAGCGCGCCCTCGCACTCCGGCGGCAGCGCGCTCAAGCCCGCCTTCAGCGAGCTGCTCAACCCATCGTCGAACGCCGCGTTATGGACGATGGCCACGTTGAGATCGCTCAGCGCTTGCGCGACACGCGGCGCGTCGAAGCCGGTGACCACGATGACCGGAGCGGCGCCGCTGTCCAGCGCGACCCGCGCCGCGTGCGCGACCATCGGCTTCCCCTCGATCGGCTCGATCAGCTTGTTGCTTGGGCCCATGCGCGAGGAGCGGCCGGCGGCGAGCACGATCGCCGCGACCTTCATCTGGCGTCGCCCGGTCTTGCCCCGCTGCACCGCGGTGATCTCGGCGATGATCGACACGGCGATTTCGGGGGCGCCCTGGGCCCCGATGTCGAGGCCGATCGGCGCGTGAATGCGTTCGAGGTCGGCCGCCGGCACGCCCGCCCGAAGCAGCCGCTCGACGCGCTTGGCATGGGTCTTCTTGCTGCCGAGCGCCCCGACATAGAACGCATCGGAGGCAAGTGCCGCGATCAGCGCGGGATCATCGATCTTCGGGTCGTGGGTCAGCGCGATCAGAGCCGTGCGGCCGTCCAGGCCGATATTCGGCAGCGCCTCGTCAGGCCAGTCGCATACGATCTCGGCCTCGCCGAACCGCGCTTCCGTGGCGAAGGCCGAGCGCGGATCGACGATCACCACGTCATAGCCAAGCGCCCGGGCCATCGGCACCAGCGGCTGGGCCACATGGACGGCGCCGACGATGATGAGCCGCACCGTCGGATTGAACACGTTGATGAACACTTCGCCGTCGCGTCCCTCGACCGCGGCGCTGCGGCCACGGCGAAAGGCTTCGTCCAGCGCCGGCGCCAGATCCGGTCCTGCATCGGCCGGCGAATTGGGCCACGCTTTGCGCACCGGTCGCAAGGTGCGTCACCAGCGCCACCCGTTGGCGTGCCTGGACCGCGTCCACCAGACGCGGCAACACGCCGGGCGAATGTCCCACCTTCTCGACGAAGATGCGGATCGAGCCACCGCAAGCCAGCCCCACGCTCCAGGCCTTATCGTCCTCGACGCCGTATTCGAGCGCCCTCGGTTGGCCGTTGGCGATAACGTCGGCCGCTTCGGTGATGACCTCGGCCTCGACGCAACCGCCCGACACCGAGCCCAGGAAATTGCCGGCGTCATCGATCAGGAGCTGACTGCCCACCGGCTGCGGCGCCGAGCCCCAGGTTTGAATGACGGTGGCAACGGCGACGCCGCGTCCTTCGGCGAGCCAATCGAGCGCCTTCGACAGCACGAATGGGTCTGGAGCTCTCATGGCAGGGGTCCGTTATTTGCCTGGAAGGGTAATTCGGCCGGTTGCTTGACGATGGTAGCGCCGCGCGCTTGGCGGCGCTATCCGTTGGGCGGTGAATCATGGCATGGTCGCGCTATAGCCACGGGGTCACGAGGCGGCGGCCGTGAATCTGAACACCGTTACCGAGGTCAGGCGGCCAGCCTCGACCGACGAGATCCCCGAGTGGCGCGAGGGCTACGCCTGGCTCGCCGGCGGCACCTGGCTGTTCTCGACGCCGCAGATCGCCACCCACACGCTGATCGATCTCGAATCGCTGCGCTGGCCGGCGCTCAAGCTCACCCCCGACGGCCTCGACATCGCCGCGACCTGCACCATCGCCGAGCTCGAGCAATTCCAGGCGCCGGCCAACTGGACCGCCGCGCCGCTGTTGAAGCTGTGCTGCCACGCGCTGTTGATGTCGTTCAAGATCTATAACGCGGCGACGGTCGGCGGCAATATCTGCATGTCGCTGCCGGCCGGCGCCATGATCTCGCTCATGGTGTCGCTGGAAGGCACCTACACGCTGTGGCCTCGCGGCGGCAAGCCGGCCAAGCTGCCCGCGCTCGATTTCGTCACCGGCAACCATAAGAACGTGCTCGAACCGGGCGAGCTGTTGCGCAGCATCCATCTTCCCGCCGCCGCACTCGAGAAGCGCTTCGCCTTCCGGCGCAATTCGCTGACCCATCTCGGGCGGTCGGCCGCGCTTTTGGTCGGCACCCAGACCAAGGGCAGCGACGATTTGTTGCTGACCATTACCGCGGCGACCGCCAGGCCGGTGCAGCTGCATTTCGATCGTCTGCCGTCGTCCGGCGCCTTGCACCGGGCGATCGACGCGGCCGTCCACGAGGGGGACTGGTTCGACGACGTGCACGGCTCGGCCCCCTATAAGCGCCATCTCACTTATTACTACGCCGAGCAGATCCGGGCGGAGCTCGCCGCGACATGAATCTCACGGTCAACGGCAAGAGGCTTTCGGCCGAGCCGGCCCCGGGTCAGTGCCTCCGAACCTATTTGCGCGAGCACGGCTGGTTCGGCGTCAAGAAAGGCTGCGACCAGGGCGATTGCGGCGCCTGCACGGTGTGGCTGGACGGCGTGCCGTTCCATAGCTGTCTGATGCCGGCCTTTCGGGCCGAAGGGCGCGCCGTCACGACCATCGAGGGCCTCGCCCGGGACGGCAAGCTGCATCCAATGCAGCAGGCGTTTCTCGACGCGCAAGCCTTTCAATGCGGCTTCTGCGCCGCCGGCATGATCATGACCGCCGCAACCTTCGATGAGGAGGCGCGCCAAGACCTGCCGCGCATGCTGAAGGGCAATCTGTGCCGCTGCACCGGCTATCACTCGATCGACGACGCGCTGCACGGCATCGTCAATGTCGAGGACGACGTGGCCGGCGAAGCCTGCGGCAGGAGCCTGCGTAACCCGTTCGCCGAAGCGATCGTCACCGGCACGGCGCATTACACGCTCGACGTGCCCACCGCGGATGCGCTGCATCTGAAAGTGCTGCGCTCGCCCCATCCCCATGCGCGCATCAAGGCGATCAAGCGCGACAAGGCCCTTGCCGTCCCCGGCGTGGTGACGATCTTCACCTGGGAAGACGTGCCGCGCAAACTCTACTCGACCGCCACCCATGAGGATCATCTGGTCGACCCCGACGACACCTACATGCTCGACAATGTCGTCCGCTTCGTCGGCCAGAGGGTCGCCGCCGTGGTGGCCGAGACCGAGGGCATCGCGGAGGAAGCGTGCCGCCTGCTCGAGGTGGAGTACGAGCTCCTGCCGCCGGTGTTCGACCCGGAAGCCGCCATGGAGCCGAGCGCGCCGATCCTGCACGACAAGAGCGTGGCCTTCCGCGACAACGTCTATGTCGACATTCACGGCGAGCTCGGCAATGTCGAGCAAGGCTTCAAGGAGGCCGACGCCATCCACGAGATGACGTACTCGACCTCCCGCGCGCAGCACGTGCATCTCGAGACGCATTGCTGCCTCGCCTGGCGCGGCGACGACGGGCGCTTGCATGTGCGGACCAGCTCGCAGGCGCCGTTCATCGCCAAGCAGAAGCTCTGCTATCTGTTCGGGCTGTACGACCGCGACGTCCATGTGTTCACCGAGCGCATCGGCGGCGGCTTCGGCGGCAAGCAGGAAATGATCTGCGAGGATTTGTGCGCGCTGGCCACGCTCAAGACCGGGCGTCCGGTGATGTGGGAGTTCACGCGCCAGGAGCAGTTCGTTGCCGCCACCACGCGTCATCCGATGATCACGCATGTCAAGCTCGGCGCCAAGCAAGACGGCACGCTGACGGCCATTCAAGTGCGCGTGGTGTCCAACACCGGCGCCTACGGCAATCACGGCGGCGAGACGTTGGCGGCAGCTTTGGGCAGCCCGATCGCCGCCTATCGCTGCCCCAACAAGAAGGCCGACGGCTACGCGGTCTATACCAACATGGTCCCGGGCGGCGGCTTTCGCGGTTACGGCGCCACGCAGACCACCTTCGCCATCGAATGCGCCATCGACGACCTCGCGCGGCTGCTCGGCATCGACCCGTTCACGATCAGGCGCATCAACAAGGTGCGCGAGACCGACCGCATCGAGTCGATCTGGAAGGATCCATCGGACGTTTATTTCGGGAGTTACGGCATCGACCAATGCCTCGATCTGGTCGAGCAGGCGCTCGAGAGCGGCCGCGGCCTGACCAAGCCCGAAGGCGACGACTGGCTGGAGGGCACCGGCGTCGCTCTTGCCATGCTGGATTCAGGCCCCCCGACCGAGCATCGCTCGGGCGCCGAGATGCGGCTGTTGCCCGACGGCACCTATCATCTCGCGGTCGGCTCCACCGAGATGGGCAACGGCTCGACCACGTCGCACCGCCAGCTCGCCGCCTCGGTGCTCGGCACCCGCGCGGGCAGCGTCGCCATCATCAATGGCGACACCGACCTGACCCCCTACGATACCGGCACCTTTGCCAGCACCGGAACGGTGGTCGCCGGGCAGGCGGTGGAAAAGACCGCCTCCGCGCTGCGCGATGTGCTGATCGAGTTCGCCAGCCGCCATTACGGCTGCGAGCCGGCCGATTGCCGCTTGCAGGACGATGCGATCATCTGCGCCAACCGCAAGATTCCGCTGGCCGAGCTGCAAGCCGAGGCGGCCAAGGTGGGCGATCGTCTCGTGGTTCGGCGCAAGGCTTATCTGTCGCCGCGCTCGGTCGGCTTCAACGTGCAGGGCGTGCGCGTCGCGGTGCATCGGGTGACCGGCGAGATCATGACCTTGCAAAGCGTCCATGCCGCCGACATCGGCCGGTTGATCAATCCGATGCAGTGCCGCGGCCAACTCGACGGCGCCATCGCCATGGGCTTCGGTTGGGCGCTCTACGAAAAGATGGTCTTTGACGACAACGGCGCCATGGTAAATCCGGCGCTGCGCGATTACCGCATTCCGGCCTTTGCCGACGTGCCGCGCAGCGAGCTCTATTTCGCCGACACCTATGACAAGGTGGGGCCGTTGGGCGCCAAGGCGCAGGGCGAGTGCGCGATCAATGCGGTAGCGCCCGCCATCGCCAACGCGGTGGCCAATGCCACCGGCGTGCGTTTCCCCGATCTGCCGCTGACGCCCGACCGGATTTTCGCCAAGCTCGGCTCCCGCTGAGGGGTGCGGCATTTTGGCCGCTGCGCCTCGATCCGCCGCTGGTGAAACGCCCCGACACAGGACGTGATCGTCCGACCACGGTTTCGTCACAGACTGATCCCGTTCTCGACAGATTTGGCCAACATTAGCCTTGCTCGTCACGAATTGATGCGGAGCGATTCCGCAAGAGATCGAAGGCAGCGAGGTAGTATCGATGAAGGTGGGGGATTCGTACGCGCGTTCATGCGTAGTTATCTTGGGGGTTTGTTCATTCATTCAGCTGGCGCATGCCGGCGTCATTGGCGACCAGTCGGCTGAGACTAGGTGGGGTTCGATTTCAGCTCCCAATCCCGCCGCTGTCGAGTTGGCGGCGCAGTTGAGCAGGGACACGACCGACTTGTCCGACGCCGTCAGTTCCAGGGACGTGCGGTGCTTGGCGCGAGCCATTTATTTCGAGGCGCGGGGAGAGCCGACGCGCGGCAAGCTCGCCGTGGGTCGCGTGGTGCTGAACCGCGTCACCAGCAAGTCCTATCCGCACAGCGTCTGCCGCGTGGTCTATCAGAACGACCATCGGCGCAACCGCTGCCAGTTCTCCTTTGCCTGCGACGGCAAGCCGGACACCATCACCGATCGCGCGGCGTGGAATGAGGTCCTGGCCTATGCCGAGTGGCTGCTCACGCACGACGCCAGCGAGCGGCACGAATCCGAGCTATGGACGTCGACGCATTACCACGCGGATTACGTGACCCCGCCCTGGGCCAAGCATCTGACCCTGACGGGTCGCGTGGGCCGTCACCTGTTCTATCACGACCCTGCCGCGTAACCGCGAGCGAGGTGGCGCAAGCCTAATCTTGCAGACCGAAAGAGCTGAAGGGGATGAAATCGACCAGGTCGCCTTGTTTGACCTCGGCGACGTCTTCGGCCACCTCGATCAAGCCGTCGGCCTCGCGCAACGAGGAGATCAGTCCCGAGCCGTCGCGGGGAAATTTGGCGACCTGAAGCGTCCCGCCCGCGTCCTGAGTGAGCTTGGCGCGCCAGAACTCGCGCCGGCCCGCTTTCTTCTTCTGCGAAAACGAAGCTGGCAACGCAAAGCGCTGCGGCTCGGGCCAGGCGCCGCCCGCGAGCCGCGTCAGCACCGGCCGCACATAGATCAGAAAGCAGACGAACACCGCGACCGGATTGCCCGGCAGCCCAAGCACCACGCAATCGCCGATCTGGCCGAAGCTCATCGGCCGGCCGGGCTTGATGGCGATCTGCCACAGATGGCGCTTGCCGAGCGCATCGAGGCTGTTCACCACGTGATCCTCGGCGCCTTGGCTCGCGCCGCCTGAAATAATAATGGCGTCGTAGGCGCGGGCGGCGTCGGCGAGCGCGGATTTCACCAACTCCGCCTTGTCGGGCAGAACGCCGAGATCGACGGCTTCCGCCCCGGCCGCCTGGACCAGACCCTGCAACATCGGCGCATTGGCGTCGTAGACCTTGCCGGGCGAGAAACTTTCGCCGGGCCGCAGGATCTCATCGCCGGTGGAGAGAATGGCGACTTTCAGCTTCGCAAAGCAGGGGATCTGCCCGAGCCCCGTCGCCGCCGCGCTCGCCACATCCTGCGGCCTGAGCCGCGCACCCGGTTCGAGCAGCACCGCGCCTTCTTGGGCGTCCTCTCCGGCAAGCCGCCGGTTGGCGCCTGCCTTCAGGCCTCCGGGTATGAGCGCCCATAGCTCATCGCCCGTTTGCTCGAGGCGCACATCTTCTTGCATCGCCACGGTATCGAGGCCCTGCGGCATGACCGCGCCGGTGAAGATGCGCACCGCGTTGCCGCGCGTCGGCGTCTCGTTGAGCGGATGACCGGCGGCGGCTTGACCGACGACCTTGAGTCTCGCACCCAGCTCCTGATCGTAGGCGGCATGAGCGAAGGCGTAGCCGTCGACCGCGGCGTTATCATGGGCCGGGATGGCACGCGGCGAGACGATGGCCTCCGCCAGGAAGCGCCAAGCGGCGTCGGCCACCGGCACCTGCTCGACGCCCACCATCGGCCGCACCCGCGACTTGAGAATGGCGATCGCTTCGTCATGCGGCAGCCTGTCCTTGTCGAGGACGAAGCAATCGTCGATCAACTTGGCCGTCATTTCGGTCTCAGCCCAATCGTGGCGATGACGAAGTCGGCGATGCCCGTGACGTCATTGAGGTCGAACACCGGAAGAGTGCCGTCCTCGGACTTCGGACGATCCGAGGCAATCGCCACGATTTGCGGGAAGCTGTCCTGCAACTTTTCGCGCGAGGCGGCGCCGTCGCGGCGAATCTCGATCTTGGGAAACGCTTCGCGCTTGTAACCCTCGACCAGCACGAGGTCACACTTGCCGGCATAAGCGAGGCTGTCGGCAAACGACATTTCCGGCGCCTCGCCCAGTTCGCGTATCAAAGCGAAGCGCCGGGGCGACGACAGCGCGACCTGGCACGCGCCGGCCTCGCGCATCTTGTAGGAATCGCGGCCCTCGTGATCGATCTCGAACTTGGCGTGGGCATGTTTGATCACCGAGACGGCATAGCCGCGCCGCGCCAGCTCGCCGATCAGGCCGACCATCAGCGTGGTCTTGCCCGAATTCTTCCAGCCCACCACCCCGAACAGCGGCGGCGTCATGGCGCGTGCTCGCGCATCAGGGCCTCGGCCGCGGCCAGATCTTCGGGCCGGTTGATGTTGAAGAAGGGATCGATCTCCGTTCCGCCGATCTTGACCGGCGGGAAGGGGACCTCGATGGCCCCATGCTGCTCGGTGAAGCCGCCCACTTTGTGCAGGCCATGCTTCAGCGCATCCTCGATGTCATCGGCGAGAGCAATCGGCCACAGACCGATGACCGGATGCACGCCCTCGGCCGACCGCGCCACCAGCAGGGCAGGCGGGTCTCTCACCTCGGCCAAAAAGCGCGACACCAGATCGGCGGGAAAGAACGGCGTGTCGGTCGCCACCGTGACGCCGTAAGCGCTGTCGGGTCGATTCCGCTTGATCCAGGCGAGCCCCGCCTGCACCCCGGCCAGCGGCCCGGCATATCCGGCGATGCTGTCGCCGACCACCGGCAGCCCGAACCCGGCAAACCGGCCGGCGTCCTCGTTGGCGTTGATAATCATGTCGGAGACCTGAGGCCTCAGGCGCTCGATGATATGGGCAAGGATCGGCCTGCCGCCGAGCGGCCTCAAGCATTTGTCGCCGCCCCCCATGCGACTCGATTTGCCGCCGGCAAGGAGAATGCCGACGACCGGCGCGGTCGAACTCATCGGCGGAATGTAGGGCTAGAGGCCCGACGCTGTCACGTTGATATCGGGCAACGGCACGTGGGGCTCGTCCCCATGCGCCCGGCCGATCTTAACCGCGCAATATTTGTACTCGGGGATCTTGCCGATCGGATCGAGCTGCGGGTTGGTGAGGATATTGGCCGCCGCCTCGACATAGGCGAACGGGATGAAGATGGTGCCTTCCTGCACGGCCCGGTCGGCGCGCGCGGTAAGCTCGATCGAGCCGCGGCGCGTGGTCACCCGGACCTGTTCGCCGGGCTTGATGCCGTTGCGGGCGAGCTCCCGCGGGTTGAGGCTTGCGGTCGGCCCGGGCTCGAGCGCATCGAGCACGTTGGCGCGGCGGGTCATGGCGCCGGTATGCCAATGCTCCAATTGCCGCCCGGTCATCAGCACCAGCGGATATTCGTCGTCGGGCACTTCGGCCGGCGGCAACACATCGGCGGGCACCAGCAGCGCCCGGCCGGTCTGGGTCGGGAAGCCGTCGCCGAACACCACCGCGTCGCCCGGCTGATCGGGCGCCGGGCAGGGATAGATCACCGAGGATTCCCGCTCCAGTCGCTCCCAAGTGATGTTGTCGAGCGACGGCATGGCGAGCTTCATCTCGGCGAACACCTCGGAAGGATGGGTGTAGGTCCAAGGCAGGCCAAGCCGCTTGGCCAGCTCGACCAGGATCCACAGATCCTCACGCGTGTCGCCGGGCAGCGGCAGCGCCTTGCGGCCCATCTGCACCTGGCGGTTGGTATTGGTCACCGTGCCCGACTTCTCCGGCCACGCCGAGGACGGCAGGATCACATCGGCCATCATCGCCGTCTCGGTGAGGAAGATGTCCTGCACCACCATGTGTTCGAGCTTGGCGAGGCCGGCGCGGGCATGATCGAGGTCGGGGTCCGACATCGCCGGGTTCTCGCCCTGGATGAACATGCCCCTGATCTCGCCTTTGACGGCCGCATTGATGATCTCGACCACGGTCAAGCCGGGCTTATCGGATAGCTCCGTCTTCCATAGCTGCTCGAATTTATTGTGCACCGAATCGCTCTTCACGTCGGCGTAGTCCGGGTAGAACATCGGGATCAGGCCGGCGTCGGAGGCGCCTTGCACGTTGTTCTGGCCGCGCAACGGATGGAGGCCGGTGCCGGGCCGGCCGACCTGGCCGCACATCAACGACAGCGCGATCAGGCAGCGGGCATTGTCGGTGCCGTGCACATGCTGCGAGATGCCCATGCCCCAGAAGATGATGGCGCGCTCGGCGCGGCCGAAGGTGCGGGCCACCTCGCGGATGGTCTTGGCGTCGATGCCGGTGGCCGCGGCCACCGATTCGGGGCTGTAGCTCGCCACATGCTTCTTCAGGCTCTCGAAATTCTCGGTGAAGGCCTGGAGGTACTGAACGTCGTACAGCCCTTCCTCGACGATCACATGCATGATGGCGTTGAGCAGCGCGACGTCGCTGGCCGGCTTGAATTGCAGCATGTAGGTGGCGTATTCGCGCATCGCCTGGCCGCGCGGGTCGATGACGATGAGCTTGGCGCCGCGCTTCGCCGCCTGCTTGAAGAAGGTCGCGGCGACGGGATGGTTCTCGGTCGGGTTGGCGCCGATGATCATCACCACATCGGCATGCTCGACCTCGTTGAAGGTCGCGGTCACCGCGCCCGAGCCGATGCCCTCGATCAGCGCCGCCACCGACGAGGCGTGGCACAGCCGCGTGCAGTGGTCGACATTGTTGTTGCGGAAGCGGGTGCGGATCAGCTTCTGGAACAGATAGGCTTCCTCGTTGGTGCACTTGGCCGAGCCGAACCCGGCGATGGCGCTATTGCCATGTTGCTCGGCGACCTTGGCGAGCCCCTTGGCGGCGAAATCGAGCGCTTCCGTCCAGCTTGCTTCGCGGAAATGGGTGTAGGGGTTGGCCGGATCGACATTCACGCCCTTGGGCAGGCCCGGCTTCCGGATCAACGGCTTCATCAGCCGCTGCGGATTGGTCACATAGTCGAAGCCGAACCGGCCTTTGACGCACAGCCGGTTCTCGTTGGAATAGCCGTTGGCGCCTTGCACGAAGGCGATCTTCTCGTCCTTGATCTGATAGCTGAGCTGGCAGCCGACGCCGCAATAGGGACAGACCGAATGGACCTCGCGGTCGACCTCGCGCGTGCCGTGCTGGGTGATCGGATCGACGATCGATTTCGGCATCAGCGCCCCGGTCGGACAGGCCTGCACGCATTCGCCGCAGGCGACGCAGGTCGAGCGCCCCATCGGATCGTCGAAATCGAATACCGGCCTCGAGCCGATGCCGCGGAACGCCATGCCGATCACGTCGTTGACTTGCACCTCGCGGCAGGCCCGCACGCATAGCCCGCAATCGATGCAGGCATCGAGATTGACCGCCATGGCGGGGTGGGAGAGGTCGGGCTTGATGATGTCGTGGGCGGGAAAGCGCGAGGTCTCGATGTGCTGGAGTTCGGCCCAGTGCCAGAACGGCGAAACGCGGTCCGGCAAATCCTCGTGCGGCGGCTGGTCGGCGATCAGCAGCTCCATCACCATGCGCCGCGCCTTGACGGCGCGGTCGGTGGCCGTCTTCACCACCATGTCCGGCGAGGGCTTTCTGATGCACGAGGCGGCCAGCACGCGCTCGCCTTCGATCTCGACCATGCAGGCGCGGCAATTGCCGTCGGCGCGATAGCCCGGCTGCGGCAGCCAGCACAGATGCGGGATGTCGGTGCCCTCGCGCTGGGCGACCTGCCAGATGGTTTCGCCCGGCCGGGCCGACACCACTTTTCCGTCGAGAGTGAATAGCAATTGGTCTGTCATCATCTATTTCCCTAAGCGCGCCCGGCCATTTCGGTTCCCAGCCGCTCATCCAAGAAGAACTGCATGGCCGAGATAAAGGCATTGGGCGCGGCCTGTCCAAGTCCGCAGATCGACGCGTCGCGCATGGTCTGGGCGAGCTCGGTCAGAAGCTCCTTGTCCCATTGCCGCCGTTCGAGCAGTGCCACTGCCTTGTCGCAGCCGACCCGGCACGGCGTGCATTGCCCGCACGATTCGTCTTTGAAGAAGCGCAGCAGATTGATCACGATGTCGGCGACGTCGTCGCGCTCGGAGAACACCACGATAGCGTGGCTGCCGACGAACGAGCCGTATTTATCGAGGCTGCCGAAATCGAGCGGCAAATCGCCGAGGCTCGCCGGCAGCACGCCGCCCGAGGCGCCGCCGGGCAGATAGGCCTTGAAGGTCTCGCCGTCTTCCATGCCGCCGGCCATCTCGATCAGCTCTCGCGCGGTGATGCCGGCCGGCGCCACGATCACGCCCGGCTTGTTCACCCGCCCCGATACCGACCACGAGCGCAGGCCCTTGGCGCCGTTGACGCCATGATCGGCGAACCATTTGGCGCCCTTGGTGAGGATCTCCGGGATCCAATAGAGCGTCTCGACATTGTGATTGAGGGTGGGGCGGCCGAACAGGCCGACTTCGGCGATATAAGGCGGGCGATTGCGCGGGTAGCCGCGCTTGCCCTCGATCGATTCGATCATCGCCAACTCTTCGCCGCAGATATAGGCGCCGGCGCCGCGGCGAAGCTCGATGAAGCCTTTGGCGATGATGCCGGCCTGCTCCAGCGCCTCGATCTCATGCGCCAGGATGTGCAGCACCGCCGGATATTCGTCGCGCATGTAAAGATAGATGCGCTCGGCCTCGACCGCCCAGGCGGCGATCAGCGCGCCCTCGAACATCTGCTGCGGGTTGCGTTCCAGATAATAGCGGTCCTTGAACGTGCCGGGCTCGCCCTCGTCGCCGTTGATGGTCATCAGCCGGGGCCCCTGATAGGAGCGCACGATCTGCCATTTGCGCCCGGCGGGGAAGCCTGCGCCGCCGAGCCCGCGCAAGCCGGCGTCGGTCATCTCCTTGATGATGGTGTCGAACGGCAACTTGCCGGCCCGGCACTTCTCCAGCACCGCATAGCCGCCCTTGGCGCGATACTCGGCCAGCGTCTCGTAGCGGGGAACTTCCGTCTCGCGCTTGCCGCTGTCGACCGCCGCCTCGACCGCTTGGGGCGTGGCGTGATCGACGAAATAATGTCCAACCTCGGCGACCGGCGCCGTGTCGCAGCGTCCCATGCACGGGGCGCGCAGCACGCGCACCTCGGCCGGGTCGGCGCCTGACTTGAGCGCGTCGAACAAGGCCTCGGCGCCCTTGATGGCGCAGGTGATGGAATCGCACACCCTGATGGTGGTTGGCGGGGGAGGGGTCTCGCCCTCCTTCACCACGTCGAAATGCGCGTAGAACGTCGCGACCTCGTAAGCGGCCGCCTGCGGCAGACGCATCTCTTCGCACAGCGCCTTGAGGTGCGCCGCGGAGATATAATGATAGCGGTCCTGGATCAGGTGCAGATACTCGATCAACAGATCGGCGCGGCGGGGCTTGCCGCGCAGCAAGTCCTTGATGTCCTGGAGTGCGTCGGTATCGAGCTGGCGGCCTTTGGGAAAGCCTCGGGCCCGCTTGCGTGAGCCGACATGTCGTGCCGGCCGGTCCGGCCCGCCGCCGCTATCTGGGGTCTTTTGCTCCACGCTTACTCCCTTCCGTTGAGACCCCGCCCGGCGCCGAATTGCCCAGCCATGCGGGAATAGAGCGTCACAAAGGGTGGGCTTGGTGATACAGCGACCGGCCGGGGTCGGCAAGTCAAGGGCGGTGCCGGCATGTCGCCTCCTAACGCTTTTCTCGGCCCGACGGTTTAGATAACGTCCGATCGCCGCCAGGGGTGTTCACCCCTGCCACATAGTGATTCGATCAGAGCCTTCCCATGCCCGATTTTCTCCAAGCATTTCATACGGCTCTGAGGCTTATCGTCACGCTCGACCCGCGTCTGGTCGAGATCGTGCTGCTGTCGCTCAGGGTCAGCCTGCTGGCGGTGGTGATCGCCAGCGCGATCGGCTTCGCCCTCGGTGGCGCGCTCGCGGTCTACCGCTTTCCCGGCCGGGGCGTGGTGTCCGCGGTGTTGAGCGCGCTGATGGGCTTGCCGCCGGTTGTGGCCGGGCTGTTCGTCTATCTGCTTTTGTCGAATGCCGGTCCGCTGGGCGTGCTCCAGCTGCTTTACACGCCGACCGCGATGATCATCGCCCAGGTGGTGCTGGTCACCCCGATCGTGGCCGCGCTCACCCGCCAAGCCTGCGAGGACCTGCTCGAAGAATATGACGAGCAGCTCCGCTCGCTCGGCGCCTCCTCCAGCGCCATCGTCGCCACGCTGCTGTGGGACGGCCGTTACCGGCTCATCACCGCGGTGCTCGCCGGCTTCGGCCGCGCCATCGCCGAGGTCGGCGCCGTCATGATCGTCGGCGGCAATATCGATCACGTGACGCGCACCATGACCACGGCCATCGCGCTCGAGACCTCGAAAGGCGAGATCGCGCTGGCGCTTGCGCTCGGCATCGTCCTGCTGCTCACGGCCTTTGCCGTCAATGCGGCGCTCATGAGCGTGCGGCGCTTCGCCGTGCGTCACGCCTATGCTTGACCCAACCCCGCCCAACGGCTCCAAGGCCTCCGTCAATGGGCATGGACCGCTCCTGCCGCTCGAGCTGCGCGCCCTGTCCTACCAGGCGAACGGCAAGCGCGTCATCGACGGCCTCGATCTCACCATCGAGGAGCCGGGCATCACCGTCATCATGGGGCCGAACGGCGCCGGCAAGAGCGTGCTGCTGCGACTGATGCACGGTCTGATCGCGCCGACCGGCGGCGAGGTGCTGTGGGGCGGCAAGCGGCTGGACCGCGAGCTGGCGCGCCGGCAGGCGATGGTGTTCCAGAAGCCGGTGCTGCTGCGCCGCTCGGCCGCCGCCAATATCTATTATGCGCTGGGCGTGCGCGGCGTCGCCCGCACCGACCGCGCCATCCGCGTCGGCGATGCGCTCAAGCTCGCCGGTCTGGAAACCCGCGCGGCCACGCCGGCACGAGTACTGTCCGGCGGCGAGCAGCAGCGGCTGTGTCTGGCCCGCGCGCTAAGCCTCGAGCCCGACATTCTGCTGCTCGACGAGCCGACCGCGAGTCTCGATCCGGCTTCGACGCTGGCCATCGAGGAATTGCTGATCGACGCGCAACGCCGCGGCATCAAGATCATCGTCGTCACCCACGATGTCGGCCAGGCCCGACGGCTCGCGCGCGAAATCATCTTCCTGCATCACGGCCGCATCGTCGAGCATCAACCGGCCAAGAGCTTTTTCGACCAGCCGCAAAGCGAGACCGCCCGCGCCTTCCTGGCCGGCGGCCTCGTGCTCTGAGGCTTCAGCGTTGGCACCTTGTGTGGCCTAACGGCCACGCAGCGAGCCGATCGGCCTCTGCCTAAGATAATGAGCATTGACGTCACTCGCTCCCCTCAGATCAAATGGCCTCGACGGGGGGTCCAAAGATGCGTACGGGGATTGGCCCTAATCGAGCTGCTTCATCGCGATTTCTGTTGTCGGCTTGGGCCTTTCTTGGCGTCGCCGCTTTATTTCCTATCTCTTCTACCCACGCCGCCGAGTTCGGCACCGGCCCCTGGGTCAAGGGCTACACCGATATTTTCGGCGGCATCGTTCCGCCGGTGCCGGGCTTCTATTTCCGCACCGACGCCTATCATTACGAAGGCAGCGTCGACCGCATCATCTTCAACGGCTTCGCCCAGGTCGGCGTCGAGCAAGACTACACCGCCACCCTGGCCGCGCTCACTTATGTGACGCCATGGAAGATCCTCGGCGGCACCTATGCCGTCGCCGTGGTGCCCAGCATGGTCGCCATGGATGTCGATGTCGGCATCAACATTCCTCAATTCACCGGCCCGCTCGGCGAGCGGACCTTCGGGCCGTTCAACTTCAAGACCGGCGACACCAATCTCGCGCTTGGCGACTCGGCCTTCGCGCCGCTGGTGCTGGGCTGGAACGCCGGCAACTTTCATTGGAATGTCGGCGTGTTCGGCTTCGCGCCGACCGGCGACTACAGCAAAAAGCAGCTCGCCAATACCAGCCTCAACCATTGGGCGGTGATGAACCGCATCGCCGGGACCTATTACAATCCGAAGACCGGCTGGCAGGTGAACGGTGCCGCGATCTATTCGGTCAATTGGGAGAACCCGGCGACCGACTACGAGACCGGCAATATCCTCAATCTCGACGGCGCCATCATGAAGAATTTCGGCCGGTGGGGGGTGGGCGCGGTCGGCTACGCCATGATCCAAACCACCGGCGATAGCGGCTCAGGCGCCAGGCTCGGCTCGTTCGAGTCCAGAGTGTTCGGCGCCGGCCCGATGCTGAGCTATACGCTTGGCGATCCCCGCAATCCGCTGACCTTCATTGCCAAGTTTTATCAGGAGTTCGACGCCAAGAACACGTTCGAGGGCCACACCTTCGACGTCGCCTTCACCGCCAAGTTTTAAGACTGCCTTTCCCCTGTTACCATGATGCGGAATGATCGATCCGCCGCGCATCCGCGGTGCAAGGAGGCTGTCCATGCCGATCAACCGAAGAGCTGCAATTCGAATCGTCGTCGCCGCCTTTGCGCTTGCGCTGTGGAGCGTCGGCACGCCGCGCGCCGAAGACAAGTTCATCATCGTCCAGTCGACCACCTCGACGCAGAACTCGGGCCTGTTCGAGCATATTCTGCCGATGTTTACCGCGAAGACCGGGATCGATGTGCGCGTGGTTGCGGTCGGCACCGGCCAGGCCCTGAAGAATGCCGAGAACGGCGACGGCGACGTGGTGCTCGTCCATTCCAAGCCCGACGAGGAGAAGTTCGTGGCCGCGGGCTGGGGGGTGAAACGTCAGGACGTGATGTATAACGACTTCGTCATTGTCGGGCCCGCCGCCGATCCGGCCAAGATCACCGGCCTCAAGGACGCGGCCAAAGCCTTCAAGAAGATCGCCGAAGCGCAAGCGCCGTTTGCCTCGCGCGGCGACGACTCCGGCACCAATAAGGCCGAGCTCAAGCTGTGGCAGGACGCCGGCGTCGATCCCAAGCCCGCGAGCGGCACGTGGTATCTCGAGACCGGATCGGGCATGGGCGCGACCCTCAATACCGCGGTCGGCAAACAGGCCTATACCCTGACCGATCGCGGCACCTGGCTCAGCTTCGCCAACAAGGCTGATTTCAAAGTCCTGGTCGAGAGCGATCCCAAGCTGTTCAACCAATACGGCGTCATCCTGGTCAATCCGGACAAGCATGCCAATGTGAAGGCCAAAGAGGGACAGGCCTTCATCGACTGGCTGACGGGCTCGGAAGGGCAAGCCGCGATTGCCGGCTACACCATCGGCGGCGAGCAGCTGTTTTTCCCCAACGCCCGTCCGCAAAGCTAGCCCGGACGCAATCGATCAAATTTGCGTTCGGTGTGTTGCACGGCCGCTATGTCGCGCCGTTCGGCGCGGTCCTTCAAATTTCACTGAAATGCGAACGCGCGCGTAAAGCTTGCTGTGATGAAGCGTGCTCTAGGGTCCTCGCCAGGTTGTGTATCCCAGAGGGCGGGGCACTTGATGCATCTCGACATGCAGACGATGTCGGCCGTGAGCGTCGCGGTAACGGTCGTCCTTGGCCTTGTTCTGCTCTTCACCTGGGCGCGCGAGCGCGAAGGCCCGCTCGTCGGGTGGTGGGGACTGGCTCTTTTGATCCAGGCTACGGGCGTTGCCGTTAGCGCCGCCGCCTCGCCGGTCACCGCCGGCACACTCCTTCCCATCGGCGCGGCCCCGATCATTCTGGGCTGTGCGATCAAATGGAAAGCGGCGCGCGAGTTCGCCCACCGCCAAGCGCGTCTTCTCTGGGTCGTACTCGGGCCGGTGGCGTTCTTGCTGGCGGCCCAATTCGGCTATCTCCAATCCTTCGATCATCGCCTCGCCGCCGTCTGCACCATTCTCGCCGCCTACGATTTCGCCGCGGCGGCGGAGCTCGCCCGCTGCAACGGCGAACAGCTTCCGTCCCGCTGGCCGGCGGTCGGCCTGCTGGTCGTCACCGGCCTCGGCTATTTGTCGTGGCTGCCGCTCAACCTCGCTATGCCGATCAGCGAATCGCACTGGATGGATGCGAGCCTCTGGTTCCCGTCGGTTATCCTCATCACGTTGCTACTGCGCGTCGCGTTGGCCTTCATCGTGATGGCCATGACGAAAGAGCGTAGCGCGATGGAGCGTCGCGCCGAGGCTCTGACCGACTCCTTGACCGGCCTGCCCAACCGCCGCGCCTTGTTCGAGGCGGTTGACGCCCTCAGCCAGGACTGCGACCTGAGGGCCGATGCGATATCGGTGCTGATTTTCGACCTCGATCATTTCAAACAGACCAACGATCGCTTCGGCCACGAACTCGGCGACCGCGTGCTCAAGCTGTTTGCCACCACGGCCCAGGCCTACTGCGATGGCGCCGGACTGGTCGCGCGCCTCGGCGGCGAGGAATTCGCGGCCATTCTACCCGGCGCCGATCCGCTGGAAGCGGTCGGGACCGGCGAAGCGGTGCGCCATGCTTTTGCCAATTCCGGCGCGTTCGTCGACGGTTTGGCGGTCGGCGCCACGGTCAGCGTCGGTGCTGCCTCTGATCTCGGCACGGCTGGCGATCTCAGCGCTTTGTTCCGTAGGGCCGACGCCGCGCTCTACGTGGCCAAACGCGCCGGCCGCAATCGCGTCGAACTGCTCGGGCCGGAGGGAGCTACGCCGCCGGCCGAAGCCGGAACCGCGGTGAGAAGCACGCGACGCAAGCCTGCCATCGACCTCGCGCCGCTCGCGACAAAATTAACCGCCTGACACAAACCGCGCGTGAAGCGGCCTGAGGCGCGGCGATTCTCCCCGATAACAGGCTTGATTGTGACAGCAAGATACTGGCTCTGTCGCGCCACCCCGCGTGGCGGGCTTGGAGTCGCAACGGAGCAGTGTAAGGCGTTATGGCTCGTGACTCGGCGCGCCAGGCGGTGGAGATAGAGCTCAAGCTCGAGTTCGAGCCGGCCGACGCCGCGCGTATCGCCGCCCATCCAGCGCTTGCAGCAAGTCTCGGCCCGGCCGAGGACAAGGATCTCGTCTCCACCTATTTCGACACGCCCGACTGCGCGCTGCACCGGCTCGGCGTCTATGTGCGCATTCGCGATAGCGGCGGCCGCTATGTGCAAACCATCAAGAGCGCCAAGAGCAAGACCGAGCTGCTCGAGCGCCTCGAATGGGAGCGTGAAATTCCGAATAGCACGCTCGACCTTGACGGACTTGAGGGCAGCGCCCTCGAGCCGCTGCTTACGCCCGAGATCCGGGCGGCGTTGCGACCGGTGTTCGAGACGCGAATCATGCGCCATGTCTGCCGCGTCGAGCAGGACGGTTCCGAAATCGAAGTGGCCATCGATCGCGGCGAGATCGCCACCCGAACGCATACGCGCCCGATTTCCGAGGTCGAGCTCGAGCTCAAGCGCGGCAAGAAATGGGCGTTGTTTCGTCTCGCCCATGAACTGGCCGAGACCCTGCCGTTCAGGCTCGAGGTCAAGTCCAAGGCCGAGCGCGGCTATGAGCTGCTGCGCGGCCGCCTCTATGAGGCGGAGAAAGCCTCCGAAATCGACATTCCGCCGACCATGGAGACCGGCGAGGCGTTTCGCGCCATTGCGCAGAGCTGCCTAAGGCAGATCATGGCCAATGAGCCGTCGATGTGCGCCGGCAAGGCTGAGTCCCTGCACCAGATGCGCATCGGTCTGAGGCGCCTGCGCGCCGCCATCGCCATCTTTGCCGACGTCGTCGACGACGATGAGTTGGAGACGATCAAGGGCGAGCTCAAATGGATTACCAAGGAGCTTGGACCCGCGCGTGACCTCGATGTCTTTGGTGCTGAGGTTCTCCACCCGTTAAGGGTCAAGCGGCCCGAGGACCCGGCCATCGCCGCGTCTCATCGCGAATTCGAGGAGAAACGCATGGCGGCTTATGCCCGCGCCGCCGCCGCCGCCAGGTCGCTGCGGTTCCGCGCCGCCGTGCTTGACCTCGCCGAATGGATTGAGACCGGCACGTGGGCGACCGACGATCATAAGGAACGCAAAGCGCTTCGCACGCGTCCGGTGGCGGACCACGCCGAGAAGAAACTCGCCCGGCTTCGCAAGCGGATCAAGAACAAGGGGGCCGGCCTCAGGCATCGCAGCGTGAGGGGACGGCACCGCTTGCGCATTCGGGCCAAGCGCCTCCGTTACGCCATCGAGTTTTTTGCCGGCACGTTTCCCGGCGAGAAGAGTTCCAAACGCCGGACGGAGTTGCTCTCGGCGCTCAAGGATTTGCAGGACGCGCTCGGCGGCCTCAACGATCTCGCCACCCGCCACGTCTTGATCGCCGACAGTCTCGACAGCGACCCCAAGAGGGAAGGGCAGGCCGCCACCGCTCCGGGTCTCGCTGACGCCCAAGCCCAAGAGGAAAATTTGCTGCTCAAGGCCGAGCACGCCTTCGCGCGATTTACCGACACCAAACGCTTCTGGAAGACCTAAAGCGTCTCACCCCTCGGCCGGCGGCCGGCCGGCATGGGTCTTTACCTCGCCGCGCAGCTTCCTGGCCTGATCCTCGAGCCGGCGCGTCGCCGCATTGAAAGCATCGCGGATGGCGACATAGACGTCCTCATGGGCGTGATCGCTGGGCTTGGCCCGATCGACCACCACATCCTTGCCCGGCACGCTGATATCGACCCGCACGCTGTAGAGCTTGCCTTTGTGATGATGACGGTGGGGCGCTTCGACCACCACGGTGCAGCCGATGATGCGGTCGTGGAAGCGTTCGAGCTTCTCCGCCTTCTTGCGGATGCGCGCCTCGACCGCAGGCGAGGGGTCCATGTTCCGGAAGCTGATCTGCAACGGTATTGGCATGGCGCCGCCTAACGCCGCAAAATCACGCCGACCAGAAAGCCGATGCCGGCCGCGATGCCGAGGGCTTGCGCGGGATTGCGCCGGACTGACGCCTCGATGGCGGCAACGGCGTCGCCGGCCGCATCCTGCACGCGCTCGGCCTGATGGCCGCCCGCGCTCTTGATCGACCCGGTCAGACCTTCGATGTCCTTGCGCAAAGTCTGAAGATGCTTGGCGATCTCCTGGATCTCCTCGCTCAGCGCATGGTGGGCTGGCATTTCGGCGTCTTTGGCGGCCATTTCTCTCTCCTCAGCCTGCTTCCGAACCAATGAGGTTCCGAGTTTCAGTCATTATATAAGCGGATAGCCCGACCGACATACGATTTGAGCCGTAAGTCGCGATCTCGCCGCCTATATGTGGCTTATATAATGTCCCCGTGTGCCGAAGGAGAGCGGCCAACGCCATGAAGAAAGCGAAGATCTGGTACGTCATCGCCGACGGCGGCAGGGCACGGTTCGTCGAGCGCGACGAGAACGGCGCCTTCAGAACGGTCTTGAGTTTCGTCGCCGCGGACATGCACAAGCGCTCGAGCGATCTCGGCCGTGACCGGCCGTCACGGGTGATGGAGAGCGCCGGTCCGGGGCGGTCCGCCGTCGAGCCGCGCCGCGATCTGCACGAGGCCGCCAAGGAGGATTTTATCGCCCTGGTCGCCGAGCAGGTCGCCGCCGAGCATGCCAACGGCCAATTCGACAGTCTGGTGCTGGTTTCCCCGCCGGGGGTGCTGACCGAGCTCAAGCACAAGCTGTCCAAGCCGCTTGCCCAGCTGGTGGTCGGCGATCTGCAAAAAGACCTGACCAAGGTGCCCGACCACGACCTGACGGATCACCTCGGACCGCTGGGCCTATAGAAGTATTAAGCCTCACGGCTCTGTCACTTGACGGAGAGGGATGGGGGCAGTTAGCTGGAGACCATGCGCATCGCCCGAGCCATTATGGTGGCCTTGACGGCCCTTTCGGTAGCCATGCTGCCGGTCGCGGCGGCCAACGCGCGCAATCTTTCGCATCAAGCGACTGTCGCCGCTCCGATGGAGTGCTGCCCGCAGGCAGAGCATTGCGATAAGCAGACCAAGGGCGATTGCGGCAAATCTGCCGAGTGCCTGCTGAAATGCGCGGGTGTCTCAGCGCTCCCTTTGGCGCCGACCGGAATTGCGCTGATCCTCTCCGCCTCAACTCAGTCGTCGGCTCTTACTGGCATCGCGACCACTCGGTCATCCACTCCCCCTTCGCCGCCTCCCCGAATCTGAATCCTCGGTAAAGCCGTGCTGCCGGTGTGAGCGCCTGCTCGCGCCCTAGCATCACGCGCCAGTCCTCTGTCTGTCGCCAGGCAGAGGCCCAGCAACGAGGATTCCGGGAGACGCGCCATGAGGCGTTCGAACAGTCTGATCCTATTGGTTGCCGGCATGGTTGCCGGCGCCGCCGCGAGCTATTGGTACGCGCATCGTTCCGAAACGGTCGCCACGCCCGCCTTGGCCGAACAGTCTCAGCCCGCCGCGCCCGACCGGACGATTCTCTATTACCGCAATCCCATGGGCTTTGCCGACACCTCGCCGGTGCCGAAGAAAGACTCCATGGGCATGGACTACATCCCGGTCTATGCCGATGAGCAAGACGATCCGAACACGGTCAAGGTCAGCCTCGACAAGATCCAACGCTCAGGGGTGCGGACCGAGAAGGTCGAGGCGCGAAGCCTCTCCCGCACCGTGCGCGGCATCGGCACCATCAAGCACGACAAGTCGCTGCTGTGGGTCGTGACCGTCCGCTCTGACGGTTACATCGAGGAGCTGTTCGTCAACAAGACCGGGCAGCACGTCCGCCAGGGCGAACCGTTGTTCCGCTTCTACAGCTCGCAGATTCAACTCGCGCAAGCCGACCTTCTGGTCGCTCTCCGGGCCGAAGGCACGTCCTCGAAGGCCGAAGCGAGCCGCAGTCTCGCCGGCGCCATGCAGAAATTGCGCAATCTCGACGTGCCCGACAGCCGCATCGACGAGGTGCGCAAGACCCTGACCAACCCGCGCACCATCGACTGGCCTTCGCCCGCGACCGGCGACGTCGTCGAGAAGAAGGTCATCCAGGGCCAGCGGGTGATGGCCGGCGACGAGCTGTTTCGCATCGCCAATCACTCCAGCGTCTGGGTGGTCGCCGAGGTGGCCGAGTCCGATATCGGCGAGATCAAAGTCGGCATGCCCGCAACCGTGACGCTCAGAGCGTTCCCGGCCGAGCCGCACGAAGGCGCCGTGTCCTTCATCTATCCGGAAATGATGAATCCCGAGACGCGCACCATCACCGTGCGCATCGAGCTGGACAATCCCGACGGCAAGATGAAACCCGGCATGTATGCCGATGTGGTGTTCCAGGCCGGCGCCGGCCAGGCGACGGCGATTGCCGTTCCGGACAGCGCCATCATCGACAGCGGCATGCGCCAGGTCGTGCTGGTGGCCAAGGGTGACGGTCGCTTCGAGCCGCGCGCCGTGGAGCTCGGCCGCCGCGGCGAAGCCTATACCGAGATCACGAGCGGCCTCGAAGTGGGCGAGGAGGTGGTCGTTTCGGCTACGTTCCTGATCGACGCCGAAAGCAATCTCAAGGCCGCGCTCCAGTCCTTTAGCCCGGGAGCGCAGCCATGATCGCCGCGATCATTCGCTGGTCGGCCCGCAACGTCTTTCTCGTCGGCCTCGCCACGCTGTTTGTCACCGTCGCCGGAATCTACGCGGTGTCGCGCGTGCCGCTCGACGCCATCCCCGACCTCTCCGACGTTCAGGTCATCGTCTACACCGAATATCCCGGCCAGGCGCCGCAAGTGGTCGAGGACCAGGTCACCTATCCGCTGACCACGGCGATGCTGACCGTGCCCAAGGCGCGCGTGGTGCGCGGCTTCTCCTTTTTCGGCGTGTCGTTCGTCTACGTCATCTTCGAGGACGGCACCGACATCTATTGGGCGCGCTCGCGCGTGCTCGAATATCTGAGCTCGGCGGCCCGGCGCCTGCCGCAAGGCGTTACGCCGAGCCTCGGTCCCGACGCCACCGGCGTAGGCTGGGTCTACCAATATGTGGTGCGCGGCGCGCAACGAAGTCTCGCCGAACTGCGCACCATCCAGGACTGGTATGTGCGGTTCGGGCTGGCCAACGCCCCGGGCGTGGCGGAGATCGCCAGCGTCGGCGGCTTCGTCAAGCAATATAGCGTGGTGATCGATCCGCGCCGGCTCCAGGCGCTCGACATTCCGCTGTCGCGCATCCGCGACGCGATCCGCGACAGCAACATGGATGTCGGCGGCCGCACGGTGGAAGTGTCGGAGACCGAGTTCGCCGTGCGCGGGCGCGGCTATCTCAAGAGCCTGTCCGACATCGAGCAGATCGTGGTCAAGAACGAAGGCGGCATCCCGGTGCTGCTGAAGGATGTGGCCCGGGTCGAGCTGACCTCCGACGAGCGCCGCGGCATCGCCGAGATGAACGGTGAAGGTGAGGCCGTCTCCGGCATCGTGCTGCAGCGCTTCGGCGAGAATGCCCTGTACGGTGATCGACAACGTGAAGCGCCGGCTTGCCGAGCTGGCGCCGAGCCTGCCCGAGGGCGTCACCATCGAGTCGGTCTATGACCGCTCCGACCTGATCTACCGGGCGATCGATAACCTCAAGCGCACGCTGATCGAGGAGAGCGCGATCGTCGCCCTGGTCTGCGTGATCTTTCTGCTTCATGCCCGCAGCGCGCTGGTGGCGATCCTGACGCTGCCGCTCGGCATCCTCATTGCCTATATCTGCATGTGGGCGCTGGGCCTCAGCTCCAACATCATGAGCCTCGGCGGCATCGCCATCGCCATCGGCGCGATGGTGGATGCCGCCATCGTCATGATCGAGAACGCGCACAAGCATCTGGAGCGCGCGCCGCCCGGCAAGCCCCGCGGCGAGATATTGATCGAGGCTGCCGTCGAGGTCGGTCCGGCGCTGTTCTTCAGCCTGCTCATCATCACCGTGTCCTTCCTGCCGATTTTCGCCCTGGAAGCGCAGGAGGGCAGGCTGTTCAAGCCGCTCGCCTATACCAAGACCTTCGCCATGGGCGCCGCGGCGCTGCTCTCCATCCTGCTGGTCCCGGCGCTGATGATGGTGTTCGTGCGCGGCCGCATCATGCCGGAGCAGAAAAACCCGGTGAACCGGTTCTTGATGTGGGTCTACCGGCCGGTGATCAGGCTCGCGCTGAAATACAAGGCGGCCACGATCCTGGTTGCGCTGGCCGTGCTCGGCGTAAGTCTGTGGCCGGCGTCACGGCTCGGCAGCGAATTCATGCCCAATCTCAACGAGGGCACGCTGTTCTATATGCCGGTGACGCTGCCTGGAATTTCCGTCACCAAGGCGGCCGAGCTGCTGCAAACCCAGGACAAGATCATCAAGTCCTTCCCGGAAGTCGCCTCGGTGTGGGGCAAGGCGGGCCGCGCCTCGACCGCGACCGACCCGGCGCCCACCGAAATGGTCGAGACCGTGATCAACCTCAAGCCCGAAGACCAATGGCGCCCGGGCATGACGGTCGACAAACTGATCGCCGAGATGGACCGCTCGCTGCAATTTCCCGGCGTGTCCAACGCCTGGACCATGCCGATCAAGGCGCGCATCGACATGCTGTCGACCGGCATTCGCACCCCGGTCGGCGTCAAGGTCTACGGCAAGGATCTGGGTGAGATGGAGAAGCTCGCCCGGAAGATCGAGGCGGTGATCCGCCAAGTCCCGGGAACCTCGTCGGCCTATGCCGAGCGGGCCATCAGCGGCTATTACCTGAACGTGGATCCCGACCGGACGCAGCTCGCCCGCTACGGGCTGATGATCGCCGACGTCCAGAACGTGATCGCCATGGCGCTCGGCGCCGAGCCGGTGACCACCACCGTGGAAGGACGCGAGCGTTATACCGTCAGCCTCCGCTACCCGCGCGACTACCGCAGCCGGCCCGAAGACATCGCCAGCGAGGTGCTGATCCCGCTGCCGAATGGCGGCACCGTGCCGCTCGGCGAGGTTGCCAAGGTCAGTCTTGGCCAAGGCCCGTCGAGCATCCGCACCGAGGATGCCCAGCTCGCGCTGTATATCTTTGTCGATTTGCGCGACCGCGACCTCGGCAGCTATGTCGCCGACGCGCAGAAGGCGGTGGCGGCCGGAATCGATTTTCCGCCCGGCTATTACGCGACCTGGAGCGGCCAGTTCGAATATTACCAGCGCGCCAAGGCACGGCTGCAGGTGGTGGTGCCGGTGACCCTGCTGGTCATCTTCCTGCTGCTCTATCTCAACTTCCGCCGCATCACCGAGACGCTGATCGTCATGCTGTCGGTGCCGTTTGCGCTGGTCGGCGGCTTCTGGCTGATGTGGTGGCTCGGCTTCAATCTCTCGGTCGCGGTGGCGGTCGGTTTCATCGCGCTGGCCGGCGTCGCCGCCGAGACCGGCGTGGTGATGCTGATCTATCTCGACCACGCGCTCGAAGAGCTGAAGGCGAAGCGCGAGCGGGAAGGGCGCCCATTCACCGGCGAGGATCTCTACGCCGCCATCATGTCGGGCGCGGTCGAGCGCGTGCGTCCCAAGATGATGACCGTCGCCGCCATCATGGCCGGGCTGCTGCCCATCATGTGGAGCCACGGCACCGGCGCCGAGGTGATGCAGCGCATCGCCGTGCCGATGATCGGCGGCATGGTGTCCTCGACCGTGCTCACCCTGGTGGTCATCCCGGCGATCTACTTCGTCGTGAAGGGTTTCGCTTTGCGGAAGGAATCCGCGGAGCGGGCGCGCGTCGCTGCTTCGATGCGCGCATAAGGCTGCTAAGAAGAAGCATGACGGCGGCTTCCCCTGCTCATAGCGCCGAGCGACGGCGTCTGCGCGACAAGCTCAAGGCGGCGCTGGTCACGCCGATCCGCGCCATGCGGCTGCGCTATTTGCCGCTGCTGATGATCTATTACGCCTATGGCGCGCTCGGGCTGGTCGCCATCGCCCAGGCCTTCTGGATCAAGGAGGCGCTGACCTTCACCCCCGCCGAGCTTGCCGCCATCGCCGTGTGGCTGACGCTGCCCTGGACCATCAAAATGGTGTTCGGGCAGCTCGCCGATTCCGTTCCGATCCTGGGGTCCCAGCGCCGGGCCTATGTGTTCATCGGCGCGAGCTTGGTGGCCTCCGGGATGATCCTGCTGGCCGGCGCGGCCGGCGGCTGGATCGCTTTCGCCAGCAAGAACGCGCTCTATGTCATGGCGCAGCTCATGATCGTGATCGGCGTGGTGCTGCAAGACGTCATCGCCGACGCCATGACCACCGAGGTGGTCGACCGGCAACGCCCCGACGGCACGCCGAAGCCTAAGGCCGAGATCGACCGCGAGCTTGGCCTGGTGCAAGTGTTGGGACGGCTCGCGCTGTGGACGGGCATCTTGTCGGTGGCCGGTCTGTCCGGCTGGCTCGCGCAAATCTACAGCTATGAGACGGTGTTCCTGTTCGGGCTCGCCATCCCTGCCATTTCCCTCACCGGCGCCATGTTGGTCCGGCTCGATGCCGTCGCGCTGAAGCCGATCGATTGGCGCATTCTCGGCGGCGGTATCGCGTTCGGAGCGGTGGTCCTGGCCATCGGCCTGAGCGGGCTGCCCTTCGGCCAGGAGCTCGTCTTCGTCGTGTCGGTTGCCGTCATCGCGCTGATGCTGGCCCGCATCGCCGCGGATCTCGACGAGGTTCATCGCAAGCGCATCTTCTATGCCGCCCTGGTGATCTTCCTGTACCGGGCGAGCCCGGGAGTGGGGGAGGGCTATCGCTGGTTCACCATCGATGTGCTCGGCTTCGACGAGGCGTTTTACGGCACGCTGGCCCAGATCGGCGCAGGTTTGAGCCTCGCCGGCGCCTGGCTGTTCTCCGATGTCATCACCCGCAAGCCCATTGCCCAGGTGCTGCTATGGCTCACCATCATCGGCACGGTGCTGTCGCTGCCGAGCATCGCGTTGGCGCTGCGCTGGGACCAGTGGACCATGGAGACGTTCGGCTTCGGGGCCAGGACCATCGCCTTTGTCGACACCACCATAACCTCGCCCTTCGCCGAGCTGTCGATGATTCCCGCGCTCACCATCGTGGCCATCAATGCGCCCGCGGGGCGACGGGCTACCTGGTTTGCGCTGATGGCGTCATGGATGAATATCGCGCTGGTGGCCGGCGCGCTTCAGACCAAATATCTCAATATCTGGTTCGAGGTCGGCCGCGGCTCCTACGCCGACCTGGCGGCGCTCACCATCGCCGCGGTCACCATCGGCTTCGTCGTGCCGGTCGCCGGCATTCTCGCCTTCGGCAAGCGCGCGACCTGACCGGCTGCGGCCGGGCGGCCTAAGCGGAGGCTAGCGCAGCTTGTTCATCCTGGCCGTGTTCGGCACCGACGTGGGCGCCAGGCCCATCGCCTCATAATCGGCATCGTCGGCCGTCAGCGACTGCAGCTGCGGGCGATGCGTCGACCGGGCGACATTGGATGGCATTTTTCTGTTGGTGAGCGCGGCGCGCTGCACGTTCAACTTTTGGTCGGTAACGCCCTGAGCGGTGGACTTCAAGCTGGCGTTAAGGGCCGTCGCCGCGCTCGACCGGCTCATCCGCAGGCTACGGAAAACACCGACGCTCATGCGATTGAGCGACTTGGCCTTGGCGGCCTCAATCGCGGCGGAATTGGATTTGACGGCAGGCGGCTCGGCGAGGGCGGCACCGGTCAACGAGCCCAGGCTCAGGGTCATAACGGCAATCAAGGTGATGGCGCGCATCTGTTAGTCCTCTTTACGAAGCTGGCAGATGATACAAGACCGACTATGTCATTTCCATGGGTTCCGTTCAGCCTAACTGAAATGTAATGCGGTTAACGCCGCCGCTGACAGAGAACGGTCTTGCCAGGCAAAGCCGTTCTCGCACAAACTCCGGTCGCCGCGTCCGCGCGCGAGTGCATGTCCAACCGAAGGGTTCCCCAATGCGCATCCTGTTCATGATGGCCGTCCTTGGCGGCTTGATTTTGGCGACACCAGGCCAGTCCTACGCCCAAGAAGAACGGGCCGGGGGCGCGGCCATGTCCAGAATTCAGCCCGACAAGCTTGCCGCGATCCTCACCGCCGCCGGTTATCCGTCCGAGGTTCAATCCGACAATACCGGGAAATACGTGGCCACCACCATGTCCGGATTTAACGTGCTGGTGTTCCCCTATGACTGCAAGGCTCAGGGGTGCAGCTCCATTCAGTTCTGGACCGGGTTCACCGCCGATCCAACCTTCACCCTCGATTTCGTCAATGCCTGGAATACCCAATGGCGCTTCGCCAAGGCCAACCTCGATAACGAGAACAATTTCATCTTCACCTCCGATCTGTTTCTCGACGGCGGTGTGACGGCGGAGAACATCAAGTTGACCGCGGGCCTGTTCGACTACCTCCTCGGCGAGCTGAATCAGTTCAATCCGTAAGGCAGATTTCCCCCGGGACCGGTAGGCCCTGGGGCTGTCCAGGCTAAAGGGTGCAGCCTCGGCCGCACCCCACCGCCCGACGGCGGGTGTTGCATCGCAAAGCCGTAGCCCGCGGAAGACCTGGGGCAGCGGGCTTGCTCAGCCAGCTTCGCAAGAACGGCCGGGAACATTTGGCAATCCAATTGCCAGGGTTGCCCTTGCTATTTCCTGACTTCCGCCATCGACTGCAATTTCAGCAAGTTCCCCTGCCTGGACTTGCAAAAAATGGGCTATGGAAGCGCCAGGCAAGGCCCGGAGACGATAGCAGCCGTGCTGAAAAAGCTTTGGTATGAGCGGCCGGTCCGCACCCAACTCCTCGTCGCGATAGGTGTGATCAATCTTCTCGCCGCGCTGCTGGCCGGCGCGGTCTCGATCCTGAATACCCGCACCGCCACTAAGATTGAGATCGAAGCCTCGCTGGAAGTCGCTCAGCGCTTCGTCGCCGCCACCATGAAGGACCTCTCGGCGCAAGACCGGCTCACCCAGCTCAATGAGGAACTGCCGCTCGAGCTCAAGCATCTGCGCCATGTGCGCATCATGTTCATGGATCCGAGCGGCCAGCTCACCGTGGTGTCGCCGCCACGGGACCACAGCGCCGTAGGGAGGGACTACGTGCCCGGCTGGTTTGCCGCGCTGGTCCGGCCACAACTGGTCGGCCGCGCGGTGAGGGTGGTGGCGCTCGAGCACGCCAACCCCGTGGTCATCGTCGGCGAGCCGGCCGACGAGATCGCCGAGGCGTGGCACGACTTTTCCTCGTTGGCCATCGTGTGGCTGGCGCTCAACGCGCTGATCCTTGCCATCCTTTATGTCGTGCTCGGCAGGCTGCTGGACCCGATGGTGCATCTCTCGCGGGGCATGCTCCGCCTGGAGGACGGTCACTACGCGACGCGCTTGCCGCTGCCGAAGGTCAAGGAGCTCGCCATCATCACCGAGCGTTTCAACACGCTCGCAAGCGCGCTCGACACCGGGCGCGACGAGAACAGCCGGCTTTACCGCCAGCTTGTCACCGTGCAGGAGGAGGAGCGACGCGAGATCGCCAACGAGCTGCACGACGAGGCCGGTCCTTGCCTGTTCGGCATCACCGCCAATGCTTCATCCATCCAAAATCTTGCCGACCAACTGCCCGACAAGCGCACCGCTGAGATCTCCCGGCGCGTCGGCGAGATTCTATCGATCACCGAGCGGCTCAAGCTGTTGAACCGCGCGCTGCTCAAGAAGCTCAAACCGGCGCCGCTCGGCCGGGTCAAGCTGGCCGAGCTGCTCGACGAGCTCATTGCCGGCTTCCAGCGCCGGCACCCCGACACGCATGTCGCCGTCGCGATCGGCAAGCTCGCCGATTCCTATGGCGAAGCGATCGATCTCACCCTCTATCGCTGCGTTCAGGAGGGCATCACCAATGCCATCCGCCACGGCAAGGCGCAGACCCTCACCGTCGATCTCGCCGAGACCCCGGCGCTCCAGCGCTCCAGCGCCAAGAAGTCGCGCGCCACGCTGGCGCTCATCCTGAGCGACGACGGCAAGGGGATGGCGCCCGCCACGCCCAAGGGCTTCGGCCTCACCGCCATGTCCGAGCGCGTGCGCTCGCTCGGCGGAAGCTGCGTGATCGAGAGTTCGCCCTCGCACGGGACGACCGTCCATGTCGAGATTCCGGTGGAGCGCACCAGCACGGCCCGCCGCCGCGCGCCTGAACTGGTTGGAGGGCTGTCGTGACGCGCGTGCTGGTCATCGACGATCACCCGATCGTGCTGCAAGGGTGTCAGCAGCTGCTCGAAGACGCCGGCGTCAACGAAATCGTCCAGGCGCAAAGCCTCGCCGACGGCTTCCGCCTCTACCGCACGCAGAAACCCGACGTGATCATCGTCGACTTGGCGATGCGCACCGGCGCGCTTGGCGGGCTTTCCTTTATCCGCAGGCTGCGCCTGCATGACCAGCACACGCCGATCCTGGTATTCACCATGCATTCGGATCCGGTCATCGTCAGCCGCGCGCTCGAAGTCGGCGCGACCGGCTACGTGCTGAAAGACACCTCCTCCGACGAGGTGCTCAGAGCGTTCCAGAAAGTGCGTGAGAACCGCCCCTATCTCAGTCACGATCTGGCCTCGGAGGTCGCCTTCATGGAGGCGAGGGGCACCACCAACCCGTTGCGCCGCATGACCGTAAGGGAGCTGCAAACCTTGGCGCTGGTGGCCGAGGGCAAGCCCTATGGGGTGATCGCCGAGCATCTGCATGTGAGCTACAAGACGGTCGCCAACACCTGTACCCAACTCAAGGCGAAACTCGGCGTGCGTACGCTGCCCGAGTTGATGCGCATCGCCATTCAGCACCTGCCGGCGACCTCGGTGAAGTCGCGCGAGTGATCGATACCGAGCATTCCGAGCAGATGCAGCAAGGTCCGCAAGTAGCCTTGGTGAGGATTCCAAGACCACGCCTGTCGCGATCCGTGTCTTCCCGCTAAGGTTCTCGCGTCAATTGAGTTCCGAATTAACTCGTCCATGCGGTGCACACAAATTACGCAAGCTTTTTGCTTGACACCGGAAACCGCGGGGTTCGGAAATTGATGCAGTGCAGCGAGAGAACAAACATCTAGCTGAATCGATTGCCACGAGCACTTTTCGCTTGCAAAGCCATTACATTTGGCAATTATGAGCGGGCAGCTTGGCAATGCGTGGGATGCCCGTTTCCATCGAGATTTTGAAAACGCCGCACTTCACTCTGCGCTAGGTTGTGATTCCTCGTGAGGTGTCACCGCGTGATGTGTTCATCGGAGGACCCGCCGCTAGGAGCGGGCGCGAGGCAATTTTATTTGCTTCGACGCTTTCGGGAAGCCTCCCATATCCACAGTGACAGCTTGAAAACTTGCAGGGGCCCGGTGCTCTCTTGATTCGCTCAAGGAAGAAACGCGTCTCGGCACACAGAATAGCTCAGCTTTCGATTCGGTGAACTGAGTAAGCTAGGGAGAGGAGAAAGATATGAAAATGAAGTTTGGTGTTCTGGCTGGAACCCTCATCGCAGTGATGATGGGCCTCTCCGGTCAGGCAGTGGCTGGCTCCGATGAGGAGCAGCTTGCGCGTATGGCAGACCCCGATCAGTGGCCAGCCCCCGGCCGGGATTTTGCGCTGACGCGTCACAGCACGTTGGCCGATATCAACACGAAGAACATCGGCAAGTTGCAGATGGTTTGGCTGCAGGGCACCAATGCCCTGCGTGGTCATGAGGGTCAGCCCCTCATCATCAAGGACGTCGGTGGCAAGACCATGCTGTTCATGGTTTCCGGCTGCCCGGCCATGTCAAACTGCAACGTGGTGCAGGCGTTGGACCTGACCGACCCGGACAATCCGAAGGCGGTTTGGAACTACGTCAAGAAGACCGATCGTGACGAGTCCGCTGTTCCGCGCGCTTGCTGCGACACCGTCAATCGCGGTGGTTCCTATGCCGACGGCAAATTCGTCTATGGCACTCTCGACGGTTTCGTGATTGCCCTCGACGGCCAGACCGGCAAGGAACTCTGGGTTGTGAAGTACGCCTATCCGGAAAAAGGCGAGACCATCACTCCCGCTCCGTTGATCGCCGACGACAAGGTGATCATGGGCTTCGGTGGTGACGAGTTCGCCGCTCGCGGCCGTGTCGCTGCCTTCAATCTGAAGGACGGCTCGGAGGCTTGGGTTTGCCACAGCACGGGTTCCGACAAGGACGTGTGCCTGACGGCCGACACCAACAAGGCCAACCCGCAGTTCGGCCAGGCTGGTTCTGACCTCGGCATCAAGACGTTCCCCGGCGACGATTATAAGATCGGCGGCGGCGCGGCTTGGGGCTGGTTCAGCTACGACCCAGAGCTCAAGATGGTCTACTACTCGACGGGTAACCCCGGCCTGTGGAGCCCAGCTTATCGTTGCCCCGACAAGACCCACGAAGAGTGCAACACTGGTGATTTCGACAACAAGTGGTCGATGACGATTTTCGGCCGCAAAGTCGACAATGGCGAAGCAGTCTTCGCTTACCAGATGACCCCCTTCGATCAGTGGGACTATGACGGCGTCAACGAGAACATGCTGACCGACATGGACGTCGACGGCAAAAAGCGTAAGGTTCTCACTCACTTCGATCGTAACGGCTTTGCCTATGTGCTCGACCGTACTGACGGCACTCTGCTCCGCGCCACGAAATACGTGACGACGGACTGGGCCGAGAAGGTCGACATGAAGACTGGCCGTCCGGTCAAGGTGCGGGAGAAATCCCCGCTGGAAGTCGGCCGCAACGTGTCAACTTGCCCCTCTGCTATGGGCGGCAAGGACCAACAGCCTGGTGCAGTTGATCCTAAGGAGCCGAACATCTTCTACATGCCCACCAACAACTGGTGCATGGAGCTAGAGCCTCAGGAGCGCACGCACACGAACCAGGGCACGGTTTACGTGTTCGCGAACGTGTACATGTATCCTGAGAAGCAGGGCACGACCGGCAAGATCAAGAAGTACGATGTCTTGACCGGCAAGACGCTATGGGAAATCCCGGATCAGTATCCGAACTGGGGTGGTACCTTGGTCACCGACGGCGGCCTGATGTTCTATGGCTCGCTGGGTGGCGACTTCCGCGCGGTCGACCGGAACTCCGGTAAGATCCTGTGGAGCCGCAAGCTCGGTTCCGGCATCATCGGCAACCCTGTCACCTACAAGGTGGGTGGCAAGCAGTATGTCGGTACCTACTCAGGTATCGGTGGCTGGATCGGTCTGCCTGTGACCGCTGGTCTTGACCTGAACGACAAGTTCGGCGCTATCGGCGCCACGGCCATGACCAAGGCCGCCAACCTGGACAAGATTCCCCAGGGTGGTGAGCTGAACGTCTTCCGCGTCTTCGAATAAGCGGACGGCCTAGTTGAACTAAAAGTGACGCCCGGTGCCCTTGCGGCATCGGGCGTCATTTCCTTAATTAAGGGGGTAGAATACCCCTTGATCCGAGGGGTAGAGTGTGGCGAGGCTGAATGCCCGCACGTCCCCCAACAGCCCAACCGAAGAAGCAGTGTTCCCCATGTCTTTTCGCATCCTGATGGCATCGCTTTGCCTCGCCGCGGTTGCCTTTGCTCCGCTTCCGGCCGACGCGGCAAAATCCCCTGTCAAGCGAGACTTCAGCAAGGAATTTGACGAGCTTACGCCGAGCGAGCAGATCGCCATCCGCGCGGCCGCCAAAGCTGCCTACAAGGCCAAGAAGCTCAAGATCCTCAATGTCTGCGCCGATCCCGGCAATATGCCGCTCTCCAACATCAAGGAGGAGGGCTTCCAGAACAAGCTCGCCACCCTGCTTGGCGAGGCCATGGGCGCGCGTGTCACCTATTCCTGGCGTCCATTCCTGGAGCGGGGCCTCACCCGGCAGACCTTCGACCAGGACATGTGCGACGTGATGTTCGACATGCCGGCCAATTACGGCGCGCTGCTGACTACGTTTCCCGTCTACAAGACCCCCTATGTCCTCGCATATCGCAACGACAAAGGCCTCGAACTGACCGGCCTCGACGACCCCAAGCTCAAAGACCTGAAGATCGGCGTATTCCAGACCTCGGGCATTCGCGCGGCGCTCGCCAAGCGCGGCATCGTCGAAAATGTCGAGCTGCAGGTGCAGAGCCACGACGCCGATCTCGTTCCCGAGCATCAGCCGTGGTGGCCCGTGCAAAAGACGTTGAACGGTGAGCTCGACGTCGCGGCGGTCTTTGGACCCTTCGCCGGTTGGGTCAAGACCATGAAGAACGAGCCGCTGACTATCCTGCCGGTCAATCTTCAGGATGACAAAGTGCCGCTCGAATTCGAGCTGGCTATTGGCGTGCGCAAGACCGACGCCTTTCTGAAATATATGCTCGAATTCGCCCTCGAGGATCACGCCGAGGAGGTCGAAAAAATCCTCAAGGACTACGGCGTGCCGCTCGTCCAATGCAGTAAATGCGTGGTCGCCGGCGACCTGCCGGCCCATGGCAGCTACATCGCCTTGGCCGATCAGAAGTTTGAGGCTCGCCCCGACCTTGCTTCGCCCGACCAAGTCGTGACCCGGGATAAGCTCGAAAGCTTGGCTTGCCGAAGGCGCTGATATCAATCAGGAGCTGAGCAATGCGGTGACCGCCAGCGATTTCGACCGGGTGAAGTTCCTGGTCGCGGAGGGCGCGGATGTAAATGGGCCTGATCCGCAAGGGTGGACGCCACTCCAAAATGCCGCGCGGCAGCGCAAGGACTCCATGATCAAGGCGCTCATCGAGCTTGGCGCCGACGTAAATCGCGCCGACGATACCGGCTTTACGCCGCTCGTCGTCGCAGCGATGCGCGACCACGTTCCGTCGATCAAGGTGCTGATCGAGAATGGCGCGAATATCGAGCAACCTGGCCCGCAGGGCTTTCGGCCGCTGGCGCTCGCCATCGCCGAAAGCAAATACGAGGCGGCCAAAGCACTGATGGAGGGCGGCGCCGACGTGAGCGGCTCCTCTGGTGCCGATGGCCTGACCCCGTTGATGATTATCGCGGCGCAGACCTCGCCCGCTGAGGGCGCGCGCTTCCTTCCCGGCAGCACGCGCCCCAGCGACATCGCCAAGGGCCTGCTCGAGCGCGGGGCCGAAGTCAATGCCCAGGCGAACAGTGGCGTGACCGCCCTCATGATCGCGGCGGCACATAACAACGCCCCCATGATCGGGCTTCTCATGGATGCGGGCGCCGATCCGGCGGTCAAGAACAAGCAGGGCAAGACGGCGACGGACGTCGCCGAGATGAACGGCAATCAGGAGGCGGCTCAAGCCATCCTTGTGCTAGGTTTGGGCCGCTCCGCAGCGGCACCCGCGTCGACGGACGAAGGTGCCGGGTCGGCGACGAGTCAATGATGCGTTTCGCTATGTCTCGATTGTTGCAAGTTGCAGAGGCCGCGGCGCTCGTCGCGGCTCTTTGCTACCTTGCAGCAGTTCCAGCGTTCGCGAAGGATTTTGACGAGACGATCGTGAAGGAGACGGTCGCAAAGGTGATCGCGGACCGCTCGAAGGATGGCGCCTTCGTGTACCACGATCCCAAGCTCGACGCCGATCTCAATCTCGATCTTCGAGCAAATTAAGATCGTGCGCGGCATGTCCGGCTATGGCTGGTTCGCCAACACCATCTTCCACGACAAGGACGAACGACCAAGAAGCAATACGCCCTCGACTTCTGGTTCAAGCCCGACGGCGACAAGCTGACCCTGATGGATATCAGGGTGCAGAAGGGCCCCAAGCAGGAAGGCGATGGTTGGATCATGATCACCCGCATGCCGGTCGCCTGGTGGTGGCTGCCGGTCCAGGAGCACCCCGGCGACATGGAGGTGACGCGCGCCTGGCAGGTGATGAGCGCCATCCACAATTTCATCGCCAAGAATAAGGACGCGCAGGGCAACGTTCCCATCAAGGACGACAAGACCGGCGAGACCATCCCGCTCGAATTCGTCGAGATGCACCAGCCGGTCCGCCATTTGAAGAAGGGCGGCCAGTATTTCGCCTGCACCGACTTCCGCAAGCCGGGCAGTAAGGACGAATATTACGACGTCGATTTCTGGGTGGATCAGCAGAGCGGGCGGCTCACCGTCGCCGACGTCAAGATCCACAAGGTGCCGGTGCAAGAGGACGGCATCTGGACCCAAGTACCCCGCTATACCTTCGAGGGCATGGATTTCGACGTAACCAATTGATCGGCTGCATTAATCCAGATGGAAGCTAGAGCTGCCGGACGGTTCGACGGGACTATCGCTGCGCCGACGATGACGGTATGACAGACAAGCTTGTTTTCCGATGCATCCCCACAAGGGCAATAACAAAACCGCAATAGGCAAAAACGCAACTAGGGTAAGGAACCGGAACTGTGCGCAAAATCATCGTTGGACTTTTTACGGTCGTGATCATTGCCGGCATGGGCGCGTTCGCTTGGAAGGCCTGCGCGGCCGAGGAGCCGATGGAGCAGGCCGAGGAGGGCGGAGCCGCTGCCGGCGGCGAGGCCGCAGGGGGCGGCGATTGCTGCAAGGCGGACGACCAAACGCCTCCGCTCGATCTCATCAAGGCCACGCCCAAGGGCGGACTGCACAATCCCTATAACGACAAGATCGCTGAAGTCGCCGAGCAGGGACACAAGGACTACCTGTCAGCCGGCTGCAACGGCTGTCACGGCGGCGGAGGCGGTGGGGGCATGTGCCCGCCGCTCACCAACGACACCTGGGTCTATGGGCCGGACGACGACACGCTGTTCCGGCTGATCGCGCTCGGCTCGGATGAGCTGAAGAAACAGGGTTACACTCGTATCAAGCAAGAGGTCGTGGTCGGACCGATGCCGCAGTTCGGCACCATCGTGAAGACCAGCGACAAGCTTTGGAAGATCATCGCCTATATCCGCTCGGTCAGTCCGGGCTCGGAGACGAAGCCGCCGCTTCAATAGCGATCTGCCGGCGACCGCCGTATCTGCATTAATTTTTGGTAAGCCGCCAAGCCTCGAGGGGGCTTGGCGGCTTTCTCTATCGGTGTGGAATTCAATCGAGTGGGCTCTGCGGCGATGCCAACGCTGGCATAAAGATTACCGTGCCCTGGCAGGCCATTTACAGACCCCCTATATAATCAGCAGATTAGCGCGCTCACTTTGATGGACGGCTTTGCCATATTGTGCAGTGCGCATTGCCAAGCGAGAACATGTCTGAAAAATTGGCGCGCTGAACATCGTGGCCCCCTCGCATCCCCTGTCGCCCTTTTCCCCTCGTTGGAAATCAACAAAGCGCTCAGCTATGTGGAGTTTGTTAGTCGGTAGATTGCGTCAGCGTTGCAAGCCTGGTGCGCGCTTGGTCGCCTTGGCGTTGCTCGCTTCAGCCTTGCTTGCCCCGGCACTGGCCCAAGCGCCCGAAACCCCCGCCGCTCCTGCCGCCGGTGAGGCCGCTCCCAAGGCCCCGGCCGCGCCTGGCGGTGCCCCCGCGGAGCCGGCGCCTGCCGCCGCTCCAGCGGCCCCTGCAGCCGATGCCGAAGCCAAGAAAAATATGCGAGTGGTCTATCTCGGCAAGGAATATCCCGAGCCTCTGCCGCTCTCTTACGCCGAGAAGCCGATCCCCGATAAGGGCATCCAGGGCGCCCGCCTGATGCTGAAAGAGGGGAACCAGGCCGGAAACTTCGTCGGCCATTCCTTCGAGCTCATCGAGGCGATCGTGCCCGAGGACGCCGACGTGGTGGCCAAGGCCAAGGAGCTGCTTGCCGGCGGCGAGCGCTTCTTCATCGCCGATCTCGAGCCCGCCGATCTCCTCGCCGTGGCCGATCTGCCGGAGGCCAAGGACGCGCTGATCCTGAATATTCGTTCGAGCGCCACCAAGCTCCGACAGGAGGAATGCCGCGTCAACGTGTTTCACATCATTCCCGATTACGCCATGCGGGCCGATGCGCTGGCGCAATATCTGATCTGGAAGAAATGGCCGCGCTGGTTCGTCATCCGCCGCGACACGCCGCAAGACCAGGATTATCTCGCCATGGTCAAGCGCTCGGCTGGCCGCTTCGGCGGCAAGGTGGTCGAGGACAAGGTCTATGATCTGCCGCCCGGCGCCCGCAATCTCGACTCGGGCTATCAGCAGGTGCAATCGCAGATCCCGATGGAGACGGAAAGCGCGCCGGACCACGACGTGGTGTGGGTCATCAACAGCGATGACGATTTCGGCGACTATTTGATGTACCGCACCTCTTTGCCCCGGCCGGTGGTCGGCACCCAAGGCTTGCAGGCGACATCCTGGGACAAGTCCTACACCGAATCCGGCGCCATGCATTTCCAGAACGCCATTCCGCGCCTCGCCAAGCGCCAGCCGGTCGAGCGCGACTACACCGCTTGGCTCGGCTTCCGCGCGCTCGCCAACTCGGCGATGAAGTCGGGCAAGACCACGCCGCAAGAGGTGAAGGCCTATATGCTGTCCGACGATTTCAAGCTGGAAGGCTTCAAGGGCCAAGCCATGAGCTTCCGCAGCTGGGACCATCAGATGCGGCAGCCGGTCGTGCTTGGCGGCGGCACCCGCGTTCCCGTGTCCACTTCGCCGCAGGAAGGCTTTCTGCACCCCACCAACGTCACCGACACGCTTGGCTTCGATAAGCCCGAGACCAAGTGCAAGTTCAAATGACCATCGACAAGGGTAGACCCATGACTCGCATCCTGTTGGCCGCGGCCTCCGCCGCGGCGCTGCTTGCCTTCGCCACCCCGTCCTTCGCCGCCGAGCCGATGATCTTCGTGTCCAACGAGAAGGACAACACCATCACTGTGCTCAACGCCGACACGCTGGAGAAGATCGACACCATCAAGGTTTCGCGGCGTCCGCGCGGCATCGTGGTGAGTCCCGACGGCAAGGAGCTGTTCGTGGCCGCCGGCGACGGTGACATCATGGACGTGGTCGACATCGGCACGCTCAAAATCACGCGGCAGCTCGAGTCGGGACCGGATCCGGAGTTGATGGCTCTGAGCCCCAAGGGCGACATCATCTATATCGCCAATGAGGACGACAGCCTCGTCACCATCATGGATGTCGCGAGCGGCGATATCCTGGCCGAGGTGCCGGTCGGCGTCGAGCCGGAAGGCATGGGCGTGAGCCCCGACGGCAAGTTCACCGTGGCCACCTCGGAATCGACCAGCATGGCCCATGTCATCGACACCGCGACCAACACGCTGATCGCCAACGTGCTGGTGGACAGCCGCCCGCGCGAGGCGAAGTTCACGCCCGACGGCAAGGAGCTGTGGGTCTCCTCCGAGGTCGGCGGCACCATCTCGGTGATCGACCCCAAGACCTGGAAGGTGGTCAAGAAGATCGGCTTCGAGGTGCCCGGCGTTCGCCCCGAGCAGCTTCAGCCGGTCGGCATGGACTTCACCAAGGACGGCAAGTTGATCTTCGTCCCGTTGGGTCCCTCCAACCGCGTCGCCGTCATCGACGTCGCCAGCAAGGAGGTCACAGACTACATTCTGGTGGGTCAGCGGCCTTGGCACGGCGAGATGAGCCGGGACGGCACGAAATACTTCGTCGCCAACGGGCTGACCAACGATCTGACGGTGATCGACGTCGAGTCGCTCAAGGCCGAGAAGTCCGTGCCCGTGGGCCGGCTGCCGTGGGGCGTCGCTGTAACGCCGTGATCTGGCGGCAAAATTCTAGAGTAATTACAGCTGGTTACTGAAATCGCGCGGCCCCGCTCAGCGGGCGCGATCAGCCAAGCCCTATCGGACTGATGCGCGGCGCGTCGGTCGGCGCGTCCGCTCCGGGACGCCCGCGGACCCGCTCAACAGCGGCGCAAGCTCCTTGGCCTCTCGCACCATCGCATGGATCAAGGGTGTCAACGGATTGCGATGGGGCACGACCAGCCCGATCGAATGGGTGACTTCGGGCTCGACGATCGGGATGGCGCGCACTTTCTCGGTCAGGCCGAGCACCTCTGCCAGCTTGGCGGGCATGACGCTTGCCCATTTGCCGGTGCGGACATGGGCGAACAGCACCACGACCGAATTCGATTCGAGTGTCGGCGCCACCTCGGCTCCCGCCTGCCGCAGCAACTGCTCGATGATGCGCCGGTTCTGCATGTCGGGGGTCAGCAGGCAGAGCGGCACCTTGCCGACCTCGGCCCAGGTCACCTGATCGCGGTTGCCGAGCGGGCTGTCCGACGAGGTCAGCAGGCGGTACTGCTCGCTATAGAGCGGCACGGTCTGCACTCGGCCGAGCGGTTCATTGTCGAGATAGGTGAGACCGGCATCGACCTCCAAATTCTCCAATAGTCCCAGCACCTCGATCGAGTTCTTCGACAGGACGGTGAAGCTCACGTCGGGATGCCGTGCCCGATAGGGGGTGGTGATCATCGCCACCATGGCAAGCGCGGTGGGAATGGCGGCGATGCGGATATGACCGGCCAGGCCATGCTTCAGCGCGTCGATCTCCTGGCGCATGGCGCGGGTATCGCCGACGATGCGGCGCGCCCAGTCGAGCACGCGCTCGCCTTCCGGGGTGAAGCCCTGGAACCGCGAGCCGCGCTGCACCAGCAGCACGCCGAACGAATCTTCGAGCTGCTTGATGCCGGCCGAGAGCGTGGGCTGGCTCACGCCGCAGGCCTCGGCCGCATGGCCGAAATGCCGCTCGCGCGCCAGAGCGATGATGAATTCGAGCTTGTCGATCATGCCGCGCGGGCCTTGCCGTTAACCCCGATGCCGGGAGCCGGGATTGTGGTCCGGCGGCGCGACTTCATCAACAGCGAAGGCGGGCGGGGTAGCGGGCCACGCATCGACCGCCGGCACGGGGCGCCGGCCTATTGTTGCGCCTTCTTCTCTTTCTTTTTGCGGTAATCCTGATGGCAGGCCTTGCAGGCGTCCGACACGCCCTGGAAGGCGCCCTTCCAATCCGGGTCGCCGCCGTCCAGCGCCGCCGCGAGCGTATCGGCGGCCGTGCCGAGCTCGTCGGCCTTGGCGGTGAAGTCGTCCCAGTGCTCCCAAATCGAAGGCAACGCCTCGCTCTTTCCGCCGCCGCTGCCTTCGGGGAACAGCTCGTGGATCTTCTTGGCGGTAACGCTGATATCGCGCGCCGCTTCGGCCGCCTTGACCGCGTCGAACGGCGTCTTGCCCTTCGCCATGTCGCCGATGATCTTCATGTCGTCCGCCTGACGCTCCATCAGCTCACAGCGCTCCTTGACCACCCCGGTTCCGCAATCGGTGTGCGCCAGAGCAAGCGTGCCGCATAGCAGCCAGATCATTGCGGTCAAACGGACGACTATCGAAATCATGAGATTTTCCCCTAGTGGTGATGCGCCGACGGCGCCTCTCCGGATGGGCCACGGTCCCTGCGGTCCTTATACCAGCCGGGGTCGGGCTCGTCTCCCGGCGCTCCTGGCCCCTCATGCTGAGATCGAGGCGGGCGCAGGCGCCATTCCATCGATTCGCCAGGCTCGCACCGCCGGGTGAAATGCGATACCAAGCAGGACCTTGGCCTCATCTCGGGGGGACGAACGAGCCATGAGCGCAGCACGCCGGATCGAGGCCCAGGTCCTGGTGGCCGATATCGGCGGCACCAATGCCCGCTTTGCTCTTGCCGAGCTCGAGACGCTGACGCTGTCCGAAATTCGCCAAGTCCGCTGCGGCGAACATCCAAATCTGGAAGCGGCCCTTGGCGACTATCTCGGCGGTCTATCGGCGCGGCCCGACCGGGCGGCGATTGCCGTGGCCGGACCGGTGACGGGCGGGGAGATCAGCCTCACCAATTCGACCTGGTCCTTTGCCACGCCGGACCTGTGCCGCCGCTTTGGGCTCAAGGACGTCCAGCTGCTCAACGACTTTGCGGCGCTTGCCCTGTCGCTGCCTTATCTGTCCGGCGCCGACCTCCATCAGATCGGCGGCGGCGCGCCGCTCGAGCACGCGGCCAAGGCGGTGCTTGGGCCGGGAACCGGTCTCGGCGTCGCGGGTCTGGTCTGGTCGGGCGCGCACTGGGTCGCCATGCCGGGCGAGGGCGGACATATGTCGCTCGGCGCCGATGACGAGCGGCAGCTCGCGCTGCTCGAGCGGCTGCGCAAGGGCCGTCCGCACCTCTCCGCCGAGCGAGCTTTGTCGGGTCCCGGCCTGGCCGAGCTCTACCAGGCGGTCGCCGCTTCGCACGGGCTCAGTCCGGACGAGCTGCAACCAAACGACGTGATCGTGCGCGGCCTGGGGGCCGAGGACGAGATCGCGGTCGAGGCGCTCGAGCTGTTCATCGGCTGGCTCGGCCGTTTCGCCGGCGATGCCGCGCTGCTGCTCGGCGCGCGCGGCGGCGTCTATCTCGGCGGCGGCATCGCGCCCAAGCTTACCGCCAAGCTCGCAAGCGGGCCGTTCCGCCAAGCCTTTGAGGACAAGGGGCGCATGGCGGCCTATCTCGCGCCGATCCCGGTCTATGTGATCCGCGCCGATTTCGCCACGCTCACCGGCGCCGCCGCGTCGGTGCGCGGCGCGGCAGCCAGGGCCTGAGTCCGGGCCCTATTTATATTCGACCTTGATCACCTTGTAGGACTTGCCGCCGCCCGGCGTCGACACTTCGACCACGTCCTTCTTGCGCTTGCCGAGCAGCGCCCGGGCCAGCGGGGAGGTGATCGAAATGCGGCCCTCCTTCACGTTGGCCTCGATCTCGCCGACAATGCGGTACTTCGCCTTGTCGTCGGTATCCTCGTCCACCAGCGTGACCGTGGCCCCGAACATCACCTGGTCGCCCTTGAGCTTCGACACGTCGATGATGTCGGCGCGCGAGAGCTTGTCCTCGAGGTCGGCGACGCGCGCCTCGGTGATGCCCTGCTGGTCCTTGGCGGCATGATATTCGGCGTTCTCCGACAGATCGCCATGGGTGCGCGCTTCGGCGATCTGCTTGATGATGCGCGGGCGCTCGACGCTCTTGAGATACTTGATCTCAGCCTCAAGCGCAGCATAGCCCTCCGCGGTCATCGGCACCTTGTCCATATCGATCGAAGCTCCTTGGGACCCCCTGAACTACTGTCCAAGAAATGCCCGGTCTAAGTCAAGAATCTGTTGATTTTAGCGGATTTCAAGCGCTCTCAGGCATGATCTCTGGCGCGCTTGCCGACATAGCTTTGCAGGGGGGCAACCGTGAGGCTCCCGGCCCTGAGCGCCTTGATGGCCTCGGTCACGGCGAGCGCACCGGCCAGCGTTGTATAGTAGGGGATATGATAGAGCAAGGCCGAGCGGCGGATCGAGAATGAGTTCGCCAGGGCCTTGGCGCCCTCGGTGGTGTTGAACACGATATCGACCTCGCCATTGGTGATGGCGTCGACGATGTGCGGCCGGCCCTCCAGCACCTTGTTGACCCGCTCGCTCGGGATACCGTGCCCGTCGAGATGGCGCTTGGTGCCGCGCGTGGCGATGATGCGGAAGCCCATCTCGGCGAGTTCCCGGATCGGCGCCAGCACCTTGTCCTTGTCGCTGTCCTTCACCGAGACGAACACCGTGCCGGATAGTGGGACTTTAGAGCCGCCGCCGAGCTGGCTCTTGGCGAACGCGACCGCATAATTGCGATCGATGCCCATGACTTCGCCGGTCGAGCGCATCTCGGGGCCGAGCACCGGGTCGACGCCGGGGAACCGCGCGAACGGGAACACCGCTTCCTTGACCGCGATATGGTCGAGTTCGGGCCGCTTCAGCCCGAACGAGGCGAGCTTCCGTCCGGCCATGACTTCGGCGGCAATGCCGGCGATCGGCATCCCGATCACCTTGGCCACGAACGGCACGGTGCGCGAGGCCCGCGGATTGACTTCGAGGATGTAGATGTCGTCGTGCTGGATGGCGAACTGCACGTTCATCAGCCCGACCACGTTGAGGGCTTTGGCGAGCTCCTTGGTCTGCGCCTCCATGTCGGCAATGATCTCAGGCTTCAGCGAATGCGGCGGCAGCGAGCAGGCCGAGTCGCCGGAATGCACGCCCGCCTCCTCGATATGCTCCATCACGCCGCAGATGAACACGTCCTCGCCGTCGGCGATGGCGTCGACATCGACCTCGATAGCGTCGCGCAGATAGCAATCGATCAGCACGGGGCTCTTGCCCGACACCACCACGGCCTCGGCGATGTAGCGGGCGAGCTGCGCCTCGTCATGCACGATCTCCATCGCCCGGCCGCCGAGCACGTAGGAGGGCCGGATGACGACCGGAAAACCGATTGCCACGGCGATCGCCTTGGCTTCGGCGGCCGAGCGGGCAATGCCGCTATGCGGCTGGCGCAAGCCTAAGCGCTCGATCAGCGCCTTGAAGCGGTCGCGGTCTTCGGCCAGGTCGATGGCATCGGGCGACGTGCCGAGGATCGGCACCTTGGCCTGCTCCAGCGCTTGGGCCAGCTTGAGCGGCGTCTGACCGCCGAACTGCACGATCACGCCTTTGACCGTGCCGTTCTTCTCTTCGGTACGGACGATTTCGAGCACGTCCTCTTCGGTGAGCGGCTCGAAATAGAGCCGGTCGGACGTGTCGTAATCGGTCGACACCGTCTCCGGATTGCAATTGACCATGATGGTCTCGAAGCCCGCGTCGGACAGCGCGAAGGCGGCGTGGCAGCAGCAATAGTCGAACTCGATGCCCTGGCCGATGCGGTTGGGTCCGCCGCCGAGAATGATGATCTTGTCTTTGGCGGAGGGCCGCGCCTCGCATTGCGGCGGACCGGCAAAGCCCGCCTCATAGGTCGAGTACATATAGGCGGTCGGCGAAGCGAACTCCGCCGCGCAGGTATCGATGCGCTTATAGACCGGGTGCACGTCGAGCGCGCGGCGTCGCGCCGCCACCTCGCTCGCCTCGAGCCCGGCGAGCTTGGCGAGCCGCTCGTCGGAGAAGCCGAACGCCTTCAATGCGCGGAAATTAGCGGCATCGTTCGGCAGCCCGTGCCGGCGCACGCGCTCTTCCCAATCGATGATGTCTTGCAGCTGCTCGATGAACCACGGGTCGATGGCGCAGGAATCGTAGATCTGCGCGTGGTCGACCCCGAGCCGGAGCGCCTGGGCCACCTTGAGGAGCCGGTCCGGCGAGGGGGTGCCGAGCGCGGCGCGCACCACGTTCTTGTCGTCGCCCTGGCCGAGCCCTTCGAACACGATGTCGTCGAGCCCGGTGAGGCCCGTCTCCATCGAGCGCAGCGCCTTTTGCAGCGATTCGGGGAAGGTGCGGCCGATGGCCATGGCCTCGCCCACCGATTTCATCGAGGTGGTCAGCACCGGCTTCGAGCCCGGGAATTTCTCGAAGGCGAAGCGCGGGATCTTGGTCACCACATAATCGATGGTCGGCTCGAAGCTGGCCGGGGTGGCGCCGCCGGTGATGTCGTTGGCGAGCTCGTCGAGCGTGTAGCCGACCGCGAGCTTGGCGGCGATCTTGGCGATCGGAAAACCGGTGGCCTTGGAGGCGAGCGCGGACGAGCGCGACACCCGCGGGTTCATCTCGATGATGACGAGGCGGCCGTCGGCCGGGTTCACCGCGAATTGCACGTTGGAGCCGCCGGTCTCCACCCCGATCTCGCGCAGCACCGCGATCGAGGCGTTGCGCATGATCTGATATTCCTTGTCGGTCAGCGTCAGCGCCGGCGCCACCGTGATCGAGTCGCCGGTATGCACGCCCATCGGGTCGATATTCTCGATCGAGCAGACGATGATGCAGTTGTCGTCCTTGTCGCGGACGACCTCCATCTCGTATTCCTTCCAGCCGAGCACCGACTCCTCGATCAGCACCTCGCAGGTCGGCGACGCGTCGAGCCCGCGCTCGACGATCTCCAGGAACTCCTCGCGGTTATAGGCGATGCCGCCGCCGGTGCCGCCGAGCGTGAAGGACGGGCGGATGATGGCCGGCAGCCCGATGTCGGGCAGCGCGTCGAGCGCCTCGATCAACCCCTTCTCGACATAGCGCCGCCGCCGCTCGCTCTCGTGCCGCGCCCAGTCCACCTCGAACGCGGCAAGCGCTTCGGCGCGCTCGCTTGGGTCGGCGTTGGCCGCTGCGATGCGTGCGATCTCGTCTTTATATTTCTGCCGGTCGGCGCGTTTCAGCGCGCCGGCGTCGGCCAGCCGCGAGCGCGGCGTCTCGAGCCCGATCTTGTTCATCGCCTCGCGGAACAGCTCGCGGTCCTCGGCCTTGTCGATGACCTCGGCCCGGGCGCCGATCATCTCCACGCCGAATTTCTTGAGTATGCCGGCCCGATCGAGCGAGAGCGCCGCGTTGAGCGCGGTCTGGCCGCCCATGGTCGGCAGCAGCGCGTCGGGCCGCTCCTTCTCGATGATCTTGGTGAGAAACTCCGGCGTGATCGGCTCGATATAGGTGGCGTCGGCCAATCCGGGGTCGGTCATGATGGTGGCCGGGTTCGAGTTCACCAGCACGATGCGATAGCCCTCTTCTTTCAGGGCCTTGCAGGCTTGGGTGCCGGAATAGTCGAACTCGCAGGCCTGGCCGATCACGATCGGCCCAGCCCCGATGATCAGGATGGTCTTGATATCTGTGCGCTTGGGCATGGCCTACGCTTTGCCCTTGCGCTCGGTCATCAGCTCGACGAAGCGGGTGAACAGATAGTGGCTGTCTTGCGGGCCGGGCGAAGCTTCGGGGTGGTACTGCACCGAGAACACCGGCTGGTCCTTGAGCTTCAGCCCGCAATTGGAGCCGTCGAACAGCGACACATGGGTCTCCTCGACGCTCGCCGGCAGGCTGGCGCGGTCGACGGCGAAGCCGTGATTCATCGAGGTGATCTCGACTTTATGGGTGGTGTAGTCCTTGACCGGGTGGTTCGCGCCGTGATGGCCCTGATGCATCTTGGCGGTGGTGCCGCCGAGCGCCAGCCCGAGCATCTGATGGCCGAGGCAGATGCCGAACACCGGCAGGCCCGACTCGACCAGCTTTTTGATTTCCGGCACGGCATAGGCGCCGGTCGCCGCCGGATCGCCGGGGCCGTTGGACAGAAACACGCCGTCCGGCTTGCGCTCGAGAATCTCCTCGGCACTCGCCGTGGCCGGCACCACGGTCAGGCGGCAGCCCAGGGCCGCCAGCTCGCGCAGGATGTTGCGCTTCAGCCCATAATCGATGGCGACGACATGAAAGCGCGGCGTCTCCTGCCGGCCATATCCCTCGCCCCACCGCCACCCGGTCTCGTCCGAGCTGTAGCTCTGGCCGCAGGTGACGTCCTTGGCGAGGTCGAGGCCGATCATGCCGGGCCAAGCGGCGGCCTCGCGCTTCAGCGCGGCGAGATCGAACTTGCCGTCTGGCGCGTGCGCGATGACCGCGTTCGGCATGCCTTGGTCGCGGATCAGCGCGGCGAGAGCGCGCGTATCCACACCGCTGATGGCGACGATGCCGCGCGCCGCAAGCCACGCATCGAGGTCTTGCGTCGAGCGATAATTGGACGGCTTGGTGATCTCGCCCCGCAGCACGCAGCCGCGCACGCCGCCGGCCGCCAAGCTCCCGGACTCCATGTCCTCGGCGTTGGTGCCGACATTGCCGATATGGGGAAAGGTGAAGGTGATGATCTGCCCGGCATAAGACGGATCGGTCAGGATCTCCTGATAGCCGGTCATGGCGGTGTTGAAGCACACCTCGCCGACCGCGACGCCGACCGCGCCCGCGCCCTTGCCTTCGAGCACGGTGCCGTCGGCAAGAACCAAAAGCCCGGTCGGCGCCTCGTGGGTCCACGGGGCGACCGGCGCGCGCAAGGGTGCGGCCTCTGCGGCCGGAGCTTCATTGGTGTCGGTCATCTGCTCTTATAGGCGCCGTTCGGCTGGAGCGCCCGGTTTGCAAGGTCGGGTGCAAGGATCGTTCCGTCAAGGGTAGGGCCGAAGGATCTCGCCTCGTGGGCCCGCGCACTCTTATGTCACGAGCACGTCGCGGTCAATCCACAGACCAAATAATTTTCTTGTTAGAACAATAGCTTAGCATGGCAAATTCGCTTGCGTGGGTTAGGCCCGTCGATTACTTTGGGAGCTTCTTCCTCAAAACCCGCGAAGCGATTCCATGCGCGAGACCATCACCGCCGCCTTGAAGCATGCCACCAAGGCGCAGGATAAACGCCGCATCTCGACGCTCAGACTGATCAGCGCGGCCATAAAGGATCGCGACATCGCCGCCCGCACCGCCGGCAAGGGCGAGGCGACCGACGCCGAGCTGCTCGATTTGTTGGCCAAGATGATCAAACAGCGCGAGGAGTCGGAGAAGATCTATGCCGATGCCGGCCGCGTCGAGCTTGCCAAACAAGAGGCCGAAGAGATCGTCATCATCCGCGAGTTCCTGCCGAAGCAGCTCTCCGCCGCGGACATGGACCAGGCGATCGCCGACGCCATCGAGAAATCGGGCGCGGCGAGCATCAAGGACATGGGCAGAGTGATGGCCGAGTTGAAAGCCGCTTATGCCGGCCAAATGGACTTCGCCAAAGCGAGCGCCGCGGTGAAGGCGAAGCTCGGCTGATCCTCATTGCCCAATTCGTAGGCGCGACGATTACGCCACGCGCACAATCGCGCGCGATCTGAAAATCAAATCGCTCAGTCGGGTCTCGCCTGCGGCGGCACGTCACGCGGCCTTTTGTCTTCGCACTGCAACATAAACCTGTCACTGCGCCGCAATATGTTATGTGCACCGCAGCACGAATGATTCGGTGCTGAACTCAAAAAGGAGGCCAGAAATGACCCCACATCGTCGTATCAACCGTTCCGCTGTCGCGGCTGCCGGCGTCGTACTCGCCATCGCTGCCGGTGGGATTTCCGCGCACGCCGACCCGGTGCAGACCAATTTCGGCCCGGTCGCACCGAGCGAACCCATCCTCGCCACCATTGGCGGTCAGCGCATCATCGCGTTCTTCGTGCCGGAGCGCGGCTCCTGCGCCGTGAATGCCATCATCTGGAAGGACGCCGGGGCCGAGGCGCCTTATGCCTCCTCGCGCATCAAGGTGAGCCTGCGCCCGGGTGAGATGGTCAAGCTCGACCACGGCGCGCTGCGCGAGACGGTGAACCTGCTATGCGGCGCCGACGCCTCGACCCTCACGGCCGTGGCGCCCGCCGAACTGATCCTGGCCGGATCGTCCGACCGCCGGAACTAGCGCACGCACACTGAGCCGGGCGGGACGCGACGCCGCGTGCCGCCCGGTTTTATTTTGCCCGCAGAGTCATTATTGTTGTGGCGCGGCGAGCATGAAGCTCGCCCTTTGCGTATCAGACATGGGGGTATGTGATGCGAGTTTCGAACTTCGCGCCGTGGGCGTTCCTTGCAGCTCTTTGCCTTGCGCCGATGCCGGCCGTCGCCGCCCCGGCCTATGCCTGCTCGGTCGCCGAGATTTTTGAATGTACGGCCGTTGCCGGCTGCCAGCGTGTGTCGGCCGCACAGGCCAATCTCCCGCCCTTCGTGACGCTGAATGTCAAGGAGAAGGCGTTGTTCTCCGGGCTGTTCGGCGGGCAGGGGCTGTTCAGCTCCGGCGATGTCTATGAGGACCCGACGGTGCTCATCCTGCACGGCCGGCACGGCCTCCTGACCTGGACCGCGGTCGTGTCCAAGGCCACCGGGGATATGTCGATGTCGATCTCCCAGCTCGGCAAGACCTTCTCCCAGTTCGGCAGCTGCACCCCGAATCCGTAGCGGCCGACGCCGGTCAATCACGACCGCTCGGCTTTTCTCTGCCGCGCTTGCCGATCAGGCGATAAAGGACGTAGCCGCCGATCGCGAGCAGAACGAGCCCCGCGGCCCACGCCAGCGCCGTGCCGTACCAGTAGATCAGCCCGACGCCGAGGCCGGGCGCGGCTACCGGGATCGCCACCTCCGGCAGATCGAAATCGAGCAGCCACCACGCCAAGAGCGCGATGGCCGCGACCGCCATCAGTACCAGAACGAGCGTGGTGACCATGCGAGCGACTCCGTCCGAGGTTCCCGGTTTGTTCGAAACAGTGGATAATGGTGATGATGCGATTCGCCAAGCGCTTCGCCTCGTCCCAAGGCCCACAGTCCGGCGATGAAATTCTCCGATTCGTTCCTCGATGAAATCCGCGCGCGGCTGCCGGTCAGCCAGATCGTCTCCCGGCGGGTCAGTTTGAAGCGCGCCGGGCGCGAGTGGAAGGGGCTGTCGCCGTTCAACAAGGAGAAGACGCCCTCGTTCACGGTCAACGACCAGAAGGGCTTCTATCACTGCTTCTCCTCGGGCAAGCACGGCGACGTGTTCTCCTTCGTCATGGAGACCGAGGGCCTGTCCTTCCCCGAAGCGGTTGAGCGGCTTGCCGGCGACGCCGGCCTCGAACTGCCGAAACCCGACCCGCAATTCGAGCGTAGCGCCAAGGAACGGCTCGGCCTGTTCGAGGCGCTGGAAGCGGCGGCGCGGGCCTTCGAGGATGGCCTCATGGCGCGCGACGGGCGCGAGGCGCTGCTCTATGCCGAGCGCCGGGGACTGGCGCGCGACACCTTGAAAGAGTTCCGCATCGGCCACGCGCCGAACGCCAAGGACGCGCTCAAGACCGCGCTCCTGAAACAAGGCTTTGCCGAAGCGCAGCTGCTGGACGCCGGGCTGGTCATCAAGCCCGATGACGGCCGGCCGAGCTACGACCGCTTCCGCAATCGCCTCACCATTCCCATTCCCGATGCCAAGGGGAGGGTGATCGCCTTCGGCGCCCGCGCGCTCGATCCCGACGCCGAGCCCAAATATCTGAACTCGCCCGAGACCAGGCTGTTCGACAAGGGCTCGACCGTGTTCAATTTCGCCCGCGCGCGGCAATCAACCTTCGAGCGCGGCGAGCTGATCGTGGTCGAAGGCTATATGGACGTGATCGCGCTTCATCAGGCGGGCTTCGCCAACGCGGTGGCCACGCTCGGCACCGCCTTCACCGAGCGCCAGATGGAGATCCTGTGGCACCTCGCGGCGGAACCGATCATCTGTTTCGACGGCGACCGCGCCGGAGAGGCCGCGGCGGCCCGCGCCATCGACCGCATGCTTCCGGTCTTGCGCGAAGGCCACTCCTTCCGCTTCGCCTTCCTGCCCGAGGGCTCCGATCCCGACGATCTCGTGCGCAGCAAAGGTGCCAAGGCCTTCGCCGGGTGCCTGGCCGGCGCCCGCCCGCTGATCGACGTGCTGTGGCAGCGAGAGTTGAAGGCGCACGCCATCGACACGCCCGAGCGCCGCGCCGCGTTCGAGGCGCAGCTCGAAACGCTGCTGGCGCAGATCGGCAATACCCGCGTGCGCGACCATTACCGCCGCGAGGTGAAGAACCGGCTGTTTGCGCTGTGGCGCGAACAGGGCGCCTGGCGCGGCAAGCCCGCCGCCGGGAATGCGCCACGTCCGGCCGGGACCGGCCCGACCAAGCTGCCGTCGCCCCATGGCTTTGCCACCGTCATCATTCTCGCGTTGGTCAATCATCCCTTCCTGCTCGATCGGTTCGGCGAGGAGGTCGCCGCCATCGATATCCGGGACAAGGCGCTGGCCGGCTTGCTCCAGGCTGTGACGCGCACCGTCATCGACGATGCGAGCCTGACCCGCGAGCAGCTGGTGGAGCGGCTCGAGGCCGGCAGCCACGGCAAGCTGTTTACCCAAATCTCGCGGGACAGCGCCTTCATGCGCGTGGCGTTTCTCAGCCCGGACTGTCCCGAGGCCGAGGTCGAGGAGCAGTTCGCCGATCTGATCTACCGCTTTCGCGCGCTGCCCAATCTCAGCCGCGAGCTCCAGGAGAGCGCCGATCACCTGGCCGAGGTGAGCGAGGCCGAGTTCGAGCGCTTCGCTCAGCTCCAGCAGCAGGTGGCGAGCGTCGGCAGCCAGCACGCGGCCGACGATGCCGGCGACCGCGACGCGGCGCAGCGTTTCCACGACACGGTCGCGCGGCTCAAAGGCGAACGGCCTGAGCGCGGCCGCCGTCAGGAGAAGCGCGGCTAGCCGGTGCGAGAGGCCTTGCCCTCGACGCTGAACTCATAAAGCCGGCGCCGAACCTCTGAGAATGACCCCAATGCGGACTGTATGCACCGGCGCGGGGGTCGCGTGGGGAGCGAATGAGAGCAACGCTGCTCTTGTTGGATGACGTTACTCTGTCGTGGATCAAGTATTACTGTAAATATACTGTAGAAAAAGTGCCGCCGCGAATGACAATAGGAAAATAGTTCCGTAGAAATATTTATTTGAGTGATTGTATATGACACGAGGATGGCGTATATTATAAGAATGACTTGAATGATTGTCATTCAAAATCTAAGTATTTAAGTGATCGGAGAAAAAAAATGGAAAATTCAACCGCAACGAATTCGAACAGCGCAGCGCAGAATACTGACCAGAAAAGCGCCGTTATGAAGGACATCTGCGCGAAGTGGAGCAAGTTTTCGGAGCAGGACGTCGCTGCCATCAAGGGCAAGTCCGATCTCGTGTCGCAGGTCGTAGTCAAGTACGGGCTGCCCCAGATCCAAGCCCAGAGTGAAGTCGACGCTCTGCTGCAGGGCCGCCAAGTCGGTGCGGGCGCCTAGCTAAACGATCCCTCCGAGGCTGCCGCTTTAGGGGCGGCCTCGGGCGGTTACTCCCGTATCGTTATTCTTACAAAAAGACCTGAGACGCCGGGAACCCCGGCGTCAAAAGGGCGCGCCGACCCTAAGCGCTGACGGTAAAGACTACCGTGCCGACCTCGTGCACGCCCCCTTTTTCCGGCATCTCAGCACGCCGAGCGCTGACGCTCGAGACCCGCGGCTTTCCAGTCGAAACATCGCCTGTGCATTGAACCCCAAGAGGTATCCCATGACCGCCACCCACAATTTCCAGGCCGCCACTGACCAGGCTCGCGCCGCCTACCGCCGGATGACAGACCAGCTCGGTAAACTGGGTTTCGATACCGCCGTTCCCGAGGGCGTCCGCGCCATGGCAGAAAAGTCCGTGGCCCAGACCCGGCAGGCTTATGACCGCTCGCAGGATGCCTTCGATTCATCATTGACGACGTTCGAGAGGTCGTTCGACGCGGCCGGCCAAGGCGCCGCCGCGTTCAACCGCAAATTCGTCGACATCGCCCGGCGCAATATCGAGGCGAGCTTTGAGCTGGCCACGAGCCTGGCCGGCGCCAAGACCCTCGCCGATATGGTAGAGCTGCAATCGGCCTTTTGGCGCAAACAACTCGGCGTATTGACCGCGCAGGCGGAGGAAGTCCGTGCGCTGTCGACCAAGGTGACCGCCGATACGGCCGAGCCGATCCGCTCGCAAATGGCACGCGGCGCGCCCGGGGCGACCCACTAATCGCGCTGCCGCATACGATGTGCCGGCGGAGTTTGGCTCTGCAGCCGGGATGTGACGATCGATCCTCCGGATCTACCGGCCGCTGTGAGGAACTGCTCAATTCAGGACAGGAAACGGATGTCCGCTTGTGGTACTACTGAGGGCATCATCATCATGGATACAGTCTCGTCAAAAATCGCTCAACTTGTCGCCGACGCCAGGACCGAGCTTAAGCGTCTCGGTATCGATACCGAGGGCAAACGCTCTGACGAGCTTCTAAACATGGTACGTGAGCAGAGAAACAATCCCGCGCGACCTCAATCTCAGGCCAGAGTCGACCGTAACCCCCTAGACTCGGCTGCAACACACGAGAAGACTTCACCATGAGACCATTGCCCGAACCTGAACATTCCAGTCACAGCTTCCTGACCGGGAGCCTCGTGCGCCTCAGCAGGCGCTATCCACCGCGGAAGGCCGCGCCTGGGCCATACCACGTCGTCGCTCAGCTTCCCCCGCGGGATGGACAACTCCAGTACCGCATCAAAAGCGGCTGCGAGCCCTTCTACCGCACCGTTACCGAAAATGAGCTGGAGTCCGACGAAGGGGCAACGGCCACGGTCGCCGCATCATAATCTCGTGGCCCGGAGCCCGGCCTTCGGGAACGAGCTCGGGGTTCGATGAGCGCCGACACACGGAGCGACAGTCAAGATGGAATGCTTGGTGTGTGCCGGCGAAGCCAAAGACCTCACCCCCCAGAATTTCGATGGTTACGTCATTGGGTGTCCGACCTGCGGCAACTACGAAGTCGCCGGCGGCATCTGGGAGCGGCTCCAGAATGCCTCTCGGCAGGAACGCGCCGCGGCGCTGGCAAAAGCGGCGTCGCTCAAAGGCGTCGCTCGATGGCCGACGATCAAAAACATCTGCTTCTGATCGCGCGAACAGCTCCATCCGGCTTCCCTTTTAAGTAGCCCCTATCGATGACATCTTTTCGGGTTCGAGAATTCCGGTCCATTAGTCAGGCCTCTGAAAGTCTGCTAATCTGCGTGCCTCACCTAGGAGGCCGTTCATGCATGTATCTCATGTGGACGCTGGGTTAGACCGCGCACAAACACCTCGCCTGCCGCTCAGCACGACCCTCGATTTTCTGTGGCTTGAGCTGACCAACCGCTGCAATTTGCAGTGCGTTCATTGCTACACCGAGTCCCACCCGCATTCCGGCGATCGCGACCTCCTGACGACGCCCGACTACGACCGGCTCATGCGTGAAGCCTACGACCTTGGCTGCCGCAAGCTTCAGTTCATCGGCGGCGAGCCGCAGCTCAATCGCGATTTCCACCGGATCCTCGTCACCGCCAAGACCATCGGCTTCGAGTTCATCGAGGTGTTCAGCAACCTGACCCAGCTCGACGACGACACGCTCGGCTTTGCCGCCCAAAACGGCATTTGCTTCGCCACATCGGTCTATTCCGACCAAGCCGAGGCGCATGACGCCATCACCAAGGTGAAATCGAGCCACGTCCGCACGATCAGGAACCTGAAGAAGCTGATCGATCGGGGCATCGAAACCCGCGCCGCTACCATCGTCATCGACCAGGATCAGACCGCGGTCGCGCGCACCACGCAATTTCTGCAAGAGCTCGGCGTGGGTCGCGTGAGAAGCTCGCCGACGCGCGAGTTCGGCCGCGGCGAGCAAATCCTCTCGCAGCCTGCGCGCCTCGAGGGCCTGTGCGGTCATTGTTGGTCCGGCAAATTGTGCATCGCCCCGGACGGCGTTGCCTATCCTTGCGTCATGGCCAGGCATTGGCCGGTCGGCAACGTGCTGGAGACGTCTCTGGCCGACATCGTCGCCGGCCGCTCGCTCGAAGCCATGCGCGAGACGATTTTCGATTCCGTTTGGCTGCCGAGACTCGAGGCGGGCAAGAAGGACAAGAAGGACAAGGACAAAAAGGACAAGGGGAAAAAGGACAAGGGGAAGAAGGATAAGAAAAAGAAGGACAAGGACAAAAAGAAGGACAAGGACAAGAAAAAAGACAAGGGCAAGCCTCAACCGGCGAGCGATCCCAAGACCAAGTCGGAAGAGTGCTTTCCGTGTCCGCAAAGCTGCGTGCCGGATACCGTGAGCCCGGGCTGCCCGCAAAGCTGCGTGCCGTTCCCCGCCACCGCCTGCGACCCTGGCGATTAGCCGGTGCCTTGCTGACGGTCCTCGCCCGGCGATCTAGCCTCCCGCGCGGCCCCATTCTTGCAACGCTCAGCCGCTATGATCCAAGTCGAGGCAAGAAATTCCTCGGACAGGCGGGCCTTTGGTCTTGACACCCGGACCCCCCCTCGCCAAGTCATCCCAAGAGACGTGCAATCACCGCGCGACCACGATTTTTGGGGCCGGACGCGCTTCTTGAAGCCGGGTTTGAAGGCTGAGGCAGGCCCCCGCCATGGTCGAGTGCTCCCGCGATGAATAGAGCATCGGGGCAATGCTGCGGAAGTAACGGCACGGTCAGAGTCCTCTGTCTTGGCCTTTCGGCCCGTGTTCTTTAAAGGAGCGTGACAGTCGACCCAAGCTTGGCCCAATAGAAAAAAAGAGGGCGGCAAGGCTTGGAGCCGGGTCATGCTTAATTGACGATTAACGGAGCACCCGTTAATCGCTAGTACGAATATGCGCATGGGCGGAGCGCTTCGAGTAACCGGCGCTCCTCGGCCGTGAGGGCGAGCGCGTCTCTGAAAATGAACATCTCTCGCTGCGGAGTAACATTGCATGGCAACCAAAACCGCTGAAGCCGAGGATCAAGAGCAACCGGCGGCCGAGCCGCATGATGGCCCCGTGCTCGACATGTCCGACGCTGCAGTCAAGAAGCTGCTCAAGACCGCGAAGCAGCGCGGCTTTGTGACCTATGACGAGCTGAACGAGGTGCTGCCCTCCGAGGAAGTGACCTCCGAGCAGATCGAGGACACCATGTCGATGCTGTCCGACATGGGCATCAACGTGATCGACACCGACGAGGCCGAGGAAGCGCCGCAAGGCGAGGAGGGCGCCGCCGAGACCCCGCGCGCCGTGGTGGCCGCCACCCCGGTGGCCAAAGCCGAGACCCCCGCCAAGGAGCCCACCGATCGCACCGACGATCCGGTCCGCATGTATCTGCGCGAGATGGGCTCGGTCGAGCTGTTGTCGCGCGAGGGCGAGATCGCCATCGCCAAGCGCATCGAGGCCGGCCGCGAGGCCATGATCGCCGGCCTGTGCGAGAGCCCGCTCACCTTCCAGGCCATCATCATCTGGCGCGACGAGCTGAACGAAGGCAAGATTCTGCTGCGCGACATCATCGATCTCGAAGCCACCTATCAGGGCCCCGACGCCAAGCCGACGCCGAGCCAGCCGCTGCCCGGCGAGCCCGGCCACGGCGAGACCCCCACCAACGGTCAGGCCGCGCCCGGCCAGCCCCAGCCGGCCCAGGCCCGCGCCGACGGCGAGGAAGAGCAGCCCGAGCCCGAGGAATTCGACGACGACGAGGACGATCTCGAGAACTCGCTGTCGCTGGCCGCCATGGAGGCCGAGCTCAAGCCCAAAGTGCTCGAGACCTTCGACCTGGTCGCCACCAACTACAAGAAGCTGCGCAAGCTGCAGGACCAGGTGGTCGAGCGCGCGCTCAAGAACGATCAGCTCTCCTCCGGCCAGGAGAAGCGCTACAAGGCGCTGAAGGACGAGATCGTGGTCGAGGTGAAGTCGCTCTCGCTCAACAACAACCGCATCGAGAGCCTGGTCGAGACCCTGTACGACATCAACAAGAAGCTGCTCGGCTATGAGGGCCGCCTGCTGCGCCTGGCCGAGAGCTATGGCGTCAAGCGCGAGGACTTCCTCGACGAATATCAGGGCGCCGAGCTCGATCCCAATTGGCTGCGCCGCGTCGGCCGGCTGAAGAAGAAGGGCTGGGCCGATTTCATCCGCGACGAGCGCGGCATGGTCAAGGAGCTCCGCTCGGAGATCCACAATCTCGCCGCCGAGACCGGGCTGCAGACCACCGAGTTCCGCCGCATCGTGCATATCGTGCAGAAGGGCGAGCGCGAGGCGCGTCAGGCCAAGAAGGAAATGGTCGAGGCCAATCTGCGTCTGGTGATCTCGATCGCCAAGAAATACACCAATCGCGGCCTGCAATTCCTCGATCTGATCCAGGAAGGCAATATCGGCCTGATGAAGGCGGTCGATAAGTTCGAATATCGCCGCGGCTACAAATTCTCGACCTACGCCACCTGGTGGATCCGGCAGGCGATCACCCGCTCGATCGCCGACCAGGCGCGCACCATCCGCATTCCGGTGCACATGATCGAGACCATCAACAAGATCGTCCGCACCTCCCGCCAGATGCTGCACGAGATCGGCCGCGAGCCGACCCCTGAGGAGCTCAGCGAGAAGCTCGCCATGCCGCTGGAGAAGGTGCGCAAGGTCCTCAAGATCGCCAAGGAGCCGATCTCCCTCGAAACCCCGATCGGCGACGAGGAAGACTCCTATCTCGGCGATTTCATCGAGGACAAGAACGCGGTGCTGCCGATCGACGCCGCCATCCAGTCCAATCTGCGCGAGACCACCACGCGGGTGCTGGCTTCCCTCACGCCGCGCGAGGAGCGCGTGCTGCGCATGCGCTTCGGCATCGGCATGAACACCGACCACACTTTGGAGGAGGTCGGCCAGCAATTCAGCGTGACCCGCGAGCGCATCCGCCAGATCGAGGCCAAGGCGCTGCGCAAGCTGAAGCACCCGTCGCGCTCACGGAAACTCCGCAGCTTCCTGGACAACTAAATGCCGGCCGGCCGCCCGTTCGGCAAGGTCGACATCGTCCACCGCCTGGCTGACCGCTACGCCTATCGCCGCTATCTCGAATTCGCCACGCCGACCACCGGCCATTTTTATGCTGGCATCGACCGTGGCCGGTTCGAGGACTGCCGGCGGCTGATGTATCGCTGCCCGGCCGAGTTCGACGACGGGCTCGCCGTCGATTATCGCTGCCCCGATTTCGACATCGGCCCGGCGCTCAGCGCCATCGCCGCCGAGCGCCGCCGCTTCGACGTCATTCTGGTCGATCCGTTCCACGCCTACCGGGACTCGAGCCGCGATCTGGCCGCCGCCTTCGCCCTGCTCGAGCCAGGCGGCGCGCTGGTGGTGCATGACTGCCTGCCGCCCAACGAGGCGCTTACCGCCCCGGACTTCACGCCCGGCGCCTGGTGCGGCGTGACCTACAAGGCCTTCATCGACTTCGTGCTCCAGCGCCGCGACCTCCGCTACCTCACGGTCGACACCGACTTTGGCTGCGGCGTGATCCGCAAGCTCGCGGCGAGGCGCCCGGGGCTGTTCGCCCGGCCGATGATCGCGCGCTGGCGTCAGGCGCGAGAACGCCGCCGCCTGGTCGCGTCCTGGCGGGCGCTCGGCGACGACTACGCCGCCGCCTGGCGGCTGTTCGAGCCGAACCGCGCCGCGCTGCTGAACCTGATCTCGGTCGATGCGTTCCGCGCCGGTCCGCACGCCCTCGACTGACGCGCAGGACTCCGTCATTCCGGCGAAAGCCGGAATCCAGAGCAACAGATGCTGACGATGCAGGCCCTGGACCCCGGCTTTCGCCGGGGTGACGCCGCTACCGCGTCTCGGCGGCGCCGGCGGCGGCCGCCATTTCGCCCGCGACCGGCGTGACCGCGACATTCGCCACGCCGTCGGCGATCATGTCGAGCGCTTCGGCCGCCGCCTTCGACAGATCGATGATGCGGTCCTTGGCGAACGGCCCGCGGTCGTTGATGCGCACCACCACCGCGCGGCCATTGTCGAGATTGGCGACCCTGACGCGCGTGCCGAGCGGCAGCGTGTTATGCGCCGCGGTGAGCTTGTCGCCGTCCATCGTCTCGCCGCTCGCGGTCTTCGAGTCGAGGTCGTACCACGAGGCGCGCCCGGTCTCGGCCGGGGCGCCACCACTTCCGTCATCCTGAGGCCTGTCCCGGGCTGGATCCGGGATGCTCGGGGCTCTGCCCCGAGCCTCGAAGGATCGCCGACGCTACTCCCGTCATTCTGTTGAGCCTCATCCTGAGGTGCTTGGCGCACAGCGCCAAGCCTCGAAGGATCGCGCGCCGCCTTCTTCTCGGCGTTCGAACTCTCGTTGGGCTGGAGCGGCAGATGCGCGGTGCGGGGCAGGGGCCGCGCGCCCGGCTCGGGCGATCGCATCAGGCCGGCGATGGCCAGCGCCAGCACCAGGCACAGCACCGCGACCCCGGCCGCCACCGCCCAGGTCGACAGAGAGATGCCATAGGGCAAAACGCGCCCGACGCCACGCATGGTTGGATTTCCCTGCTAACCGATACTGGTTTCTTGCAGGGGTTAACGGCGGAGCGGGGGGCGGGTTCCTGGGGTCAGTCCTTTGCAACTGTCTTCCATTGACGCTTGCAATCACAGATTGAACAGCGTTAGTTTTCCCGCTGCTTGGGGACGACCGCAGTGGGAGAAAAGACCAACAAAATCAGCGTTTATCTCGTGAAGGCCGAGTACACGCGCTTCGCCGACATCGTAAAGCCCGACGCCCGAGGGATTGAAATTGAGGGTGTTGGTACTTTCTACGCCCAGGACTCACAGAGTCGACCCCCAGATTGGGTCAAAGACTTTTTTCTAGAGACCCTCGCCAGAAACTTCACGCTTCGCACATCCAGCGCAAAAGGCGCTCTATTGGTGCGGGCTAGTAAGCGCGTTTCGCAATCACCTTTGGACACGGACGACACCTGCTGAACGAAGGGGTTCTTGAGGAGCGCTTTGGCCTGAAGGTGGTGCTCAACAGTGTGATCCCTCAGAGTCTCCGGAGCATCGATAAGACGACGCTGGGGTCGGTGCCTAAACAAAGCAGAGAGCAGATGAGCCTTGAAAGTGAAGCAGCTAATTTTGGAATCGATATTGAGCAGGACCTATTAAACGCGGTTACGGGACGTTCAAAGGACACGAGACTAGGAAAAACAATTTCTGGGCGGGATGCGCTCGCACTTTCAGTGAAGGTTGATGTCTCTGAGATTAAGGCCGTCTTGCCCCTATTTCTCGATAGATTCCAGAGTGAGGACTACAAAGAGAATTTCGATTGGATCGATCAAATTACGGACGTGAGGGACAAAAAGAAAGTTGCGGAACTGAACAATTGGCTAGTCAACCGATTGGAGATTCGAGAACTCGATAATATTTGGATGGCCCCCCCAATGTCATTGACTGGGTCGACGTCCGGGGCTTTCGATATTCGCGGAGGAGGGATGCACCTACATTCACCGATCTCAGCGCCGAAGACTTTTTAAATAGTCTCGAAGGAGGCCCGGTCGATCTTGACGTTCTAAAATCCAAAGTCGTTCTCGCTATTTCGGCAAAAACCGATGAGCCGTTTGAGCAGTGGCACGCATACCGCTGCCTTTATGCCGAAGCGCGGATGGACGATAGCGTTTACGTACTTAACAATGGGAAGTGGTACAGAAATCGCCGCCGAACTTCGCTGAGCAAGTCCTCGCGTATTTCAACAACATTCCTACGTCGTGAAATTGAACTTCCTGACTATGATCACCAAGGAGAGGGTGAATATAACGAGTCACTACCTGGCGTGGTGGCGGGAACGCATTGCTTGGATAGAAAGCTAATACGACACGGTGGCGGACACAGCTCCATCGAGTTTTGCGATTTAATCACCGAGGACAAACGCCTAGTGCACGTCAAGCGGTACGGCGGATCGGCGCAATTCAGTCATTTGTTCAATCAGGGCGCGGTGTCCGGCGAACTGTTTGCGCAAGATGAGGAGTTCCGGAAAACTCAATGATCATGTGCCCCGGCCGCTTCGATTGCCTGATACGGCGATGCGTCCAGAGTTGAGAGATTACGAGATTGTATTTGCGATTATCAGCAAGTCGGACGCCCCGTTAGAAATTCCGTTTTTCAGTAAGGTAGCTCTACGCAATACGAAGCGACGCTTAGAAGGATACGGGTACAGGGTCACCAAAAAGAAGGTGAGAAATAAGAACGACGGTGATGCGTGAGTACAAAGCCAACAAAATCTCCGCCCCGCCACGGAACCCCCGCACCACTCCGCGGTTCTCTCCTTCGTGGGAACTCAGTGTATGCGTAGGAGGGGAAATCCATGTTCGGTCTGTTCAGGCGTCGCGGCACCATCATTGCCGAAGGGTTGAAGATCACAGGCTCGGTCACGGCCGAGGGCCTGGTCGAGGTCAACGGCCATATCGAGGGCGATCTGCATTGCACCTCTCTGGTGGTCTCGCCCAAGGCGGCCATCTCGGGCGGCATCGAGGCCGAGCGCGTGGTGGTCAACGGCCGGGTCGAGGGCCCGATCCGCGGCGGCGAGGTGCTGCTCAAGTCGCACGCTCATGTGGTCGGCGACATCCAGCATTCCTCGCTCGCGATCGAGAAGGGCGCGTTCTTCGACGGCCGCTCGGTGCGCAGCCCTGAGTCGAATGTGCGCAAAGCCCCGCCGGCGGAGAAGCCCGAGCGGCTGACCGCGCGGCTGCGGCGCGAAACGCCGAACGGGCGCGAGGCCGCCCCGGCCAGTGCGGCTTAGCGGAATGTCGTGACAATCCCCGGCCGAAAGCCGGGGTCCAGGGCCTCACGAGCCAGTGCTTGTTGCATCTGGATTCCGGCTTGCGCCGGAATGACGGAGCAAACTTTATCCCCGCACGCCACGGCGCGGTTATGATTGCGCCATCCCTTCCCCATGAGGGATGCGTGACCTAGGCCGTCTCTGTCATGTGGGGAAGGGATGCGGCGCCTGAGGTGCGCGCGTACGCCAAGGGTGGCGACAACGCCCGAGGAACGCGCGTAAGGGTAACGACCAGCCTCAGGGGTCCTAACTCGCGGCCGCCTGGGATGCGATGCCCAGGTCAACTCCGGCGAAGCGCCGTTCGCGCGGGACCGGAAACAGAGGTAAGGCGTCGCGGCATGGGCATTAAAATATCGCCGCAGCGGGGCGCCGGAAGGTCGCCCACTTAACAAGGCGTGCGATCGTTCGGCGCCCCGCATCCCTCGCATCACGTCCGAGGGCAGGCCCTCGCGGCTTAGGCCGGCGAGAAGTTTCCGCGCGCTCAAGCAGCGAAGCGTAGCGCTCATTCCCGCGCGCAAGGGGACGAGGGCCGAGGGCGGCGAGACATTGCCGCTTGTCCGTCACCCCGGCGCAAGCCGGGGTCCAGGAGTCACAGACGCCGTGATTGTTGCCCTGGATTCCGGCTTGCGCCGGAATGACGCGGGAGAGAGGGGAACGGCGGCGTCACTCCGCTTCGTCCTCCTCTGTTTGCGGCGGGTCGGCGAAGGACAGGCGGATGGCGAGCGGGCTCACCCCGCAGCGCGGACAGTCCATCGCCGGGATGTCGTCGAGCGCGTAATCGGGGCCGACGCCTGCGATCAGCGCGTCGAGATCGAACACGAACATGTGCCGGCAGGACTCCTGCTCGCACAGCGCCACGATCTCCATGTTGCGCGCCTTGACCGCGCCCAGCGTCCAGTCGCTCATCGCGCGCTCCTAGCCCGGCGCCGAGCCGACCGGCGGCGGCGGATAGTTCGGAGCCGGGATGGAGGAAGGTCATCACCGCGAAGGCGCCGACGAACGAGCCCATCGCGGCGAAGATCACATAGCCCCAATGCTGGGTATAGGAGATGACGGCGAACGAGGACAGCAGGTACCAGATGCTGCTCCAGCTGGCGGCGGGGAGGCGCTTGCGCTTCACCACCGCGTTGGTGAACAGCACATAGATGGCGTCGGTCGCGGCGGTGGCGGCCACCACCGCGGCGGCGATCAGGGGATCGATGTCGAAGGAGATCATGGGCGGGTCCTTGGGCTCGAGCTGGCGCCCTGGACCATAGCGCGAAAGGCCGGCCCCCGTTGCTGCATTGCAACAAGAGCTTGCTTGAACTATATCCCCGCGGAGACAAGGCTTGCCGCGAAGGATCGCCGACCGTGCTGCTGACCATGCTGAAGTCGAAGCTCCACCGCGCCACCGTGACCGGCGCCGACATGGACTACGAGGGCTCGATCGCCATCGACCGCGATCTGCTCGATCAGTCCGGCATCCTGCCGCATGAGCAGGTCGACGTGCTGAACATCAATACCGGCGGGCGGTTCACCACCTACGCCATCGAGGCGCCCCGCGGCTCGCGGTCGATCGCCGTGAACGGCGCCGCGGCGCGGCTGGTGCAGACCGGCGACAAGATCATCATCGTCGCCTATTGCCAGATCCCGGCCGAGCAGGCCCGCAACTACCATCCGACCGTGGTGGTGCTGGGCGAGGGCAACGCTGTGCTGCGCGCCGCCTAGGCCTACTCGTAGCGCAGCGCGTCGATCGGGTTCATCTGCGCGGCGCGCCGGGCCGGGTAATAGCCGAAGAACACGCCGATCAGCCCGGCCGAGGCGAGCGCGATCAGCACCAGGGCGGGCGACAGCGCGATCGGCCAATTGCCCCAGATCGACATGGCGAGCGCCGCGCCGCCGCCGATCAGCAGGCCGATCAGCCCGCCGACCACGCACAGCGTCACCGCCTCGATCAGGAACTGGGAGAGAATATCGCGCCGCCGCGCGCCGACCGCCATGCGCAGGCCGATCTCCCGCGTGCGCTCGGTCACCGACACCAGCATGATATTCATAATGCCGATGCCGCCCACCACCAGCGAGATCGCGGCGGTGGCGCCGAGCAGCACGCTCAATATGCTTTGCGTCTCGGTGCGCGTGCGGATGAAGTCGGCCATGTCGCGCACGCGGAAATCGTCGGGCGCGCCTTCGCGCACGCGCCGCCGCTCGCGCAGCAAAGTCTCGATCTCGGCCTGCGCCTGGTCCATCTCTTCGGCCGATGACACCTCGACCATGATCTGGCGCAGATTGTCCGGCACGGTCTGCTCGGCCCCGAACAGGCGGCGCCTGGCGGTCGAGATCGGCACCAGCGCGGTATCGTCCTGGTCGCTGCCCCAGCCCGACTGGCCCTTGACCGATAGCAGCCCGATCACCGTGAACGGCACGTTCATCACCCGGATCTGCTGACCGAGCGCCGCGGCCGAGCCGAACAGCTCGCGCGCCGTGGTGGCGCCGAGGATCGCCACCTTGGCGCCGGCGCGCAGCTCGGCTTCGGTGAAATTGCGGCCCTCGGTCAGCGGCCAGTCGCGCACTTCGAGATAATCCTCGTTGACGCCGTTCACCTGCGTCGTCCAGTTGCTCGCGCCGGCGACCAGCGGCGCCGAGCCTTGGATCGTGCCGGCCACCGCGGCGACGCCCGGCACTTTGGCGCGGATCATGTCGAGGTCGCCTTCCGACAGCGCGATCGCCGTACCTTCACCGGCGCGCCTGCCGCCGGAGGTGAACGACCCCGGCGAGATGATGAGCAAATTGGTGCCGAGCGCCGCGATGCGCTCCTCGATCGCCTGACCGGCGCCGGTCGCCACCGACACCATGACGATCACCGATGCCACGCCGATGATCACGCCGAGCATGGCGAGGAAGCTCCTAAGCGCGTTGACCTTGAGCGCGGCGATCGCGACCTTGCACGAGGCGAGCAGGTTCATGCCGCGTCCTCGACGATCTTGCCGTCGCGGAAGGTGAGCCGCCGCCGGGCGCGTCTGGCGATGTCCGGCTCATGGGTGACGATGATCACGGTGATGCCGCTCTCGTTCAGCTCCTCGAACAAGCCGATGATCTCCTCGGTGGTGCGGCTGTCGAGCGCGCCGGTCGGCTCGTCGGCGAGGAGGATATGCGGGTCGTTGACCAGCGCGCGGGCGATCGCCACCCGCTGCTGCTGGCCGCCCGACAACTCCGAGGGCTGATGGTCTTCGCGATGGGCGAGCCCCACCTTGGCGAGACAGGCCTTGGCCTTGCCGCGGGCATTCGCGTGGCCGCGCGGCGAATAGAGCAAGGGGAGGGCGACATTGTCGAGCGCGCTGGTCCGGGCCAGCAAATTGAAGGTCTGGAACACGAAGCCGATCTTCTCGTTGCGATAGAGCGCGAGCTGATCCGAGCCGAGCGTGCCGAGCTCGCTGCCCTCGAATTTGAGCGAGCCGGATGTCGGCGTGTCGAGCGCGCCGATCAGATTCATAAAGGTCGATTTGCCGGAGCCCGACGCGCCCGTCACCGCGAGATACTCGCCGCGCTCGACCTCGACGCTCACGCCCTGCAGCGCGCCGATCGTGCTGCCGCCAAGCCGGTAGGTCTTGACCACGTCGCGGGCGACGATCTGCGGCGCGGTGGATTTGTCCGGCGATGCGGCGGGCTTCGTCCGCGCCATCAGGGCGTCGCCTCGCGCACGCGCACCACCACTTCGGCGCCCTCGGGCAGGCCTTCGGTCACCTCGGTGACGCTGCCGTCGGCCAGGCCGAGGCGAACCTCGTTCGGCCAGAACGCGCCGTCCTTGTAGGTCCAGATCGTCGCTCGGCGCGGGCCGCCGGGTCGTCGCCGCGCCATGTCCTCGAATTTCTTGTATTGCTCGGGTGAGAGCACGGCGCGCAGCACCTTGGCGATGCGCATGCGCACCTGTTCGCGCACATCCTCGGTGATCGCCGCCGAGCCGGGCGGCCCGGCATTCTTGATCGCGGCGAACTCGGCCTCGAGCGCCGCGCGGATCTTGCCCAACTCCTCTTCGCCGAGTTGCAGCTCGTCCTTGAGCTTGGCCAACAGACGCGCCCCGCGCTCGCCGGCCGGCAGCGTGGACCCGGTCGCCCAGGCGTCACGGGCAAGAGCGGCCTGGGCCGGCCCGCGCGGCTGGAAGCGCAACGCTTCGCTCGGCACCACCACGACGTTTTTGTGCTCGCCGGTGACGACCTCGACATTGGCCGTCATGCCGGGCAACAGCCGCCCCAATGGATTGTCGGCGGCGATCACCACCGTATA
>CAWEUF010000002.1:0-590000 GCA_963812105.1 uncultured Alphaproteobacteria bacterium
GGCTCAGCGGCTCGCTGCCCGGCCACAAAGGGACGTGTCGTGTTCCAGTCGGCGCTCTACCTAATCTTTCGCACGCTCGCGCGGCGCCGGTGGTCGCGTGCGGCCGCCTGGCTCTTTCTCCTTACCTCCCGCCCACTGCAAGCCAAGTCGTACCGAGCCAGCAACAAACCTCGACTGCGAGCACTCACCCTGTCAAAGGACGGGTTTAATGAGGACATCGAAGCCAGCCTAGGTATCTCGGGCGAATTTTGAGGTTCTGAGAACGCCTCGAAGCGTATTAAAAGGTCTAGCGGCTTGTCTCTTGTCCCCCGACTCGGCCACAACCATTACCTCAGTGCCGACCCCGAGGTCGAGGCGAGCAAGCTGGCCTATCGTCATTTCTTGCAGGCCATGTGGCACCATGTCCAGCGCCTGAAGCCCATCGACGTCGTGATGTCAGGCAATTTCGGGTATTACGCCGAGCGCGAGTTTGCTACCGCACTCGGAGCAGAGGGTACTCCGTTCATCGTACTGCATAAGGAAAATATGAAAAGTCCGGGCCTCGTACCCTTTTACCACTCCATCTATTCACAACGCCGGGGCCGCTTTAGCGGCAGATGCATCATTGTCTATCACGACGTCGAACGAAATTTGCAGGTTGAAAGCGGTGTCGCCAACAGCAAGCAAATTATTGTTGCTGGAATGCCGAGATTGGATCGCCTGCATCACTGGCGGTGCGCGCATGCGGGAGAGCGGGTCAGCCGAGAACCTCAGGTCCTGTTCTTCTCCTTCTGGCGCAAGAGCGGACTTCCTTTGATTAAGGTCAAAATGGACGACAAGGTGCGAACGATTCGACTTCCGGAGCTTGATATCTTGACATGGGAAACGCTCGCTGGCGAGACGCACAAGGCTCTCGTAGAGCTTGCAAGGCTGCGGCCCGATGCCAAGATCATAGTCAAAAGCAAAAGCAGTTCGCCCGAATTTGATGAGACCTTCCGCATGCTCGGCGGGCACGGTGTACGTCTCCCGCAAAATTTGCAGGTAGTGGTCGGGGGAGATCCGTTTAATCTCATCACCGCCAGCCTCCGTCGTCATCGGCTTCAACACAACTGCGTTGTTTGAGGCCATAGCGGCGGATAAGCCCGTGATTGTTCCGCGGTTTGGCGAAGCATGCTCTGCGCGCGCATGGGAATACGTCGTCGATCTTGGCACTGCCGCCGAATATGCCATCGCCGTCCGCAAGAACTCGTGGCGCAGATCAGCCGGCATTTAGATGATCCGCATATCGTCTCTGCCGAGTTCCCAAGGCTTCGCGTGCGGCGCTCGATCATTGGCTCGGCAATTCCGACGGTCGCTCGGGCGAGCGCATCGTGGCTAAGGTCAAACAGGAAATTAAACGGGCAGCCACTACAACGGGCATGCATCCGAAGACCGCAGGCACGGTCGGGTAAAGCGCCTTCAGGTAACAGGTTTGAAACAACGTCCGTATGACCATCACGCCCATGCCGACGGCATACTGACTGCGGAGCGCGCGCCGACACCTTAGAGCCCGGACTAAGCGAGATCTGAAGCAGCGAGAAGCTCGTTTGCGGACACGTCGCGCGCAAGCGTCTGGCCGACGAGCGACTCTATCGCATCCGGCGGCAGGCCCGTACCAGGCTTCTTTGTTGTCAACATCTCGCGCGTGAGGAGGGTACCCTTGGGCTGCGCTTGCTTGAGTGCCACCGATTTTCCAAACAGACGACGCATGTCGGCGATGGACTGCGCCACCGCATTCTTGTCCACGGGATGGCTGAGCAGTGTATGGAAGGCATCGCGGGCTCGGGCGAGCAGGGCGAACTCCTGTGGCACAAGAGAGGCAACCGTGTCGGGACCGAACTGACGGCGATGGAAAGCAATGTGCACCTCGATCATCGCCGCGCCTTGGGCCATCGCCGCAAGAGACGGGAAGGGCGAGCCGCTGTGGTCAGAAAGGCCGACGGGACAGGATAAGCGGTCCCGCAATTCGAGCAAAATGTTGAGTCCCACGTCCGCGAGCGGAGTCGGGTACTTGGTGGTGCATTGAAACATGCCGAATGGCACGCCCCGATTGCGCAGCTCGGTGGATCGCGTTTCGAGCATGGCCAGATCGCTCATGCCCGAGCTCAATAGTATGGGCTTCCCAGTCGCCGCCATGGCCTCGATCAACGGCGTATTCGAGATTTCGCCCGAGGCCACTTTCCAGGCCGGCATGCCGATCCGCGCAAGAATCTCCAAGGCCTCGAGCGAGAATGGAGAAGAGAGAAATATCAGCCCAGCGTCTCTCGCGTGCTCTGCCAGGCCCGCCCACTGCTCTGCCGTGAATTCCATACGCTTCCAATAGTCGTAACGCGAAGCGTCCTCATAGGAGAATTCAACGCGGAACGTCTCCAGGGGCGTGGTCTCTGCAGCGGCAATATGGGTCTGAAATTTGATGGCATCGCGCCTACCTCGCGCGCGAGATCGACGAAGGCATGGGCAAAGCCGAGCGAACCGTCATGCGCTTGCGCGACCTCGGCGATGAGGAAGGCGGGAGCACTCCCCCCGACCATCCGATCCCCAATGCGGATGTAGGGCTGCGTCATGGCAAGGGGTTTCCCTTATTCATCGGATGGCACGTTAAGGCCGGCGATAATGTTTAGGGGAAAGCGATCCATATCCGGCTTACGCTACCGCCATTCGGGTAAATCGCTCATTCACCCGTGGTCCGGCCTTGGAGAATGAACCGGCCCTTCAGTAGGCCGGTAAGATGCTGCCGCGCGGAACCATAGTTATCACTTCGCGCCCCAGGACCTTGAGAAGCAAAGTGACCCGCCCCTGGTCGGTTAGCCGGACCAACGTGCCGATACAGTCTGCAAAAGGACCGGTGGTCAGACGAGCTTGTGTCCCAACCTTAAGCGCCTCGGCGGGCGATGTGAGGAGATCCCTCGGCATCCACCGAATTGCACAAAGATTCCACAAAACCTGCGGGCATTTTTACCGGACGTCCGTCCTGGCAAAGGAGATGCCGCACGCCTTGTGTGCCATTGATCGACCGCCAGCGCTCAAGCTCACAGTTGAGCCGAACAAAGAGATAGCCCGGGAAGAAGGGGGCCAGAACCGTATCGATGCGGCGGGCGTGGCGGCGAGAGCGCCGAATACGTGGAAGCCATGACTCGAAGCCCTGCTGGCGAAGGTTGCGATCAGCCCGAGACTCCTCATGGGGCCGCACGCTTGCGACATACCACGCTTTCATTTCTTTCCTCCGCGCGCGGCCGCTAACATCAGTTCGTCGCGGTCCGGAGTGATGCGGAGCAGTGCCGGTGCGAAGATCCGGTCGCTTGGAAACGACTTTCGCAGCCCGTCGTAGGCAGCCTGCGGCCCAAACTCATCCGCGATGATCACAGCATCGAGGCTCCCGACCTCGGCAAGACTTCGCGCGACCGAAACGCCAAAGCGTGACGACTCCTCGCGCGCGCTCGGTTCAATGATCGCGATGATGGGAATGCCCTCGCTCGAAGCGGCCAGAGCGGCAATACCGGCTAATTCGTCACCGCCCACGATGGCAAGGCGTTCGTGACCGGCGCGCCGAGCCGATTGGAAGATTTCGGTGTATTGTCCCCGCGCTTTGCGGAAGAACTCCAAAGACGATTGTAGATATTCGCCTACGAGCCGGCTCTTTTCGACGAAGCCTTCCGGAGTCAGATAATATGCGTAGCGCTTGTACGGCGCCTGACGGGCCTTCACGTAGCCTTGCACCATGGAGCGCTTCAGCAAGGCGTTGATGAGCCCGACGGCGATCCCTATACGGTGCGACAGGCTCTTCTGTGTAATTACTTCGCCCCGCTCGACAGCGGTAAGCACGTCCAGCTCGGATTGAAGCCGTGAATCGGCCACGCTACGTTCCCCCTACTTGCGGGCACAATAACCCAGCTTAGTCTTATTCAAGGCATGAATTTCACCCATTGAACGTCGTTTTTACGCGTGGTTATAGAGAGGGAATTGATATGAAAATTGGCCTCGAACCGAACCTGAGGCGGTCAGACCAATCTCGTGGATGGACAATGGCAATTAGACCGGACCAGGTACGCCGGTCCCTGGCTGCAAGAATACGCTCGCTGCAGACTCGGTGGCGAAGGCGATCAAAGGAACGTCCCTATTTCGCGGCCGTTGACGGTAGCCTCGCCAACACGAACTCCATAGCGCAGTATTTGAGGAATTCCTATCGACCGGTGCACTGCCCGCTGATTATGGTCTCGCAGGTTGAAAGATCGGGTGGGTCTTTGTTGGCGCAACTGTTCGACGGCCATCCTGAGTTGCTGGCTCATCCCCACGAACTGAAATTTGGCTACCCCAAGAAGGAGGTTTGGCCCCCGACCGACATCGACGATGTAGACGAGCAATTCCGCGTTCTATTCGAGATGACAACAATCGGCTTCCTCGAGAGCGGGTACAACAAAGGCAAACACAACGCTGATCGAAAGAATTTTTTCCTCGTGCCGCACATCCAAAGAGAGGTGTTTCGCGCGGCTTTGAAGGCGCCGGGTAGTCGCACGTCGCGCGACACCCTAGACGCATATTTCACTTCATATTTCAATGCCTGGCTCAACATGCGCAACCAGATCGACCAGGCGAAATTCGTCATTGGCTTTATACCGTCTATGGTTACCCAAAAAAGCAATATGACCGAGATTTGGCACGCCTACCCGGATGGCTATCTGATCTCCATAATTCGCTCTCCGCTGAGCTGGTACCCATCCTTTGCAGCCCTCAAAGGGAGTAAGCATCGGCATCGAAATAGCGGCACTCTGGAGCGCTGCCACCGAAGCAGTGTTCCGCGAACGAGAGCACAATAGGGAGCGGGTGATCGTCCTCAGCTTTGATGACCTATTGAACAAGACTGAAGCAACCGTGCGGATGGTCTGCGGGCGGATCGGTTTGGAAATTCACCCGGCACTCATCACACCTACTTTCAATTGGGAACCTATAGCATCGAACTCGATCTTTGGCGCGACCGCACCGGGCGTCGTCACGAGAGCTCCGGCCCAACGGACTTTGCTGTTGGGGGATCAAGAGCGCGACTACCTGGCACGAAATTGCGTGCCGCTTTACGAGCGGGCACTGCGAGAAATCGTGGAAGAGGTTTAACGCGCGGCCAGAGCGCTCTTTGCCAGCTTGCGCCAGCATCAGCCCCCCTTGGACGAGCCGCGCCGATGCGCCTTACTTGGCGTGTCGGTGTAAATGCTCCTTTGCCAATACCGATGTTATCGTGAGAAAACGGATATAATCGACGACGGTTGGCGTGCGATCAGCCAGCAGACGCGCCCACTCAACGAGCCGGACTGGGGCTGCTCTTTGGCCGTTTCAGTGCTCAACATCGTTACTGGCCTTGGCGCGGGGGGCGCCGAGAGAATGCTTGCGCAGCTCGCCACGGCGGCACATGCCCGAGGTATGCGTCAACATGTCGTGAGCCTCGGCAAGCCCGGCCATTACGCCGCAATGCTCGAGAAGAACGGCATCGAAGTCACCGCCCTCGGCATCAAGTCGCTCAGCAAAGTGCCTTGGGCCCTGGCTCGACTCACCGGCATCGTCAATCGGTGTTCACCCAACGTGATCCACGGCTGGATGTATCACGGCAACGTCATGGCCGCCCTCGCCCACCGTGTGGCTCGTGGGTCAAGCTCGCGCAGGCTGCTCTGGAATCTACGGGCTTCGAACATGGACGAAAAGCGATACGGCTCGATCCTGCGTTGGAGCGCCCGGATGTCTCGTTGGCCGGACTGTATCGTCGCCAATTCCGAGAGCGGCGCCGCCTTCCACAAGGCGAGTGGTTATCGCCCTCGCCGCATGGCGGTAATCTATAATGGGATCGACACCACTCTGTTTCAGCCTAACCCTGCTCTCCGTGCCACCCAACGCGAGAAGCTTGGTATTCCAGCCGACGCCTTGGTGGCCATTAACGTCGCGCGCGTCGATCCCATGAAAGACCACGAAACATTCTTACAGGCTGTCGCCGGCCTTCCAAACGTGTTCGGAGTCCTGGTCGGCGCCGGAACAGACCGACTCGTGATCCCCGCCAATGTGAGAGCGCTGGGCTTTCGATCCGATATACCAAGTCTCTACCCTTTGGCCGACATCGTCGTCTCGAGTTCAGCCTTCGGCGAAGGATTCTCGAACGCCATTGCTGAGGGCATGAGTGCTGGACTCGTGCCGATCGCAACCAACGTGGGCGATTCATCCCACATTGTGGGCGACACGGGCCGATTAGTCCCCGCTCAGGCAGCTCCAGCTCTGAGGGAGGCCATAACGGCGGTGGCTCAACTTTCCCTTGCGGACCGCGTGCGGAATGGCCAGCAGGCCCGGGAGCGCATCGTTGAGAACTTCGCGCTTGATCGGGCAGTCGATGCCTTCTGTTCCCTCTATCGAACACTCTGATCTGCTTAGGGCGGGACCGATCAGCGGCGGGCGATCGCGATAAGATGACCCGCGAATAAGCGCGACAGCGCGCCATCAGACAGCCAGCTCTCGCGCGGCAGCGTCCATTTTGAAGAGGCTGTGGCGATCCTCGAGCGAGACTTTGTGCATCGGCCGCAAGCGGAGCGAACATCGCGCCCCTGATCTCGATATGTTCGAAACCCGCGGCCGCAAGCTTCCCCTTAAGCGACGAGACGGTCTCGAATTCCACGTGATAGCGCGGCACCGTCTTGAGCACACCGGTCGCGCAATTTCTGCATGCCGACAAATTGGCGATAACCGTCCAAGGCCCATCTGTTCACATAGGTCCCGAAAAACACCCCGCCAGGCTTCAAGGCGCGAAAGATCTCGCGATGCCCGCGCGCATTGTCGGCCGCATCGAGATAGCGGAAAACCTCTATGGCGTAGATGAAGTCCTGGCTCCGGTCGCCGACCGGCAGATCGGTGACTGAGCCGTCGGAGACGAGATCGTCGGGCACCCGCTCGCCCGCAAGCTTACGCATCTCAGCGCTTGGCTCGATCCCCGCACATTGAAGCCCGCTTCGATAAGCCGCGCCATATAGACACCGATGCCCGAACCGATATCCAGGCAATTGGCGCCGGCAGGCAGCCCCTCGACGACCTTCGTCCATTGCTGCGTCGATCAGCGAGCGGCCGTAGCGGAAGGGCGAGTCGTAGACATTGTTGCTGGAATATTCGGCGGAGAAATAGCCGGCCGTCTCGTCATGCACATCGACAGCGCGCTTGCGGGCCCAAGTCATTGCTGAGCGTCTCGGTCCGGCGCTAAGCCGCATGTGGCGCTTGCTTCGGCAGCCGCGCGGTTCGCCGACCTCATACATGGCCCGGCTCTGCATTCCGTATTCGTCACGCAACCTCTGAAATCGATCGAGCAACCTGGTAAGAATAGCCATGTTCTCGGATAGGTTCTTGCCGAAATTTTCCGGATGCCACCAGAGATGAAAGGTTCCGCCGGTGACCGCGGCCGTCTGCATCGCCTTCTCGATCCGCCGCATGCGCAAGCCGTCGAGAGGAGCGAGACGCCTGTTGAACGGCCTGCAGGAACCGGCTCGATGCCACGTTGACGAGCGGCCCATCCTTTTGGCTGCTTGGGTACGACAGGTTTGGCCCGGAGAGATCGACATAGCTGTCGAGCAAGACGGCAAAGCCGGCGCGCTTTGGTCTGCTCCTTGCCCGGCGCGGGCGCATAGAACCATTTCATCTCATTGCCGCGAAAGTGGCTCAAGCCCAAGCGAGCGGCAAGCCTCGAGCTGCGCGGCGCCGTATTGATTGCGCGGAAAGACGATGGACTTGCACCTGATCCCCCACGCCCTGAGCTGCACCAAGGCGCTCGAGACGTCGGCGGAAAAGCTCGCCAACCGTCTCGCCCGGCTCCAATGCGCAGCGATGCGAGAAGGTATGCGTTCCGATCTCTTGTCCGGGGCAGGACGCAATCAGCCGCGCAAGGCTCGCGCCGAAATGATAAGGATCGCGCCGCTCGTCCGGACCGATATCCTCCAGCCGCGGAATTTCGGCCCCTTTGCTGGCGGCAAATTCTGCCCGGGCCAGGAGCTCGTCTTTGCTCTCGCAGAGAAGCGCCCCGACCGTCGCCCAGGTCGCCCTGATGCCGCGCCGCTGAAACAGGTCGAGCATGGCCGGGATCGCTTCTCGTCCCCCCAGCACATTAGGCCCGTAGCTCTCGCGCGTTGCGTGGTCCCTGACGCCCCACATCAACTCATAATCGAGCGAGATGACGAAATTGCCGGCCATGCTGCCCGTCGTGCCCATGCGGCTAGAATGCACCGCCGAGTTTCGTCCGGGCAACCGAAATCCCTGCGAGAGACCGCAGCCGAGCGCGGCCTAAGCCGGCGTGGCCCTGACGGCTCGAACTCCGGCGACCGATTGGATGCGTCCCAGGCCTCGAACATCAGCACGTTCCAAAGGAAGTACTGCCAATTGCGCGCGCCGGCTTGATGTTCGGCCCATTTCTTGGCGATCGGCGCCGGTCGAGGAGCCCTGCGCCGTTCGTAGCGCCGACGGACTCAGCAGATCGCCCGCCCAATCTTTGAGCGGACCCGCAGCCACTGATCGATGGGAACGCCGAAGCCCATCTTCGGTCGTTCCAGCAGATCCCTCGGTACATATTTGTAGGCGATCTGCCGCAACAGCCACTTGCCCTCCCCCTCTCCGCAGCTTGAAGCGCGTGCGGCAAGCGCCAGGATAGCTCCACCACGCGATGATCCAGTAGCGGCACGCGAACCTCGAGCGCCACGGCCATGCTGGCGCGATCGACCTTGGTCAAAATATCGTCGGGCAGATAAGTCAGAGTATCGCAGATACTGCATCCACGACACTTCGTCGGCGAACCGTCCGTGCAGGTCGGCGTTGGCAGAGTTCTCGACGCTTTCGTCTAGGCCAATGACAAGCCGGTCCGCTTCGACGCCTTGCGTGACAAGTCCCTCGTAATAGCCCGCCGCGTCCCGAGGCAGCACCGCGGCAAATTTGTGCATTTTCTCGCCGGCAAGACGCGGGCGCACCCGTTTCGGCACAGCAAGAAAAGCTTGGTCCCAGGCGCGTGGCAGGTATCGCCGTCATCGCGCCGGCCAGAATCGCCCGCATAAAGCTGCGGCAACAGACGCGCCGGTTTTCGGCCAGGGCGAGGCCTTGCCCATATCTGTTGTAGCCCGCGAAGACCTCGTCTCCGCCATCGCCCGACAGCGCGACGGTAACGTGGCGTCGGGTCATCTCCGACAAGAGATAGGTCGGAATCTCCGAGGAATCGGCGAACGGCTCGTCGTAGATTTGCGGAAGTCTCGGGATGACGGCTTGCGCCTCCGCCGGCGTCACGTAGAGCTCGGTATGTTCGGTGCCCAAATGCGCCGCGACCTCTCTCGCATGGCTGGCCTCGTCATACGCCTCTTCGCGAAAGCCGATCGAGAAGGTGCGGATCGGCTGCGCGCTGTTCGCCTGCATTAACGCGGCGACCGTCGATGAATCGATCCCGCCGGACAGAAACATGCCGAGTGGCACGTCGGCGACCATGCGCCGGCGCACCGCGTCGGTAAGCAGCGATTCCAACATGTCCTGCGCGGCATCGTCGGCAACATCAAGCGGCGCGGCCCGACCGCGCGCCGCAACCTCTGACAACGACCAATAGGCCGTGTGCTTGACCTTGCCGTCCTCGCCGCATTCGAGCATCGTGCCCGGCGCGAGCTTGTTGATTCCGCGATAGATGCATTTGGGCGTTGGCACATAGCTGTAGCGGAGGAACGCCGCCAGCGCTTCGCGGTCGATCTCGCCCTCCCAGCCGGGAACGAGCCTCAGCGCCTTGAGCTCCGAGCCGAACACGAGGCTGCCCCCCACATGCCCCCAATAGAGCGGCTTGATGCCGAGGCGATCGCGCGCCAGCGTGAGCGTGCGCGTGGAGCGATCCCACACCGCGAAAGCAAACATGCCGATCAGGCGTTCGATGGTCGGCTGCACGCCCCAGACCGCAAAGCCCTCGACCATCACTTCGGTGTCGGAATGGCCGCGAAACTTACGCCCCGCCGCCTCGAGCTCGGCGCGGAGCTCGGGCGCGTTATAGACCTCGCCGTTATAACAGAGCACGAACCGGCCGCAGCTCGACACCATCGGCTGGGCGCCGGCGGGGCTTAGGTCGATGATTGCGAGCCGCGTGTGAGCGAAGGCGACACCGGCTTCAGCATCGATCCACACACCGTGGTCGTCGGGCCCGCGATGGCGCAGGCTTTCAGCCATGCGCGAAGCGACGGCGTGCAACTCATCGACCCCGAACTTCCGCTTCAGGTCGAGGAGACCCGCAATCCCGCACATTCACGCTCTCTCAATGGGCCAGTTTAACTTGCTGCACCAAGCTTCCTCTTAGCATGCGGTCTCGTTACGGCGCACCCATCCAATCAGGCCGCGAGCGAGCATCGCTTCCTTGTTCGGCCGTCACAGTTCGGCCAAGAAGCCAATGGATTTTCCCCCCGACAAAACAAGGAGATTCCCATGTCAAAGCGAATTGCTATTGCGGCTGTTCTGATTGCGATTGCCACGCCTGCCCTGGCGGAGGAGTTCTATCTCGTCCAGGAGCCTGAGACGAAGAGGTGCAAAATAGTCACCGAGAAACCCGATGGCCAGACCATGGTCATGATCGGCACGGAGTCTTATGCCACCAAGGAAGATGCGAAGGCAGCGAAGAAGGCCTCGTCCGACTGCGTGAAGAAGGAAAGCGCCAACTAGTTTCGTTCTGAGTTGGGGCCCCGTTTGCGCGGGGCCCCCTCGTTCGGGTTCGCCCCACCGGCGGCAAACCTGATCTCGGCGAGAGCCGCAACATCGCCGTGGACATGGGTCAAGTCCAAGCCCAGGCCCGATAAAGTCTTCCTTAGCAATCCTAAAGCAAAGTGCGCAGCGCCCGCGGTTGGAACCGCGCGCGTTACGAGAGGAGCTTGCCGTGGTCGAACTAACCCGGCGCGGTATGCTTGGAGGTGTGGCGATGGGTGGCCTTCTCTGGAACACTGCTGCGCTCAGCGCAGAGTCGAGTCAGCCTCCCTACGGTCCCGCGCCCGCGCCACTCGACGGGCCCGAGCTGCCATCGTTCCGCTATCCGCTTAGCGCCCAGAAGACCGAGCAATTCAACGGCGGCACCGCCAAGGAAGCCAACGTCACCGGTTTCCCCGTATCGGAGAAGCTGGCCGGCGTTTACATGACGCTCGAGCCGGGCGCGCTCCGCGAACTCCACTGGCACGCCAATGCCGCCGAATGGGCCTATGTGCTCGAGGGCAATTGCCGCGTCACCACCATCGATCCGGCCGGCCAGTGGGAGATCGTCGATTTCGGCCCCGGCGACGTTTGGTATTTCCCGCGCGGGCATGGCCACTCGATCCAGGGTCTCGGGCCCGGCACCTGCACCTTCCTGCTCGTGTTCGACAACGGCTATTTCTCGGAGTTCGGCACCTTCTCGATCTCCGACTGGCTCGGCCATACGCCGCCAGACGTGCTGGCGCGAAATTTTGGGCTGCCCGCTTCGACCTTCGCCGACTTTCCCAAGAAGGAAGTCTATATCGCCACCGGCCCGGTGCCGCCGCCGCTTGCCGCCGATCCCTCGCCAGGCTCGCAGAACGAGCCGCCGCTGACCCATCGCTATCGCCTGCTCGCCGCCAAACCCGAGCAGTTCGCAGGCGGCACGCTGCGCCGGGTCTCGGCCACCGAATTTCCGATCTCGACCACCATGACCGGCGCGCTTCTGGTCATCGAGCCCGGCGGCTTGCGCGAGCTGCATTGGCACCCGCATGCAGCCGAGTGGCAGTATTACATCAAGGGCACCGGCCGCATGACCGTGTTCGGCTCACACGGCCGCGCCCGCACCGACGAGTTTGGCGCCGGCGATGTCGGCTACGTGCCCCAGGGCTACGGCCACTATATCGAGAACACCGGCAGCGGCGATCTCGAGATCATGGCGGTGTTCAATAACGGCAGCTACGAATCGATCTCGATCACCGGCTGGATGGCCGGCAACCCCGATCTGCTGCTGTCGACCAATTTCGGCGTGCCGCAGAGCGTGTTCGCCAAGTTCCCCAAGGACGCGCTGATCATCCCCGAGCAGGGCAGCTAGCCGAGCAGCGCCAGCGCCTCATCGGCGAGCTTGCGCGTGAGTTCGCCGGCGCCGAGGCCGGTCGGCGGCACGGCCCCCTGCCCGGACCAGAACCACGAAAAATCGCCAGATCCCTTCGCTTCGGCCGCCTTCCGGAGCGGCGCCAGCGCCGGCGTGGCGAGTGGATAAGACGGGTGGGCCGGATTGATCGGCCCCTGCTCGCTGAATGAACCGATTGAGAATCCCGCGCGCCGGCCGCCCGCTCAGCACGTCGGCGATGACCGTCTCGCGGCCGGGCTCCGCCAGCGCCGCCCGGTGCAGCGCCGAGGTCGTGGCCTCGGGGCAGCACAAATAGGCGGTGCCGATTTGCACGCCCGCAGCGCCGAGAGCAAAGGCGGCCGCGATGCTGCTCGCATCGCCGATGCCGCCGGCGGCAATCACCGGGACGTTCACCGCCGTCACGATCTGCTGCACCAGGGCGAAGGTGCCGATCTGCGTGGCGACGTCGGTCTCGAGGAACATGCCGCGATGGCCGCCGGCCTCCGCCCCTTGCGCGATAATCGCATCGACACCGCGCTCGGCGAGAACCAGCGCTTCGCGGCGCGTGGTGGCCGAGCAGATGACTTTGCATCCGGCCCGCTTCACCCGCTGAACCAGCTCAGGCGCGGGCAGGCCGAAATGGAAGCTCACCACCTCGGGCCGCAAATCCTCCACCACGCTGCAAGTGGAGTCGGTGAAGCGATAGATCGTTGCCTGGAGCGGCGGTTTGGGCAGCTCGACGCCAAGCTCTCGGTAATAGGGCGCAAGCCGCTCGAGCCACGCCGCCTCGCGCGCAAGGTCGCGCTCAGGCTCGTCATGGCAGAAGAAATTGAGATTGATCGGCTTCGTCGTGCGCGACCTGATCGCGGCCACGCCTTCGCGCACTTTGTCGTCGCTCAGCCCGGCGCAAGGCAACGACCCGAGCCCGCCGGCTTCCGCCACGGCAACCGCCATGTCGACGCCGCTCGAATTGGCCATCGGCGCCTGGACGATCGGCAGCGCGACGCCGAACAAATCGATCAGCCGCTCGTCGGGCCAACCCATCGGTCTCAGCTTTTGCCGTCGCGTTTGCCGAGCAGCCGCAAGCGGAGCGCGTTGAGCTTGATGAAGCCGGCCGCGTCCTTCTGGTCGTAGGCGCCGGCGTCGTCCTCGAAGGTGACCATCTTGTCGGAGTAGAGCGATTTCGGGCTGGTCCGGCCGATCACGATTGACATTGCCCTTGTAGAGCTTGAGCGTGACCTCGCCCTCGACATGCTCCTGGCTCTTGTCGACCAGCGCTTGCAGCATCTCGCGCTCCGGCGCGAACCAGAAGCCGTAATAGACCAGCTCGGCATAGCGCGGCATCAGCGAGTCCTTCAGGTGCATCGCCTCGCGGTCGAGCGTCAGCGATTCCATCGCCCGGTGCGCCACGTAGAGGATGGTGCCGCCCGGCGTCTCGTACACGCCGCGCGACTTCATGCCGACGAAGCGGTTCTCCACCAGATCGACCCGGCCGATGCCGTTGTCGCCGGCCAAGCTCGTTGAGCCGCGTGAGCAGCGCGGCCGGCGACAGTTTCTTGCCGTCGATCGACACCGGATCGCCCCGCTTGAAGCCGATCTTGACGATGGTGGCCTTGTCGGGCGCATCCTCGGGCGCGATGGTGCGCTGATAGACGTAAGGCGGCGGCTCGACGCCCGGGTCCTCCAGCACTTTCCCTTCCGACGACGAGTGCAGCAGATTGGCGTCGACCGAGAACGGCGCTTCGCCGCGCTTGTCCTTGGCCACCTGGATCTGGTGCTGCTCGGCGAACGCGATCAAATCGCTGCGCGACTTGAATTCCCATTCCCGCCACGGCGCGATCACCTTGATGTCGGGGTTGAGCGCGTAATAGGTGAGCTCGAAGCGCACCTGGTCGTTGCCCTTGCCGGTGGCGCCATGCGCCACGGCGTCGGCGCCGGTCAGCTTGGCGATCTCGATCTGGCGCTTGGCGATCAGCGGCCGGGCGATCGACGTGCCGAGCAGATAGACGCCCTCATAGAGCGCGTTGGCCCGGAACATCGGGAACACGAAATCGCGCACGAACTCCTCGCGCAGATCCTCGACAAAGATCTCCTTGATGCCGAGCAGCTCGGCCTTCTTGCGGGCGGGCGCCAGCTCTTCGCCCTGGCCGAGATCGGCGGTGAACGTCACCACCTCGCAAGCGTAGGTTTCCTGCAGCCATTTCAGGATGATCGAGGTGTCGAGCCCGCCCGAGTAAGCGAGCACCACCTTCTTGACGTCGGTCGCCATGGAACAGAGCCTCTAGGCCCAAAACGGTTAGGGTCCGCGGGACTATAGGCAGGCGACGCGCTTGTGCAAGTGCTGGCCGGTCGACCGCAACGACGAGCCGGCGCCGGCCAGCGCCTGGCCGGTGGCCCCGAGGGCGGCTCCGATCACGTGGTGCAGCGCTGCTGAGACCCGCTCGATGCCGCGCTCGAGCCTTGGGTCGTTGCGCCTGACGGGGTCGAGCAGCAGCCGGTAGAGCGCCACCACGACGACCAGGGTGATGAGCCCGGCCAGCACCACGTCGGTGACGAAATGGCGCCCGAACACGACGCGCAAGGACCCGACCGCCGTGCCGAACACCGCGGCGCCGCCAAGGGCGAAGGGCCGGACCTGCGGCGGCGCCAGGCTGGCCGGGGCCATGGTCCAGAAGGCTTGGCTCGCCTCGCCCGACACGAACGAGCAGTTCCGCTTGCACGTCCCGCCGGCCGCCACCAGGGCTGGAAGGTCGCCGCTCCGGCAAATTGCTGGACGGCGTTGGGCCGCGGCCGGCCCCAATTTTCCTTGAGCAGCACGTTGGAGGTGAGCCCCGGCCCGATCAGGAACGACCCGAGCAGATAGAGCACGATCGACGGCGCCATCCTCATCCGCTCGCTCGGAAAGGCGAGCTTGCGCAACAGGGTGAACAGGGCGGGCAGCAGCAGGAGGAAGGGCACCCAGTTGGCGGCCCGGCGCACCACGTTCCACTCGTGGCTCACGGCAATCGGAAATTTGGCGGACTGAGGATCGAAGAACCACTCGGCCACCCGCATGTCCCATGAGGGATAGACGGCAAACACGGCAGCGAGCGCCAAGCCGAGCGCGATGAACGACAGCAAGAAGCCGCGTGACACGGCAAACCCCCGGACCCCACACCCGTGAACGACGTTAGTGCTCCCAGGCGACAGCCGCGTGAGGGTCCGGTGAAGGTTCGGTTGCGGATCGGCGACACTCCGCTAACGAATCAGTGACAGCCTGCTTCGACCGGCTGTGGATTGTTTGTGGATAATTTTTTCGAGTCGGAGCCTCGTGCCGGGGAACTTGATTGGCATGCTTAACGTTTTGGCGATGGACGGGTCGGTCAGACACCCGTCGGGTCAGACATCAAAAGGTGGGAAATCAATGGCGCTCCAACAGCGAGAGAACCAACAACGTGAAGCCCCTGAGCTTGGCGTCGGCCCGCTGGCCGCGATCCCGAGCCTGGGCTTCGTCACGCGTCGCCGCCGTTCGAACGATAGCGTCGCCTGGCGCCAGACTGTCACGCAACACGTGCCCGAAACGTGGCCGGCGGCGCGGCTTGCCTTGCAGGCCAGGATCGTTGCGCTCGATATCGAGGCCTAGGCGCGGCAGCCGGCGAGCAGCCAATAGATAAAGCCGCCGGCGAAGCCCGCCGCGGCAAAGATCGTCATGTAGGGGCTGGTTGCGATCTCCGTCAGATCGGCACCGTCCGGCGCGGCCAGCAGCGGCACCACGGCGAGCGCCGCCCCTCCCGCCAACACGTAATACATCCACGAGCGAACGCGCAGCACCTCGCCGGCCACCACGGCGACCAGCGCCGGTAGCACGGTCAGCGCCGGGGCCACGGTGCTGGCGAACAGCACCATGCCGAATACCGGCGCTCCCTGTTGCAGCATGGGGTCGTGCGGCGCCGCCGCCTTGAGCTCGTCGCCCACCCAAACCGCGCCCAGCGCAAACAACACGGCAAGCGCCACCGCGATGGCGACCAGCAACGCCGTCACCACCCACGCCATGCGGAAGATCGTGCGAAGGATCACGGGCTCGCCCTTTGTTGCGCTGGCCTAGCGGCCGGGAGGCCTTATAACATTCGTCGCGCAGAAACGTAGGGCGCCATGGGCCAAGTCGAGTTCTGGTACGAGTTCGGGAGCACCTATTCCTATCCCGCCGCCATGCGTATCGAGCGGCTCGCGGCCGATGCGGGCGTGGAGCTGCGCTGGCGCCCCTTCCTGCTCGGTCCGATCTTCAAGGCCTATGGCTGGAACAACTCGCCGTTCAACATCTTCGCCGCCAAGGGCCGCTATATGTGGCGCGACTTGGCTCGCATCTGCGCGGCCGATGGCCTGCCGCTCAAGCTGCCGCCGGTCTCATTTCCACAGAACGGATTGAAGGCGGCGCGGCTGGCGCTGGTCGGCGGGCCGCAGGGCTGGACGCCGGCCTTTACCCGCGCCGTGTTCGCCGCCAATTACGCCGAGCAGAAAGACATCGCCGACGACACCACCCTTGCCGCCATTCTCGACGGGCTTGGTGTCGACGCGCCAGCCGCGCTAGCGACCGCCGCCACGCCCGAAATCAAGGCGCGCTTACGGGCTCAGAACGACGAAGCCGTAGCCCTTGGGCTATTCGGCGCGCCGTCCTTCACGGTTCGCGATGAATTGTTCTGGGGCAATGACCGCCTCGAGGCGGCGCTCGCCTGGGCCAAGCGCGGCTAGGCTAGGCCGGAGTCGCGCCCCGCGCGCTGGCGCGCTGCTTGACGCTGGCGCTCTTGAGCTGGCCGCAGGCCGCCATGATGTCGCGGCCGCGCGGTGAGCGCACCGGGCTCGCATAGCCGGCGCGGTTCACCACTTCGGCGAATTTCTCGATCTGCTCCCAGTCCGAGCATTCGAACGGGGCGCCGGGCCACGGATTGAACGGAATCAGATTGATCTTGGCCGGGATCTTGGCGAGCAGTCGCACCAGTGCCTTGGCGTCGGCGACGGAATCGTTGACGCCCTTCAGCATCACATATTCGAAGGTGATGCGCTTGGCGTTGGACAGGCCGGGATAGGCGCGGCACGCCGCAAGCAACTCCTTGATCGGCCATTTCTTGTTGATCGGCACCAGCTGATCGCGCAGTTCGTCGCGCACCGCGTGCAGCGAGATCGCCAGCATCGTGCCGGCTTCCTCGCCCCAGCGCGGAATCTCCGGCACCACGCCCGACGTCGACAGCGTGATGCGGCGCTTGCCGATCGCCAGCCCCTCGCCGTCGGCGGCAATGGCCATGGCGTCGCGCACCTGATCGAAATTGTAGAGCGGCTCGCCCATGCCCATCAGCACCACATTGGTGATCTTGCGCTCCGACGACGGCAGTCCGCTGGTATCGTCGGCGGCAGCGCCGGGCCAATCGCCGATCCGGTCGCGCGCCAGCATGATCTGCCCGACGATCTCGCCCGGGGTGAGATTGCGCACCAGACGCTGCGTGCCGGTATGGCAGAACGAGCAGGTCAGCGTGCAGCCGACCTGGCTCGAGATGCACAGCGTGCCGCGGTCCTCCTCGGGGATATAGACGGTCTCGACTTCCTTGCCGTCGTCGAGGCGCAGCAGCCATTTGCGCGTGCCGTCGACCGAGATCTGCTCGGTCACGATCTCGGGCCGCGCCAGACTGAAAGCTCTCGGCGAGCTCGCCGCGCAGCTCTTTGGCGATGTCGGTCATGGCGGCGAACGAGGTGGCGCCGCGGACATAGAGCCAGCCCCAGAGCTGGCTCGACGCGCATGCGCACCTGCCGCTCCGGCACGCCGAGCGCGCTCAAGCGCGCGCCAAGCTCCGAGCGGCTAAGCCCGATGAGCGCTTCATGGCGAGACCGGTCTCGCACATCCGGCGCGGCAGCTGAAACAGAAGGCATGGTCATGGGCATTGGCAGAGCCGGCTATCCGGCTGCCGCCGTCATATCATGACGCGGCCCGAAAAAGCCAAGGTCCGCCGAAATTTGGCTATTGATCCATCACCTCGTCGGAGGCGGTGATGATGTCGGTCTCGGGATTGGCGCCGCAATAGATCAGCAGGCGCGTCATGTCCCCGGCCATCTTGCCGAAATCGATGACCGCGTCGTCACCTTCCTCGGTGTAATAGCCTTCGAGCCACATCATGATGATGCCCATATTGTCTTTGTCGTAGGCCGCGAACTGGGCACAGGTCAGCTTCGACATCTCGATCTTGGAGTCCTCGGCGAGCGCGGCTGTCATGGTCGAGAGCAGGGCGGCGGACATGAGCGCGGCGTGAAAGCTCTTCATCGTCTGATCTCCTTGCGGCTCTATTGCCACAAGGACGACGCTAGCCGCGGCCGATGACGTGGGCAAGAATGGAACGTTGGAAGGATGTGCGCCTGCTTAACCGCTCGGCGGGCATTCCTTGGCAACGCGGTCCAGCGCGTTGGACAAGCCGTTGAGCGAATAGGCGTCGCTGGTGGCGGTGCCGCGGGCCGACTTCCCATCGACCTTCATCGTGCTGCCGGTCTTCATGGCCGCGATGATGTCGGCCTCGGTCTCCGGCTTATCGACAAAGGCCCCTTCCTCCTTGGTGAACAGCTCGAATTTGGTGCTGCCGACCGTCACCGTGACTTTGGCGCCCTCGGGGAAGGGATAACCCATTTTTACGCTGATTTCGTTCACCACTTTGTCCGCCGGCCATTGCGAGATGTAAAAGAAGATCGGCCCGCGCTTGACGTTTTTGGGGCTCGAGCTGGTCGGCTTGGCGACCGCGAAACAGACCTTGGGACTGCCGGTCGAGGCGTAAGCCGACCAGTCATTGAACTTCTCCAAAAGCGTAACCTCTTGCGCCAATGCGGGCGTTGCAACCAGCGCCGTGACAGCGCAAGCAGCTCGAACGGCTCGGTGCATCGCTTGGGTCCCCAATTCGTGAGCAGTGCTCACAACATACAGCCTTGATTTTCCTTTGACTACACGGGCGGGTCAACCCCGCCTGGTCCGTTTGCGCGGCGCACCCTGCACATGCGGCGCCGGCGCCGGGGCCTCGGCCCGCTCCGCCACCGGACGTGAGCCGAAGCGGCCAAGCGAACGCAAGCGGTCATACATGACGATGGCGCCGGCGGTGGCGACATTGAGGGAGAATGCGGCCGGAATGCGCACGAGATGTTGGCACCGCGCGGTAAGCTCGGGGCTAAGCGCGCCGCGTTCCGGACCAAGCACATAGGCCGCCCGCACCGGGTGTGGAAAACTCGGCAGTTCGTGGGCCTCGTCGAGGATCTCGACCCCGACCAGGCTGCATCCCTTGGGCAGCTTGAGCTCGGCCAGGCTGCGCCAGTGATAGAGCGGGAGATGCGTCCAGGCCTTCGAGGTATCGTGGTGGATCTCGACCGCCTTCTCGTCGGCGCCGATCGTGAACACGAAGCTCGCGCCGAAGGCATGAGCCGAGCGCAGCACATTGCCGAGATTGACGGCCTTGGAGATGCCCTCGATGCCGATGGCGAAATAGCCGCGGGCGGAAGGAGGTAGGGTTTTCACAATCCTTGTCTGCCACAACCCAGCCATCGGCAGAAGGGACGCGCTAGGCCCCGACGACGGGAAGCGCTCCAGCTCACGCCGGTCAAGGAACATTTGCCCCTATATTCAATTGTTTGCCAGTGCCCCGGCGGCCATAGTTTAAGTCCGCAGGGGTTCGAACAGGGAGCTTGCCGATGCGCGTCGCGCAATTTTCGGAGTTTGGGGGGCCGCAGGCCCTGCGCCTGGAGGAAGTCGCGGAGCCCAAGCCGGGGCCCGACGATATCCTCATCACAGTGACGGCGGCTGGCCTCAACTTCTTCGACACGCTCTTGCTGCGCAACCAGTACCAGGTATCGCCGCCGCTGCCGTTCTCGCCCGGAGCGGAGATCGCCGGCACCATCGAAGGCCTTGGGGCGAACGTCACGGACTTCACGCTGGGGCAGCGGGTGGTGGCCTATGTCGGCGGCAATGGCTGCCGCGAGAAGGTGGTCACCAAGGCAAAGAATGCGGTGCCCATTCCCGATGGCGTGAGCGATGAGGTCGCGGCGGGCGTCCCCATCACCTACGGCACGGCGCTGCACGGCCTGAAGGACCGCGCCGCGCTGAAGCCGGGCGAGACCGTGGCCGTGCTCGGGGCCGCGGGAGGCGCCGGTCTCGCCGCTGTCGAAATCGCCAAGCTCATGGGAGCGCGCGTCATTGCGGTGGCCTCCTCGGGCGACAAGCTGGCCTTTGCCCGCGAGCACGGCGCCGACGAGGGCATCAACTATGATAGCGAGGACCTCAAGACCCGGCTCAAGCAGCTCACCGCGCCAAAAGGCGTCGATGTGCTCTACGACGTTGTCGGCGGCGAGTCCGCCGAGCCGAGCCTGAGGGCGATGGCCTGGGGAGGCCGCTATCTCGTGCTCGGTTTCGCCTCGGGCACCATCCCGCGCATCCCGCTCAATCTCGTGCTGCTCAAGGGCTGCGCGATCATCGGCGTGTTCTGGACGTCATTCGTCGAGCGCGAGCCTGAGCGGCACCGCGCCAACATGGTGCAGCTGCTCGAGTGGTGCAAAGAGGGCGCGATCTCCCCGCACATCCATGCGAGCTTCGCTCTGGTCGAGACCGCCACGGCGCTGTCCCTGATCGAGGGCCGCAAGGTCACCGGCAAGGTGATCATCAACCCGCAGCGCTAGGTGCGCGCCGGCAGTTCCTTGTCGAGCGCGCGCGCCGCAGCCGCCCGATGGGTCGGCGTGATGTGCGAGGCGACCAGCCCGAGCACCGCGGTGAGCAGCGCCGCATCGTCGGCGAAGCCGAGACCCGCGATGATGTCGGGGATGAGGTCGGCGGGCAGGATGAAATAGGCGATCGCCGCCAGCAGCATGCCCCGCACGCGCATCGGCGTCGCCGGGTCGAGGGCGCAGTAATAGGCGGCGACCAGGTCCTCGACGAACGGCACCATGCCGGCGAAGCGCTTCAGCTTGGCCCAGAAGTCGTGGCGCACCTTGCGCTCCCACTTGGTAAAGGCAACGAGCGAGACCTGCCGGCCAAGGGCCGCCTGCTTGAGCTCGCTAGCGTCATTCCAGGCAATCATCGTCTCCACCTCGCGAACAGCTAAGTCTCAGTCCTGGTAAGAAAAATAGGGTAGAGGCGGTGGTCCTGCAAGCGCGGTCGCAGGTTTACGCGCTCGCGTGCCGTTTGCCTGAATTTCACCTTTCACGGGCAATCTCCGGTAGGCCCCCGATCAGGTCCGGGCCGATGAGGTTTGCGTTGCGGAGGATTGGATTTAAGCCGCTGCTGGCCCTCGCGCTTGTCGCGGGCCTCGCCACGGCCGGCGGCGCGGCGCTGATGCCTGCTTCCGGCAAGACCGGCCAGCACTACGCGCCGATGGCGAGCGTGCTGGAAAGCACCATCGCCAGCAAGCTGCACCAGCTCGCCAGCCTGAGACGCGACATCGACAACGCCGGCTGCGAGTTTGCCGCCGACGATGCCAGCATCGAAGCATGCCGACAACTCGAAGGGCGGGCGCGCAGCCTTGAGGCCGAGATCGATGAGTTGAAGGCCCGCGCCGGCCCGGCTCGAAGGACCGATCAGGACAAGGCGGACGAGCTGGCCGCGCCTCGGCTTACCTCGTCGCGGGCCAAGCCATATGCCTATCGCTGGCAGACCAACCCCGCCGTCACCTACCGCACGCTCTGTGTGAGACTGTGCGACGGCTTCTATTATCCGATCAACGACCGGTCGCAGCCCGGTAATTTCCTCGCCGAGGAGAAGGCGTGCCAGTCGAGTTGCGGCGTGCCGGCCAGGCTGTTCTACCAACCTGCTCCCGCTGACGACGCGGCCGAACTGCTGGCGCTGACCGGAGAGCGATACGCCGACCTGCCGAACGCCTTCCGCTATCGCAGCGAGTATGTCGAGAGCTGCGCCTGCGGACCCAGGCCGTGGAGCGAGGAGGCCAAGGCCGTCTATGAGCGGCGCGCCGTGCTGGCGACGCGGTCGAAACTCGAGCGCATCGTCGCCGCCGGCGCCCGTGAAATTGCCAGGACTCTCGCCGAAACGGAACTCGTGGTGGCAGAGCGCCCGGCCCGCTCGCGCAGCGCCGCGGCGCAGAGCTTTGAGCCGGACCGCGCCGGCCTTCGCCTGTTCGCGCGATTTCGCGCGCTTCGCCACCGCGCCCGGTCTGTTGCGCCCGCGCCGCAGACCGGCAACGGGCCGCGCGAGCGCCGGTTGTTCCTGTTCCGCAACCGCTACTAAGGCGCCTGCCGGGAGTCTGCCTTGCGCTAACCCCGGCCAGATGCCATTTCAGGCCTTATGCCTAAGCGCCGTCTCCTATTCGTCTGCCTCGGCAATATCTGCCGCTCGCCCATGGCCGAGGGCGTGTTCCGCCGCGTCGCCGAGGACGAGGGCGTGCTTCATCTGTTCGACATCGACTCTGCCGGTCTCGGCGACTGGCATATCGGCCAGGCGCCCGACACGCGCGCTCAGAAGGCGGCGGGAAATCGCGGCATCGATATCTCGGGCCAAAGCGCGCGGCAGATCAACCCCGCCGATTTTGACCGCTTCGACCTCCTATTGGCGATGGACGGCTCAAACTACCAGGAGCTCATCCAGGCTGCGCCGAGCGACGCGCGCCACAAGATCCGCCGCTTCCTGGACTTCGCGCCGCATGTGGGCACGCAGGACGTGCCCGATCCCTTCTATGGCGAGAGCGACGGCTTCGATCACGCTCTGGACCTGATCGAGCAAGCCGCGCGAGGCCTCCTCGCCGAGATCCTCGGCGACGATCGGAAGCCGGCAAAGCCGGGCGCTCAATCCTCGAGCGGATAAGCCGCCTCGACGACGTAAGGTCCGCCGCCGACCGAATTGCGCGAGGAATAGAGCACGAAGCGGCTGACCGTGAAGGTTTCAGGCCCGATGCCGCCTTGGCGCTCGAGATAGGCCGCCACCGCGTCGGCCCGCGCGCCTCTCAATCGCGCCAGCGTCACATGCGGCTTGAAGTTGCGGCCCTCGGGCGGCAGCCCGGCCTCGCGCGCCGCGCGCTCGTTGGCGCGGCGCAACGCCTCCAGCCCTTCCGACGGCGCAATGTCGGCGAAGATCGCGCGTGGCTTGCCGCCGCCGAAACTGCCCAGGCCGTTCAGCCTGAGATCGAATGGCGGCGCCACGATCTCACCGAGAGCGGAGGTAAAGTCGCGCGCCGTATGTCCGTCCACATCGCCGATGAAACGCAGGGTCAGGTGATAGTTCTCCGGATCGATCCAGCGCGCCCCCGACAGCCCGGCGCGCAGCACCGTCAGGCGGTCGGCGATGCTTGGTGGAATCTCGATGGCTGAGAATAATCTTGGCATGGGGGGTGGGATTCGCTCTCGTGAATAGAGTCAGGGGCACGGATTTGGATAGTCAAGATGGATCTGGTCGATGTCCGCAAGCACATCGGGGGATAATTTGAGCTCGGCGGCGGCAATGTCGGTCTTGAGCTGGTCCAAGGTGGTGGCCCCGATGATGGCGCTGGTGACGAACGGTCGCGACGCGGCAAAGGCGATCGCCATCTGCGCCGGGTCGAGCCCGTGCCGGCGAGCGAGCGCCACATAGGCGGAGATCGCGCGTGGACCGTTGCCCTGCTCGTAGCGGCCGAGCCGGTCGAACAGCGTCTTGCGCGAACCGGGCGGCAGCGCGCCGCCTTCATACTTGCCGGTGAGATAGCCCTGGCCGAGCGGCGAATAGGCGAGCAGGCCTACGCCTTCCCGGTAGGCGATTTCCGATAGTCCCATCTCGAAGGTGCGGTTGACGAGATTGAAGGCATTTTGAATCGAGACCGGCCGCGGCAGGCCGTTCTGCTCCGAGGCCTTGAGAAAGCTCATCAGTCCCCACGGCGTCTCGTTGGACAGGCCGACAAACCGCACTTTGCCGCTGGACACAAGCTCTCCCAACACGCCGAGAATTTCCGGGATGGCATGGCTCTCGCCGTCGATATGCAGATAGTTGAGGCCCTCGAACACCCGCATCGGGCGGTCGGGCCAGTGCAGCTGGTAGAGATCGATGTAATCGGTCCCGAAGCGCTTGAGACTGCCCTCGACCGCCTCCCGGATTTGCGCCGCGCTTTGCCGCGGCAACGATCCATCCTTGCGCAGCCAGCTTGCCTTGCCGCGGCCGGAGACCTTGGTGGCGATCACCATTTTGTCGCGCAGCCGGCGCGCGGCGAGCCAGGTGCCGATGATCGCCTCGCTGCGGCCTTGCGTCTCGGGCTTGGGCGGCACCGGGTAGATCTCTGCCGCGTCGATGAAATTGATGCCGCGGCCGAACGCGTAGTCCAGCTGCGCGTGACCTTCGGCCTCGCTGTTCTGCTCGCCGAACGTCATGGTGCCGAGACAGAGCGCCGACACCTTCACACCGGTCCGGCCAAGCTCGCGATGGTCCATAAGCGCCTCCTGTCTGTCCTTGTTAGGGATTGGAGGGCTAGGAGAGAAGCCTCAACCTGCGCTCGCTCGCCAAGGCCTCGGGGCCCGCGACGCGCGCCAATGATCGGGAGGTCTTAGCCGGCGCTGTGGTTCAGCTCGACGGCCCCGGTATCCTCGATCTTCTGGTCGGCCTCCTCGGTGGCGAAGAACGTGGTGGCGAGCAGCCACAGCACGAAGGCCGCGACGGTCAAAAGCGCGATGGCCGCGCCAATTTTGCCGAAATGTAGAGGCATCTGTTGTGGCGAAGGTCCCCGGGCTGAGGCGAGGACCTTAGCCAAGTAGGCCAGCCGGATCAATCCGGGCGCGCCCTGTCTGTGCTAGAAAAATCGGCCGAGCGGCAAAGGAAGCGCCCATGGAGCCAATTGGAGATGGTGAGGACCCCGCCAAACCGAGGGGCCAATCCGAAGCCGACCGGACCATCCTCGTCATTTGCCCCACCCATCGCGACCACCGCGAACTGCCTCTGCTTTCCCCTCCCGGCATCAAATATCTGTTTCACGATTACGCAAGCACCAGCCTCGAAGATCTGATCTGTTCCGGCACCGGCGAGGGCCTCGCCGCCGATCCGCTCGTCGAGATCGATGCCATTCTCGCCACGGTCGCCGGCACCAAGCTTGCCGCCGTGATCAGCACCGACGACTACCCGGGCTCGGCGCTTGCCGCCGCCGTCGCCGAGAGGCTCGGCCTCCCCGGCCCGTCGCCCGAAGTCACGCTCATCTGCCAGCACAAATATCTGTCGCGGCTGGCGCAAGCCAAACTCGCGCCGGAGGCGGTGCCATCCTTCGCGTTGATCGACGTCGCCGATGGCGCGCCCCTCCCCGACGACTTGCGCTTCCCGCTATTCGCCAAGCCGGTGAAGTCATTCTTCTCGATCGGCGCCGAGAAAGTCTGGTCGGCATCGGAACTCGCCGCGCTCTTCTCCCGCTGGGCACGCCTCGACCAATTCTTCCTGCCGCTCGACCGCATGCTCGAGCGCTACACTGGCGTAGCCATCGGTACCCAGCGGCTGATAGCCGAGGGGCTGCTCAAGGGCGAGCAGGTGACCGTCGAGGGTTACGTCTACGGCGGCAAAGCCGGCATCATGGGCGTGGTCGATTCGGTGATGTTCCCTGGCACGCTCGCCTTTTCCCGCTTCGATTATCCCTCTGCGTTGCCCAATGACGTTCAGGCGCGCATGGGCGAGCTCGCGGCGCGGGTGATCGAAGGCATGGGCTTCGACAACGGCCTGTTCAATATCGAGATGATGTACGACGCCGACGCCGACCGCGTGTCGATCATCGAGATCAATCCGCGCATGGCCTCGCAATTCGCCGACCTTTACGAGAAGGTCGACGGCACCAGCAGCTACACCGTCCTGCTCGACATCGCGCAAGGCCGCGCGCCGCATTTCACGCGGCGGCAGGGACGATACGGCTTCGCCGCCAGCATGGTGCTGCGCAGCTTCGAGGATTGTGTCGTCGCCGCTTTGCCCTCGGAGGCCGATATCGAGCGGCTCGCCCTCGTCTATCCCGATATCAGGGTGGAGCTGCACGGCGCGGTCGGGCGCAAGCTGTCAGCCGAATTGCAGGACGGCAGGAGCTATCGTTACGGCATCGTCAATCTCGGCGGCAATGATCGCGCCGACGTGCTCGCGCAATATGAGGCGTGCCGCGACCGGCTCGGCATCGTGCTTCAGCCGCTGCTCGATACGCCGCATGCGGTCCCCGTCCTCGCCACGCCGCCGGAGATCGCTCAGCTCGGGGCATGAAAAGACGGCGGGGCATGGCCTCCGCCGCCTCATTCAAGCTCTCGCCGCCAGGGATCAGTTGGCGCTCATATTGTCCTTGATCCATTTCGAGAACGACGACACCCGCGTATAGACGCCGGGGTAGAGCGGATTGCCGCATTGCGGGCCCCAGCTCACGATGCCGACTTGGGCATAGCCCCGGTCATTGTCGGCCGCGACCACCAGCGGGCCGCCGCTGTCGCCGAAGCAGGAATCCTTGCCGCCGGTCAGCCCCGTGGCGCAGATCTCGGTATCGCCGATGGAAAAGGCCGGAACATTGAGCGACTGGTAGACCGACTTGCACTCGGTCGGATCAATCACTTGGATATCGACTTCATGCAGCTTGCGCGGAGCTTGCAGCTCTTCGTCGTTGAGCAGTTTGCGCTCCGACACCGTCCGGCGGCCGGCCATCACGTCGACCGCGTTGTTGAAGGCTTGGAAGTCCCAGATCGCGCCCCAGCCGGTGACCACCACATTGGCGCCATCGGGCAGCAGACTCTTATCCTGCGCGGGATCGACGTAAGCGATCGCCTTGGCGTTGGGGATCGGTGTCTTCAGTTTGACCAGCGCGACGTCGGCCTTCTCGCCAGCGATGTAGCCAGGGTGCACGATGATCTTCTCGCTTTCGATCTTGGTGGTCTTGGTGCGATCGTTGCTACCGTAACCGACCACCACCGCGTCGGTGTCGAGCAGGCAGTGCGCGGCCGTCAGAATCCACTTCTCGTCGATGATCGAGCCGCCGCAGAAACCCACCACGTCGTCGTCCGAGCTATAGAGGCGAACCTGCCAGGGATACTTGCCGTCCGGCGCAGCAGCTCCGCCGACGATCATCTCGGTATCTGTCTCGCCGAGCGCTTGGGCGCTAAGTCCGCCGACCAGGCCGGCAAGTAACAGCAGGCGGGAAACAAGTCCGTAGGCTCGCGTCATGTGATGTTCTCCAGGACCGATTTGAGATGTTTTTTGGGGGTGGCGATTAGGCGCTGGCAGCACTTTGCTATTGGCGCCATTTTATCTGCGGGCGCGAACCCTGTACATTAAACTTTCTTGAGGTTGGCTGTTGGTAAGGCTTGGCCCGCGCGGGAACACGATGTCCACCGACACTGAAAGCGACTTGGCGGCTGCGCTGGCGGCCATCGAGCGGAGAATCGACGCGCGCCATTCCCCACGCGAGCTTGCGCCGGAGCTTCGCCGGCTGGCGGAAGCCATCCCCGAAGACTCGCCGCTCCGTCCGCGGGTGCTGCGTCTCCGGGGCGTCGTGTTCAACCGGTTGAAGGACCCGACACGCGCGCTCGAGCATTTGCACCTGGCCCGGCAGGCGGCCATCAAGCAACAGGACCTCGCCGAGATCATGCAGGCAGGGCGCCAGATCAGCGTGGTCCATGCCTGGCGCGGCGAAGACCGCGATGCGGCACGCGCTCTGCTCCGTGCCGTGGCGGTCGCTTATCTCAACAACGACCATGCCGCCACCGCCGCCGCGCTGGCCGAGGGGGGCCGCATCGAGCTTGAGGCGCGCCGCTTCGATGAGGCGGCACGGCTGTTCCGTCTGGTGGCCGACCTGGATCCCCAGCCGCTCGACGCCAAGGAGGTGTTCCGCGTCAAAATCAATCTCTGCCAAGCCCTGAATCGCCTGGAGCAGCACCAGGAGGCGTTGGCGCTGGCACAAGCCTTGGCGGCCGACCTGACCAAGCCGGACCAGGGTGGACCGGACAAATGGCGGCGACTGATCGTCCTTACCCTGCTGGAAGAGGCGCGCGCTTATGCCGGATTGGACAAGCTGGACGATGCCGCGGGATGTCTGGAGCGCGCACAGCCCCTGCTGCCCCCGGACCAGAACGAATTCGATCATGACGAATATCGCGAGGCCGCGGCCGAGCTGAAGCTCGCGCGCGAGGACTGGACCGCCATCGACGATCTCAAGCGTCTGGCCAAGCGCTATTCCGATCCGTCGCTCACCGTGCGCGCCGCCAATTTGCGCATGATGGCGGCCGGCGTCCTGTTCGACACCGGGAAAGCGCACGAAGCGGGGCAGTTGCTTGCCGACGCCCTGCGCGACGCCGTCAAGGCCGGGCTTCCCGAGCTTGCGCAGCGCGTGCGCGGCGAGATGCTCGGGGGCGAAGGCGCCAAGCATCTCGACGCGATGCTGGCGGACACCGCCAGGATCGAGTCGATCGGCGGCGAGTGGTCGATCGGCCGCCAGCTCATCCGCGTCGAGACGTTAGGCGAAGGCGGCGGCGGCACTGTCTACCGCGCCATCGATTTGCGCGACGGCCAGGAAGTGGCGGTCAAGGAGGTGAGCCTCGCCGCTTACGACGAGGCGCGGCGCAAGCAGATCGTCGAGCTGGTCAGAAATGAGTATGCCGTCGCCGTGACGTTGTCGGAGCATCCGGGCATCGCCAAAGTGCGCGGCCTGTTGAGCGATCCGGACGGCAAGCTCTACATCGTGCAGGACCTGATCAAGGGGACCACGCTGACCAAGCTCTATCAGCCTGAGCCGGTGCCCGCCAAGATCCTGCCGCTGCTGATCGACGTCGCCGATCTGCTGGCCATGATTCATGCCAACCACATCGTCCATCGCGATCTCAAGCCGGACAACGTCATGGTCCGGCGCGGGGCGAAGCGCGAGGAGGCGGTGCTGATCGATTTCGGCATCGCTCTCCTGGACGGGCAGGACGACACGCTGAAACATTTCGGCACCGCGGGCTACATGGCGCCCGAGCAGGCCCGCGGCGATAGCAAGCTCGATGGCCGCGCCGACATCTATTCGCTCGGCAAGATGATCCTTGAGGTCTGGGTCGGATCGAGCGCGCCCAAGCCGCTCGCCCGGATCGTCGATCAGATGCTGGCGGACGACCCGGCCAAGCGGCCGCCGCTCGACGCCGTCAAAGCGGTGCTCGTCTCCTGCTGCACGACCCTGAAGCCCTGATGACCGTTGGCGGCGCTATTCCGACGGTGCGGCGGTCGAGGCCTCCGCCGCCGGCTGCCCGGCCTGGCTGTTCCAGTCATACACATAGAGCGCGTATTTGGCGGGCTGCGCGATCAGGCCGGACAGGTCGATCTCGACCGTGGTCGGCTCCTTCACCGTCACCCAGGCATTCGGCGCCAGCTCGGGCACGCTCTCCTGCCGCAGGTCCTGCGCGTCCCTGAGAAATTCGTCGCTGCCCGCTTTTCTGATGTTGAGGGCGAGCCGCACGCCGCTCTTGGCGTCGGCGATGAAGCCATAGACATGGCCCGGCTCCAGCACATAGCTGTAAGTCTGCGAGACGAAGGAATAGGAGCCGGTTTTGCGCGGCTCTAGCGTGCCGCCGCCGATCTCGTTGCGGGCCGGCTCGTTCACGCCGTAGCGCTTGCCGGTAAGATCGACAAACGCTTTGGCGGCCACCACGAAATAGCTGACGAATTTCTGTGCCGCCTGATCCCAATAGACTTGATCTGCAGCGAGCTCTCGGTCGGCTACGCCGTTCTTGAGATCGTCGAGCAAATCGGCGCGTTGCGCGAAATTGATCATCGCCGCGCTCGGGATGCGGAAGCTCTCGGTCTGCTTCTGCTTGTTGGTCTGGGCAGTTTCGCCCTGCGCCACTTTATCCGCCACCTCGCGCAGACCCTTGGACGTGTTGCCGCCGCTCACCACGCCGATCACCATGCCGCTCGCATCGATCAGCGGACTGCCGCTCACACCGCCGGCGACCGGCACGGTATGCTGAATGAGCAGAGTGTGGTCGGCATCGGCCTTGCACATGAACACGTCGGTCAGGGAACTGATGGTGCCGAACCGCAGCTGGGCCGGCGCTTCGGTGATCGCCATGGTTCCAGTCATGCCCTCCATGGGAAACCCGACCGAGGCGACTGCCGCGCCGGGCTCAAGACCCTTGAGGTAGTCCTCGGGCGCTATCGTCAGCACAGCGATCTCGCCGAGGTCCGGGTCTTCGGGCAGCGGTGTCTTGGTATAGAGAATCCCGACATCGTATTCGTTGATCACGTTGAGCGGCTCGAAATCGCCGCCGGTGAGCTTGCCTTGCCGCGTCTTGTAGTCTTGGAACGCGGCATAGCCGGGATGCGTCACCGCCTTCTCGATGTCGATGCGGTCCCCGTTCGGACCGATCAGGACATAGTCCCGCTCATGGCCCTTAATGTCCTTGGCCACATGCGCGTTGGTGGCGAGCTGGCCCGAGTCGAACGCCCAGGCTGTGGCCACCCCGGCGCCGTCGGCCTTTCGTGCGATCAGATAGACCGCGGCCCGCAGCGCCTTTTGCGCCGAGTTCGGAAATCTTGTCCTCGGCCAGTTCGCTCACTTTGGCGTCGGCGGCGGCAAGGCCGGCCGCCAGCGTGGCGAGGTTCTGCTCGTATCTGTGGTCCCGATAGTAGAACCAACCGCCGCCCGCAAGCAGCACCACAAGCAAGACCGCCGCAACGCGCTGCAGCTGCTTTATCAGCTTGAATTCGGAGGGCGGTACGTAGTTAGGCTCGGTGACGAGGCCCTGCTTGGCCGCCTGATCGATCACTAACTCGAAGGTCGGGCCTTTTGGACCGGCGAGTCGAAACGTGCTTCCGGATTTGACCGGAGCCTGGTTCTTGGCCGGCTCGCCGTCGATCTCGACGTAGAGCTTGGGGTAGAGTTCGACGCAATAAGCGCCAAGATTGTTCTTCTTCAGGCTGAAATGCGTGCGCCCCACCTTGGTGTAATCTCCCGGATAGGACACGTCAGTCTTGTCCGGCGACCGCCCGAAGGTGATGGTCTCGACGCCGCTCGGAAAATATTGCTGCTGGCCGGCGAGCGGCCCGTCGATGTGCTTGATCATGACCCCCGACGGCGAGCAGGCAAAAGTCGGCCCGCCGAGACCAATCCCGATGACGCTTCCCGGGACGATCTTCATGCCGGTCTCGGCGGTCTTGCCGTCGAGTTCGACGTCGCACGAGCCGACGAGGTCGATGGTGTAGTCGCCGCTTCCCGGATCGCGCACGAGCTTCACGTGCTCGCCGTCGACCTCGATGCACTCTTCCGGATAGACAATCTGCGCCGACGGCGCCCGCCCGACCAGGATCGTGTTGGTGCTGTCGTCGAATACGACCTCGCCTTTGAGCGGACCCGACAGATGCTTGATGGTGATCGACATGGGACGACTTTCGCTAAGCGCTGGACCAGGTGGCGGACTATACCGCCGCCGCGGCAGGATCGGCCGCCGGTGGGGACTTAAATTTTTGCAACATTAACCGCCATCATGTGCCCACTCCGCCGTATAGATCGGCACCGAGGGCCGGCTGCGGATGGCCTGGCGTTCGCTGTCGTCGCCGGCCGGCATGATCTCGACGCGCCCCACCGGGACCAGGGTGACCTTCTCGCCGAGATCGAACTTGGCTTGCGCCGCATAGGCTTCCGTGGCCAACACGCAATCGAGCGGCAGCCCCGGCAGGTCATCGGCCGCCCTGAGCCTCCCGATCAGCTTCTTGTCGGGCGCAAGATCGCCGCCCAGCACCAAGCCGAAATCGCAAATGATCCTCAGGCTGTGCTTGGCCTCGCGCGCCGACTTGGCCGCGTCCTGGGCGGCGGCGAGCGCCTCCTCGGTCGAGCCGGCAACCAGGCAGGTGCCGCGCCGGCCGTCGCGATGGGTGCGGTCGATCCGTTCGAGCGTCTTGCCCGCCGCCTTGAACAATTTATCGAGTGATCCTTTGCCGTCTTGTGCCGCGTCCCACAGGAACACCACGGGACGGAACGCGTTGCGCGCCCGGTCGCGCCCCTTCTGCTTGGGCCGCTGGTGCGGATAGGGAATGAGATCGAACGGACGGTCATGCTCGCGCCAATCGGCGACCACGCGGTTGGCGCCGGCCACGCTGTCCGCCTCGGTCTGGTCCGACACCGCCACCAGCCGGCAGCCCGTCTGCAACATCGCCGCCCGCTGCAAGGCGCAGCCCGCGGCATAGCGGAAAGCATAGAAGAAATAGCCGTCGAGCTCGCGGTCGGCCGGATCGGTCGGATCCATGATGGTCAGCGAGCGAGCGCCTTGGCTGCCGTCCAGAATGGCGCGAAAGCGCTTCTCCCATTTGCCTTGCATCACCCGGCGGGTCGCCGATCTTCACCGAGGTGTCGATGAATCGCTCGGTGGCGAACGGCAGCACGATGGCGAGCTCGGCGCCGAGCGACAGCGCGGTCTCGGCGAGAATAATGTCGGTGCCCGCGGCGAGCGCGCCATAGACGATGCCGACATTGTGCGCCCTGAAAATTTCCTCGGCGCGCCGGCGGATCAGCGCCTCGGTCGCCTCCTGAGCCGCCTGGTCGAGCTCGTCTCCCCTGAAGATGTGACCGGAGAATACCGCGACGTTGCGTGGGCCAAGCGCAGTCACGAACACCTCCATGTCGATATCGAGCACGTCTCCCAACCGGCGGAATTGCAGGATGGTGGTCGCTTTGGCGCCGTCGTCGGCGCCTCGCGCCACGCGCGCCCGCGCCAGCACCGCCTTGGCCTCGTCAGGTTTGCCGGCGATCAGCAGCGCCTCGGCCAGCGTGGCGAGCGGCCAGTAATCCTCGGCGTCGCGCGCCAGCGTCTGCACCAGCCGGCCGGCAATCCGCCGCGCCGTTTCGCCATCGTCGGCGATCAGCGCCATGGTGGCGGCATTGACCCCCGGATAGTAGCCCTGCTTGTGCTCGAACAGGCTGTGATAGGCCTCGAACGATGCGCGCGCCTGCTTGCGCCTGTCCTTGCCGCGCTTCGTTTCGAACGCCTGCTCCTTGAGCAGCCGCGCATTGAGCGCCGCGAGATCTTCGACCAGCTGAGCCTCGAACTCAGCCTCGCGCGCCCCGTTGGTACCGTCGAGCAGCGCCAACTCGTCCTCGCCATAGCCATCGTCGACGAACGGATCGCCGACGATGCGGTCCATCGGCAGGAACGGATTCTTGCGCGCCTTGCGCACGACATCCTCGAGCGCATCCAAGCTGCCGGCCATGGGGAGACCCGAGCGCGCCAGCAATTCGAGCGCGCCCTGCGCGTCGCCGCTGCGCGCCGCGGCAAGAGCGGTGCGGTGATGCAGCTCCGGACTCGACGGGTAGTAGCGCAGAATGTCGAGTCCGATATTGCGGGCGCGGATCAAATCGCCGCAGGCGATCGCCGCGTCGATATCGCCGATGGTGCGTTCGAGCGCGGCGCGGCTGCGGGCGGAGCGCAGGCTGGCCAGCCGGCTGATGCGCTGATAGTCGAGGATCTCGATCTGCTGGCTGCGCGCGCCGGTGCGCAGCAACCCGGAGCGCTCCCACTCGTTGAGCCGGCGGCTGATGGTCTCGCGGCTGACGCCGAGATCGGCGGCGATATGATCTTGCGCGATCTTGCGTGGAAAGCGCACGCGATTGCCTTCGGCGATGCCGATATCCGCCGACAGCTCGACCAGCCAGTCGGCCAGCAGCAGATCGGGAAAAGCGTGCACCTTGTCGTGCTCCTGCATGAGCGTGGCAAGCAGGCGCTGCGCGCCGATCCGAGTAAGCCGGGCGCGAAACACCGGGTCGGCCTCGATCAAGGCGCCGATCAAAGTGAGCGGCAGCGGCACGATCGACGATGGCGTCAGCGCGAAGGCCGAGGTGGTGCGTTTGGCGGCCTTGGTGGCGAGCCCCTGCTCCAACAATTCGAGCTCGCCGAACACCTCGCCTTGCACGATGCGCTCGAACCGGAGCGAGCGCTTGGCGGTGGGCGGCTTGAACTCGATCTGCACCAAGGGATCGACATGCAGCCCCTCCCCGCTCCGGCGCGCGCCGAGCAGCAGGTAGATGGCGTCGGCCGGATCGCCTGCCCGGAACACGCATTCGCCGGCGGACAGCGCGCGGAGTTGAAGCCGCGCCCGCTTGACGAGCTGAAGCGCGTCACCGCCCGTGCCGCGCATCAGCGCGGACCCGGCAACCTCGTCTGGCAAAGTCTCGTTCATTCTCATCCGAACCTTGGCCGGCGGGATGAGAGCGTAGTCGATTTCCCGCGCCCCGACCAAGGGCGCGGGCAGAGACGAGGCAAGGCTCATGGTCAGAAACACACATATTGGTAGTGAATGCCGCTGAGCGTCCACACCGTGGCAAAGGTGCAGGCCGGCGCGTAAAAGCCGGTATAGGCAGCAAGCGGCACTGAGGCGCCGATCAGCGCCAGCACGGCAAAAATCGTTTGGCGAAGCATGGACATGGTGGACTCCTGAGTTTGCTCGCGGCTGCCAGTGTGCCGCTCAAGAGCCAAACTGCCACAGAGCGCCAGGGGCCTCTGTGAGGGGGGTCACAAAGCCTCAGCGTTCGACCGTACCGCCCTGGAGCCGTTTGATCTGGTCGATCTTGTCGAGATTGGCGGCGATGTCCTGCCGCCACACGGCACTGTCCGGCAGCGCCTCGGCCATGCGGCGGGCGATCTCCAGCGCCTCTTCATAGGCGGCGAGCGCGCCGTCAGGGTCGCCGGCGGTCAGCCTGATCGCGCCGATCTTTTGCAGAGGAATCTCGATGTCTGGCTGGCGCATGATGTTGTCAGGGTCGGCCGCCGCGATCTCCCGGGCGATGGCCACGCTCTCCTCGTAAGCGGCCAGCGCGCCGGCGGAATCGCTCGCAGCCTGCCGCATGAGGCCGATCTGGTTCAGGCCGAGGACGACGCTGCGCCGCCACTCGAGATTGCCGGGATCGATGGCGGCAACGCGTCGCGCCATCTCGAGCCGCTCGTCGTAGGCGGCGCGGGCGCCGGACAGGTCTCCGGCGGCAAGCTTGGCGTAGCCGAGCCTGTCGAGCGAGATGGAGATGTCCTGGAGAAACTCGCTGCTGTTGGGATGGGCCTCGGCGAGGCGCCGCAGGACGCGCAGCGCGTCTTCGTGCGCCCCCAGTGCGGCGGAGGTTTGGCCCAAGGCCTGCTTCGCATCGCCGACCAGCCCGAGGCCGATGGCCAGGTCGCGCTGCCAGGTGGTGTTACTCGTGTCGAGTGCCGCAAGGCGGCGGCGGACAATCAAGCTCTCCTCGAAGGCCTCGAGCGCGCCGGCAGCATCGCCGCCGGCGAGCTTTAGGTGCCCGACGCGCTCCAGTCCGATGGCGACATCTCGCTGCCACTCGGTGTTGCCCTCGTCTTCGGCAGCGTTGCGCCGTGCCATGTCGAGCACTTCGTTGCAGGCCTTGAGCGCGCCCAACGCGTCGCCCGTATCCCGCTTGAGGTCGCAGATCTTGCCGAGGCTTACCGGCAAGTTCCGCTGCCACTCGCTGTCAGGACCGCCTTGCCCGCCGAGACGGCGCCTGGTGGCCAGGCTCTCCTCGTAGGCGGCGAGCGCGCCTTGCGTGTCGCCCGCTTGCCGCTTGAGGTCGCCGATCCGCTCGAGGTTCACGGTGACGTCGAACTCGGCTTGCGGATTGTCTTTGTCCTCGTCGGCGAGGTGGTGGCGGATATTCAAGCTTTCCTCGTAGGCGGCAAGCGCAGCTTCGGTGTCGCCCGAGCCACGCTTGGCGTCGCCGGCGTGGATCAGTGCGACGGAGAGGTTCCGCTTGGCGTGGGCGTTGCCGTCATCCCTGGCAACCTCACGGCGCATGAGGGAAGTGGCCTCCTCGGCATTCTTCAGCGCGGCCTCGAGATCGCCCGCGGCGAGATAGGTCTGGGCGAACTCGTCGAGCATGGCGACCTTGCTTCGCACGAGCTCGGGATTGTCGGGATCGGTCTCGGTCAGCCGCTCGACCGTCTGTCGTGCCTGGCCGAGAATTTTGTCTAGGCTTTCGATCCTGATGCCTTCGACATTGCGCAGACCCTGCGCGATCTGAAAGATCAGCCCGTTCACCGTGTCCTTGGCGGCGGTGAAATTGCGCTCGGCCCGGTCGGCCTCGTTGCGGGCGATGATGCCGGCGGTGACCGCTCCCACCGCCAGCAACAGCAGCAGGCAGGCGGCGCCGACCGCGAGGCTGAGCGCGCGGCGCTGCTGGCGGACTTCTTGCGAGAGCAGATCCTCCTTGGGCATGCCGTGAATGGCGGCGGCAAAGTCGGCGCCGAGATCGAGGAAGCGCGCGTCGCGCGGATCGGCGCCGTCGCGATAGGCGCTGAGGTCAATCCATTTCGGCTCGGCGGGGAACTGTCCCTTCAGTACTGCCGGCAGCGGCGGCGTGGGCTTCCAGCGGAAGTCGCCCTTCTTGCCGTCCCAGTCGAGCGTGCCGTCGGTCACGCCGATCAGCAGCGTGTCGGTGCTCTTATGGGTGAGCCAATATTCGACCTCCTTGCCGACCCACGGCGAGGCGGCGGATTCCGGCGAGGACAGCAGCAGCAGATAGCGGGACTGCGCCAGCGCCTGTTCGATCGACGGCCAGAGCTGCGGCGTGGCCGACAGCGAGGTGTCGTCGCGAAACACGCGCAAGCCGCGACGCCGATACCACGGCTTGCCGAGCTTCTGGATCACCGACTGCAGCGCCGCGGCGATCGGCTTGTCCTTGGCGTGGCTATAGGAAATGAACGCGTCGTAGACCGGCACGATGCTTCTCCCGCTCGGGATGCCAATTCTAGGGCGCGCGCGCCACGCGGGCCATGCCCCGCGCACGGGCTAACCGCTCGGTTCGCAGCCGATGTCGCGGAAAGCTTAATCCCATAGCCCAAGCCGGCGCGCTGCTTTTGTGAGGGACCTCACAAAGCGCCGGCGCGCGCCCCCCCACCTGTCTCGTTGCCAAGGGGGCCCCTAGCTCCTCAGGCCAACGAAAACTGAAGTGTTCGCGTAACACCAAATCGGATGCCGCTTGTCCCACCGAGCCGGCGCCGATGAGCTGAGAGGGCCAAGGGCCCGGGTCCGCTCCTGCCCGGCCTGTCAGTACCCCACCCTTTCAGCGTAGCGGGCGCAAGGTTCCCCCGCCTTGCGCCCGCGCCTTTTGTCTATAGTCGGGGGGGAGCGTGCGACTGCGATCGAGAAGGAGCCGAGATCATCCATGTTTGACCACCGGGCCAGCCGACGCTCCGTCATGCAAGCCGCGCTCGTCGCCGCGACCGCCCTGTCGCTGTCCCCGCGCGGCGCAGCAGCCAAGGAGACCGGCGGCAACCACATCGTGCTGCTCGGCAACTCGGTCCTGGATAACGGCGCCTATATCGGCACGGGCCCCGACGTGATCGAGCAGGTGGGCAAACGCCTCCCTGCCGGTGCACGCGCCACGCTCGGCGCCGTGGATGGCGCGATCATCTCGGCCGTCAGGCTCCAGCTCCAGATCGCGCCCGAGGACGCCACCCATTTCGTGGTCAGCGCCGGCGGCAACGATGCGCTTCATCATGCCGGCCTGCTCGATGAGAAAGTTTCCTCGGTCGCCGAGGCGCTCGACAAGCTCGCCGCCGTGCGCGAATCGTTCGCGCGCGATTACCGGACCATGCTCGACGAGGTCGTGGCGCGCGGCTTGCCGGTTGCCGTCTGCACCATCTACGACGCGCGCTTTCCGGACCAGAAGCAACGGCGGCGCGCCTCGCTCGGGCTCACCATCTTCAACGACTGCATCACACGCGAGGCCTCGGCGCGGGGCCTGGCGCTGATCGATCTCCGCCTGATCTTGACCGCCGACAGCGACCTCGCCAACCCGATCGAGCCTTCGGTCTCGGGCGGCGCCAAGATCGCCAACGCTATCGCCGCGTTTGCCGCCGATTACGACCTGGCCAAGGGCCGTTGTGAGGTGTTCGCCGGCGCGACGGCCAGGGCCTAGAACGGCGGAAGTGGCGGCCTGATTTTGTATGCTATCTTATGGTCGAGGGCGTGACGGTTTGACTGGGAGGCTCGCGTAACGATGTCCGTGGATCGTCGCAGCGTGCTCGGGATGCTGGCGGTCTCCGGCGTCCTGCTGTCGTCTTTCATGCGCAAGGCGCTGGGCCAGTCCGAGCCCGACGCGCCGCTGGCCCTGCCCGGCGCTTCCGGCGAGCAGGCGCAGAGCCTCGGCCTTCCCTCCGATTGGCGTTTCGTGGCGCCGGCCGAGTGGGACACCGTGGATGCCACGCTTACCGCCCGTTTGAACCCGGCGCTTCGCGACAACTCGCCGATCGAGCTCGGCGGCATCAAGGTGATGCGTTCATCGGGCAAGATCGAAACCGGCCAGCTCGATCCGGTCGGCCAATCGGTCGAGATTCCTGCCGCGCTTGCCGGCATCGTCACCCCGGCCGACGAGGCCCTCAGCCTCGAAGCACTCAACCGCGACCTTAATCCGTTCCTGGCCGATCCGCGCGGGCCCGACGGGGCGCCCCTGCTCGGGCCGTTGCCGTCAGGCGGCGCGCTCTATGAGGGCAAGACCTTTTTGCCGGTGCGCTTCATCGTCGCCAAGATGGCCGAGTCCGCCGCCGTGCCGCCGGCCGCGATCAAGCCGCTGATCGACGCCCTGAGCGAGCTCGTGCCGATTCGCACGCCGGCTCATCAGTTTCGCCTGGGGCGGGGCCTCGGCAATCGCGTGGTGTTCTATGGCGCGACCACCGTCAACGGCGCCGCGGTCGATATCGGCCACGCCCATATCGACCAGGTGGTGACCGAGCTCGCCAAGCAGAATCTCAGGCTCATCAAGGAGATGGTGCATTTCGACCGGCCGGCCCAAGGCGGCAGCCCGGAGGACATCGTGGCCGACGGCGCGGCCGGTGCGACCCATGCCGGCGGCTTCTCGGCCGGCTTCAACGTCGACGGCAGCCCGATGGCCATCAAGAGCGACTGGCCGAGCAATTACGGGCAGCTCGGCAACAACAACAAGACCTACAACGCCCACCTCATCGCCATCGACTACAGCGCCGGCGTCGAGGATGAGATCCCGGAGGACACGCTCAAGGCCTACTATCGCAACGCCGATATGTGGGACTGCGCGTCCGCCATCCTGGTGCCGTTCGCCGATCAGGATCCCGACCCCAAATATCGCGACTACATGTACAACCCGCTCGAAGTGTTCGACCAGAAGTCGGCGCGCGACGTCGCGGCGGCGCTCGCCACGCTCGACGAGCGCACCTTCTTCGAGAAGCACGGCGCGTTTTACTGCGCCGAGGGCCAGTACGTGGTCGCCAATCTCGGCCCGCAGGAGGACGAGGACGGCGGCACGCTGCTGAAGAAGAGCCGTTTCGGCGACACCGCGTTCGGCCGCCTGATCGACAACTTCATCAAGGCGCCGGGTTATGACGGCATGTCGGCCGAGGAGCGGCAGCAGCATCCCTCGATCGGCTGGGAGTATTTGCTGTCGCTCGGCCTGGAGCGCGGCGGCATCAGCGGCGAGCAGGCGCTCATCCTCACCGCCACCGACCGCCACGGCGTCGCGCTCGACTGGGTTCCCGAGGAGGTCAAAGGCTGGCAGGCCTACCGCCCGAAGAACGAGGAAGCGTTGATCGCGCGCCCCATGACCGTGGCGACCATCGCCTGGGCCCTGCTTCGTCTCTATATGCCGCGCGATGCGGTGGCGAGGGCGATCGCCGGCGACATCGGCCGGGCCTATGCGCAGGGCGACGACCAGGTCAAAGCGGCGGTCAAATTGCTGATCGGCGGCGCCGATCCCACCACGCCGGTCGGACAAGCTCTGCTCGCCGGCGTGGCCGCCAAAGCGGCCACCGGCCTCCTGCTCGGTCTGTTGTCGAGCGAGGAGGTCGCCGCCTCGCTGCTCGGCAAGGCGGGGTTCAACGAGATCACCAACGACGCCGACAAGGAGCGCGTGCTCGCCGCCTATCAGGAGTTCCTCGGCATCCTGCAAAATGCCGACTACTCGACCCAAGGCGCGCTCGACCGCGCGCTGGCCGAGGCCGATCACAAGCTTGGCAGCCTCACCGTGACGCGAACTTTCTTCAACCGCGCCACCCAACAGCGCATGCCGGCCAAGAGCACGGTGATGAAATATGCCGCCCCGCCCTGCTTCGGCATGTGGGCGCAGCAGCCTTTCCTCGCCGAGACCGGCTGTCTTCGTTATGTCGCAACGGCGATGCATGTCAGCCAGAAGAAAAATCCCGCGTCTTAACCTTGCGAAATCTTCATTTCAGAGCGCGGGGGACGGCTGTTATAGAGGGCCGTCACGGGTTGCCCATAGACGTCGCGACGGAGTTTCGGGCCTGAAGCCATGACGATCCGCCCTTTAACGATCATCGCGATTATCCTGATGCTGGCCGGCGCCTATCCCGCTGTCGGCCAGACCAGCTTCGGCCATTACATCGGCAAATTCGTCGCCGAGTTCGGCGACGACGGGCGCAAGGTCACGCTCAAGGAGCCGTACAGCTTCGTCGATCCCGCCGGCCAGGAGTGGAACGTTCCCGACGGCTACAACACGGACGGCGCGTCGGTACCGGCCGCGTTATGGGCGCTCTACCCGCCCTTCACCGGCAACTACCGATCGGCCGCCGTCATCCATGACTATTATTGCGACAGCAAGGAACGCAGCTGGCAGGACACCCATAAGGTGTTCTATTTCGCCATGCGCGCCGCCCATGTCGACGAGAAGACGGCCAAGATCATGTACGGCGCGGTCTATTTGTTCGGGCCGCGCTGGGGACCCGGCACCGCGCCCGGCCAGCGCAGTGCGCCCGTCAATGCCACGCCCGAGCAGCAGGCAAAAGTGGTGAAAGAGCTGCAAGGTTTGGTCGAAAAGGACAATCCCGATCTCGACAGCCTGGTGGCCGAGGCCAAGCGCATGAGTGCCAAGGCCGCCGGTCCCCTGTCGAATAGCGCGGAATGATTGTCGGCCGTCGTCGCCATAGTTGTGGGCTGGAAGATTTCCAGGAGCGAAGACTAACCAAGGCAACTGAACGTCTATGGGGAGACGTTCGCAGAGACTATACTCCCCGCGGAGTTGGTCTTGCAGGTTGAGGCTCCGGTTGTGACCGTGCTCGGATGAAATCGGTTCGCGTCTTCGTCTCATCGCCCGGCGACACGCATTTCGAGCGGATGCGGGTCGAGCGCGTGGTCGAGCGCCTGAACGGCGAGTTTTCGGGCATCGCCAAGCTCGAAGCCATCCGCTGGGAAAGCCAGCACTACAAAGCCCACACCACTTTTCAGCAGCAGATCCCCGAGGCCGCCAATTGCGAGCTGGTGATCGCCATTCTGCGCCACCGGCTCGGCACCGAGCTTCCCGACGACTTCCCCACCATGCCGAACGGCGAGCCCTACCCGTCGGGCACCGCTTACGAGATTCTGTCGGCCATCGAAGCGAGCAAGCAGAAGTCCGTCCCCGACGTCTATGTGTTCCGCTACAGCGAGCCGCCGACCGTCAAGCTCGACGACGAGGCCACCAATCGCTTGGTCAGCGAGCAATGGAACCGGCTCAAGACCTTCTTCATGACCTGGTTCCAGACCCAAGACGGCAAGTTCAAGCTCGCCTTCCATAATTTCCAGAGCACCGACCAGTTCGAGGGCGAGATCGAGAAGCTCCTCCGGGCTTGGCTCGAGGAGAAGGTCCTCAAAGGCCGCTCGGTGCTGTGGCCGATCGACACCAAGGGCTCGCCGTTCCGCGGCCTGGCCGCGTTCGGCGCCAAACATGCGCCGGTGTTCTTCGGCCGGTCGCGCGACATCACCAAGGCCGTCGACGCGCTGAAGGATGCGGCCGCGACCGGAAGCCCCTTCCTGCTTTTGGTTGGCGCGAGCGGATCGGGCAAGTCGTCGCTGGCCTTGGCCGGCCTGGCGCCGCGGCTCACCGCGCCGGGCGTGGTGCCGGCGGTCGATATCTGGCGCGTCGCAATAATGCGCCCGGGCGAGCACGAGGGCGGACCCGTTGCCGCGCTTGCCGCGCGGCTGTTCGATTCCGCGAGCGACTTCGAGGACGAATGCCCTCTGGCGGCGCTCCCGGAGATGGCGGCGAGCGACTATGCGACGCCGGCCGAGCTCGCCAAGCTTCTTGCTCACGGCGACGAGAGCTGCGCCAAGCCCCTCGTCAAGGCCCTCGACCGCATCGGCGAGGAGGAGAGCCAGAAGAGCGGCTACGACCGGCCGGTGCGGGCCGACCTTCTGATCGTGGTCGATCAGCTCGACGAGCTGTTCGCCGGCGAGGTCAACGATGCCGAGCGAGAGCGCTTCGCCAAGCTTCTGGCGCAGCTCGTGGCGACCGGACGCGTCTGGGTGATCGCCACGCTGCGCGCCGATCTTTACGAGCGCTTCCTCAAGCAGCCCGAGCTTCTGGCGATGAAGAGCGGGGGCGCGACCTACGATCTCGCGCCGCCGGGCGCCACCGAGATCGACGAGATCATTCGCGGACCGGCGATTGCTTCGGGCCTCGTCTACGAAACCGACACCAAGACCGGCGAGCGGCTGGACGATCGGCTCATCGGCGACGTCGACCGGCCCGACATGTTGCCGCTGCTCCAGTTCACGCTCAATTTTCTGTTCGAGCAGCGTGTCACCGACGGCGACGAGACCAAGCTCACCTTGAAAGCCTACGATGCGCTGGGCGGTCTGGCCGGCGCCATCGACAAGGAGGCCGAGCGGGCCATCGCGCCGCTCGGTAAGGACGAACAGGAGCGCCTGCCCCGCCTGCTCAGGCAGCTCGCCACGCCCGCGCAAGGAGGCGAACCAGCCGCCGCCGCCGGACTCTCGATCCGAGCCGTGCCGCTCGCCGAGGCCGCCTATGACCCCGCCTCCGAGCGGCTGATCAAGGCGCTGGTCGACGCGCGCATCCTGCTCTCCTCGGGCAGCGAGCAGAACGCCACCATCCGGCTTGCCCATCAGCGGGTGCTGGAGAACTGGCGCCGCGCCAAGGACATCGTCGCCGCCAATGCCGAGTTTTTCCGTATCCGCGACGATGTCGAGGCGCTGCGCCGGCGCTGGGACAAGTCCGACAAGAAGCGCGACCTGCTCATCCCCAAAGGCGTGCCGCTGGCCGAAGCCGAGAGCATCGCCAAGCGCTATCCTGACGAGCTTGGCGTGCCCGCGCTCGGCTTCATCGCCGCTTCCGGCAAGCGCGCCCGGCTGAGGCAGCGTCTGGTCGGCGCCACCGCCTTGGTGATGGCGGTGCTGGCGGTGGGCGCCACCGTGGCCGGCATCCGCGCGTGGCGCGCCGAGCAGACGGCACGGCGCAATTTCGACATTGCCAAGGCCCTGGTCACCGACATCGCCAAAGGCTTGCGCGACGTCGAAGGCATGCGCTCCGAGGCGAGGACGAAGATCTTCGATCAGGTGAGCTCCACGCTCGACAACGCGGTCGCCGAGTCGCCCAACGATCAGCAGCTGCTCGGCATGCAAGCCACTATGTTCAGGGAGTTCGCTTCAACCCACGAGGCGGAGGGAGATCAGCCACAGGCGGCGAAAAGCACGGCCAAGAGTCTCGAAATCGAGCTCCAAATCTTGGAGATGGCCGGCGGCTATCAGCGCCAGCAAGAGGTCTCCTCGACGCTCGAACGGATCGGCGAGCTCAAGCTCGGCGCCGGTGACGATGCCGGCGCGCTCGTCACCTACGAGAAGATCCTCGACAACCGGAGGCAGCGCGCCGAAGCCGATCCAGACAATCCCGACCATCAGCGCGAAATGGCGCTGGCGTTTGCCACCATCGGCGATCTCAAGCTGCGCTCGGGTGACCCGGGCGGCGCGCTCGCAGCCTATGAGCAAGGCTTCATCATCAGGCAGCGCTTGACCGAGCAGGACAAGTCGAACGCGGCGGGGCTGCGCGATGTCGCCCAATCGGTGATCTCGATCGGCTACGCCAAGTTCCGCGCCGGCGACTATGCCGGTGCGCTCGAGTCCTATCAGCAGGGTCTCGGACTGACCCGCCAGCTTGCCGACGCCGACAAGACAAACTCGGGCGCGCAGCGCGATCTCGCGCTCGTTCTAGCCAACATCGGCGACACCAAGCTCGACTCCGGCGACTATGCCGGCTCGCTCGACGCTTACCAGCAAAGCCTCGCGATCAGGCGTACGCAGGCCGCCGCCGAACCCGGCAATACCGACCTGAAGCGCGACATGGCGGCCAGCCTGAGCGGCATCGGCGACGCCGTGCTCAACAGCGGCGACAAGGAGAAGGCGCTCGCCGCCTACGAGGAGGGCGTCGCGCTGGTCCGTGAATTGGTCGCCGCCGACAACACCAACCTGCTGTGGCAGCGCGACCTTTCCATCAGCCTCAACCGGGTCGGCGACGTGAAACGCGACTCCGGCGATAGCGCCGGCGCGCTCGCCAGCTATGACGAGAGTCTCGCCATTCGCCGCCGCCTGGCCAACGCCGACCCCAACAATATTCAATGGCGGGCCGACGAGGCCTATGTGCTGCAACGGATCGGCGATCTGAAGCGCACCACCGGCGACAATTCGGGCGCGCTGGCCGCGTTCGAGGAAGGTCTGGCCATCGCTCGCGGCTTTGCCGCGGCGGGCACCAACCCCGAATCTGAGCGCGAATTGGCGGTGAACCTCACCAAGATCGGCGCGGTGAAGCGCGAGATGGGCGATGCCGCGGGAGCGCTCGCCGCGCTGGAGGAAAGCCTCGCCATCCGCCGCAAGCTGCCCCAAACCGACCTCACCAAATACCAGATCGACGTCGCCGAGAATCTCGAGACCATCGGCGATCTCAAGCTGGCGGCCGGCGACAAGGACGGCGCGCTCGCGCTCTACGAGGAGATGTTGTCGCTCGACCGCACCATGGTCGCCAACGACGAGGCCAACGCCCAGTGGCAGCGCAACATGTCGATCAGCCTCAACCGGCTCGGCGATGTCAAGCTTGCGCTCGGCGATCCCGAGGCCGCGCTCAAATACTACCAGGACGGCCTCGCCGTCCGCCGCAAATTGGCCGAGGCCGACAGCACCGTCCAGCGCCAACAGGACGTCGCGCTCAACCTCGAGCGGATCGGCGACCTCAAGACCGGCTCCGGCGACAGTCAAGGCGCGCTCGAGGCCTACGAGGAAGTGGTCGCCATCGCCCGCCAGGTGGTCGAGACCGACCAGGCCAAGGAGCAATGGAAACGCAACTTGGCGATCAGTCTGACCAAAGTCGGTGAGGCGAGGGCGAAGGCCAAGGACAGCAAAGGCGCGCTCGCCGCCTTTGAGGACGGACTCGGTCTCCGCCGCAAGCTGGCCGAGACCGACAAGGACAATCTGCCGCTGCAAGCGGAGATCGCCATCGCGCTGGAACGCATCGGCGATCTGAAGCACCAAGCCGGCGACAAGGCGGCGGCGCTGGCCGCCTATGTCGAAAGCATGGACGTCCGCCGCCAGATGGCCGACGGCTTGCTCGGTTACGGCGACAATACCGGCGCGCTCGCGGCCTACGAGCAGAGCCTGGTGCTGGCGCGGCGGCTCGCCGAGGCCGACGCCGGCAAGACCAACTATCTGACCGACGTCTCGTCCCTGCTCGAAAGCATCGCCTCGATCAAGCTTGGCGCCGGCGACGCCGCGGGCGCGCTGGCCGGGTATCAGGAGAGCCTTGGCCTCCGCCGCCGCCTCGCCGCCGGCGAGAAGACCGGCACCAAATGGCGCCAAAACATCTCCCTCACGCTCGAGAAGATCGGCGATCTCAAGCAGGGCGCCAAGGACGAGGCCGGCGCCATGGCCGCCTATGAGGAAATGCTCGCCAACGATCGCGAGCTCGCCGCCGCCAATCCCGATATCGCCGAGCGCCGGCGTGACGTGTCGATCGATCTTGAGAAGATCGCCAAGATGAAGCTCGATGCCGGCGACACCGCCGGCGCGCTCACGCTCTATGAGGAGAGTCTCGTCATTCGGCGCCAACTGTTCGAAGGCGACCGCACCAACGAAAAGTACAAGCAAGGCCTATCGTTCGTCATCGAGAAGGTCGGCGATATGAGGCGCGATCTCGGCGATGCCGCCGGCGCGCTATCCGCCTATCAGGAGATGCTGGTGCTCGACCGCGAGGTCGCCGCGGCCAATATCGGCGACACCAAGCGGCAGCGCGTGGTGTCGGTCGATCTCAACAAGATCGCCGACTTGAAACTTTCGAACAACGACCCCGATGGCGCGCTCGCCGCCATCGAGGAGAGCCTCAACATCTCCCGCCACATCGCCCTCACCGCACCCGACAATATCGATTGGAAGCGGGACATCTCGGTCGCCTTGGAGCGCCTCGGCAATATCAAGGCGAACACCGGCGACAACGAGGGCGCACTCAAGGCCTACGAGGAGATGCTGTCCATCGACCGTGGCGTCGCCGACGCCGAGCCTACCAACTTGCAGCGCGTGCGTGAGGTCATGTTCAGCTTGAACAAGGTCGGCGACCGGCGGTTCGAGCTCAACGACATGAGCGGGGCCCTGGCCAACTATGACGAGGGTCTGGGCATCGCCCGTCTGCTGGTCGAAAAAGACGGGGACAACCCCAGGGCGCCGCGCGATCTGGGCATCAGCCTCGACAAGGGCGGCGACGCCAAGGTGAAGCTGAACGACATCCAAGGCGCGCTGGTCTATTTCGAGGAGAGTTTGGCACTCAGGAAGCAGCTGTCCGATGCCAACAAGTTAAACTACCAGTATCGCCGCGACGTGTCGCTCACCCTTGACCGCATCGGCGCCGCCAAGCTCGCGGCGAACGATATTCCCGGATCTCTTGCCGCCGCCGAGGAGAGCCTGGCCATTGCCCGCGATCTCGCCGAGCTGCGCAAGAACGACGCCGAGGCCCAGATCGATCTCGTGGTCGGCCTCTACAAGCTCGCCAAGGTGGCGGCCGGCGAACGCAAGGATGCAGCCATCGGCGAAGGCTTGCAGCTCCTGGCGCGACTCGACGCCGAAGGCAAGTTGACCGACGATCAACGGGGCTGGACCGAGTCGTTCAACACCTTGCGCAACTGGCGCTCAGGAGACGGGCACCGCCGGCCGCTAGAAAACAAGCCGGATTCCGCCAGAGTGCTTCGGCGCCATTGCGCCGGCGTCACACCAGCTATATATCCCCGCCATAGGACACGCGGGCCGCTTCGGCCCGCGTTCGCGCATTTAGGACCCCCATGAATCTTCGCAACATCGCCATCATTGCCCATGTCGACCATGGCAAGACCACCCTGGTCGACCGCTTGCTGCAGCAAGCCGGCGCCTTCCGCGACAATCAGCGGGTGGCCGAGCGGGCAATGGATTCGAACGATCTCGAGCGCGAGCGCGGCATCACCATCCTCGCCAAGGTGACCTCGATCCTATGGCAGGGCACCCGCATCAATATCGTCGACACGCCGGGCCACGCCGATTTTGGCGGCGAGGTCGAGCGCATTCTCAACATGGTGGACGGCGCGCTGGTGCTGGTCGACGCCGCCGAGGGGCCTTTGCCCCAGACCAAGTTCGTGGTGTCGAAGGCGCTCAAGATGGGCCTCAAGCCCATCGTCGTCATCAACAAGGTCGATCGCGCGGACGCCCGCCCGCAGGAGGTCGTGAACGAGGTTTTCGACCTGTTCGCCGCGCTCGAAGCGTCCGACGAGCAGCTCGACTTCCCGATCCTTTACGGCTCGGCCAAGGAAGGCTGGATGGCTGCCAGCGCCGAGGGTCCCAAGCATCTCGGCATGCAGCTTCTGTTCGATCTCGTGCTCAAGCATGTCGCCTCGCCCAAAGTCGAGGACGGGCCGTTTCGCCTGCTCGGCACCATTCTCGAGGCCAATCCTTATCTCGGCCGCGTCGTAACCGGCCGCATCACCTCCGGCGCCATTTCGCCCAACCAGCCGGTCAAGGTGCTCGACCACAACGGCAGGCTGGTCGAGCAGGGCCGGGTGTCGAAGGTGCTCGCCTTCCGCGGGCTCGAGCGGGTCGCCCTCGACGAGGCGACCGCCGGCGACATCGTCTCCCTCGCCGGGCTGCCCGACGCCACCGTCGCCCACACCATCTGCGCGCCCGAAGTCACCGAGCCGCTGCCGGCCCAGCCGATCGACCCGCCCACGCTGTCGATGACCTTCAGGGTCAACGATTCGCCGTTGGCCGGCACCGAGGGCACCAAGGTGACCAGCCGCATGATCCGCGACCGCCTATTGCGCGAGGGGGAAGGCAATGTCGCGCTGCGCGTCACCGAATCGGACGAGCGCGACTCCATGGAAGTCGCCGGCCGCGGCGAGTTGCAACTCGGCATTCTGATCGAGACCATGCGCCGCGAGGGCTTCGAGCTTTCCGTGTCGCGACCCAAGGTGCTGTTCCGGCGCGGGCCGGACGGTTCGCTGCTTGAGCCCATCGAGGAGGTGGTCATCGACCTCGATGAGGAGCATTCCGGCGTCGTCGTGCAGAAACTGTCGGAGCGCAAGGCCGAACTGGTGGAGATGAAGCCCTCCGGTGGCGGCCGCCAGCGTCTGGTGTTCTATGCGCCGACCCGCGGGCTGATCGGCTACCAGGGCGAACTGCTCACCGATACGCGCGGCACCGGCATTATGAACCGGCTGTTCCACGACTATGCGCCGCATAAGGGCGCGATCCAGGGGCGGCGGAACGGCGTGCTGATCTCCACCGACATGGGCGACGCCGTGGCCTACGCGTTGTGGAACCTGGAGGATCGCGGGGCCATGATGATCGACCCCGGCACGCGGGTCTATCGCGGCATGATCGTCGGCGAGCACACCAGAGACAACGATCTCGAAGTCAATGTGCTGAAGGGCAAGAAGCTGACCAATATCCGCACCACCTCCAAGGACGAGGCGGTGCGGCTCACGCCGCCGCTCCGCATGACGCTCGAACGCGCGCTCGCCTATATCGAGGACGACGAGCTGGTCGAGATCACGCCGAAATCCATTAGGCTCCGCAAGCTCTATCTCGATCCGAACGAGCGCAAAAGAGCCGAACGGCAACGGCTGACGGAGAATGTTGCCTAATATTCCCGAAGTTTATGGGCCGTAGCGGCTACGACTCGATTTTCTGCGAACAGGCGAGTCGGGCAAGCCCGGCTCGCCTTTTTTGTCCTGATCGATTACGCCCGGGAAAATTTCCACGACCCCTTTGCCGAGTGCCGCCACTCTGCGCTAGGCTGGCGTCATGCCCGTCGACGTCGCTCACATCAGGCCAGCGCGATTGAAGGATGCCACCGCGCTCGCGGCCGCCTATGAGGAAGCCTGGCGCAACGCCTATCAGGGCATCATCCCGCATTTGTCGCTGCAACGCATGCTCGCGCGCCGCGGATTGCGGTGGTGGGAGAGCGCGCTCCGCAAGCGCACGCCGCTGCTCGTGCTCGACTTCGGCGGCGAGGCCGCGGGCTATGTGACTTTTGGCCGCTCCCGGCTCGGCCGCACGCCGTTTCAGGGCGAGATCTTCGAACTCTATCTGCATCCGATCTATCAGGGCTTCGGCCTGGGCGAGAAGCTGTTCGACGGCGCGCGCATCAGGCTCGCCGAGTTGCGGCTGAAAGGCCTGCTGGTGTGGGCACTTGCCGACAACGATTCCGCCTGCGGCTTCTATCTGAGGCTCGGCGGCAAGCCGGTCGCCGAGGGCGCCGAGAGCTTCGGCGACACCTCCTTGCGCAAGGTCGCGTTCGCCTGGTCGTAACGGCTTTAACCTGGCATTTACCTGAAACGTTGGCCCGGCCTTAACGCCGCTCCCTCTACAAATCCTCCCTTGCATTCGTTGGGGGGCGGTATGGGAGATCGTAAAATGGCCGAAGTAGGCGCCCGGGACCGGCTGGTAATGGCTGGTCTTGTGATTCTCGGTTTACTCACCGTGGTCGCCGGTATTCTGTCCGGGCGTTCCACTCTCAACTATGTTTTAGCGCGAGATGCGCGCGAAGCCGCACTCAGCTGGGCCGGCTCGGTCAATAACAACCTGGGCGAGCTCGGGCCGCACGCGCCGCAATTTCTCGACCAGAGCCTCGAGGTGTTGAACCCGGAGGCGTTCGCCAGCCAATCCGGCCAGCCGGCGAGCCTGCCGGCCACCTCGACCGCCAAGGACGATTTTCCGCTGGTCGCGGAACTCGGCCGCCTGACGGGCTGGGCCCTCAGCCATATCTCCAAGGACGAGTTCGTGAGCAAGCTCGAAGGCTTTGCCGTGCTCGGCCCCGATCTGACACCGCTCGCCGTCGGTGGCGACCTGTCTGCCGCCGCACTTCAGGGTCTGCTCGCGCAAGAGGAAAGCAAGCAAGCACTCGACGAGGCCGTCCAGAGCGACGCGGTGGTGACCGCCGCCATGCCCGGCGACGACCATCTCCGGCTCGCCTTCGTGCCGGCCACCGAAAACGGCAAGGTCGCCCGCGTCTACGCCTTCGCCGTCGACCAGTCGGCCGCCGCGGCGCTGACCAATCTCGCGCTCACCGTGGTCACGCTCACCACCAGCCTGCTGATCGTCATGGGCTTCTCGGTACCCGCGGCCATCGCCTCGCGGCGCATTCGCGAGCGCTGGCTGGCCGAAGATCAAATTCGCTATCTCGCCATGCACGATTCCCTCACCGGCCTGCCCAATCGCCTCCAGCTCCGCCAGCATCTCGACCGCGCCGTAGCGCGGGCCAAGCGCCACGGCCATTTGATGGCCGTGCTCTGTCTCGATCTCGACCGCTTCAAGAATGTGAACGACACGCTCGGTCACGCCACCGGCGATGCCCTGCTCGCCGAGGTCTCCGCCCGCTTGCGGGAAAGCGTGCGCGAGTTCGACTTGGTCGGCCGGCTGGGCGGCGACGAGTTTGCTATCGTCGCCGAGGACCTCGACGCGCCCGAGGATGCCATGCGCCTTGCGCGCCGCGTCTGCGCCGCGCTCGGTGAGCCCTATCATGTCAACGAGCATGAAGTGACCAGTTCCGGGAGCATCGGCATCGCCATCGGCCCGCACGACAGCGAGGTGCCCGACGCGCTCCTCAAGAACGCCGACCTCGCGCTTTACCGGGCCAAGGAAGACGGGCGCAACACCTTCCGCTTCTTCGAGCCGGCCATGGACGCGGCCCTGCAGAAGCGCCGCAAGCTGGAGAACGATCTCCGCAACGCGCTCCGCAAGAATCAGCTTTATCTCGATTATCAGCCGCAATTCGACCTGGTGAGCGGCAGGCTCTCCGGCTACGAGGCGCTGGTGCGCTGGTGGCATCCCGGCGAGGGCGAAATTCCGCCGACCACCTTCATCCCCATCGCCGAGGAGACCGGCCTGATCGTGCCGCTGGGCGAGTGGATTCTAAAAACGGCCTGCTCCTACGCCACCACCTGGCCGCTCGACACCAAGCTTGCCGTCAACCTGTCGCCGGCGCAGTTCAAAACGCAAGATGTGTATGGCCTGGTGCGCCGGGTGTTGACCGAGACCGGGCTCGAGCCCGAGCGCCTGGAGCTCGAGATCACCGAAGGCATCATCCTCCAGAACACCGACGCGGTCTTTGACACGCTCACCCGCCTCGATCAGCTTGGCGTGGCGATCGCCATGGACGATTTCGGCACCGGCTATTCGAGCCTGTCTTATCTCACCCGCTTCCCGGTCAAGAAGATCAAGATCGACCGCTCATTCATCGACACGCTCGGCACCAGCCCGCAAACGAGCGCCATCGTGTCGAGCATCGTCGGCCTCGGCCAGTCGCTGCACGTGACCATCACCGCCGAGGGCGTGGAGACCGAAGGCCAGGCGGCGATGCTGCGGAAGTGGGGCTGCGATCAGGTGCAAGGGTTCTATTACGGCAAGCCCGACGCCGATGTGCCTGAGTCCGAGGACCAGACCGCCGATCAGCCCAAGGTCGCCTAGCCGTCCACGCCGTTATTGGCGCCGGCGATAGGTTTTGGCCTTGTCCATTTTGCAGCGGAAGCCCGCGCTCACGGTCGGCGATCATGCGCGCTTGCTCGTTGGCGTGCGGATTGCCGGTGGCCTCGACATAGGCGACGTGGCAGGCATCGTCCTTGCCGAGTTTGGTCACCACCAGCGTCGAGCCCTTCTTGCCGTCGACGTCCCAGCGAAAGCGGACGATGGTGGCGAACGGCGACCACGTCCCGGTCTCCTTGGCGCCCCGCCATTCGAGCGTCTCGCCGATCGAATTGAACTGCGGAATGGTCTCGTAGGCGGCGGTCTGGGTCGCGGCGTTGGGCCCGTAGGACACGAATATGCGCAAATCCCCTCCGCCACGCGCACATCGATGCCGTCCTGCCCGGGCAGATCGAGACCGAGCCGTAATCCTTCATGTCGTCCGGCGTCGCGTCCTTGCATTTGGCGAAATCGAGCGGCGTATAGACGCTGGAAATCTCCTCGGCGCAGGCCGCGGAGGACGAAAGTCCAAGCGCCGCCGCTGCCAGCAGCGCCAAACGGCAAGGTTAGGCTTGTGAGCGGGGCGTCTTGCGTCATAGAAGGTCGCCGGGGGGTTTCGAGGGCGTTCTACCATGCCTGCCGCGCTCCCCGCAGGCTTTGATGGTCATTAGCCATGAGTGACATGAAGATCGCGGTGTTGGGAGCGGGCGGCCGCATGGGCCAGGCGCTGGCGCGCGTGCTGGCCGACACCCCGGGCTGCGCGCTGGCCGGCGGCATCGAGGCCAAAGGCTCGCCCTATGTCGGCCGGGACATCGGCGAAGTGGCCGGCCTCGAGCCGGTCGGCATCGCCATCACCGACGACCCCCTCCCCGTCTTTGCCGCGGTCGACGGCGTGCTCGACTTCACCACGCCGGCCTCGACCCTTGAGTTTGTGGCGCTGTCGGCCCAGGCCCGCCTGGTCCATGTCATCGGCACGACCGGCCTCTCCGCCGCCGACGAGGCCAAGATCGAGTCCGCCGCCCGCCACGCCACCATCGTCAAGGCCGGCAATATGAGCCTCGGCGTCAACCTGCTCGCCGCGCTCACCGCCCGCGTCGCCGCGGCGCTCGGCCCCGAATTCGACATCGAGATCCTGGAGATGCACCACAAGCACAAGCGCGACGCGCCGTCGGGCACCTCGCTGATGCTCGGCGCCGCCGCCGCCGAGGCCAGGGACGTCGCGCTCAAGGATCGGGCGGTATGGACCCGCGACGGCGACACCGGCCCGCGCCGCGACGGCGATATCGGCTTTGCCGCGCTGCGTGGCGGCGACGTGGTGGGCGAGCACCGGGTGATCTTCGCCGGCCCCGGCGAGCGCATCGAACTGGCCCATATTGCGACAGATCGAGGCATTTTCGCCCGCGGCGCGGTCACGGCGGCACTATGGGCACGCGGGCGGGAGCCGGGCCTATATTCGATGCAGGACGTACTTGGCTTGGGACAAGTTCGGCACGAAGCTTGAATCTGGCGGGATCAGGTGTACTTGCCTAAATGTCAGGATACGAACGCCGGAAAAGAGCCTTCAACCGGGCCCATGGTGGGATTGAACTTAACAGTGTCGCGTTATGCTTCGGTGCAACATGACTAGGCCGATTCAGGCTGAGCAGCGGTAGCAGGGATGGCAGGATCCTCAGACAGCAGCGAGCCCTCCGCCGGGCAGAATGTGCTCGTTCTCGTCCGGCACGGCGAGAGCGAGTGGAACAAGCTCAACCGCTTCACCGGCTGGAAGGATGTCGGCCTGACCGAGGAAGGCATGGCCGAGGCGCACCGCGCCGGCACCATGCTGAAAGAGCTCGGTCAGCGCTTCGACTGCGCCTTCACCTCGACGCTCAAGCGCGCGCACAACACGCTCGACATCATCCTCGACGAGCTCGGCCAGGGCAAACTCCCCACCCTCAAGGCCGCCGCCCTGAACGAGCGCGACTATGGCGCGCTGATGGGCATCAACAAGGACGAGGCGCGCAAGCGCTGGGGCCCAGACCAAGTCCATCTCTGGCAGCGCTCCTACGACATCGCGCCCCCCGGCGGCGAGTCGCTCAGAGACACTGCGCTTCGCGTGGTGCCCTTCTACGACAAATGGATCACGCCCGAATTGCAAAAGGGCAAGAGCGTGATTGTGGTCGCTCACGGCAATTCGCTGCGCTCGTTGATCATGCAGCTCGACCAGCTGACGCCGGAAGAGGTGATGGAAGTCGAGCTCGGCACCGGCCTGCCGCTGGTCTACCGGCTCAACCCCGACGGCACCGTGGCCGAGAAGCGCGACCTCGCCGCCTGACAGGCGGAATCGCGCACCGTGGCCCTGGCGCCACAGGCGGCAAACTTCGTCCCGCGCATCAGGAACCATCCACAGCGCTGCTCGATTTACCCTATTCGCGTGGAGGCACTGCCTACGGAGATGGGCCATGACCCAATGTTCCGGGCGCCGGCGAGCCTTGATCGTCGAGGATGAGTTCCTGATTGCCCACGATCTCGAAGCGTCGATGCACGATCTGGGGTACGACGACTGCGACGTAGCGCCCAATGCCAGCCAAGCGCACGCTATGTCCATGTGCGCCCGTCCCGACATTGTCGTGGTTGACGTTTGTCTCGAAGGCGGCCGCGAAGGCATCGAAGTTGCCCGCTGGCTGCGCGAGATGTTCGAGGTGCCGGTGGTATTCGTCACCTCCTACAGCGACGACGACACGGTGGCGCGGGTGCGCCAACGCGTTCCCGGTGCGCCGGTGCTGCCGAAGCCGGTCTACCCGGCGCGCCTTGCCGACGCCATCGTCGAGGCCAACAAATACGCCCCGAACAGTCCGTTAGCCGCCTAGCGATTCATTCGGTGGTTAGCCGGGACTTCTCGCCGCCGACAGCGCCGAGGACAGCGCCGAGGCGAAATCCTCGCGCTCCTCGTCGGTCAGGAAGCTCGCGAACACCAGACGTTCGCCGTGCGAGGCGATCGACAGCTCGCTCGACCGGCCGATCCGCTCGTGGACGGACAGCTTCACCCAATAGGGATTGAAGCGCCACGATTGCGTCTTGCCCGACGGCGCGACGCGCGTGACGGTCAGCGAATCTTGCGTGAGATCGACCGTCTCGTAGAGGCGAAGCGCCCGGAAATTCAGCTTGAAGGCGATATAGATCAGGGCGACGTCGAGCCCCATGAAGCCGATCACCGGCCAGGCGCCCAGCAGGTAGAAGAACAACCCGGTGCCGAACGAGACCAGGCACACCGCGGCCATCAACACCATAAAGCCGGTCGGCCCCAGCGACCGGTGGGGCGTGAGCACCGCGCTGAACCGCGAAGCCTCTTGTAGGGCCGGGTTAGGCTCTGTCATAGCAACCCAGAGCTAATCCCCTCACGAGCGGGAGGCAAGGCCCCGTGGCTCGACCGACCAGCCGAACCAAGACCGAAACGCGGGGCAAGCGGGCGCCGGGCTCGCGCCTGACGCAAAGCGAGGTCGATGAAATCTTCCGCCGCTTTCAACACCTTCATCCCCACCCCAAGACCGAGCTTCAGTACCGCGACCCCTTCACCCTGCTGGTGGCGGTGGTGTTGTCGGCGCAGGCGACCGACGCCTCGGTCAACCGCGTCACGCCCGAGCTGTTTCGCATCGCCGATACCCCGGAGAAGCTCGCCGCGCTCGGCGAGGCCGCGCTCACCGACAAGATCAAGACCATCGGCATCTACCGCAACAAGGCCAAGAACCTGATCGCGCTCGCCAACAAGCTCATCGCCGAACATGGCGGCAAGGTGCCCTGCACGCGCGAGGAGCTGGAGACGCTGCCCGGGGTCGGCCGCAAGACCGCCAATGTCGTGCTCAACGTCGCCTTCGGCCAGCCGACCATCGGCATCGACACCCATGCCTTCAGGGTGGCCAACCGCACCGGCTTGGCCCCCGGCAAGACCCCGCTTGAGGTCGAGGAGACGCTGAACCGGATCGTGCCCGAACGTTACAAGCACAACGCCCATCACTGGCTGATCCTGCACGGCCGCTATGTGTGCAAGGCGCGCAAGCCCGAGTGCTGGCGCTGCATCATCGAGGATATCTGCCTGTTCAAGCCCAAGACTCCCGCCCCGACGCCGGCGACGTGAGGTCTGACGCGGGTGACCAGTTTGGGTTAGATTTGCTCCAGCGGGGGAAAGGGCCATGCGGGAATTCGCGGTCGGCCTGGGCGTGGTCATCGTCATCGCCCTGTGCATCATCTACACCTACCAGCCGTCGCTCTATGACGGCTGGTTCCGCGCCGTGTTCGGCCAGTAACGCGACCTCACGCCGGCGCCAGCCGCACGCCGCCGCGGCGCGCGAGCCCCTTGTAGATGCGCACCATGAAGGCGGTGGCGAACAGCGGCGTCACCAGGTTCAAGATCGGCACCGAGGCGAGCCCGGCGATGATCAGCCCGCACAGGAATACGGTGAGCCGGTTGGCCTTCCTGAGCTGCTTGGCTTCGGCCGGCGCCATGTGGCGCATGGCGGCGAGCTCGAAATATTCCCGTCCCAGCAGATAGCCGTTGCCGAGATAGAACGCGATCAGATTGACGCCGGGTATGAGCAGCAGGAACAGGGCGACGATGTTGACCAGCAGCACGACGATGAAGAATTTCAGCGCCAGCCAAATGGCCTGCACCGTCGGCAGTTCGCGGCCGGGCGGGTCGGCCGGGAAATTCGTGCGCTCGACTTGCGCGGCGATGTCGTCGAGATAGAGGCCGGCGATCAGCGAGGTGACCGGCGGGACGAGGAAGATCGAGCCGACCACCAGCGCGAAGCCGCCCAGCCATTGGATCGCGGTCTCGATCCAATCGGGCCATTGCACGAAATGGCTGAAGGTCCATTCGACGCCGACGATCAGCAGGACCAGCAGCCCGATGGTGAAGGCCACGCATTTGAGCAGCACCACGCGAAACGGCGGTGTGAACAACTCGTTGAAGGCTTGACCTGCGGCGCTGAGCATGACTGTTCCGTTCTGGCCGGGGGAATATAGTGAGGCGCGCCCAAGACACCAGGGCGAACGCACGAAACGGGCAACGGCAGGGTCATGGCTGAAAAGACTTACGACGTGGTCGGCATCGGCAACGCCATCGTCGACATCATCGCCCGCTGCGACGAGGGCTTCCTGTCGAAGCACGACCTCGCCAAGGGCTTTATGAGGTTGATCGACGCCGACGACGCCAACCGCCTGTACGAGGCGATGGGCCCCGCGGTCGAGCGCTCCGGCGGGTCGGTGGCCAACTCCATCGCCGGGCTCGCCTCGTTCGGCGCCAAATGCGGCTTCATCGGCCGGGTGGCCGCCGATCAGTTCGGCGGCATCTTCCGCCACGACATCCGTTCGCTCGGCGTGGCCTATGACACGCTGCCGGCCGCCGACGGCGCGCCGACCGCGCGCTGCTTGATCCTGGTCACGCCCGACGGCGAGCGGACCATGAACACGTTTCTCGGCGCCAGCATCGACTTCACGCCCGAGGACCTCGACCGCGACCTGATCGGCGCCGCCAAGATCGTCTATCTCGAGGGTTATCTGTTCGACCGCCCCGAGGCCAAGGCCGCGTTCCGCGACGCGGCGCGCGCGGCCAAGGCCGCCGGCGCCAAAGTGGCCCTGAGCCTGTCGGACGCCTTCTGCGTCGACCGGCACCGCGACGATTTCAACTCCCTGGTGCGGGAAGGCGCCGATATCGTGTTCGCCAACGAAAAGGAGATCACCGCGCTCTACCAGGTGAACTCCTTCGAGGAGGCGGCCGACGCCGCGCTGCAGGATTGCGAGATGGCCGTGCTGACCCGCTCGGAGGCGGGCTCGGTGATCGTGGCTGCCGGCGAGACCATCGAGATCGAGGCCGAGCCGGTGGGGAGAGTGGTCGACCTGACCGGCGCGGGCGATCTCTATGCGGCGGGCTTCCTCTATGGCCTGACCCACGGAGCGAAGCTGCCGGTGTGCGGGCGGCTTGGCAGCCTCGCCGCCGCCGAGGCGATCGGCCATATCGGCGCCCGGCCTGAGATCTCCTTGCATGAACTCGCCAAGGAGAATGGGCTGATTGGCTAGCCTGCTGTGGCCTTCGCGCCACAATGCACGGAAATCCTATGCATTTTCGCAAACTGTGCGGGATGCGCGGCCCACTCGCCTGCTAACCTGCCCGAATATGGAGTCGGGGGGGTTCATGCCCAGAATCATGCGCCTGCTCGCGGTTAGCGCTTTTGCGACCGCCATGTCCATGTCGGCCGTCCAGGCGCAGGACGGGCTACAGAATGACCGCGGCACCATGGTCGTGGGCGGGATTGAGATCTCCGTCGGCGCCGGCGTTGCCACTCTCGACCTGCCGGACGTTCGCTTCGGCGTCCTTTCCCAGAACTCGAGCAGCGGTCGCGGCGTCAACACTGTCCGCACCTTCCCCAACGACAACAATTTCGACCACGAGTTCGGTCCCAGCATCACCGCCGGGATCGTGGTGCCTTTCGCGCGACAAAAAGCGCTCGCCGTCTCCGGCTTCTTCTCCAGCATCGACAGCAACCACACGATAAATTGCTCGTCGACGGACGACGCCGGGTGCGCCACGGTGGATCCGACCGGAACCATGTTCCCCGACTTCGCTCCCGACATCACCGAGAAAGCGAAGCGCGACGTCGACAATTGGGGGGTGCAGGTTGAGGGGCGCTATTATCTGAACGGCCCGCTGATGGCGCCGCGCTTCTTGCGCTCCACCTATTTCGGCGCCGGCGGCGACATCAGGGCTATCCTGCAAGACCTCACGATCAACAGCGTGAGTCCTCAGTTCCCCGGCTCGATCATCAAATACAGATGAGAGCCTCGACACCCACTATTACGGCGGCTACCTGGCGATCGGCGGAGACTATTCGCTCTTTCCGAGCTTGGACTCCAATTGGGGCATATCGTCGTCGTTCAAGGCGCATGTCGGCGTTTACGACGCCCAGACGGACTACGGCGGCACATATCGGACGCTTTTCGTAAACGCTCCATCCACCCGATCGCGGCTGTCGCTTTCGGACGACCAGGCGACGGTGATCGCGGGGATCGCCTTCGAGACGCGCAAGCAATTCGGCCCGCGCACCAGCCTGTCGCTGTTGAGCGAATATGACTGGTACTCCTCGGTGCCGAAGATGCGCTATGCCCATGGGCCCGGCGAGGTCACCACCATCGACGACGATTCGGCCTTGGCGACCCGGACCACGCTGCGCTTGAATATCGGGCTCGGATCGGCAGCCCTCTACGACGCGCCGCTCAAATAGTCGGGCGCGCCTTGCTTTTCTGAGCACTACCAAGCCTCACGCGTCTGTGGCTTTTCGGCCACGTCGAGCCAAAATCGCCTTATGGGGCTTGGACATAACGCGCCAGCAAAGGCGAATTCGCTGGTATCTTGGCGGTCGATTCCGATGCGGGGGACTTCGTCGATGCGTACCTCAATTTATCTGCTAGCGGCCACGGTCATGGGGGTGGCTTCGTTCGCGCCGGCGGCGCGCGCCCAAGACATGACCACCGCTACGTTCAACGGCACCACCATCTGGGTCGGTGGCGGCTTCCAGTATCTGTCGCCTGCCCGACATCCGGTTCACCCAACGGTGACACCGGCGGCGACTTCCGCCGAAGAACAACGAAAGCGATTCGGCTGGATTTGGCGGCGTCCGCTGGCGGCGGCATCGAGACGTCGCTCGGCAAGTGGGGCATCGCGCGTGACCGGCAGCGTGAAGGGCTTCTGGCCAATCTCGAGACCGACGACCGAAGAATTGCTCCGCGAGCTCTAGCGCTCGTGTTTTGATCCGGCGACCGGCCGGCATCGGCACTATCGCGACTGGTCACGAGTCGTCGATCACCAAGACCGACCGCGAAGTCGATTATTGGGGCGGCCAAGCCGAGTTCAAGTTCGGCGGCGCCGAGCCGGTGCACGAGAAACCTAATCTCTACCGCAACGACTATTTCATCGTCGGCGCCGACGTGCGCGGCATCGACCAGGACAACACGATGCGCAGTCACGTTGTCGATGCATCCAGCGGACCTTCTCCATATACCGGAGAGCCTGGACACGACTTATATCGGCGGCTATATCGGCTTGGGCGGCGAATACAGCTTCGGCTTCATCCCGGGCGTCAAGAATGTCGGCGGAATTTACGACCGGCTTGGTCTGCGCACCTTCATCCCGGCAAGGGCCGGCCTCTACAATGCCGAGACCGATTATGACGGCCGTTACACCTTCGTGGGGCAGTCGCGTCCAAGCTGTCCAAGTCGACCGACGATCTCGCCTTCATCGGCACCATTTCGCTCGAAACCCGGAAGCAGATCGGCATGCGCACCAGCCTGTCGCTGTGGACCGACTACGAGTACATCTCTTCGGTGCCCAAGATGCACTATGCCGACGAAAACCGCCCAACCCGGATCGACGACGAGGGCGTGTTCGCCAGCCGCACCATGCTGCGGCTGAATATCGGCTTCGGCTCCTCGCAGCTCTACGAAGAGCCGCTGAAATAGCCTGTAGATCAGAGCTTCCGCAGAGCCACCGTCTCGACCGCATGGTTGGCGCCCTTGCGCAGGATGAGATCCGCGCGCTGCCGGGTCGGCAGGATGTTCTCTTTCAGATTGACCAGATTGATCGTGCGCCAGATCGATAGCCCGGTGGCCACCGCCTCTTCCTCTGACAGAGCCGCATAGCGGTGAAAATAGGACGCGGGATCGCGGAACGCGGTCTGCCTAAGCCGCAGGAAACGCTCCACGTACCAGCTCTCCACCAGCGCCTCGGCGGCGTCGATATAGATCGAGAAATCGAAGAAGTCGGAGACGAACGGAATAGCTTCGCCGTCCTTCGGCAGCTTGGCGGGCTGGAATACGTTGAGGCCTTCGACAATGACGATGTCCGGGCGCTCGATCACCAGCCTCTGGTCGGGCAGCACGTCATAGACCAGGTGGGAATAGACCGGTGCCTCCACGCGGTCCTTGCCCGATTTCACCTCGGCCAGGAAATTCAGCAATTTGGTCAGGTCGTAGCTTTCGGGGAAGCCCTTGCGGTTCATCAAGCCGCGCTGTTCGAGCAGCGCATTGGGAAACAGGAAGCCGTCGGTCGGCACCAACTCGACTCTTGGATGGCTCGGCCAGCGGGCCAGCAGCGCCTGCAGCACGCGCGCGGTGGTGCTCTTGCCGGCCGCGACGCTGCCGGCCAGGCCGATGATGAACGGCATCTTGCCGTCGCCCTTGCGCAAGAAGCGCGTGGCGCTGCCATGCAGGGCCTGGATCGCCTCGACGTAGAGATTGAGCAGCCGGCTGAGCGGCAAATAGATGTCGACCACCTCTTCGGCCGAAACCCGCTCGGTCAGGCTCGCCAGATTGTCGAGCTCTGCCTCGGTGAGCGGCATGGGCGTATCGGCCCGAAGCTGTGCCCAGTCTTCGCGCGAATAGACGGCGTAGGGTGAGAACGCGACGGTGGGACGCGGGTTCATGACACGGTATTGGCGGCCGCCCCGTCAGCGCGAAGCGGTCTTCTGCCTTTTCTCTCCGACCGCCGTCAGGGCCATGCGGCGCTCCAGCTCATCGAGCACGTCGTCAAGGTCTACGCTGCGGGACTCAAGCACCACCAACAGATGGTAGAGCAGATCCGCGGTCTCCCCGATCAGCGCTTTCTTGTCCTGGGCGAGCGCGGCGATTGCCACTTCGATGGCCTCCTCGCCCAGCTTCTTGGCCGGCTTGATCGGCGCTTCGTCGAGCAGCCGCCTGGTATGGGAATCCTCCGGCCTTGCGTGCCGGCGCGATTTGATGATGGCGGCGAGGCGGCTCAAGACGTCTTTGCTCATGACTTGCCTCATACACCGCCGCAATGAAACTGGGAATAGGCGCGTCGCCGAAATCCTTACTAAAAATGGGGCAACTGCCTGATTGCCGGGCAGACCGGGGCGAAAGGCGCCCGCCCTTACCGGTCGAGACGCATGGGAAGCCCGGCCTCTGCCATGTACGCCTTGGCCTCGCCGATCGAGTGCTCGCCGTAATGGAAGATCGAGGCGGCCAGCACCGCCGACGCATGGCCCTCGCGCACGCCCTCGACCAAATGGTCGAGCGTGCCGACGCCACCTGAGGCGATCACCGGCACGATCACGGCGTCGGCGATGGCTCGGGTCAGCTCGAGGTCGAATCCTTGGCGCGTGCCGTCGCGGTCCATGGAGGTGAGCAGGATCTCGCCCGCGCCAAGCGCCACCACCTCGCGCGCATAGCCGACCGCCTCGATGCCGGTGGCTTCGCGTCCGCCATGGGTGAAGATTTCGAAACGCGGCTCGGAGCCGTCGGCCACGCGCTTGGCGTCGATCGCAACCACGATGCATTGCGCGCCGAACTTCTCGGCCGCCGCGCGCACCAGGCCGCGGTCCTTCACCGCCGCGGTATTGATCGACACCTTGTCGGCGCCGGCTTCGAGCAGCGCGCGCACATCCTCCACGCTGCGCACGCCGCCGCCCACGGTGAGCGGCATGAAGCAGCGCTCGGCCGTGCGAGCCACCACGTCGAGGATGGTGCCGCGCTTCTCGTGGCTGGCGGTGATGTCGAGGAAGCAGAGCTCGTCGGCGCCCGCCCGGTCATAGGCTGCGGCGGCCTCGACCGGATCGCCCGCGTCCCTGAGATCGACGAAATTGACGCCCTTGACGACGCGGCCCTCTTTCACGTCGAGGCAGGGGATGACGCGGATTTTCAGCATGACTCGAAATCTACTGGGTTGCGGATCGCCGCCGCGTCCGGCTGACGATGAAGGCGATGATGGCGGCAACCAGCCACACGCCGAACAGCACGGCGCCGGCCGGCAGCGACAGATAGGAGTACCAGATCGCAAAGCCGAGATCGTAGAAGGTCTGGCCGTAATCCTTGCCGCCGATCACGCACGGGATGACGCGGTTGAGGTCGACCTGGCAGCCAAACCACTCGGCGATGGTCTGACTGATCACCGCGATCAGCGCCGGCCCGAAGGCCACGAGCGCGATGAGGACGAGGAGGATGCCGAAAATCGTGCGGGCGCGCATTCAGGCTTTGCCCTTCTGTGCTTCGCGGCGATCCTTCAGCAGCGCCAGCGCCGCGCGCGGATCGAGACTCCCATCATAGAGCGCACGGCCGGCGATGGCACCTTCCAGCATGGCGTAACGCGGCTCGAGCAGCCGCTTCACGTCGTCGATGCCGGACAGGCCGCCGCTGGCGATCACCGGAATGCTCACGGCCCGCGCCAGCGCCGCCGTCGCCTCGAGATTGAGGCCCTCCAACACGCCGTCGCGGGAAATATCGGTATGGATGATGGCCGCCACGCCGGCATCCTCGAACCTGCGGGCGAGGTCGAGCGCGGTCATCTCGCTGTCCTCCGCCCAGCCCTCGATCGCCACCTTGCCGTCGCGCGCATCGATGCCGACGGCGATGCAGCCCGGAAAATCGCGCGCCGCCTCGCGCACCAGCGCCGGGTCGCGCACCGCCGCGGTACCGAGGATCACCCGGTCGACGCCCTTCTCCAGCCAGGTGACGATGGTATCGAGATCGCGGATGCCGCCGCCGAGCTGGATCGGGACATGCACCGCCTCGAAGATCGCCTCGACCGCCTTCTCGTTCACCGGGCGTCCCTCGAACGCGCCGTTGAGATCGACCACATGCAGCCAGTCGAAGCCTTGGTCCTCGAAGTCGCGCGCCTGCGCCGCCGGATCGGCGTTGAACACCGTGGCTTGCGCCATCTCACCTTGGCGCAGCCGCACGCATTGCCCGTCTTTGAGGTCGATGGCGGGAAACAGGATCATGGCTCCCGCTCTATCACGGTTTCCATTTCAGGAAATTGGCGATCAGCTTGAGCCCGAGCGTCTGGCTCTTCTCGGGGTGGAACTGGCTGCCGGCCATGTTGTCCTTGGCGATGAACGCGGTGATCGGCCCCGCATAGTCGGTGGTGGCCACCAATGTCTCGGGCGCCGTGGGGACGAGATGATAGGAGTGCACGAAATAGGCGTTGAGGCCGGCCGCTCCGGTCGGAATGCCCTCGAACAGCGCGTGCTGCTTGGCGATATCGAGCGTATTCCAGCCCATATGCGGGATCTTGAGCGAGGGGTCGCGCGGCTCGATCGCCCTCACCTCGCCCGCGACCCAGCCCAGGCCCGGCGTCACCCCATGTTCCAGACCGCGCTCGGCCATGAGCTGGAGCCCGACGCAAATGCCGAGAAACGGCTTGCCCCGCTGCCGCACGCTCTCCTCCAGCGCCTCGATCATGCCGGGGATGTTCACCAGCCCCTGCTTGCAATCGGCGAAGGCGCCGACGCCGGGCAGCACGATACGCTCCGCCGCGCGCACGTCCTCAGGCTCGGCCGTGACCTTGACCTTGAGCGGCGAGCCCGCTTCCAGCGCCGCGCGCTGAAACGCCTTGGCGGCGGAGTGAAGGTTCCCCGAACCGTAATCGATGATGGCGACGTGCATGGGGGATCAAGGCCGCGGGAAAAGCCCGATGACCTCCTCGCCCTCGCCGCGGCCCATGGGCGGCCCGGCTTCGGCCTCGCGGCGTGGCTCAGCCACGCGCTCGGGCTCGCGTGCGGCCCTACCCTGCTGCGGCAGCCAGCCGGTGAAGAACGAGCGCTCGGCTTCGGTCCGGTCACGGCCGCTCGCCACCCCGGCCAGCCGGTAGCCGCGGCGCTCGAGCGCTGCCGCGCGCAAATCGTTGGCCTCGAACGCGAACAGCACGGCGATGGCGAGGCTCGCCCAGCCGAACAAGGTCTGTCCTTGGGCATCGCTGCCGAACGCGAGCTGCAGCGCAAAATAGAGGAGGGCCAGCAACCCGAACTCGACCCACATGCGGTAATAGAGCAGCCACAGGAGCGGCACGAACAAGGCGGGCCAGGAGAAGCCCTCCTTCACGAAGGCCAGCTGCTCGGCGCGGAGCCCGAGGTCCGGCGCCTGAGTGGGCGGCTCATAGACGGAATAGACGGTCACGGCGACTCACGCTGGTTCAGCCGAACTGGGGCTAGAGCTGGCCCTTGGTCGAGGGCACGCGGCCCGATTGGCGCTCGTCGATGGCGATGGCCTGACGAAGCGCCCGGGCGAGCGCCTTATAGCAGGTCTCGGCGATGTGGTGGCTATTCTCGCCATAGAGCGTCTCGACATGCAGGGTCAACCCGGCATGCTGAGCGAAGGCCTGGAACCATTCGCGGAACAGCTCGGTGTCCATCTCGCCGATCTTCGACCGGGTGAACGCAACCTTCCACACCAGGAACGGCCGGCCCGACACGTCGAGCGCGACGCGGGTCAGCGTCTCGTCCATCGGCAGATAGGCCATGCCGTAGCGGGCGATGCCCGCCTTGTCGCCGAGCGCCTTGGCCACCGCCTGGCCGAGCACGATGCCGGAATCCTCGGCAGTGTGGTGGTCGTCGATATGCAGGTCGCCCTTGGCTTTCAGCGAAATGTCGATCAGCGAGTGGCGGGCGAGCTGCTCGATCATGTGGTCGAGGAAGCCGACCCCGGTCGCGATCTCATAGGCGCCGGTGCCGTCGAGATCGACGGTGGCCGCGATCGCGGTCTCCTTGGTCTTGCGGTCGACCGTTGCCCGCCGGGCTGCGGTGTCTTTGCTTGGCTTCTGCATGGGTTCGAGCTTAGCTCACGGCTCTTAGCAATTCGCTTCCGAGCGCCCGCTTATACGCCAGCGGGTCAGAGAGTGCTATCAGAGCGTTAACGTGCTGTGCTTGACGAACACGGCTTCCCTACCGATATCGCCTGGGACCATGGGATTCTCCAACAACTCCGACACTTGGCACGGCACCACGATTTTGACCGTCCGCAAGGGCGGCAAGGTGGTGATCGCCGGCGACGGCCAGGTCACCCTCGGCCAGACCATCATCAAGGGCACCGCCAAGAAGGTGCGCCGGGTCGGCAGCGGCAACGTGATCGCCGGCTTCGCCGGCTCGACCGCCGACGCCTTCACCTTGTTCGAGCGGCTGGAGACCAAGCTCGAGCGCTTTCCCGACCAGCTCAAGCGCGCCTGCGTCGAGCTGGCCAAGGACTGGCGCACCGACCGCTATCTGCGCCGGCTCGAAGCCATGATGATCGTGGCCGATGCCGATGAGAGCCTGGTGCTGACCGGCACCGGCGACGTGCTCGAGCCCGACGATGCGGTGATGGGCATCGGCTCGGGCGGCGCCTATGCGCTGGCCGCGGCCCGCGCCCTGCTCGACGGCAACCTCGGCGCCGAGGAGATCGCCCGCAAGGCCATGGCCATTGCCGCCAAGATTTGCGTCTACACCAATGACGCGGTCGTAGTCGAAACCCTCGACACGTCGAAGTAAGTAGGTGTCATGACCAGTTTTTCCCCCCGCGAGATCGTCTCCGAGCTCGACCGCCACATCATCGGCCAGCGCGACGCCAAGCGCGCGGTCGCCATCGCGCTGCGCAACCGCTGGCGCCGTCAGCAGCTCGACGAGGACATGCGCGAGGAGGTGCTGCCCAAGAACATTCTGATGATCGGCCCGACCGGCGTCGGCAAGACCGAGATCTCGCGCCGCCTGGCCAAGCTCGCCGGCGCGCCGTTCATCAAGGTCGAGGCCACCAAATTCACCGAGGTCGGTTATGTCGGCCGCGACGTCGACCAGATCGTCCGCGACCTGCTCGAAGCCGGCATCGGCCTGGTGCGCGACGTGAAGCGCAAGGAGGTCGCCGCCAAGGCCCAGCTCAACGCCGAGGAGCGGGTGATCGATTCCCTGGTCGGCTCGGGCGCGGCGCTGTCGACGCGCGAGGCCTTTCGCAAGCGCCTGCGCACCGGCGAGCTCGACGACAAGGAGATCGAGATCCAGGTGTCCGACACGCCGTCCATGCCGTCGTTCGAGATCCCCGGCATGCCGGGCAGCCAGGTCGGCATGATCAATCTGTCGGAGGTGCTCGGCAAGGCGCTCGGCAATCGCACCAAGCCGCGCAAGGTGACGGTGCGCGACAGCTTCGACATTCTGCTGAGCGAGGAGTCCGACAAGCTGATCGACAACGACATGATCGTGCAGGAGGCGATCCGCAACGTCGAGAATAACGGCATCGTGTTTCTCGACGAGATCGACAAGATCTGCGCGCGCTCGGAGCGCATCGGCGCCGATGTCTCCCGCGAAGGCGTTCAGCGCGATCTGTTGCCGCTGATCGAGGGCACCACGGTCGGCACCAAATACGGGCCGGTCAAGACCGACCATATTCTGTTCATCGCCTCGGGCGCCTTCCACATCGCCAAGCCGTCGGATCTGCTGCCTGAATTGCAAGGCCGGCTGCCGATCCGCGTCGAGCTGCGGGCGCTGACCCGCGAGGATTTCCGCCGCATCCTGACCGAGCCCAAGGCCTGCCTCATCCGGCAATATGTGGCGCTGATGAAGACCGAAGGCGTCGAGCTCGACTTCACCGAGGACGCCATCGGCGCCATCGCCGATATCGCCGTCCAGGTGAACACCAGCGTGGAGAATATCGGCGCGCGCCGCCTGATGACGGTGATGGAGCGCATCCTCGACACGATCAGCTTCGATGCCGGCGACCGGGCCGGCGAGAAGGTCGTGATCGACGCCGCCTATGTCGAGGAGCATATCGGCGACCTCGCCAAGAACGCCGATCTGTCCAAGTTTATTTTGTAAATCGTGCCTTTCGCAGCCGCACATAGAGCGCGCCTTCGCCGCCGAGCCGCCGCGGCGCTTCCGAATAGCTGACCACGACATGCGCGAGGTCCGGCGCCGCCAGCCAGTGCGGCACGGCCTGGCGCAGCACGCCGCGCTCGTCCGACTGATAAAACGGCCTCGAATCGTCGGCCGGCGCGCCTTTGCCGGTGATCACCAGCACATGCCGATAGCCTTTGCCTTGCGCCGATTTTAGGAACCGCGCTGAGCGCCGCGTGGGCATCCTGCTGCCGCATGCCGTGCAGGTCGAGCCGCGCCTCCACCGCCAGGCGCCCGCCTTCGAGCTTCCGCGCCGTCTGCCGGTCGAGCGCCTCGCCGCGCGCCGCTTGTGCCCGCTTCGGCACCGGCTTCGGCGCAGGCTTCGCCGCGGGCGCGGGCTCCTTGGCGGTCGGCTTGGGTCGCGGCTTGGGCGCAGCGACGGGAGCCGTGGCCGCCCTGCCCTTTTTGAGCGGCCGGGCGCTGCGCGCCACCCGCGCCCATAGCTCCGCATCGGTTTCGAGATCGCTGTCGCGCCTGCCCATGGCAGCGAGCATAGCCCAAGCCGCCTTAACGCTTGGGAAGCAATACCACGAACCGCGCGGCCTCCTTGGTGCGTCCGGCAATGGCGCCGGCCGCGTCGCCCGAGCCCCAATAGATGTCGCCGCGCTCCTTGCCCCTGATGGCCGAGCCGACATCCTGGGCGATCATCAGCCGCCGGAACGGTTTGCCGTCGGGCGTGGCAAGCTCGGGCACCGTCACGAAGATCGGCGTGCCGAGCGCATGATAGGCCGTGTCGACGGCGAGGCTGCGGCCGGGCGTGAGCGTCACGCCTTGCGCGCCGACCGGACCCTCGCCCGCTTGTGCCTCGGGCAATTCGCGGAAGAAGACGTAAGACGCATTCCTGTGCATGAGGGCGCGGCCGCGCGCCGCGTCTTCCCGCAGCCAGGTCTTCAGCCCGTCCATGGTCAGGTTTCGCGGACGGTCGTCCCGCTCGGCGAGGAGCTTGCCGATCGAGGTATAAGAGTGGCCGTTCTTGGCGGCATAGCCGAGCCGCACCCACGACCCGTCGGTCAGCTTCACCCGCCCCGACCCTTGGATCTGCATGAAGAACAGCTCGACCGGATCGTCGAGATAGAGCAGCTCGAGCCCCCTGCCCGCCAGCGCGCCCGACTCGATTTCCGCGCGGGTGTAATACGGCACCAGCTCGTCGCCCTCCCGGCGCATCACGCTGCGGGCGTCGTTGTACAGCGCGCGCAACAGATCGGGTTTCACCTGCACGATATCGTCCGGGCGGGCGTAAACGGGAACCTGAAACTTGCCGGTTCGCTCGCGCGAGCCATTCACCTCGGGCTCGTAATAGCCGGTGGCGAGGCCGGGCTGCTCCTCGTCGACGCGATACGGGGTGTAGTGGGTCTCGAAGAAATAGCGCGCGGTCTTGCGGCTGACCTTGTCGCCAAGCCCCAACGCGACTTTGCAGGCCTCATTGCTGGCCGGTTTCTTGCGGCAGGACTTGAGCAGCACGGCAAAGGCGGCGGCGTGATCGTCCTTGGCCCAGCCCGCGATGTCGGCGAAGCTGATGGGCGTGAGCCTGAGCGTCGTCTGGTCGTCCACTTCGCACTTCCAAAGGAGGAGCGCAATCGCGACAACGATTGCCGCCAGCGGCGGCAAGAGCTTTGCGAGATGTGAGCTAATTGGCGGCTTCGGTCGCTACCAGCTTCCAGTTGGGATTCTTCGAAGCGACCTCGCGCGCGAAGGTCCAGATATCGGTCACCTCGCGCACCTTCTTGGGATCGCCTTCGATCACATCGCCGTCGGCATCGCGCGTCACCGAGATCAACTCGCTGACGAACTTGATGGTGACATAAGCGGTGCGGTTCTTGACCTCGGCCTCGATGATATCGGCCTTGTCGATGCCGACCAGGTTCGACTCGAGCTTCTCGCCGCGGCTCTCGCGCTCGCGGATGGCGCGCTGAAAGCCGTCATTGACGTCCGGCGCCGAGCAACTCCTCCAGCGTGGTCTCATCGCCCTGGGCAAAGGCCATCACGACCATCTCATAGGCCGCCTTGGCGCCGTCGAGGAACTGTCCAGGATCGAACCCGGGATCGGCGCGCATCAGCGCGGTGAGCGACTGCCCGAGCGGACTATCCTTGGCGGCGTGACGCTCGAGCTTCGCCTCGATGTCGGCCATCGAAGGGCCTGACGCCTCGACCGGCGCGCGCGCCGAGCGGCCGCGCGGCAGGGCCACCACCGGCTCATTGGCCTCAGGCGGGCCGGCCCGCTTGGCGTCGGGCGTGGTGTAGGGGTCATAGGGCGGGCGCTCGTTGCCGGTGCGCCGGCCGAGCACATTGCGCAGCCGGATGAAGATGACCACGGCAAGCACCAGAAACAGCAATGTGTAGATGTCGAAGGCTTCACTCATGCTTTGCCGAGACCCACGTTCATGGAGGTGCCCGCGATCGATGCGGAATTCCCTAGGTGGATATTGGGGCGCGCCTAGAGATTTGCCAGCGGGAGCCTGAGGTCGGGGCAGAAATTCCTGCCCTTGCCCGCGTCCCGAAGCTTAAGGCATCTGCCGCCCTCAAGCCAACCCTAAACGCCTTTGCACTTAATTCGTTATTGCCGCAAGTCCTAACGGGCGCCGCTTGAAGCCTAACCGAGAGCGTCTCGCGGTCAGGCATGACGCAAAGTTAGGCTCGTCTCGGAATTGCGGCCATCGCCGGTCCCATGCTAGCCAACCCGTGGAGGGTCATAACGGCCATGGCGAAAAGCAAGGCAAAGGGCGATCAGCCCAAAAAGACCAATGGCGATGGCCCGCCGCCGGAGGCGCCCCAGCCGGCGCCGGAAGCCGGGCCCAAGGCCGCCATCCAGCCTCAGCTCACCGTGCTCGCTCAATACATCAAGGACCTGTCCTTCGAGAGCCCCGGCGCCCCCCAATCGTTGCAGGGCGCCGGCCAGAACCCGCAGCTCAAGGTCGGAGTCAATGTGAATGCCGGACCCCGCGGCGAGGAGGCCTACGAGGTTGCGCTCCAGCTCGAAGTCCACGCCAAGAGCGACGAGGGCGTCATCTACAATGTCGAGCTGATCTATGGCGGCCTGTTCCGCCTGCGCGGCGTGCCGCAAAATCTGTTGCAGCCCGTTTTGTTCGTGGATTGCCCGACGCTGCTGTTCCCGTTCCTGCGCCGCGTGCTCGCCGACATCATCCGCGACGGCGGCTTCCCGCCGCTGATGCTCGATCCGATCGATTTCGGCAGGCTTTACACCCAGAACCTCGCCCAGACCCAAGGCGCCGCCAAGAACTAGTAGCGCAGCCACAGCGCCTCGGCGCCGAGCGTGGCGACGAAGGCGCGATGCGCCTCGATCTCGGCCGCGGTCAGCCGCGGCGCAAGCGGCCTCTGCCGCGGCTTGATGGCGTCCTGGTTCGCCCCGAGCAGGGCCGCCTCGGCGCCGGTCACCGCAAATTCGAGCCGCGCCTGATGGCCGCCCACCAGCTCGACATACACGGCGGTGAGCAACCGGCAATCGAGCAGCGCGCTATGCTTCTCGCGCTCCGACAGATCGACGCCGTAGCGCTTGCACAGCGCATCGAGGCTGCACGGCGCGCCGGGATGCCGCCGCCGCGCCAGCGCCAGCGTGTCGACCACGCAGTCCCAGCGCAGCAACGGCCGCGCCAGCCGGTCGAGCTCGGCGTTGAGGAAGCCGAAATCGAAGGCGGCGTTGTGCATCACCAGCATGGCGCCTTCGATAAAGGTCAGCATGTCGTCGGCAAGCTCGCCGAAGCGCGGCTTGTCGCGCAGGAACTCGGTGGACAGGCCGTGCACCTCGAAGGCCTGATAGGGCACCTCGCGTTCGGGGTTGAGGTGGCAGTGCCACACCCGGCCGGTCGGGATGCGGTTGAGGAGCTCGATGCAGCCGATCTCGACGACTCGGTGGCCGTCGAACGGGTCGAGCCCGGTAGTTTCGGTGTCGAGCACGATCTCGCGCAAACTGCTGCCTCGCTAGCGGGCGCGCAGCTGCTCCATCACGCGCCCGTCTTTCGTTTTAAGCGATTCGATCAGTTTATCGATCTCGTCGTGCATGTCTTGGAGGCTCAAGCCGCTGTCCACAACGTAGTCCGCCTTGGCGACCCGCTCGGCGTCGGGCAGTTGCCGCGCCAGCAGATGTTCGAGCTTGTCCACGGTCATGCCGTCCCGCGCCATGACCCGTTGCCGCTGGAGTTCGGGTGGCGCGCTGACCGCCACCGTCACGTCGACGCGGGCATCGGCCCCGGTCTCGAACAGCAGCGGGATCTCGAGCACGGCGAGCCTGGCGCCGGCCTTCTCCTGCTCGATCAGGAACCCGATCTCGGCCGCCACCACCATCGGGTGAACGATTTCCTCGAGCCGCTTGAGGCGCTCGGGCGAGCCCGCGATCGCTCGGGAGAGCAGCGTACGGTCGACCTTGCCGTCGCGGGTCGTGCCGGGAAAGGCGGCCTCGATGACATCGACCGCAATCCCGTTATAGAGGCGGTGCACCTCGGCGTCGGCATCCAGCACGGGGATGCCGCGCTGCGTGAAGCGGTCGGCTGCCGCCGATTTCCCCATGCCGATCCCGCCGGTGAGTCCGATGACCAGCATCATGCATCTCCCAGCGTTGCCGCGACATGAGCTCTGAGCGCGGGCGTCACCTCGGGGCGCACGCCGAACCAGCGCTCGAACCCCGGGACAGCTTGGTGCAGCAGCATGCCGAGCCCGTCGACGGTCCGGTTCCCCCTCGCCCGCGCGGCCGCCAGCAGCTCGGTCTGGAGCGGGCTGTAGACGATATCCGCCACCACGGCATCGGCGGGAAGCCCAGCAAGGTCAAGGTCAAGCGGCTCCTTGCCGGTCATGCCGAGGCTGGTGGCATTGACCAGCAGGCCCACGCCCGCGAGCGCCCGCTCCCGGTCCTTCCAATCGACCACGATGACGGACGGCCCGAATTCGTCGGCCAGATCTTCGGCCCGGCCGCGCGTCCGGTTGGTGAGAACAATGCGCGCGGCGCCCTCCGACAGAAGGCCGTGCAGGATGGCCCGCGCGGCGCCGCCGGCGCCGAGCACCATCACCGGCCGGCGTCCTTCATTCCAGTTGGGCGCTTCGGCTTCGAGATTGGTGATGAAGCCATAAGCGTCGGTGTTGCCGGCGCAAAGCCGGCCGGCCTGGTCTAGCCACAACGTGTTGGCGGCGCCGATCGACCGCGCCGCTTCGTCGGCCACCACCGCCAGCCGCAACGCGGCTTCCTTGTGCGGCAGGGTCACATTGGCGCCGGCATAGCCTTGGCTGGCGAGCGAGCCGAGAAAGCCCGCAAGGTCCTTAGGTTCCACCGCCTCCTTCTCGTAGGCGCCGTCGATGCCGTATTGCGCGAGCCAATAGCGATGGATCGAGGGTGAGCGGGAATGCTCCACCGGCCAGCCGATCACGCAGGCGCGTTTCATGGACATCAGCCTTCGATGACGCCCTCACGCCGAAGCGTGTCGAGGAGCGGGATGAGCGGCAGGCCAAGGATGGAGAAATAATCGCCGTCGATCTTGTCGAACAGCTGAACGCCGAGCGACTCGAGCTGATAGGCGCCGACCGAACCCAGCACCTCCTCGCCGGCGGCAGCCAGATAACGGCCGATGAATTCCGGCGTGAGCTTGCGCATGGTCAGCGTCGCGACCGTGGTTTCGGCCCACAGCGTCTCGCCGTTGGTCGCCACGGCGACCGCGGTGTGCAGCGTGTGGGTCTTGCCGCTGAGATCGAGCAGCTGGCGGCGCGCCGCCTCCATGCTGTCGGGCTTGGACATGATGGTCTTGCCGAGCGCGAGAATCTGGTCGCCGCCGATCACATAAGCCTGACGGGCAAGGTCGCTGACCGCTTCGGCCTTGGCTCTGGCCAGCACCTCGGCGATATCGTGCGGATCGAGCGCCTTCTCGCCGCTGATGGCTTGGCGCATGACGCTCTCATCGAGGCCCGGCGGCTCGACAATGAAGGCAAGCCCGGCCGCTTCGAGCATCAGCGCCCGCGACTTGCTGCTCGAAGCGAGGATCAAGGGCGGCCGTCCGGCCTGCAAGAAGCTGCTCATGCTTCGAGCGCCGGCGCTTCGCGATCGTGATAGAGGCGGATGATGGCGGCCGCGGTCTCCTCGATGGAGCGCCGGGTCACGTCGATGATCGGCCAACCGTGGCGCGCGCACAGCGCCCGCGTCTGGGCAATTTCGGCGGCAATGGCCTCCCGGTCGACATAGTCGTCGAGGTGGTTATGCGCATGCTCGATGACGCGGTTCTGGCGCACTTGGGAGATGCGCTCGGGGCTCGCCACCAACCCGACGACGAAGGCGCTGGTCGGTGCTTCGATCTCGGGGGGGAAGTCCACCCCCGGCACCAGCGGCACATTGGCGGTCTTGAAGCCGCGATTGGCGAGATAGATCGCGGTCGGCGTTTTCGAGGTGCGGCTGATGCCCACCAGCAAAATGTCGGCGTCGTTGAGATTGGGCGGCAGATGGCCGTCATCGTGCAGCATGGTGAAGTTGAGCGCCTCGATCCGGCGGAAATAATCGGCGTCGAGCACATGCTGCCCGCCAACCGTCGGGGTCGCCGGCGTGCCGAGATAGGATTCGAACACTTGCAGGATCGGCTTGAGCGCCGGCACGCACGGGATGTTCAGCCGCTTGCAGGACTTCTCCAGCTCCTCGGCAAGCTCCCGGTTGAACAGCGTGTAGAGCACGATTCCCGGGGCCGCCTCGACGTCCTTCACCACCCGCGCCAGTTCGCGGCGGCTGCGGACCAAGGGGTGCAGATGCTCGATCGCCCGGACTTGGGCGTATTGCACCCTGACCGCCTTGGCGATGGTAACCAGCGTTTCGCCGGTCGCATCGGAGATCATGTGCAGGTGGAAAGTTCGCAGGATATCCATGGCAATCCCTTTGGATAACCGTGCCGGGTTACTGGAACAAGTCCGGCTGCCCGGGCGTCCTATCCATGCACCCCCTGAACAAGGGGCACAAGTTCTTCACAGATTCGCTGCTGTCGAGAAACCGACCCCAGTTATGGACAGAGCAACAATACCCTGCGCTGTCCCCAAGGCGCCACGGCCGTTTTCCCACAGGCCTTCCACGCGTTTGCCAATGGGCCGGGAGTCGCTCGCGCGGCTTGGAGATTAGGCGTTATGTAGCGCCTGGTGCGAGGTTAGCCACATCGTCATCGCCACGACATGCAAATTGCCCGGCCGTTTAACGGAGTCCTGTAGAGAGCCTGGTGACAGAACTGAATGTCCGCTATTCACGACATAACTATAACAGTAGGAATCTAGAGAGACTCTCTCTTATAGAGTTTTAGGGACACCAATGTTGCGTGTACCTTTTTCAGACAGCCCCTTGCTGAAAACCCTTGCCGGACAGACCGCCTCTCCGCCGCCGATCTGGCTGATGCGTCAGGCGGGGCGTTACCTGCCGGAATACCGCAAGGTCCGAAGCACGGTCGCCTCTTTCCTCGATCTTTGCCGCACCCCTGAGCTTGCAGCCGAAGTAACGCTGCAACCGTTGCGACGGTTCGATCTCGATGCGGCAATTGTGTTCTCCGACATTCTCATTGTCCCCTACGCGCTCGGGCAGAAGGTCGAGTTCATCGAGGGCGAAGGGCCCAAACTCGAGCCGATTACCGACGCTCGCGCCATTGCCGCCCTTGATCGGGCGAGCACCGCCGAGGTGCTTGCCCCGGTTTACGAGACCATCGAGCGGGTGGTGGCCGAGCTGCCGGTGACTGTGCCGTTGATCGGCTTTTGCGGCGCGCCGTGGACGGTGGCGACCTACATGGTCGAGGGCGGCGGCAGCAAGGACCAGGCCGCGGCGAGATTGCTTGCCTATCGCGACGAGGCGGCGTTCCAGCACCTGATCGATCTGCTGGTCGAGGTCTCCGCCGATTACCTGGTGGGCCAGGCGAAGGCCGGCGCGCGCGTGTTGCAGATCTTCGACAGCTGGGCCGGCAGCCTGCCGGAAGGCGAATTCGAACGCTGGTGCGTCGCCCCGACCAAGCGGCTGGTGGCGCTGGTCAAGGCGAAGCTCCCGGACATCCCCGTGATCGGCTTCCCGCGCGGCTCGGGCGTGCTTGCCGAACGCTACGCCAGGGACACCGGGATCGACGCCATCGGCTGCGATACCAGCATGCCGATCGGCTGGGTGCGGGCGAGATTGCAGGAGCATCTTCCCGTGCAGGGCAATCTCGATCCGGTGCTTCTGGTGGCCGGCGGACCCGAGCTCGACCGTCGCGTCGCGGCGATCCTCGAAACCCTGGGCACGCGCCCCTTCATCTTCAATCTCGGTCATGGCATTCTGCCCGAGACGCCGATCGAGCACGTCACCCGCCTGGTCGGTCTGGTCAAGGCCGGCGCCGCCTAACCCCTCCCCTCGGCATTTCCGATGTTCCTTGCCTACATCAAGGCCTTCCACATCATCGCCATCATCGCCTGGATGGCCGGCCTGCTCTATTTGCCGCGCCTGTTCGTCTATCACGCGACGAGCAAGGTCGGCTCGGAGCAGTCGGAGACATTCAAGGTGATGGAGCGCCGGCTGCTCCGCTACATCACCACGCCGGCCATGCTGGCGAGCTGGGTGCTCGGTCTGATCCTGGCCTTCTCCGGCCAGATCGACTGGTCGCGGGACGGCTGGTTCTACGCCAAGCTTATCCTCGTGGTGGCGCTGTCGGCCTATTCTGGATTGCTGGCGGCGTGGACCAAGGAGTTCGCCTTGGATCGCAACACGCGGTCGGCGCGTTTCTATCGCATCGCCAACGAGATCCCCACCGTGCTGATGATCTTGATCGTGATTCTGGTGGTGGTGCGGCCGTTCTAGGGCCGCGGCAAAGCTATTTCACCCGCCTTCGGGGTCTGCTATAAGATGAGTCGCATCCAATTCGGGACGCTGTCGCGGCCCGCTTTTCCCCCCAAAAGATCGGGTCACCGGAGCGGATCAGGCGCCGAGCTCTGCCTTCCCGCCGAGGTACATCCTTTTCCCTTCCTTTGCGTCCGCGCGGCCCCGCGCGGCATTCGAAAACACCAAGTTCATCCCTTCCCCTTTTGGAGTAGCAGCGTATGCAGGAAATGAAGCTGCAAGATTTGAAGACCAAATCGCCGACGGAGCTGTTGAGCTTCGCCGAGGAGGTCGCCGTCGAGAACGCGAGCGCCATGCGCAAGCAGGAGCTCATGTTCGCGATTCTGAAACAACTCGCGGCGCGCGACGTCGAGATCACCGGCACCGGCGTGGTCGAGGTGCTGCAGGACGGCTTCGGCTTCCTGCGCTCGCCCGATTCCAATTATCTCGCCGGCCCCGACGACATCTACGTCTCGCCGTCGCAGATCCGCCGGTTCGGTCTCCGCACCGGCGACACCGTCGAGGGCCAGATCAGAAGCCCGAAGGACGGCGAGCGCTATTTCGCCCTGCTCAAGGTCAACACCATCAATTTCGAGGACCCGGAGAAGCAGCGGCACAAGATTCACTTCGACAATCTGACGCCGCTCTATCCCGACGAGTGGCTCGAGATGGAAACCCTCGATCCGACCCGCAAGGACAATACCGGCCGGGTGATCGACATCGTGTCGCCGATCGGCAAGGGCCAGCGCGGCCTGATCGTGGCCCAGCCGCGCACCGGCAAGACCGTGATCCTCCAGAACATCGCTCATGCCGTCACCGCCAATCACCCCGAGTGCTATCTGATCGTGCTGTTGATCGACGAGCGCCCCGAGGAAGTGACCGACATGCAGCGCTCGGTGAAGGGCGAGGTGATCTCCTCGACCTTCGACGAGCCTGCCTCGCGTCACGTGCAGGTCGCCGAGATGGTGATCGAGAAGGCCAAGCGCCTGGTCGAGCACAAGCGCGACGTGGTGATCCTGCTCAATTCGATCACGCGCTTGGGCCGCGCCTACAACACCGTGGTGCCGTCGTCCGGCAAGGTGCTGACCGGCGGCGTCGACGCCAACGCGTTGCAGCGGCCGAAGCGCTTCTTCGGCGCCGCCCGCAATATCGAGGAGGGCGGCTCGCTCACCATCATCGCCACCGCGCTGATCGATACCGGCAGCCGCATGGACGAGGTGATCTTCGAGGAGTTCAAGGGCACCGGCAATTCCGAGCTCGTGCTCGACCGCAAGGTCGCCGACAAGCGCACCTTCCCGGCCATCGACATCGCCCGCTCCGGCACCCGCAAGGAAGAGCTGCTGGTGCCGCCGGATCAGCTCAAGAAGATGTACGTGCTGCGCCGCATCCTGAACCCGATGGGCACGCAGGACGCCATCGAGTTCCTGCTCGACAAGCTGAAGCAGACCAAGAGCAACGCGGAATTCTTCGAGTCGATGAACACCTAAGGGTTGCGGCGCTGCCCGCCAAACGGGCGGCGCTCAATTCTGAGGCACGCCCTGCCGCCTGAATAGGCAAATTACCTAGAAGAATCAGAAACATAGTCTCAACACTTGGCCGTTAAGGTCGCCCGAAACCGGGGGACTTTAATGCCGAATCGACTTCGCGAGACATTGCCGAGCGCCTGGGTAGCCCTGCCGGTGCTGGCCGCCTGCCTGGTCGCCGTACTCGCCACCATGGCCAACGGCGCGGTGGTGGGGGCGATCGCCGGCGGCGTCACCGGCCTGATCGCCGCCTTCGCCATCGAGCGCCCGGTGCGCCTGCTGGCCAAGGTGGCGGCCCGCATCGCCGGCGGCGACCGCTACGCCCTCGTCCCCAAGCAGCCCGGCGGCCCCCTCTCCGAGCTTGCCGCTTCCGCCGACGCCCTGCGCGGCGCGGTGATCGAGGCCGATGCGCTGGTGATCGACCAGCGCCGGCGCGAGGCCGAGTCGCGGCTGCACTTTGCCGGCCGGAGCTTCTTCACCCGGCGCTTCCGCAGCGCGGTCGACGACGTCACCACCGCCTTTGCCGACGGCAGCGGGCGGATCGGCAACACCGCCGCCGATCTCGCCGAGCGCAACCGCCACATGCATGTGCGGATCGCATCCGCCTCCGATGCGGCGGAGGCCGCCTCGAGCGACGTCAACGCCATCGCCGCCTCGGCCCGCATCATCCTCGCCCGCCTCAAGCGCTCGGCCGGCGACATCGACGCGGCGCGCGGCGCCAGCGAGCGGGCGGTCGGCGACCTGGCTTCGGCCGACGAGACCGTGCGCGGCCTGGCCCAGGCCGCCGGACGCATCGGCGAGGTGGTGACCTTCATCCAGACCATCGCCCGGCAGACTTCGCTGCTGGCGCTCAATGCCTCGATCGAGGCGGTGCGCGCCGGCGAATCCGGCCAAGGCTTCGCCGTGGTGGCGAGCGGCGTGAAGAAGCTCGCAAGCCAGACCGCGCAAGCCACCGAGGACATCGCTCATCAGGTCAAGGACATCCAGCAGGCGGTCGAGCGCACCGCCGACGCGCTGACCAATGTTCATTCCAGCGTCGGCTCGATCAACGAGGCCGACCGGCAGCTCCGCGACGTGCTCGAGCAGCAGACCGCCGAGCTCGACGAGATCGCGCTCAGAGCCGGCAATGTCGCGAGCCAGGTGGCGGGCGCCCTGCCCGACATCCGCTCCGCGGTCGGCCATGTCGACCAGGCCGGCCAGTCGGTGCTCGGCACCGCCGAGGAGCTGATCGACCGCTCGCAGGGCCTGGTCAACACCGTGGGCCGCTATTTCACCGATCTCGACACCGGCGCCATCAAGGTCGGCATCTTGCATTCGCTGTCCGGCACCATGACCGCCAGCGAGCGCCCGTTGCAGGAGCTGCTGGTGATGCTGATCGAGCAGCTCAACACCGCAGGCGGCTTGCTCGGCCGCCCGGTCGAGGCGGTGATCATGAACCCGCGCTCCGACGCCAAAGCCTACGCCACCCAGGCCCGCGCGCTCATCGCCGAGCACAAGGTCGCCGCCATCTTCGGCTGCTGGACATCCGCCTCGCGCAAGGAGGTGCTGCCGGTGGTGGAGAAGCTCGACGGGCTGCTGTTCTATCCGAGCCAGTACGAAGGCGAGGAGGAATCGCCCAACATCTTCTATACCGGCGCCACGCCGCAGCAGCAGGCCCTGCCCGCGGTCGATTATCTGATCCGGCAAGGCCGCAAGCGCTTCTTCCTGCTCGGCACCGACACGGTCTATCCGCGCACCACCAACGCCATCCTCAAGAACTATCTCCACGCCCAAGGCATCGACGGCGACGACGTCGCCGAGTTCTACACGCCGTTCAATCACAAGGACTGGGAGGGCATCGTCGAGTGGATCCGCCGCTTCGGCGCGAGCGGCGACGCGGCCATCGTCACCACCGTGAGCGGCGACGCCAATATCTATTTCTATCGCGAGCTCGGCCGCCAGGGCCTGACCGCGGAGCACATGCCGGCCATGACGCTGTCGATCGGCGAAGGCGAGCTGCCGGCCATCGCCGGGCCGGGGATGGACGGCCACTTCGCCTGCTGGAGCTACCTGCACGAGATCGACAGTCCGGAGAACAAGGCCTTCGTCACCGCCTGGCGCAGGTTCTGCGGCGCGCCGCACGTGGTCACCGACGATCCGATGGAAGCGACCTGGATCGGCTTCAATCTGTGGAAGGAAGCGGTCGCGCTCGAAGGCACGGTGGCGGTTGACGACGTGCGCCGCGCGCTCGGCGGCTTGCGGCTGAAAGCGCCGAGCGGCTTCGAGGTGGCGATGGATCTCTCCGACCATCATCTGCACAAGCCGGCGGTGATCGGCCGCATCACCGAGGACGGGCGCATCGTGCCGGTCTGGACCAGCAACGGGCTGATCGCGCCCGAGCCGTGGAGCCCGTGGCTCGAAGGCACCGACCGCGACACCGCGTTCAACGGCACCACCGCCCGCGCCACCCGCGACCTGGCCTTGGCGGGCTAGGCGGATCGTATCATCGTGCGTTGGGCTGTCGTCATCCTGAGGTGCGAGCGCAGCGAGCCTCGAAGGATGACGCCTCCGTTCGTGATGTGGCATCCTTAAAGGGGCGCCTCCGGCGGCCACCTCAGGATGACGGAGAGTAGGCTTGGGCTGCTATGTCTACATGCTTCGTTGCGTGGATGGCTCGTTCTATGTCGGCACCGCGACCGGCGACGATCTTGGGCGACGTATCAATGAGCACCAGACGGGCGCCTACCCGGGCTATACGCTCAAGCGTCGACCAGTGACCCTCGTCTGGTCCGAACACTTCGACCGCATCACCGATGCCATTTCCGCCGAACGCCAAATCAAAGGTTGGAGTCGGGCCAAGAAGCAGGCGCTGATCACGGGCGACTGGGATCAAGTCCGGTTGCTTGCGAAAAGACGAGCCGGAAAACCTGTGCCTCCGACGCCGTCATCCTGAGGTGCGAGCGAAGCGAGCCTCGAAGGATGACTTGCCGGACTATCCGAGGAGCGCATCCTTCGAGGGCCGCCTGCGGCGTCCACCTCAGGATGACGTGGAGTAAACAGCCTGAAGTCTAAGCGAACACGACCTGCCGGGCGGCCTTGATGGTCTCGACCAGCGTCGCGGCATCGGTCACCGGCAGAGAGCATTGCGGGCCGATGCAGACATAGGCGGTCGGCTTGCCGTCGATCGCGGTCTTGCCGTGCGCCGGCGACGAGTCCGGTAACGACTCCCCTGCCCTGACCTCCTGCACCACGACATTCGGCAGCGACACCTCAGCCAGCGCGCGGCGCAGCTCGCGCGGCATCGCCGCCGTCCGGCACGATCAGCACGATCAGCGCCGGCGCGGCGACGTCGATCGCCCCGGCCAGCAATCCGGCATGGGCCAGCACGTTCTCGCTCATGGCCCCGGCGAAGCCGCGCAGGATCGCCTCGGCGCGGTCGCGATAGCGCTCTTCGCCGGTCCACAGCATAGAGCGCCGTCAAATTCGACACCATCACGCCGTTGGCGTTCGGCGTCGCCTCGTCCTGGCCGCTGAACGGCCGCACGATCAGATCGCCGGTGTCGTCGGCGGCGAAGTAGTAGCCACTAAGCTCGTCCGACCAATAATGTGTGTCGAGCACCGCGGCCCAATCCTGCGCTTGCACAATGTAGTCGCGTTTGCCGGTGGCGTTGGCCAGCGCCAGCGCGGCGCGGATCATGTTGGCGTAATCGGACGCGGTCGCCGGCGCCTTGGCCTCGCCGGCGCGCCAGGCATGCAGCAGCCGCCCGGCCGCAGTCATCCGTTCACGGACGAACGCGAAACCGCGCGCCGCCGCCGCCAGCCAGTCCTCGCGGTCGAAGGCCTGCGCCGCGTTGGCCAGCGCGGCGATCGTCAAGCCGTTCCAGTCGGCCAGCACCTTGTCGTCGAAGCCGGGCCGCACGCGCGTGGCGCGATGGGCCAGCAGCTTGGCGCGCAGCGACGCGAGCCGCGCCTCGGTGTCGGCGTCGCGCAGCGCGATCGCGCCGAGCCGGTTCAGAATGTTGTGGCCCTCGAAATTCCCGGCCGCCGTCACGTCGTAGATCTCGGCGAACAAGCGCGCATCCTCGGCGCCGAGCGCCGCCTCGATCTCGGCGAGCGACCACACATAGAACTTGCCCTCCTCGCCCTCGCTGTCGGCATCGAGCGACGAGGCGAAGCCGCCGGTGTCGACCACCATCTCGCGCAGCAGCCAGGAGATGGTCTCCTCGATGCGTTGCGCATAGAGCGGCGACTTGGTCTCGCGCCACGCCTCGGTCATCAGCGTCGATCAGCTGCGCGTTGTCGTACAGCATCTTCTCGAAATGCGGCACCAGCCAGCGCTCGTCGACGCTGTAGCGCGCGAAGCCGCCGCCGAGATGATCGTAGATGCCGCCTTGGGCGATGTGAGTCAGCGTGAGCTCGACCGCCGCGAGCGGATTGGCGAGACCGAAGCGCAGCCCCGAGCGCCACAGCAGATTCAAGAACTGCACTTGCGGAAATTTCGGCGCGCCCCTGATGCCGCCCATCACCGGATCGACCGCCTGCACCAGGCGCCGCGCCAGGTCGGCCAGCGTCGCTTCGTTCGGCGGCGGCGCGCCCGGCCCGCGCGCGCGCGGCTTGAGCCGGTCCTTCAGCGTGTCGGCGTTCTGCCGCACCTTGTCCTGCTCGTCGCGATAGATCCGCGCCACTTCATTCAGTACACGGACAAATGCCGGACGGCCGTAGCGTTCCTCGCGCGGGAAATAGGTGCCGCCCCAGAACGGCTCGGCGTCGGAGGTGAGGAACATGGTGAGCGGCCAGCCGCCCTGCTCGCCGAGCTCGTGCAGCGCGCCCATGTAGATCGCGTCGACATCGGGGCGCTCCTCGCGGTCGACCTTGATGTTGACGAACAGCTCGTTCATCACCGCCGCGGTGGCGTCGTCCTCGAAGCTCTCATGGGCCATCACGTGGCACCAATGGCAGGCGGCGTAGCCGACCGACAGCAGGATCGGCTTGCCGCTCGCGCGGGCCTCGGCCAAGGCCGCCTCGCCCCAGGCGCGCCAATGCACCGGATTGTCCTTGTGCTGCAGCAGATACGGGCTGGTCTCGTGGCCCAGCCGGTTACCGTCTACGCGCTCCTGCATGGCCCTTCCTTCGCTCGCGGCCTAGGATAACGCAATGGAGCGCCAGATCGTCGCCTCAAACGACACGATTGTCGCGCCGGCCAGCGGCGCCGGCCGGGCCGCCATCGCCGTGATCCGCCTGTCCGGGCCGCACACCCGCGGCGTGCTCGAGGCGTTGTGCGGCGGCGTGCCCCCTGCCCGCCACGCGAGCTTGCGCGACATCGGCCAGGCGCAAGCGCCGATCGACCGCGGCCTGGTGCTGTGGTTCCCGGCGCCTTCGAGCTTCACCGGCGAGGACATGGCCGAGCTGCACGTCCATGGCAGCCCCGCCGTGATCCGCGCCGTCATCGACGCGGTGCTCGCGCTCGACGGCACGCGGCTCGCCGAGCCCGGCGAATTCGCGCGCCGCGCATTCGAGAACGGCAAGCTCGATCTCACCGAGGTCGAGGGTCTCGCCGATCTGGTGCAGGCCGAGACCGAGGCGCAACGCCGTCAGGCGCTGGCGCAATCGCAAGGCTCGCTGCGCGCGCTCTACGAGTCGTGGCGCGACGAGCTGCTGCGCGCCCAGGCGCTGATCGAGGCCGGACTCGATTTCGCCGACGAGGGCGACGTGATCGCCGATGTCTCGCTCAAGGCCGAGACCATCGTTGCGTCCCTGCGTGCCGCGATCGCGCGTCATCTCGCCGAGCGCGGCGGCGAGAGGTTGCGCGACGGACTGCGCGTCGTGATCGCCGGTCCGCCCAATGCCGGCAAGTCGTCGCTGCTCAATGCGCTCGCCAAGCGCGACGTGGCGATCGTGTCGGAGGAGGCCGGCACCACGCGCGACGTCATCGAGGTCCATTTGGATCTCGGCGGCGTGCCGGTGATGCTGATCGACACCGCCGGTCTGCGCGACGCCGAGGGCAGGGTGGAGGCGGAGGGGATAAGGCGCGCAGTGGCGCGGGCAGGGGACGCCGATCTGGTTCTCTGGCTGGTCGATGCCACCGCGCCGCACTGGGACGTGCCCCATACGCTTTTCTCACGCAAATCGACGCAAACATTCGCAATCGGTGCGCTAACGACGGTATTGAACAAGATCGACCTGGCACCGGACGTCGGAGCGGGCAGGGCGGCTGTCGAAGTCTCGGCCAAGACCGGCGCGGGCATCGGCAAACTGGTCGAGCTGCTGGCCGACAAGGCGGCGCTTGCCGCCGAGTCCGGGGCAGGGGCGCCGCTCCTGACCAGGACCCGCCACCGGGTCGAGCTGAGCGCAGCGCAAGCCGCGCTTGAGCGGTTCGGCCAGCCCGCGCTCAGCCCCGAGCTCAAGGCCGAGGAGCTTCGCCTGGCCGCCCGCCATCTCGGCCGGCTCACCGGCGCGATCGATGTCGAGGAGGTGCTCGGCGCCATCTTCGCCGAGTTCTGCATCGGCAAATAGGGCCGGGGGCCCAACTTGATTCACGTGAAACAATGCCCGAACGCTTTTGACGCCAAGGCGTGAACGCATTAGGTACGGGCCATGACCAACCACAGCGCAAGCGCTTCGATGTCATCGTCATCGGCGGCGGCCATGCCGGCTGCGAGGCCGCCTCCGCGGCGGCGCGGATGGGCGCCAGGACCGCGCTGGTCACCCACAGCTTGGCGACCATCGGCGAGATGTCCTGCAATCCGGCCATCGGCGGCCTCGGCAAGGGCCATCTGGTGCGCGAGATCGACGCGCTCGACGGGCTGATGGGCCGCGTCGCCGACGCCGCCGGCATCCAGTTCAGGGTGCTCAACCGCAGCAAGGGCCCGGCCGTGCAAGGCCCTCGCGCCCAGGCCGACCGCAAGCTGTACCGCCAGGCCATGCAGGCGGCGATCCAAGCCACGCCGGGCCTCGAGGTGATCGAGGCCGCGGTCGAAGACCTCAGCGTCGAAGCCGGTATGGTTAACGGCGTGTTAACGGACATGGTTAACGGCGTGTTAACGGCCGACGGCCGCCGCCTCTCCGCCGGCGCCGTGGTGCTGACCACCGGCACCTTCCTCAACGGGCTGATCCATATCGGCGAGACCAGGATCCCGGCCGGCCGCATGAACGAGGCCCCTGCCCTCGGTCTGTCGACCCGGCTGTACGGGCTTGGGCTCCGCATGGGCCGGCTCAAGACCGGCACGCCCCCTCGCCTCGACGGCCGCACCATTCGCTGGGACGGACTCCAGGTCCAGCCCGGCGACGACCCGCCTCGCCCGTTCTCGTTCCTCACCGACCAAATCACCACGCCGCAAGTGGCCTGCCACATCACCCACACCACCGAGGCGACCCACGCCATCATCGCAGCCAACCTCGACCGTGCGCCGATGTACTCGGGCGCCATCGAGTCGGTCGGCCCGCGCTATTGTCCCTCGATCGAAGACAAGGTGGTCCGCTTCAAGGAGCGCCACAGTCACCAGATCTTCCTCGAGCCGGAAGGCCTCGACGACGACACCGTCTATCCCAACGGCATCTCGACCTCGCTGCCCGAAGACGTGCAGCACGAATTCCTCAAGACCATCCCGGGTCTCGAGCAGGCGCGCGTCATCAGGCCGGGCTACGCCATCGAGTATGACTATGTCGATCCGCGCGAGCTGACCGCCGGCCTCGAGACCAAGGCGATCGCCGGTCTGTTCCTGGCTGGCCAGATCAACGGCACGACCGGTTACGAGGAAGCCGCCGGGCAGGGGCTCATCGCCGGCATCAACGCCGCGCGCGCAGCTGGAGGCGGGGCAGGGCGCTTCACCGTATCCCGCGCCGACGGCTATCTCGGCGTGATGATCGACGACCTCGTGACCCGCGGCGTGACCGAACCCTATCGCATGTTCACCTCGCGCGCCGAATACCGGCTGACGCTCCGCGCCGACAATGCCGACCAGCGCCTGACGCCGCTTCGGCATCGCCATTGGCTGCGTCGGCGACGCGCGGCGCGACGCCTTCGCCGCCAAGACCAAGCGTCTGGAGGAGGGGGCGGCACTGCTCGGCGAGCCTCGCGCTCACGCCTGACCAGGCCGCCAAGTTCGGGCTCAGCATCAATCGCGACGGACGCAAGCGCAGCGCCGTCGATCTGCTGAGCTATCCCGAAGTCGACGTCGCACGCCTCACCGCCATCTGGCCGGAGCTCGCACGGATCGATCGAGACATCGCCGAGCAGCTCGCGGTCGACGCGCGCTACGCCGTTTACGTCAAGCGCCAGGAGCTCGACATCGCGTCGTTCCGCAAGGACGAGGCGATTGCCATTCCCCCCGAGTTCTGCTTCGCCGCCCTGCCCGGTCTCTCGACCGAACTTCGCCACAAGCTCGACCGGCACCGGCCCGCGAGCCTCGGTCAAGCCGCGCGGCTCGACGGCATGACCCCGGCCGCGCTGATGCTGCTCCTGGCTCACCTGAAAAAGGGCCCGGCGGCGCGGAGCGCCTGAGCCGGCCATGTCAAGCGGCCAGCGGTCGGCTCCCGTCAGCGGCCGTGAGGATTTCGCGGAAGTCTTTAAAGTTCCACGTGAAACAATCCACAGGCTGGATCGCTACGCGACTCTCCTCGCCCATTGGCAGAAATCCACCAATCTCATAGCCCCCTCCACCCTGCCCCGCCTTTGGCCGCGCCATTTCGCCGATTCGGCCCAAATACGCGACCTTGCGCCGGAGGCGCGACTCTGGCTGGATCTCGGGTCAGGGGCAGGCTTTCCCGGTCTCGTCGTCGCCATCCTCCAAACCGGCCAGCCGGATTTCCGCATGCACCTCGTCGACAGCAGCAAAAAGAAATGCGCGTTCCTCGCCGAGGTCGCGCGCGAGACCAAGGCGCCTGTGGACATCCACGCCATGCGCATTGAAGAGTTCGGCGAAAGCGCTCACAGCCTCAAGCCCGACGTGGTCAGCGCACGGGCTCTCGCGCCGTTGCCGCGCCTGTTCGAGCTGGCCCATCCATTCTTCGCGCCGGGCACCAGGGGACTGTTTCTGAAAGGCCGCGAGGCAGAAGCCGAGATCGAGGCGGCCAAGATGGCATGGGAGTTCACGGCTGCTCTGCACCCGAGCCTGACCTCGGCCGACTCGCATATCGTCGAGGTGAGGGCGCTTCGCCCGCGCGATCAGGCGGGCGCGTCATGACCGCATTCGGGCTCAAGCGCACACGCATTCTCGCCCTTGCCAACCAGAAAGGCGGCGTGGGCAAGACCACCACCGCCATCAATCTCGGCACGGCGCTGGCGGCCGTCGGCGAGCGCGTGCTGATCGTCGATCTCGATCCGCAGGGCAATGCCAGTACCGGGCTCGGCGTCGACGAGCGCCCGATCTCGACCTTCGATGTGTTGAGTGGCCAGAGCCCAATCACCGCGGCGAGGGTGCCGACCCATGTGCCGCGCCTGTCGATCGTGCCTGCCACCATCGACCTCATGTCGTTCGAGCGCGAGGTGGGGGCATCGGGCAGCCGGCACTATCGCTTGCGCGATTGTCTCGCCGCCATGACCGCCGACGAAACGCCGGACATGGCCACCACCTATGTGCTGATCGACTGTCCGCCGTCGCTGAATTTACTAACTGTTAACGCTTTGGCCGCGGCCGACGCCGTATTGGTGCCATTGCAATGCGAGTTCTTCGCGCTCGAAGGACTGGCCCAGCTCTTGAGCACGGTCGAGGAGATCAGGGTCCGCCTCAACCCCAAGCTCCAGATCCACGGCGTGGTGCTCACCATGTACGACCAGCGCACCAGCCTATCCGACCAGGTGGTCGAAGACGTGCGGCGCGTGCTGGGCGAGAAGGTCTACACCACCATCATCCCGCGCAACGTACGCGTGGCCGAATCGCCGTCGCACGGGAAACCGGTGCTGCTCTACGATTATCGCTGCTCCGGCAGCCAGGCTTACATTCAGCTCGCCTCCGAAGTGATCGAGCGCGAGCGGCGAATGCGTGCGGCGTGATCGTCTATCGGCGAATTAAGGGGAAGGAGACTGCCATGGCGGCAGGCGCGCAGAAGACACGACTGGGCAGGGGGCTTGCATCGCTGATCGGCGATCGCATCGACGACGCCGGGTTCGGCGCGGAGGACGATCAGCGGCGTGTGCCGCTCGCCGCGCTCAAGCCCGGGCGGTTCAACCCACGGCGCAACTTCGCCGAGGCGCAGCTCGAGGAACTTGCCGCCTCGATCCGCGAGCGCGGGCTGGTGCAGCCGCTGGTGGTCAGGCCGTCGACCGGCGACACCTATGAGATCGTCGCCGGCGAACGCCGCTGGCGCGCGGCGCAACTTGCCAATCTGCACGACGTGCCGGTCGTGGTGCGCGCGCTGTCCGACCAGGAAGCGGTCGAGATCGCCATCATCGAGAACGTCCAGCGCGAAGACCTGAACGCGATCGAAGAGGGCGAGGGCTACAAGCTGCTGATGGACGGCCACGGCTATACGCAGGAGGACCTCGCCAAGGTCATCGGCAAGAGCCGCAGCCATCTCGCCAACACGCTACGCCTGTTGAAGCTGCCGGACAGCGTGCAGGACCTGGTGCGGACCGGCCAATTGAGCGCCGGCCATGCGAGACCGCTGGTCGGACGTGGCGATGCCGAGGGGATCGCCGCTCGCGCGGTGAATCTCGGACTATCGGTGCGCCAGGTCGAGGCGCTCACGCAAGAGCGCGCCGCAAAACCGAAGCGGCAGAAGGGCAAGGACGCCGACACGCGGGCGGCCGAGTCGGAGCTGCACGACGCCCTCGGCCTCGACGTCGAGATCAAGAAGGGGAAGGGCGAGAAGGGCGAGCTTAGAATCCGTTATGCGACTCTCGATCAGCTCGAAGAGATTCGTCACCGCTTGCTGCGGCGTCGCTAGGCAAGAAACTCCTCGGCGCGGAACAGCGACTTGAACGGAATGCCGGCCTTGGCATAGAGCTCGGCGGCGCCCTCGCCCCGGTCCAGGATCGAAATCACCAGCGCCACCTTGGCGCCGGCCTCCTCGACCGCCTTGACCGCGTCCATCGCCGACGCGCCGGTGGTCGTCACGTCTTCGAGGATGACCACGGTCTTGCCGGCGATGTCGGTGCCGTCGACGCGCTTCTTGGTGCCATGATCCTTGACGGCTTTGCGCACGAAGAAGCCGGGCAGGCGCCGCCCGAACGCGACGCTGCGCATGGCGACCGGCGCGATGAGCGGCACCGCCCCCATCTCCAGGCCGCCGACGCAGTCCGCCTTAACATCTTGAATTTGTTGAAGAATTAGCTCTGCCATCAGCGCGGCGCCGTCGGGGTCGAGCATCGCCGGCTTCATGTCGAAATAGAAATCGCTCTCACGCCCGGAGGCGAGCACCACGCGGCCGCGCCGGAACGCCTTCTCTTTGAGAAGCGCAAACAGCTTGCCGCGTGCTTCGAGAGTCTTGTTGCGCTCGTCCATGCGCGCCTCTTGCTTGGCCGCACTCATACACCGGCCACCGCGTCCGTCAAATCCTCGACGTGATCGTGAGCACGAGGCGTTCGGCGAAAGCGCCTTCGAGCTCGGGCGACCGGCGCGTGCGCCTGACGGCCTCCTGGATCAGCGGCAGCGTCCGCGCGAGCCGTGCCGCGCCCCATCTTTTGCAATGCGCGAGGAACGCCGGCTCGCGCTTGAAATGCGGACGGGGCCTCAGCGACTTCACGCTCTGCTCGACACTGCCGCCGCTGCTTACCGTCGCAGCCACGCGGTGGAGCTGAGTGAAATGGCGTCCGAGCGCCGACAGCGCCGCCCCCTTGTCGGTGCCGGCCGCGGCCAAGCGCTGAAGCTCGATGAGCGCCGCCTTGGCATCGCCGCCGCTCGCGGCGTAGACGAAATTCTCGAGCGCCGTCTCGGCAGCATCGCCGACGATGGCGTCGATGGCCTCGTGATCGACGTGCCCCGCCCCTTGCGCGTAGAGCGTGAGCTTGACCACCTCCGCCCGCGACAGCGCCTGGTCGGCGCCGAGCCGCGTCATCAGATAATCGCGCGTCTCCCGGTCGATGGTGAGCCCGGCCTCGGCAAGCTCGCCGTCGATCAGCCGGGAAAGCGTGCTCGCATCGCCGTAGCAAGGGAGCGCCGCCGCGGTCTTGTGACTCTCGAACAGCTTGCGCAGGCCGGAGTCAGGTCTGAGGTTGCCGGCTTCCACGATCAGGGGATTGTCGAACTCGGTCGCGAGCAACGCCTTGAGCGACGTCGGATCGAGCTTGGGCCCGGCGGTGACTCGGATAACGCTCTGCGCCGCGAACATCGGCGCGGTTCTGAGTTCGACTTCGAGCCGCGCCGGATCCTCGCCGAGATCGCGATCGTCGAGCCGGACCACCTCGGTCTGCCCCCCGCTGCGCCGGGCGAACATTTGAGCGAGCGCGCTCGCGCGCTCGGCCACCAGTCCGGCGTCGGGCCCATAGACCAGCACCGCGCGGCACTCCGGCGTAGGCGCCTTCACGAAGCTCGCAACGGCAGATGATTTGAAGGCGACCATGGCTGAAGGAGCGGCGGCGCGGTTGCGCGGGAAGACGAGAGCGATGAGCCTAGGCGGCGTTGGTGAGAAAGGCCGCAACCTGGGTCTTGATGCTCTCCGACATGGTGCGGGCGGCGCGGTTCTCGGCGTCGTAGCGCGCGCGCACATTGGCGAAGATTTCCTGGAAGCGATTATAGGGCGCCCGCGAGATGGCCTTCCCCTGCAACAAGACCTTGCCGCTGGCAGAGTCGATGAGCTGGAAGGTTGCGTCGAGCTGGTAGACCTGACCGGTCGCGTCGCCGGTGATCTGCACCAGCTGGTCGGTCACGCTCTCCTTGATGGCAATCTCGAGCCGGTAGCGCGACGCGGCCGCCCGGCTGCCGCCGGTATTGGCGAAGATCAGCTCGTTCCGCAGCTTCTGCCCGACCCGGCCCGGAATCGGGGTGATGTCCACCCCGGCCATGACTTCGGAGAGCCTTTGGCCGCCGGCGGTGGTGCCCCCGTAAAGCGGCTGGAAGCCGCAGCCGGAGAGCGCCAGGGGCATAAGCCCGGCGATCAGCACGGCAGACAGGGCAGAGCTACGCCACCACATTGACGATCCTCTGTGGCACGATCACCACCTTCTTGATTTTACGTCCCCCTATGGCGCGCACGACATTGTCGAGCTTGAGCGCCGCAGCTTCAATATCCTCCGACGCGGCGTCCCGCGCAATCGTCAATTCGTCCCGCCGTTTGCCGTTCACCTGGACGGCAATTGTGACAGTATCCTCGAGCAAAAGGGCCTTTTCTGGGACCGGCCAGGGGCTTTCGGCCAGCAGGGTGTTGTAACCGAGCAACGCCCAGCACTCCTCGGCCAGATGGGGCACCATGGGGGCCGCGATTCGAGTGAGCAGCTCGGCCGCCTCCCGCAATGCATAGGCCATGTCGGGGCTTGAGTGCGTTCCGGCTGACTGCAACCCTGACGAGAGTGCGTTGGCGAGCTCGTAGATATGGGCCACCGCCGCATTGAAGCGGAGCTTGTCGATCGCCGCCGTGACCGCCGCTACGCTGCGATGGGCCGCACGGCGCAGCGCCTCGGCCTCCGGGCCGAACGTGGCGGGCCTTTCGGCGCCAGGCTTGGCCCCCTTGGCGGCGGCGTCCCTGACCAGGCGCCACACTCGTTGCAGGAAACGGTGAGCACCTTCCACGCCGCCCGCGGTCCACTCGATGTCGCGCTCCGGCGGCGTGTCGGACAGCATGAACCAGCGCGCGGTATCGGCCCCGTAGGCGGCGATGATGGTGTCGGGATCGACCACGTTCTTCTTCGATTTCGACATCGACTCGATCGCGCCGACCGTGATCGGCTCGCCGGTCTTGACGTGCACCGCCTTGCCGTCCGTGCGGCGCACCTCATCGGGCAGCACCCATTTGCCGTGGGTGTCTTTGTAGGTCTCGTGCGTGACCATGCCTTGGGTGAACAGGCCGCGGAACGGCTCGTCGACGGCGACGTGCCCGGTCTTGTGCATGGCGCGCGTGAAGAAGCGCGCATAGAGCAGGTGCAAAATCGCGTGCTCGACACCGCCGATATATTGATCGATCGGCAGCCAGTAGCCGGTCGCATTGGTGTCGGTCGGCACGGCCGAGTGCGGCGAGGTGAAGCGCGCGAAGTACCACGACGAGTCGACGAAGGTGTCCATGGTATCCGTCTCGCGCGTCGCCTTGCCGCCGCAGGTCGGGCAGGTGACGTGCTTCCAAGTCGGATGGTGATCGAGCGGGTTGCCCGGCTGGTCGAAGCTGACATCGTCGGGCAGCTTGACCGGCAGGTCCTGCTCGGGCACCGGCACGATGCCGCAGGTCGGGCAGTGGATCATCGGGATCGGGCAGCCCCAATAGCGCTGCCGCGAGATGCCCCAGTCGCGCAGGCGATACTGGATCTGCCGCTCGGCGACCGGCTTGCCCTTCACGATTTGTCTGACGAGGTGGTCGGCGATCTTCGCCTTGGCCGCCTCGACGCTGAGCCCGTCGAGCAGCCCCGAATTGATCATCACGCCGCCGCCGGTATAGGCCTCGTCGCCGATGGTGAAACTCCCGGGATCGGCGGCCGGCGGCAGCACCACGGGAATGACCGGTAGGCCTTTGGCGCGCGCGAATTCGAGGTCGCGCTGATCGTGCGCCGGGCAGCCGAAGATGGCGCCGGTGCCGTATTCCATCAAAATGAAATTGGCGATCAGCACGGGCAACTCGGCGCCTTCGATCACCGGGTGGCGCACCCGCACGCCGGTGTCGAAGCCCTTCTTCTCCTGCGTCTCCAGCTCCGCCGCGCTGGTGCCGTGATGGTGGCACTCGTCGATGAACGCGGCAGCGCCGGCATCCTTCTCGGCGACGGCTTTCGCCAATGGATGATCCGGCGCGATGGCGATGAAGCTTGCGCCGTACAGCGTATCCGGCCGCGTGGTGAACACCTCGATCAGGTCGTGGCCGTCGGGCGCGGCGCCGACCGTCTCGAACCGGATGAGCAACCCCTCGGATCGGCCGATCCAGTTCGCCTGCATCAGCCTGACCTTCTCGGGCCAGCGCTCGAGCCCGTCCAGCGCCTGAAGCAAGTCCTGCGCATAGTCGGTGATCTTGAACACCCATTCCGGCTGCTCGCGCTGCTCGATCAGCGCGCCGGAGCGCCAGCCGCGGCCGTCGATCACCTGCTCGTTGGCAAGCACGGTCCGGTCGACCGGGTCCCAATTGACCTTCCGCGTCTTGCGGTCGACCAGGCCGGCTTTCAGCATGTCGAGGAATAGGCGCTGCTGCTGGTGGTAGTAGTCGAGGTCGCAGGTGGCGAGCTCGCGTGACCAGTCGAGCGACAGACCCATGCTTTTGAGCTGGCCGCGCATGACGGCGATATTGTCGTAGGTCCATTTGGCGGGATGAACGCCACGCTCGATTGCCGCATTCTCGGCCGGCAGGCCGAAAGCATCCCAGCCCATCGGATGCAGCACGTTGTGGCCCTGGGCGCGCATATAGCGGGCCACGACGTCGCCCATGGTGTAGTTCCGCACATGGCCCATATGGATGCGGCCTGAGGGGTATGGGAACATTTCAAGAACATAATATTTGGGACGCGGATCGTCCTCCGACGCGCGGAAGATGCCGCGCTGCTCCCACGCGGCCTGCCAAAATTTCTCTCGTTTCGGCGCGTCGTAGCGATCGGCCGCCATGTCTTTGCCCGCTCCTGCTTAGGTGCTCGCCGGAATGAACCAGAATGGCAAGAGCGGTCAAGTTACGCATCCGCCAAACCCTGTTAGATAGCGCTCATGAGTCTGCCCCAACCCTCCACTGTCGATATCGCGGGTCGCTTGCGCCTGGTCGAGGAGGAGATCGTGCTGGCGGCCCGCGCCGCCAATCGCGATGCCAAGTCGATAAGGCTGGTGGCGGTGACCAAGACCGTGCCGCCTGAAGTGATCGAACAGGCGATCGCCGCGGGTCAGCGCACGTTCGGCGAGAACCGGGTGCAGGAGGCGGCAAGCCAAGTGGCCTGACCTTAGAGAGCGCCATGCCGGCATCGAGCTTCATCTCGTCGGTCCGCTCCAGTCGAACAAAGTGCGCGAGGCGGTCGCCCTGTTCGACGTGATCGAGACTGTCGACCGGCCCAAGCTCGCCCGCGCCCTCGCCGAGGAAATGGCGCGCGCGGACAAGCGTCCGCGGCTTTTCGTGCAGGTCAATACCGGCGAGGAAGAGCAAAAGGCCGGCGTGCTGCCGGCCGATGCCGACGCTTTCATCGCGCTGTGCCGCGACACGTTCGGGTTGGCCATTGATGGGTTGATGTGCATCCCGCCGCTCGACGAGGAACCGGCGATGCATTTCGCGTTGCTCGCCAAGATTGCCGCGAGGGTCGGCGTTAAGGAGCTGAGCATGGGCATGAGCGGCGATTTTATCCGCGCCATACCGTTCGGCGCGACCTATGTGCGCGTCGGCACCGCCATCTTCGGCGACCGCCCCGCTAGCGCATCACCATGAGCGACGATCCGCGCCGCAATTCGGCGAGCAGCATGGTGAGGTCGTGGCGTGAGAGCGCGATGCAGCCCGCGGTTGGCGAGAAGTCCGGCCGCGCGAGATGCACGAAGATGGCGCTGCCCTTGCCGCGAATACGCGGCCGGTCGTTATAGCCGAGCACGAGCACCAGATCGTAGAGATGGTCGGATCTGGTCAGCCGGTCCGCGCTGTTCCGCGGCGACAGCTTGAGCAAGCGGTTGTAATTGCGATCGGCGGGATCCTCGCACCAACCATCGTCGGCGCGGATCGCGCGCACCGGCAGTGGCGTGCGAGGGCGGCGGATGCGATCGGCCCGATACAGCACCTGGCGCACCGCAAAGCGGCCGAGCGGCGTGCCGCCGTCGCCTTCGCGCTTCAAGGCCCGGATGCCGGTGCGGCCGAGCGCCGCCGGCCTGACGCCATGCCGAAGCGCGATCCGCGCCTTGCGAGCATCCCCCGGCGCGCGCCTGACCACGACCGCCCTGGATCGCTTAACCCTCATGCAATTGAGCCTTCTTTCGCCCCAGAGCGGCCTTCGCGACAGGCTTGTCCAAGGGCGTGGCCCCGCTTACAACTCGCTCGACGCCGAAACAAGGCCAGGGACCACCGATGAGCAATGCCCGCAAGATCCTCATCATCGACGATGATGATGAATTGCGCGAGTCGTTGAGCGAGCAGCTCAGCCTGCACGAGGAGTTCGACACGATTCTGGCCGCCACCGCGTCCGAGGGCCTGAAGCAGGCGCGCGGCGGCCATGTCGATCTCGTGCTGCTCGACGTTGGCCTGCCCGATCTCGACGGCCGCGAAGCCTGCAAGCTATTGCGCCGCGGCGGCTTCAAGGGGCCGGTGGTGATGCTGACGGCGCAAGTCTCCGACGCCGACACCATCCTCGGTCTCGAGTCGGGCGCCAACGATTATGTGACCAAGCCGTTCCGGCTGGGCGTGCTGCTCGCCCGCATCCGCGCCCAGCTCAGGCAGCACGAGCAGAGCGAGGACGCGGTCTTCACCATCGGTCCCTACACCTTCCGGCCGGCATCGAAACTGTTGGTCGACGGCACGGGCTCCAAGATCAGGCTCACCGAGAAAGAGACCTCGATCCTGAAATATCTCTATCGCGCCGGCGAGCGGGTGGTGACCCGCGACGTGCTGCTGCACGAAGTGTGGGGCTATAACGCCGGCGTCACGACCCACACGCTCGAAACCCATATCTACCGCTTGCGGCAGAAGATCGAGAAAGACCCGTCGCAAGCCGAGCTGCTGATCACCGAGACCGGCGGCTACAAACTGGTCCCCTGAGCGCGGCCTCACTCGTCAATGGCGAAATCGGCGATCACCGGCACATGGTCGGAGGTGCGCGGCCAGTCGCGCGCCTCGTCGAGAACTCTCATCGAGGTCGCCGCACCGTCGAGCGCCGGCGTGGTCCACATGTGATCGAGACGGCGGCCGCGGTTTGACGCCCGCCAGTCGCGATTGCGATAGCTCCACCAGGTGAACAGCTTCTCCTCGGCGGGCACATGGCGACGCATCACGTCGACCCAATTGCGCGAGGCTTGCACGCGCTCGAACCGCTCCACTTCGGCCGGCGTATGGCTCACCACTTTGAGCAGCTGCTTATGCGACCAAACATCGGTCGGGAGCGGCGCGACATTGAGATCGCCGACCACGATCATGCGGTTCTTGGCCTTGCCCCGCATGGCCTTGAACCAGGCATCCATGGCCTCGAGAAAATCGAGCTTATGGCGGAATTTCTCGTTGAGCGCGGGGTCGGGAACGTCGCCGCCCGCCGGCACGTAGATGTTGTGCAGCACGATCGGGTTTGCGCCGTCGAGCGTCACCGAGAGGTGGCGGGCATGTCCGCGACCGCAAATGTCGCGGCGCTCGCCGAGCGTGAACGGAAGGCGGGAGAGAATGGCGACGCCGTGATAGCCCTTCTGGCCGGCTACGGCGATGTGGGGGAAGCCCAACGCGCGCAGCTCGAGTTCGGGAAACTTGCCCTCGACGCATTTGATTTCTTGCAGGCAGATCAGGTCGGGCTGGTGGGCCCGGGCGAGCCGGCCAACCAGATCGACTCTGAGTCTGACCGAGTTGATGTTCCAGGTGGCGAGGCGGAAGCGCATTGGCAGCCAAGATCGATGCGGGCCGGCGCAAAAGCAAGGCGTGTGCCCTAAGCGTCCCCGCTATGCTCAAGCCGAGGCCGAAAAAGAAGAAGCCCCGGAGACGGGGGGCTCGGGGCTTCTCCGGTTCCTTATGGGGGGAACCTGTGATGGGGGAGGGAAGCCCCACCACTGCAACCTAGATAAATAGCGCCGAGGCCGATTCAATCCCGGCGAGGCTGCCGTTCGAGTTGTGGTGAAGGTGCGGCGGACAAGAAGAAGCCCCGGAGGACGGGGGGGCCTTAACCGGGGCTTCTGGGTCCTTATGGGGGGACCTTGTGTGACGGGGAGGGAAAAACCCATCACGCTACTGGCGTAGCACTCCGTAACCAGGAGTCAATCCTTGCATTGTCGCAGGATTAAAGAAGCCCCGGCCAAGGTGGGCGACCGGGGCTTCCAACCAAAGGGGTGATCGCAGGGACGATCACCGCGACCCACATAGCACAGCCTCGGCCGGGTGAGCCGGGCTTTCGTTAAGGGGACTCCGTGCGGGAATTTTGGGGCGCTCCCCAAAGAAGAAGCCCCGGCAGACGGGGGGGACTGGCCGGGGCTTCTGGGTTCCATTGGGGGAACCGAATGATGGGCGAGGGAACCCCCATCACTGCCCGCTAGATAACACCTGATCCGTTCAGAACAAGTCTGCCAATCATCAACATATTGTCACGGTTTAGAGATGACCCAGCCAAAGTGAACGGGAGTTTTCGCGGCCGGAACGGCCGCGCCTGTCAGTGAGAAAGTGTGCAATGGCCAAAAGAAAGGCGCCCAACCGCTGCGCGTGGTTGGGCGCCAGAAGCGCGTTTTTTCGCGCGCGTGCCGGGAGGGAAGCCGGCACGAGCGAACCACATCTTCGGCTAGACGGGGGGCACTACCGATGAAAAGCGATGTGGTCCGCTTCTAGGTCCCAGAGATAAGTAGGTTTCGTGGCGATTTCAACCGGCGGTCCGTGAAAAATTTAACGCCGCGTAAATAAAGACCCCGGCAGTTAAGACAACGGGTTGATTCGGCTATGCTTTCGATTTGCCTTGCCAAGCTTGGGGCCTAGCAACAGGCCCAGATTCGCGGGGCCTAGAGCCCCTCTTTTACCCTAGCGAAACGGCTGGAAGTTCTCCTTCGAGGTGAAGAAGTCAGCCGCGACCTTTCGTCCCGACACCACGTCGTTAACGCTGACTCGGGTGGTCAAACCTTGGGCGTCGGTGATCAGCCACTCTTTCAGCTGCAGTTCGCTCCCGCTGGCGAAGATCAGCCTGATGCCGCCCGCGGCGTCGTTTGACTTGTCCTCGAGCGAGACGGACAGCGTCCCCTCCTGGGCTTCCACCCCAATGATGCGGGCATCGCGGTCTAGATCGACCAACTCGGCCAAAAGCAGCCGGAACGGTGTCGATTGGATGGGATATTTCTCGACCGTCTTGAGGTCAGAGTCCTCGATCGCCAGGTACTTTCCGTCGGCGATGATGCGCAAGCCGCTCGGCGGCGCGTAGTCGAATCGGATCTTGCCGGGCCTTTGCACATAGAAGCGACCGGTGGTGCGCTTGTCGGTCGAGTCGACCTGCTCGAAGCTGCCTTGCAGGTTGGTGATGTTGTTGAAATAGGAGTTGATGCGCTGAACGGCCTTGGTCTGCTCGACGCCGATCAGCGGCGTTGCCGCCTGCGCCGCCTCGACCGCCGCCTCCCAGCCGGCGCCCTCGTCGACCGCGGTCGGCGTGAGCTCGTCCGAAGGGGGCGTGGCCCCGGTTGCCGAAGTCTCGTCGCCGAGCGAAGGCCTGAGTTCATCTTCCGGCTCGGTGAGGCCCTGCGGCGGTGCGGCCTTGGGTGGGGCCGAAGGGCTTTTCACGACGGTGGACCCGCCGTCCTGGGCGGTAGCGGTTTCCACAGAAAGAAAAAAGACGAGTGGCAGCCCAAACAACAGCCCGGCGGCTCTGCGACCTATCATTAACCCCCCTCCGTCGACGGGCTCAGTCTAACACTGAAGCATTCGATAGATGATTCAGGCAAATCTGGTCAACTTCTTGGCGGCGGCGGGCTTTAGCCCTCAATAAGGCCGTTCGGCCTCGTCGCCACCCACCAGAATCTCGCGTTTTCCGGCATGATTGGCGGCGCCGATCAGCCCCTCGTTCTCCATGCGCTCGATCAGCGTGGCGGCGCGGTTATAGCCGATGCCGAGCCGGCGCTGCACGTAGCTGGTTGAGACCTTGCGGTCGCGCAGCACCACGGCCACCGCCTGATCGTAGAGGTCGTCGCCCAACTCGCCGTATTCGCCGGCGGCCTCGCCGTCTTCGTCCTCGTCCACTTCATCGGTCACGGCATCGAGGTAGGCCGGCACGCCCTGCTTCTTGAGATGACGCACCACCTTCTCGACCTCCTCGTCGGCGACGAACGGCCCATGCACGCGCATGATCCGGCCGCCGCCGGCCATATAGAGCATGTCGCCTTGACCGAGCAGCTGCTCGGCGCCTTGCTCGCCGAGGATGGTGCGGCTGTCGATCTTCGAGGTGACCTGGAAGCTCACCCGCGTGGGGAAGTTCGCCTTGATGGTGCCGGTGATGACGTCGACGCTCGGGCGCTGTGTGGCGGTGATCAGGTGGATGCCGGCGGCGCGCGCCATTTGCGCGAGGCGCTGCACCGCGGCTTCGATGTCCTTGCCGGCGACCATCATCAGGTCGGCCATCTCGTCGACGATCACCACGATATAGGGCATCACGTCGTAGTCCATCTCCTCCTGCTCGTAGACGGCGCGGCCGGTGGCGCGATCGAAGCCGGTCTGCACCGTCCGCGTCAGGACCTCGCCCTTGGCTTCGGCCTGGAGGATGCGGGAATTGTAGCCCTTGATGTCGCGCACGCCCAATTTCGACATGCGCTTGTAGCGCTCTTCCATCTCGCGCACGGTCCATTTGAGCGCAACCACCGCCTTTTTCGGGTCGGTGACCACCGGCGCGAGTAGATGGGGGATGCCGTCATAGACCGACAGCTCGAGCATCTTCGGATCGATCATGATGAATTTGCACTGCTCGGGCGACAGCCGGTAGAGCAGCGACAAGATCATGGTGTTGATGCCGACCGACTTGCCCGAGCCGGTGGTGCCGGCGATGAGCAAATGCGGCATGCGCGCGAGATCGACGATGATCGGCTCGCCGCCGATATTCTTGCCGAGCGCCAGCGCGAGCCTGGCGTCGCTCTCCTGAAAGTCGGGTGCCTCGATCATTTCGCGCAACATCACGATCTCGCGGCGATCGTTGGGAAGCTCGATGCCGATGGCGTTGCGGCCGGGCACGACAGCCACGCGCGTCGCGACCGCGCTCATCGACCTGGCGATGTCGTCGGACAAGCCGATCACGCGCGAGGACTTGGTGCCCGGCGCCGGTTCAAGCTCGTACAGCGTGACCACGGGACCGGGCCTGACATTGGTGATCTCGCCTTTGACGCCGAAATCCTGGAGCACGCCTTCTAGCTCCCGCGCATTCTCCTGGAGCACTTCGTCGCTGATCGCGCGTCCGCGCTGAGCCCGCGACGGCTGCTGGAGCAGTTTGGACGGTGGCGGATCGTAGGGCGTCTCCATGCGCGGAGAGCGCGACGGGCCCGTGTGTTTCTGCTTCTTGGGATTGAGACGGGTGATGCGGTAGTTCGGCGAGGTGATGTCGTCGTCCTCGTCCTCCTCATCGTCAACCTCACCGCCGATCGGCGCCGGCCCGAATGAGGGCTCGATGCGTCCGTCGCCATCGGGCTCGGCCTCCTCCTCTTCCCAAGTCTCTTCCTCGCTCTCCTCGAGATCTTCGGCGTCGTCCTCGTACCGGTCCTGCCCGCGCCGGAAGATGTTCCGAAACCTGGCGACCGTGTGCAAGCCGACATGCATGGCGGCGCCGAGCGAGGCATTGGCCCATTCGCCCGCTACGCCGCTGCGCGGCGCCCACAGGGCGATCAGCCGCGACGTGCTGGTGCCGCAGGCGAATAGCAGCAGCATGGTGCCGATCACCAGAAAGGCGAGACCGGCCACGAAGGACACCGCCGCGTCAGGCAGGAATGGCCCGATGATATGGGCGCCGGCCATGAAGAAATCGCCGAAAATACCCCCAAGCCCATTGGGGAGGGGCCAGCTTTTCGGCTGGGGCAGCGCGGCCAGGGCCGCCGCGAGCAGGATGACCGAAGCGGGCCAGGCGAGGAGCCTCAATCTGCGGCGGTTCGGCGTGGTGCGGAACACGAGGTGCCACCCCCATGCCGCCAGCGGCAGAAATAGAATGATTGAGGCCAGCCCGAGCGACTGGATGGTGAGATCGGCCACCACCGCCCCCCAGCCGCCAAGCACGTTGCGCGGCGCGGCGCGGGTAGCATTGTTGAGGCTCGGGTCGTGCACCGACCAGGTCGCGAGGCTCGCCCACGCGGCGCAGGCGACGGTGACGATCAAGAGGCCGTAGCCCCCGAGCATCATGCGCCGCAAGCCGGACTCGACCGCTCCCGGCAGGAGACGCCGCCGCTCCTTCGTTCTACCTCTGGTGGCCATCCCTCAACCCAATATGGCGACGATTCGCGTCAAGGCTTCGCGTGTGGTGTCCGCGTCTTGCACCAGCGCGACCCTGATGTAGTCCGTGCCCGGATTGACGCCATCGGGTTCGGCTTGTGCGAGATAAGCTCCCGGCAGCACTCTGACACCACACCCTTTCCAAAGGGTTTTCGCGGCCTCCTCGCCACCCCCAAAACGCGCCATTTTTAGCCAAAGAAAGAAGCTGCCCTCGGGCTTGCGGTAGCCGTAGCGGCCCTTGAGCAGCTCGCCGGCGGTGGCGAAGTTCCGGCGGTAGAGTGCGCGCCCCTCCTCGACATGGCGCTCATCGGCCCAGGCCTTGGCCGAGACGTGCTGCACCGGCAGCGGCACTTGCGGGCAGGCGACGTTGCGAAAGCGCCCAAACGCCGCGATGAACTCCGGATCGCCGGCGACAAACCCCGATCTCAAGCCGGGCAGCCCCGATCGCTTGGACAGCGAGTTGAACGCCACCACGTTGGCGAGGCTGCCGCTCTCGGCATGAGCCGTCTCGAGCGTCCCGGGCGGCGGGACGTCGTCATAGATCTCCGAGTAGCACTCATCGGCGAAGATGAGGAAATCGAACCGCCGCGCCAAAGCGATCGCCGAAGCAAGATAGGAGCGGTCGGCAACCGCGCCTTGCGGGTTCGACGGCGTGCAGAGATAGAACGCGACGGTGCGCTGCAGCAGCGCTTCATCGATCGAATCGAGCGTCGGCAGAAACCCCGCCTCGGCGGTGCTCGGCAGAAACACGGGCGTCGCACCAGAGGCGGCCGCTGCCGCGGCATAGGCCTGATAGAAGGGGTTGGGGATCAGCACCGCCGGCCGCTCGATCTGCGGCTTGCGCGCCATCGCCGGGAAGATCGCCGAGAACAGCCCTTCGCGCGAGCCATTGAGCGGCAACACCTGCGTGTCGGGGTCGAGCTGTCCCGTCAGCCCCGGATAGCGGCGACCCAGCCACCCGACGATGGCTTCGCGCAAAGGGGCTATGCCTCTGATCGGCGGATAGCGGCCGAACTCGGGCAGGTGCTCTTGCAGCGTCGGCCCGAGAAAGGTCGGGATCAGCGCCTTAGGCTCGCCGAGCGAGAGGTCGATCGGGGAAGCGCCGGGCGCGGTCCCTTCGAGCAACACGCTGAGGCGGGCGAATGGCGAGCGGACTAGATCATCGAGGCGGGTCGCTGCGGCGCGAGGTGGCATGCGGCAGGTGGTACGGGATGGCGGCGTTGGCGGCAATGGCCAGGGCAGGCCCAGACCAATGAAAAGCCCCGGCGAAAGGCCGGGGCTTCAGGCTAGAGCGCAGTCAAGGGAGGATGAGACTTAGCTCTGTTGTAGTTAGTTTCCTTCGTTCGGTGTCACGCGTATCGCTACTGAACCACCTCGCCGTGCAAGTTGATGTCGAGGCCTTCGACTTCGACGGCCTGGCTGACCCGGACACCGACGAGGATGTTGACCACGATCAGGATCACGAAGGTGGCGATGGCGCACCACCCAATCGTGGCGGTGATGCCCCAAATCTGGGTCAGGACTTGACCGGCGTTGCCTTCGAGCAAGCCCGCCTTGCCGCCGATCGCCTCTGCCGCGAAGACGCCCGTAAGAATGGCGCCGACGATGCCGCCCACGGCGTGGATGCCGAAGACGTCAAGCGAATCGTCGTAACCGAGCGCCTTCTTCACGGTGGTGGAGGTGAAGAAGCAGACGAGGCCTGCTGCAATGCCGATCCAGAGAGCGCCCATTGGGCCGACGAAGCCCGACGCCGGGGTGATGGCCACGAGACCGGCGACCGCGCCCGAGATGATGCCGAGCACGCTCGGCTTCTTGTGCACGAGCCACTCGATGAACATCCAGGACAACGCCGCGGCTGCAGTGGCGATCTGAGTCACCACCATGGCCATGCCCGCGCCGGCATTGGCGGCCACCGCGGAACCGGCGTTGAAGCCGAACCAGCCAACCCACAGAAGGGAGGCACCGATGACGCTGTAGACCAGGTTATGCGGCGCCATGTTTTCCGTGCCATAGCCGGTGCGCTTGCCGAGGAAGATCGCGCAGACCAGGCCGGCGATCCCGGCGTTGATATGCACGACCGTGCCGCCGGCGAAGTCGAGCACGCCCGCATTGGCAAGGAAGCCTCCGCCCCATACCCAGTGAGTGATCGGCGCGTAGACGATCAATGACCAGAGCACCATGAAGATGATCATGGCGGAAAACTTCATCCGGTCGACGAACGCCCCGACGATGAGGGCCGGCGTGATGATGGCAAAGGTTAGTTGGAAGGTGAAGAACACCAACTCCGGGATGGTCAAACTGATGGCATCCGTGCCGACCCCCTTGAGCATCGCCTTCGATAGCCCACCGATGTAGGAGTTGAGGCTCCCGCCGTCGGTGAACGCGAGTGAATAGCCCGCGAAAAACCAGACTATTGTAATGAGGCAGGTGATCGCGAAGCACTGCATCACGACCGAAAGCACGTTCTTCTTGCGCACCATGCCGCCATAGAACAGGGCCAGGCCTGGAATGGTCATCATCAGGACGAGCGCCGTGGAGGTCAGCATCCACGCCGTATCGCCGCTGTCGATTTTCGGCGCTTCCGCGGCGGCTTCCGCCGCGTCTTGAGCGAGCGCGGGGTCGATAAGGAATAGCGTCAGCACAGCGAGCGCTGCGACCGCGCCGAACAGATATTTGGCAAGGGTCATCTTCTACCTCCCCCTCTAGAGCGCTGATTCGTTGGTTTCGCCGGTGCGGATGCGCACCGTCTGCTCGACGGGAACGACGAAGATCTTGCCGTCGCCGATCTGTCCGGTCTTAGCCGCGGCGACGATAGCGTCCACGGCTTTGTCGACCAATTTTGCAGGTACCACGACCTCGATCTTGATCTTCGGCAAGAAGTTCACGGCGTATTCGGCGCCGCGATAGATCTCCGTGTGGCCCTTCTGCCTGCCATAGCCCTTGACCTCGGTCACGGTCATGCCTTGCAGGCCGAGCTCGGTGAGGGCTTGGCGCACCTCATCGAGCTTGAATGGCTTGATGATCGCCATCACCAGCTTCATGTCTCTAACCCCTCCATGTTTTACGGCTGCCGGGCTATTGAGTTGCCTCCCTTCGAGCCGTGGGAACCCGAAAGCAGAGTCAAGCCTCGTGCCAACTCGGCTAAAAGGCGGCAAGTGCTTGGGCTAAGTGACTCTTTTTCAGGCGGGGGGGAGCAGGGCCGACTCCTAAGGGGGCGATACCGGCCCAAAACTTAGGCAAAAAAGGCCCATTGATTAGAGATTAGGCATCTTTTCGGGCAGTGCGCTCCCGCACCAGCCCTTCTTGCGCCGTCGAGGCCACAAGCTCGCCCTCTCGGGTGAAAAGCGTGCCGCGGCAAAAGGCCCGGCCGCCGCCAGAGGTCGGGCTGTCCTGGACGTAAAGCAGCCAATCGTCGGCCCTGAAAGTTCGATGGAACCAGATGGCGTGATCCAGGCTCGCCAGCATGAGCCGCGGATCGAACACGAAGCGGCCGTGAGCGATCAGCGCCGTGTCGAGCAGGGTGAAATCCGACGCATAGGCCAGCACGCATTGGTGGAGCGCCAGGTCGTCGCCGAGCTTACCCGTCGCCCTGAGCCAGACCTGCTGCGTCGGGGCGCGGTTCTCCGGCGAGAGATAGCGCGATAGGTCGACCGGCCTGATCTCGATCGGGCGCTCCCGCTCCCAATAGGCCTTGACCTGCGGCGGCACGCGGTCGATCAGCGATGCCTTCAACTCCGCCTCGCTCGGCAGCAATTCCGGCCCCGGCACCTCCGGCATCGTGATCTGATGCTGCAGACCGTGTTCGGGCCTATGGAAGGAAGCGGCCATGGAGAAGATTGCTTGGCCGTGCTGGATGGCAACCACGCGGCGGGTGGAGAAGCTGCCGCCGTCGCGGATGCGGTCGACCTCGTAAATGATCGGCACCGCGGGATCGCCGGCGCGCAGGAAATAGGCGTGGAGGGAATGTGCGAGCCGCCCGTTCACGGTGCGATGCGCGGCCACCAGCGCCTGGCCGATCACCTGGCCGCCGAACACGCGCTGCCAACCGACCTGCGGACTCAAGCCCCGGAACAGATTGGCCTCGAGCGTCTCGAGATCGAGAATCGACAGCAGCGTTTCCAGCGCGCGGCTCATGAGCGAAACCCCTGGTCGCGAATGTCCGCCCCTTTAGCAGGTTCACTCATCCGACGGAACGTGGCATTGCTGGACCATGGCACGCGGCAAGGCTAGCGCCCGGACTCGCGCGGACGTGGTAATCGCCGGCGGCGGTTTCGTCGGCCGCACGCTGGCGCTCGCGCTTGCCAAGCTCGCGCCGAAAGGTTTCCGCGTCGCCCTGATCGATGCCGAATCGGCCGAGACCAAGGGCGGCGGGGCCGAGGATTCCCGCGCGTTTGCGCTCTCGGCGGCGACCCGGAATCTCCTCGCCGCTCTCGATCTGTGGCCGCTGCTTGCGCCCAGGGCTCAAGCCATCGAAGCCATCGAGATCACCGACAGCGCGCTGAACGCGGCCCTGCGGCCTCATTTCCTCGGCTTCGACGAGGAGCTCAGAGGCGATGGCGCGGGCACCTTCATGGTCGAGCATGGCGACCTGCAACGGGTGCTCGCCGCTGCCGTGGCGAGCGAGCCGGTCATCGAGACTCACGCCTCCGAGCGAGTGACCGATTTCACCACCGACGAATTCGGTGTGGAGGTGAGGCTCGGGACCGGCGCCGTGATCGAAGCCCGCCTGCTCGTCGCCGCCGACGGCAAGCGCTCTGCGCTGCGCGAGCGCGCCGGGATCAAATGCGTCGGCTGGTCCTATCCGCAGATCGGCATCGTCGCCACAGTGGCGCACGCAAGACCCCATCATGGCAAGGCGGTGCAACACTTCCTGCCCTCCGGCCCGTTCGCCATCCTCCCCCTCACCGGCAACCGGTCGTCGATCGTGTGGACCGAGGAGAGCGAGCGCGGCAAGGCCATCATGGCCGCCGACGAGGCAAGCTTCCTCGACGAGCTGACCCAACGCTTCGGTTTGCGGCTTGGCGACATCGCGCTGGCCGGCCCCCGCCAATCATTCCCGCTCGATCTGCAGATCGCGCGCTCCTTTGTGGCTGACCGCGTGGCGTTGATCGGCGACGCTGCCCATGCGGTACATCCGCTTGCGGGGCAGGGACTTAATATCGGTATGCGCGACGTGGCGGCACTCGCCGAGACCATCGTCGAGGCGACGCGGCTCGGCCTCGATATCGGTGCGGCGCCTCAGCTGGAGCGCTACGAGCGCTGGCGGCGGTTCGACAGCGCCTTCTCGGCTGCGGTGATGGATGGGCTCAATCGCCTGTTCTCCAACGACAGCGCGCCGTTGCGCACTTTGCGCGATCTTGGGCTGGGCCTGGTCGATCGTGCGCCGCCACTCAAGCGCTTCCTGGTCCGCGAGGCGGCCGGCAGGACCGGCACCGTGCCGTCGCTTTTGACCGGCGCAAAGTTCTAGCTCGCGTCGAGCTTGCGCGCTTCCTCGGGCAGCATGATGGGAATGCCGTCGCGGATCGGATAGGCGAGCCCCGCGGCCCGGCTGATCAGCTCCTGGCGCTCCGCGTCATAGTCGAGCGAGGTCTTGGTCAGAGGACAGACCAGAATCTCCAGCAGCTTCGGATCGAGCTTGCGCTCATTGCCGCGTTCGGGGGGATTGCTCACCGATGGGTCTCCTTGGTCGTCATTGCAGCGATGTCCCGGAGCCGTCGTCGCGCGCCGCCAGTTCCATTTCCGCCAGCGCGACCAACGCCTCGGCGCGCGACCGCAAGTCCGGCGCTTCGAGCAGGCACTGTTTCTCCTCCGGCCCGTAAGGACTGAGGATCGACAGCGTGTTGACCAGGCGCTCGTTGCTGGCGCTGTTGATGCGATCCCAATCGGCGTTGAGATTGTTGGCGATCAGATAGCTTCTCAGCGTGGCGATCAGGCGGGGGCGGTCGACCTCCTCCTCGCCGTGGCCGCCGATGAAGTCCAGGGTATAGGGCGCGAAGTCCACGCGGCCCATCCGGAACGGCAGGTCGCCGGCGATTTCGCCCGCGACGGCGAAACGCGCCACGCCGGCGAGCGTGATGACCACATGGCCGTCCTCGCTTTCGGTGAAGGACGAGATGCGCCCGGCACAGCCCACCCGCCTGAGGGGGAAACTCTTTCCCCCGGGCGATTCGACCTCGCCCGCTTCGGGCGCCGGCTGCACCACGCCGATCAGGCGATCGCCGGCCAGGGCGTGATCCACCAGAGCGAGATAGCGCGGCTCGAATACGTTCAGCGTGAGCGAAGCGCGCGGCAGCAGGATGGCGCCGCGCAGCGGAAACAGCGGCAGCTCCTTCGGCATGTCGGCGACGTTGCGATAACGGTCGGTCACCCCCAAGGGATGCGCTCCATGGCTTACGCGAACAGCAGCGATGACAGCCTTTGTCGGCCGGCAACGGTGGCGGGATCGCTCCCGCCCCAGGCATCGAACAATTGCAGCAATTGCTTGCGCGCCGCGTCGTCGTTCCAGGCGCGGTGCTTGGCGACCAACACGAGCAATTCCTCCAGCGCACCGCCACGGTCGCCCTTGGCGTTCAGCGCCAGCGCAAGGTCGAACCGCGCCTGGGCGTCGTTGGGATCGGCCGCCAGCTTGGCGCGAAGCTGATCGATGTCGCCCGGACTCGGCGCCTTGCGCTGCAGCTCGAGCGCGGCTCGCGCGCTCGCCACCGGCGCGCTGTCGGCTTTGGCCGGCGGCACCAGCGCGAGCGTCTGCTCGGCGCGGGGAAGATCGCCGGTCTTGATGTAGCATTTGGCGAGGCCCGCGAGCGCTTGTGCGTTCTCGCGATCGGCTTGCAGCACGACGCCGAACGCCTGCGCCGCGGTGTTGACATCGCCGGCGGCGAGCGCGGCCTCGGCGGCCTCGAGATCGGCGGCGGTATCGCCGGCAATTTCGCCCACCAAGCGCGCGATAAAGGCGTTCACGCGCGACTCCGGCAACGCCCCCATGAAGCCGTCGACCGGCCGGCCGTCTTGGAAGGCGAACACCGCCGGGATCGATTGCACGCCCATCTGGCCCGGGATCTGGGGATGCTCATCGATATTGAGTTTGACCAGACGAACCGCGCCCTTCGACGCCCGCACCGCCTTCTCCAGGATCGGCGTAAGCTGCCGGCAGGGGCCGCACCACGGCGCCCAGAAATCGACCAGCACCGGAACCTCGCGCGAGGCCTCGACCACGTCGCGCATGAAGTCTTTGGTGGTGGTGTTCTTGATTAGGTCGGCGTCAGGACTGCCGCCTTCCTTGAGGATGGGGGTATCTACGCTCATGCTCCTTGACCGACCGGCGGCACCCTAAAGCCGGGACGCCCTAAGCCCGTTACGTGACCAGGAAGATGGGCCGTGCGGGCCTGTTTGGCAACCTGTCGCAAGGCATGGAGCGGGTCAGCCCAGGGGGAGGATCGAGGCCTCGTGGCCGCAGGCTGCGATGAAGCGGATAAGGTCCTGCGTGGCGAGCCGCGTGGTGGCGGTGTTCTCGAGGGGATGGCAATTGACCTCGGCGAAGTCCATGAGCGCCCGATCGACCACCACGGCGACCTCCGCCGCCGACGGATTGATCAGCGCCAACGGCGTGACCGAGCCGGGAGAAACCCCGAGCACGGCTTCGAGCAGCTCAGCCTTGCCGAAGCTGAAGCGCCCGGCGCCCAGCCTCTTGGCCAAGCCCTTGAGATCGACCTTGGTGTCGTCCTTGGCGACCACGAGAACCATGCGGCCGTCTTTGTCGGTAAGGAACAGGTTCTTGGTATGAGCGCCGGGAAGGCTCAGCCGCAGTTCCGCCGACTGCTCGACCGTGAACACCGGCTCGTGCTCGACCGTGACGGCCGGGATGCCGAGCTCGGCAAGGCGGGCGAACAGCGTATTGCGGTCGGTGGCCATGCCGTCGAATAGCATCCTCCCGCGGGGATGTGGACAATCGGGCGGTGATCAACTAGATCGTTATGGCCCGGATACGGGCTTGGAGATGCGGGTGTAGCTCAGGGGTAGAGCACAACCTTGCCAAGGTTGGGGTCGAGGGTTCGAATCCCTTCGCCCGCTCCAATTTCCCTCCTCGCCATAAAGCAAAACGGCCCCTTTGAGGGGCCGCTTGCGGATCGCTGGTGGCGCTAGCCTACCAAGGCCAAGAGGGATAGCCCCGGGAGAAGCCGCGCGGGGCGCTGTAACTGTAGCTCGGGGCGGGGCGGCGCACGACGCGGGACTTCTTCTTCCTGGGCTTGGCGATTGAATTGTCGCCATCCACGCTCACCGTGGTGATCTTGGCCGGCGTGTCTTTGGCCCAGACCAAAAAGTCGGCGCCCTTCGGCAAGGTCGCCGAGTTGATCGCGGTATCGCCGATGATGAGCGAGGAGCCGGGCGTCAGCCGCTCGGAGATCTTCTGACGAATGTCGCTCGGGATCTGCAGACGATCGAGGGCCTCGGAGGCATCGTCGCCCTGGAGGCTGATGGCCATCCACTTTGTCGTGGTGTCGCCCGGGGCGAACTTCATTGCGGTGAACAGGTGGGTGCCGAGCGGCGTCTCGGGATCACGGAAACTCACTTCCGCGTCGAACACGCGCCCGAATTCCTGCCTGACGAACAGATGTCCCACCGGCGGTTCGCCCTTGCGGGCAATCGCATAGACCCTCTTTACGAGTTCATCGGTGAAGGCGCCGGTCTCAGGCATCCAGTTGGCCTTTTGGAACGCCTTGATGGCGGTTGCCGTCGGCTTGCCGAGCGTGCCGTCGAAGTCCTGCGGTGCGAGATAGCCGAGTTCGGCCAGGATCTGCTGCACGCCGATGATGCGATCACGCTGGGTCCGACGCGTCACCAGGATGCGCAACGGCGCTGTGGAGCGGGGTTCGGCAGCCAGGACCGCAACGGCGTTGGCGCCGGCGGCGAGTTTGGTGGCAACCACCGAGAGAGGCGTGTCGGGAACCTGGGTCGCTTCGATCGGGCTAACCTCGGCGGGCGATGCCGGCACTTCGGCGGCGGCAGGCGCTGCCGGGCTCGATTCGGCCGGAGCGGTTGAGACGGCCTCGGCGACAACGGTCGACGGTTCCGCTGTCGGGGCCTTGGTCTCAGCGCTCACGGGTGGGGCGAGAGAGGGAGCGGCATCAGATTTGGGCGCCGTGGCTTCGGCCACGGCCGGAACGGGCGCTGCGACAGGGGCCGGAACGGTCACGACCGCGGCCGCCTTGGTCAGTTCGGGCTCGGCCGGCTTGACCGGACGGTTCAGGGCGGCCGCCGACACGGACTCGCTCGACGGCGCGAGGTCCTCATCGAGGGCGTGCTGGCTCGCTGCGGTCTCGGCTCGGGGCGCCTGCCCCCCAGCGAAAGGGTCGAAGGCATGGACGTGCGTGTCCTCGATCGCGGCGGGATCGACCGCGTCCGATGCCACGGGGCTCGTCGGTGCCACTTCGGCAATTCTCACTTTGCTCGAGGCGAGGACCCCGAGGGTCGGTGTCCGATCGAGCGTGACGCCAGCGATATCGGCCCTGGCGAGCACGATGGGAAAGGCTGCGGCCGGGGAATTGGATGGAGTGGGCGCGATGCTCGATTGGCGATGTGGGGGGTTGTCCTGCTTTACCAGAGTCGGCGCCGGTGGAGGCGGCAGAGGTTGGAACAGGGCGTCGTGCTCGATGATCTGAGGCGCGACGGCGTCGCGTGCCACCACCACGTTTTCGCCCACGTTGGTGATCCCGAACAGTTTGGGGGCAAACGAGAACGGCAGTCGAATGCAGCCATGCGAGGCGGGATAGCCCGGTACGACACCGGCATGCAGAGCAGTGCCCGACCAAGTCAAGCGCTGCATGTACGGCATGGGCGCGCCGCTATAGAGATTCGAGTGATGCATTCTCCTCTTCTCGAGAATGCTGAATATGCCCGCCTTGGTGGCGTAGCCGCGCATGCCGGTCGAGACCTTGGAGCTGGTGACCAGGGTGGTGCCCCGGTAGATGTCGACCTTCTGGTTGCCGAGCGAGACAACGAGTGTCATCGGCTCGCCATTGGCCGGGTCGGCGATGGGCTCTTCGGCAGGTTTCTGCGAGCGCTTCTTGGCCTCGGCCGGCAACGTCACGCCGACCGCAATGGCCAGCGCCATCACGCTAACTGTGGTGAAAAATTTCGACGAAGTCTTCTCGGTGGCCGTGGCCGCCCGATCCCTCAAACACTGTTTACGCAACGCACACGCTCCCCGTGAATGGCCGCACACTCATGGCAAGCCTCCCCCGTGTAAGTCCCCCAAGACTCGACGAATCACACTAAAAGAGGCACTTCCATTTGACCAGCAGAAGCCTTCCAATCAGCTAACGCCCTCGGGCGCGATCCGGTTCACGCCGCCGCGCTGCCAGCGTTGAAAAAAAATCCTGCCACTTCCAGGGCTTAACTGGGGACGAACGGATTTTCTTCAGTCCGGGCCGGGTCGCCCCTCGCAAGTCGGCCTGCGAATAAACTTCCCGCTGTTTCATTATCGCAACACCGGAATCCCGCCGTCGTGCTGCCCAGGCCTCGGCCGCGCCGCGCCAGCGAAAGCTCTTGCTTCGTCTGCGGGCGCTCAATACACGAATGGCGGATTGAGCTGCTCAGGGGAGGAAACATCATGCTGGCATTGACGCGTGCCCGATTAGGCGATGTTTCCCGGGCGGTTTGCGTGCTGCTGTTGGGCGTCGTGCTCGCCGGCTGCGGCATCAACACCATCCCCACCCTGCAGGAGCAAGCCAAGGCGGCCTGGAGCCAGGTCTTGAACCAGTATCAGCGCCGCGCCGACCTCATCCCCAATCTGGTTGAGACGGTGAAGGGCTATGCTGCCCAGGAAAGCAAGGTCTTGACCGAGGTGGTCGAGGCCCGCGCCAAGGCGACGCAAGTGCAGGTCCCGTCCGACATTCTCACCAATCCCGAAGCCTTCCAGAAATTCCAGGAGGCGCAGAGCGGCCTCACCGGCGCGCTGAGCCGCTTGCTCGCGATCGTCGAGAACTACCCGGACCTGAAGTCGAACCAGAATTTCTTGGCGCTTCAGTCGCAACTCGAAGGCACCGAGAACCGCATTGCCATTGCGCGGCAGGACTACATCACCGCGGTCAAGGACTACAACACCGAGCTCAGGACGATTCCCGGCCGCTGGTGGCGCGCTTTGCTCTATCCTGACGCCGAGCCCATGCAGAATTTCACCGTGGCGGAAGGAACCGAGACCGTGCCGGAGGTGAAGTTCTAGCGTCAGCCCAAGTTGGGGGGCCCGATGTCGTTTAGGTGGCGCTGTGGCGGAGTGGTGTTGGCCATGGCGCTGGCGCTTTGGCTTATCCCTGCTGTTGCCGAGCCGATCTTTCCGGAATTGACCGGCCGCGTGGTCGATGACGCGAACCTCCTGAGCTATCCCGAGGAGGTGGCGATCACCGCCGACCTCAAGGCGCTTGAGGACAAGAGTTCCGACCAGCTGGTGGTGGTCACGCTGCCGTCGCTGCAAGGCTACACCATCGAGGATTTCGGCTATCAGCTCGGCCGCCGCTGGGGCATCGGCACGGCCAAGTGGGACAATGGCGTCATCCTGGTGGTCGCGCCCAACGAGCGCAAAGTCCGCATCGAGGTCGGCCGCGGGCTCGAAGGCACGCTCACCGATGCGTTGTCCAGGATCATCATCGAGAACGCCATTCTGCCGCGCTTCCGCGATGGTGACTTCGCCGGCGGAGTCAAGAACGGCGTGCGCGACATTGCGCTGGTGCTGACCGGCGATGCCGCCGAAGTCGAAGCCCGCGCCAAGGCGCGCAACGATGCCGACGATCCGATGATCGCCTGGATTTTCTTCATTGTCTGGCTCGCGATCTGGCTGTGGATCCTTTACAGCATCTACCGCAGCGTTCGTTACGCCTCGCGTTCGGGGCGCGATCCGGCCGGCTCCATTCTGGTTCCCGGCGCGGGGAGCGGCAGCGGCAGCGGTTGGAGCAGCGGCAGCAGCGGCAGCAGCGGCGGAGGGTTCTCAGGCGGCGGCGGAAGCTTCGGCGGCGGCGGTGCATCGGGTGGATGGTAGAGCCGTGGTCAGTCAGCCGTTCACCCAAGAGGATCAGGAGGCCATCTCCGAGGCCATCACTCGCGCGGAAGCGACGACCAGCGGCGAGATCGTCGTGGTGGCGGCCATCGCCTCGGACGGCTATCGCTCGTTCGGCGTGCTGTGGGCCGCGCTGATCGCGCTCGCCGTGCCGTTGCCGCTGATGTTCGCCACCAAATGGCCGGTGCAGTACATCTATCTGGTCCAGATCGTCGTGTTTCTTCTCTTCCTCGTCCTGTTCCAATTGGACGACATCCGCTTCGCCCTGGTGCCGCGCGCGGTCAAGCGCGCCCGCGCCCATCAACGCGCGGTGGAGCAGTTCCTGGTGCAGAACATGCACACCACCAAGGGCCGCACCGGCGTGCTGATCTATGTGTCGTTCGCCGAGCGCTTCGCCGAGGTCATCGCCGACGAGGGCATCTACAAGAAGGTGCCGTCCTCGACCTGGGAGGATGTGGTCGGCGAGCTCACCAACCATCTCGCCAGCGGCACGACCACCGAGGGCTTCATCCGCGCCATCGAGCGCTGCGGCAAGATCCTCGCCAAGCATTTCCCGCCGGGCAAGGTCGATCACAACGAGCTGCCTAACCATCTGATCGTGCTCGATGCCTACGGGCGCCCGTAGCAAGCGGGTCGCCGCCACGGCCATAGCCGCGGAGCCGACCGGCAAGCGCGCGCTGTTCGGCTGGGTGCTGTTCGACTGGGCGACCCAGCCGTTCTACACGCTGGTCGTCACCTTCCTGTTCGCGCCCTATTTCGTCAACGGCTTCATGGACGATCCCGCGCGCGGCGCGGCGCTGTGGGCCTACGCCACCGGCATCGCCGAGCTGATCGCCGCGGCGCTCGCGCCCGTGCTCGGCGCCGTCGCCGATGCCGGCCAGAGGCGGAAGCCGTGGATCGCCTTCTTCTCCGTGCTGCTGGTTGCCGGCATGTGCGGCCTGTGGCTCGCCCAGCCCGGCGCGACCGATCTCGTGCCGGTGGTGCTGATCGCCTTCGGCCTCGCCGTGATCGGCGCCGAGCTTGCCACCGTATTCACCAATGCCATGATGACCTCGCTGGTGTCGGACAAACGGCTCGGCACGCTGTCCGGTCTCGGCTGGGCGACGGGTTATGTCGGCGGCTTGGTCAGCCTGGCGCTGGTCGCCGGGCTGCTCGTCGCCGATCCAACCACCGGCAAGACCCTGCTCGGGCTGCCGCCGCTCGTCCCGCTCGATCCCGCCACCCGCGAAGGCGACCGCCTGGTCGGCCCGTTCTCGGCCGTTTGGTATCTCGTCTTCGTCCTGCCGCTGTTTCTGTTCACCCCGGACCATAGCGCCAAGCCGTTGCAGGCGCGCGCGGTGAGTGCCGGACTCGCGCAGCTGGTGCGCTCGGTCAAGGATCTGGTGCGCCATCACGGCCAGGTGGCGTTGTTTCTGCTGGCGCGCATGCTCTATGCCGACGGTCTCGGCGCGGTGTTCGCCTTTGGCGGCATCTATGCCGCCACGGTGTTCGGCTGGGGCGCGACCGAGCTCGGCCTGTTCGGCATCGTCCTCACCATTGCCGGCACGATCGGCGCCGTGCTCGGCGGACTGCTCGACGACCGCAGCGGCTCGAAGACGCGTGATCGCCGGCACGCTTCTGTTGTTCATCGCCGCCGCCATCGGCGTGCTCTCGGTCGATTCCAGCCACGTGCTGTTCGTGCTGCCGGTCGCGCCGAAGCTGCCGGGCAGTGCGCCGTTCTCGAGCCTGGGCGAGCAGGTCTATCTCGCCTTCGCCGTGCTGATCGGCCTCGCCTCAGGGCCGATCCAGGCCTCGAGCCGCACCCTGCTCGCGCGCATGTGCCCGCCCGGCAAGACCACCGAGTTCTTCGGCTTCTTCTCGTTCTCCGGCAAGATCACCGCCTTCGCCGCGCCGCTCGCCATCGGCGTCGTGACGCACGCGACCGGCAGCCAGCGCCTCGGCATCGGCACGAGCCTGGTGTTCCTGATCGGCGGCCTGCTGCTCCTGCTCCGCGTCAAGACTAAGTAGCATTTCCCCTCTCCCCTTGTGGAAAGGGCTTCCCGCCCGACGGCGAAGCGCGACGCATGGCGGGAAGGGTGAGGGGGTAGTCATTTCTCGACGCAGCTTCGCTGCTTACCCCTCACCACGCGCGCATCGCGCTCAAGCAGTGAAGCGGTAGCGCAGCGATAAAGCGCGCATGTGCTCTCCCACAAGGGGAGAGCGGGGAGTTTGTTGCGGTCTCGGTAAGACATGCTTCTTCCTTGCCGCGGCGCGATGTGCGTCCGGTTGATGACAGGCTTGCCCCCGAAGGGGGTGGCGCGCCGAAAAAGCGCAAAGCCTATGGTGTCCGTGATCCTTTCGGACCACGGCGGGCGCCTTCCGGCGCGCCACGCGGCCGTCTATGCGGCGGCGGGCCGCGCTTTCGGTGACGGCTGCACCCGAACGGGCCGCCGGTCGTCAGCCAGCTCCTGGCAGGGCCTCGTAGTGGTCCCGGGCGGAGCCCCGCCGCCGCCCGGGTGCTCATGCTGCGTGCATGAACCCGCGGGCGCCGCACCTTCGTCCCGCTCATCACGACGCCTCGCGACAGCGCCCCTTCAGAAGGACGAGGTGGTGTGAGTATAAGCGAGGTGTGGGATGCGGGGATAAGGAAGGCTGCTCAAGTCAGTTAGTGCCAAGCAGACACCGCCACGTCACCTCCGCGATGAATTAGCCTGCCTTGCTCGCGGTCACGCCGTTCGGTTCAATCGATATAGGTGACCACACCCGTTTCGAGATCGTAGATCGCCGCGACGATTTTCAGCGTCCCGGCTCCGGCGCGATCGGCGAGGAGCCTGCTCGCTGTCAGACGCTTAGCCGTCCGACGAGCGCTCTCCTTGGCCGCGTTGTTGACGAAATCCCCCGCCTCGTTCTGCACGGCGATCGCCGCTGATAGGATAGGGTCGATCATTGGACCAATCGCGCCGGGGTAAGTCGCGTTCTTGGTGACGACGTCGCAGGCCGCCTTCACGGCGCCGCAACTCGTGTGCGCGAGCACGACGATAAGCGGCGAACCGAGCACCGCCGCGCCGTACTCAACCGTGCCTAGGGTTGCCGTGTCGACGAGGTTCCCGGCGTTGCGGGCGACGAACAGTTCACCAGCGCCCCAGCCGCCGAAGATCAGTTCGGGCGGAACGCGACTGTCGGCGCAACCGATGATCGAAGCCCACGGCGCCTGGTGCGTCGCCACTGCACCGCGCGTCTCGGCGAGCTCGATCGTGCAGAGTTCTGGTTGACTGACGTAGTCCGCATTGCCTGATTTCAGCGCCTTGAGCGCTTCAACCGGGGATAATGCAGTCGGCGCCCCCTCGGCCGCGCGCGCCGACCGTGGCGCTCCGCCAAGCCCCATCGCGACCAGGCCGGCGGCACCGAGCCTCAGAACGTCCCTGCGACCGATGCCATCGTTTTGGTCGTTGGTGCACATCGTCAGCCTCCGTCATGCGCTTTTGTCCGCCGCCGGCCTTCTTTTCATATTCGCGTTTTAGCAGCAAGATTTGCCCGCTCTCGTGATCAAGCCAAAGTTAAAGCCCAATGTCGGTTAGGGTCAGAAGCTGGGATGCGGGGGTTTGTGTCGATACGCCGCTCCGTCCCCTGTCCGCTTTGGGCATAAGCGGACGCCGGCAGGTCTAATGCCTGAAATGCCGCATCCCGGTGAACACCATGGCGAGGCCGGCTGCGTCGGCGGCCGCGATCACCTCGTCGTCGCGCAGCGAACCGCCGGGCTGGATCACCGCACTGGCGCCGGCCTCGGCGATCAGTTTCAGCCCATCGGCGAACGGGAAGAACGCGTCCGACGCCGCCACCGCGCCCTGCGTGAGGCTTTCGCTCGAGCCTTGCCCGCGTGCCGCGTCCGCCGCCTTCCACGCCGCCAGGCGCGCGGCATCGACCCGTGACATCTGGCCGGCGCCGATGCCGATCGTGGCGCCGTCTTTGGCATAGACGATGGCGTTCGACTTGACGTGCTTGGCCACGGTGAAGGCGAACATCAGGTCGGCCAGCTCCTGCTTGGTCGGCTGGCGCTTGGTCACCACCTTGAGCGCGTCCTCGGCGACCACGCCGTCGTCGCGCGATTGCACCAGAAAGCCGCCGGCCAGCGAGCGGAAAATGACACCTTGCGCCTTGGGGTCGGGCAGCCCGCCGGCCAGCAGCAGGCGCAGATTCTTCTTCTCGGCGATGATGGCCTTCGCCTCGTCGCTGGCGCCGGGCGCGATGATGATTTCGGTGAAGATCTTGACGATCTCGCGCGCGACCTCGGCATCGAGCGGGCGGTTCAGCGGCGACGATGCCGCCGAACGCGCTCACCGGATCGCAGGCCAGCGCCTTGGCGTAGGCCTTCGCCAGCGTGTTGGCCGTCGCCACGCCGCACGGATTGGCGTGCTTGATGATCGCCACCGCCGCGCTCGTTTTAGGGTCGAACTCGGCGGCCAGCTCGTAAGCGGCGTCGGTGTCGTTGAGATTGTTGTAGCTGAGCTCCTTGCCCTGGACCTGGCGCGCGGTGGCGACGCCAAAACGCTTGTCGCCGGTGTGATAGAACGCCGCCCATTGATGCGGGTTCTCGCCATAGCGCAGCGCCTCCGCCAGCCGGCCGGCAATCGCCAATGTGCTCGGCGTGCTCTCGCCGAGCTGGCCGGCAAACCACGACGCGATCGCCGCGTCATAGGACGCGGTGCGGGCGAAGGCGCGGGCCGCCAGCTGTTTGCGCAAAGCAAGCGTCGTCGCGCCGCCATTGGCCTCCATCTCGGCCAGCACGAGCGGCGTAGTCGGCGGGGTCGACCACCACCGTGACGCCGTCGTGGTTCTTGGCCGCGGCGCGGATCATGGCCGGCCCGCCGATGTCGATCGTTTCGATCGCGGTGTCGAAATCCGCGCTGCCCGCGACCGTTTGCTCGAACGGATAGAGATTGGCGGCAAGCAGGTCGATGGTCGGGATGGCGTGATCGGCCAGCGCCTTGAGATGCGCCTCGTTCTCGCGCACGGCGAGCAGGCCGCCGTGGATCTTCGGGTGCAGCGTCTTGACCCGCCCGTCCATCATCTCCGGCAGCCCGGTGATCTCGGCCACCTCGACGACCTCGATGCCGGCGTCGCGAAGCAGCTTGGCCGTGCCGCCGGTCGAGACGATCTCCACGCCGTGCTGGCGCAAGCCGTGCGCGAATTCGGCAAGACCGGTCTTGTCGCTGACCGAGAGCAGCGCGCGGGCAATCTTGCGTGTCGTCATGAGGTCTAGGCTGCTTCGGGCGCGGCTTCGTTGGGATCGACCAGCTGTCCGCCGCCGCCGCCTTCGGTCACGCGTTCGATGTTCCACACGATCCTGACTTCGAATGCCTCGCCCATGGCGCCGCCGAGCACCACTTGCGTGGTCGGCTGGGGCCCGCGCGCGTCGGCCAGGAACACGCTCTCCTCGATCTTGGTCTCGGGCGCGTTCGAGCTGATCCGCCAGGTCTCGCCGTTCTTGAGCTTGAGAATCGCGCTTCCGCCGTCGGCGGCGAGCTCGGCGCGCACGCTCGGATGCAGGTGGAAGCGGATGGCGTAGAAGCCGCCGATCAGATCGCCGTCCGGGCTCTTGAGGCCGGCCAGCGCCGTCAGCTTGTCCTCGCTGGAGATCAGCAGGCCGTTCGGCGCGACCAGGAATTGGCGGGCGTGGCTCACGCCGAAATCGTTGAGATAGCCGTCATGGGAGCCTTTGACCCTGAGATTGTCGCCCTGGTCGGCGAGCGCGGCTTGCGCGTTGGCCGGGCCGGTCAGCGGCGAGTCCCCCGCGACCGTGACGCCGTTCGCGCCTTGCGCGGTGAATTCGGCCGACGACGACTCCTCGAAGGCGAGCGTCGAATGCGCCGGCGTCGAGCGGGCGAACGGGCGCCAGTCCTCGTGGTCGAGCGAGGGCGATCCGCAATTGACGATCATCGGACAGCTCGCCGAGCTCATCTCGAACGACAGGAAGCCGGCATGGGCGCTGCTGCTGAGCGACGGCGCGGGCGCGGGACCGATGTCGCAGATCAGCGTCGTGGGTCCGCATTCGAGCCGCACATAGCCCGAGTTCGCCGCCGAGCGCACCGGCTTGCCCTCGATGTCGTCATAGGCCAGCACGGTGGCGAGCGCGTCGGTCGGCGTCGGACCGGCGCCGTTGAATCGCGCCAACGTACCGTCGCCGGTGCGGAAGAAGCGCAGCATCGGCATGATGCGGTCGATGGCGTCGGTCAGCTCCTTGGGCGGCGGGCGGTCGCGCGCCACGAAGCATTGCCTGAGCGGCAGCAGATCGAGCAGCAGCTCGACCAGCGCGTCGGGGTTGCGCGAGATATGTCCGCCGTCGGGCAGGATCTGCCGGTCGAGCTCCTTGCAGAACGGCCGCGCATAGCGGTCGACCACGGCCTGCTGCTCGGCGATGCACAGCCCGGCATAGATCAGCGCCATCAGCGCCACCAGTCGCGGCACGCCGTCCGGCGCGTCGCGGTAGCTCGCCGACAGATAACGGAGCTGCGAGGTCAGCGCCTTGAGGAAATTCGCGTAGGCTTCCGGCTCGCCCGAGTCGAGCACCAGCACCGAGTTCGACAGCCACGAGATCACCCGGCGGCCGACGATCTCCGGCTGCCACGCCAGCGGATGGATCGAGCGCTTGAGCGTGATGAAATCCTGCACCAGCGCCTTGGCCTGCTCGCGCGACAGCTCCGAGCCCGCGGCGCGCAGATGCCTGAGCCAGCCGAAGCCGTACAGCTCGCGCGCCCAGCCCGCCGACGGCGGCGCGATCTCGAACGGCAACTCGGCGTCGACCTCGGCCAGTCTGCCGGCCAAGCCGAAATGGCCGTTGTAAAGCTCGGTGGCGAAGCTCGGGTCCGCGGTCCTGAGCTCTTGCGGGGCAAGCAGCAGTTGTTCGGCCTGGGTGCCGGGATAGGAGATGCTCGCCATGCTCGCGAGCATGAAGCGGCGGAACGGTCCCGGGCCGCTGAGGCGCGGCGCGTGACTGCGTCCACCGCGCTCGTAGGGCTGAGAGTCAGCCGCCATGCTCACTGGTCTCCAAGCTGCCGCCCGCGCCGCGTTCAGACGCAAGGCCTCCCCGTGCATCCTGAGGCGGGCATTGTCGGGCCGCGACGGTTTCCGATCAAGCCCGATACGCGTCACGCTTAATCGGAGCGGACGAGACGTGTGGCAAAAAAGCCGTCCATTCCGCTCCATTCGGCCGTTTCCAGCGTGAGGTCGTAGGGGAAGGTCCGCAAGGCGCCTGACGGCTCGATCCAGCCCGTTTGGCCGAAAAGCTCACTCGGATCGATGGGGTCGACCCTGAAATCGTCGTTCCGCACCAGAAATGCCGCGATCTGCGCCTCGCCCTCCTCGGGCTCGAGCGAGCAGGTCGAATAGACCAGCCTGCCGCCCGGCTTGACCAGCGTGGCGGCATTGTCCAGCAGCCGGGTCTGGAGGGCGGCGAGCGCGACGATGTCCTTCGGCGTTTTTGTATAGGGGATGTCGGGATGCCGGCGGATGGTGCCGGTCGAGGAGCACGGCGCGTCGAGCAGCACCGCATCGAAGCGCTCCTCGGGATGCCACGCCACCGCATCGGCCAGCACCGTGTCGGCCTCGAGCCCGAGCCGCGCGAGATTCTCGGCGAGCAGCTTGAGCCGCGTCTTCGATGAGTCGACCGCGACCACCGAGCCGCCGGCGAGCACGAGCTGCGCCGTCTTGCCGCCGGGCGCGGCGCACAGATCGGCGACGCGCTTGCCCGCCACATCGCCGAGCAGCCGCGCCGGCAGCGATGCCGCCACGTCCTGCACCCACCATGCGCCGTCGTCGAAACCGGGCAGCGCATCGATGCGGCCTTTGGGCGATGAACCGCACGCTGCCGGTGGGAAGCACGCGGCCGGAGAGGCGCTCGGCCCACAACTCGGGCTCGCTCTTGACGGTGAGATCGAGCGGCGGCTCGATGAGATGGCTCTCGGCGATGGCGCGGGCGCGCGTCTCGCCCCAATAGGCGACCCAGCGCGACCACAGCCAGTCGGGCGTGTTGATGCGCGCCGCATCGAGCGCGGCGGCGATCGCCTCGCCCTCGCTCGCCACGCGCCGCAGCACGGCATTGGCAAGCTTGTCGTAGCGCTTGGCCTTGGGGTCGTACTGCACCAGCGTCACGGCAAGATCGATGGCCGCGTGCGGCGGCGTTTTGAGAAAGATCAACTGCGCCGCGGCCGACAACAGGATCGGATAGAGCGTGCCGGATCGCTCGGGCAGCCCGCGCTCGAGAAAACTGCCGAGCACATGGTCGAGCTGACCCTTTCGTCGCAAGCTCGTGGCGACGATGGCGCGGACGAGCGCGCGGTCGCGCGCCGGCAGATCGAACATGAAGCCCTTGTCGAGCGAGCGGCCCAACACATCGTCGAGCGCCTGCTTCTTTTGCAGCACGGCCGACAGCAGCTCGGCGGCCGCGCGCCGCGCCGGCAGCCCGACTTGCGCGTCGCGCACGGGCGCTTTCGCTCGCGCGATTTTGGCGGCGGGGGTCATGATCTATCTTGCGCGTGAAACGCGGTGCAGCCTAGCCAAAACAGGCTCAGCCCCACGGCCCGCGTCCGGCAGCCCGTCGCGGCTCGGACCATGGCCCTTCGTACGGCGCGCCGGTCGGCGGGCCGCCGGTCTCGCCCATCTCGCGCGCCATCTCCTGCAGCCGCGCCACGCGGTTCTCGACATTGGGGTGGGTCGAAAACAGATTGTCCATGCGCGCGCCCGACAGCGGGTTGACGATGAACAGATGGGCCGAGGCCGGATTGCGCTCGGCCGGCATGTTGGGGATGCGGTGCGCGGCGCCCGCGATCTTCTGCAGCGCCGAGGCGAGCGCCAAGCGGATGCCGGCTGATTTCCGCGCCGGCCTTATCGGCCTCGTATTCGCGCGTGCGGCTGATCGCCATCTGCACCATGCCGGCGGCAAGCGGGCCGAGGATCACCAGCATCAGCGAGCCGACGATGCCCATATTGCCGTTATTGTTGCCGCGGCCGAAATAGAGCCCGAAATTGGCGAGCATCGACACCGCGCCGGCGATGGTCGCGGTGATGGTCATCAGCAGCGTGTCGCGGTTTTTGACGTGGCCGAGCTCGTGCGCGATCACGCCGGCCAGCTCCTCGCGGCCGACGGTGTTGAGCAGGCCGGTGGTGACGGCGACCGCGGCATGCTCGGGATTGCGGCCGGTGGCGAAGGCGTTGGGCTGCGGGTTCTCCATCACATAGACTTTCGGCATGGGCAGGCTCGCCGCGGCGGCGAGCTGCTGCACCAGGCCGTAAAGCTCCGGCGCCGAGCGCGCGTCGACCTCGCGCGCGCCGTACATCGACAGCACCATCTTGTCGGAGTTCCAATAGGCGAACAGGTTCATGCCGCCGGCGACCAGCAGCGCGATGACCATGCCGGCCTGTCCGCCGATCAGATAGCCGATGCCCATGAACAGCGCCGTCAGCGCTGCCAGCAGAATGGCGGTGCGGAAATAGCTCATCGAGCCTCCACCGAACATCAACGCGCCGGCCAAATCCGGCCTGTTCCGGAGCTAAATATGGAGAGGCCTTGCGCGCACGACAAGGCATGGCCACCCAAGGTATTCGGCCGGTTTTTCCGCCCGGCGCCCGATTTAGTTTCCGCTTTGGTTACCTTAACGGTTCCTCAAGGGGCTGCCCCGCATGCTCGGCCGAGATCAGTCGTCGGGAGTAGCCTCGCCATGTCAGCCACCGTCCAAACTCGTACCAAGTCCGCCAACCGGCCCGCGCGCTCAGGCGCCGAGATCTCGCTCACGGCCGCGCAGAAGCGACTGGTTCGCCAAAGCTTCCTCAAGCTCGCTCCCGCCCTCGATCTGGTCGGCCAGCTGTTCTATCTCAAGCTGTTCCGGCTCGATCCCGCCTTCCGCGCCCGTTTCGGCGCCGATACCGAGACCCAAGGCCGCAAGTTCATGGCGGCGGTCAAACTCGGCATCATCGCGCTCAACCACGACGACGGCCTGGCGCCGATCATCAAGCTGCTTGGCGTCCGCTACCGCCAGATGGGCCTCAAGGTGCGCGACTACCGCACCATCACCAAGGCGCTGATCTGGACGCTGGAGCGCTCGCTCGAGACCAAATTCACGCCCAAGACCAAGGAGGCCTGGACGGTCCTCCTCACCCAGGTCACCCGCATCTTGAGCGGCAGCGACGCCGCCTTATTGCGGAGCGTTGGCTGACGCCACCAGCCTGACCGAGACTTTGCCGTCCTTGTCGACCAGCACTTCCACGTCCTGGCCGGGCTCCAGCACCTGCGTGTTGCCGTCGACGGTGAGCTGGTCGGCGGTGACGATGATCACATGGCCGTCGATCACCACCTTGATGCCGTCGGCCAGCGATTCCTGCGTCATGCTCTTGAAGTGACCGCCGACGGTGACGGTGCGGCTGCCTACCGTCATCGACGTGGTCTGCATGACCGAGCCTTCGTCCGTCGTCCAGAAGCCGATGGCGAACAGGATGCCGATAAGCAGCACGAGCACGATGGCGAGACCGATCAGAATCCGTTTGAGCCATGACATGAGGCGTACCCTCTCCCTGCTTGCGTTTCTCTGTTCAGTGCGTTGCCGCATGCATTAGGCTGACTTTCGATTCTGGCGGTGCTCGATCAGATCGGAGACGACGGACGGATCGGCCAGCGTCGAGGTGTCGCCGAGATTTGAGAAATCGTCCTCGGCGATCTTGCGCAAGATGCGGCGCATGATCTTGCCGGAGCGGGTCTTGGGCAGGCCGGGCGAGAACTGGATGAGATCGGGCGAGGCGATCGGCCCGATCTCCTTGCGCACCCAGTCGCGCAGCTCCTTCCTCAACTCTTCCGACCAATCCTGGCCTGCCATCAGCGTCACGTAGCAGTAAATGCCTTGGCCCTTGACGTCGTGCGGGTAGCCGACCACGGCGGCCTCCGACACTTTGGGATGGGCCACCAGCGCCGACTCGACCTCGGCCGTGCCCATGCGGTGGCCGGCGACGTTGATCACGTCGTCGACCCGGCCGGTGATCCAATAATAGCCGTCGCCGTCGCGCCGGCTGCCGTCGCCGGTGAAATACTTGCCTTTGTAGGTGGAGAAATAAGTTTCGACGAAGCGCTTATGGTCGCCATAGACGGTGCGCATCATCCCCGGCCAGGCGTCGAGGATCACCAGATTGCCGGCGGCCTCGCCTTCCAGAACCTTGCCCTCGGCATCGACGATGGCCGGCTGCACGCCGAAGAACGGCAGCGTCGCCGAGCCGGGCTTGAGCTTGGTCGCGCCGGGCAGCGGGGTGATGAGAATGCCGCCGGTCTCGGTCTGCCACCAGGTATCGACGATCGGGCAGCGCTTATCGCCCACCACGTGATAGTACCACTCCCACGCTTCGGGGTTGATCGGCTCGCCCACGGTGCCGAGCAGCTTGAGCGACTTCCGCTTGGTGCGCTTGACGTAATCGTCGCCCAGGCCCATCAGGGCGCGGATCGCGGTCGGCGCGGTGTAGAAAATATTGACCTTGTGCTTGTCGACCACCTGCCAGAACCGCGAGGCGTCGGGATGGTTCGGCACGCCTTCGAACATCAGCGTGGTCGCGCCGTTGGCGAGCGGCCCGTACACGATATAAGAGTGGCCCGTCACCCAGCCGACATCGGCCGTGCACCAGTAGATATCGCCGTCATGGTAGTCGAACACATATTGATGGGTCATGGCGGCGAACACGAGATAGCCGCCTGAGGTGTGCAGCACGCCCTTCGGTTTACCGGTCGAGCCCGAGGTGTAGAGGATGAACAGCGGGTCTTCCGCGTTCATCTCCTCGGGCGGACACTCGTCGCCGACCTTGGCGAGCTCGTCGTCGAGCCAGAGGTCGCGGCCAGGTGTCCACGGCACCTCGGCGCCGGTGCGTTTCACCACCAGAACCTTCTCGATGCCGCGCGCCTTCTTCAACGCGGCGTCGACATTGACCTTGAGCGGGACTTTGCGGCCGCCGCGCAAGCCCTCGTCGGCGGTAATGAGGAATTTCGACTTGCAGTCCTCGATGCGGCCGGCCAGCGAGTCGGGCGAGAAGCCGCCGAACACCACGGAATGAACCGCGCCGATGCGGGCGCAGGCCAGCATGGCGTACGCCGCTTCAGGGATCATCGGCAGATAGATCGTCACCCGGTCGCCGCGCTTGACGCCGGTTGGCCTTCAGCACATTGGCGAGCCGGCATACTTCTTGGTGCAGCTCGCGATAGGTGATGTGGCGCGCGTCTTCGGTCGGGTCGTCGGGCTCCCAGATGATTGCCGTCTGCTTGCCGCGCTTCTTCAGATGCCGGTCGATGCAGTTGGCGGCGACGTTGAGCGTGCCGTCCTCGAACCATTTGATCGAGACGTCGGGATAGGCGAACGAGGTGTTCTTGACCTTGGTATAGGGCTTGATCCAGTCGATCCGCTTGCCCTGTTTGCCCCAGAACTTGTCCGGCTTCTCGATGCTCTTGCGGTAGAGCTTGTCGTACTCATCCTTGTCGATGAAGGCCCGCTCCTTCCATTTCTTCGGGACCTTCACCGCCTCGACTTTGTACTGCTTGTGCTCGGACATTTGTCCGTTCCTCCCTACGCATATTTTTTTATAACCGGCGCCTCTAGGCGCTGTTGTGACTACACGCCGAAAGCGCCGATCACCGCGCCTTGGATCAACAGCACGGCCAGCCAATGGAGACCGTCAATGACGGTCAGCATCGGCTTGGCGCCGCTGAAGGCGTGATTGACGCCCATGGTGGTGATGACGAAGCCGAGCCAGACGAAGAAGCCGCTGACCACGCCGCCTCTCACCGTGACATCGCCGAGATGGCCCATCAGCCCGGCCAGCATCAAGGCCATGACGAACAGCGCGACGATGGCGATGACGAACGGCAAGACCTTGGCCGGCCCCTGGTGCTGCTCGCGGCATTCCGCTTCGGTCTTGCCGACGGCATGCATCCACGGTTTGGCGAGCACCATGTACCAGATCGCGCCGAGGCCGAAGCCGGCCAAGGTCGCGATGATCACGGCGACGTAGTTCACTCCGGTGAAACTCATGGCGTCCCCTCCTGGTCTAAGCCTTTCCGTGACTTTACCCCAGGACGGCGCCCGGCACTAAGGCTACGGGGCATCGGCCAGGCCGCCCATGGCGCACACCTTGCGCCACTCCGCCTCGCTCACCGGCTGCACCGACAGGCGCGAATTCCTCACCAGCACCATGGACTTGAGAGCCGGGGTCGCCTTGATCTCGGCCAGCGTGACCGGCCGGGGCAGGGCGGTGACCGCGGCCACGTCGACGCACTCCCATTGGCCGGTCGGGTCGGTCGACTCGGGATGCGCCTCCTTCACCACCTGCACGATGCCGACCACGCGCTTCTCGTCGCCGGTATGGTAGAAGAAGCCGAAATCGCCCTTCGTCATCGCCCGCATGTTGTTGCGCGCCTGGAAGTTGCGCACGCCGCCCCACTCCGCGCCCTTGCGGCCTTCGGCCTTCTGCTGGTCCCACGACCAGGTGTCAGCCTCTGATTTCAGCAGCCAATAGGCCATGAGGATCGAGCGAGCTTGGCGGGCTCACTCCTCTTCGTCGGGATTGTTGATGGTCCACAGCCACGGGCGGATCTCGACGCTCGCGAATACGCCCGCCTTGGCGAACGGGTCACCCGCGGCGATGCTGCGCGCGGCCTCGAGCGAGGCGGCCTCGACCACGATCAGGCTGCCGTTCATCGTCTGGCCGTCAGCCTCGGTGAACGGGCCGGCGAACACCAGCGTGTCGCCGAGGCTTTCGAGATAGGCCACATGGTCGGGCCGGTGCGCCTTGCGCAGCGGCAGGCTGCCGGGCTTGTCGGTGCAGATCAGCGCGTACAACATGAGACTCCCCTGTCCTCAGGCTAGTGCGCGGCTACCTGACTGTCCATGGATTCACAGCTCGGACCTGAGCGGGCGGGCGAGCAGCGCCTCGATCGCCTCATCGACGGTGGCGAGCCCCGAGATCACCGCGTGCACCGCCTGCGCGATCGGCATGTCGATGCCGCGCGCCGCCGCCATCTCCACCACCGCGCTCGCGGTGTAGACCCCTTCGGTGACGGTCTGCCGCTTGCCGAGCACCTGATCGAGGCTCTTGCCTTTGCCGAGCTCGATGCCGAGCGACATGTTGCGCGATTGCGGGCTGCCGCAGGTGAGCACCAGATCGCCGAGCCCCGACAGGCCGGTCAGCGTCTCGCGGCGCGCGCCGAGCGCGGCGCCGAACCGCACCATCTCGGCAAAGCCGCGGGTCACCAGCGCGGCATGGGCGCTCGCGCCGAGTTTCTTGCCGGCGACGATGCCGGCGGCGATGGCATAGACATTCTTCACCGCGCCGCCGATCTCCGCGCCGACCACGTCGTCGCTCCAATAGCAGCGGAACGGCGGATGGCTGAGCGCGAAGGACAGCGCGCGCCCAAGCTCCTCCTCGGCGCTGGCCAGCGTCACCGCGGCGGGCAGCCCGCGCGCCGCCTCGGCGGCAAAGCTCGGTCCCGACAGCACGGCGACATGCGCTTTCGGCGCGACCTCGTCCACCACCTGCGACATCAGCTTGCCGCTTGCCTGCTCGATGCCCTTGGCGCAGATCACCAGCGGCTGCTGGTCCTTGATATAGGGCGCGAGCCCTTCGGCGATCGCGCGCACATGTTGCGCCGGCGTCGCCATCAGCAGAAAATCGCAATTGGCGACCTCGTTCAGGCGCGCGGTCGCCTCGATCGCCGGGTCGAGCTTGACGCCGGGCAGATAGACCTCGTTGCGGTGGCGCTGATTGATATCGGCCAGCGTCTCGGGCTCATGGGCCCAGACCAGCACGTCGCGTCCGGCCCGGCGCGAGGTGATGGCGAGCGCGCTGCCCCAGGCGCCCGCGCCCACGATGCCGACCGATTGAAGCGCCATGCCGTTCCTCTGCTCATCGCCGGCCTGAGTCATACAGGAAGTCGCCCGGAGTCGTCATTCCGGCGAAAGCCGGAATTCAGAGACAAACATCGGAAATCAGGGAAAACAGCCTAAGCCTTGACGCCTGCGCCCAGCGCCGGCGGCGCGTCGGGATCGAGCGGCCAGCGGGCGCGGACCGGCGCCGCCAGGTCGTCGGTCAGGCCGCGTGACAGCCGCATCGCCCCGGCCCAGGCGATCATCGCGGCATTGTCGGTGCAAAGCTCCGGCGGCGGCACCACCAGGCGGAAGCCGTGCGCGCGCGACGACCGCTTCGAGCGCCGCCTTGAGCCGCTGATTGGCGGCGACCCCGCCGGCCACCACCAGGACGCGTTGCGCCTTATTTCCGAGCCGCTCCCCGTAAAGAGCGAAGGCGCGTGCGGTGCGGTCGCTGACGATGTCGGCCACCGCCTCCTGGAAGCTGGCGCACAGATCGGCGATGTCCTGTTCGCCAAGCGGCGCGCGCGCCTCCGCCGCGTGCCTGAACGCGGTCTTGAGGCCGGCCAGCGAGAAATGAGGCTCGGGCCGGCCGAGCATGGGGCGGGGGAGTGAAATGGTCGGGCGTCCGCGCAACGCATGGCGCTCGATCTCGGGGCCGCCGGGATAGGGCAGCCCGAGCAGCTTGGCCGCCTTGTCGAACGCCTCGCCGAGTGCGTCGTCGAGCGTGGTGCCGAGCCGCTCGTAAGAGCCGACATCCTTGACGATCAGCAACTGGGTGTGCCCGCCCGACACCAGCAGCAGCAAATACGGAAAGCCGAGCCCATCGGTCAGGCCGGGCGTGAGCGCGTGCGCTTCGAGATGATTGATGGCGATGAACGGGCGGCCCAAGCCGAGCGCGATCGCCTTACCGGTCGTGACGCCGACGATCAGTCCGCCGATCAGGCCGGGGCCGGAGGTCGCGGCCACCGCGTCGATCGCCTCGAAGCCGAGGCCGGACTCCGCCAGCGCCTGCTTGATCGCGGCGTCGAGCAGCTCGACATGGGCGCGGGCGGCGATCTCCGGCACCACGCCGCCATAGGCCGCATGCAGATCGAGCTGCGAGCGCACCACGCTCGACAAGATTTCGCCCCGCCCATCGGCCGCAAGGCGCACCACTGCGGCGGCGGTCTCGTCGCAACTCGTCTCGATGCCGAGCACGGTCAGGGAACTGTCGTTGCCGGCCTTAATCATGGAGGTTCGATCGCGTCAAAGCGGCTCGATTGAAGGTGGCGCGGAAAGGGGTCATAACCGGGCGAGACTTGCGCCTTTAGCCAAGGCAATTCAAGGAGTTCAACTTGGCCACTCGGCCCCTCCTGATCGGCACCCGCGGCAGCCCGCTCGCCCTATGGCAGGCGCGCCACGTGTGGATGCGCTTGCTTGAGGCGAACGGCCTCGGCGAAGGCGATGTCGGCTTGAGTGCGATCACCACTTCCGGCGACCGGATCAAGGACAAGCCGTTGCGCGAGTTCGGCGGCAAGGGCCTGTTCACCAAGGAGATCGATGAGGCGCTGCTCAGGGGCGACGTCGACCTGGCGGTGCACTCGATGAAGGACCTTGAGACCGATCTGCCGGCAGGGGCTGTGCATCGCCGCCATCCTGCCGCGGGCCGATGTGCGCGACGCCTTCATCAGCACCAAGGCGCCGTCGCTGGAGAAGCTTCCGCCCGGCGCGGTGGTCGGCACCTCGTCGTTGCGGCGTCAGGCGCAAGTGAAGCGGCTCCGTCCCGACCTTCGCGTGGTCGATCTGCGCGGCAATGTCGAGACGCGGCTCGCCAAGCTCGCCGACGGCCAGGCCGACGCCACGCTGCTCGCGCTGGCCGGGCTCGAGCGCCTTGGGCTCACCTCGCAAGTCACCTCGATCCTCTCGACCGAGGAGATGTTGCCGGCGGTGGCGCAAGGGGCGATCGGCGTGACCTGCCGCAGCGATGACGCCAAGACACGCGCGTTGCTCCAGCCGCTCAACGACGCGATATCGGCGGCGGCGGTCGCTTGCGAGCGCGCCTACCTTGCCCGCCTCGACGGCTCGTGCAAGACCCCGATCGCCGGTCTCGCCGAGATCGCCGACGGCATCCTGCGCTTTCGCGGTCTGATCCTCGCGCCGGACGGCAGCGAGTGGTACGACGTCGAGGTGACCGGCACCGCCGCGAACTTCAAGAATATCGGCACCGATGCCGGCGAAGAGCTGCGCGCCCGCGCCGGCCCGGACTTCATTGCAAGTCTTGCCTGATGCGGCTGCTCGTCACCAGGCCTGAGCCCGATGCCGGCCGCGAGGCCGAATTGCTGGCGGCGCGCGGCCATCAGGCGGTGCTCGCGCCGCTGCTGACCATCGAGTTCGCCCGCGACGCGCCGATGGAGCTTGCGGGCGCTCAAGCTCTGCTCGCCACCAGCCGTAATGCGTTGCGGGCGCTTGCCTCGCATCCCGCACGTGAGGACGCGATCAAGCTTCCGCTGCTCGCGGTGGGCGACGCCACCGCGGGGGAGGCGCAAACGCTCGGCTTTTCCGATGTCACCATCGGCCCAGGCACCGGCGCGAAGTTCGCCAAGTTGATCGCGAGCGAATACGAGCCGGGCCGCGGCGCCCTGGTGCATTTGTCCGGCGAGACGATCGCCTTCGACCTGAAATCGGCGCTCGAGTCGCAAGGCTTTACTGTGCGGCGGTTCGTGCTTTATCGCGCGATCCCGCTGGGCGCGCTTCCGGCCGAGGCCTTGCGCCTGCTCACGGCCGGTGAGCTCGACGGCGTCATTCTTATGTCGCCGCGCACGGCCAAGACCTTCGCCGAATTGGTGACCAGGCATGGGCTGGTAACGCAGGCGAACGGTCTCGTTTGCTATTGCCTGTCCGAGGCGGTAGCAGAAGCGGTTCGGCCGCTCGGCGGCACGATCCGCGTGGCGGCGCGCCCGCGCGAGGAAGATATCCTTGCGCTCGTAGACTCCGAGGCGGCATCCTCGTGAGGCGAATCTGCTGCAGACGTAAGGTTAAGGCGTGATGGCACATCCTTTCGGCGATCAGGATCAGAGCCCCGGCGGCGCGGCCAAGCGCCCGGCCCACACCATCGAAGGCACCGCGACCGAAGTTAAGGTCGAGCCGGAGCCGGGCGAGACGGCGCGCGCCGAGCCTGAGGCCACCACGCAGAACAGCGAAGCCCCTCCCGCCGCAGAGGCGGCGGCCCCGAGCCAACCAGCCGCATCGCCGCCGCCGCGCCCCGGCCGGGTGAAAAGCTTCTTCACGCATTGCGTCGCGGGGCTGCTCGGCGGCCTGGTCGGTGTTGCCGCTCTTGCCTATGCCTGGAGCGGACTCGATCTCGGCCAAGGGGCAAAGCCCGCGCCCGATATCGCCGCGCTGGAGCAGCGGCTGGCCAAGCTTGAGGCCGCGCCTCCCGCTTCGGTCGACGCTGAGGCGCTCTCGGCGCTCAAGGCACAGCTTGCCGGCCTCGAAGCGAACGTCAAGGCAATGTCGCCCGAGCTTGCCGGGCTTGCCGACCGCGTCGCTCGATTGGAGACGTCGCTGAAGACCTTGGCCGAGACCGCCAGCGAAGGCGGCTCGGTCGCCACTGCCGCCGCCATCGCCCAGCAGATCGCCGAGGCCGAGCGGAGGCTCGACGCCAAGATCGACGCCTCGCTCGCCGACGGCAAGGTCGCCTCCGCCGCCGCGCTCGAGCAAATGCGGACCGAGATTGCCGAGCTCAAGGCCAAGCTCGGCGCCTTGGCCGAGGCCGAGCTCGGTACCGGTGAATCGCCCGATCTCGCCGCGCTCATCGACCGGATCGCCAAGCTCGAGGCGACGCTGCCGGAGATCGTCAACGCCCTGAACAAAGAGTCGGCCGGCGCCAAGTCTGCCGCGGTCGCCATCGCCTTCGCCAATCTCAGAGCCGCGGTCAGCGACGGCCGGCCCTACGCCGCCGAGCTCGATACCATCAGCGCGCTCGCCCCTTCGGTCGGCGACCTTGGCGTCTTGCCGGCCTATGCCGAGACCGGCATCCCGACCGTGCCCGAGCTGGCCCGCTCCTTCGCCACCGCCGGGGACAATGCGCTTGCGGCGCCGGCGCCGGCAGCCGGCGGGTCACTGGTCGATAATCTGATGGCAAGCGCGCAGTCGCTGGTGAAGATCCGGCGGATCGATGAGGCGCCGGCCGGCGACGGCCCTGGCGCCACGCTCGCCCGCGCCAAGGCCGCGCTCGACCAAGGCGATCTCGCCGCCGCGGTGAAAGACGTAGAGACGCTCGACGGCGCGACGCGCGAAGCCTTCTCGGCGTGGCTCGGCGAGGCGCGCGCACGCCTCGGCGCCGACCAGACCTTGACCCGGCTCGAAGGCGTCCTGCTCGTGTCGCTGGGCGGAGACGGTCAAACCACGCAGCCCTGAGCCGATGATCCGCATCCTCCTCTTCACTCTTGCTGTCGTCGCGGCCGCGGCCGGGCTCGCTTGGCTGGCCGACCGTCCCGGCACCATCAATATCGAGTGGCTCGGTTATCAGATCGAGACCTCCGCCTTTGTCGGCACGCTCGCGGTCGGCCTCCTGGTCATGCTGCTGATCGCGCTGTGGGCGCTGCTGCGCTATGTGTTCACGCGACCCGCGGCGATCGCGGCGCATGTGCGCGAGCGGCGGCGGCAACAAGGCTATGACGCGCTGTCGCGCGGACTGCTTGCGATCGGCGTCGGCGACCGTGCCCTGGCTCAGCGCTATGCCGGCATCGCCGGACGCAATCTGCCGCGCGAGCCGTTGACGGCGCTGCTCAGGGCCCAAGCCGCCCAGCTCAAGGGCGACCGGTCTGCGGCGCGGCGCGCCTTCGAGGCCATGCTCGACCGGCCCGAGACCGAACTGCTCGGCTTGCGCGGCCTGTTCCTCGAAGCGCGGCGCAGCAACGACAACGAGGCGGCCCGCGCGCTCGCCGAGCAGGCGGTCCAGCGCGATCCCAAGCTTGGCTGGGGCGTCAATGCCTTGTTCGACCTCCAGGCGCGCGCCGGCGATTTCGAAGGTGCGCTCGACACGCTCGCCATCGCCCGCACCAACAACCATGTCGAATCCGACATCGCGCTCCGCCGCCGCGCCGTGCTGCTGACCGCCGAGGCGCGCGAGGCTGAAGTTGCCAATCCCGACAAGGCGCTCACCTTGGCGAGCGAGGCCTTGCGGTTGGCGCCGTCGCTGGTGCCGGCGGCCGAGATTGCCGGCCGCATCCTCGCCTCCAGAGGCGAGAGCCGCCAGGCGTCGCGCGTCATCGCCCGGACCTGGAAACTCTCGCCGCATCCCGATCTCGCAGTGGTCTATGCCTTCGCCAAGCCGGGCGATGCGCCGCGCGAGCGGGTGAAGCGCGTCAAATATCTGGCCGGCCTCACCCCCGACGATATCGAGGGCCCGATCGCGATCGCCGCCGCGGCGATCGAGGCGCATGAGTGGGAGGAGGCGCGCGATGCGCTGGCGCCCTATCTCGACGGCCGGCCGCCGGCCCGCATCTGCACGCTGATGGCGCGCATCGAGGCGGGCGAGCAGGGCGACAAAGGCCGCGAGCGGGAATGGCTCGCACGCGCGGTGCGGGCGCCGCGCGACCGCGCCTGGATCGCCGACGGCTATGTCTCCGACCGCTGGCTGCCGGTGTCGCCGGTCACCGGCGCCGTCGACGGTTTCGAGTGGAAGGCGCCGGTCGACGCCATCGGCCGCGGCGACGACACGCTCTTGATCGATGAACCGATCCTGCCCGAACCGGCGCCGTCGTTGGCCTTGCCGCGGTTGAGCGAAGTGGTCGAGGTGAGGCCGGCGAGCGAGAAGGCGCCAGAGCCGGCCAAAGTCATGCCGGTGCCGGCGCCGCAATCTTCAGCCGAGCCGAGGCCCAAGCCCGCGATCTTCGTGCCGGAGCGCCCGCCTGACGATCCGGGCGTGGCCCAGGCCGAGACCGACGAGCCGCAGAGCCCGACCTCGCTGGAGCGCCTGCGCGCCGCGCAAATCCGCTAACATCGAAGCCGCGATTTGGGCTGGCGCCTTGCTTGCGCCATGCCGATATTGCCGGTAATCACACGCTTTCATTACCCCGCGTCACGTAGGCGCCAAGCCGCAATAGCTCAGCTGGTAGAGCACATCATTCGTAATGATGGGGTCGGGGGTTCGAATCCCTCTTGCGGCACCATTCTCTCGCCGGCGCGCTGTCGCCGCTCCCCCGTCCACCTGAACCCTGAGACCCATGCTCAAGACTTTGCTCTGGTTGGCGACGGCCATTGTAATCGCCGTGATGATCGCCGCGGGATTGCGGGCTTACGGCACCGGCCTGGTCGGCTCGGGCTACAGCGCCGAGATCTTGTGCGGGGCGGTGTTCGTCTCCGGCCGCGATCCGGCGGCGGTCGAGGCCGAGGATTTGAGCGGTCCCGGCTTCGAATTGCTGCGCTATTTCGACAAGCGGGTCGAGCGCGACGACAAGCGCGTGACCGCCTCGTTCCATGGCCTGGCGTCCCAGACCGCGGTCTTTCGCGACGGCTTCGGCTGCACCCGCATCGACGGCACCGACCTGGACCCGCCGGCGCTCTCCCCACTGCCGCCTCCCGATCCCGAGGCGCTGTGGCCCGAAGGCGAGCGCGTCGACTTGGGGTCATCGGGGGAGGGGATCGATCGGCCCGCGCTCGACGCGGCGGTCGATGCCGCCTTCACCGAGCCCGATCCGGCCCATCCCCGCAACACCAGGGCGCTGGTGGTGGTGCATCGCGGGCGCATCGTCGCCGAACGCTATGCGCCGGGCTTCGACCACGACACGAAGCTGATCGCCTGGTCGATGACCAAGGGCGCGATGAATGCGCTGATCGGCCTCAGGGTCAAGGACGGCAAGCTCGCGGTCGCCGACCAGGCCCTGCTGCCGGAATGGCGAGGGCTGGGCGACAAGCGCGGCGGCATTTCACTCGACGATCTGCTCCGCATGTCGAGCGGGCTTGCCTTCGACGAGAGCTATGACGATCCGCTTGCCGACGTCACCGAGATGCTGTTCGTCACCGGCGATATGGCGAAATTCGCCGCGTCGAAGAAGCTGCTCCATCCGCCCGGCAGCTATTGGAGTTATTCGAGCGGCACCTCGGTGCTGCTCGCCGCCGTCTTGCGCGAAACCTTCGCGAGCGAGGACGACTATCTCCGGTTTCCGCGCGAGCGCCTGTTCGCACCCCTCGGCATGAGAAGCGCGGTGCTGGAGACCGATGCGTCAGGCACCTTCGTCGGATCGTCGCTGCTCTATGCGACCGCGCGCGACTACGCCCGGCTCGGGCTCCTGTTTCTGCGCGACGGCGTGTGGCAAGGCGAACGCTTGCTGCCGGAAGGCTGGGTCGCCTACACGCTTACGCCAACCAAGGCTGCGCCGGATGACAGTTATGGCGCCCAGATGTGGCTGAAGCTGCCCGAGTCCGCCGGCTATGGCGAGCCGCCGATGCCCGACGACGGGTTCTACTTCCTCGGCCACGACCAGCAGATCGTCGCCATCGTGCCGTCGCGCGATCTGGTGATCGTGCGGCTCGGCCTCACCCAAGCCGGCGGCGATTGGGATCACGCGCGCGACCTTGCGCCGATCGTCGCGGCCGTTCCGCCGCAGGCTCGCTGAGCCGCAAGCCACCTACTTGAACAGCGCCAGCGACTCTTTGGCCAGCACGCCGCCGGTCAGCGCAATGTCGGCGAACGGCGTCTTGGCCGCGATCTCGGCATCGGTGACCATGATCTGCCCGATCTTGGTGGCGAGCTCGGCGATCGAGGCGCCGAACACCACGCGGGAGATGCCGCACCACACGATGGCGCCCATGCACATCGGGCAGGATTCGCCCGAGGTGTACAGCGTGGTTCCCTTCAGCTTCTCCGGACCGTGCAGGGCGAGGAAGTTACGGATCGCCACCATCTCGCCGTGAGCGGTCGGGTCCTGCTCCTGTTTGCCGAGATTGCGGCCGCGGGCCAGCACCGCGCCGTCGCGCACGATCACCGCGCCGAACGGGTAGTCGCCGCGCGCCGCCTCGTCCAGCGCGAGCCGCATGAAGCCCAAATCGGCCTCGGTCGCCGGCGACTCAAGGCCTCGGCCGAGCGCCGGGGCGGCCAGCGGCAGCGTCAGCGCGCCGAGGGCGCCCGCGACCACGTGGCGCCGGCTGACCGCTAAATCTCGCAGTTCCTGGTCCATGCTTTGTCTCCAACCGGCCCCGCGTCGCTAGGTCGCCGGATCGTGATGAGAATTCGGGGGATGCGGCTGCTAAGTTCGCGCCATTCCCTTACCGACCAATGAAAGTGACCCCGCCATGTCGTTCGGAATGTATCAGGCCTCGATTCCCGCCTTCGCCAAAACGCTCAAGATTCTCTCCACCATCCTCGACAAGGCCGAGGCCTTTGCCGCCGAGCGGAAGATCGAGCCTGACGTCCTGCTGAATTGGCGGCTTGCGCCCGACATGTTTCCGCTCACGCGCCAGATCCAGCTCGTGTCGGATTCCGCCAAGGGCGCCGCGGCCCGGCTGGCCGGCGTCGAGGTTCCCAAATTTGCCGATGAGGAGAAGAGTTTTGCCGAGCTAAAAGAGCGCATCGCCAAGACCATCAAGTTCGTCGAGGGCTTCGGGCCCAAGGATATCGACGGCTCGGAGCAGCGCGACATCACGCTCGCCGTCGGCGGCCAGACCCTGCACTTCAAGGGCGAGCCCTATCTCGTGCATTTCGTGCTGCCCAACTTCTATTTTCACGCCACCACCGCCTACGCCATTCTGCGGCGCTGCGGCGTCGACATCGGCAAGCGCGATTTTCTCGGCGCGATCTGACGGCGGCTCGTCTTCAGGTGGCGATGCCGGAGCTTTCTCGGCCGCGAAATAGAAAGGTCATCAGCAAGCCGGACACGAAGCCGCCGATATGGGCCATGTAAGCAATGCCGCCCGCGCTTTCGTCGGTGACGGCGATGGTGCCGACGCCGCTCACCAGCTGCAGCACGATCCACATGCCGAGCACGGCGAAGGCGGGCATGGCGACGATCTGCCGCCCGAGCAGGACATTCACCCGCGATTGCGGGAACAGCAAAATGTAGGCGCCGAGCACGCCGGCGATCGCGCCCGAGGCGCCGACATTGGGAATGGCCGATTCGGGCGAGACCCAATATTGCGAGAACGTCGCCGCCAGGCCGGCCAGCAAATAGAAGATCAGGAATTTGCCATGGCCGAACCGGTCTTCGACATTGTCGCCGAAAATCCACAGGAACAGCATATTGCCGAACAAATGCAGCCAGCCGCCATGCATGAACATGGCCGAGAACAACGTCACCGCGTTGGCGCCGGGATCTTCCGAGAATCGCGCCGGCACGAACGCCCACTCGGTAATGAATTGATCGCCGCCGGAAAGCTCGAGAAAGAATACCAGCACATTGAGGCCGATCAGCGCGAAGGTGACGACCGGGGTCGTCCGCCGTTGCGAGTTGTCGTCGCCGACCGGAAACATGGCGATTCTTCCTTCTGCGCCGGACCCCGTGGGCCGCGATCATAGCCGAGGCCCGGGGGAAGTCTATTGGGCGGCGTGCCCGCCAAGCGCGCAGATGGAGGCTTCTCGGCAACGGTGCCGGCAGAATGACGCCGCGACCGCCAATTGAGGGTGGTCGTTGCCGGTCACAGGGACTAACTTTAAGGGGCTACGAGGGATTTTCGAGATGGGCAGACGAGCCTTAGGGGCGGCCTTCGGCGCTGCGGCCCAGGCCTTTTTCCTGGTTGCGGGCGCTGCCTATGCGGCCGAGGTGCCGGCGGAGGTGCAGCCGGCCGGCCTCGCGTCTACGCCGCCGGCCGTCCCCGCCGGTGATAGTGACCCCTCTCAAGTCCCTGCGCCCGCGTCAGCTTCCGGAGACGAGCCGTCGGTCGGTCCGGCTGCTTCGCCCGATGGCGAAATCGCCCGCGAGCCGGCCGATGCGACCGACACTGCCGCGACCCCGCCAAGCGACGCCGACGCGACCGCACCGGCAATGGCCGGGGAGCCTAAACCGGCGCACCCGGTGGTCGCCGCCGTCAGGGACAAGCTCAAGGACCCGGCGCTGCGCAAGGGCGCCGCCGCCGCCGACCTTGCCGCACTCGAAGTCTTCTACGGCGAGCGCAGCGAGCCGCCGATCTGGATCACGGCCATGGGCTTCTCGGCCAGGGCTCAGGCGCTGATCGCCGAGATCCAAAAGGCCGGCGATTGGGGCCTCCCGTCCGAAGCTTTCGACCTGCCGCCCGCGTCCCACCTGCCGGCGACCAGCGAGGACCAGGCCATCGACGAGCTCAAGCTGGATCTCGCCGCCTTGAAATATGCGCGCTTTGCCCGCGGCGGACGCGTCGCGCCGGCGCGCATCAGCGAGCTGTTCGATCAGAAGCCGAACCTGCTCGAGCCCAAGACGGTGTTGACCGAGCTTGCCGTATCGGCCGTCGCCCGGCGTCTATCTGACCTCGCTGCATCCCAAGCACCAGCAGTTCGAGGGCCTGCGCCAGGCGCTCATCAAGGCCGTGGCCGCGAGCAAGGCCAAGGGACGCAAGCCCGGCAGCGACGGGACCGTTCAGCGGCTCATCGTCAACATGGAGCGCTGGCGCTGGATGCCCCTCGAGCTCGGCTCCTATTACGTGTGGAACAATGTCCCGGCCTTCACCGCTCGGGTCATGAAGGGCGGCAAATCCATCTATGTGGAGAAGGTCATTGTCGGGCAGGTCAAATACGCGACCCCGATCTTCTCCGCCGACATGCGCTCGATCGTGTTCAATCCGGATTGGACCGTGCCCGAGACCATCAAGCTCGAGGACCTCCGGCCGCGCTTGCGGCAAACCAGAGGCGGCGTGCCGGACGTTTCCGTGCTGCGCGATAACCAGCTCACGGTCAGCTATCAGGGGCGCCCGGTCGATGCCGAGACCGTCGACTGGGAACGCGCCAACATCCTCAGTTATACCTTCACCCAGGCGCCGGGGCCGGACAACGTACTGGGGACGCTCAAGTTCAATTTTCCCAATCGCCATGCGGTCTACATGCACGACACTGTGCAGCCGGCCCTGTTCAATCAAACGGTGCGCACCCTAAGCCACGGCTGCATCCGGGTGCATCAGCCTGACCGGCTGGCGCTGCTCTTGCTCGCCGAGGACAAGGGTTGGACCGAGCAGCAGGTCAAGGATCAGCTCGCCAAGGGGCGTAACAGCGGCGTCACGCTCAGCCGGCCGGTGCCGGTGCATCTCACCTATTTCACCGTCGCGTTCGACGGCATCGGCAAGATGCGGACTTATGACGATGTGTATGATCTCGACAAGAAGATGGCCGTGGCGCTGTTCGGCAAGGCCGAGGCGCCGGCGCCCGATGCCCCGGCCGTAGCCAGACCGCGGAAGCGCAGCGCCTCGAACGGCGGGCGCGGGTTTGGCGGCGGCGGCATACCAGGCCTGTTCGGCAACTGATCGAGCCGCCGCTATTTCGCCGCCGCGATTTCGGTCTGTTTGAGCGCGGCCAGGATTGCCCGCGCCAGCTCGCTGAGCGACGGATCGCGCGCGCCCATCACCAGCACCAGATCGCCTGGTCTCGCCTCTTCGGTCACCCGCGCGACCAGCCGCTCCCGCGAGGCGGCGAACTCGGCGCTTGTGCCGAGCGCGCCGATCTCGGCCACGATATCGGCCGCCGAGAAATCGCGCGTGGCGGTGCCCCCGGCGTAGAATACTTCCAGCATCCATAGCCGGTCGTCAGGCCCAAGCTCGCGGCGTGAAGGTGGTGACGAAGTCGCGGCGCAGGAAGCGGGTGGGCCCATAACCGTGCGGCTGATAGATCGCCAGCACGCGCTGTGCGCGGAGCTTGGCGGTCCTGATCGCCGCGGCGATCTTGTCGGCATTGTGGGCGAAATCGTCGATCACCTCGACGCCTCGTGTCTGGCCTATCGTCTGGAATCGCCGGCCGATGCCGCGGAAACTTGCGAGCGGCGCCGCCATGTCATCGAGCCCAACGCCGAGGACGCGGCAGACGGCAATCGCCGCCAGCGCGTTGGCGACGTTGTGCGCGCCCGGCACCTTCAGCTCGAACATCGTGTCGTCCACGCGAAACCGGCTGGACGCCGGGCCAAGCTCGACATCTTCGCCCCGCACATCGGCGCGCGGGCTCAAGCCGAACCGGAAGCGCGCCGCCGGCGAATTGATCGAGATTGCCGGCGTCCGCCACCACCAGCGTCTCGCGCACCCGCGCCCGCAACGTGGCGAACATCGCCGCGACCTCGGTCATCTCCTTGTGGTCGCGCTGGAGGTTGAGAAGTACGCCGATGGCCGGCGCGTAACGCACCAAGCTGCCGTCGCTCTCGTCGGCCTCGACCACCAGCAGGTCCGACGCGCCGGCAAAGGCGTTGCCGGGAAGACCTTGCGCCTCGAGCTCAGGCAGATCGCCGCCGGTGATCACCGACGGGTCGCGGCCGGCGCCCTTGAGAAGGGCGAACACCATCGCCGTAACGGTCGACTTGCCGCTCGTGCCGGTGATCGCGATCGAGCGATGCCGCGCCACGAAATGCGCCAGCAGCTCCGAGCGATGGACGATGGGAATGCCGTTGCGCGCGCGCCGCGGCGACGTCCGGCACGGTATCCTCGACCGCGGTCGACACCACCAGCGCCACGCAGTCCGACCCGAGGCCGCTGCCGTCTTGGGGCAGCACGGCGATGCCGAGCCGCTCGAGCTGGGCGCGCATTCCTGCCCGTTCGCCGTGGTCGAAGGCCCGGTCGCTGCCGCTCACCCGTCCCCCGGTCATCGCCTGAAACTGGGCGAGCGCGCTCATGCCGGCGCCGCCGAGACCCGCGTAGTGAAAGCGGCCGCCGCCCCACGGATCGGGGATCGTCTGCGCATCGGGCGCGGCGATGAACACCAGATCGCCTTCCCGCACGCGCTCAAACAGCTCCCGCACATCGTCGTTCGCCAGGCGCACGCAGCCATGGGAGAGGGGGCGGCCGATGAGATGCTCTTGATTGGTGCCGTGCAGATAAATGTAGCGTGCCAGCGAGTCGCAGCCCGGCCCGCGATTGATGCCGTGCTCCAGCCCGTCGAGGGTAAGGATGCGGGTCAGGATCAAATCATCGTCGCCGGCCTCGCCGCACCAGCGTCTCGCCGGTCGGCTCGCGCGACACGAACACGGTGCCGGGCGCCGCGTCCTCGCCGATCCGCGCATGAATGCGGTGCCAGCCGGGCGGCGTGCGGAACGAGTTCTCTTCCCCGCCGATGCCGTTGCGCGCCGTCGACACCGGCCAGGCGGCGACCGCTTCACCGGCTTCGAACAGGGTGGCGACCTGGCGCTCGGCGTCGACCACCAGCAGACGCTCGGGCAAGGCGGCCGGCGCGCCGGGGCGCGATCAGGCCTTGGCGCGCGAGATCGAGCGCGCGGGCGGAATTCTGGTCGGAGGGGGCGGTCACGCGCGCACTCTGCCATATCGCGAGCGCGCGCCGTTACCCCCTAATTAGCGGTAACGGCTTAGAACAGCGGCCCGCCATAAGGGTAGTAGAACTGCCAGTAGCGGTATTGATAGGGCCGCCAATAGGGATAGTAGCTCCAATTGTAGCGGCGCGGGTATTTGCTGGCGTAGCGCTTGGAGCGCGTGTAGCGGCGGGCCACCGGCTCAACTGCCGCGGCGCTTGCGTCGCGGGCCAGCGCGGCATGATCGCCAAGGGCGAGGGGGGCCGCCGAGGCTGATCCCGGCGCCAGCAAACTGGCGGCGGCAAAGAGTGCAACAACTATGGCCATGCGCATGGCAGGGCTCCTTTCGCCTTTTGTCCCCGATCAGCCTTTAGCATAACGCTATACCCCGGGCCTCCTTTCCGTCCGGTTAGCGCCCGCGTTCTCCACACCGACCATAGCCACGCGGCATGGAATTGGAAGCGAAGCGGCATTTCAGCTTGCCCGCCGATTTCGCCATGCTTCTACCCACAAGACTTAGCCCGGAATTGGCTGCCGACAGGAGATAAGTCCATGGTTACACGTCTGATTTGCTCTGCCGCGCTCGCCGTGGCCCTCGCGTTTTCATGCTTCGGATCGGTCGAGGCGGCCGAGGACGGCATCGTCAAGTTCAAGAGCGCCTATCCCATGCCGGAGACCATCGCCCGCATGAAGAAGGACATCGCCGACAAGGGTATCAAGTTCTTCGACGAGATCGATCAGTCGAAGCTCGCCGCCGATGCCGGCATCACGCTATTGCCGTCGACCCTGCTGGTGTTCGGCAATCCGCCGCTCGGCACCTTGTTCATCACCGCCGATCCCGATGCCGGGCTCGACTGGCCGGTGCGGCTGCTGGTCTACCAAGACGACAAGGGCGATGTGTGGGTGGCCTATACCGACTTCGCCTGGATCGCCCGCCGCCACGGCATCACCAATCGGGACAAGGAGTTCAACATGGCCTCCGAGGTCATCGGCTCCATCACCTCGACGGTAAAGAAGTAGCGCCTAGAGCCACGCCGCGGCGACGAGCAGGATCACGATCTCACTCACCTGCTCGACGGCCCCCAACACATCGCCGGTTTGGCCGCCGATCTGCGCGAGGCAGAGCCAGGCCATCAAGCCGATCACGCAGGCGAGCAGCACCGCGGCGACGAGCGTGGCGCCAAAGCCGAGGCACAGCAGGAGCGCGAGCAGGCCGAGCAGGGCAGCGATGAGCGCGCCGTTCTGCGGCGGCTCGCCGGCGTTCGCCGAGAGGCCGTCCTGGCGCGCGTTAGGCACGAGCCGCATGAACACCGGCATCACGGCGCGCGCGCCGGCATGCGCGGCAATCAGCGCCAATGCGGCGAGCCCCGGTTCGGCGAGACTTACCACGGCGCCGACGCGCAGCATGAAGGAGAGGATCAGCGCGGAGGCGCCATAGGTGCCGATCTCGCTGTCGCGCATGATGTCGAGCTTGCGCTCGCGGCTCACGCTTGCGCCGAAGCCGTCGGCCGTGTCGGCCAGCCCATCCTCATGCAGCGCCCCGGTGATGAGGAGCGTGGCGGCGACGGCGAGTATGGCGCTGAGGATAGGATCGAGGCCGAGCCCGTCGGCGAGCCAATAGACAAGCGCGCCAACCATGCCCACGCCGGCGCCCACCACCGGGAAGGTCCAACTGACGCGCGCAATATCGCTGCCGGTCGCCGGCGCGGAGCCGGCCAGCGGCAGGCGCGTCAAGAAGGCTAGGCCGGTCTTGAGGTCCGTGCTAAGGCCGCTGATCGAGACGCCGGTCGTCATGTCCGTCCCCTTTGGCGCCGCACTTACCGGCAGCTTCACCAGGCAGTCTACTCCTAAATGACGCGCTTTGCCTCATTCGCCGATCTTCAGGCCGCCTGCCTGGATCTTCCCCGCGGCCACGCCGAAGCCGCCGCGGCGGTGGCCCGCCGCGAAGCGACCCTGACCAAGCCGCCGCGCAGCCTTGGGCGCCTCGAACAGGCGGTGGCGTGGCTCAGCCTGTGGCAAGGCGAGAGCCCGCCGCGTCTCGCCAATATCGAGATCCTGGTGTTCGCCGGCAATCATGGCGTGACGGCGCAAGGCGTGTCGGCCTATCCGGCCGAAGTCACCGCGCAGATGGTGGCGAATTTCGCCGCCGGCGGCGCCGCCATCAACCAACTCGCGCGGGTCGCCGGCGCTGAGCTGCGGGTCATTGCGCTCGATCTCGACCACCCGACCGCCGATTTCACTGCCAAGCCCGCCATGACCGAGGCCGAGTTTCTGGATGCCGTTTCGTCAGGCTACGAGGCGCTGTCGCCCGAGGCCGATCTGGTGGTGCTGGGCGAGATGGGCATCGGCAATACCACGGCGGCGTGCAGCCGTGTCGGCGGCGCTGTTCGGCGGCGGTGGCGGCCGCTTCGCCGGTTACGGCACCGGCCTCGACGATGCCGGCCTCACCCGCAAGCGCGAGGCGATCGACCGGGCGCTCGCGCGGCATGATGCGATCCTCGGCGATCCGTTGCGCGTGGCGGCGGCGCTCGGCGGTCGCGAGCTTGCCGCCATTCTCGGCGCATGCCTCGCCGCGCGCCAATTGCGGATCCCGACGCTGCTCGACGGATTCGTCTGCACCGCTGCCGTCGCGCCCTTGGTGAAGCTTCGCGGCGATGCGCTCGATCATGCGCTGGTGGGCCATCTGTCGGCCGAGGCGGGACACCGGCTTCTGCTCGAGGAGCTCGGCCTTCATCCGCTGCTCGATCTCGGCATGCGGCTCGGCGAAGGGTCAGGCGCCGCAGTCGCGGTGCTGGTGCTGCGCGCCGCGCTGGCCTGTCACACCGGCATGGCGACCTTCGCCGAGGCCCAGGTGTCGGGCAAGGACGCCTAGCCGCTCGCGATGGCGTGAAAGAACGTGCCGGTAACCTGGCCGCGCCGTCCGCCGGCGGCGCCGAGTATCTTGCCTTCGCCGTCGGCCAGCTCGACCAGCGGCGTATCGCTGCCCGCCGCGGTCAACGCCGCATAGTGGAATTCATGCCCACGCAAGCACGCGCCCGCCTTGCCTAGGGGGCCATCGGCGAGCAGCCGCGCCTGGCGATAGCCGAGATGCAGCTTACGCCGAGCGAAGCTGGTGGCATGGCCGAGCAGACCGGCCATGCGGTGGCTGACGCCGTCGGCATCCTCGAGGCTTTCGCCGAGCACCATGTAGCCGCCGCACTCGCCATGCACCGGCCGCGTTGCGGCGAACTGCGCCAGCCCTGCGCGGAAAGTCTCGGGCGGCGGCGAGACGCCCGGCATGCAGTTCGGGATAACCGCCCGGCAGCCAGCAACTATCGCAAGACTCGGGCGGCGCTTCGTCGGCCAGCGGCGAGAACGGGACAAGCTCGGCCCCGGCCTGACGCCACCCTGCCAGCACGTGCGGGTAGACGAAGCTGAACGCCGCGTCCTGCGCCAGCGCGATGCGCTGCCCCGGCGGCGGCAGCACGGCACATTCCGCTGCCGACAACCGAGGCGTCGCGGCCAAGCGCACCACGCCGTCGAGATCGAGATGACGCTCGGCCAGATCGGCGAGCTGCGCGAGCCGCACGGCGAGATCGCCATGCTCGCTCGCCTGCACCAGACCGAGATGCCGCTCGGGCAAAGCGAGCGTCTGGTCGCGCGGGATCGCGCCGAGAACGGGGATATTGAGCGGCGCGAGGGCCTCGGTCACCAGCCTGACGTGGCGCTCGCTGCCGGCCCGGTTCAGCACCACGCCGCCGATCTCGACCTCGCGATCGTGCGCCGCGAACCCGCGCAGCACCGCCGCCGCCGATTGCGATTGCCCGGCGACATCGATCACCAGCAGCACCGGCAGATCAAAGCGGGCGGCGAGGTCGGCCGACGCCCCGGTCCGGCGTGGACCGGCGGGGATGCCGTCGAACAGGCCCATGGCGCCTTCGATCACCAGCAGGTCGGCCTGCGCCGTAGCCTCGCGCACCAAAGTGTCGAGCAGGGCGGGCGGCATCGCCCAACTGTCGAGATTGACGCTTGGCCGGCCGGTCGCCGCCTCGTGAAAGCGGGGGTCGATATAATCGGGACCCACCTTGGCCGCCTGCACGGCGAGCCCGCGGCGCCGGAGCGCCGCCAGCAGCGCCAGCGTCACCGTGGTTTTGCCGGCGCCCGAGCGCGGGGCGGCGACGATCAAGCCCGGCGCGGTCATGGGCCGCGTCTCCTGCCGTGACGCCGCCCCTCAGGCGCATTATAGCGAGAGGCATGGCACCGAAAGAGGCCCCCCTCCGCTATGGCTGGACCACCGGCACCTGCGCCGCCGCGGCCGCCAAGGCCGCCTATACGGCGCTGTTGACCGGGGAATTTCCCGATCCGGTGGAGGTGAGCCTGCCGCGCGGCCAGCGCCCGGCCTTCGCCCTCGCCACCACGGCGAGAGATGACGGGGCGGCCACGGCAGGCATCGTCAAGGACGCCGGCGACGATCCCGACGTGACCCACGGCGCGCTGATCCTGGCCACCGTCAGGCGCGGGCCGCCGGGCGGCGGCGTGACCTTCCGCGCCGGCGAGGGCGTGGGCATGGTGACGCGGCCGGGCCTGCCCATCCCGCCCGGCGAGCCGGCCATCAACCCGGTGCCGCGCCAGATGCTGCGTGAAGCCATCGCCGAGGTCGCGTCCGCGCATGGCGATGCCGGCGATGTCGAAATTGAGATTGCCGTCCCGGGTGGCGAAGCGCTGGCCGCCAAGACCATGAACGGGCGGCTCGGCATTGTCGGCGGCCTGTCGATCCTCGGCACCACCGGCGTTGTCGTGCCCTATTCCTGCTCGGCCTGGATCCACTCGATCCATAGCGGCATCGACGTGGCGCGGGCCGCGGGCCTCACCCACATCGCCGGCGCGACCGGCGCCGCGTCCGAAGCGGCGGTGCAGAAGCTGCACGGCCTGCCCGAGATGGCGCTGATCGACATGGGCGATTTTGTCGGCGGCATGCTCAAATATGTCCGCAAGCATCCCGTGCCGCGCGTCACCGTCGCCGGCGGCGTCGGCAAGATGACCAAGCTCGCCCAAGGCCTGCTCGATCTCCACTCTCGACGCGGCTCGGTCGATCTCGGTGTGCTGGCCGAGCTGGCCGAAAAGTCCGGCGGCTCGCCTGCGCTCGCCGCGCGCATCCTCAGCTCCAACACCGCCGCCGAGGCTCTCGCTCATGCCGAGTCGGAGGGCGTGGCGCTTGGCGACCAGATCGCGCGCGCCGGCTGGGACACCGCCGCCAAAGTCGTCGCTGGTGACCCTATCGAGATCGAGATCGCGGTGTTCGACCGCGACGGCAGGCTGGTCGGCCATGCGCCGTTCCGGGCGGCTCACGCCGCGCCTCCTCGGAAGCGGCGGCGATAGTCGGCGTCGTAGAGCGCGCTGTCGCGGAACTCCTCCGCCGCCAACGCGCGGCCGACCAGGATCAGCGCCGTGCGCTCGATCGGCGCGGCGGCCATCTTGGCGACGATATCGCCGAGCGTGCCGCGCACGATCTTCTCGCCCGGCCGGCTCGCCTCGGCCACCACCACCACCGGACAGTCTTCGCCATAGAACGGCGCAATCTCCGTTACCACCTTGGCCAAAGCGTGGATGGCGAGATGGATGGCGAGCGTCGCGCCGGTAGCGGCGAACGCGGCCAGCGTCTCACCTTCCGGCATGCGCGAGGCGCGCCCCTCGATCCGGGTCAGCACCACGCTCTGGGCGATCTCGGGCAATGTCAGCTCGCGGCCGATGGCGGCGGCGGCGGCGGCGAACGCCGGGACGCCGGGCGTCAGCGTGTAGGGAATGCCGCGCCGCTCCAGCCGCCGCAGTTGCTCGGCCAGCGCGCTATAGATCGACAGGTCGCCCGACTGGAGCCGCGCCACGTCGAGGCCTTGCTGGTGCGCGGCCACGAACTCCGCCTCGATCTCGTCGAGCGACAGCGGCGCGGTGTCGACGATACGCGCGCCGTCGGGGCAATAGGACAGAAGTTCGCGCGGCACGATCGATCCGGCATAGAGGCAGACCGGGCAGCGCGCGATCAGCTCGCGCCCGCGCACGGTGATGAGGTCGGCGGCGCCGGGTCCCGCGCCGATGAAATGCACGGTCATGGCATCTCTCCCGACTCGGCCAGCGCGCAGGTCACCTTCCCGACCACGAGGCGCGGCAGGATCAGGCGCGCGGTGGGGCCGCAGGCGGCGAGCGCCGCGGCCTCGGCCACCGACGGCACGCCGGCCAGCGCCAGCACCCGGGCCGACCAGGTCGCGCCGCGCGCACTGGCGGTTTCGAGATCGGCCTGGTTCACCAAGATCAGCCGCAGGTTCCGCGCCGCTGCTGCAGCGGCGATCCCCGCCTCGTCGCGCTTGCGTTCCGCGGTGGCTATCACGTCAATGCGGGCCACGGGACGCCCGGCCCGTTCGAGAGCGGTGTCGAGCGCGGCGTTGACCTCTGCGGCCGATGCGCCCTTGCGGCAGCCAATTCCGGCCACGATCACGGCTTCACCCACACCCATTGCGTCACCGGCATCGCGGCGCGCCATGCGGTTTTGTCGCCGACGCTGTCGGCCCGCGCGAGAGCGATGCGCGTGAGCGTGCCGCCAAGCGAACTGTGTCGGGCGATCAGTCCGGCCTCGGTCTCAAGCGTCACCGCATTGACCACCAGCCGGCCGCCGGGCCGCAGCGCGGCGATTGCGGCGTCGAGCACGCCCGGTTCGCTCGCGCCGCCGCCGACGAACACCGCATCGGGTGTCGCCAAGCCGGCGAGCGCCGCCGGCGCGCGGCCCTCCACGATCTCGAGCTCCGGCACGCCGAACGCGGCGGCGTTGCGCCGGATGCGGCCGGCGCGGTCGGCGCGGGCCTCGATGGCAACGGCGCGCAGCGACGGATGAGCCAGCATCCACTCGATGGCGATCGAGCCCGACCCCGCGCCGATGTCCCACAGCAATTCGCCTCTAAGCGGCGCCAGCGCCGACAGCGTCACCGCGCGGATTTCGCGCTTGGTGATCTGGCCGTCATGCTCGAACAGATCGTCCGCCAGCCCCGGCGCATAGGCCAGCACGCGGGCGCCGGGCGAAGCCTCGACCTCGATCGCCACGATATTGAGCTCGGCGACGTCGGTGAGCTTGAACTGTGCCGCGGTCGTGGTGCGGACGCGCTCGTGCGGCCCGCCGAGCGCCTCGAGCACGGTAAGGCGCGAGGCGCCGAATCCGCTTGCGGCCAGCAGTCCCGCCAGCCCCGCCGGACCTTCGCGGTCCGAGGTCAGCGCCAGCACCCGCGCGCCGGGATGAAGCTGCGGGCGGATGCGGTCGAGCGCGCGGCCATGCAGCGACACCAGCGCGAGGTCCGGCAGGGCCCAGCCGAGTCGCGCCGCCGCCAGACTGAACGACGACGGCGCCGGCACCACCACAGTCTCGTCGGGCGCGACATGGGCCGCGAGCACCGACCCGATGCCATAGAAGAACGGATCGCCCGAGGCGAGCACGCAGACCTGGCGCCCCCGCTCCGCCAGCACCTCGCCGACCGCGCCCGAGAACGGGCTCGGCCAGCGCTTCGCCTCGCCGGTGATGAGCGGCGCCGCGAGCTTGAGATGGCGCTTGCCGCCGAACACGATATCGGCGCTCGCCACCAGGCCGCGGGCAACGGGGCTCAGGCCCTCCACCCCGTCCTCGCCGATGCCGACGATGGACAGCCAGCGGGCCGGTGGGGCAGGGTCGGGCATGACCGGATCAGCGCGGCCCATGCGCATCCTCATTCTTGGCGGCACCGCCGAGGCGCGGGCGCTTGCCGCCGCCTTGGCCGATCGGCTCGCCGTCGCGGTGACCTTGTCGCTGGCCGGCCGCACATCGCAGCCCGCGCCGCATGCGGTGCCGGTTCGAATCGGCGGCTTCGGCGGCGCCGAGGGGCTCGCTCGCTACCTTCGCGACGAGCGGATCGAGGTGCTGATCGATGCCACGCATCCTTATGCCGCAGCCATCTCCGGTAACGCGGCGCAGGCGGCTGCCACCACGGGTGTCAAGCTGCTGGCGCTGCGGCGGCCGCCCTGGACCAAAATCGGCGGCGATGACTGGATCGAGGTTGGAACGGTCGAAGGTGCCGTGGCGGCTCTGGGCAGCACGCCGCGCCACGTGTTCGTCGCCCTCGGCCGGAACGAGCTTCAGCCCTTCGCCGCCGCACCGCAGCACCATTACCTCATCCGCAGCGTCGATCCGGTCGATCCGCCGCTCGCGGTGCCGCACGCGACTTACATCACCGCGCGCGGGCCGTTCAGCGAGGCGGAGGACCGTGCCCTGCTCGAACGCCACGACATCGAGCTGGTCGTCGCCAAGAACAGCGGCGGCTCGGCCACCTACGGCAAGATCGCCGCGGCGCGCGCGCTCGGTCTTCCGGTCATCCTGCTGAAGCGCCCGGCGCTGCCGGAGGTTGAGTCGGCGGAGACAGTCGAGGAAGTCCTGACCTGGCTCGATCATGCGCTGACCTTTTCCACGGCGCGCGGCGTGTAGACCAGCGGGCTTTGACCGTCCCGCGCGATCACCCGCGTCTCGCTCGAGCCCACGATGATGAGCGTCGCCATGTCGGCGGCAATGTCCCCGGCCGAAGCGAGCGGGGTAACCGTCACGCTCTCGTCGGGACGCCCCACCGCGCGGCCGAAGATCACCGGCGCGCCGTCCGGCAAATGACGGGAGAGCAACGCCAAGGCCTTGGCGAGCTGCCACGGCCGCGCGCGGGACACCGGGTTATAGAGCGCGATGACGAAGCCGGCCGAGGCCGCTGCCGCGAGCCGCCGCTCGATCAGCTCCCACGGCTTGAGATTGTCCGACAGCGACAGCGCGCAGAAATCATGGCCGAGCGGCGCGCCGGCCCGCGCCGCCACCGCCAGCATGGCGGTGATCCCGGGAATGACGGCGATGTCGAGCGCCCGCCAAATCTCAGGTCCGGTCTCGATCGCCTCGCAAACCGACGCCGCCATGGCGAACACGCCGGGATCGCCGCCCGATACGATGGCGACCGAGGCGCCTTGCGAGGCCTGGCGAAGCGCGGCCTCGGCGCGCGCGCCCTCCTCGCGATTGTCCGAACCGTGCCGCGTCTGACCCTCCCGCGCCGGCACGCGATCGAGATACGGCCCATAGCCGAACAGCATATCGGCCGCGTCGAGCGCATCGCACGCCTCGCGCGTGAGATAGCGGTCATCGCCCGGCCCGAGCCCGATGACGGCCACGCGGCCGGTCATGGCCGGGTCTCCCAGCCCGGCACCAGCACCATGGCGAAATAGGGCGCGAAGGTATCGAGCTTGTCGGTGAGTTTCATCACCGACGCGTTGGCCATGGTGCCGCGCTCCACATAGATGGCGCGGTCGAGCCGCCCGGCGCGGTCGAGCGCCCGGCGCACTTTGGCCAGGTGCCGGCCGATCTTCATCACCACCGCGGCGTCGGTGTCTGCCAGCCGCCGCTCGAGCTCGTACTCCGGCAGCGTGCCGGGCAGCACGGTGAACACGTCGTCGCCTTGCGCGATCGGCGTGCCGATCGCCGACCAGCAGCCCGACATGCCGGTGACGCCGGCCACGATCTCGGTCTCATAGCGGGGGCTGAGCCGCACATGGAGATGCATGTAGGAGCCGTAGAACAGCGGGTCGCCCTCGGCGATCACCGCCACCGTGCGCCCCTGGTCGAGCCGCGCGGCGATCGTCCGCGCCGCATCGTCGTAGAACGCGCGGATCGACTCGCGATAGGCGGCATCCATTTTGGGAATTTCGGTGGTCACCGGATAGAGCAGCGGCAGCTCCTCGACGCCGTTGGTCAGATGCGCGGCGACGATGGCCCGCGCGTTGCTCGCGTTGCCCGCCTTGGCGAAATGCGCGACGACCTCGGCCCTTTTGCAGCGCCGCGATCGCGTTCAGCGTGACGAGTCCGGGATCGCCCGGGCCGACGCCCACGCCGATGAGTGTGCCACCGTTGGTCATAGACCCTCTCTCGCCAAAGCATTGACCGCCGCCGCCGTCATCGCGCTGCCGCCCATCCGCCCCCGCACGATCAGCCAGGGCACGCCATAAGGATTGGCGGCGAGCGCTTCCTTGGACTCTGCCGCGCCGACAAATCCGACCGGAATGCCGAGAATGGCCGCGGGGCGTGCGGCGCCTGCCTCCAGCATCTCCAGCAGACGGAACAGCGCCGTCGGCGCGTTGCCGATCGCCACCACCGCGCCGTCTAGCCGGTCGCGCCACAATTCGAGCGCGGCGGCCGAGCGGGTGGTGCCGAGCTTGGCGGCAAGCTCCGGCACGGCCGGATCGCGCAGGGTGCAGACCACGTCGTTGTCGGCGGGAAGCCGGGCGCGGGTGACGCCGTGCGCCACCATCTCGGCGTCGCATAGGATCGGCGCGCCGCCGAGCCAGCGCCCCGCGCGCGGCGGGAACCAGGCCCGGCGCGAATTCGATCGAGGCAGCGGCATCGACCTGGCCGCAGGCATGGATCATGCGCACGGCGATGTCCGCTTCCTCAGGCGCAAAGCGGGCGAGATCGGCTTCGGCGCGGATGATGGCGAACGAGCGTTCATAGATGGCGGCGCCGTCGCGGAGATAGTCCTGCCTAAGCATCGACGATCTCCTGCGTTTCGATGACGCGGTCGATCTCCTCGGCGAGGCGTGCGGGGACGGCATAGGACGAGGGCGTGGCGCGTGCCGTTCCGGCGCGGACGATGCCGCAGCCCCGTTCGGTGCCGATGATGGTCAGCGGGGCCGGTTTCGGGTGGGCGCAGCCCTTGGCGCAGCCCGATACATGAATGGCGACACCGTGGCCGGGCAGCTCAACGGATTTCGCGATCTCCGCAGCGATGGTCCGCGCGGCGATCAAGCCCGAAGCGCATGACGGCGCACCGGGACACGCCACGATGCGGCGACGCGCATCGGAGGCGTCCACCGCAAAGTCGAGCCGTCGCGCCTCTTCCCTCATCGTCTTGATCGTTATCCGCTTGAAAGGTCCGAGCAGCAGCGAGCGATCGGGCGCGGGGCGCGCCCATAACGCGCCATGCGCGCGGGCGATGTCGGCCAATGCGCGGAGCGTCTCGGCCTCGGCGTGGCCGAAGGCGAGCCCAACGCCAAGCGCATAGAGATCGTCCTTGAGAGCATGCGTGCCAACCATCCCGGCGGGAAGCCGGGGCGGTAACGAGGACGCAAGCGCGATGCGGGTGCCGATGGCCTCCTGGAACGTAGCGATCCCGCCGCGCCGCAGCACATCGGCGGCCCGTGCTTGCGCGCCGTGTGCGGCAATCACCGCAAGCAGGCGCAACACGGCCGCTCGGCACCTCTTGCGGCGCGACCGCGCCAAGCGGCGAGGCCGTCGCGCCGTCGCCTGCGACCGCAAGATGAAGCAGCGGGCCGTCCGCCGCGGCGCCGGCCCGGACTTCTGATGTCCGCGTCGAGGGCATCGAGGTGAAGCTTGCCGCCGCCATCCACGATCACCGACAGTTTCGGCGCGAGCGCCAGCGCGGCCGATGCAATCGCCGTGCGCAGCTCTGCGGCCAGCGCGTTCGCATCGATCAGGGCAGTGGGCTCGCCCGGCAGCGGATCGGCGAGGACGGCCACGCCGTCGCCGATATCGAGTCTGAGCGCAGCGACGGCAGCGGCGAATGACGGTGCGGTGACGGGCGTGAGCCCGCGGATCTGGACACTGCCCCGGGCCGAAATCTCCATCGTGCCGTTGCCCTGCGCCAGCGCGGCGGCGCACAGCCCGGCGAACGCCCTGAGCGGTATGGGGCCGCTGGGCAGGATGCGCACCAGCAAGCCGTCGCCGGTCTCCATCGGCGCCGATAATCCCGGGCAAGCGTGGCGCACATGGGTCATAGCGCGGCCTCCGCCTCGAGTGCGCCAAGGCCGGCGCCGAGATCGTTGCGGCGCGGATGCCACAGCCCTTTGCGCTGCGCCGCATCGAGCCTGGCGGCAATCGCTTGCGCCGCCGCCGGGTTCTCGCGCAACAGAAAGTCGCGCACGCGCGGATCGGCGAGATAGGCGTCGTGCACCAGATCGAACAGCGTGCTCGACACCGCGCCGGTCGTCTCGGCAAAATCGACCAGACGATCGACCGTTTCGGCCAGCTCGGCGGCGCCGCGCGCGCCGTGGCGCATCATGCCGGCGATGTAGCGCGGGTTGACGGCGCGGCCGCGCACGATCCTGGCGAGCGCCGCATCGAGGGTCCGCGCCCGCGGTCGCTTCGGATCGGTGGTATCGAGCATGATGAGATCGGCCTCGCGCCCGAGCGATGCCGCGGCGGCCGCAAATCCCCCGACATGGGCCGCGTCCTCGGCGCCTTCCAGCAAATCGCGCGAGGGATCGTCGCTGCCATGCAGTAGCAGATCGGCGGTAGCGACCTGCGCCGCGAACGCTCCCGGCAGCGCCGTGCCTTCGCCGTCGGCGCCGCCATAGCCATGCGACGTCGCGGCGAGATAGGCCGCGCCGATCGCGGCGATATCGGTGTCATGCCCGAGCAGCTCCTCGACGCCAGCGCCGTAAGCGCCGGGCGCGGTGCCGAAGATGCGCGCGAGCTTCGCCGCCGTTGCCGCGCGCCGCTGCGGCCAGCGGATTTTCCTCGTCGTCTTCCGCACGTTCCGCCACCAGCCTGACCGCGGCGTCGAGCAGCGCGATCTGCGCCGGGAACAAATCGCGGAACAGTCCCGAGATGCGCCAGGTGACATCGACGCGCGGCCGGCCCATTGTTGCGGGCGGCAGCACTTCGATGCCGGTGACGCGCCCGCTCGCGCCGTCCCAGATCGGCCGGCAGCCCATCAGCGCCAAGTCCTTGCGCGATCTCCTCGCCGCCGGTCCTGAGCGTGGCGCTGCCCCACAGATCGATGACCAGCGCGCGAGGCATCTCGCCGTGGGTCTGGAGATAGAGGCGGATCACATCGTCGGCGGCGAGTTTGCCGAGCTCCATGGCGGTCGGGGTCGGCAGCAGGCGCGGGTCGGCGGTGTAGAGATTCCGTCCAGTGGGCAGCACATCGCGCCGTCCGCGCTGCGGCGCGCCGGCGGGCCCCGGCGGCCACGCGCTTGCCGTCGAGCGCCGTGAGCAGCGCGTCGCGCTCGGCGTCGGCGCACGCTTGCCACAGGGGGTCGTCAGTGTTGGGCTTGCGCCCATAGACATGCAGCCCGTCCTTGACGGCGAGGTCCTTCAGGTCGCACAGCCAGGCATCGATCTTGCGCAGCGCCTCGTCGGGATGAACCTCGCCGGCGATGCCGGCCTCACGCGCCAGCCCGCTGCTTTGCGCCGTCTCGACGATCAGCCGCGCCAGCAGTTCGCGCCGCCGCCGGTCGAGCCCGTCGGCAACGGCGTACTCGTCCACCAGCCGCTCCAAGTGCTGCGCCGGGCCGCTCAGCTCGCTGCTCACCAGCGGCGGCGGCAGATGGCCGATGGTGATGGCGGCGATCCGGCGCTTGGCTTGCGCCGCTTCCCCCGGATTTGAGACGATGAAGGGGTAGATCACCGGCAGCGTCCCGACCACCGCTTCCGGGAAGCATGAGGAGGTCAGCGCCACGGCCTTGCCCGGCAGCCATTCGAGCGTGCCGTGCGCGCCCATATGCACGATGGCGTCGGCCTTGGCCGTGTGACGCAGCCACAGGCCGAAGGCGAGCACGGCATGGCGCGGCGGCAGCGTGGCGTCGTGATAGGTGGCGCGGCGGTCGGCGAGTCGCCCGCGCTCAGGCGGCAGCGCCACCAGCACGTTGCCGAACCTGGCGGCGCGGAACCGAAAAGCGCCGTCGACGACATCGTCATCGTCGGTTGGATCGCCCCACGCCGCCTCGACTGCGCGCACGATCTCGGCAGGAAGCGCGGCGAGCAGACGCCGGTAGTCGGCGAGCGAAAGCGCGGCTTCGGTTGTGCCGGCCTCGAGCGCTTCGAGCACTTTGGCGGCGCTGTCCGGCTGATCGCTGACGCCATAGCCGGCGGCGCCGAGGTCGCACAGCAGGGCCAGCACGCTGGCCGGCACGTCGAGGCCCACGGCATAGCCGGCGCGGCCGCCCGCGCGCCGGATAGTCGGGCATCAGCACGGCGATACGCCGCTCGCTGCGCGGTGTCTGCTGGAGGCGGACGAGCGCCGCGATCCGGTCGGCCACCATGGTCGACACGGTCCGGCTCGGGGCGGCTGGCATGGGCGGCGAAGCCAAGCGCGGCGTCTTTGGCGAGCGCGTCCTTGAAGGCGATGGCGCCCGCCAGCACGCGGCCGTCAAGCTCGGGCAGCACCACATGCATGGCGAGGTCGGCCGGCCCAAGCCCGCGCGGGCTCTCCTGCCAGGCAGCGCGCCGCGTGGTCGCGATCACCGCTTGCAGCACCGGCGCGTCGACCGCGTCGAGCGGCGACGTCTCGCCGGCGCCGCCGGCGGCGAATGCCGTGGTGGTGACGATGACCGATGGGGCAAGACGCTGAAGCGCGCCGCGGACAAACTCGCCGGCTTGCTGGTCCTTCAGGCTCGGGATTACCAGAGGCGCGGCCGCAAGCCCGCGTGCCGCCAGCGCCTCGCAAGCGCATCGATCGGCGCGGTGTCCCCCGCCAGCAGAGCCGAACGGTAGAAGACGATCGGCACCACTGGCGCCTCGGCGGCCAGACTCGCGGCGAGTTCGTCGAGGCTCACTGCGCCCTGGCCGGGCAGATAGCCCGCGTGGCGCGGCACGGCTTGCGGCTGCGGCGCATCGAGTTCGCGCCCGGCGTGGCCGGCGAGGCGGCGCAGCAGCGCCCGCAAATTGTCGCGCCCGCCCTCGCGGAAGAACGCGAGCAAGGCGGCAAGCTCGTCGGGCGCCAAAGTCGACGCCTCATCGAGGCGCGAGTCGGTGCGATCCTCGCCGGGCAGCACCGCCAGCGCGATTGATCGCTCGCGCGCCACCTCGGCCAGCGCCTCGACGCCGTAGCGCCACCAATCGAGCCCGCCGAGCAGCCGGACCACGATCACCTTGGCGTGGCGGCCGACCGTGTCGATCCACAGATCGACCGACATCGGGTGGCGCAGATCGCGCAGATGCGCCAGCCGCAGGCTCGGCAGCCGGTCACTCTCCGCCGCGTAAGCTGAAGCGAGACCGGCAAGATCGCTGTCGGCGAACGACAGGACCACGATCTCGCCCGGCGTCTGGCCGAGATCGACCGGCTCGACCATGTCGTCGAGACCGACCGAGCCTGTCTGCAGCAGATGCATGGCTACTCCAGCAAAGCCTTGGCGACCGCAGCGCGGTCGAGGCCTTTCAACCCGATCACCACCAAATTTCCCTGCCGCCGCTCGGACGCCGCCCACGGCCGGTCGTAATAATGGCTGACGCGCGGGCCGACTGCCTGCACCAGCAGCCGCATGTTCTTGCCGGCCACCGCCACGAAACCCTTCATGCGCAGCACGTTGTGGGCCTCGGCGACATCGGCGATACGCGTGGCGATGGCGGCGGGGTCGCCGATCTCGGACAGTGGCTACGACGAAGCTGTCGAAATCGTCATGGTCGTGGTCGAGCTCGCCGTCGTGATGGGTCTTGCGGTTCTCGATGTCGTCCTCGGTGCCGATGCCAAGCCCAAGCAGCGCGACGGGATCGACCTTGCCGTCCGCTGTCGTGACGATGCGCACCGCGCGGGGCAGGGCGCCTACAATCGCCGCCATCGCCCGGTCCATGCCGGCCGCGTCGAGCAGGTCGCTCTTGTTGAGCACCACCAGATCGGCGCAGGCGATCTGGTCCTCGAACACCTCTTCGATCGGATCGTCATGGTCGAGCGCGGCATCGGCCGCGCGCTGCGCGATCAGCGCCGCAAGGTCGGCGGACACTTGACCGTCGGCCAGCGCCGCGCCGTCGACCACCGCCACCACGCCGTCGACGGTGACGCGGCTCTTGATCGCCGGCCAATGGAACGCCTGCACCAGCGGCTTGGGCAGCGCCAGGCCGGAGGTCTCGATCACGATATGCTCGACCTGCGGGCGCCGTGACGAGGATCTGCGTCGAGCGCCGGCACGAATTCGTCGGCCACGGTGCAGCACAGACAGCCATTGGCGAGCTCGACGATATTCTCCTCGGGGCAAGCGGCATCGCCGCAGCCTTTGAGGATCTCGCCGTCGATGCCGACATCGCCGAACTCGTTGACGATCACCGCCAGCCGCCGCCCGTTGGCGTTGGCGAGCACGTGACGGATCAGCGTGGTCTTGCCCGAGCCGAGAAAGCCGGTGACGATGGTGCAGGGGACGCGGGCTAGCGGCGCGCTCATTCGCTCTGTTCCTCCTCGAAATCGATGGGTGGCACGCGCGCGATCAGCCCGCGCTTCAAAATGTCCGGGCGCCCGCGCCACGGCATCAGGCCGTCGGCGGCGCGGGCAAACAGCCGCGCGCCCTCGATCAGCGCTTCGGCGTCGCGCTCGGGCTCGAGCCCGCCGAACACATAGGTCCAGGCGCCGTCGCGCCGGACTGCGGCGCTGCAGGCCCGGCTGCAATTGGCGAGGCAGCGCACTTGCCGCACGGTGACGCCGCTGCCGTCGGCGGCGCGGGCGGTGGCGCGTGCCAATTCAAGTCCCGGACGCAACCCCTCCTCGGGGTCGCCCGCGCGCTTACAGGTGATGCAGACATAGATCGTCATCGAGCTGTCGGCCTCGATGTCGCGATCTTCAGTCTCTGCCGTGTCGGTGAGAGTCACCCTGACCGTCGCTCCTCGGAACTGGTTCGTTCGCGACTTGGGGTGCTTGCGGCGACCAGGCCAAGGACCGGCCGCCAATCAACCAACCGCTCCGAGGCACCCCGCCCGGTGAGCGACCAGCATCGACGGTAGGTCTCCTGGCTCGCGGGTCTCAGCCTGTGCCGCCTTCCCGGGGAATTCCCAGTGGCTCTGTGGCTTAAGGCTCGCCGCTTACAGTTGCGGGGGCAGCCGCGGATTTGGGGCAAAGCCCCGTCCCGCGTTCCCTGTTCCTCTCATCCGAGAGACCGTCGATCCGGGCCACTTAAGGAGGCCCCCAGCCGCTTTGTCAACAATACGCTCCTGGCCTGCGCCGCTTGCTAAGCACGGGAAGGCGGCACTATAGTCCTGCCGTCGTCGGTTCCCGCATGGTGCGGGACCAAAAGGGAACGCGGTGAGGGTCGATCCCAATTCCGCGGCTGCCCCCGCAACTGTAAGCGGCGAGCGCCCTTCCACCTGCCACTGGAGCGTTTCGCTCCGGGAAGGCCGAAGGGAGGCAATGACCCGCGAGCCAGGAGACCTGCCGGCGGCGTCAACCTTAGCCGCGCCCTCGGGTGGAGGGCGCATGGGGGATCAAGATGCAGACTGAAGCGACCAAGCCAGCCAATGCCCTCGCGGTCCTGACCCTGTCGCGCGCCGTGCCGATTTTCGCCGCCGCCCTGCTCGGATTGTTCATCGTCGGCGGCGTGGGCTTCTCCCACATCGAGGCGGTGCACAACGCCGCCCACGACTATCGCCATTCGATGTCCTTTCCCTGTCACTAGGGAGGGCGCGACATGGATTATTTCCGCAACATCGTCGTCGTTGCCGCGCTGGCCGGCGCCATCGCCGGTCTCGGCATGACGATCGCGCAGCAGCTCACCACCGTGCCGCTGATCCTCAAGGCTGAGACCTACGAAGGGGCGGCGCCCGCGCACGACCATGGCGACGCCGTCACCGCGCAGGCCGGCGCCCATGACCATGGCGAGGATGGCTGGTCGCCTGCCGACGGTGTCGAGCGCGCCGTCTTTTCCGCGCTGGCCAATATCGTCACCGGCATCGGCTTCGCGCTGCTGCTCGTCGCCGCGAGCGAGCTGTTCGGCGGCATCAGGGATTGGCGGCAGGGCCTGTTCTGGGGGCTCGCCGGATTTACCGTGTTCACGCTCGCGCCCGGCCTCGGACTTCCGCCCGAGCTGCCCGCCATGCCGGCGGCCGAGCTTGGCGCGCGCCAGCTGTGGTGGATCGGGACTGCCGTCGCGACGGCGCTCGCGCTCGCCCTGCTGGTCTATGGCCGGTCGGTGGTTGCGGTCGTTGCAGCCATCGTGCTTCTGGTCATGCCGCATCTGATCGGCGCGCCGCAGCCGGTGAGTTACGACTCACCCATCCCCGAGGGCTTGCATCACAGCTTTGTGGTGGCGGTGGTTCTCACCACGCTGCTGTTCTGGATGCTGCTCGGCGGATTGGCCGGGTTGTTCCGGGGACGTTTCGTCCCCGCCGGCTGATGGCTGATCGTGACGCCGCCGCGCCGGGGCTAATCACGCTTGTGCTCGGCGGCGCCCGCTCCGGCAAGAGCCGCTATGCCGAGTGGCTGATCGCGACGTACCCGCCGCCTTGGATCTACATCGCGACAGCCGAGGCGAGGGACGACGAGATGGCCGAGCGAATCGCCGCGCATAAAGCAAGGCGCGATGCCGGATGGCGGACCATCGAGGCGCCGCATGATCTTGCCGATGCTCTCACGGCAGCGCCTGCCGAGGCGGCGGTGTTGGTCGATTGCCTGACGCTTTGGCTTGCCAATGTGCTGGAAGGAACGCTCGACATCGACGCCCAAACGGCAAGGCTGCAAGACGTGCTGGCCGCCAGGGTAGGGCCGACCGTGCTGGTCTCCAACGAGGTCGGCCTCGGCATCGTGCCTGACAACGCTCTCGCGCGCCGGTTCCGGGACCTCCAGGGCACGCTCAATCAAAGGATCGCGGCGCAGGCGCAGCGCGTGGTGATGATGGTCGCAGGCGTGCCGGTGGCGGTGAAAAGCCCATGACCAAACCGATCGACGGCAAGGACGCCGACCGGCATCGCGCCAAGATGGCCAAGCGCAAGGCGGTGCAGGACGAGGAGGTGGCCGGCAAGACCATCGAGAAGGGCCTGCTCATCGTCCATACCGGCACCGGCAAAGGCAAGTCGACCGCCGCGTTCGGCCTGGCGCTGCGCATGCTCGGCCGCGGCAAGCGGGTCGGCGTGGTGCAATTCATCAAAGGCGCCTGGCACACCGCCGAGCGCGACGCGCTCGCCACGTTCGGCGACCAGGTGTCGTGGCACACCATGGGCGAGGGCTTCACCTGGGAGACGCAGGATCGCGCCCGCGACGTCGCTGCCGCCGAGCGCGCTTTCGCTAAAGCGCGAAGAGTTGATGGCCGATCCTGAGCTTCGGCCTCGTCATTCTCGATGAGCTGAACATCGCGCTCCGCTACGACTATCTCGACCTCGCCGAGGTTCTGTCCACGCTGAAAGCCCGCCGCCCTGGATCTGCACGTCGTGGTCACCGGGCGTAACGCCAAGCCTGAGCTGATCGAGGCGGCCGACCTCGTCACCGACATGACCCTGGTGAAGCATCATTTCGCCGCCGGGGTTAAGGCGCAGGAAGGCATCGAGTTCTAGCGCCATGGCGGCCAAGGCCCTCATGTTCCAGGGCACCGGCTCCGATGTCGGCAAGTCGCTGATCGTCGCCGGTCTCGCCCGGGCGCTCACGAACCGCGGGCTCAAAGTGCTGCCGTTCAAGCCGCAGAACATGTCGAACAATGCGGCGGTGACCGAGGACGGCGGCGAGATCGGCCGGGCGCAAGCGCTTCAGGCGCGTGCCGCCCGCGCCGGCCCCAGCGTCCACATGAACCCGGTGCTGCTCAAGCCGCAAAGCGAGATCGGGGCGCAGGTGGTGGTGCAAGGCCAGGTCTATGGCCGGGCCATCGGCGCCAGAGTTTCAGCAGGTCAAGCCCGAGCTGATGGCCTTCGTGTTGGACAGCTTCGCGCGGCTGAAGGGTGACGCCGACATCGTGCTGGTCGAAGGCGCGGGCAGCGCGTCGGAGATCAATCTCCGCGCCAACGACATCGCCAATATGGGCTTTGCCCGCGCCGCGGACGTGCCGGTCATTTTGATCGGCGATATCGACCGCGGCGGCGTGATCGCCAGTCTGGTCGGTACCAAGGCGGTGATCGAGGCGGACGATGCGGCGCTGATCAAGGGCTTCCTCGTCAACAAATTCCGCGGCGATCCGGCGCTGTTCGCCAGCGGCATGGCGTTGATCGCGGCGGCGACCGGCTGGGAGGCGCTCGGCCTCGTTCCGTTCTTGCCCGAGGCGCGGCTGCTGCCGGCCGAGGACGCGCTCGCGCTCGACGGCGCCCGGCCGGTCAAGGAGAACGCGCGCGTGAAGATCGCGGTGCCCCTCCTGCCGCATATCGCCAATTTCGACGATCTCGATCCGCTCGACGCCGAGCCCGCCGTCGATCTCGTGCGGGTGCGCCCGGGTCACGCGCTGCCCGGCGATGCCGGCCTGGTCATCCTGCCGGGCTCGAAGTCGACCATCGCCGACCTCGCCGCGCTGAGGGAAGCCGGCTTCGACATCGACATCGCCGCGCATCTGCGCCGCGGCGGTTCGGTGCTCGGGCTGTGCGGCGGCTATCAGATGCTCGGCGGCGCCATCCACGATCCTGACGGCATCGAGGGCCCGCCCGGCACGGCGCCGGGTCTCGGTCTGCTCGAGGTCGAGACCACGCTGACGGCGGAGAAGCGGCTCGAGCCGGCCCACGGCACGACCTTCGATGATGTCCCCTTTGCCGGTTACGAGATGCATATGGGCGTGACCGAGGGGCCGTCCTGCGCCCGGCCCTTCGCTCGCCTCGCCGATGGTTCGGCCGAGGGCGCGATGGCGGCAGATGGCCGGGTGATCGGCACCTATATCCATGGACTGTTTGCCGACGACCGCCAGCGCTCGGCCTGGCTCGAACGGTTCGCGTCAGGCGGCGTGGCGGTGAGCTACGATGCCTTGATCGACGAGACGCTCGATAAACTCGCCGCCCATCTTGCCGCGCATATCGATATCGATCGCCTGCTCAAATTAGCGCGATGAGCGCCGCCAACACGAACACGATGGCGATGAGCAGGCCGTCGGCCCGGCTGTAAAGCTCGAGCGCGGAGCGAATGTCCTCTGGCGTCGCCTCGCGCCGCCCGTCGCCCATCCAGGCCCCGTCGGTGATCGCGCCGTGATAGACGCGCGGCCCGGCCAGCGCCAGACCGAGCGCGCCGGCCATGGCCGCTTCGGGATAGCCGGCATTGGGCGAGGCATGTTTCGGACCGTCCCGCCACATCGCCTGCCATGCCGCGGAGGGCGAGGCACCCTTGGTCAGATAGGCCGCGGCAACGATCAGCAGCGCCGTCAGCCGCGACGCCGGCATGTTGACAATGTCGTCGAGCTGAGCCGCAGTCCGGCCGAAATCCTGGTAGCGCTCGGTGCGATGGCCGATCATGCTGTCCGCCGTGTTGATCGCCTTGTACAGTGCAGCCCCTGGAAGCCCCGCGATGACCATCCAGAACGTCGGCGCCACCACGCCATCCGAGAAGTTTTCGGCGAGACTTTCGATCGCCGCCCGCGCCACGCCGGCCTGGTCGAGCGCGGCGGTATCGCGCCCGACGATATGCGCCACCGCCTCGCGGCCAGCGTCGATGCCGCCATCGTCGAGCGCGTCAGCCACCTGGCCGACATGGACCACCAGGCTGCGCTGGGCCAGCATGGTGCTGGCGGCGACGGCAGCGAACAGCAGGCCGAACGGCAGCAGCAGCAGGGTTTGCTCGACGATGAACGCGACGGCGCCGACCACCACCAGCAGCACCAGCAGCGCCACCGCGCCGGCACCGGCGGCGCGCTTCGGAGCTGGCGTCGTCACGGTTCAGCCGGCGGTCGAGCCAGCCGACAAGCTGGCCCATCCACATCACCGGATGGCCGATGGCCCGCGCCAGCGCGGCCGGATAGCCCACCATGAGCTCGAACAACAATGCCAGCAGTGCCAGCGGCGCGGCCATGAAACCTCCCCCCGAGTTTGCGCCGCTTGCCCATGGCGGCGATCTTGACGCGGCCCGGAAGCTATTTCCCGGCGCGCCCGAACCTTTCCTCGACCTGTCGGCCGGGATCAATCCCTATCACTACCCGATCCCGCAGCTTCAGCCCGATGTTTTCACGCGCCTACCTCAGCCCGAGGCGCTCGCCAGGCTGGTCGCGGTCGCGACCGAAGCTTATGGCGTCCCGTCGCCGGCCCATGTGGCCGCCGGGCCCGGCTCGCAAATTCTCGTGGCGCAAACGGCCTTTCTGTTGGCCCGCGGCCGCGCCGCGGTGCTTGCGCCCACTTACGCCGAGCATGGCCGGGTGGCGGAGCTCGCCGGCCATAACGTGGTCGAGATGGCCGAAATCGGCCAGCTCGCCGACGCGCGCATTGCCATTGTCGTCAACCCCAACAATCCCGATGGCCGGGTCGTCGCCAAGGACACGCTGCTCGCGCTCGCCGATCGTTTGCGGCGGCGCGGCGGATTGTTGCTGGTCGACGAGGCGTTCATGGATGTCGGCCCCGACGGCGCGAGCCTCGGTGAATATGTCGAAGAGGGCAACATTGTCGTGCTGCGCTCGTTCGGCAAGTTCTACGGGCTGCCGGGCGTGCGGCTGAGTTTTGCGCTCGCGGCGCCGAACATCGCCGCGCGGCTCGCGGCGGCGCTGGGCCCGTGGCCGGTGTCGGGCGTGGCCATCGCGGTTGGCACCGAGGCGTTGGCGGATACCGCCTGGCGGGAGGCGGCGCGCAAGGCGCTGGCCGAAGCCGCGGGCCGGCTCGATGGATTGCTGGCGCGAGCGGGGCTCAATTTGATCGGCGGCACGTCGCTGTTCCGTTTGGTGCGTGCGGCGGACGCAGCGCGGCTGTTTCAATCGCTCGGGCAGGCCGGCATCCTGGTGCGACGCTTCGCCGAGCATCCGACCTGGCTGCGTTTCGGCCTGCCTGGTGGCGAGCCCGAATGGCAACGACTCGAGCGAGCGCTTGCGCCCTAGGTTTGGTGCGCCGGCACGCACACCCGCAAGCTGTCAGGCTCGAGCTCGACGATGATGTTGTTGGGAAGCTCGGGCGCGTCGAACACCTGGTCGTCCACGCGGAGCGGTCCATCCGTCCAGCTCAGCGTCGCTTTCCGCGCCTTGCGGATGGTGAGCGGCGCCGGCCGATCGTCAGGACCATCGGCAAGCCAATCGAGCATGTCCTGTCTGCGCTCCGCCGGCAGGGAGACGATGTCGAGCAGCTGGTCGCCGGGCTGCGCCGTCGGGCCGATGATCATGCGCGGGCCGGTCATGCCGAGGTTGAGCACTTCGAAAAAGATCAGCTCGTCCTCGAACGCCTCGCCGTCCGCGGTGAACGACAGACGCTTGGCCGGATACTCCGCCACGATGTTGGCGAAGGACGCGCGGCCGCGCTCGATGCGCGTTTGCTTCGAGGCGCCGTCGATGTCCCGGTCTACCGCCTTGGCCAGCGCCCCCCAGCCGACCGCCTCGACGAAGCGACGGGTGCCCCACGGACCGACCGCCAGGCCGATATCGAGCCGCTCGACCGGCGCGTCGCGCAATGCCTTGATCAGGGCGCCGGGCTCTCCGGCGATGCCGAGACAGCGCGCGATGTTATTGGCGGTGCCGAACGGCAGGATGGCAACCAGGGTCTTACGGTCGTTGAGGCTCCGCGCGATCTTGGCGACGGTGCCGTCGCCGCCCGCCACGATCACGATGTCGGCGGGCTGAGCCAGCGCCTGGTCGACATCCTCGGTCTTGGTCGAGCAATAGGTGGTGGAGAACCCGGCGGCATCGAGCGCCGCAAGCAGTTCGTCGCCGCTCGGCCGGCCAGAACCGGCCTTCGGATTGTGGACCAGCAATGCGCGCATGGCTTCAATAACGTGCGCGGACCATTGCCTGTTCCTGGCTAGGACGCGAAACGGGCTTTAATGGGCCCAGCGCCTTGCGTGCTGCCGCGCCTCCTCGAGATGGCCTTGGGCCTCTTCCGGCAACAGCCGCGCGATCACCCCCATGGCAAGCTCGACGGAGATTTCGCTGGCGCCGCATTCCTTGAGCTGCTCGCGGAGCCAGCCGAAAATCTCCTCGTCTCCGGCCTTGAGGCCGATGGCGATCTCTTCAAGCATCTGCACCAACGATTCTGCTGCCATCGCGCCCCTCCAATCTGCCCGGCCCTAAGGCCTTGGCTGCGGTCGCCCGTTCGCGGCTCTCCTGGTGCAATTCCCTCCCAATTCGCCGATCATACTTGGTCTCGGGCGGCTTGAACGTGGCGATCCGGCCACAGTGTGCAGCTTTTCGGTCAATCGGCCCCTGGAGCAGGGCCGACAAAGGCGAAGGGTTTCACCGAGGCGGTGGTGCTGGGCGCGCTGGCCGCTTCGGCCACCGGCACGCCGCGCCCGGGCGAAGGCTGGCAGAAATGGCGCCCATTCTTGGCGTTGCTGACCAGCAAATCGACATGGATGTGGTTGTAGTGGTGGCGGTCGCTGCCCGGGCCGAGCACGGTGTAGAACTCCGCGCAGGCGCCGGCCAACACCGCCTGGAGGAAGGCGCGCTCCCGCGGGCTGCCCTTCCACCAGCCCTTGACCACGGTGACCTCATCGCCGCCGGCGAGCCGGAAGCCGGCAATGTCGAGCGCGTTGCCGAACGCGTGCTCGGAGATATTGCCGTAGTTGTTGCCGTTGCGGCCGCGGCAGCCATAGGAGGCGATCTGCCTGATCTCGACCACCGGCCGGCCGAAATAGCGATAGGACGCGGGCTGCACCGAATTCTTCACCCAGCGGTCGAGCCCCGCCGTCAGCGGGCAGCCGATGGTGGCCGCAGGCTGAACCCCGACCCTACCGCCCGCGAGACCCGAGACACGCAGCGGCCGCATCAGCCCGCACACGCCGGGGCCGTCGATCGCCGACATCGGCTGCACATAGCTCGAGGCGCGCACCGCGCCGCCGACCAGGCATGCCTCCTCGGTCTTGGCCCGCCACGGCGCGCGCTGGCCGGAATTGAACGTGCCTCCGCCGCCGCAGCCGATGAGCACGCCCAGGCACGCGGCAACGGCAAGGCCCGTTACGAGATACGCAACCCTCACCCCCATGGGCCCTAAAATGGGGCCAAGGGTCTGAACAATGTTTCAATGAAACTTAACGGCCAGGGGTCCCCAACAAAGAAGGGCCGCCCGCGAGGGCAGCCCTTCCATTGTCGACCGCGGTCCGGCTTGGACCGCTTCGAAGCGTCGCTTGAAGCCGACGCCTAGATCTCACCAGAGGCGAGCATCCAGGTCACCCGAGCCTGCGACCGCGGGCTATGACAATGAGACACTGGATCACCTCCTTTCGCTTGTTGCTGGGAAGACCCCCATATAAGGGCGCCGGCACGAAAAGTGAACCTAGTCGAGGCCGAGCGCCTTCTTGGCCTTGGCCGTGATCGACTGGCGGGTGGAGAAATATCCCTCCCACGGATCTTTCTTCAAAGCCTTGAGCCGCGCCGGCAGCGTCTTCACCGTGTAGGGCGCGGCGGTTTTCAGACCCTTCAGCTCGTCCCAGCGGAGCGGCACGGCCACCGTCGCGCCTTTGCGCGCGCGGGTCGAATAGTTGCAGATGGCCGTGCCGCCGCGCTGATTGCGCAAATAGTCGACGAAGATCCGCCCGGTCCGGACCTTCTTCGCCATGTTGGCGGTGTAGCGGTCGGGCCGCGCCGTCGCCAACGCGTCGGCCACCGCCTTGGCGAAGCCTTTGACCTCGTCCCAGCCGAGCTTCGGCGTCAGCGGCGCCACCACGTGCAGTCCCTTGCCGCCGGTCGCCTTGAGAAAGGTCTTGAATCCGAGTTCGGCGAGAAAGTCGCGCACCTCGACCGCGGCGGCTTTGAGGATCGAGAAATCGAGCTCCTCATCGGGGTCGAGATCGAACACGATATGGTCCGGCTGGCTGACCTTCGGCAGGGCCACGCCCCAATCGTGGATTTCGAGCACGCCGATCTGCACCAGCGCGAACAGGCCCTCCTCGTCGTCGATATAGAGGTATGGCTTCTTGCTCTCGCCGCCCGGAATGGGCACCTGCTTGACCGCCTTGCTCATGCCCTTCATGGCGTGACGCTGGAAGAAATGCTCCTTGTCGATCCCCTCCGGGCAGCGCACCAGGCTGATCGGCCGCCTCGCCACGTAAGGCAGCATGAACGGGGCGACCGTTTCGTAATATTGGGCGACGCCGAGCTTGGTCAGCCCGATATCGGGATAGTACACCCGGTCGGGATTGGTCAGCGTGACGCCGTCGAACACCGGTTCGGTCTTTTTGCTCGCGGCGCTTTTCGTCTTGGCCATGCCGGCCTCCTCGTCGTCGGATTGCTCGCGCGTGACCTCGCGCGCAGGTTTGTCGTCGCGCAAGCCCTTGAAGCTCGGATGTCTCAGCCGCCGGTCACGGGTCCATTCGGTAAAATCGACCTGCGCAGACGAGCTTCGGCTTGAGCCACACCGCGTCCTTGCGCTCGGCGGCGGGCACCTCGACGAAGGGCGAGGATGCGCGTTCGAGCGGCTCGAACTTTTTGGCGAGGCTGGTGAAATCGCCGGAGTCGAATCCGGTGCCGACTTTGCCGGAATAGATCAGCTTCCCGTCGTCGAACGTGCCGAGCAGCAGCGAGGAGAACGGCTTGCCCCTGACCTCGGAGCGGCTGTAGCCGCCGATCACGAACTCCTCGCCCTTGGTGCATTTGATCTTGAGCCAGTCTCTGCCGCGGCCCGAGATGTAAGGCCGATCGGCCCGTTTCGACATGATGCCTTCGAGCCCTGCGGCGCAGGCTTGGTCGAAGAACGCCTGTCCCGAGCCTTCGACGTAATCGGCATAGACCAGAAAATTCGAGACGCCCTTCTTCGCCATCAGCTCGGCGAGCTTGGCGCGGCGCTCCTTGAGCGGCTTTTTGCGCCAGTCTTTGCCGTCGAGCGACAGCAGATCGAACACGAAATAGCGGATCGAGCCGTGCGCGCTGTCGATATGCTCCTGCAGCGATTTGAAGTCGGTGATGCCCGACGGCAGCACGAACGCGGCCTCGCCGTCGATCAGCGCGCTTTCCGCCGGGAAGGAAAGCAGCGCCTTGGCGATCGCCGGGAACCGTATTGTCCAGTCGAGACCGCTGCGGCTGAACAGCGTGATGTCGTCGCCGGCCTTGCGCGCGATGATGCGGTAGCCGTCATATTTCACCTCGTGCAGCCAGCCGGGTCCGGTCGGCACCTCTTTGTCGAGCGTGGCGAGCTCAGGCGCGACGAAGTCGGGGACTAACGTGCGGGCGACTTTTTTCGCTTTGGCTTTGCCGTTGCCGCGCGCTTGGGTTTCGCGGCCGGAGTTTTTTTTTGAGCCTTGTTGGAGGTCCACACGGCCGAGTCGCCGGTCAGGATCTGATCCATGGTGCGGCCGGTTTTCACGCTGGTATCGAACTGTTCGGTCGGCTCACCGCCCTCGACGGCATGGTCGTCGCGCTTCTTGATCATCAGCCAGTTCTGCCGGCCGCGATCCTCCTTGCGGGGCTTCATGCGCACCAGCACATAGTCGCCGTTCAGCCGGTGGCCGTGCAGGCGGAACTTGAGGTCGCCTTTGGCCAGGCCCTCGTCGGGATCGCTGAGCGGCTCCCACGTGCCTTCGTCCCAGATCATCACCGGGCCGCCGCCATATTCGCCCTTGGGGATCACGCCTTCGAAGCCGCCATATTCGAGCGGATGGTCCTCGGTCATCACCGCGAGACGCTTTTGCGCGGGATCGAGGCTCGGGCCCCTGGTGACCGCCCAGCTCTTCAGCACGCCGTCATGCTCGAGCCGGAAATCGAAATGGGTGCGGCGGGCGGCGTGCTTCTGGATGACGAAGCTGTTGCCCTTGGCTTTCGCCCGCTTGGGTCCGGGTTCCGGCGTCTTGCCGAAATCCCGCTTCGCCTTGTACTCGGCGAGAAGGTCGCGGTTGCCGGCCCGCGCCATGGCTTAAGCCGACTTCCGCTTGGGCGCGCCCTTCGCCGCCTTCTTGCCGTTCGAGCGAGCCGTGGCGCCGCGCTTGGCGGCGGTCTTGCCGCCGGTCGCGCCCTTGCCTTGCTGCACGCTCTTCTTCAGCGCATCCATGATGTTGATGACCTTGGCGGTGCCCGGCAGCTCGGTCACGATCTCCGGCGCGCGGTCCTCGAGCTTGGCGTTGATCAATTCCCACACCGCCTCGCTATAGTCGTCCTTGAATTGCTCCGGCTCGAACTTGCCGGTCTTGCGCTTGATCAGCTCCTTGGCGAGGTCGAGCGCCTCCTTGTCGACCTTGACGTCGGCAATTTCCTTGAACACCGGCTCGGCCGCGCGAATCTCATTGGCGTGACGCAGCACTTCGAGCATCAGCCCTTTGCCGAACGGCTTGATCGCCACCAGGTTGGCGCGACCGCGCAGGATGAACTGGCCGACGCCGATCTTGCCGGTGTCCTTCAACGCCTTCTGGACGATGACATAGGCCTCGTCGGCCATGTCGCCGTCGGGCATCAGATAATAGGGCGTCTCGAAAAAGCGGATGTCGATGGCCTCCTCGTCGACGAACCGGACCAACTCGATGGTCTGCTTCGATTCGAGCTTGAGATCGTCGATCTCCTGCTGGTCGATCAGGACATATTTGCCCTTCTCGTATTCGTAGCCCTTGGTGATCTCCTCGTTCTCGACCGGGCCGACGCCGGGCGCGACCTTCTGGTAGCGGATGCGCTTGCCGGAAGGCTGGTGGATCTGGTGGAAGGCGATGGCGCGTTCGGAGGTGGTGGCCGGATAGAGCCTGACCGGGATATTGACCAGGGAAAGTCGCAAATGGCCGGTCCAGAACGCGCGCGGTGCCATACTCGAAACTCCTCGAAACAGACGTGAACCGGTGGCCGGCCCAACTCAGAACAACGGGGCCCAATCCCTGCGGTTCCCGCCAGAATCCGCAACCTTCCGGGCTGATGCCGCTACCTTATAGCCATTTTCCTTAAACATGCGTTGGACTGCATCGGGGCGACACGCGCGGGCCGCCATTCTAGCTTGCCGGCGCCGAGCCTTCCCAGGCCCTTGCCGCCCAAAATTTGAACCACCAGATGCCCGGGTAGCAAGGGTGTGCTAGGGGTTCTCGGCCGGCCGGAACGGCCGAAATTGCCTGAATTTGAAGGGGTCGCATGAACAGCACAGAGGCGCGGACGTCGACGCCGGCCACCGTCATCACCGGGGCGACCCAGGGCATTGGGCGCGCCTTGGCCGAGGAGTTCGCCCGCGGCGGCCATGCGCTCCTGCTGGTCGCCCGCGACGAGGCGAAGCTCGCCGCCACGGCACGCGCTCTGGCTGACAGGCACGCCGTGCAGGTCGAGTTCGCCGCTTGTGATTTGAGCACGGTGGAAGGCTGCGCCGCCGTCGAACAGGCGCTGCGGCGCTTCGGCTTTCATGCCGATATGCTCGTCAATAACGCTGCCGCCATGTCGGCCGGCTTCTTCCAGGATCAAGACCTCGCCGCGATGCGGCGGCTGATCGATCTCAACACCGGCGCCATGGTCGACCTCACGCTGCGCTTCCTGCCCGGCATGATCGCGCGGCGGCGGGGCGGCGTGCTCAACGTCGCCTCGATGGAGGGCTTCATGCCGGTGCCCTATCAGGCGACTTACGCCGCCACCAAGGCCTTCGTGCTGTCGCTGAGCCGGGCGCTGGCTTACGAGACCATGTATACCGGCGTGCGCATCTCGGCGCTGGCGCCGGGCACCACCGGCACCGAACTGCACGCCAAAGCCGGCGCCGAGAACTCACGCTACGTCATGCTGCTGCCGGTCATGACCAGCGAGCATCTCGCTGCCATCGCCTATCGGCAATTCATGCGCGGCAAGAAGGTGATCGTGGCGGGCTGGTTCAATCGCTTGAGCCTCTTCGCCCGGCGCTTTACGCCCGACCTCCTCCTCGTCCCCGCCATGGGATGGTTGTTCAGGGTGCGTGATGAAGCGGGCAACCTGCAAATGCCAGGCCCGGGCACGCCGAACCCCGGAGACCGCGCACCGGTCGAGGCCTCTCGCCGCGACGGCCCCCGCCCACCGGCCTGATGGTCAAGCTTTGGGAATGGTGGAGCCGGACGGGATCGAACCGACGACCTCAGCAGTGCGATTGCTGCGCTCTCCCAACTGAGCTACGGCCCCATAGAGTGGGGCATTTAGGGATTGCCCTTCAGGCCTGTCAAGCGAGCCCCGGGGCCAAAGGCCCTGTTCAGCTCCCCTTGCCCTCGCTCCCGCCTCTCCGCTACATGGTCCCGGCCAGCCCAGGAGGTCTTTGATGGTGCCGTTGATCGAATTCATCGTCTATGTCATCCAGCTCTATATCTGGGTGATCATTGCTAGCGCCATCTTCAGCTGGTTGATTGCCTTCAACGTGGTCAACACCCAGAACCGCTTCGTCTACTCGGTCGCCGACATGCTCTACCGGGTGACCGAGCCGGCCCTGCGTCCGATCCGGAGCGTGCTGCCCAATCTCGGCGGCATCGACATCTCGCCGGTGATCCTCATTTTGATCTTGATGTTCATTACCAACGTGGTGTTGATCGGCTGGATCTTGCCGGCGGTCGCGCCGCCGCCGACCTTTTGAGCGGCGAGGCGCTCACCCTCGGACTGCGCCGCACCGGCGAAGGCGTGATGCTGACCGTGCGGCTTACGCCGAAATCCTCCCGCGACGAGATCGTCGGTGTCGAAAGTTTCGACGGCGAGGCGGTGTTGAAGGCCAAGGTGCGGGCGCTGCCTGAGGACGGCCGCGCCAACGAGGCGCTCGAGCGGTTGGTGGCGCGCTGGCTGAAGGTCCCGCCGAGCTTTGTCTCGGTGGCGCAGGGCGGCAAGTCGCGGCTGAAACAGATGTTGATCGAAGGCGACGCCGACACGCTGATCCGCCTGATCGAAGGCCGCCTCGCTGAATTAGCCGGCTAGCGCCGCGGCGATCTCGCCGGCGATGGCATAGGCCGCTTCGCGAGGATCGGGTGCGCGGGTGATCGGCCGCCCCACCACGAGATAGTCGGCGCCGGCCTCGATCGCCAGTCTCGGCGTCACCGCGCGCGCCTGGTCGTCGGACGCGCTTCCTTGCGGCCTGACGCCGGGCGTGACGATCAGGAAGCCCGGCCCCGTGGTTTCACGGATTCTTGCCGCCTCATGGCCTGAGGCGATCACGCCGTCGAGGCCCGCTTGCTTGGCGAGCTTGGCGCGGTGCAGCGCCAGCTCGGCGAGCGGATGGTCGATGCCCTGCTCGATCAGATCCGACGGCGCGAGGTTGGTCAGCACCGTGACGCCGAGCAGCTTGAGCGCGCTGTCGCCTCGCCCGCGCACCGCGGCGCCGAGCGTCTTCTGGTCGAGCGCGTGCACGGTCAGAAACGCCGCCCCGCTTCGGGCGATGGCGGCGGTAGCGCGCTCGACCGTCGCTTCGATGTCGAGCAGCTTGGCGTCGACGAACACCGGCCGACCGCTATGCGCGAGCGCGCGCGCAAGCTCGATGCCTCCCGCAAACAGCAGCTCAAGCCCGATCTTGTAGACGCCGACACTGTCGCCGAGCGTCTCGATCAGAGCCGTCGCCTCCTCCACGCTCGGCACGTCGAGCGCCACGATGAGACGATCGCGGGGCAGCATCATGTGTCAGCGAACTTGCGTGCGGCGACGGCCAGCGCCTCGACCACGCTCTTGCACAAATTCTGCTGCGCCTGGTCCTTGAGGCTGCCGTCGGTCTCGAATGCATCCATGGCGCGCGGCAGCGCGATTTGCTGCGGGATCACGGTCGCACCGATGCCGACTGCGAGGATCTGGCGGAGGTGCAGCAGGCCCCGCATCGTGCCGTAATAGCCGGGCGAGGCGCCCGAAATGGCAAACACCCGCGACTTGAACACTTCGAGCCCGGTTTCGCCCTTGGCTCTGACCCGCGTCACCCAGTCGAGCGTGTTCTTGAGCAGCGGCGTCACCGAGGAATTATATTCGGGGCTGGCGATGAACACGCCTTGATACTCTTCCATCAGCGCCTTGAAGGCGCGCGCCCGTTCCGGCGGTCCCTCTTTGGCTTCGAGATCGCCGTTATAGATCGGCATCGGATAATCCTTGAGGTCGACCAGCACCGCTTCGATGCCGTTGGCCTCGGCGATGTGGTGCGCGAGCGCGGCGAGCTTCCGGTTGAACGAGCCCTCCCGCGTGCTGCCGGCGAAGAACAGAAGACGCATCGTCGGTTCCCTCATGGCTTGGTTTTGGCGGCCCGCGCCTTCGAGCCCTCTTCGCCGATGCCGAAGAAATAGCGAAGCGGCACGGTCGCCGCCGCGGCCAGCGGCGTCGCCAGCGCCAGGCCGAGCAGGCCGAACACCGCGCCAAGCACCAGCTGGTTCAAGATCACCACCGCCGGCGGCAGCGACACCGCCCGCGCCTGGATCAGCGGCGTCAGGAGGTAGCTTTCCAGGAACTGGATCAGCGCATAGAGCCCGAGCACCCACAGCGCGAGGTCGAGGCTCTCGCCGCCGGCGACCAGCACCATGGGCACCGCGCCGATGATCGGTCCGAGATAAGGCAGGAAGCCGGCCAGCCCGGCGAACAGCGCCAGCACGAACGGGATCGGCACGCCGAGGATCAGCAGGCCGACATAGGTGAAGGTGCCGATCAGCGCCATCGAGATGCTTTGCCCGATCAGCCAGCGCCGCAGGAGATCGCCGGTCTCATGCATCATCTGCAACGTGGCGGCGCGCCGCTCCTCGGGGGCGACGCGGGCGGCGGCAGTGAGATAGGTCTGGGGATCGGCCGCGAAATAGATGCCGAAGAAGATCACGATCAGGCCCGCGCTGAAAATGCCGACGATCGACAACGCCACCGAGGTGGCGCCGGTGGCAATGCCCCAGGGACTGAGCAGCCCGCTCAGCATCTGCACGAGATCGACATTCTGCAGGAGATTGGCTTGGTCGGCGAAGCTCGCCACTTCCTTGGTCAAGGTGGTGGCGCCGGCGGCGATACCGCGGGCCAGCTGGGCGATCTGCACCGCAAGCGTCGGCCCCGCAGTGGCCATGACCACGCCGAAGAACAGCGCGAGGCCGATCACCACGGCGGCAAGCATGACGAGCCGCGGCAGATTTGTGAGCTCCTCCAGCGCGCGGCTCGCGCCATAGAGCACGATGGCCAGCAGGATGCCGGCGAACGCGAGCAGGATTGCGGTGCGCGCGTACCACAGGCCGATTGCCAGGGCGAGCACGCCGACCACCGCGGCGGTGATCTTGGCGGCGCGCGTCACATCGGGCGTGCCGAGCCGCAGCTCCTTCTTGGCGCTTCTCCGTGAGGAATTGCGCGGTGCCTCGCCGGCCATGGCGGTCTCTCTGGCTGTCGCGCTGACGCGCGCAGTGGCTGGGGACGGCACTCTACGTCAAAGACGGAGCGTAAGGGTAGCCGCTACTCGCGGATGCCTTCGAAGAAATCCTTGACCCGGGCGAAGAAGCCGGTCGAGGCCGGGCTGGTGCTCGGGTTCGAGGCCTCTTCGAAGGATTTCAGGAGATCGCGCTGCTTGCGCGACAGGTTCTTCGGCGTCTCGACCTCGACCTGGATGTAGAGGTCGCCCTGCTGCTTGGAGCGCAGCACCGGCATGCCTTTGGCCTTGAGCCGGAACTGCTTGCCGCTCTCGGTGCCTTCCGGGATCTTCACCCGCGTTCTGCCGCCGTCGATGGTCGGCACCTCGATCTGGCCGCCCAGCGCCGCGGTGGTCATGGCGATCGGCACGCGGCAGAACAGATCGGCGCCGTCGCGCTGGAAGAACTCGTGCGGCTTGATCGACAGGAAGATGTAAAGGTCGCCCGGCGGTCCGCCGCGCACCCCGGCCTCGCCTTCGCCGGCGAGCCTGATGCGGGTCCCGTCCTCCACACCGACCGGGATGGTGACCGACAAGGTGCGCTCGCGCGTCACGCGGCCGGCGCCGTTGCAGGACGGGCAGGGCGTCTCGATGGTCTCGCCCCGTCCCTGGCAGGAGGGACAGGTGCGCTCGATGGTGAAGAAGCCTTGGCTGGCGCGCACCTTGCCGATGCCGCCACAGGTGCGGCAGGTGGTGGGCGAGGTGCCGGCTTTGGCGCCGGAGCCCGAGCAGCTGTCGCACGTCACGGAGGTCGGCACGCGAATCTGCGCGGTCTTGCCCTCGAAGGCTTCGCCCAGCGTGATCTCCATGTTGTAGCGGAGGTCGGAGCCGCGCTCGCGCGACGAGCGCTGGCGCGGGCGGCGCTGGCCCATGAATTCGCCGAACAGGTCGTCGAACATCGCCGACATCGAGGCCGAAAAATCGGCGCCGAAGTTATGACCCTGGCCGCCGGCCAATCCGGCGTCGAACGCGGCGTGGCCAAATCGGTCATAGGCGGCGCGGCGCTGCGGATCCTTGAGCGCCTCGTAAGCCTGGTTGAGTTCCTTGAAACGCCGCTCGGCGTCCGGATCGCCGTTGCAGCTGTCGGGATGACATGCCTTGGCGAGACGCCGAAAGGCGGCCTTGATCTCGCTGTCGCGAGCGCCGCGCGTTACGCCGAGCACATCATAGTAGCACCGTTTCGACATCGCCCCTCCGGCCCTTTACACCGCCGACCGCGTGGCGGCGCATAAGCCTCTTATGTTGGGCCGGCGCCGGGCACGGTCGCCCGGCGCCTTGCCATGCGTTTTCGTCACGCCGACTTCTTGCTGTCGTCGTCCTTGACTTCCTCGAAATCGACATCGACCACCTTGTCGTCGGGGCCGCCGGCCGCGTCGGATGGACCGCCCTCGCCGCCTCCGGCCGCGCCTTGGCTCGACTGATACATGGCCTCGCCGAGCTTCATCGAGGCCTGAGCCAGCGCGTCGATCTTCTGCTTGATGGCATCTTTGTCCTCGCCCTGAACGGCCGATTTCGAGATCGGACGCCGCGGCTTCAACCAGCGCCTTATCGCCGGCCGGGACCTTGTCGCCGAAGTCCTTGAGCATCCGCTCGGTCGAATGGACCAAGGCCTCGGCCTGGTTCCGAACTTCGACCAGCTCGCGGCGCTGCTTGTCGTCCTCGGCGTGGCTCTCGGCTTCCTTGACCATGCGATCGATATCGGCGTCGGTCAGGCCGCCCGAGGCCTGGATGCGGATCGACTGCTCCTTGCCGGTGGCCTTGTCGGTGGCCGACACATTGACGATGCCGTTGGCATCGATGTCGAAGGTCACCTCGATCTGCGGTACGCCGCGCGGCGCCGGCGGAATGCCGACCAGATCGAACTGGCCGAGCATCTTGTTGTCGGCCGCCATCTCGCGTTCGCCCTGGAATACGCGGATGGTGACCGCGTTCTGATTGTCCTCGGCGGTGGAGAACACCTGGCTCTTCTTGGTCGGGATGGTGGTGTTGCGGTCGATCAGCCGGGTGAACACGCCGCCCAAGGTCTCGATGCCGAGCGACAGCGGCGTGACGTCGAGCAGCAGCACGTCCTTGACGTCGCCTTGCAGCACGCCGGCCTGAATGGCGGCGCCGATGGCCACCACCTCGTCGGGGTTCACGCCCTTATGCGGCTCGCGGCCGAAGAACGTCTTCACCGTCTCGACCACCTTCGGCATGCGCGTCATGCCGCCGACCAGCACCACTTCCTCGATCTCGGCGGCCTTGAGGCCGGCGTCCTTCAGCGCGTTGGCGCACGGGCCGATGGTTTTCTGGATGAGATCTTCCACCAAGCTCTCGAGCTTGGCCCGCGTGAGCTTCATGGTGAGATGCTTGGGGCCTGACTTGTCGGCGGTGATGAACGGCAGGTTGATCTCGGTCTGCGTGGTCGATGAGAGCTCGATCTTGGCCTTCTCCGCCGCCTCTTTCAGGCGCTGCAGCGCCAGCTTGTCGCCGCGCAGATCGATGCCGGCCTCCTTCTTGAACTCGTTGGCGAGGTAATCGACGATGCGCATGTCGAAGTCTTCGCCGCCGAGGAAGGTGTCGCCGTTGGTCGACTTGACCTCGAACACGCCGTCGCCGATCTCGAGAATGGAAATGTCGAACGTGCCGCCGCCCAAGTCATAGACGGCGATGGTCTTGCCTTCCTTCTTGTCCAGGCCATAGGCGAGCGCAGCCGCGGTCGGTTCGTTGATGATGCGCAATACGTCGAGGCCGGCAATCTTGCCGGCATCCTTGGTGGCTTGGCGCTGCGCGTCGTTGAAATAAGCGGGGACGGTGATGACCGCTTGCTCGACCTTCTGGCCGAGATGGGCTTCGGCGGTCTCCTTCATCTTTTGCAGGATGAAGGCGGAAATCTGCGAGGGCGAATATTGCTTGCCGTGGGACTCGACCCAGGCGTCGCCGTTGCCGGCTTTGACGATCTTGTAGGGGACGAGCTTCTTGTCCTTCTCGACCATCGGGTCGTCCCAGCGGCGGCCGATCAGGCGCTTGATGGCGAAGAATGTGTTCTCGGGGTTGGTGACGGCTTGTCGCTTGGCGGGAAGTCCGACGATGACCTCGCCGTCATCGGTGAAGGCGACCATCGAAGGCGTGGTGCGCATGCCTTCGGCATTCTCGATGACCTTGGGAGTTTTGCCGTCCATCACGGCGACGCAGGAATTGGTAGTGCCGAGATCGATTCCGATCACTTTCGCCATTACGAACCTCTCTTTCTGGCAGACCGTCCGGGCCCTTGAGCGGCACCCGGCATCTCAGCGCTAGGCGTCGGTCCCCAATATTCGGCGCATCCCGCCGACTCATGCGGCAGGGTTCCGCGGTTATATAGGTGGCAAGCCTATGACCCGCAAGGAGAAGCGCTGATGACAGCACGTCCGGAGCGGCGCGTCACGCGACCCGCTTCCAGGCGCCGATCAGAATGGGCGTGAGGCAGTAATACCGTCCGTCCAGGGCGGCCTCGGTCATGTCGGCCTTGAATTGATCGGCCCGCGCCTGATCGGCGATGCCGAGCGCGGCGGCGGCCGGAAACAGGCTTTGGTAAACGCCGATCAACATTTGCCCCATGTCCTTGAGGGGCAGGAACTTCGCTTCCGCCAGCGTGCCGTCGGGCACGCCCATGCCGGCCGCCTCGAACTGCGCCGGCAGCTGGCGCCCGGCCCGCAAGTTTCGGCCGTGGGCTCTGAATACGCTCTCGAACAGGCGGTTGAACTCGGCCATCGCCGGGCAGATGGGCTCGACCGCGATGGCGCCGAAGTCGAACTCCTGTGCCGCCACGATGCCGCCCGGTTTGGTCCAGAACAGCATCTTCTCCAGCACCGCCACCGGGTCTTGCATATGCATCAGGAACAGCCGGCAATAGCTCAAGTCGAACGGCGCGCCGGGCGGCTGGTCGAGCGTGGTGACATCCGCCTCGAGCAGCTCGAACGCGGCGCCGCCTTGGGCGCGGAGATCGCCGAGCGCCTGGGCGCCGAGCGCGCCGTCGATCTCGATGCCGGCGACGCGGCCCTGCGGCCCGACCCGATCGGCCATCAGCCGCATCACCGCGCCTGGACCCGAGCCCACGTCGAGGCAGCTCATGCCGGGTTTGAGACCGATCCGGTCAAGCAGCTCCTCGGTCGCCCGCTGCCACATCAGGGCCTGGTCGTGCAAACGCCGATACTCGCTCACGTCGCGGGCATGCACGTAACCGTCCGGGTTCGAGTCACGCGCCTTTGCCGTCACCACCGCATCTCCTCATTCGCCGCCCAGCCGCTATATGACAGAACGTAGGACAGCCATGAGTCGGAGCAAAGGCAGCGTGAAATATTTTCCGCACCATCTCGATCGGGCGGCGCAAGGGGCGCTGCTGGCCGATTTGCGCCGGATCATTGCCGAGGCGCCGCTGTTCACCCCCACCATGCCGCGCTCGGGCAAGAAGATGAGCGTGCGCATGACCAATTGCGGGCCGCTCGGCTGGGTGACCGACCAGGAGCGCGGCTATCGCTATCAGGCGACGCATCCGCAGACGGGCAAGCCCTGGCCGCCGATCCCGCGCATGCTGCTCGATCTGTGGAATGAGGTGGGCGGGTACGCCGCTCCGCCCGAGGCCTGCCTCGTCAATTACTATGCGGGCGAGGCCAAGATGGGGCTGCATCAGGACAAGGACGAGGAGGATTTCTCGGCGCCCGTGCTCTCGGTGTCGCTCGGCGACACCGGCATCTTTCGCGTCGGCGGCACCTCGCGCAAGGACCCGACCGTGAAATATGAGCTCAAGTCCGGCGATGTGGTGGTGCTGGGCGGCGAGGACCGCCTCGCTTATCACGGCATCGACCGCATCCTGCCCGGCACCTCGGACCTGCTCGCCGAGGGCGGCCGGTTCAATCTGACTTTGCGCCGGGTGACGAGGCCGCAGTGACTTGCGCTAATCCTCGGGCTCTTAGTCCGTCTCGCCGTCCGGGAAGTCGTCGTTGGCGGCCTTGCGGGAACTCGTGCCGTTGCCCTTCGGCTTAGGCGCCTTGGCGCCACCCTTGGCGACGGCCACCAGCGCCGGTCTGAGGCAACGGTCGCCGATGGTGTAGCCGGACTGCATGACGTCGACCACCGTGCCCTCCGGCACATCGGCGTTGTCGACCTCGTACATCGCCTGGTGGCAATTCGGGTCGAAGCGCTCCCCGAGCGGCTCGATGCGGGTGACGCCGTGCCGCTCCAGCACGTTGAGCAGCTCGCGCTCGGTCAGCTCGACCCCTTCGAGGAAACTCTTGAGCGCCGGATCTCCGGCCGCGGCCTCCGCCGGCACGTGCTCGATGGTGCGCTTGAGATTGTCGCCGACGGTCAGCACGTCACGCGCGAAATTGGAAATGGCGTAGCGCGCCGTGTCGGTCTTTTCCCGCTCGGTGCGCCGGCGCAGATTTTCCATGTCGGCCATGGTGCGCAGCAGCCGGTCGCGCATTTCGGTGTTTTCGGCGAGCAGCGCGTCGAGATCGGCCCCGAGCTCGCCGCTGGGGTCGGGCTTTACAGTGTTGGGCCTGGCCTCCGGTGAATCGGCGACTTTCGCCTGATCCTCGTTGGCCTCACGCGGATCGGTCTTGTCGTCGGGCATGCTGAGCCTCGGCGAATTGTTTCACTTGAAAGTCAGGGGGGATATCGACCGTAAGGCGGCAAAAATCAAGGGACAAGGCGCCCAAGCAGCTTTGCGGTGTAGTCCACCATGGGAATGATGCGCGCATAATTGAGGCGGGTCGGCCCGATAACGCCGAGAACGCCGACGATCTTCTGCTCGGTATCCTCGAACGGCGAGACGATCAGTGCCGAGCCAGACAGCGAGAACAGCTTGTTCTCGGAGCCGATAAAGATGCGCACGCCTTCGGCCCGCTCGGCCAGGCCAAGCAGCTGGATCAGGTCGGTCTTGGTGTCGAGATCCTCGAACAACAGGCGGACCCGCTCCAGATCCTCCATCGCTCTGACATCTTCCAGGAGATGCGCGCGCCCGCACACGATCAGGCTCTGCCGGTCGTCCGCCTGTCCCGACCAGGTGGCAAGACCTTCGGTGACGATACTCGCGGTCAATTCGTCAAGCTGCGCGCGCCGCTCCTCGATCTCCGTCTCGATGCGGGTGCGGGCCTCGGCCAAGGTCAGCCCGACGATGCGGGCATTGAGGTAGTTGGAAGCCTCCTGCAGCAAGGACAGCGGCAGCCCCTCGGGCAAGCGTGATGATGCGGTTCTCGACGTCGCCGTCGTCGCCGACCAGCACCGCCAGCGCGCGCCCCGGGCCCAAATTCACGAACTCGACATGCTTTAGTTTCTTGCTCTGCTTGTCGACCAGCACCACGCCGGCGCAGCGCGACAGCCCGGACAGCATCTCGCCCGCTTCTCCGAGCACGTCCTCGACCGCCCGGCGCCGGCCGCTGCCGGCGATGCGGCTCTCGATCTGGCTACGCTCCTCGACGCTGATATCGCCGACCTCGAGCAGCCCGTCGATGAACAGGCGCAAGCCGGTCTGCGTCGGCAGCCGCCCCGCGCTGGTATGCGGCGCGTAGATCAGACCCAGGCTTTCGAGGTCCGACATGACGTTCCGCACCGAGGCGGGCGACAGCGTCATCGGCAAGGCGCGGCTCAGGTTGCGCGAGCCGACCGGCTCGCCGGTGGCGAGGTAAGATTCGACGATGCGCTTGAACACCTCGCGCGAGCGTTCGTTGAGCTGGCGCAAGGAGGCGGCAGCCTCGGCTGCGGCGCGGGCCTCGATGGGGTCGGTATGGCGCATGGCGTGGCAAATCTAGGAGCGCGCCGCCGGGGCGTCAAACCAGAAGCCGGGTCGTGGTTTCAGTTCAGTGGCGCGAATTCGGGCGCGACGGCCGGAGTGAACTCGTCCGGGGCGCCGAAATGCACGAAGTAGCGCGACTTCATGGCCTCGACCGGCATGATGATGAACACATCGGTCGTGCCGAATTGGTGGTCGATCACCGCGCCGTCGCCGACATAAGCGCCGACCCGCAGATAGCCCTTGATCAGGGGAGGAAGCGCCTTCATTGCCGCGCGCACATTGACGGCCTCGGGCGGCATCATATTCATGTCGATGTGCCGATGGTCATGCGCCCGGACCCGCCACTCCTCCGGCGCCAGCGAGGTATGGTGCAGGTAGCTCAGCGCAAGCGCGTGCGCCGAGGGGTCGGTGCCCGGAAAGCTGGCGCAGCCGATCATCACGTCGCCGCCACGCTCCCGGACATAGGACCACACGCCCTGCCACAGCAGCTCCAGCGTCCGCTTGTTGCGATAGGGCTTGAGCACGCAGGACCGGCCGAGCTCCATGAAGTTGTAGTCGGGCTTGGCCTGGAGCAGCGGCGCGATATCGTATTCGCCCTGGGTATAGAAGCCGTCATAGCAGTCGGCGACCTCCTGCGGCAGCATGCGATAGGTGCCGACCACCTTGGAGCGCCGCCAGCGCCGTCCGCCGTTGGTGTCGCCATGGTCGATCACCAGCAAATGGTCGAAGATGGCGTCGTAGGCGTCTTCATCGCGCCGCGAGAGAATGGCCAGCGCGTTGGGAATGGCCGACATCTCTTCGTAGAACACTTTGTAGCGCAGCCGCTGGGCGCGCCTGATCTCGCTCTTCTTGCGGGCGAGCCGCACCTCGAGCGAGCCGAACCGGCCATAGATCTTGGGCGGCTGGAACCGCTTGCCCATGAACGGCAGGCCGCCCGTTGGGCTCGGCTTGAACATCAATCCTGGAAACATGGCCCCACCGCGAAATCTGCCGGCTAAGCGACCTGACATTGGCTTCATCGGCATAAGCAGCCCGGTTGGCTTCTGGGCCTGATCGACTTTTGGGAATACCGCAGGCTACTAATGCCACCCCACCCGCGGGCAACCCCAATTCGGCCACAACAAACGCCGGTTAGCAAACCAATTCGAATTCTATGTGACAGTGTGGAGAAAGCGCACAACTTCCCGGTGCGTTCGGACTGGCGTTAGGCGGCGCCAACGCCCGCGCGGCCGTCCCGTTCGGCGTGCGGCCGCCGCCAGCGGGCAAACAGCGCCGCCAAATCGGCCTTCTCGAACGGCTTGGCCAGATAGTCGTCGAGCCCCGCCTCGAGATACAACTCACGGTCCTCGGCGAAGGCGTTGGCGGTCAAGGCCACGATCGGCGGCCGCCCCTCGGCCGGACGTGCGTTCGCCGGATAAAGCGCCCTGATGCGGCGGGCCGCTTCCACCCCGTCGATGTCGGGCATGTGGATATCCATGAACACCAGGTCGAAGCCCTTGCCGTTCCCTTGGTCGAGCTCGCTGCTGGCCCGGGCGACGGCCTCGGCGCCGTTTCTCACCCGCACCACGCGCGCGCCCGATTTCTCCAACATGGTGCAGGCGAGCAGCGCGTTGATATCGTTGTCCTCGGCCAGCAGGATGGAAGCGCCCTTGCCCGCGGCCAGCGACATGGGGAAGGCAACCCGGACGGGCGAGGCAACATCGGTCGCCAATATCTGGTCGGTGAATAGTTGGGTGAGCAGCGACATCGGCCTGACCGGACGGACCAGGTAGAACTCGAAGCCCTCGGCGCGGAAGCTCGGAATGTCGCCGCGCTCGGCCGGATCGATCAGCACCACCGCGCGAGGCGTGCGATGCACGGTTCGGTCGGGCTTCAACAGGCCGATGAGCTGCGCCGCGCCGGCTTGCACCGCGCTCCGGTCGGTGAGCAGCGCGGTGAAGGGCACCGCGGTTGCGGCGGCGCCCGCGGCAACGCGCGCGGCGTCCTTGAGCCGCACGCGAGCGACGGCTGCTCCCATCGCCACCAGCAGGTCGCAGATCAGACTTGCTTCGACCGCGCCCTCCAGCACGACCAGGACCTTTTCCCGAACTGTCGGCTTCGGCCAGGACGCACCGAGTTTGGCAACGCCTTGCGGCACCGCGAAGGGGAGGTCGACCGTGAAGGTGGCGCCGGCTCCCGGCACGCTCGCCACGCCGATGCGACCGCCCATTTCGTCGACCAGGCGCTTGGAGATGGCGAGCCCGAGCCCGGTGCCGCCATGCCGTCGCGCCGGACCCTGTTCGGCCTGCTCGAACTCGGCGAAGATGCGGCCGATGGCGTCGGGCTGCACGCCCGGTCCGGTATCGCGCACGGCGAAGCGCAGCAGGGTCCCGTTCCCGGAGCCGCGCGTCGCGCCGGGAGCGAGCCCAAGCGTCAGGCCCACGCCGCCGGCCGACGTGAACTTGATGGCATTGCCCACGAGATTCATCAGGATCTGGCGGACGCGCATCTCGTCGCCGATCACCGTGTTCGGCAGGTCGGGCGCCGCCAGCCAGCCGATTTCCAAACCTTTGTCGCGGGCTCGCGGTGCCAATAACTCGATCACGCCTTGCGCGGCATCGGCGATGTCGAACGGCGCCGACCTGAGCTCGATCTTGCCGGCTTCGATCTTGGAGAAGTCGAGCACCTCGTCGATCAGCGACAGCAAGGTATTGGCCGAGGTCGAGATGGCGCGGGCATAGGTGCGCTGCTCGGGCGACAGCTCGGTGTCGAGCAGCAGGCCGGTCATGCCGAGGATGCCGTTCATCGGGGTCCTGATTTCATGACTCATCGAGGCGAGGAATCGCGACTTGGCCTTGTTCGCCTCCATTGCTTGGTCGCGGTCACGGGCGAGCGCCAGTTCGCGATAGTGCGCTTCGCGCTCGCGTAGCTCCCATTGCAGATCTTTGAGTCTCTCTAGCGTTGCGTCGTGAGCGGCGCCGGCGCCAGTCCAACGACGCCAGCCGCGTTTGAGACGGGCGAGCCAAGACAGTCCTCTGCCCCGACCGGTCTCCGCGCTGTGATGTTCGTGAGCCACCTGACGCCACTCGGTTGGTTGCGGCCGGGTTCAGCCCGGCGCGTTGCCGCGCCAACCAAGCAGAGAATGTTTGAAAAAGGCTTTAGTGGCGGAAAACCGCGGGTTTAGGCGGCGGCTTGGGCCCGGCGCAGGGTCTCGCCGCGATAGCTCAAGGCCTCGGCGACGTGGATGCGGGCGACCTTGTCCTCGCCGTCGAGATCGGCCAGCGTGCGCGCGACCCGAAGCGTCCGGTGGTAGCCGCGGGCGCTCAAGCTGAGCGCGTCGGCCGCCTCGCGCAGCAGCGTCAGCCCGGCGCGGTCCGGCGCGGCGATCTCCTCGAGCAGAGCGCCGTCGCATTCGGCATTGGTGCGGATGCGGACAAGCCCGAGCGCGGCGAAACGTTCGATCTGGGCGCGGCGGGCTGCGGTCACGCGCCCCCGCACCTCCGCGCTGCCTTCCGAAGCTTGCGGCAGCACCAGGTCGGCGGCCGAGACCGCCGGCACCTCGATCTGCAGGTCGATGCGGTCGAGCATCGGGCCCGAGATGCGCGCCTGATAGCGCTCGGCACAGCCCCTGCCTTGGCGGCAAGCATAGCCGGGTTCTCCGGCGCGCCCGCAGCGGCAGGGATTCATCGCCGCGATCAGTTGAATGCGCGACGGGTAGGAAATGCGGTGGTTGGCCCGTGCGATCACCGTCTCGCCGGTTTCGAGCGGCTGGCGCAGCGCATCGAGCACCTGCGGGTGGAACTCCGGCAGCTCGTCGAGAAACAGCACGCCGAGATGGGCGAGCGCCGCTTCGCCGGGCCGCGGCCGCGTGCCGCCGCCGACCAGCGCCGCCATGCTCGCCGAATGATGCGGCGCGCGGAACGGCCGCGCCCGCCCGATGCGCCCGCCGGCAAGGTCGCCGGCCAAGCTCCGGATCATGCTCACTTCCAGCATCTCAGCCGGCTCGAGCGGGGGCAGGATCGACGGCAGCCGCCGCGCCAGCATCGACTTGCCGGCACCGGGCGGCCCGATCATCAGCAGGTGGTGGCCGCCGGCGGCGGCGACCTCGAGCGCGCGCTTGGCGGTCTCCTGGCCCTTGATGTCCTTCAGGTCGGGCATCGCCGCGTCGCCCGGATCGGGCGTCGGCACCGGCCGGCGCAGCGTCTGCAATCCCTTGAAGTGGTTGATGAGCTGCAGCAGGTCTCGCGGCGCGAGGATGGTCATGTCGGCGGCGGCCCATGCGGCTTCCGCGCCGCACGAGGCGGGGCAGATCAGCCCCTTGCCGAGCGCGTTGGCGCCGATCGCCGCCGGCAGCGTGCCGGCCACCGTGGCGATCGAGCCGTCGAGCGATAGCTCGCCCAGCACGCAGAACCCTTCGATGGCGTCGCGGGCGATGGCGCCGGTCGCAGCCATCAGGCCGAGCGCCACCGGCAGGTCGTAATGACTGCCTTCTTTGGGCAGGTCGGCGGGAGCGAGATTGACGGTGATGCGCTTCGGCGGCAGCGCGAGCCCGATGGCGTTCAGCGCGCCGCGCACCCGCTCGCGGCTTTCGGCAACGGCCTTGTCGGGCAGCCCGACAATGGTGAAGGCGGGCAGCCCCGGTCCGATCTGGACCTGCACATCGACCGCGCGCGCCTCGATGCCCTCGAACGCGACTGTGGTGATACGCGCGAACATCGCTGAGCCCCCGTTCCGGCTCCTTTTACTTTAGCGAAACCGGCGCCCACCCGCAAGAACAATCAGCGAACATCGGCTAAGGCGACTGCCATGTGGACTATGCGTCCGAGCGGCTTGTTCTCGATCAAAGTGCCAGGCCGTCACAGGACTATCGTAGAGTGACCGCGCACCCAGCACGAGGGCGAGCCATGTTCAACGACCTGTCGATGCGCATTTTCCTCGCCCACCTCGCGGCCTTCATCGCCGTCACCCTGATCTGCGCTGCGGTCAATCTGTGGCTCACGCCGGACACGCTGTGGTTCCCCTGGGTGCTGATCGGCTGGGGCGCGGCGGTCGCCACCCATGCCTTCGCGCTGCTGCTGCGCAAGACGCGGCGGCGCGAGCGCATCTTCATCGACAAATGCGCGCGGAGCTTCACCGTCCATCTGTTCGCCTATCTGGTCACGGTGTTGATCCTGTTGTTCGTCAATCTCACCGTGACGCCGAAGGTCTGGTGGTTCTATTGGGTGGCGCTCGGCTGGGGCGCCGGGCTCGTCCCGCACGCCTGGAGTGGCTTTTTCAGGCAACGGCATCCCGTGCCTACGGCAGCGCCGGCAAAATCCGCGAAGTCCGAGCCGTCAAAAGCTGGACCGAAATCGGCGCCGCCGCGCAAGCGCAGCAAGAAGCCGAAGGGTTAGGCTTTGGGGATCAGCGTGTTCGACGGCAGGCTCGGATCGAGCAGCCGCGCCGCTTGCTCGGCGCCGGTGACCGGAAGCTTCGACTTGTCCAGCAAGCCGATCTGCACGAGCAGGGAGGCCTGGTCCCAGTAGATATGCTCGTAAGCGATCTTGCCGTCCTCGAAGCCGACCACCGCCACGTGGGGCAGCACGACTTTTCGCCCGGTCGGGGCCACGCCAGGGAGAATGGCCGGCATCTCGCAATCATGGGTGAAGCTCACGATGATCTCGTCGACGACGCGGGCTTCATCAACGGTGCGCGAGAGGCGCGTGATCGACGTATCCTTCGGCCAATGGCCGATGAACCAGGTCTCGTAGAAGCGCCGCACGTTCTCGCGGCCGTTGCCGCCGGTCATGGTCGGTACATGCGTCAAATGTGGCGCCTCGTTCATCGTTGCCATGGTGGCCTCGATATCGCGCGTCTGAAACTCGGCCGCCGTGTGGGCGTCGAACGTGGCGCCAAGGTCTTTGTGATCGGTGCTCATCTCGCTCGTCCTTTCCGCCGGTCGCCCTTCACCTTCTTCTCCACCACGTCCCAGATCATGGCGGCGATGTCCGGCCCGCCGAACTCGCCGATCTGCCTGATGCCGGTCGGCGAGGTGACGTTGATCTCGGTGAGATAGTCGCCGATCACGTCGATGCCGGTGAAGATCAGACCGCGTCGCTTGAGCTCGGGCCCGAGCCGCGCGCAAATGTCCTTGTCGCGCTTGGTCAGGCTCGTGGGCTCAGCCCGTCCGCCGACATGCAGGTTGGAGCGGGTCTCGTCGGGCGCCGGCACGCGGTTGATGGCGCCGGCGAACTCGCCGTCCACCAAGATGATGCGCTTGTCGCCGTCGCGCACTTGCGGAAGATAGCGCTGCACCATGATCGGCTCGCGGAACGTCACCGCCATCAGCTCGATCAGCGAATTGAGATTGGTGTCGCCCTCGGCGATGCGGAAGATCGCCGCCCCGCCATTGCCGTAGAGCGGCTTCACCACGATGTCTTTATGCTCATCGCGGAAGGCGCGGATCTCTTCCGGACTGCGGGTCACCAGCGTCGGCGGCATCAGATCGAGGAAAGTCGAGCACGAACACCTTCTCCGGCGAATTGCGCACCGAAGCGGGGTCGTTGACCACCAGCGTATGGGGCTGGAGCCGCTCCAACAGATGCGTGGTGGTGATGTAGGCCATGTCGAACGGCGGATCCTGGCGGAGCTGCACCACGTCATACTCGGCGAGGTCGACCTGTCTTGGATGCGCCAGCCGGTAATGGTCGCCGGGCTTGTCTTCCACGGTGAGGCTGTGGCCCTCGGCGATCAGCTTGCCGTCGCGCAGCGAGAGATTGTTGGGCGTGTAATAGAACACGTCGTGGCCGCGCCATTGCGCCTCGAGCAGCAGAGCGAAGGTCGAATCGCCCCTGATATCGATGCGCTCGATCGGGTCCATCTGGAAGGCGACTTTGAGGCTCATGGCGCCCTTATAGGCAGAGTCGAAGCAAAGGGGAATTACACCGTAAAGGCGTTGGCGACATAGCGCGGCCAGGCCCACGGCGCGGCCAGCACCACGTCAAACGCCATGTCGTGGCCCGCAAAGCCGGGATGTGCGGCCAGCCAATATTGCGCCGCCCTGACGATGCGGCGCCGCTGCTTGGCCGGCAGCGTCCAGGCGGCATCCTCGGCGGTCTTCCGCCGCTTCACTTCGACGAAGGCGAGCCGGTTGCCTTTGAGCGCCACGAGGTCGATCTCGCCGACCGGCGTCTTGTAGCGCCGCGCGACGATTGCGTAACCCTTGAGCCTGAGCAGGAGCGCGGCGACCGTCTCGGCGAATACGCCGCGGCGATAGGCTCTGACCCGCGTCGCGCGCATGCTCAGTCGCGCTTGAGCTTGAGGCCGAGCTCGTAGACGCGGGCGCGGCTGACATTCAGCACTTCGGCCACCGAGCGCACCGCGTCGCGGAAGCTGTCGAGCTTGAGCGCCTTGGCGAGCTGCTCGGCGATCATCTCGTCGCTCGGTTCGGCCTGGTCGGCGGCGGGCGGCGCCACCACCACCACGAACTCGCCCTTCAGCGCTTCGCCGTCCGCAAACGCTCCGGCGAGCCGGTCGAGCCGGCCGCGCGTCACGCCCTCATGCAGCTTGGTCAACTCCTTGGCGACCGCCGCCTCGCGCGCTCCCAGCAGATCGGCCATGTCGGCCAGGCTCTTGCCGAGCCGCGACGATGACTCAAAAAAGATCAGCGTCGCCGGCACCGACTTGAGTTGTTCGAGACGCCCGCGCCGCGCGCCGGATTTCGGCGGCAGGAAGCCGGCAAACAGGAAGGTGTCGGTCGGCAGGCCCGAGCTGGTCAGCGCGGCGAGCGACGCGGAAGGCCCCGGGATGCTGATCACCGTGAGCCCGTCCTCGAGCGCCGCGCGCACCAGCTTGTAGCCTGGGTCGGAGACGAGCGGCGTGCCGGCATCCGAGATCAGCGCCACCGATTGGCCGGCACGAAGCCGCGCCAATAGCCGCGGCCGCTCCTTCTCGGCATTATGCTCGTGATAGGGGGTTAGCTCGCCGCGCAGCGCGAAATGCGACAGCAGCTTCTTGGAATGGCGGGTATCTTCGGCGGCGATCAGGTCGGCGCGGGCGAGGATCGCCAGCGCCCTGAGCGAGATGTCGGCGAGGTTGCCGATCGGCGTCGCCACCAGATAGAGCGCCGGGGCAAGCGGTCGGGCGATCAACTCGCCAAGGACCTCGCTCGCGCGGGTCACCGTCAGGCGAATTGCCTCGCCGATTCGCTCCTGGTCTTGCTGATCTTGCATGGTGACGCCTGCACTTTAGGCTGGCTAGGCGCAAAAACGTTACGTGATATAGTCGGCCCGCGTCCATCACGATTGAGCCATAGTTGCGGGCAAGCTTCGCCCGAGGGGTAGGCGGCGCGATGGATCGAGATCCAACCGGTGAGCGGGCCGTTGCAACCGCCAACAGCCAAGGCGCGCGCCGCGAGAGTGCGGGGACCTTGGAGCGAAGGGGCCATGCGGCTGCCATTCAGCCTTAGCCGTCAGCTCGGAGCCGTGAGGCTGATGCTTGCCACTTTGCTGGTGGCGGCGCTGGCCGCGTCCTGCGGGGCGCCGGGCGGCGGCGGCAATGGGCCGGTTCCCGGCATCACCGGCTCGACCGGCACCGTCAAGGTCGCGCTGCTGCTCCCCATCACGGCGTCGGGCTCGACGCCCGCGGTGGCCAAGGCGCTCAAGCAGGCGGCCGAGCTTGCGCTGTTCGATTTCGACAATCCCAACGTGTCGCTCATTCCGAAGGACACCAAGGGCACGGCGGAGGGCGCGCGCCAAGCCGCCGAGAGCGCGCTGCAAGACGGCGCCGAACTGATCATCGGACCGCTGTTCGCGCAGGAAGTGGCGGCCGCCGCGCCGGTCGCGCGCCAAGGCGGCGTGTCGATGATCGCCTTTTCCAGCGACGAGAAGGTCGCGGGCAACGGCGTCTATCTCTTGAGCTTCCTCGCCGGGCGCGACGTGCCGCGCATCGTCTCGTTCGCCCTGTCGCAGGGCAAGCGCAATTTCGCCGAGCTCATCCCGCAATCGGCCTATGGCCGGATCGCCGAGAGCGCGTTCGCCAAGGCGGTCGCGGGCGGCGGGGGCCAGGCTTCGGTGCGGGCAACATTCCCCACCGACGATTCCGGCGCCATGGTTGGCCCGGTGCGGCAAGTCGCCAACGCCGTCAAGTCCGGGCGGTCGGTGGATGCGCTGTTTCTGCCGGCGGGCCGCGAGGATCTTCCCGCGCTCGCGCCGCTCCTTGCCGCTGAGGGACTATCCAGCGGACAGGTGCAATTCATCGGCACCGGGCAATGGGATTATCCCAATATCGGCAGCGAGCGGGCGCTGGTCGGCGGCTGGTATCCGGCGCCCGATCCGAAGGGCTGGAGCAGCTTCGTAGGGAAATACTCGAAGACCTACGGCGCGTCGCCGCCCCGCATCGCGAGCCTCGCTTACGACGCGGTGAGCCTTGCGGTGTCGCTGTCGGGAAATCCCCCGGGCCAGCGCTATACGGTGACGCAGCTCACGCGGCCGACCGGCTTCTCCGGCATCGATGGGCTGTTCCGCCTGCTCTATGACGGCACTTCCGAGCGCGGCCTGGCCATCCTCGAAGTGCGCGAGGGCGGCCCGCGGGTGATCGATCCGGCGCCGAGCGCGTTCGCCACCGCCTCGACCTATTGAGTTTAGGCCGCAAGCTCGACGATCAGCCGATCGAGCACGAGCCGCCCCTTGGGCGTGGCGGCAAGCCGCGCGCCGTTGCGGTCGATCAGGCCGTCTTGGGCCAGCGCGCGCAAGCGCGTCTCGTCGAGCGCACGGCCGTCGATGGCGGCAAGGCGGGTCAGATCGATGCCCTCGCGGAGCCGCGAGACCCATCAGCAGATATTCGTCGGCGGCCTCCGCCGCGCTCAAGCTCTCCTCGCCGGCAAAACCGCGCCCCGTTGCCTCCACTGCGGCAAGCCAGCCTTCCGGCGACTTGATCGCCGACAGCGCGCGCTTGGTGCCGTCCATGGTGATGCGGCCATGGGCGCCGGGCCCGATGCCGGCATAGTCGTGCCCGCGCCAATAGAGCAGATTGTGGCGCGACTCCGATCCCGGCCGCGCGTGATTTGAGACTTCATAGGCGGGCAGGCCCGCCGCCTCGCACAGTTCCTGGGTCAGCAAATATTGGGCCTGGGCCTCATCCCCATCCGGCACGCGCAGCGTCCCGGCCGCGTGGCGCGCGGCGAACGGCGTGCCCTCCTCGATGGTGAGCTGGTAGAGCGACAGATGATCGGCAGCATGTCCGAGCGCGAGGGTGAGCTCATCTTCCCACTGGCGCACGGTCTGGCCTTCGCGCGCATAGATCAGATCGAACGAGACGCGATCGAAATGCTGCTTGGCGAGCGCCAGCGCGGCCAGCGCTTCTTGCGCGGTATGCTGGCGGCCGAGCGCCTTGAGGCTGTTATCGTCGAGCGCCTGCACGCCGAGCGAGGATCGGTTGACCCCGGCGGCACGGTAGCCCGCGAACTTCTCCGCCTCGACGCTGGTGGGGTTGGCTTCGAGCGTGATCTCGACATCGTCGGCAACGCGCCAATGGCCGGCGATGGCCTCGAGGATCGTGTCCACTGTCGCAGGCCGCATCAGCGACGGCGTACCGCCGCCAAAGAAAATGCTGGTGACCCTGCGCCCCGGTGCGAGCGAAGCGAAATGTCGAAGCTCGGTGAGATAGGCGGACAGGAACCGCGCCTCGTCGACGCCGCCGTGCCGGACATGCGAATTGAAGTCGCAATAGGGGCATTTGGCCCGGCAGAACGGCCAGTGCACGTAGACTCCGAAGGGCTCGAGCTCACTCATCCGCGATGTAGGCCTCAGCCATCAACTGCTCGAAAGCGCGCATACGATGCGATAGCGCGTTCTTCAGCGCCGGCTCCATCTCGCCGAAAGTCTCAGTATAGCCGTCCGGCACGAAAATCGGATCGTAGCCGAATCCGCGCGTGCCGCGCGGCGGCCAGGAGATCGCGCCATAGACTTTGCCGGTGAACACTGCGGCGTCGCCATTCGGGGCGGCAAGCGCCAGCGCGCAGGTGAAATTGGCGCGCCGATACGCTCCGCCGGTGGCTTCGAGCTGGGTATGGACGCGCTCCATCGCCAACGCAAAGTCCCTGTCAGGCCCGCCCCAGCGCGCCGAGTGGATACCGGGTTCTCCGCCGAGCGCCTCGACCTCGAGTCCGGAATCGTCGGCGAGAGCCAGCATGCCGGCCGCCGCCGCCGCGGCGCGCGCCTTCAGCAGTGCATTGTCCTCGAACGTGTCGCCGGTCTCGTCCGGCTCGGGCAGTCCGAGACCTGCGGCCGAGATGCACTCGACGCCGAACGGCGCGAACAGCTCGCCAATCTCCCGCACTTTGCCTTCGTTATGGCTCGCGATCACCAGCCTGCCGCCACGCGAAAGGACGCGCTCCATCAGGCGACGGTGAGCTTCTGCAGCGCCACCAGCTCGGCGATGCCGCGCCGCGCCAGCGCCATGAGCTGATCGAATTGCTCCTGGCTGAACGGTTCGGTCTCGGCGGTGCCCTGCACCTCGACGATGCCGCCCGAGCCCGTCATCACGAAATTGGCGTCGGCGTCGGCTTCCGAGTCCTCGGCATAGTCGAGATCGAGCACCGCCTCGCCGCCATAGAGCCCGCACGACACGGCGGCGACATGATCGCGCAACACGCCGGTCTTGATCATGTTGCGGGCGGCCATCCACGACAGCGCATCGTGCAGCGCCACCCAGGCGCCGGTGATGGCCGCGGTGCGGGTGCCGCCGTCGGCCTGGAGCACGTCGCAATCGACCACGATCTGCTTCTCGCCGAGCGCGGGGAGATTGGTGACGGCGCGCAGCGACCGGCCGATCAGGCGCTGGATCTCCTGGGTACGGCCGGTTTGCTTTCCTGCCGAAGCCTCGCGCCGCGTGCGCTCGGAGGTGGCACGCGGCAGCATGCCGTATTCGGCGGTGACCCAGCCGCGCCCTTTGCCCTTGAGCCACGGCGGCACCGGCTCGCCGGCGGTCGCGGTACACAGCACATGGGTCTCGCCGAAGCGAACCAGGCATGATCCTTCGGCATGACGCGACACGGCGCGCTCGAAGCTGATGGGCCGAAGCGCGTCGGGCGCGCGTTTTGAGGGACGGGCGATGGCTCTGGTCTCCGGGCTTGAGAATTCGCGCAACCCTAGAGGAGGCGGTGCTTGCGTGGAAGTCCTTTCCCCAGCCAAGACCGCTGGCGCCCTTGTGCCGGGGTTGAGGAGAAGCTACCAAACTTGACTATGGCCGAGACGGAGATGAGGGCCGAGGGCGCGCATCCTAAGGGGGCCGCGGCGTCAAGCACCTCCCGCACGGATGACGCCCCTCTCGCCACGCCGATGATCGCCCAATATCTGGAGATCAAGGCGGCCAATGCCGATTGCCTGCTGTTCTACCGCATGGGCGATTTCTACGAGCTGTTCTTCGAGGACGCCGAAATTGCCTCGCGCGCGCTCGGCATCGCGCTGACCAAGCGCGGCAAGCATTTAGGACAAGACATTCCGATGTGCGGCGTGCCGGTCCATGCCGCCGACGACTATCTCCAGCGCCTGATTGCCACCGGCCACCGGGTTGCGGTGTGCGAGCAGATCGAGGATCCCGCCGAGGCGCGAAAGCGCGGGCCCAAGGCGGTGGTGCGCCGCGACGTGGTGCGGCTCGTCACGCCCGGCACGCTCACCGAGGAGACGCTGCTCGATGCCCGTTCCCACAATTTCCTGACCGCTTTGTTCCGCGCGCCGGCGAAGGAGGCCGGCGAGACCAGTTATGCGCTGGCCTCGCTCGACATTTCCACCGGTGAGCTGATCGCTTCGTCGGCAAGCGCCAGCGACCTTGCCGGCGAGCTGGCCAGGCTCAAGCCGGGCGAGGTGCTGGTCGGCGACGATCTCGCCGGCGATGCCGGGCTCCGCCGCCAGGTCGAGGAAGCTCGTGCCGCCCTGACGCCATGCCCGCGCGCCCATTTCGATTCGGTAAGCGGCGAGCGCGCGCTCAAAGCGCGTCTCGGCGTTGCCGCGCTCGATGCGTTCGGCGAGTTCACCAAGCCTGAACTTGCCGCGCTCGCCGGGCTGCTCACTTATGTGGAGATCACCCAGGTCGGCCGGGCGCCGCTGCTCCGTCCGCCGCGCAAAGAGACCGCCGGCAGCCTGCTCATCATCGATGCCGCCACGCGCGCCAATCTCGAGCTGGTGCGCTCCAACCAGGGAACCCGCGCCGGCAGCCTGCTCGCCGCCATCGACCGCACTGTCACCGCAGCCGGCGCGCGCGAGTTGGCGAGCCGGCTCGCCAGCCCACTCACCGATCCGGCGACCTTGAACGCGCGGCTTGACGCGGTTTCCTATCTCGCCGACGGACCGCGCTTGCGCCACGATCTGCGCGAAGCGCTCAAGGCGGCGCCCGACCTGGCGCGGGCGCTGGCGCGGCTGGCACTTGGGCGGGGCGGTCCGCGCGATCTCGGCGCCGTCCGCGATGCGATTGCCGCGGCGCACGACCTGGCGGCGCAGCTGTTGCGCACCGGCGAGGCGCTCGGACTGCCGCGACACCTTATGGGCGTCGCCGAACGTCTCGCCGCCGCTCCTGGCCAGGTCGAACAGTCTCTGTCGGGCGCGTTGGACGACACGCTTCCGGTCAATGCGCGCGACGGCGGCTTCATCCGGACCGGCGCCAACGCCGATCTCGATGAGCATCGTCGCTTACGCGACGGCAGCCGCCAAGTGGTCGCCGGGCTGCAAGCGACTTACGCCGAGGCGACCGGCATCAAGTCGCTCAAGGTCCGCCACAACAACGTGCTCGGCTATTTCGTCGAAGTCACGGCGCTGCACGGCCCGGTCCTGACCAAGCCGCCGCATGTCGAGCTGTTCATCCATCGCCAGACCCTCGCCAATGTGGTGCGGTTCTCGACCCCGGAGCTCGCCGAGCTTGAGGCGCGCATCACCCAGGCTGCCGACCGGGCGCTGGCGTTGGAGCTCGAAATTTTCGCGAGCCTCGCTGAAGACGTGCTGGCGGAGGAGGCGACACTGTCGGCGGCCAGCGCCGCGCTCGCCGAGCTCGACCATTATGCCGGCCTCGCCGAGCTTGCCGTCGAACAGAATTATGTGCGGCCCAAGATCGACGCGAGCCTCGTCTTCGCCGTCGAGGAGGGGCGCCACCCCGTGGTCGAGCAAACCTTGGGGCGCTCGGCCGGGGCGAGTTTCGTCGGCAACGATTGCCGGCTTGGCTCAAGCGACGACGCCGAGACCCGCATCCTGCTGGTCACCGGCCCCAACATGGGGGGCAAGTCGACTTTCCTGCGCCAGAACGCGCTGATCGTCGTGCTGGCGCAATCCGGCTGCTTCGTGCCGGCGCGAAGCGCCCATATCGGCATCGTCGATCGCCTGTTCAGCCGGGTGGGCGCCGCCGACGATCTCGCCCGCGGCCGCTCGACCTTCATGGTGGAGATGGTCGAGACCGCCTCGATCCTCAATCAGGCGAGCGCACGCTCGTTCGTCGTGCTCGACGAGATCGGCCGCGGCACGGCGACGTTCGACGGCTTGTCGATCGCCTGGGCCGCGCTCGAATATCTGCACGAGGTCAACCGCGCCCGCGTCCTGTTCGCGACCCACTATCACGAGCTGACCGCGCTCGCCGACAAGCTTGACGGCGCCGCCAACGCCACGGTCGAGGTCAAGGAGTGGCGGGACGAGATCGTGTTCCTCTATCGCGTGGTCATGGGCGCCGCCGACCGGTCTTACGGCATCCACGTGGCCAAGCTCGCCGGCCTGCCGCCCCCGGTGCTGGCCCGCGCCGCCGAGGTGCTGAGCGCCCTGGAGAAGGCCGACGGCAGGCCTAAGCCCTCCGTGCTGGCCGATGACTTGCCGCTGTTCCAGGCGGCCAAGGGCAGTGCCTCGCCCCAGGACGAACGGGCCGCGGTGCTGGAGCAGGCCCTGGCAGCGCTTTCGCCCGATGCCCTGACGCCGAAAGAGGCACTCGAGGCCCTCTATCGCCTTAAAGCTTTGCTTGCTACCGAGCCGTAAGATCCTATGTGCTAGACCACGTTTCGCTATGGACCAGCCCGCTCCCAAACAAGCGCCCTATTTCGACCTCGACCTGCTCCGCCACGAGGCCTCCGAGCTTGCCCGCGCCCATTCCGGGCAGGAGTCCAAGCTGCGCCTGGCGCTGGTCGAGCGCTTCCGCAGCCTGGTCGAGGAGGCGCGGACGGCTGCGCGGCGCCAACTTGAGGACGACGGCGACGGCAGGACCTGCGCCGAAGGTCTCTCGGCCTTTCAGGACGCTCTGATCAAGCTCGCTTACGACTTCACCACCACGCATATCTATCCGGCCGACAACCCGACCGCCGCCGAGCGCATGGCGATCGTGGCCCAAGGCGGCTACGGCCGCGGCCTGCTCGCGCCGGGCTCCGACATCGATCTCCTGTTTCTGCTGCCTTACAAGCAGACCGCGTGGGGCGAGAGCGTTGCCGAATACATGCTCTATCTGCTGTGGGATCTCGGCTTCAAGGTCGGCCACGCCACGCGCAACATCGACCAATGCGTGCGCCTCAGCCATTCGGACATGACCATCCGCACCGCGCTGCTCGATGCGCGGCTGATCCTGGGCGACGAGGCGCTTTATGCCGAGTTCCAGCACCGCTTCCGCACCGAAGTGCTCGAGGGTCACGCGCGGCCGTTCATCGAGGCCAAGCTCGCCGAGCAGAACGTCCGTCACGCGCGGGCCGGCGCCTCGCGCTACCTGGTCGAGCCCAACATCAAGGACGGCAAAGGCGGGTTGCGCGATCTGCACACGCTGCACTGGCTCGCCAAGCACCTCTATCCCGACAAGGCGGAAGAGGAGTTCGTGGAGGCCGGTGTGTTCACGCGGCACGAATATCGGAGCTTCCGCCGCTGCGAAAGCTTCCTATGGGCGGTGCGCTGCCACCTCCACTTCCTCACCAACCGTCCCGAGGAGCGGCTCAGCTTCGATGTGCAGCAGTCCATGTCCGAGCGTCTCGACTATCGCGGGCACGCCGGGCTGAGCGCGGTCGAGCGCTTCATGAAGCACTATTTTCTGGTCGCCAAGGAAGTGGGCGAGCTGACCGGCATCGTGTGCTCGGCGCTCGAGATGAAGCAACTCAAGTCGCTGCCCGCCCTCGACACGCTGCTCGCACCGTTCAGCTGGCGCCGCCGTGCCAAGCTCAGGCGCACGTCGGATTTCCGCATCGAGAACGGCCGCATCTCTACCGTTCACAAGGACGCCTTCGCCAAGGATCCGGTGAACTTCATTCGCCTGTTCGCCTTCGCCGACGAGCATCAGGCCTCGTTTTCGCCCGAAGTGCTGCGCCAGATCCGCTCGAATTTCCGCCTGATCGACGACAAGCTGCGCAACAACCCGACCGCCAATCGGCTGTTCATGAAGCTTCTGACCGACTCGCGCGATCCCGAAGGCGTGTTGCGCAAGATGAACGAGGCCGGCGTGCTCGGCCGCTTCATTCCGGATTTCGGGCGCGTGGTGTCGATGATGCAGTTCAACATGTATCACCACTTCACGGTGGACGAGCACCTGATCCGCACCATCGGCTTCCTGTCGGGCATCGAGCGCGGGAAGTTCGCCACCGAGCACCCGGTATCGAGCGAGATCGTCCGCACCATCGACAATCGCCGTGTGCTTTACGTGGCGGCGCTTGTCCATGACATCGCCAAGGGCCGTGACGAGGATCATTCGATCGCCGGCAGCCGCGTTGCCCGCGAGCTCGGCCCCCGCCTGGGGCTGACGCCGTCCGAGACCGAGACCGCCGCCTGGCTGGTCGAGCATCATTTGTCGATGAGCCTGTTTGCCCAGAGCCGCGACCTCAACGACCCCAAGACGCTGCGCGACTTTGCCGCCCTGGTGCAGAGCCGCGAGCGGCTGAAGCTGTTGCTGCTGCTCACGGTGGCCGACATCCGCGCCGTCGGGCCCGGCGTGTGGACCGGTTGGAAGGGCCAGCTCCTTCGCACGCTCTATTTCGAAACCGAGCCGCTGCTCGGCGGCGGCCATACCGCGCTCAGCCGTACCGAACGCGTGGCCCGCGCCCAGGACGCCTTGCGCGACCGGCTGGCGGGCTGGCCGAAAGACGGCCTCGAACGCTTCATCGACCGCCACTACCCGTCTTATTGGCTGCGCACCGACCTCGACGTCATCGCCGAGCACGCCAAGCTGCTCCATGACGCCGCGGCCCAAGCGAAGCCGATCGTCACCCATATCGCCACCGACGCCTTCCGCGGCGTGACCGAGATCACGCTGCTCGCGCCGAACCACCCGCGCCTGCTGGCCATGGTCGCCGGCGCCTGCACCGGCGCCGGGGCCAATATCGTCGATGCCCAGATCTCGACCACGCGCGACGGCATGGCGCTCGACACCATTCACCTCGAGCGCGAGTTCGACCATGCCGAGGACGAAGAGCGGCGCGCCAAGAAGATCGCCGTGACCATCGAGCGCCTGCTCAAGGGCGACGCGCGCCTCGCCGAGGTGGTGCTGACCAAGCGCAAGCCGAAGCCGCGGCTCTCGGCCTTCACCGTCGAGCCGCAAGTGGTGATCGACAACACGCTGTCGGACGCGCTGACGGTGATCGAGATCAACGGGCTCGACCGGCCCGGCCTGCTCTACGACGTGACGCGGGAGATCTCCGATCTCAATCTCGACATCGCCTCGGCCCATATCGCCACCTTCGGCGAGAAGGCGGTCGACGTGTTCTACGTGACCGATCTCACCGGCAAGAAGATCACCAGCAAGAGCCGCGAGAGCGCCATCCGCGACCGGTTGCTGAAGGCGCTCCAGGCGGCTCAAGACGCCCCGCTCGTTCCGGCTTGAGCCTCCCCTTGCCAAGGCCTCATGCCGAGGAGCGGCCCACAGGGCCGCGTCTCGAAGCATCGCCACCCTTCGGGACGGCCGCGTTCCGCGGCCTCCCCAGGGTGAGGGCTTAGCGTATGAAGCTCTATCGCGGCTTCGCCACTGTCGGCACGATGACCATCCTGAGCCGCGTGCTCGGTTTTGCGCGCGACGTGCTGATTGCCGCGGTGCTCGGCACCTCTTACGCCGCCGACGCCTTCTTCGTGGCGTTCCGCATTCCCAACATGTTCCGCCGGCTGTTTGCCGAAGGCGCTTTCGACTCGGCGTTCATTCCGCTCTTCGCCAAGCGCCTTCACGCCGACGGCCCCGACGCCGCGCGCATATTCGCCGGACAGGCAATGTCCGGCTTGGTCGTGCTGCACGTGGCCGTCACGGTGCTGGCCGAGATCGCCATGCCGTGGCTGATGCTGCTCCTGGCGCCCGGCTTCTCGAGCGATCCCGAGAAGTTCGCGCTCGCCGTGCTGCTGGCGCGCATCGCGCTCCCGTATCTCGCCTTCATGTCGGTGGTCGCGCTCTATACCGGCGTCCTCAACGCTTACGGCCGCTTCGCCATCGCCGCCTTCGCGCCCACGCTGCTCAACGTGGTGCTCATTGCCGTGCTGCTCGCCTTCATCGCTTGGGGCAGCGAGGACCAAAGTGCGGCCGGCGTGGCGCTGGCCTGGGGCATTGCCCTCTCCGGGCTGGTGCAGGTGATCGTGGTGGTGGCCGCGGCCGCGAGAATCGGGATGCGCATAGCCTGGCAGCGTCCGCAGCTCACCCCCGAGATGCGCCGCCTGATCACGCTGGCCTTGCCTGGCGTGGTGGCCGGCGGCATGGCGCAGATCACCGTGGTGATCTCGACCGTCATCGCCACCCTCCAGGATCGCGTCGTGTCCTGGCTCTATTATGCCGACCGGCTGTTTCAATTGCCGCTAGGGGTGATCGGCGTCGCTATCGGCGTCGTGCTGCTGCCGACCCTCAGTCACAAGCTTCGCTCCGGCGATCATGACGCCGCCCTGGCGAGCGAGAACCGCGCGCTCGAATTCGCTCTGCTCCTCACGCTGCCCTCGGCCGTGGCGCTGTTCCTTGCCGCCGATCCGATCATGCGCGTGCTGTTCGAGCGCGGCGCCTTCACCGCCGTCGATACCCGGGCCACCGCCTCGATGCTCGCCGCGCTGGCGCTCGGGCTTCCCGCCTATGTCATGATCAAGGTGCTGCATCCGAGCTTCTTCGCCCGCGAGGACACCAAGACGCCGATGATCTATGCCGGCATCTCGGTGGCGGCCAATGTGGTGCTCAGCCTCACGCTGTTCCTGCTGATCGGCGCCACCGGCATCGCCCTCGCCACCACGCTGTCCGGCTGGCTCAACGTGGCGCTGCTGATCGGCAATTTGCGGCAGCGCGACGGCTTCGCGCTCGACCGGACGTTCCAGCGCCGGTTTGCCGGCATCCTTGCCGCCAGCGCGGTGATGGGGGTCGTGGTGTTTGCCCTGGTCAAAGGTCTCGAGCCCTGGTTCGCGCCGCAGAGCGGGCTGATCGCGCAAGGGGCGGCCCTGATCGCCCTGGTCGCGGCCGGGTTCCTCGCCTATCTCGGCGCCGCGCTCCTGTTCGGCGCTACCAAGTTTCGCGATCTGATCAAGGATGCCGGCTCCTAAGGTCTTGGCGAGCAGGGCGCATCCGGCTATGTTGCAGTGCAACATTACGGTGCAACAACGCGAGGCAAGCGCTCCATGCAAGGCCGGCCGCGCCGCAGCGTCCTCTATATGCCCGGCTCGAATGACCGGGCGCTGGAGAAAGCCAAGACCATCCCCGCCGACGCCTTGATCTTCGATCTCGAAGATGCGGTGGCGCCGGACGCCAAGGAGCTCGCCCGCGACCAGGTCTGCGCCGCGGTCAAGAATGGCGGCTATGGCGGCCGCGAGATCGTCATCAGGGTCAACGCGCTCGAGACCCCGTGGGGCACCGACGATCTGCTTGCCGCCTGCGAGGCCGAGCCCGACGCCATCCTCGTGCCCAAGGTGGTCCATTCCGGCGACATCATCAGCGCCGCCAAGATCCTGCAAGGCGCGCACGCCTCGGAGAAGATCCGATTGTGGGCGATGATGGAGACGCCGATGGCGATCTTGAACGCCCGCACCATCGCCGCCACCGCCGTCTATGCCGAAAACCGGCTGTGTTGCCTGGTGATGGGCACCAACGATCTGATCAAGGAGTCGCGGGCCCGCGCGCTGCATGACCGTTTCGCCGTCGTGCCGTGGCTGGCGATGACCTTGGTCGCCGCGCGCGCCTATCGCCTCGACATCATCGACGGGGTCTATAACGACTTCAAGGACGAGCTCGGCTTGCGCGAGGAGTGCGAGCGCGGCCGCACCCTCGGCATGGACGGCAAGACGCTGATCCACCCCAATCAGGTCTGGCCGTGCAACGAGATCTTCTCGCCCACGCGCGAGGAGGTCGAATGGTCGCGCAAGGTGATCGACGCGTTCGGCTATGCCGAGAACGCCCAGAAGGGCGTGATCGTGGTCGAAGGCCGCATGGTGGAGCGGCTGCACTTTGCCATGGCCCAGCGCACCGTCGCCATCGCCGAGCAGATCCGCGACATGGAGGTGGCCTGTGTCTGATCGCCCTTGAGCGGGGAGCTTGCGCTAGGCTCACGCCCAAGCCATAACCCGCCCTTCGACTGGGGCGAGACATGCAAAAGGCCAAGATCAACACCCGCGTCTTCTCGGGCGTGCAGCCGACCGGCAACCTGCATCTCGGCAATTATCTCGGCGCCATCACCAAATTCGTGGCGCTCCAGGCCGAGCATGACTGCCTGTATTGCGTGGTCGACCTCCACGCCATCACCGTGTTCCAGGACCCCGACGAGCTCGAGCAAGAACACCCGCGAGGTGACCGCGGCGTTCATCGCCTCGGGCATCGATCCCGCCAAGCACATCGTGTTCAACCAGAGCCAGGTGTCCGGCCATGCCGAGCTTGCCTGGATCTTCAATTGCGTGGCCCGGCTCGGCTGGCTGAACCGCATGACCCAGTTCAAGGAGAAGGCCGGCAAGGACCGCGAGAAGGCGAGCGCCGGGCTCTACGTCTATCCCAATCTGATGGCCGCCGACATTCTGCTCTATCACGCCACCCATGTGCCGGTCGGCGAGGACCAGAAGCAGCATCTGGAGCTCGCCCGCGACATCGCCCAGAAATTCAACAACGACTTCGCCACCACCATCGCCCGCGAAGGCTATCCCGGCGGCTTCTTCCCGTTGCCCGAGCCGCTCATCACCGGTCCCGCCACGCGGGTGATGAGCCTGCGCGACGGCACCAAGAAAATGTCGAAGTCTGACGAGAGCGACATGACGCGCATCAATCTGACCGACGATGCCGACGCGATCGCCAAGAAGATCAGAAAGGCCAAGACCGATCCCGAACCGTTGCCGTCGGAGCTCAAGGGACTAGAGACGCGGCCGGAAGCCGACAATCTGGTCGGCATCTATGCCGGGCTGGCGGGGATGAGCAAAGAGCAGGTGCTGGCCGAGTTCGGCGACGCGACCTTCTCGAAGTTCAAGGAAGCTCTGGCGGAGCTCGCCACCACCAAGCTCACGCCGATCGGCGAGGAGATGCGCCGCCTGATGGCCGATCCGGTTGAGATCGATCGCATCCTGGCCGAGGGCGCCAGGCGCGCTCATGGCATCGCCGACCCGATCCTGGCCAAGACCAAGGACATCGTCGGCTTCATCCGCAGCTGACGGTTTAAGCGCTCACCCCGGTGCCGATCGGGCACGACACGCCGGTGCCGCCGAGCCCGCAATAGCCCTGCGGGTTTTTGGCAAGATATTGCTGGTGGTAATCCTCGGCGAAATAGAATTCCGGCGCCGGCAGGATCTCGGTGGTGATAGCGCCGATCCCGCGCGCCATCAGCGCCGCCTCGTAGGCGGCCTTGGCGGCCTGCGCTTCACGGCGCTGCGCGTCGGAATAATAGTAGATGCCGGAGCGGTATTGCGTGCCGACATCGTTGCCCTGGCGCATGCCTTGGGTCGGGTCGTGGCTCTCGAAGAACAGCTTCAACAGCTGCTCGTAGCTGACCTGCTTGGGATCGTAGACCACGAACACCGCCTCGTTGTGGCCGGTGAGGCCCGAGCAGACCTCCTCATAGGTCGGGTTCGGCGTCGGCCCGCCGGCATAGCCGACCGCGGTGACGATGACGCCCGGCACCTGCCAGAACTTCCGCTCGGCGCCCCAGAAGCAGCCGAGCCCGAACAGCGCCTTCTCCGCGCCTTCAGGGTAGGGGCCCTTGAGCGGCGCGCCGTTCACGTAATGGGTCTGCGCGGTCGGAATGGCTTGGCTCCGGCCAGGGAGCGCCTGGTCTGGCGAGGGAATGGACAAGGGCTTGCGCTTCAGAGTGAACATGGAGATCTCCGTTGATGAGGCTCCCCCGGCCTGAATTCCGCTAGTTGATGAACACCTCGACCGGCTTCCGCTTCTGACCGAGCCAATAGAGCAGCACCCCCAAGATGCCGAACACCACCCAAGTCGGCGCATGCAGGATGCTGGTCATGACCGGGTCCCACAGGAACGGGCCGGCATTGGCCTCGATCCACGTTTTGGTCGCCGTCAGGCTGTCGGCATTGAGCGCCTGCCATTGCTCGCCCATCGGGGTCACCACCCACGCGCCGCCGCCCGCCAAACTCTTGGTGGCGTCGATCACGGCGGCGACCATGGCAAGCAGAAGCAGCCAGACGCCAAAGATGCGCAAGAGCACGAGCATTGCGGTACATAGCGGGTTGATGCTGTTACGCTTACATAAGCCATTGCGCGCTCATGTTCAAATCGGCGCTGCATCAGGATTGCGTGAAAGGCGAGTGATGGCGCGGCCGCTTGCTTGAGGGGGTCGCTTCGCTATAGTGCGGCGCCTTGCTGGAGGGGTGGCCGAGTGGTCGAAGGCGCACGCCTGGAAAGTGTGTAGGCGGGTAACCGTCTCGAGGGTTCGAATCCCTCCCCCTCCGCCAGCCTATTCGACGAGGCTGCCAGCAGGCCGGCTCACCAGTAATCCGGCACGAAGGTCTGATCTTCCAGCGGCGGACGGACATAGTCGTCGGCCTTCGGGCGCGGCGGCAGATTCGGCGGTGTCGGCGTCAAGTCGCCATATTCGACCATGCTGAGCAGATGGGTGATGCAATTGAGCCGCGCCAGCTTCTTGTTGTCGGCCTTCACCACGTACCAGGGCGCCTGCTTGATATCGGTGTGAGCGAACATCGTGTCCTTGGCGCGCGAATACTCGACCCAGCGCGAACGCAATTCGACGTCCATCGGGCTCAGCTTCCAGCTGCGCGTGCGGTCGTTCATACGGCTCTGGAAACGCCGCTCTTGCTCGGCATCGCTCACCGAGAACCAGTATTTGATCACCAGAATACCGGAACGCACCAGCATGCGCTCGAACTCGGGGCAGCTGCGGAGAAACTCCTGATATTCGATGTCGGTGCAGAATCCCATCACCCGCTCGACGCCGGCGCGGTTGTACCAGCTGCGGTCGAACAGCACCATTTCGCCCGCTGCGGGCAGATGCGGCACGTAGCGTTGGAAATACCAAGCGGTCTTCTCGCGCTCGCTGGGCGTACCCAGCGCCACCACGCGGCACAGCCGCGGATTGAGGCTCTCGGTGATGCGCTTGATCACCCCGCCCTTGCCGGCGGCGTCGCGTCCCTCGAAGATCACCACCACGCGGAGCTTCTCGTGCTTGATCCACTCCTGCATCTTGACCAGTTCGATCTGTAGCCGGGCGAGTTCCTTCTCATAGACCTTGGTCTTGATCTTGTGGGTCTTGGCCTTCACGTCGCCGACGTGCAAATCCGCTGCGGCGAGATCCTCATCCGACAGATGCCTGCTCGCCTCGTCATTCATTTTGTGCTTCCTGCGCTTCTTGTCTTTTTTGCCCACGGTTACCCACTGAAAGTCCGATTTGGAGTCTGAGCGACTAATTTCGCGGCGTGCTCTCAGAGGATCCGCCGCAATTTTGTGCAGCCCTCACCGAGATCGCACCAGCGTCGGTACCACTCTGGGGTGAGGTGCAACCCATGTGCCAGACCTCGCCGGCGTGCGGCGGCTCCGCTGGCAGGGGCTCGAACCGGGCGCATGTCCCCGATGCATGCAGAAATGAACCCTTGCGAGGCGCGCCGGAATAAGCGCAATTCTCGCCGCCATGGCGATCGACGGCAAAAAAAACGGGGGTTCGGCCCCGCAGCAGACCGCGGTCGCCGTGCTCGCCGCCATCAGCGTCTGCCACCTGCTGAACGACGTGATTCAGTCCCTGATCGTGGCGCTCTATCCCATGATCAAGGAGACGCTCTCGCTCGACTTCCGCCAGATCGGACTGATCACCTTCACCTTCACGTTCACCGCCTCGCTGCTGCAGCCGGTGGTCGGCTACGTGACCGACCGGCACCCGACGCCCTATTCGCTGGTGGCCGGCATGGGCTGTTCGCTGCTGGGCCTGATCATCGCCGCCTTCGCCTCGACCTACGGCCTGGTGCTGGTTGCGGTCGGGCTGATCGGCATGGGCTCCTCGGTGTTCCATCCCGAGTCGTCGCGCGTCGCGCGCCTCGCCTCCGGCGGCCAGCACGGCCTCGCGCAATCGGTGTTCCAGGTCGGCGGCAATTTCGGCACCGCACTCGGCCCGCTGCTCGCGGCGTTTATCGTGCTGCCTTACGGGCAGGGGAGCATCGCCTGGTTCTCGGTGGTGGCTCTGATCGCCATGATCATGCTGGCCGGCATCGGCTCTTGGTATGGCAAGACGCTGAAGCTCAACAACGCCGCCGCGCATCCGAGCGAGCGCGAAGCGATTCACGAGCTCACCCACGGCAAGGTGCGGAAGTCGGTGGCGATTCTGATGGCGCTCACCTTCTCCAAGGACTTCTATCTGGTCAGCATCACCAGTTTCTACACCTTCTACCTGATCCATACGTTCGGGCTGTCGGTGCAGAGTGCGCAGCTTTACCTGTTCCTGTTCCTGTTCGCCGTCGCGGCCGGCACGGTGATCGGCGGCCCGATCGGCGACCGCATCGGCACGCGGCGGGTGATCTGGTGGTCGATCCTCGGCGTGCTGCCGTTCACCCTCGCGCTGCCTTATGTCGGCTTGCTCGGCACGGCGATCCTGAGCGTGATCATCGGGCTGATCCTCGCCTCGGCCCATCCGGCCATCATCGTTTACGCCCAGAGCCTGATTCCGGGCCGCGTCGGCATGGTAGCCGGCCTGTTCTTCGGCCTGGCGTTCGGCGTTGCCGGCATCGGCGCGGCGTTCCTCGGCTGGCTGGCCGACAAGACCAGCATCAGCTTCGTCTACCATGTGTGCGCCTTCCTGCCGGCGATCGGGCTGCTCGCAGCATTTCTGCCGGAAATGGCCAAGCCGAGCGGCCGGGGCGCAAGACGAAAGCGGTGAGGGGCAACGGCCGAGCAGCGTCATTCGCCAAGATGAGCCTGGCGCCGCCCCGGACTCGGATTTTTATGTTCAGCGCAATGCTTGAATTCGTCTTCGGCACGCGATGCCGAAGCGCAACACAAGGCCCGCGAGAACCGGTCATCACCGCCGCCAATGCTCTGAATTTCTGCGAAAAACGACGAGCCGAGACAGGGCGCTCGCTCTATGGTTAAGATGCGGCACTGAGGTACCCCGGCAGAGGCATCACCGGGACCTTGAAATATTTGCCGGGCGCGGTGGCCAGGCAGAGTTCGTTTGGTCTTGCGTGAACCTGCCAGCCCGCTCGGTCGTTGGAGCAAACGTCAGCAACGAGGGGCAAGCAATGCGTGATATTCGCGGGGACCTGCAAGACCGGGCCGCTCTGCTTGAAGAGCAGATCAACGCCCATGAAGCTCAATTCGACAAACTCATCGATCAGATCAGACGCGAGCACGATTCGAGGCTCGAGGACCTGAAGACCGAGCTCGAGGCCGTGACCAGGCTGATGGAGCTTGAGCTTCGCCGGCTCGAGACCGCACCCTCCGCGCAGCGGGGACAAGGCCGCGAGCACGCCGCGCCGCAGACCGTCCATCAGCCGCAGTCTATTCACCAGCCGCAGTCTGTCCATCAGCCGCAGCCGCTCCATCAGCCTCAGCATACGGCCCATCAAGCTCAACCTCAGCAGCAGCCGCAAGCACCGCTTGCTGATTTCCTGATCCGCAAGCTGAACGAGGTCGGCGCCATGTCGCGTGACGATCTGCGGCGTCTATCGCTGCAAGAGGGCTATTTCGCCGACGCCGACACTGCCGAACGCGGCGTGCACGCGGCGCTCATCAATATCGTGAAGGCCGGCTTGATCCGGCAGCTGCCGAACGGAAACTTCGCGCCCGCCACGGTGCTCGACACCATCAGGCTCAGACGGGCGATGTAGTCTCGCTGACGACGTGGGCAACGGCGGCACCGTTGCCCACGCTTACGCCACGGGCGGGCCCACGCAGCAGCTCGACGACATCCTTGCGGACCTTGTCCTCGGCATAGCGGGCCAGCGCCTTGCGGTCGGGGAAATCGTCGAGCGGGACCGGCGGCCCGATGCGGATATGCGCGTCGATCGGGCCGAGCCCCAACAGTCGCCAGGCATGGCTCGCCATGTCCATGTCGCCATACCAGGCGATCACGTGGCGGCCCCGGCGGCACAGCGGCAGACCGTAAATCTTGGGGTAGGTCAGCGCCAGCGTCTGGGCCGAGACCTTGGCGCCCATCGGGGGGCCTCCCGGGGGCTTGGCGGCGGCGAACAATGCGGTCTTGAACGGCACCACGCTGTTGCCGTCGCTCGAGGTTCCTTCCGCGAACAGCACGATATGGTCGCCGGCGGCAAGCCGGCTCAGGATCTCGTTCGCCTTGTCGCCGACCTCGTTCCGCCGGTTGCGGTCGACGAACACCGAGCGCTGCAGCTTGGCGAGCCAGCTCACGAACGGCCAGGACGCGACCTCCTGCTTGGCCACGAACGACACCGGCGCCACGGCCGAGAGCACGGTGATGTCGAGCCACGAGACGTGGTTCGAGATCAGCAGCACACCCTGCTCTGCGGCCACCTCGCCCTCGATGATGAGTCGGACGCCGACGATCTTGCACACTTGCCGATGATACCAATGCGGGAGGGTGCGGGCATAACGTGAGCCCGTCCTGACGAGCAGGAGCTGGACCGGCATCAGCGGCAAGGTCAAGGCGAAGAAGGCGCCCAGCACCAGGAACGCGCGCAAGCTTCTCATTGCCACGTCACGACATGGACATCCGGATTGTCGCTGAAGCGTCCACGGTCAATGACAGGTGCGGCGCCCATAATAGATGGTGCAGATGCCGCTCAAGCCCGGATTAGGCTTCGGCGCCGGGAGGACCTGCACCCGGCAATCGGTCCGGACTTGGTCGTATCCCCACTCGGCGACATCGCAGATTTCCCGGGTCACGACCGGGACCAGCTCCCCCTCGGGTGCAACGGCATGCTCGGCCTGCGCCGTGCCTGCGGCAATCGCGACCGTGGCCGCGAACACAAGACGCTTCATCATCGCGCCATCCCCCATTATTTCCCCTTATGCCTAACGTTCGCGCGGCTACGCGGCTAAGTCAAACGGAGCCGGGTAAGGCCCGGCAAAACCCGCGCCGCGCCGGCTGTTCCGCTATTTGCCGTTCTTCAGCGGCACGCCGAACAGCTCGAGCCGATGGCCGATCAGCCGGAAGCCGAGCTCGCGGGCCACGCTTTCCTGGAGCCGCTCGATTTGCTCGTTGCGGAACTCCATGACCTCGCCGGTGTCCATATTGATCAGGTGGTCGTGATGGCCGACCCCGGTTGGCTCGTAGCGTGCGCGGCCCTCGCCGAAATCGTGCCGCTCGAGGATGCCGGCGCCCTCGAACAGCCGCACCGTGCGGTAGACCGTTGACAGCGAAATGCGCGGATCGCGGGCGCTCGCGCGGCGATAGACCTCTTCCACGTCGGGATGATCCTCGGCCTCTGACAGCACCTTGGCGATGGTCCGCCGCTGGCCCGTCATGCGCATGCCCCGTTCGGCGCAGAGACGCTCTAGCCTGCTTTCCGCTGTGGCCGCCTTGGGCATTGGAATGCCTCGCCGTCCAATCTGTCGCTAGGGCTCGCCATCATCGGCGGGCCGGCCTCAAAGGGCAAGGCTCAAGATCGCCGCGTCAGCGCCCTGCCCATAATAGCCCGGCCGCTTGCCCACGGGGACAGCGCCGGCCCCGCGATAAAGCTTGAGCGCCGCCTCGTTGCCGTCCTCGACTTCGAGATAAAGCCGCTTGGCGCCCGAGGCGCGCAGAAGGCTGATCGCTTCCTGAAGCAGGGCGCGGCCGAGCCCCGCGTGGCGGCAAGCGGGCGCGACGCCGAAGGTCAGGATCTCCGCCTCATCGGCGGCCTTCCGCGCGATCAGAAGGCCGGCCATGATACCGCCCGAAGAGTCGGCGACCGACCCGATCAGGCAGAGCGTCTCGGGGCTCGCCAGGAACTGCGCCATTTCGGCTTCGTCCCAGGGCTTCGCGAAACAGCTGCGGTGAATGGCGGCCATCGACAAGACGTCGAGCGGGCCGGCCTGGGTCACGGCGATCTCGACCGGCATTAGCGCGGCACCGCCACGGTTTGCAGCTGCGGCTTGGCGTCGGGCGGACGCAAATAAAGGGGCTTGAGCGTTGGCGAGGTCTCGCCGCTCTCATGGGCGATCTCGGCGAGTGCTGCGGCGCTGGGCTGAAGTTCGGCGAAACTGGCCGCGAGGTGGAGCCCGCGTCCCGCCGCGGCTTCGGCCAGAGAAGGGGCGCCGCTGCCGACCGCGCGGCGAAGCGTCGCCGGCAGCCGTTGCGCGGCATCGCCCGGCGAGAGCAGGAGCGGGCCCTCGAGCTTGCGCGCGTCTCCGTCATAGAGGCCGAAATAGAGCATGCCGCGCCTGGCATCGACCGCCACCGCGAACGGCTCGCCGAGCGGCTCGGCGGCCTTGGCCATCACCGTCAGGCTGTCGGTGCCGAATAGTCCGGCTCCGGTCACCAGCGCCAGGCCGCGCGCCGCGGCAATGGCGATGCGCACGCCGGTGAAGCTGCCGGGGCCGGTGGTCGCCGCGATCACGCCGAGTTCGGCAAAGGGCAGGGAGGCCTCTTCCATCGTCTCGGCCACCATCGGCATCAGCGCTTCGGCATGGCCGCGCGCCATGGCCTCTTGGCGCACGAACAGCGTCCGCTCCGCGCCATTGGTCCGCAGCACCGCGGCCGAGCAGGCGCCCATGCTGGTGTCGAGCGCGAGGATATTCATCGGCGTGTCTTAGATGATCTTCGCCATCTCGTCGAAGTCGAAGCGTGGCGAGCGCGGGAACAGCACGCTCGCATCGCCATGACCGAGACTGCACAGGAAGTTCGACTTGATGTTGGTGCCGGCGAAAAATTCGCGATCGACCGCCTTATTGTCGAAGCCCGACATCGGCCCGCAATCGAGCCCGACCGCGCGCGCCGCCATGATCAGATAGGCGCCTTGCAACGTGCCGTTGCGGAACGCGGTCTCTTGGATCTTCTCCTCGTTGCCTTCGAACCAGCTCTTGGCGTCGGCGTGCGGAAACAGCTTGGGCAAATGCTGATAGAAGTCGAGATCGTAGCCGATGATGGCGCAGACCGGCGCCTTCATGGTCTTGTCGCGATTGCCTTCCGACAGATGCGGCTTGAGCCGCTCCTTGGCCTCGCGCGATTTGACGAAGACGAAGCGCGCCGGGCTGCAATTCGCCGAGGTTGGGCCCATCTTGGCGAGATCGACGATCTGGTGCAGCAGCGCGTCGGGCACGTCCCGGTCGCGCCAGGCGTTATGGGTGCGCGCTTCGAGGAAAAGCTGGTCGAGCGCGGATTTGGGCAGCTTGTCCGTCAAACCGGCCGGACCTCCTGCACCTCGGGAATGAAGTGCCGGAGCAGGTTCTCGATGCCGTGGCGAAGCGTGGCCGTCGAGCTCGGGCAGCCCGAGCAGGCGCCGCGCATATGCAAGAACACGATGCCGTCGCGATAGCCCTGGAAGGTGATGTCGCCGCCGTCCTGGGCCACCGCCGGGCGCACCCGGGTCTCGAGCAGCTCCTTGATGGTCTTGACCGTCTCCTCGTCCTCGGGCGCGAAGAACTCGCTCTCGGGAGAACTCTCCGACCCGGACTCCTCGCCTTCGGTGACCGCCTCGCCGGACAGATAATGTTCCATGATGGCGCCGAGGATGGCGGGCTTCAGATGCTGCCACTCGCCGTCGCCCTTGGTCACGCTGATGAAGTCGGTGCCGAAGAACACGCCCTTGACGCCGTCGATCTCGAACAGCCGCGCGGCGAGCGGCGACGCCTTGCTGGTCTCCGGGTCGAGGAACTCCAACGTGCCGTGGTCGAGCACGGGCCGGCCCGGAATGAATTTCAGGGTCGCTGGGTTCGGGGTGGCTTCGGTCTGGATGAACATGACGCCTCGTTGGCTTTGGTAACGCGCCAACCTGGTGGAAGGTCGCGGTTAGCTTAGAATAATTCTAGTCCATACTTGGCCCCGGCACCCGCAAAGTCAAGGCATGCGCGGCCCTTGCCGCGGCGCCTGCTCGCGTCCGGCTGATGAGGGGGGTGGCGCGCCGTTAAGCGCATAATCCTATGGCGCCGTGTCCATCGCTGGACACGGTGGGCGCCTTCCGGCGCGCCAGTTGCGATCATTTCCGGAGCCGGCCCCGCTTTCGCCCTAGATGCCCCGCCGCTGTCCTATCGTCCCGTTTGGGTTCCTACTCTCCGCGATCCTCGCCGACGAGAGAGGCGACAGCCGGCGTTTGAACTAGACCCTAGGGTCGTCAGCCAGCTCCTGGCAGGGCCTCGTAGTGGACCCGGGGGGAGCCCGACACCGCCCCGAGCGCCGGCTTGCGAACCGGCCCGCAGGGACACCGCAGCCCGTCCCGCTTTCGCAACGCCTCGCGACAGCGCCCCTTCAGAAGGACGAGATGAGGTCAGTGTAAGCGAGGATCGGCGCGCGAGGGTATCAGGGGGATTGCTACAGCCCGGTCGTGGGCGAAGTGACCCGCTTGCTCGGCTTGACGTCGAGACTCACCACTTGGCGATCGCCGCGCAGCAGCTTCATGGACGGCTTGCCGATCACCAGCGCGCCGACCGACCCGAGGATCGAGCAGATCACCGTGAGGGACAGCAAAGCCACGACCCACCTCATGCCAGCCTCCCGCCGCCGAGAGACCGGCCTGCAAACCGATAGATCATTGCAGCCCCCTAATTCGCCTCGGCGGCCGCTGTCGCGGTCGCCGGCTCAACCGGGGTCAGCTTGAGCACGGGGAAATCGGGGGCCGAGACTCTGATAGCCGCAGGCCGCCACGATTACGCTCGAAACGAGAAACAGCGCGGTGGTCATTCCGACCAACGCGGGCCGCACGTTCCCTGAAGTCCGAGTCATGAAGCGCCTCCTTGTTCTTATGGAGGAGCTTTCTCACGCGAGGTGGAAAGGAAGCTTTGTCGCGGGCGGCAAAATTAGCGAACGCAGTAAACGAAACGCTGCGATGGCCGGGGCCGCCGCTCGCGATTCACGTGCGCATTATCAGGAAACCGGCGGGCTAGAACCCGAACAGCGAGCGGGCGAAATTGTCCACGCTGTCTCGGCCGCGCCGTGCGCGCCGGGCATTGCCCTGGTCCCTGCCGTTCCACGGGGCCGAATCCTGGCCGCTCCACGGCGCCGCTGCGGAATCGTCCTGGGCGACGGCATCGCCGAAGTAATTGTTGCCGTTGAGCGCAGAGATCATCCTGGAATCGTGGCCGTAGAGATCCCGGAACGTTGCCAGCGTGCCGTCGTCGTTCACCCGCATGGTGAAATAGGTGACGTAGACCGGGATCTTGCGGTCGAGCATGATGTGGTTGTCCGGGCCGGCGTCGAAGGTCGATTGCACGCGCGCGTTGCTCCAGCCCTTGTCATGGGCAAGCACGAGTTCGGCCAGCTGGTCTGGGTTCTGCACCCGCATGCAGCCGTGGCTCTCCGCGCGCACCGCGTTGTTGAACAGGTGCTTCTGCGTGGTGTCGTGCATGTAGACGTCGTGGCTGTTCGGGAACAAGAATTTCACCCGGCCGAGCACGTTGCCGGGCCCCGGCGGCTGAACCAGATCGAAATTGCGGAGGTCGTTGCGGCTCCAATCGATCTGATCGGGATCGATGTCGCGGTTACCGTATTTGATGCGCAGACCGTGGCGCCGCAGCACCGAAGTATCCCAGCCGCCGCCGAAGAAGCCGCCGCCCGGGGAGAAATAGGGCGCGATCTCCTCCATCTTGATCGAATTGGGCACGTTCCAATACGGGTTGAAGACGACCTCCTCCAACTCGTCGGAGAACACCGGCGTCTGCTTGTCCGGCTTGCCGACCACCACGCGGGCGGTGTGGATCGGCGTGCCTTCCTCGACCACGCGCAAGGTGAATTCCGGGATGTTGACGGTCAGGTAGTAAGCGCCGAGATCGTGCGGCAGCCAGCGCCAACGCTCCATGTTGACCAGGAGGGCGTTGATCCGCGCCGGGCTGCCCATGTCAACCGGTCGCGGGCCGCCATTGAGCATCCGGCGTGTGCCGGGTCCGACCATGCCGTCGGCGCCGGCCCCGTTGGCCGACTGGAATTGCCGGACCGCCTCGAGCACGGCCTCGTCGAACTTGGTTTCGTCGTTTCCGGCCGGCACGTCGAGCCGCTTCCTGAGCAGCGCAACCTGCTCATGCTGCATGCCGAATTTGAGCGTGGGCCCGTCGGGGATGGTGACCACGGCAGGCGTGACCGCCTCGACCTTGCCGCCCCTCAGCTCGATCAGCTTTTGCCGCAGCGCCTCGAATTGGGGCTGGTCGGGCTGGAAGCTGCGCAAATAGGCCGCCGGGTCGGACCGGATGGCAATCGATTCGATCACCTCCGAGGGGCTGGGCAGCGCCAGGGTGGGATCGAGATTTTTGCTGAGGCGCAAGGGGTCGATCCGGCCGCCGCGGGCATCCTTGGCGTAGCCGAGCACCGCATAGCTGACTTTGACCTCGGCCTCGGCCAGCCAATCTCTGGGCTTCGGCTCGGCAGCCGTTCCGGCGGCATCGGGCAGGGCGTAATCGGACGCGCGCAAGCCGTAATCGTCGGCCTTGCCGATTTCCGCCATCACCATTTTGGCGCGCTCGTTCAGGCCGTTATTATCGACCCACAGCAGGCGCTGGTCGGGCGCCGAGTAAAATTCGATCAGCGCATCCTTTTGGATCGCGCCGGTCCCGGTGCCGGGTTTGGCCGACAGCACGCCCTGAACGGCAATGCGCACGGCTTCGGTCGGCGTGATCAGCGTGGCCGGTCCGTCCGGCTCGGCCGCCAACCCGGGCAGGCTGAAGGTTGCCGCCAATAGCAGCCCTAGCGCGATCGGCCTCAATGGTCTGCTCCCTGCTGCCCCGTTGAATCGCCCCATTCCGCTAACATCAAAACCCGTTCAAAATGGGGCTAATCGAAGCAAGCGGAAGCCTATAATTCCAGGTCTGGCCGGGCCTGGCAACTCGTGTCGCTCCAAGGTCGTGAGTTTTACCGGCACAAGCCATGCGTGCTCTAGGCCAGCGCCAGGATTTCCTCGGTGGTGAGGTGGCCCGGCACGACCGTGATCGGCACCGGGAAACTGCCGGCGAGCTTGCCGCCGGCGAGATTGGTAACGAGCGGACCCGGTCCCGACGGATCCTTCGAGGCGCCGAGCACCAACACGCCGATATCTTCGTCCTCCTCGATCAGTTTGGTGATCTCCTCAGCCTTGGGGCCTTCGCGCACGATCTCCTCGGGCACGAGGTCCTCGAAACCCATCGTCCTGAGCTTGCGGCTGAACAGGCGGAACACGGCTTTGGCCTTGTTGTGTCCTTCCTCGCGCGCGACGTCCTCCACCCCGAGCCACTGGAAATCGACGCCGGGCTCGATGACGTAAAGCAGCGCCAGCTGACCGGCGGTCCGCAGCGCGCGGCTCGCGGCAAAGGCGAGCGCGCTCTCGCATTCCGGCGTCTCGTCGACCACCACCAGGAATTTCCGCTTATGGCCCTCGGCGTAGATCTGCCTTTTCTTCCGCGCGCGGGCGGCGGCAGCCGTCTCGGGCTTCTTCTTCTCGGGCTGCTTCTTCTTTGCCATCGGGCCATGCTCCATCAGCGAACGCGGAGTGTCCAGGAGGGAAAATTCGGGCTTCGGCGCCGTCAGGCGAGATCGATCGCGTAGCGCTTGAGGTCCTTGAGCTCGACGATCTCGAGCGTCGCCTCATGGGTCGCGGCCAAAATCACCCGCGGCGCGGCGCCGGCTTCCAGCGCCTCGCGCCAGCGCGCCGCGCACAGACACCAGCGGTCGCCGGGCTTGAGGCCGGGGAAGTCGAAGTCGGGTTGCGGCGTCGACAGGTCGTTGCCGCGCGCCTTGGAGAAGGCGAGGAATTCGGCCGTCGCCTCGATGCACACCGTGTGCAGCCCGACATCCTCAGGCCCGGTGTGACAGCAGCCGGTGCGGAAGAAACCGGTCAGCGGCCGGTCGGAGCAGCTTTTAAGCGGCTCGCCATAGACATTGCGCTGCCCTTCCAGGGGATTTGCTCGCCGCTCCAGCATGGCGGCGATACTGCCCGATACCGCGGCTGGCGTGAAGCGTCAGCGCTTGGGGTTGCGGTCGGGCAGCGGCATGCCGCCGCCCGCACCGGTGAGCGCCGCCAACTGAGCCGGGGTCAGCACCGGCACCGGCGGACCGGCGTCCTTGGTGGCCAGGGCGGCTAGGGCCGCTTCCGTTCGGACGAGGGTCTCGCCTTCGACCGGGATCGGCGGCTCGAAGCCGCCCGCTTTGAGCACGGTCGCGCATTCCTTCGGCAATTGCGCCATGGTCTGCGGCGACTTGCCGACCCAGGGCTTGGCGTCCGGCGGCCGGTTGGCGACCTCGATGGCCGATTTTTTCAGCATGGCGTACCAATTGACGAGCTCCTGGCCGCAGCCGTCGTCGCCGGCCACCGCTTTCTGATTCTCGCAGCCGTCCATCCCGGGCGGGCAGGCGAGGCGCACATGGAAATGGTAGTGGTGGTTCCACCACGGCCTGACCTTGCCGAGCCAGGCGCGATCCTTGCCCACTTGCGGAGCCATTTCGCACAGCGCCTTCTTGATGGCGGGGTGCACGAAGATGCGCGCCACTTGCGGGTATGACGCCGCGCGTTTGATCAGCTTGACACTGAGCAGGGTGAACACCTGGGGATCGACTGCGAACGGGTCCTTGAGCATCGACACCGCGGTCATGTCGTCGCGCTCCTGCTCGGTCAGGATGCGGTCGGGCATCGGGGTCAGCCAAATATCGGCGTCGAGACCGACTTGATGGCTGGTATGGCCGTTGAGCATGGGGCCGCCGCGCGGCTGCGACATGTCGCCGACCAACAGCCCCGGCCAGCCGTCGAGCGCGCGGGCGTCGCTTGCCAGCCGCTCGAGATAATCGAGCAGTCGCGGCGTACCCCAATTGCGGTTGCGCGACAGCCGCATCACTTGCCAGTCCGGGCCGCTGATGGGCAGCGACACGCCGCCGGCGAGACAACCTTTGGCATAGCTGCCGATGGCGCGGGCGGGGAGCGGCGCGGGCTCGGTCGCGGCGCCGAACAATTCTCTGGCGATCGGACTAGGCTTGGGCGGCGTCTTCTTCTTGGCAGCCGGCTTGTCGGCCGGCTTGGCCGCCGCAGACTTTGACCCCACTCCGGGGACTTTCATCTGCGCGGTGGCCACTCCGCCACACAAGAGCACTAGAGTGAGGCCTAAGATCAGCCTGCGCATCGATGTAACTCGTTGGTGAGGCCCCTCAAGCTGCCGAGCCTAGCACAAATGATGGCGGGAATTGGAGCCGTGCGGCGCTTTCGAATTGCTTGAGGTGCGAGAATCGCGCGAAGCTTGGCCGTTCAGGAGATGTTCAGCCGGGGCTCGATAGGCTCCTACCGGCTTTGATGGGAAGCCTCGAGCTTCCGACATCAATACGATCAGCGGGCGCCGAGGGGGGCACCGCTCTCAGGGAGAACATCATGCGGCGCACCGTGCTTCCGGCCGTCTTGCTCGGCCTCATGCTCGCTTTTCCAGCCATCGCTCAGGCACAAATCGTCGCCAGGATCAATCTTTCGAACCAGCGCATGGACGTCTTTGTGGACGGCGCCGCGCGCTACACGTGGCCGGTGTCGACCGCGCGGCCCGGCTACCGCACCCCGGTCGGCACGTTCAAGCCCACCGCGCTGGTGCGCTATCACCGCTCGACCATCTACGACGGCTCGCCGATGCCCTATTCGATCTTCTTCCTGCGCGGCTACGCCATTCACGGCTCTTACGAGATCAAGCATCTCGGCCGGCCCGCGTCGCATGGCTGCATCAGGCTGCACCCCAAGAACGCCGCGGCGCTCTATTCGCTGGTCAAGCAGCACGGCGCCGGCAACACGGTGATCCAGATCAGCAATTAGCCGGCGAACGGCTCAGCGGCAGCTCGACGGCGCGGGCGCGCCCCTGAAGCGGTCTCCGATCCAGGCGAGCGTCTGTCTTGCGCTGTCTCTCGCCGCGAAGGTGTGGCTGACCCCCTTGAGCCACATGAGATCGAGGCGCGCTCCCTGCTTGCAGAGATGCTCCCCGAATTGCTTGGTGATTTCGGGGTGCACCGTGGTGTCGGCGGTGCCTTGGGCGATGAGTACCGGCGCACCGGCCGGCGCCTGACCCGGCGTGTTGCGCAGCATGACCCCCCGCCACGGCTCGGTCTCGGTTGGATTGGCTTTGAGGAACTTCTCGGTCTGCAGCGGCTTCTCCGCGTCGGTGATGGCTTTGAACTCGGCCACCGACTCGATGCAGTCATGCGCCATCTGCTCGAACGGCCCCATGGCGCCCGGCTCCACCAGCGTGGTCGCCGGTGTGTTGTACAGCTTGGACCAGGAGTAGATCGTCATGGCGGTAAGCTCCTTGCCGGTCGCGGTGTTCTTGTCCATGTCGAACAGCTCGGCAAGATAGGTGGCTGGCGCGGCCGCCGCGACGCCGACCACCTTGAGCTCGGGCGCATAGCTGGCCGCAAGCTCGCCGGTATAGAGCGCGGCGTGGCCGCCCTGGCTGTGGCCCCACACGGCGAAGCGATTGGAAGCGCCCGTATTCGGCAGCGCGCGCGCCGCTCGTACCGAATCGAGCACGGCGCGAGCTTCGCTGATGCCGATGAGATACGGATGGATGCCCGGCGTGCCGAGCCCGGGATAATCGGTGGCGACCACGACATAGCCTTGCGCCAGCATGTCGGGCAGCCCCCAGATCATGCCGCTATTGTCGGGCATGAGGGTGGGGGCGCACGCCTTCACCACGCCGCTGGTCGGATGGGCCCAGGCGATCACGTGGCGGCCGCCCGCCGGCGCGGGACCAGAGGGGAAATGAATGGCGCCTGAGACCTCGATGGGCTCGCCGTTGAGGCCGGTCGAGCGATAGAGGATGCGGAAGGCCTCGCTGTTGCCGGGCCCGCCGCCCACGAGCGGCCAGACCCTGATGATCGAGCCGGGCCCCTCGGCCGCGGCCTCGTCCACGATGCCAATGAGGCCGCACAGCGCGAAGGCGGTCTTGACCGCAAGGCGCAGGCATAAAGCGATGATGCGCATTCCATCCCCCGGTTGATTGCCGGGGGGATTTAGCCTCACCCACCGGCCCGGGGGCAATAGCGTCGCGCCGGCTTCCGCCTTGATCACGGCCATTTCATTCCGCATCCATCCGGGGCACAATTGCGCGCTGGACGCCAATTGCCGGCCCGCGCATCGACATCCGCGGGCCATTGAAGCGGGGAGTTCGATGTCATCTGCCGCCAGAACGCTGGACGCCTTGATCAACCGCGTCGGCGAGATCACCACGCCGTTCACCATCGAGCTGCCCGACGGCGAGAAACGGATCCTCGGCCAAGGCGAGCCGCAGTTCCAAATCGGTCTCCGCAACGAACGTGCGCTCAGGGCGCTGCGCTCGCTCGACGAGGGGAATTTCGCCGAGGCTTATCTGCAAGGCGATATCGACATCGAGGGCGATATGCTGAAGCCCTTCGAGCTCAGGGCTTCGCTCGATGACCGGCACCCGCTGGTCGCGGCCTGGCGCTTCGTCGAGCCGCTCCTGTTCGGACAGGTCTATACCAACAAGCGGGCGATCTCCTCCCACTACAACGCTGACCCAAAGCTGTTCTTGAGCTTTCTCGATCCCGTGTTTCCCGCTTATAGCCAGGGCGTGTACGAGAATGACGACGAGCCGCTCTCCAAGGCCCTGCAGCGAAAATTCGACTGGGCGCTCGAGCAATGCGGCATCGGCCAGGGCACCCGCGTGCTCGAGATCGGCCCCGGCTGGGGCGCCTTCGCCGGGCATGCGTTGCAAGCCGGCGCACGCTTTACCGGCATCACCAATTCGGAAGTGTCCCAGAGCTACCTCAAGGGCAAGCTCGCCAATTTCGGCGACCGCTTCGACATCGTGCTCTCCGACTTCTACGACTACGAGCCGGAGGAGAAGTTCGACGCCATCGTCATCATGGGCGTGATCGAGCATCTGCCCGATTACGAGCGCGTGCTGAAGAAGTTCTCAGCACTGCTCAAGCCCGGCGGCCGTGTGTTTCTCGACGGCAGCGCCTGGAGCAAGAAATACGAGCTGTCGAGCTTCATGGTGCGGCACATCTATCCCGGCAACCACTCCTTCCTGGTGCTCGACGATTTCCTCAACAAATTGTGGAAGACCGATTTCGAAGTGGACGTCATTCACAACGACCGCTGGAGCTATTTCCTTACCTTCCGGCAATGGGCGCGCAACCTCGACGCCAGCCGGGACTATGTCACGCGGACCTTCGGCGATTTCGAGTTTCGCAAGTTCCGCCTTTATCTGTGGGGGGCGACTTACGAGTTCCTCCACCGCAATCTCGATTGCTACCGGTTGATCCTCTCCAAGCCGGGCGAAGCCGCCTGAGCGCCGATGCGCCTGGCCCGGACTTGACGCTCGTCGACTTTGCAGGTGAGGCTTCCCCCGCAACCAGGAGAAGCCCATGTGCGCACACTGCCCGCCTTCGCATAAGGCCATTTCGCGTCGAGGCGTCATGACGGGCGCCGCGGCGCTTCTTGCCGCCAGCGCCATCCCCGCCGCGCCGCTGACCGCCGCCGAGCCCCCGGCGCCCGGCGCTCCAAACGCCATTCCTCCGGCCGAGGCGTTGGACCGGCTGATGCAAGGCAATGCCCGCTACGTTGCCGGCGAGTGCGAATGCAAGGACTACTCGGTCGGCCGCGCCGCGCGCGCGGAGGCGCAATACCCGATCGCGGCGATACTCGGCTGCTCCGACAGCCGCGTCTCGCCCGAGCTGCTGTTCGATCAGGATCCGGGCGACCTCTTCATCGTGCGCTTGGCCGGAAATTTCCTCGACGATGACGGCTTCGCCAGTCTGGAATATGCCGTTCACTTCCTCGGAGCACCGCTGGTGATGGTGCTCGGGCATACCAATTGCGGCGCCATTGCCGCGGCGGTCAAAGTGGTCAAGGAGCGCGTCGAGCTGCCGGGCCACCTGCCCGAGCTGATCAAGTCGATCGAACCCGCGGTCATCGCCGCGCACGGCAAGCATCCAAGCGACCTCGTTGCGGCGGCGACCGAAGAGAATGTGCGCCTCAACGTCAAACGGCTGATCGAGGATGCACCGATCATGACCGATGCGCTGGCTGCCAAGAAGATTGCGGTGTCCGGCGGTATCTACGACATCGCCACCGGCAAGGTCGGACTGATCTGAGCGAGCGCTCGCATGCTGGCCTCAATCCTGGCTAGGCTTGGCATCCGCCCGCGCACCGCCGCGCCGGCGCCGATCATCGAGGCGCGCGCGGCGGGGCCGATGCCGGCCGGACCGGTGCCCGGCTCCAAGCTGACGGACGCCTATGTGCGCGAGGTCGGGCGCTTCGCCTATCTGTGGGCCTGGCCGCTGGTCAACGTCTACAACCGCTACTGGACGCAAGACTGGGTCAAGACCAAGACCTTCCTGGTCGGCGGCGTGGCGCCGATCGCGCCGATCAACCGGCTTGGCATGCTGACCGGCTATAACCAGCCCGGCCAGCGCTACATCACCTGTCCGAGCCAAGATTTGATCTACGGCTTCGGCGTGCTCGATCTCTCGCGCGATGCCGTGGTTCTCCAGGTGCCCGATTTCGGCGAGCGCTTCTTCGTGTTCCAGGCCACCGATCAGCGGACCGACGCGTTCAGCGAGATCGGCTCGATCTACGGCTCGAAGCCGGGCTTCTATTTGCTGGCCGGTCCGGATTGGCAAGGCAAGGCGCCGGCCGGGATCGCCGCCACGTTCCGCTCACCGACCAAGCTTGGCTGCATCATCCCGCGCGTGTTCGTGGCGGACGACGCCGCCGACCATCAGGCGGTGCAGCCTTTGCTCCGGCAGATCATGGCCTATCCGCTCGCCGAGTTCGACGGCACCATGAAGGAGAAGGACTGGAGCGATCTCCCCGTCCTGCCTTGGAAGTCGCTCTCCAACGAGGAGTGGCGCTGGGTCAATCCGGACAGCTTCTTCGAGTCGCTGCCCAAGGCGCTCGACGCCTGCCCGCCGCTGCCCGGCGAGGAGGCGCTCTATGCGCTGGTGCGCTCGGTGCTCGACGCGGCGCGCGACGACCGGACCTTGCGCGCGGCGCTCGCCGAGGCGGCGGCCGATGCCGACGCGACGCTGGTCGCGCCGCTGCGCGAATTTGGCAATTTCGGCGTACCGCTGCCGCATAACTGGACCACGGTCGTCAACAGCGCCGAGTTCGGCACCGACTATTACACCCGCACCGCGGTGGCGAAGTCGAACATCTTCATCAACCGGCCGCGCGAGACGCGCTATTTCTATCAGGATCTCGATCAAGACGGCGCGCGGCTCGACGGCGCCAGGCGCTACACCGTCACCTTCAAGCGAGTGCCGCCGGTCAAGGGCTTCTGGTCGATCACCCTCTATGACCAGTTCCATTTCTTCGCGCCGAACGATATCGACCGCTATTCGCTCGGCACCAAAAGCAAGGGACTTCGCTTCGAGGCCGACGGCTCGCTGACAATCTATGTGCAGAAGGACCAGCCCGACGCCGACAAAGTGTCGAACTGGCTGCCGGCGCCCGACGGCGACTTCTCACTTTATATCCGGGCCTATTGGCCGTTGCCGCCGATCCAGCAGGGGCAGTGGACCCCGCCGCCGGTGGCACCGGCCTGACCCAGTTTGCCAACTTGCCGCAAATTGCGCGTAAGCCGGCCACCAGGGCTTAAGCACGGCCGCAGGCAAAGCCGATGCTTAATGGGCCTTTCAGAGTTTGCCGCGACACTCCGCCCAACCCGGGAGGAGACCCTCATGATCCGCAAGTTTTCCGTGGCCGCGCTCAGCGCCGCCCTCGTCCTCGCCACCACGCCGAGCTTCGCCTGCACCGGCATCAGCCTGAAGGCCGGGGAAGGTGCCGCCATCCGCGGCCGGACCCTCGAATTCGGCTTCCCGATGCAGTCCAAGGTGCTGGTCGTGCCCGCCGGCAAGGAGTTCAGCGGCACGCTGCCCGACGGCGGCAAGGGCCTGACCTACACCAGCCGCTACGCCTTCATCGGCGCCAACGCGCTCGGGCTGCCCGCCATCCTCGACGGGCTCAACGACCAGGGCCTGTCGGTCGGTCTGTTCTATTTCCCGAACTACGCCAAATACACCGAAGCGACCGCTGAGAATGCCAGCCGCGCGCTCGCGCCGCAGGAATTCGGCACCTGGGTGCTCGCCAATTTCGCCACGGTCGATGAGGTGCGCGAGGCGGTGAAGACCATCGTGCTGGTGCCGACGCCCGTTCCCGGCCTCGGCAGCGCCAAGGGCGCGGTGGCCGGCGCGCATTTCTTCATCCAGGACAAGAGCGGCAAGTCGCTCGTGGTCGAGCCGGTCGACGGCACGCTGAAACTGCACGAGGCGCCGCTCGGCGTGATGACCAACGCGCCGACCTACGACTGGCACATGACCAATCTCGCCGCCTATATCAATCTCTCGGTCAAGGACATCGACAGCGCCAAACTCGGCCCGCTGACTCTGACAGCGTTCGGCTCGGGCGCCGGCATGCTGGGACTGCCCGGCGACTTCACCCCGCCCTCGCGCTTCGTCCGCGCGGCGGCCTTCAGCCAGGCGGCGGCGCCCAATGCGACGGCCGAGGATACCGTGCTCGCGGCCTTCCATATTCTCAACCAGTTCGACATCCCCAAGGGCTCGGTGGTGAACAGCGCCGTAGGCGCGCCGACCGACGAGATCACCGAATGGACCAGCGTCAACGATCTCGAGAATCTGCGCTGGTACTTCCGCACCCATGAGGATCAGTCGATCCGCGTGGTCGACCTCAAGGAGGCCGTCGCCGCGGCCAAGGGCGAGATGACCACCATCGATATGGAGAGCACGCGCCAGCCGATCGAGAATGTCTCGGCCGCGCTCAAGACCGGCAAGCAGGCCGCGAATTAGGGAAGCAGGCCGCTTGCGCCGGGCAGTAGCCTCGTACGGCGTCGGCGGCGACTGAGGGCCTCGGGGGGCGACCCCCGGGGCCTTCGCTGTTGATGAGGCCGGAACTTCCCCGGGAGCTTCTTGTTATGAATTCGCTCAGCCTGTATGTGCTGATTTAAGCGCAAAGCCAGCCAAGCGCCGGCCGAGCCCCGTTGCGGGCTTCGGGCGTCTTGGCGTGCCGGGAGAACCGACATGCCGCCCCGCTCGCCATTTCCCCTGCTCACCACCCCATCCGATGCCCGCACCGCCACGCTTCAGGGTTTGCTCATCGGCGCCATCGTCATTGCCGCACTCTATATCGGCCGCGAGGTCCTGCTGCCGCTGGTGCTCGCCATTCTGCTGAGCTTCGTGTTGACCCCGCCGCTGTTGCTGCTGCGGAAGATCAAGGTGCCGCGGGTGCTGGCCGTGAGCCTGGTCGTAACCGCGGCTTTCGGCATCATCTTCGGTCTCGGCTGGCTGATGTCGCGCGAGGCCACCAATCTCGCCGCCGACCTGCCGAATTACCAGGTCACGCTTTCGGAAAAGATCAAGTCGCTGCGGGAAAGCACCGGCGAATCGAAGGTGCTGCAAAAGGCCGGCGAGGTCTTGACCGGCCTGCAGGAAGAACTCAGCGCTCCCAGCGACAAGCCGCCGGAGCCGACCGTCGGCACCAAGGCCGACAAGCCGGACGACAAGCCAATTCCGGTCGAGATTACCGAGCCCGAGCCGACCGGCTGGGCGCTTTATCAGACGATCTTCTCGACCCTGCTACCGCCGCTGGCGACCGCCGGCATCGTGCTGCTGTTGGTGATCTTCATTCTGCTCCAGCGCGAAGATTTGCGCGACCGGCTGATCCGTCTGTTCGGCGGCGCCGACCTGCAACGCGCCACCTCCACCATGAGCGACGCAGCCTCGAGGCTCAGCCGCTATTTTCTAAGCCAGGTGCTGATCAACTTCGCCTACGGCGCGCTGATCGCCGGATCGTTGTGGCTGATCGGTCTGCCGAGCCCGATCGCCTGGGGCATTCTCGCCGGATTGATGCGTTTCGTGCCCTATGTCGGCTCCTACATCGCCGCGGCGCTGCCCTTGCTCATCGCCGCGGCAATCGATCCGGGTTGGACCACGTTCATCTTGGTGCTGCTCCTGTTCGTGGTCGGCGAGCTGGTCATGGGCCAAGTGGTCGAGCCGCAAGTGTTCGGCCGCGGCACCGGCGTGACACCGATCGCGGTGATCGGGTCGACCATCTTCTGGACTTGGCTATGGGGACCGCTCGGCCTCTTGATTGCCATGCCGATGACGGTGTGCCTTGCCGTTCTCGGCCGCCATGTCGAGGGGCTCGAATTCTTCGAGGTGCTGCTGGGCGACGAGCCGGCGCTGACACCGCAGCAACGCTTCTATCAGCGCGCGCTCACCGGCGATGCCGCCGAGGCGACCTACCACGCCGAGCTGTGTCTCAAGGACCAGAGCCTGGCGTCCTATCTCGACACCGTGGCGCTGAGCGGGCTGAAGCTCGCCGAGCGCGACGCGAGCCGTGGCGCGCTGGATGAGCTGCAGAGCGAACGGGTCGCCGAAACCGTGAAGGAGATGCTCGACAATCTCGACGATTTCGAGCCGCATCGCTGGTTCGCCACCCTCCGGCGCAAGCCCGAGAGCGCCAAGAACGGCAAGGAGGGCAAGGACGGCAAGGACGGCAAGGATGAGGAGGGCGGCTTTGCCTCGGTCGATGCCGCAGCCGAGGCCGATGAGAACCGCGACGGCGCGGGCAACTTGCCGATCGTCGCGCGCTCCGATCTGGCGCCCGGCTGGGTGGTGGATGAGGCCGTGCTGGCGATCGGCGGCCGCTCGCCGCTCGACGAGGCCGCTGCCGCCATCCTGGCCGAGCTATTGGTAAAGCGCGGGCTTACCGCCAAGGCGCTGCCGCCGGAGGCTATTAATGCGGGCCATATCGCCTCGCTCGCCAAGACCGAGGCGAAGCTCGTATGTCTGTCTTATCTCGGCCTCGGCGCCGGCCCGGCGTTGATCCGCTATCTGGTCCGGCGCTTGCGGCGCATCCTGCCGGAAGGCACGCTGATCATGGTTTGCTACTGGAGCGACGAGGGCCACAAGGAAGCCGCCGAGGAATTGCTGAAAACCGCCGAGGCCGACGCCTGCGCCACCACGCTCGAGGGCGCGATAGAAATGTGCGTCAAGGCCGCCCGGGGCGAGTTGAAAAAGAAGGACGAAGGCCCGCCCCCGCCGGCCGAAGACAAGCCCAAGCGCGGCGAGGCTAAACGTAAACCTCAGAGCGCCGTTGCGTGAAGTCGTGGGTGGTCACCAGCGTGGCGATCACGCGCGCGATCTTGGCCCCGCCTGTGACCGACGGCTCGATGTCGTTGGCGTAATCCGAATCCTCGTCGAACACGAGCCTGAGATCGATCACCGGCACGCCGCGGGCGAACGCCTCGCGCATGATGACGTCGTTGAACACGGTCAGCCCGGCGCCCGCGATCTGGCGCGTGGTGGGATCGGCGTAGCGCGCCTCGTAGATGGTGCACACCGCGGCCGGCAGCTTGCGCGCCAGCACGAGGTCGAGCATGGCGCCGTAGCTCTTGGCGAACTCGGCCTTGATCTTGGCGAGCTTGTCGAGCACCTCGGCCACCGAGCGCGCACTCTCCTCGATCATCGCCTTCTCGCCGAGCGCGTTGTTGCCGCCGACCGACACCACCAGGTGGGTCGCGTCCTGCGGCATGGCCTTGAGCTGGGACTTGATGTCGACGGTGGTCGAGCCGTCGCGCGCAACGAGCGTCGCGGTCCAGCCTGACGGCAGGTCGCCCTTGAGCTGGTCGACCACGTCCGGCCCTGAGCCGACATAGGACTTGTTGTCGAAGATCGAGTCGCCGAGCAGCACCACATTTTTCATCGCAGCACTTCCTTCCGCGCGCGCCGGCCAGGCCTTGGCGGTGGCCAGCACGGCCAAGCCGGCCATGAGGGTGCGGCGGTCCGGGCGTGGCGTGTCATCGGTCATGGTCAGGTAAGCCTTGGCTGAGCGGGAGAAAAGACGGTCGGCGGGCGGCTCTTATCGCAAATCTTGGCGCCGCGCGCGAGGGGTTGCGGCAGGGTGCGGCCGCGCCGTCCGGCCGAACAGCAGCGCGATCGCGGCCCCGAGCAGGAGCGCGCCGGCCAGGAACAGCAACGCCACGGTGAACGAGCCGGTCGTCTGCTTGATCGCTCCCACGATCGACGGCCCGGCCAACCCGCCGAGATTGCCGATCGAGTTGACCAGGGCCAGGCCCGCCGCGGCGCCGGTGCCGGTCAAGATCGCGGTCGGCAGCGACCAGAACGTGCCGATCGCCGCATAGATGCCGAGCGTGGCGAGCGTGAGCGCCACCATGGTCAGCCACAGCGGCCCGGTGAAGGCCGACCAGGCGAAGGCGGCGCCGCCCAGCAGCAGCGGCAACGCGACATGGAGGATGCGCTCATTCGCGCGGTCCGAGCGCGCGCCCCACAGCACCATGGCGATGGCGGCGAACAGATACGGGATCGCGGTGAGGAACCCGATCTCGAGCGGGTCGAGCCCGTAGGTCTGGATCACTTGCGGCATCCAGAAGCCGATGCCGTACAGCCCGACCACGATGCAGAAGTAAATGAGCCCAAGCACCAGCACGCGCGGCCGTGTGAGCGCCTGGCCGAGCCCGGCATAGCCGGTCGCGCGCGTGGCTTTGGCTTCCGCCGCCAGCGTCTCGGCCAGCGCGCGGCGTTCCTCCGCGGTCAGCCAGTTGGCCTGCTCGGGCCGGTCGTCGAGAAATTTGAGGACGAATAGGCCGAGCAGGATCGCCGGCACGCCCTCGATCAGGAACAGCCAGTGCCAGCCCTTGAGCCCGCCGAGCCCGTGCAGCTCGAGCAGCGCGCCCGATAGCGGGCCGCCCACCACCGTGGCCAGCGGCACCGCCGCCATGAACAGCGAGACGATGCGCGCCCGCTCGGCGGCCGGGAACCAATAGGTGAGATAGAGGATGATGCCGGGGAAGAAGCCCGCTTCCGCCACGCCCAGCAGAAAGCGCATGACGTAGAAGCTGGTCTCGCTGTGGACCAGCGCCATGGCCGAAGCGACCAGCCCCCAGCTGATCATGATGCGCGCGATCCAGATGCGCGCGCCGAATTTCTGCAGCGCCAGATTGCTCGGGATCTCGAACAGGATATAGCCGACGAAGAAGATGCCGGCTCCGGCGCCGTAGACCGACGGCGAGAAGCCGAGGTCCTCGTTCATGGCGAGCGCGGCGAAGCCGACATTGACCCGGTCGAGGAAATTGACCGCATAGCAGAGGCAGAGAAACGGGATGAGGCGGCGCGCCGCCTTGGCCACGGCCGATCGGCTCGCTCTGTCCCGGTCCATCGCCCGTCTCCCCGCCGCCACCTTGGAGTATCCTAGGCGCCGTCAGCAAACTGATTCGATTCGCTCCGGGAGGACACGACGATGGCGATGACAATGGCACAGGCATCGGCCGCCATGCGCGAGGCCATGCGCGAGACGGTCAAGCGTTACTCGACCTGGTATCTGCTTGAGGGCGTGTTGCTGGTGATCGCGGGCCTGGTGGCGCTGATCTATCCCCACGTCGCGTCCGTGACCCTGGTGTTTCTGCTCGGCTGGATCCTCATCGCCAGCGGCGTGCTGCAGGGCATCGGCCTGATCGGCGCCAAGGACGTCCCGCATTTCTGGCTTCAGCTCATCTCGGCCGTGCTGGCCATCGTGATCGGCATATTGCTGCTCCGCAATACCAACGCCGGCTTGCTGGTCATGACGGTTCTCTTGATCGTGTTCTTCTTGGTCGAGGGTGTGTCGAAGGTCATCTTCGCCCTCAACATCCGGCCGTTCGTCGGCTGGATGTGGGTGATGCTCAGCGGCGTCATCGGCATTCTGCTCGGCGCCTATCTGTGGGCCAACATGCCGGTCGCCTCGGAATGGGTGCTCGGCGTGCTGCTCGGCATCCAGCTCATCGCCGAAGGCGCAGCGCTGGCCTACCTCGCCTGGAAGGTTCGCTCGGCCTGATCCCAATCCTGTGGCGTCGGCGCGTCAGCGCGCCGGCGCCTCCGCCGTCTCGATATAGCGCGAATAGACCCAGCCGACCTCCGCGGTGGCGGGATCGGTGAGCTCGACCCAATTGCCCTTGCGGCCGGTCACTTTCAGCTTGGCGCCTTTCTCCACCACCCTGAGCGTCTCCGCGGTGGAGGAGGGGGCCGCGCGCACATTGGTGTAGTTCAGCATCGTCACCCATTCGGCTTTGTCATTGGACAATGACGTTTGCGCCGGGCGGGACGGCTTAGCCACACTTGCGGCCACGGAAGCATCGGCCGGGATTTGCGCCTCGGCAACAATCTCAGCCTTGGCCTCGGCTTGGGCGACCGGCTCAGGCGCCGCCGCCGCTTCGGTCGCCTCGATCGGGTGCTGGCTCTTGGTCGCATCCTCTTTCAGCGCCTTGAGCTTCGCGTCGGCGCCCTCGACCCCGAGCTGCTTGGCGCGGTCGTACCAGCCGCGCGCTTCCTTGGGGTCGGGCTTGATGCCGTGGGCGCCGATCTTGTCGATGAACTCGGGGTCGTAGGTGGCGCCGAGCAGCAAAGCGGCATCGCCGCTCCCGGCTTCCGCCGCGCGCTTGAAATAGGCCCGGGCGCCGGCGAAATAGCCGACCTCGATCATCTTCTGGCCGTGCGCGATGAGACCGGCGACGCGGCCGCTCTCCTCCGCTCGCAGGATCAACGCCGCCCGCGGATCGGCGGCGATGTCGAGCCTGGTGGTGGCGCCGGCGAGGATTGAGCCGTCGGCCGCCATCAGCTCGACGCGCAGGTCTGAGCTGCCGCTGGCCGATTTCGGCAGTTTGAGGTGCAAATCGCCGATCTCGTCGGGCCGCAAATTCCACTCGGTCGGGCCGTAGGGGCGTCCTTGCGAGAAGCTGGCGCCCGAGGGCATGGCGCGGATCGCGATCACGCTTCGCGCCGGCAGCGCGCCGTCGGAATCGATGGCGATATCGAAGGCGAGCTCATCGCCGGTCATGGCCTCGAGGCGTCCCGGCGCCGTCAGCACGATCTCGGCCTTGGGTTCGGCGGGAGCTATGTCGAGCGCCGGCGCGATGGCCATTGCGGCGTGCTCGGCTTGGGCCATTGGGCCCGGCTCCGCTTGGCCCGGCTCGCTCGCGTCGGGAGTATCGCTTGGCACCGGCAGCTTGATCGCGCCCTGCCACAGCAGCAGCAGGATCAGCGCGGTCGGCACCAGCGACACCAGCAGCGACGCAATCAGGAGTGCCCGGCCGGGAGCGGACCGTCTCCGCTGCGGGATGAAGCCGGGCATCACCGGCGGTTCGAGACGCGGCCTGACCGGAGCGTCGACTTGGACTTTTTGCGCCTCGGGAGCGAAGCGCTCCGCCATGGTGGTCGGCGTCGGCTCGGGAAGCGGTGGCGGCTCGGCTGGAGCGTCAACCGCCAGCCGCTCATTCAGGCTGGTCGGCCTGATGAGGATGTCGGACGGACTGAGCATGAAACCCTCCTACGCATCACAACAACAACAGAGGCTGGGACGGTTGACATCCGTCAGTTCTGATTGTGCGCCCGGTTCCATTCGAGGAAGGCCCGGAACAGATCGGCGCGCTCGGCGTCGGAAATCGGCGTGGTGCGGTTGCCGCTCGCCTGCGCCAAGAAGGCATCGAAATGGGAGCGCGAGGCGCTGTCGGTCGACGCCGCCTGGGCGCGGTCGATCCAGCGTTGCGCCAGCGGCGAGCGCTTCCAGCCTTCGAGCGTCGCCGCGAAATTGACCTCGCGCCATTTCGGATGGCGCGGCTGCGCCAGGAACGCGTCGAAATTGGAGAAGAAGCGGTCGACGAACGTGGCGATCTTGGCGTAGCGCACCGAATCGCTCGGCCAGTTGAACGACACCAGCACGGCGCACACCGACATGGTATCGACCCGCCCGCCGGCGGGGATCAGCGCCGGATAATCGTCATGGGTGAGCGTCGCCGGATAATACTCGTCCTCGAGCCCCTTGGCGTAAGGCACCGCCAACAGCTTGAGCCCGCTGGTGTCCTCGAGCGCGGTGAGCACCGGCGCGGGCTTGCCCGTCACCACGATGGTGGCGTCGATGTCGCCGTCCTTGAGCTTCTGGATCGCGTCGGCGTCGCTGAAGTGAACTTCCTGCGTGTCGACGCCGAGCGCGGCGAAGATCAGCCGCCCGGTGATCTCGGCGCCGCTCCCTTGCGTGCCGAAATTCACGTATTTGCCGTTGAGCGCTTGGATGTCGTTGACCTCGGGGCGCACCAGGATGTGCAGCTCCTCGTTGAACAGCTTGGCGATATAGGCGATCTGGCCTTTGAGGTTCGGGCCGAGCTCACCGGTCTTGTCGAAATGCTTGAGCAGGTTGGCCTGGGTCACGCCCATGTCGACGCCGCGCAGGAACATCACGTCCTTGATGTTCTGCTCGGGCCCTTTGCCGACCATCGGCAGCACCCGCAGCCGGTCGCCGTCGTTGAGCACGGCAGCGAGGTCCTGGACGATGGCGAGGTCGGTGCCGCTCGGGCTGCCGGCCATGATCGTCACCACGTTCTCGTTAATGCGGGCGCGGAAATTCTCGCGCAGGTTCTGCCCGGCCACCACCTTGGCGTCGGGCTTGGCCTGGTCCTTGGCGCGCGGTGCGGCCACGGCGGTAATGGCGATCAGACAGAGTCCGACAGCGAGGGGGATACGCATGACAACTCCCTCATTTAGAGCGCGCTTCCCTCGTGAACGCCGGCGCGGCCCCGACAAGCGCGATGGCGGGGGCGGCTCAGGTCGCAGCGTCAGGATTGGTGCTTGCGGGGGAGAACGGGCGCCGATGGATTAGAGCCCAGCGCGACATGTCCCCCGGTCGTGCTGCTATTCCCTGTTGAAGAGAGGGAACGTGATAATTAAACAATAGTCAAGTAGTCATAGGGACTTGGCACGACAATAACACCGTTCTGCCGCAGTATCGCCAGAATCTACTTGAAGTAGGCAAGAATATGGCTGCAGCTCGACTAAGCAGCAGCCAACAAATTCTTAGTCGTTACAGCAGATAAGCTGCATCGATTGATGTAATGATTGCATAGCCAGCCGGCCTGCGGCGCCCGACCGGCGCGAGAGGGCCAAGCGGTGAACGCGGAAGCCCCACGCAGGTTCCCGAATGGTCAGAGTCTGGACAGGCTGAGCTTGGCCGAGCCCCGCTTGCTGGTGACGGTGACGGACAGGCTATTGCCGCGCTGGACGATCACCGCCGTGCCGTTCACCCCCTGGCCCTGCACCGGGCCCGAGTAGCGATTGCCGCCTGCGGCGACCACCCGCCCCGACACGTCGTAGCGGCCGGTCTCGGTGGCGCATTGCGACGACACCGAGAAGGCGGTCGCGGACAGTTTCTGGAAGCTCACGCGGCAGCTCACTTTGTCCGCGGTGTTGCGATGGCTGACAGTGCCCGAGCCGCGCCACTGCCCTTGGAGCGAGGACGCGGCCAGCGCGGGTGTCAGCGCGGCGCCCAAGATTATGAGTGACGCGATCAGAATATGGCGCATGTGGACCTCCCCAGGTCGATAACCGGAAGGCATTGTAACGCCCGCACCCTCCTTTGGGTCCACCACCCGTTGCGTCAATCCGCGTCCATCTTCAGCGCGGCGATGAACGCCTCTTGCGGGATGTCGACCCGGCCGAAGCTCCGCATCTTCTTTTTGCCCGCCTTCTGCTTGTCGAGCAGCTTGCGTTTGCGGGTGATGTCGCCGCCATAGCATTTGGCGGTGACGTCCTTGCGCAGGGCGCTGATGGTCTCGCGCGCGATCACCTTGCCGCCGATCGCCGCCTGAATCGGGATCTTGAACATATGCCGCGGGATCAGGTCCTTCAGCTTCTCCACCATCGCCCGGCCGCGCGCTTCGGCGCGTGAGCGGTTGACGATGATCGACAAGGCATCGACCGGCTCGTCGTTGACCAGCAGCGCCATCTTGACCAGATCGCCGTCCTCGTAGCCGGTGATGTGATAGTCGAACGAGGCATAGCCTCTGGAGACCGATTTCAGCCGGTCGTAGAAATCGAACACCACCTCGTTGAGCGGCAGCTCGTAGACCAGCATGGCGCGCGCCCCGGCATAGGTCAGGTTCTTCTGCCGCCCGCGCCGGTCCTCGCATAATTTCAGCACCGAGCCGAGATGCTCGTCCGGCACCAGGATGGTGGCCTCGATCCACGGCTCCTCTATCTCTGGCGATCTTCTGCGGATCGGGCATGTCGGCGGGATTGTGCAGTTCCACCATGGTGCCGTCGGTGCGATACACCCGGTAGATCACCGACGGCGCGGTGGCGATCAGGTCGATGTCGAACTCGCGCTCGAGCCGCTCGCGGATGATCTCCAGATGCAGCAGCCCGAGAAAGCCGCAGCGAAAGCCGAAGCCGAGCGCGGCCGAGGTCTCCATCTCATAGTTGAAGCTGGCATCGTTGAGCCTGAGCTTGCCGACCGCCTCGCGCAAATCCTCGAACTCGGATGCATCGACCGGGAACAGGCCGCAGAACACCACCGGCTGCGCCGGCTTGAAGCCGGCGAGGGGAACCGACGCGGGCTTCTTCTCGTCGGTCACGGTGTCGCCCACGCGCGTGTCGGCCACCTGCCTGATCGAGGCGGTGAAGAAACCGATCTCGCCCGGACCAAGCCGGTCGCGCATCTCCTGCTTGGGACGGAAAATGCCGACCCGGTCGACCTGGTAGGAGCCGCCGGTCAGCATCAGCCTGATGCGCTGGCCCTTGGCGAGGGTGCCGTCGAAGATCCGCACCAGCACCACCACGCCGAGATAGGCGTCGTACCAACTGTCGACCAGCAGCGCCTTGAGGGGGGCGGCGGCATCGCCCTTGGGCGCGGGCAGGCGGTGCACGATCGCCTCCAGCACCTCGGCGATGCCGACGCCGGTCTTGGCGGAGATTTCGAGCGCGTCATGGGCGTCGAGCCCGATCACGTCCTCGATCTGCTGGCGCACCCGGTCGGGTTCCGCGGCGGGGAGATCGATCTTGTTGAGGACCGGCACGACCTCGTGATTGTTGTTGAGCGCCTGATAGACATTGGCGAGCGTCTGCGCCTCCACCCCTTGCGTGGCATCGACCACCAGCAGCGAGCCCTCGCAGGCGGCGAGGCTGCGGTTCACTTCATAGGCGAAATCGACATGGCCCGGCGTGTCGATCAGGTTCAGCTCGTAGAGCTCGCCGTCCTTGGCCCGGTAATTGAGGCGCACGGTCTGCGCCTTGATGGTGATGCCGCGCTCGCGCTCGATATCCATGGAATCGAGCACCTGCTCCTTCATCTCCCGCGCGGTCAGGCCGCCGCACAGCTGGATCAGCCGGTCTGCCAGCGTCGACTTGCCGTGATCGATATGGGCGATGATGGAGAAGTTACGGATGCGGGAAAGCGGCGTCGTCGCAAATTGATTCATGGCGCGCTTGGTACGGGAGCAAGCCCTTGAGGGTCAAGCGCGGCAATTGCGGAGATTGAGGCAGAACCGTGGGGGAACCGCCCTAATGTCGCGGTTGTTGGGTCTTAAGGGCGGGGCACAACAAGCAAATCCATACGGAGAACCTCATGTTGAAAAGAATGCTCGTCGCCGCCGCACTGACCGGACTGATCGCAGGCGTTGCCCTACCGACCCAGATGACGCCGGCCTTTGCCGGCAAAAGCGGCTGCCGGGAAATGTCCAAGTCGAAGTTCCAAGGCGACAGGAAGATGCGCAGGGCGTTCGAGAAGGAATGCAAGACCCATTGGAAGGCCCACAAATCGACCCACGGGAAGATGGGCCGCCATAGCAAAAAGCAGGGCTAAAGCCGCCTTCGCGCCCAATTTGGATTTCGGAGAAAGGGACCCCCGCGGTCCCTTTCTCTTTTTTAACCGGCGTTAATAAAAGGTGAGACGAAGCGCCCTATTGTCGTGGCCGTGTCGTTCTAGACATTGGGTTTCTCGCCAACCAACGGAGGCATCTATGCTGAAGAAAGTGCTGTTTAGCGTCGTCGCGACTGCCCTTGTTGCCGCCCTCGCGCTCCCGGTCCAGTTCACGCCGGCTGAAGCCGCCATGACCTGCAAGGCCGCCGCCAAGGCAAAATTCAAGGGCGAAATGAAAGCCCGCCATGCCTTCAAGAAGGAATGCAAGGCAGCCGCTAAGGCGCAAAAGGCCTAAACCGGTCGTTTGCAGAGTTAGAGAAGGGGGCCCCTGCGGCCCCTTTCTTATGTCTGCAAGTGCCGCTCAAGCTGCCCGGCTTTTAGCCGGTGGCTCAGTTGAGCAACTGAAAAGCAACAGCGTTCATCATTTTGGTGATTACCGGCAGAACCCGGTTGACGGCGGCGCCTCAACTGGCGCCTTAATGCGGCGCGGAACCTGCATAATCATTCACGGGAGTAACCCTATGCTTAAGAAAGTATTTCTTGCTGCTGCGCTGACGATCGCCCTGGTCGGCACCACGATGGTTGTCACCCCCACCGAGGTGTTGGCCGCCAAGACCGGCTGCTTCAAGAAGGCCAAGTCCAAATACGGCCTGCACCTGATCAAGCGTCACAGCTACAAGAAGTCCTGCAAGGCGCATTACAAGGCCTAACTCGGGCTTCGAGATCGAACGTTGAAGGGCCCGCGCTTGCGCGGGCCCTTTCTCTTTGCCGGGCCGGATGCCGGTGCCAAAGCCATGACTGCGCTCAACTCGGCTTGCCCCAAATCTCGGCGAGGCGCTGGGCGCGGCCGCAACCCCATTTGTAATATTTGTAACTCACCGGATTGGTGCGGTGATAATCCTGGTGGTAATCCTCCGCCGCGGTGAACGTGGTCACCGGCTTGATGTCGGTCGCGACCGTTTGCTTGAAGCGCGCCGCGATCTCCTGCTTGGTCTTCTCCGCCAACTCCTTCTCCGCGTCATTGGCGACGAACACCACGGTGCGATAGGCGCTGCCCTGGTCGCAGAACTGCCCGTCCGGATCGAACGGGTCGACGTTGCGCCAGAATTGGTCGAGCAGCTTGGCGTAGGTCACCTTGGCCGGGTCATAGGTCACCTTGACCGCTTCGACATAGCCTTCATGGTCGCCGTAAGTCGGGTTGGGCTTGGTGCCGCCGGCATAGCCCGAGATCGTCTCGGTCACGCCATCGACTTGGTCGAAGGCATCCTCCACGCACCAAAAGCAGCCGCCGGCGAAGATCGCCGTTTCGGTCTCGGCGGCGCGCGTCTGGTGCGAACCGCAAGCGATCACCAGCGCGGCGAGGAAGGCGGCGGTCAGCGTGGCGCAAATCGATCTTGCGATCATGGAGCTCTCCCAGATTCCGGTCAGGCCGCCACAATATGGAGCGCAGCGAAAGCGGCATAGTGGCTCTCGCGCGACCGTGAACTGAAGTGATGCCGGACGAGCGCCGATAAGCGCTTGGGCGGCCTTGGCCATTTGGGCTATTGAGGGGGCCATGCAACAGCTGCTCTCTTCGCCCCACGGCGACATCAAGCGCGCCTATGACGTGGTCGTGGTCGGCTCGGGCTATGGCGGCGGCGTTGCCGCCTCGCGGCTGTCGCGCGCCGGCCAGAGCGTCTGCGTCATCGAGAAGGGCAAGGAGTTCCCGACCGGTTCGTTTCCGAGCCGCCTGCCTGAGCTTCGCCGCGAGCTGCAATTGAACGGCGGCACGATGCGCTCGGGCTCGCGCACCGGGTTGTTCGATTTTAGGCTCGGCGCCGACATTCACGTGCTGGTCGGCTGCGGCCTCGGCGGCGGCTCGCTCATCAATGCCGCCGTCGCGCTCAAGCCCGATGCAAGGGTGTTCGCCGATCCCGTCTGGCCCGCGGAGCTTGCCGAGGACGGGCTGCTCGAGCTTGGCTTCAAGCGGGCCGCCGCCATGCTCCGGCCGGCGCGCTATCCGAACGCGGCCGAGCTTACCAAATATCGCGCGCTCGCGGCGTCGAGCGCAGCGTTCGGCGTGCCGCCGGTAGCGGCGCCGGTGGTGGTGAGCTTCGCGGACATTGTGAATCCCGCCGGCATCGCCCAGCCGGCCTGCACGCTGTGCGGCGATTGCTGTTCGGGCTGCAATGTCGGCGCCAAGAACACCGTCGCCGCCACCTATCTGCCCGACGCCAAGACCCATGGCGCCGACATCTTCACCGAGCTCAGCGTGAGCCACATCGCCAAACAGGACGGGGCTTGGCGCGTCTATTTCACGCCGTCCGACAATACCGACGCGAGCCCCGGCTTCGTCGACGCCGGCGCCGTGGTGCTCGCCGCCGGCACGCTCGGCTCGACCGAGATCCTGCTCAGGTCGCGCGAGCGCGGGCTCGGCCTCTCCGACCGGCTGGGCGAGGGCTTCTCGGCCAATGGCGACATCATTGCGTTCGCGCTGGGCGGCAGCGAGCGGGTGAACGGCGTCGGCGTCGGCTACCCGCCCAAATTCGTCGGCGACGCCGTCGGCGCTTGCGTGGCGGGGCAGATCGAGCTGCCCGACGCGAGCGATCTCGACCGCTCGATGATCCTGCAAGAGGGCGTGCTGCCCTCGGCGCTGGCGCCGCTGCTGCCGGTGTTCTTCATCTCAGGCGGCAGGATTCTCGGCGCCGCGCAAAGCCTGATCAAGGGCGTCTATCACGGCCCGCTGTCCCACCTTCACACCTACTTCGTGGTGTCCCATGACGACGCGCAAGGGCGCATCAGGCTGGAGAATGGCAGGGCGCAAATCGATTGGCCCGGCGTCGCCGACCAGCCCGTCTATGCCCGCGTCGACGCCGCCTTGACCAAGGCCGCCGAGGCGGTCGGCGCGCGCTACATCAAGAGCCCGCTCGCCGCGACCAATATGGGCACGAAACCTGCCACGGCTCATCCGCTCGGCGGCTGCGGCATGGGGCAGGATGCGGGCTCGGGCGTGGTGAACCACAAGTGCCAGGTATTCGACGGCGCGAGCCCCGATAGCGTTCATGCCGGGCTCTATGTCTGCGACGGCTCGGCCATTCCGCGCTCGATCGGCGTCAATCCGCTCCTCACCATCACGGCCCTGGCCGAGCGGGCCATGGTGCATCTTGCCCGCGACCGCAATCTGGGGTTCGATGACACCTCGCGCGTTCGCCAGGAGGCGGACCAGGCCCTAATATGAGGGTGACCTGATCATGGCACGCGGTTGGCTCATACCCTTAGGCTTGGCAGCGGCCGGCGCTGCGCTCGTTCCGGCTGCCGGGCTGCTTTACGCCGCCACCCACGTCGCGCCGTGCGACCGCACCGAGCTCACCGCCTCGATCGGGACCAGCCAGACACCCGCCGCGCCATCGTCCCTCGACCGCATGACCATCGTGCTGGTCGGCGATGCCGGCTTCAACCCGACCGACGCCAAGGTCGATGCCAACGGGCTGCGCAAGGGGCGGAAGCTCACCGCGTTCTCTTATCTGCTCGGAGGCATCGCCGCCGACCTGGACGGCGATCTTGCCTTCATCAATCTCGAAACCGTCATCACCGACCGCAACGACCTCGCGCCCGAGGGCAAGGGCAAAGGCGCGTTCCATTTCAGGAGCCACCCGGCCGCGCTCAAGGCGCTGATCCACGCCGGCTTCAATCTGTTCTCCCTCGCCAATAATCATTCCTTCGACTATGGCGCGGCCGGCGTCGAGGAGACGCTCTACCACCTCGCCGTGGCCAATGCCGAGAAGGCCATCGCCTATGCCGGCATCGGCAGCAATTTCGACGAGGCGATCAAGCCCGGCTGCATCGATCTCGACGGCACCAGAATCGGCTTCTCGGCCATCGGCATCATCACCGGCGACCAGCCGCAATATCGCGCCGGCCCCGACAGCCCCGGTCAGGCGTCGTATCGCGATCGTCCGGATTTCGAGGCGGTGGTTGCCAAGCTCGGCGCCTTGCCGGCCGACTACCGCATCCTGTCCGTCCATTATGGGCTCGAAGGCCGGGTGATCCCCGACGAGCGCCAGCTTGCCGACTGGCGCAGCTACGCCGCGGAGCAAGAGAGCATCGATCTCATCCTCGGCCACCATCCGCACGTGGCGCAGGGCGTCGAGCTCAACGGCAAGTCGCTGATCTTCTACGGGCTCGGCAATTTCCTGCATCCCGGCACCGCCGAGATGAAGCGCTTCGGCCTGTGCCGCGACTATGGGCTGATGGCCAAGGTCCATCTTGCCCGCATCGACGGCACCTGGCGGGTCGAGGCGATCGAGGCGATCCCGCTCACCAACACGCAATTGCGGCCGGCGCGGTTCTCAGCCCAGGAAGCGGAGAAACGCATCTACGCGCTCAATCATCTCGCCGCGGGGCTCGATGACGGCAAGAATGCCAAGGGCGTGCGCTTCACCCCGCAGGCCAATGGCTCGGGGCTCTATTGCGCCGACGGCGCCGCCGGGCTTGGCGGCAAGCTCGCCACGCTATGCCAGGGCTGGCAGCCGCCGGGAGAGCCTGACCAGAAGCTCGCGGCCAAGATCGAGGCCGCCTGCGAGGACAAGCCGTTCTACAACAAGCCGGCGATGGTCAAACGCCGCGTGCCGCAGCGTCAGGCAGCGCCGCCGGTGAGCGGCTTCCGCCAGTTCTAGCCGCGCAACTCGCCGCCGGTCGCCTTTTTCACCGCCGCCACGATCTTCGGCCGCCACCGCCTCGATCTCGGCGTCGGTCAGCGTCTTGTCGCGCGGTTGGAGCGTCACTTCGATGGCGAGCGACTTCTTGCCGTCGGGCACGCCCTTGCCGGTGAACACGTCGAACACGCCGACGTCGCTGATCAGCGCGCGGTCGGCTGACAGCGCCGCGCGCAGCACCGCGCCGGCGGCGACCTCGTCATCGAGCAGGAAGGCGAAGTCGCGCCTCACCGGCTGAAGGTCCGAGGCGTCGAGCGCCTTGCTCGCGCCGGTGCGCTTCGACGGCGGCACGGCGTCGAGATAAAGCTCGAAGCCGGCAATCGGCGAAGCGATGCCGAGCGTGGCGAGGAGATCGGGATGAAACTCGCCGAACACCCCGAGCACGGTATTGGGCCCGAGCTTGAGCGCGCCGGAGCGGCCGGGATGAAACCATGACGGCGCCTCGCGGGTAACCGTCAGGCTCGCCTGATCGATGCCGAGCGCCGCGAGCGCGGCGACCGCATCTTCCTTGGCGGCGACAACGTCAGCTTCAGGGGCTTCCCCCGACCAATGACGGCCTGAGCCAGACAGCGCGGAGCGTCCGAATCGAACGCCGGACGCCGCGACGAACTGATCCTCGGGCTTGGCGCCCCGATAGGCTTGTCCAAGCTCGAACAGGGCGCCGTCGGCGAAGCCCCTGTCGCGATTGCGCTGCGCCGCGGTGATCAGCCCGGGCAGCAGCGATGGCCGCATCTCGGCAAGCTCGGTCGAGATCGGGTTGCTCAAGGTGAGCTCAGTCTTGCCGCCGCCGAACAGCTTGGCGTGCTCCGGCGCCACGAACGACCACGTCACCGCCTCGACCAACCCGCGCGCCGCAAGCACCCGGCGCGTGAGTCTCCGCCGGCGCTGTGCTTCGGTCAGCACGGGTTTGGCCACGCCGGCATCGCGCGTCATGGGCGTCGCCGGCACCTGATCCACGCCGATGAGCCGCACCACCTCCTCGACCAGATCGGCCGGGCCGGTGATGTCGGGGCGCCAGGAGGGCGCGGCCGCCTTGACCTGCTTGCCCTTGCCGTCGAGCTCGACGCCGAGCGCGGTAAGCAACTTCTTGATTTCGCCGCCGCCGATCTCGAGCCCGCTCAAGCGCTCGACCTGGCCGAGCTCGAATTTGAACGGCCGCGCGGCCTTAGGCACTTTGCCGGCAATGGTGATCTTGCTTGGCGTGCCGCCGCAGAGATCGAGCACCAGCCCGGTGGCAAGCTCGAGCCCCGGCACGACGAACTCGGGATCGACCCCGCGCTCGAACCGGAACCGCGCGTCCGACTGAATGCCGAGCTTCCGTCCGGTGCGCGCGGTGCGCTTGGGATCGAAATAAGCCGACTCGATGAACACGTTGACGGTGGACTCGGTGACGCCGGTGTCGGCGCCGCCGATCACCCCGCCGAGCCCGAGCACGTAGGCATCGTCGGCGATCACGCACATATCCGCGTCGACCTCGTAGACTTTGCCGTCGAGCGCCAGGAACTGCTCGCCCTTGCGCCCCAGCCGGGCGCGGATGGCGCCCTTGACCCGGTCGCAGTCATAGACGTGAAGCGGCCGGCCGCGGTCGTAGGCGATGTAATTGGTGATATCGACCAGCGCGTTGATCGGCCGGAGCCCGATCGCCTTGAGCCGGCGTTGCAGCCAGTCGGGGGAGGGGCCGTTCTTGACACCGCGCACCAGCCGCCCGGCGAACACCGGACACGCATCGGCGCTCGCTTTGTCGAATTCGAGCTTGATGGCGACCGGATTGGGGAAGCTGCCCTTGACCGGCTTGACCTCGTCCTTCTTGAGCTTGCCGAGACCGGAAGCGGCGAGATCGCGGGCAATGCCGCGCACGCCGAGGCAGTCGGGCCGGTTCGGCGTGATGGCGACCTCGATCACCGCATCGTCGAGGCCGAGCGCCGCGGCCGCCGGACTGCCGATTTTGGCATTGGGATCGAGCTCGATGATGCCGCGTGTGCTCGTCGGAGAGTTCAAGCTCGCGCTCCGACAGCAGCATGCCGAACAACTCCACGCCCCTGATCTTGGCCTTGGTCAGAGTGAGATCGATGCCGGGCACGTAGCTGCCCACGGCTGCGAACACGCCCTTCATGCCGGCCCGCGCATTCGGCGCGCCGCACACCACCTGGACGCGCTCCTTGCCGGTATCCACTTCGCAGACGCTGAGCTTGTCGGCGTTAGGGTGCTTCTCGCATGTCACCACTTCCGCCACCTTGAACGGGGCGAGGCTCTTGGCCGGATCGAACAGCTGTTCGACCTCGAGCCCGATACGGGTCAGCGTGTCGGCGATGGTCTCGACGCCCGCCTTGGTGTCGAGATGCTCCTTGAGCCATGCGAGCGTGAATTTCATGGCTAGGACAGTCCGGCGGCGAGGGTCGGGATGGCGAGCGGCGCGAAGCCGTAATGGTTGAGCCAGCGCAGATCGCCGGCGAAGAACGCGCGCAGATCCGGCATGCCGTATTTCAGCATGGCGATGCGGTCGATGCCGAGGCCGAAGGCGAAGCCCTGATAGCGCTCGGGATCGAGCCCGACATTGCGCAACACATTGGGATGCACCATGCCGCAGCCCAGAATCTCCAGCCACTCGTCGCCTTCGCCGATCCTGATCTCGTCGCCCACCTTGGCGTAACCGATATCGACCTCCATCGACGGCTCGGTGAACGGGAAATGGCTGGCGCGGAAGCGCATCTTCACTTCCGGCACCTCGAAGAACGCCTTGCAGAATTCCTCGAGCACCCATTTCAGGTGACCGAGATGGGTCTCCTCGTCGATCACCAACCCCTCGACCTGATGGAACATCGGCGTGTGGGTCTGGTCCGAATCGCAGCGATAGACGCGGCCCGGCGCGATGATGCGCAGCGGCGGCTTCTGCTTCAGCATGGTCCGGATTTGCACCGGACTGGTGTGGGTGCGCAGCAACGCGCGCGTGCCGTCGGGCGCCGGCGCGAAATAGAACGTGTCGTGGTCCTGCCGCGCCGGATGCTCGGGCGGAATGTTGAGCGCGGTGAAATTGTTGAAGTCGGTCTCGATGTCGGGGCCTTCGGCAATCGAGAAGCCCATATCGGCGAAGATCTCGGTGATCTCGTCGGTCACCTGGCTGACCGGGTGGATGCGGCCCTCTTGCAGCGGGCCTTCGCGCACCGGCAGCGTGACGTCGGCGCGCTCTTGCGCCAGCTTCTCCACCGTCGCCGCCGTGGACAGTTCCTGCCGCCGCGCCTCGAGCGCCTCGCCGACCGAAGTCTTCAGGCTATTGACGACTTGCCCATAAGCCTTGCGGTCGTCCGGCGGCAGCGAGCCGAGCGCCTGCATCAGCTCGGAGATGCGGCCCTTCTTGCCGAGCGCGGCGATGCGAACCTCTTCGAGCCTGTCGAGATCGTCGGCTTCGGCGATGGCGCGAAGCAGCTCGGTCTTCAGGCTGTAGAGCTCCAGCGCGCTCATGGCTCAGGCTCCCATGCCGGCAAGCCCTTGGCGGGGTTCAATTCTGCGCGGCGGCGGACGCAGCCTCGACCAGGCCCTTGAAGGTTTGCGGCTCGCGCACGGCGATATCGGCCAGCACTTTGCGGTCGAGCTCGATGCCGGCCTTCTTCAGCCCGTCGATCAGCCGCCCATAGGTGAGGCCGTTCGCGCGCGCGGCCGCGTTGATGCGCTGGATCCACAGCGAGCGGAAGGTGCGCTTCTTCACCTTGCGATCGCGATAGGCGTATTGGCCGGCCTTCTCGACCGCCTGCTTGGCGACGCGGATGGTATTTTTGCGGCGGCCGTAATAGCCCTTGGCCTGCTTGATCACCTTGCGGTGGCGGGCATGGGTGGTAACGCCGCGTTTCACACGGGACATGACGGTGCTCCTTCGATTGAGGTCTCGCCTAGAGCCCTAGCGGGCATAAGGGAGGAAGTTCTTCTTCACGATCTTCGCGTCTTCGTCCGACAGAACCATGGTTCCGCGCGCGTTCCGAATAAACTTGGTCGGGCGCTGAATCATGCCGTGACGCTTGCGCGAGGCTTGGCACTTGACCTTGCCTGTGGCCGTGACCTTGAAGCGCTTCTTGGCACCGCTCTTGGTCTTGAGCTTGGGCATTTGGCTTCCTTACTGGGCCGCGACGGCAACGAGCCGCCCGGCGTTCTTGAGATGATGACGGAAAGCATGCGAGCCGCCACGGCATGCCCTGCCGGGCGGCTCCTTGGAAGCGCCTTATAAGGGGGATTTGGGCCCGATTGCAAGGGTTGCGGCCCTAACGCCTCATCGCGCGCAAATTGCTTAACCACGCCCCTTAAGCCTTGGTTGCATTCCGTACAATAGGATGGAAGCGGTCGGGCAATGCCGGATCTGGCCTTGCGACCCGAGCCAACCTGGCCGAAGGAGTGCGGCCACGCGGCATGACCAAGTTGCGGGACTATCTTGACCGGACGGTCGCCTGGCTTAAGGGCCGAAGCCGGGCGCAGGCCGATCTTGCGGTGATCGCCGCGGTGACCGTCCCGCTCTATCTCATCCTCTTCTTTGTTGATGCCTTCGACCTGTTCCACGAATGGAGTCGCGACCATGAGAGTTGGCAGCTCGACGAGATTGTCGTGCTGGCATTCTTTCTGGGGCTCGCCGCCATGGCGTTCAGTTGGCGGCGGCTAAAGGAACTAAAGGATGAGACCAGGCAGAGGGCCAGCGTCGAGCATAAGGCGTTCACGGTGGCCCGGCGCGATATTCTCACCGGCCTGGCCAATCGCCAGCGCTTCGTCGAAGAGATATCGAAATGGGCCTACCATCTGCCCGAGCACGAAGACTGCGCCGTCTTCGTATTGGACCTCGACCACTTCAAGCCGATCAATGATCTTTACGGGCACCGTCTCGGCGACGAGGTGCTGCGCGTGGTTGCCAGCCGCCTATGCGAGTGCCTCGAAGGGGAGGGCCTCGTTGCCCGATTGGCCGGAGACGAGTTCGGCATTTTCTTTCGCTACCGCGCGGGCGGCGATGCTCCGGCGCGGCTGGCGCGACGCATCGTCGATGCCATTCCCCAGCCCATCTCGCTTGCCGCGCTGTCGGTCAAGGTAGGCATAAGCGTAGGGGTCACGATCTGCGACCAAGAGAACGCGAAATTGCTACTCGATCGCGACGGCGACCGAGCCGAGACCCTGCTCCGGCAAGCCGACATGGCGATGTACCGGGCCAAGACCGAGGGCCGCGGGCGCTACCGATTCTTCAACCGCGTCATGGACGACAAGCTGCAGGCGCGCTTGCGTCTCGAAAGCGAGATCAAGGATGCCATCGCCAATGGCGAGGTCGTTCCGTATTACCAGCCGCTGGTCGACCTCCGAACCAAGACCACGGTCGGCTACGAGGTCCTGGCGCGATGGCAGCATCCTGAGCGCGGTCTCCTGTTACCTGCCGATTTCATTTCCGTTGCGGAAGACACTGCGACGATCTGCGACCTCACCGATTCGCTTATGAGGCAAGCACTGGAGCAGGCCAATCTGTGGACCAGCCACGCCTATGTTTCATTCAATCTATCGGCGCGGCAGCTTGCCGATCCCTGGCTGACACAGCGGGTGCTCGCCATTGCCACCCAACTTGGCTTTCCGCCCCAGCGACTGGTGCTCGAATTGACCGAGACCGCCGTGGTGGAAAAGGTTGAAGAGGCAAAAGCGGCGCTACAGTCGCTGCGCAATCTTGGCGTGCGTGTGGCGCTCGACGATTTCGGCACCGGCTATTCCGGCCTCCATCTCTTGCGCGCTCTGCATTTCGACATGATCAAAATCGACCGCTCATTCGTCAACCGAATGGTGTGCGACCCGCAGGAGGCCAAGATCGTCGAAGCGCTGATCGCGATCGGTCGCGCCATGGGCCTGCAAGTCGCGGCCGAGGGCATCGAGACACAGGATGTGCTCGACAAGCTGGTCGAGTTGGACTGCGATCTGGGCCAGGGCTATCTGTTCGGCAAACCGCGGCCCTTTGCCGAACTCCCGGCATCTCCGGCCCGGGAGTTGAGGGCGCGGCACACCGCCTAGCGCGGCGCGAGCACCATCACCATCTGCCGGCCTTCGAGCCTGGGCTCCGACTCCACCTTGGCGATGGTCACGGTGTCCTGCTTGACGCGGTCGAGCAGCTTGGTGCCGAGCTCCATATGCGCCATCTCGCGGCCCCGGAAGCGCAAGGTGACCTTGACCTTGTCGCCCTCCTCGAAGAACCGCACGATCGACCGCATCTTCACCTCGTAGTCGTGAATGTCGATGTTCGGCCGCATCTTGATCTCTTTGATCTCGACGGTGCGCTGCTTCTTGCGCGCCTCGGCGGCCTTTTTCTGGGCCTGATATTTGTACTTGCCGAAATCCAGGATCTTGCACACCGGCGGCTCGGAATTGGGCGAGATCTCGACCAGATCGAGTCCGGCCTCGACCGCGCGCGCCAGCGCGTCCCCGATGGGGACCACGCCGACATTGGTGCCGGTGGCGTCGATGAGTTGGATGTTCGGAGTGTCGATGCCCTCGTTGATGCGGGGGCCTCCCTTATCGGGAGTAAGCTTCATCGGCCGTCTTACGATGTCTTGCTCTCCTCTTCACGGACGACGGCGGCATAGCCGCAGACAAAAGGCGATGGAGCCCCCGTGGTCCGAACTGAAAGTCTTCTACAGGAACGGAAATGCGCCTGACAAGTCAAGCGGCACGCTGGCCCAGGGCCAACGGCGCGGATTCGATAGCATTTCCAAGGGCAGATTGGAAACTGCCGCCTAGAGAGTGACCTGGCCGAATTTGGCGGCGAGGGATGTGCCGAGCAACTCGTCATAGACCGCTAACGTCGCCTGTTGCATGTGGCGCAAGGTGAACGCGGCGGCGGCATGAGCGCGCGCCCGCGCCGCGAGTGCCGCCCGCTCTGGCGGCGGCAGGGCCAAGGCCAAGGCCACACGCTCGGCGATGGCGCCGGCATCGCGAACCGGAACGATCCAGCCGGTAAAGTCCTGCTTGCCTGCGCCGGCCGGCAGGATGGTTTCGGGCGCCGCGCCGATATCGCTCACGATGACGGGACACCCCATGGCCTGCGCCTCGATGCTGGTTCGCCCGAAAGTCTCGGCGCTGGTCGAGGCGATGACGACGACTTGCGCGATGGCGAACGCCGCCGGCATGTCATCACAATGGCCGACCAGCCTGACGCGGTCGCTCAACCCTGAGCGCGCGATCAGCCGCTCCAGCTCTCTCTGGTAGGAGCCTCTCCCTTGCGGATCTCCGGCCATGATCGACCACAGCGTCGCCGAGCCGGTCCGCGCGCAACAAGTGTTGCGCCGCCTCGATCACCAGTGCTTGGCCCTTCCAGCTGGTCAGCCGGGCAGCCTGCAACACCACGGGCTGAAGCTCGCTCACGCCCCACGCCGCACGCAGCCGCGCGAGCCGCTCGGGCGCGATGCTCTGCGGCGCAAACTTGGCGACATCGACGCCGCGATAGATGACGCGGATGCGGTCGCTGGGCACGCGATGGCGGGCGGCGATCAGAGCGGCGGTATAGCGCGAATTGGCGATCACGCGGTCGCCCCGCGCCATCACGCTGTTATAGACATTCTTGAACGGGCCCGGGCTGGCATAGGCGCCGTGATAGGTCGTGACGAAGGGGCGCCCGGTGCGGCGCGCCGCGATCAGCGCGCTCCAGGCCGGCGCCCGGCTCCTGGCATGCACCAGATCGACGCCGCGCGCCTCGATCAGGCGCGCCAGCCGACGCGCATTGGCGACCATGGTGATGGGATTCTTGCTCGCCATGGGCAGCGCGACGATCTCGCCGCCGGCCTCGGTCATGGCGGTTGCCAGCCGGCCCCCTTCGGTGGCAACGAGGGCTGACGCGCCGGCGCGGGCAAGCGCCTCGGCGATCTCGATGGCCGCTTGCTCGCTCCCCCCGGCATCGAGGCGCGGCACGGCCTGTAGGATGGTTGCTCCTGCCATGACCCAAGGTTCTTAGGATGGTCGCTGACGAACCGCAATTCCTGGTCGTGGGCGAAGGGCGGAAGCGCCGCCGCATCGCCTATCGTCTGGCCGACGCCACCGGCGGCCCGGCGCTGCTGTGGCTGCCGGGTTTCCTGTCCGATATGGCGAGCACCAAGGCGCTCGCTTTGGCCGATTGGGCCGGCCCGCGAAATTTGCCGATGCTCCGCTTCGACTATTCCGGCCACGGGCGATCCGACGGCGATTTGCTGCAAGCTTCGATCAGCGATTGGCTGGAGGAAGCCTCCGTCATGCTCGATCGCCTTGCGGATCGGCGCACCATACTGGTCGGCTCGTCGATGGGCGGGTGGGTCGCGCTGCTCGTGGCCCGCAAGCTCGCCCACCAGGCTGCGCTCCAACGGCTCGCCGGGATTGTGCTGATCGCGCCGGCCTGGGACATGACCGAGCGGCTGATGTGGCATCGGATGACCGACGAGATCAAAGCCACCATCGAGCGCGACGGTGTCTATTACGAGCCGTCGCTGTACGGCGACCCCTATCCCATCACCAAGCATCTGATCGAGGACGGCCGGCAGCATGTGATCGGCGAAGATCTGCTCGAACTCGATCTGCCGGTGCGTATCCTGCAAGGCATGTGCGACCCCGATGTGCCCTGGGGCCATGCGCTCGACCTGGTCGATCTCTTATGCTGCGACGATGTCGAGCTGACCCTGATCAAGGACGGCGACCATCGTTTGTCGCGCGAGCACGACCTGCGCCGCCTCGAAGCCACCGTCGCCGCGCTGGTCGAGAAAGCGTCACCTGCGACTTAGCAGCGAAGCGAGGCCTTCACGATAGGTGGGGTAGCGCAGCTTCACGCCGAGCTCCGACTTGATGCGCTGATTGGCGATGCGCCGGCTGCCCTCGTAGAAGCTCCGCGCCATTGGCGTGAGGTCTGCCTCGGCGAAGGCGACTTCCGGCGGCGGCTCGACTCCGATCAGCTTGGCGGCATAGGCCACCACCTCGCCGGGCGCCGCCGGCTCGTCGTCGGCGACGTTGTAGATCGCGCCGGCGCGCGGACGCGCGATCGAGGCTTCGAGCACATTAGCGATGTCCTCGACATGGATGCGGCTGAACACCTGCCCGTCCTTCTTGACGCGCCGCGCCGTGCCCTCGCGCAATTTGTCGAACACGCTTCGTCCGGGGCCATAGATGCCGGCCAGCCTGAAGATCTGCACCGGAACGCCGATGGCCTCACCGAAGGCGAGCCAGGCCTGTTCGGCTTCGACCCGCGCCTCGGTCCGCGCGGAATTGGGTTTGGTCACAGTGGCCTCGTCGACCCAGCGTCCCTCCTGGTCGCCATAGACGCCGACCGTCGAGAGATAGCCGATCCATTCGAGCGAGGAGAGGCTGGCGATCTCGTCGCGATAATGCGCCAGCACCGGATCGGCGTCCGGCCCCGGCGGGATCGAGTGCAGGACATGGCTCGTGCCTTGGAGCGCCGAGGGAAGCGCGGCGTTCCCGGCCTCTCCGGAGAATTGGGCAACCTCGTAGCCGCGCGATGCGAGTTGGCCGATTTTGCCGACGTCGCGGGCCGTGCCGGCGATCTGCCAGCCTTTGTCGGCAACGCGCATCGCCAGCGCCTGAGCCGTAAAGCCGAGGCCGAACGCGAACAGGCGGCTCACGCCGCTTCTCCGAGCCATTCGCTTCGCACCGCTTGGTCGGCATCATTGGCATGCGTGCCGCGCAAGGCCCGGAAGCGTTGCGGCGCCAGTCGCGCCAGCGCCCATACCGCCATGGCGCGCACCAACGGGGAGGGGTCCCCGAGCCGCGCTTCCACCAACGGCACGAGCGCCGCGTCGCCGGAATTGCCGGCGGCGATCAGCACATTGCGCAGGAAGCGGTCGCGGCCGGTGCGCTTGATCGGCGTGCCGCGAAACCGGGTGCGAAACGCTTCATCGTCAAGGATCAGCAACTCGGCGAGCGGCGGGTTATCGCTCTCGGCTCTGACGCTCAGCTTGGCCTCATGCGCGAGGCTGGCAAATTTGTTCCAGGGACAAACCGCAAGACAATCGTCGCACCCGAAGATTCGGTTGCCCATCGCCGCCCGGAATCGCGGCGCGATATGTCCCTTATGCTCGATGGTGAGGTAGGAGATGCAAGCGCGCGCATCGATCCGATAGGGCGCGGTGAACGCGTTGGTGGGGCACACGTCGAGGCAGCGGCGGCAGGCGCCGCAATGGTCTTCCTCCGGCGCGTCCGGTTCGATCGCCGCGGTGGTGAAGATCGAGGCGATGAACAGCCATGATCCGAACTCGCGCGACACGAGATTGGTGTGCTTGCCCTGCCAGCCGAGGCCGGCCCGCGCCGCGAGCGGCTTCTCCATCACCGGCGCGGTGTCGACGAAGATCTTCACCTCGCCTTGGGTCAGCTCCTGCACGCGCGCGGCGAGCGGCTTGAGCTTCGCCTTGAGCACGTCGTGATAATCGGCGCTCTGCGCATAGATCGAGATGGCGCCGCGGGACTTTTCCTCGAGGATGGCCAGCGGATCGCCGGGCCGTCCGTAATTCAGTCCGAGCAGGATGATGCTGTTGGCTTCGGGCCACAGCGCGCGGGGGGCTTTGCGGCGCCCGGCGGTTGACGAGAGCCACGCCATGTCGCCCTGGCGTCCTTCGGCGAGAAATGCGCCGAGCGCGTCGCCCGCGCCAGCGACGGCGTCAGCCGAGGCGAAGCGCACGGCATCGAAGCCAAGGGCCTTGGCGTCAGCGACGATCCGTTGTTTCAGGGTCTCTGTCATCTGGCTCCGTCATTCCGGCGCAAGCCGGAATCCAGGGCAACCTGCTCGGAGTTTTGAACTCTGGATACCGGCTTTTGCCGGTATGACGAATTAAAACTCAGAAATCGAGGTCGGCATAGGTTCCCGAAGGAGAGAACCCGGCGATGCGGTCCTGCAGCAGCGGCCTGAACGACGGCCTCGATTTCAGCAGCGCGTACCAGTTCTTGGCCGCCTCATGCTCCTCCCACGGCACCTCGCCGAGATAGTCGAGCGTCGACAGATGAGCCGCGGCGGCGAGGTCGGCGAAACTCATGGCATCGCCGGCAAGCCAACTGCGCGTCTCGGCGAGATGGCCGATATAGGCGAGATGATAGCGCAGATTGTCATGCCCCGCGCGCATCGCCTCCATATCGGGCGAGGCGCTTTGCGGCCCGAACCGCCTGAACACCTTCTCCTCGACGAGATAGGACGTCACCTCGTCGTGGAACTTGCGGTGGAACCAGTCGACCAGGCGTCGCGCCTCGGCGCGCTGCGTTTCGTCGCCGGGAAACGGTTGGAACAGACGCGCGTCGCGCTCATCGGCGGTATCGCCCAGATATTCCGAGATGGCATAGGCGCCGACGATCGGGCCGCGTTCATCGGTGACGAGGACCGGCAGCGTGCCGGCCGGGTTCAGCGCCACGAATTCCCGGCGCCATTCCCAAGGCCGCTCCTCGGCGAACTCGGCCTCGACGCCGCACTCGTCGAGCGCGAGCCGGATCGACCGCGAGAATGCGCAGAGCGGATAATGCAGCAGAGTCGCCATCGGCCCGTTGGGCGGTCGGTCGTTGCAAAATGAATCGCGCGAGACTGGAGCCTCGTATAGAACCTGCTCGCGCGGGGAACAAGCCGGGCGGACGAGGGACTTATGACTATAGAGCAGATCATCGTCCTTGCCGTGGTGCAGGGGATCACCGAGTTTCTGCCGATTTCCTCCTCGGGCCATCTGATTCTGGTCCCCCAGATCATGCATTGGCGGGACCAGGGCCTGGTGGTCGACGTCATGACCCACCTCGGCACGCTGCTCGCCATCCTCATCTATTTCTGGCGCGACGTGGTGCGGCTCATCAGGGGCGCACTCGAGCTGCTCAAGGGGAGGGTCACCCCCGACGGACGGCTCGCCATCTACATCGTGCTGGCGACCATCCCGGCCGTCGCCTTCGGCATCTTCCTCAAGGAATACGGCTTCACCGATCTCGAACGCAACGTCGCGGTGGTGGCGTGGAACACCATCCTCTACGGCATCCTGATGCTGATCGCCGATATGGTCGGTCCGCAGGACAAGACCATCGCCAACATGACGCTCGGCGCCGCGCTGCTGATCGGCGTGGCGCAAGCCTTGGCGCTGATCCCGGGCACCAGCCGCTCGGGCGTGACCATGACCGCCGCGCGCTTCCTGGGCTTCACGCGTCCCGACGCGGCGCGCTTCTCGTTTCTGCTCGGCATCCCGGCCATCGCCGGCGCCGGCATCTTCACGGTCGGCGATGCGCTCGCGAGCGGCGAAGCGGTCACCATGGATGCGGTCTATTGCGCCGGGCTCACCTTCGTCGCCGGCCTCGCCGCGATCGCCTTCCTGATGGCCGTGGTGAAGCGCGTCAGCTTTCTGCCTTTTGTGCTCTACCGCATGGTGCTCGGCGGCTTCCTGCTGGTCCTGCTCTACACCTGACGGCTCAAGGCTCGGGCCGGTAGATCGAGAACTGCCCGCGCGGGCGGTATTGCTCGAGATAGGCGGGGACCACGGCCGCGACCGCCACCGGCGCGATGCCGAGACCTTCGAGCGTGCGCCCGGCACGCTTGGCGTCCTCGCTCACCACAGTGTCGGCCTGAAGCAGCTTGACCTGGTCGACTGTCAGCATTGGATTCGGCAGGAGTTGCAGGACAGCACCTTTGAGTTTGGCGAGCCAGAACGGCACCGGCACCAACGCGCGCTTGCGCATGGTGTAGGTGAGCACGCGCTCCATCACCTCTTTGAGGGTCAGCACTTCCGGCCCGCCAAGCTCGTACGGCGCGCCGGCTTCTGCCCTGCCTGTCAGCGCGGCGATGACCGCCTTGGCCACGTCGCCGGCGAATACCGGCTCAAACTTGGTGTTGCCGCCGCCGATCAGGGGAAGCACCGGCGCGATCCGCGCCAGCGCGGCGAAGCGGTTGAAGAAATCGTCCTCCGGCCCGAACACGACCGACGGCCTGAGAATGACGGCGGCGGGGAACACCTCGCGCACCGCCGCCTCGCCTTCCGCCTTGCTGCGCGCATAGACGGATGGCGAGTCCGGGTCGGCGCCGATCGCCGAGACATGCACCAGCGCCTGCGCGCCGGCCGCGCGCGCGGCCTCCGCCACATGGCGCGCGCCCTCGTCTTGCACCGCAGTGAAGGTCTGCTTGCCGGAGGGAAACAAAATGCCGACGAGATTGATGACGGCGTCGGCGCCGTCCGCAGCGGCCAGCAGCGAGTCGGGAAAGCGCACATTGGCCTGCACGGCGTTGATCTGGCCGACGCCACCGAGCGGCTGGAGATGGCCGGCCAACTCTGGCCGCCTGACCGCCACCCGCATGCGGGCCCCGGTCTTGGCGATGGCCCGCACCACGTGGCGGCCGATAAAGCCCGAGCCGCCATAAATCGTAATGAGCGCCCGGTTGTTGAGAGTGATCGCCACGGCCTTACCCTTTGAGCCCCGCTGTTCGCATCCGCAGCATTACACGACCGAGCCGAACCCTGTGAAGCGCCGCCGGCTGATTGACTTTGCCGGGGGTCAATCGTACTTGAGGCGCATTAAGCCCAGGTGGCGGAACTGGTAGACGCGCTAGCTTCAGGTGCTAGTGCCCGAAAGGGCGTGGAAGTTCGAGTCTTCTCCTGGGCACCATTCCCGCTTTTTTAAGCCCCTCGCGTCCATAATGGGTCGCCAAGGAGCGCTTTGAGCTTGAACCAGCCACCGAACGTCGAACTCTTCAAAGGCGACCTGCCTAAGGGGCGCCTCACCGGCCGTATCGTCGCCATCGACACCGAGACGATGGGCCTCGACCCCTATCGCGACCGGCTCTGCTTGGTGCAGCTGTCCGAAGGCGACGGCAGCGCCGTGCTGGTGCAGTTCGACGGCAACTTCGACGCGCCCGAGCTGAAGCGGCTGCTCGCCGACGAGAGCGTGCTCAAGATCTTCCATTTCGGCCGGTTCGACATGGCCGTGCTCAAGCACTATCTCGGGGTCATGCCGCGGCCGGTCTACTGCACCAAGGTGGCCTCGAAGCTCGCCCGTACCTTCACCGACCGCCACGGCCTCAAGGATCTATGCAAGGAGCTGCTCGGCATCGAGCTGTCCAAGCAACAGCAATCCTCCGACTGGGGGGCGGCCGAGCTGACCCCGGACCAGCTCGCTTATGCCGCCAGCGACGTGTTGCATCTGCACGCGTTAAGGGAGAGACTCGACGCCATGCTGAGGCGCGAGGGACGCGAGGGTTTGGCCCGCGCCTGCTTTGAGTTTCTGCCGATTCGGGCCGAGCTCGACCTCAGGGGCTGGTCGGAGATCGATCCTTTCGCCCATTAATGGCCGAAAAGGGCACCCGGGCCTGGGCTCGCGGTCGCAATGTGATCAAAGTCCTGCGGCTAGCTGGTGCCGGCCGGCGTAAACTGCCGGCTGTTCGGAATTTCTGGGCGGGGCAGATGGCGGTTGAAGCGAATATCATTCCCGGCAGCCAGCGGTACCGTATCCGCACGGGCGAGGAGCGGGCGCGCGCCTTCACCAAGGCCGAGCGCCATAGCCGCATCGTCCGCATCTTGCGTAAGACCCTTCCGGTCCTCGCCGTGGTCGTGCTCGCTTCCTACTTCATCTCGACGCATCTCAGCGTCAGTGTCGGCGACCTGACGGCGAGCATCGACGGGATCGAGATGGCCGACGGCAATCTGCGCATGACCAACCCGAAGCTGAAGGGCGCCGACAAGAAGAACGGGCAATATGTCATCGGCGCCGACTACGCCGACCAGGACATCAAGAGCCCTAACGTGATCAAGCTCCACGCCATCAAGGCCGATATCGCGGCGCCCGACGGCGGCTGGTCGCACATGGAGGCGATCCGCGGCGTATACGACAGCAAAGTCGAGCGGCTGGTGATGCAGGAGCACATTACGATCGCCACCAGTTCGGGGGTCACCGGCGAGCTGATCCATGCCTCGCTCGACACCAAGAACCAGATTCTGCGCTCGCATCGCCCGGTTTCGTTCGTGTTGCCCAACGGCACCGTCAAGGCCAACGCCCTCACCTTGCGGTCCGCCGCCCACACCCTGACCTTCCGAGGCAAGGTGCGCGTGCACATCGTCAAGCCACCGAAAGACACCAAGCCGGCGCCAAAGGACGGCGTGCCGGCCGCGCAAGCGATGCCGCCGATGCCTGGGAACAGCGGAACGTTGCCGGCCGCGCAAGCGATGCCGCCGATGCCTGGCGAAGGCGGGACAGTGCCGGCCGCGCAAGTGATGCCGCCAATGCCGGGCGACAGCGGGACAGCGCCGGTCGCGCTACCGCCGATGCCGGCCGAACGCGGAGCGTTGGCTGACGATGCGAGCGCCGTGACGGCGGGCCCGCCATGAGCAGCTCACAACGCCTCGCGCTCGTTGCCCTGTTCTCGCTTGCGGTCGCCTTCCTATTCGCTGGGGCCTTGGCCGCGCAGACCCTCACCAATGCCTTCGGCGGCCTGACCGAGAGCTCCAATGAGCCGATCGACATCGAGTCCGACGTGCTGGTGGTGCACGACAAGGAGAAATACGCGACCTTCAAAGGCAATGTGAAAGCCGTGCAGGGCACCACCATTCTGCGCGCCAAGGAACTCAACGTGCACTATGTCGGCGGGGACAAGCTTACCCCCGGGCCGAAGAAGGACGGGGGCCAGCGCCGCGCCCGCGCCCGCGACCAAGGTGGCGGATGCCCAAGGCGGCGGCGCGGCTGCTGCCGGCGAGAACGCCCAGATCACCAAGATCGAGGCCAAGGGCGACGTGGTCATCACCAGCGACAAGGACCAGACCACCACCAGCGACTGGGCCATCTACGATCTGCCGGCGCAGCAGGTCACGGTCGGCGGCAATGTGGTGTTAACCCAAGGCGAGAATGTGCTAAAGGGAGACCGGCTCGTCATCGATCTGACGACGGGCGAAAGCCGGTTCGAAAATTCAGGGAATGACGCCGCCGGGGGCCGCATCCGTGCGCTGTTCATGCCGAAGGAAGGCGCCAAGAAGGCCAAGGCGGACGGCGCCAGAGCCAAGCCTGGTGCAGCCGCCGAGGACGCTTCGCCGGACAGCGACACGCCCGATAGCGCCGCGTCACGTGGCAAACCGCCGGCGTTTGGCGAATCCGACGATCTCGAATTGCCAAAGGCCGATCCCTTCTAGGCTTGGTGAAATGTTAACCTGCCGGCGCTTCAACGGCTAAGGAGCGGAAGGGGTAGTGGGCAAATTGCTGTCGTTCCCAGGCCGCGAGGCAGTCGCCGCACCAGGAGCCATCGCTCCCGCGGAGACGATCGACCATTCGCCGGGAGCCGGCGCCGAGCCGGGAGTCGGCCGGCTTACCGTCCGCTCCGTGGTCAAGAGCTTCAAGAAGCGCACCGTGGTCCGCGGCGTCAGCCTCGATGTCCTCCGCGGCGAAGCGGTCGGACTGCTGGGGCCCAACGGCGCCGGCAAGACCACCGTGTTCTACATGATCACCGGTCTCATTCCCGCCGACGAAGGCTCGATCAAGATCGACGGGCAGGATGTGACCAAGCTGCCGATGTATCGCCGGGCACGCCTCGGCATCGGTTATCTGCCCCAAGAGGCATCGATCTTCAGGGGGCTGACGGTGGAGGAGAACATCCTGGCCGTGCTCGAAACCGTGGAGCCCAACAAGAAGGAACGCCACGTCCAGCTCGATGCGCTGCTCGAGGAGTTTCGCATCACGCGCTTGCGGACCTCGCCGGCCATGCGGCTGTCGGGCGGCGAGCGCCGCCGCGTCGAGATTGCCCGCGCGCTCGCCACGCGCCCGTCCTTCATGCTGCTCGACGAGCCGTTCGCCGGCATCGATCCGATCGCGGTTAACGATATTCGCGCGCTGGTGCGCCATCTGACCCAGCGCGGCATCGGCGTCCTGATCACCGACCACAACGTGCGCGAGACCCTCGACCTTGTCAGCCGCGCCTATATTATCCATGACGGCATGGTGCTGACCCACGGCACCGCGCAAGAGGTTATCAATAACGAGGACGTGCGGCGCGTCTATCTCGGCGACCAGTTCAAGATCTGAGCCGCCGGTGTGAGTGAGTTCGACAATGGCAATCACCACTAAGCTCGAACTCCGTCAGACCCATAGTTTGGTCATGACGCCGCAACTGCAGCAGGCGATCAAGCTGTTGCAGCTGTCCAACATGGAACTTGTCACCTTCGTCGAGGCCGAGCTCGAGCGCAATCCGCTGCTGGAGCGCGCCGATCCCGACGAGACCGGCAACCCGGCGGCGGAGCCTGCCGCCGAACCGGTGTCGGCCGCCAAGGAGGCCGTCGAGCCGAACGGTTCGGGCGCGCCCGCGGAGACTCAGTCGGGCGAGGGCGAGGCCGAAGGGGGGGACGGCGACGATTGGGCCGATCTTGAGACCGGCGACAACCGCACCGACGATCTCGACGCCGAGCCGCAAGACGTCTTCCCCGATGCCGACGGATTTTCACCCGGGGTGATCAAGGACTCCGGCTGGAGCACGCTCGGTCAAGGCTCGCGCGCCAGTGTCGATGAGGACTCAAATCTCGAATCCTACGTGGCCGAAGAGAGGACGCTCAGGAATCACCTGACCGAACAGCTCACCCTTGCCTTCGCCGATCCGGCCCGCCGCCTGATCGGGCACCATCTCATCGACCTGACCGACGAGGCCGGCTATCTGCGCGGCGATCTCGACAGCCTCGCCGAGTTGCTCGGCGCACCGCTGGAGCTGGTCGAGGAAACCCTAGCCGTAATGCAGGGCTTCGATCCCTGTGGCGTGTTCGCCCGCGATCTGCGCGAGTGCCTGACGCTCCAGCTCAAGGAGCAGGACCGCTGCGACCCGGCGATGGCGGCCATGATCGAGAACATCAACCTGCTCGCCGTTCACGACCTCGCCGCGCTGCGCCGCGCCGCTCGCGTGTCCGACGAAGACCTGATGGACATGATCCAGGAGGTGCGGCGGCTCAATCCCAAGCCCGGCTTGAAATACGGCTCGGCGCCGACGCAGCCGATCGTGCCCGACGTGCTGGTCCGCGCGCTGCCCGACGGCAACTTTCATGTCGAGCTGAACAGCGACACGCTGCCTCGCGTGCTGGTCAACCAGACCTATTACGCCACCGTCTGCAAATCGGCCACCCGCAAAGAGGACAAGAGCTACCTGGTCGATTGCCTCCAGACGGCGAATTGGCTGGTCAAGAGCCTCGATCAGCGCGCCCGTACCATCCTCAAAGTGGCCCAGGAGATCGTGCGCCAGCAGGACGCCTTCCTCACCTATGGCGTCCGGCACCTCAGGCCGCTGAACCTCAAGACCGTGGCCGACGCGATCTCGATGCATGAATCGACCGTGAGCCGGGTCACCGCCAACAAATACATGGCGACCAATCGTGGGTTGTTCGAGCTCAAATATTTCTTCACCTCGGCCATCGCGGCGACCAGCAACGGCGACGCCCACTCATCGGAATCGGTGCGCGACCGCATCCGGGCCATGATCCAGGCGGAGGCCGTCGGCGACGTTCTGTCGGACGACAAGATCGTCGAGCGCCTGAAAGGCGACGGCGTCGACATCGCGCGCCGCACGGTTGCAAAATACCGCGAGGCGTTGCGCATCCCGTCTTCGGTGCAGCGCCGCCGGCTCAAACGCATCGCCCACGGCGCAAGCCTGTAGGCTCTCTCTTTATAGTTGCGGACGAGCGAATTGCCCTTCAAAATGGCAATGGCGGGCAGGCGGGTTTGCCTCTGCGCCAGTTGCGGGAGTGGGCGATGCGCGATGTCCGTCCGTTACAGCGACCCAATTCACGTAAGCTGACGATCATTGCTCAAGATCCCTCGGTGCGCGTTCGGGACAAGATCCTGACCACCGAGATCGAGATCCCCGCCGAAGAGCTCCTGCCTGGTCCACGCGGGTATCGCGTGAATGTCATCGACTACGATGCCTCCACAGGTGTGCTTTACGAACCGGCGACCATTGCAGCGCCCGTCAATGGCAAAAGCCAAGCCGAACGTCCATCCCGGCAACAAGCGGCTGCTCGAAGATCCCCGGCTCCACGCGCAGAATGTCTACGGCATCGTCATGCGGACCCTTGCGCAATTCGAGTTCGCTCTCGGCCGCCGCGTTGCCTGGGGAAGCCCCGGACACCAAATCCACGTCGCGCCACACGCTTTTGCTGAGGCCAATGCGTTCTACTCGCGCGAAGATCGAGGCATCTTTTTCGGTTATTTCCGCGGCAAGTCGGGCCAGCCCATCTTCACCTGTCTTTCCCATGACGTCGTCGCTCATGAGACCACGCACGCCATCCTCGATTGCCTCCGTGCCCGCTACCTCGAACCCTCCTCCCCTGATCAAGCCGCGTTCCACGAAGGCTTCGCCGATATCGTTGCGTTGCTCTCGGTCTTCTCTCTGCAGGACGTCGTCGGCGTACTGCTGGGCGGCTCAGGTGCAAAGACGATCGATAAGAAGAAACTGACGAAAGAGGCCCTTCTCCACTCGGTTCTTCTAGGATTGGCCGACCAGATGGGCGAGGAACTCTCCGAGGTCCGCGGCCAGGCATTGCGCAACTCGGCAAGCCTCCCGCCCGGCAAGCCATACATGTCCATGGCGGACTTTCAGGAGGAGCACGCGCGGGGAGAGTTGATCGTGGCGGCGGTCCTCCGGGCCTTCCTCGACATTTGGCTAAGCCGCTTGGAGAAGGTGGGCTTCGTCGCCGCCGGCAAGCGCGACCTCAGCGTTGTGGTGGAAGCGGGCGCGCGCGTCGCCGAGCACCTGCTCACCATTGCCATCCGCGCCATCGATTACTGTCCACCGACCGACATCACCTTTTCCGATTATCTCTCGGCGCTATTAACAGTGGATCGCGAGGTTGTTCCCGACGATTCCGAATATGGCTACCGGGATGCGTTGCTCAAAAATTTCAAGTCTTACGGTATCGCCGCCGCCGATGATGCCGGCATTGACGGTACTTGGAATCGCTTCAACAAGGAGTTGTGCTACAGCCGCACGCGCTTCAACTCGATGCTCCGCGACAAAGAGGAAGTGTTTCGCTTCCTGTGGGAGAATCGTGTGCCGTTGGAGATCGACGACAGGGGTTATATCGAGGTGCAGTCGGTCCGACCTTGCGTCCGCATCGGTCCCGACGGCTTCGTGCTGCGGGAAACCGTGGCCGAATACGTCGAGATACTGACGCTCACCGCCGGTGAGATCAAGGCTGCGCTGAACTTCGATCCTCCCGAGGACATGCTGCCTGAAACCCGCGTCCGTTTGTTCGAGGGCGGCGCGCTTATCTTCGACGAGTACGGGCAGCTGAAATACAAGATCCAAAACACGCTCAAAGAGCGCGACCGGCAACAGGCTCGCCTGAAATATCTTTGGGACACGGGGCATTTCGATCGGCAGCCCGATGGAAGGTCCAATTTTGCGTTGCGGCATCTCGCCCGCGCTACGAAATAGGAGACGACGCCGTGGCAAAGAATCCGCAGAGCGTCTCGATCCGCTCCTATCATGTCGGTTTCGGCGATTGCTTCCTGCTGACCTTCACCTACGGACCGCGATCCGAGCGCCATGTGTTGATCGACTTCGGGTCCACCGGGGTGCCCAAGGGCACCGACCAGAACAGGCGCATGCTGGCGATTGCCAACGACATCAAGCAGCGAACTGGCGGCAAGCTTGACGCCGTCGTGGCGACCCACCGGCACAAAGATCACATCTCCGGCTTCACCACCGCCAAGAACGGCAAGGGGACAGGAGACATCATCAGTGCTCTCAACCCGAAGGTGGTGGTGCAGCCTTGGACCGAGGATCCCAGTCTGGCCATCGACGCGACCGGGCCTAAGCGTAAGCGCTTCGGGGAGGCAACGCCGAAGCACATCGCGGCGCTCGCTTCGATGCAGTTGGTGGCCGAACAGGCCAAGACGGTTGCAAAGCACAGGCCCGCATTGACGCGTGCCGACAAAGTGCTTTGCCAGCAGTTGGGCTTTCTCGGCGAGAACAATCTTGCCAATCTGAGCGCCGTGAAAAATCTGATGAGCATGGCCAAGAATGTCTATGTCCACGCGGGTAGCAAGTCGGGGCTGGAAGCCGTATTGCCCGGGGTTAAGATCCGCGTGCTCGGCCCGCCCACGGTGAAGCAACACGATGCGATCAAGAAGCAACGGTCAAGGGATCCCGACCAATTCTGGCACCTTCAGGCAAGAGCCCTGCGTTTCGCCAATAATGGTACGGGCAAGGGAGACGCCGGCGCGATCCTGTTCCCGCGCTACGTGCGCGGCAAGGGTCCGCACTTTCCGATCGATTCGCGTTGGTTCATCCTCCACGCGCGCCGGCTGCAAGGGGATCAGCTTTTGCAGATCGTTCGCATGCTCGACGACGCCATGAACAATACGAGCGTAATTCTCCTGCTCCAGGTAGGAGGCAAGCGCCTCCTGTTCCCAGGCGACGCGCAGATAGAAAATTGGGAGTTCGCCCTGTCGGACAAGAGAACGCGAAAGCTGCTGGCTGGTGTTGAGCTTTACAAGGTCGGCCATCACGGTAGCCTCAATGCCACGCCTAAGAAACTGTGGGAGCTGTTCGAGCACCGCTCGAAGACGCCGGGGACAGCGAAGCGGCTGAAGTCGCTAATGTCCACCATGCCAGGCAAGCATGGTCACGTTGAGCAGCGCACCGAGGTGCCTCGCCAGGCTCTTGTAACCGCGCTGAAGTTGGAGAGCGATCTCTTCACGACGGAACAGCTCAAGGGCAGCACGTTTTTCCACGACACCGTGATTCCGTTCCGCTAGCGGCCCAGTTTGGTGCCGGTTCCAGCTCGCCGGAGCCTTGGTGAAAGGGCCCGTGGCTTTGAAGTTAAGCTGTTGGCCTGCAACGGTGATTGTGTAAAGGGCGGGGCGAAATTGATGGTTTGACACCTTGGGATGAGCGGTCTAGCTTCCCGCCCCGCGGTGGAAGCCGGCCCAGGGCACGCAATCTCCGCCCTGGCAATTCGGCCCCGCTAAAAAAGCGGCATGCGCCCGGGAAACGCGGTGGGAAGGGCCATTCGACAGTCTTCCACGGGCAATGACGATACAAGTTACCGGAAAGAACCTGGACGTCGGCGAGGCGTTGCGGAGTTACGTCCAGGAGCGCGTGGCGCACACGGTCGGAAAGTTCGTCGGACGCGAACCGAAAGGGCACGTGCGCATCGAGAAGGAGCACGGGGAGTTTCGGACCAACTGCACCATCCATTTGTGGCAGGGCATGAGTCTCGAAGCCCATGGCGTGGCGGCTGACGCCTATCAGAGCGCCGATCTCGCCTGCGAACGGCTCGAGAAACGGGTGCGCCGCTACAAGCGGAGACTGAAGCGGCACGGTGGCGGGGATACCGCTCGCAAGCAGACGCCGGCCACCGACTACGTCATTCAGGCCGCTTCTGAGGGGCACAAGGAACGCGATGAGGACAATCCCGTTATTATTGCCGAAGCCGAGACCCCGGTACACGAGATGGCAGTGAGCGACGCAGTGATGCAGATGGATTTATCCGATCGGGCCTTTGTCGTGTTCCGCAATGCCCATCACGGCGAGATCAACGTGGTCTACCGCCGCGATGACGGCAATATCGGCTGGATCGACCCGGCGGGGCCATTGCGCGCAAGTAGCGATGCGGTAGCGCCTCAGAAGAAGCGCTCAAGTAGCGAAGCGGTAGCGCCTCAGAAGAAGCGCTCAAGCGACGGAGCGGTGCCGCAATCAGGGGCTAAGAAGGCGCGCAAGCGGCGCTAGGCGATATTCGCCCGGCCTCGCATCCGCGCCCATCAGAGGGGTAGGCAGATGCTTCTCAGTGATTTCATCTCCCCCAATTCGGTCGTGTCCTCGCTCAAGGCGAAGACCAAGAAGCAGCTCCTCCAGGACTTGTCGGCTCGCGCCGCCCGTTTCACCGGGCTACAGGAGCGCGACATCTTCGACGTCCTGTTGCAGCGCGAGCGGCTGGGTTCGACCGGGCTCGGCCACGGCATCGCCATTCCGCATGGCAAGCTTCAGGGCCTGAAGCGCATCGTCGGCATCTTCGCCCGCCTCGCCGAGCCGATCGAGTTCGACGCGGTCGATGGCGAGAAGGTCGATATCGTGTTCCTGCTGCTGGCTCCGGAAGGGGCCGGCGCCGATCATCTCAAGGCGCTTGCCCGCATCTCGCGGCTGCTGCGCGAGGGGAGCGCGGTCGAGAAGCTGCGCGCCTCCAGGGACGCTGCGGCGCTCTACGCCGTTTTAACCGAGGAAGAAGCCTCCTCCCACGCCGCCTAGCGCGGCGCGAGTTCGGTGATCAGTTCGACCGCAGCCTTCGCCATCGCCTCGAAGCCATCGACGCTGAACTGGTTCATCGACATGAACACACCGATGCCGCGCGCCGGCGCGAAGGCCACGAAGCTGAACTGACCCTGCAATCCCCCCGATTTGTGCATGATCAGCGGCCGGTTGCCCTCGGGCTGCATGATGACCCAGCCGAGCCCCATGGCGTCCATGCTGCCGCCTTCGTCCATCCCGTACACGGGATTTAGGCCGTCGCGGTGGAGGTAGGAGGCGTGGTCGAGCAGCCGCATCTCGGCGTCTTGTTTGCTGAAGCGGTCGAGATGCCAGGAGAGCCAGCGCAGCATGTCGTTGGCGGTGGAATAGAGACCGCCGGCGCCGACGATCATCGGCGAGGTGGGGATGAACGGCATGGCCGAGCCGTCGAAATTGTGCCCCTGCATCGCCCCTTGGCGATCTGGCCTCCGACAGATCGAAGCGCGTGTCCTCAGGCCGGCAGGCTTGAGCACGCGCTCTTGCAGCAGCTCGGTCATAGGGCTTGCCGGCAACGTTGGCCAAAGCCTGCGCCAGCATGTCGAAGCCGAAATTGGAATAGAGGATGCCGGTGCCCGGCGCGAACAGCAGCGCGTCCGGCGTAAGCGAGGAGACATAGTCCTCCTTGCTGCGGTCCGATGTTGCCGTCTCCGCCGGCGCGCCTTCGGCCTCGCGCGGGAGACCCGAGGCGTGCGTGGCGAGGTCGATCAGCCTGATCTTCTTGCCGTCGCGCTCGGGGATGGTGACGTCCCAGCCGAGCCGGTCCTGAAGCGTGTCGGTGAACTTGACGCTGCCGTCCGCCACCATGCTCGCCAGCACCGCGCCGCAGAACGCTTTGGTGATCGATCCGACGCGCATCAGCGTGTCGCCGTCAGGCTCCTTGCCGCTGCCGTCGGCGATCTCGCCATAGCCGCGCACCACGGTTTCTCCATTGCGGATTGCGCCGATCACGAATGCCGGAGGCTTGGCGCCGAGATAGATGACGGCGCCGGTGAGCTCGACGGTATCGACGAGGAGCTTGTCCTCGGCGCGCGCTTGCGTCGCGCCAAGCATGGCGACAATGATCAGCGCAAGCCCGGTTCGGAAAACGAAGTCGCCAGGTTTCGTGGGTCGCATGCCGGTCTCCTCTGCCCGCCTCTTCTCAAAGGCGGACCAGCCTATACGACTGGCAAGAGGAGGGGAACGTCAGTGCACGCTGACCGGCACCAGATCGTTCTCGATGGCGTTGGCGATGGCCGCATGGCGGCTATCGGTAAGCGCCAGGGGCGTCCCGTCGGCGCCGAGCACGGCAAACAGGTCGATGTCCTTCGGCGCCTCGGACAGCGCCGGGAACAGTCGTTCCGCGGCATCGGAATCGAGCCGCTTGATGTAAGCCACTTCACCGTCGCCGAGCTGCGCGAATTCGCTCCTGGTCATGGGCGTGCGCGTCTGGCGATCTTCTTCTTCTTCGAACTCATTCATCTTCGGTCTGGTCCTCCTTGAGAGGGTGGCGAAGCTACCGGGCAAAACTCATCGATCGGTTCAATCGGCGGCGGTGATGTCGACCTTCAAAATCCGCTTCTCTTTATGTGGCCGCACCAGTTCGATGGCGAGCAGGCCGTTATCGAGCTCGGCTTTGCGGACTTCGACGCCGCTCGCAAGCTGAAACGTGCGCTTGAACTGGCGCGCGGCGATCCCGCGGTGGAGGTATTCCTTACTCTGCTCCTCGCGCTGTTTGCCGCGAATGGTGAGGTCGCCGTCCTCGATCGAGACCTCGAGCTCATCGGCGCTGAAGCCGGCCACGGCAAGCGTGACGCGCAAGGCTTGCGGCTCGCTGCCGCCGTTCGGCAGGAGCTCGATATTGTACGGAGGGTAGCCGGCGTCGCCCGCCTTGCCTGCCCCGCCAAGCGCAGGCGGCGCGGTAAGGCTCAACCACAGACTGCCATCGAGGAGTGTCATGCGCGACATCGAGCGAAAGCCCTTCCATAAGCGGCTGCGCCATGCCGTTGGCGAGGCCCTGACGGCGCCTCTAAGTTCGGCTCGGCCCGCCGCGGGCGCCGAGCCTTTGAATCCGCTTCGGATATGGGGAAAATGCCCAGCGAATTCAAGCAGAGCAGGGCGCGGCTCACCCGATCGTGTTTCGCTGCTACCGCTTGCCGGCCCGTTGCCCTAAGCTTGCCGCGCCCCGAACGTCTTCCGCGCCGTTGAGCGATGACCTGGTACGTCAATTCCACGACCGGCAGTGACGCCCATGACGGCCGCAGCAGCGGCGCCGCCTTCAAGACGCTGGCGCATGCCGTCGAGGTCGCGAAAGCGGGCGACGCCATCGTGATCGCGCCGGGCGCCTACGACCAGGATCTGCCGAGACAGGTCAGCGTGGCGCGCGCCGCCAATGTCGTCGTTTCGGTCGCAGGGAGCGATTAGCGGCGCTCAATCGAGCATACAAAAAGTCAGGGGCTGGCGGGCTCCGGCGCGGGGCTCGCGCTGCCGCGTTTCTCCCGGGGCGCCCCGAGCATGAGCGTGCGAAACTCCAATTCACCGACGACGCGGGCGATCTCCCGGAACGAGAAGAACGGCACCAGGGCGATGCACATGATAGCGCCGACGGTGAGCACGCCCACGATGCCGCCGCCGCCGATCTCGGGGAAACTCTCGGCCGCGGTCTTGCCGTGGAACATCCCGACCGCGATCTCCTCGATGATGTAGGCGACCATCAGCAGCACGGTGAAGGCGAACGCCTTGTAAGCAATCGGGTAGATCAGCGGCCGGTCCTCGAAGCGACGGGCGAAATGCATTCCTTCGGCGATGAGCATGATCTTGGACAGCACCAGCGCATTCACCACCGCGAGCCCGTAGAACCGGAAGCCGATCTGGTGGCTGGCGAGCACGCTCCATTCGTGGACGAGGAATACGGAGAACACGAGCCAGAGATAAGAGAACATGATGAGGAAGCTTTTCAGCTCCTTGAGCAGTCTTGCGCTCAAGCTTGGCTTGTCGCGGCCAGGCTCGGCGGCCGGCGCCGAGACCTCAGCCTCGCTCGCCGGTTCATTTACCGGGTGAGGGGATCGGCTTCCGAGCAAGTCCCCCGCCTCGCAAACCTCGCGAACCGGCCGCCAGGACTCGAAGCCCGGCCGCCACAACAAATCGTCGGTCTTGAGCCCGCCGCGCTCGGCGAGCAGCAGCAATTCGCGGTCGGCAAGCGGACCCCATTGCTGATCGCCCCTGGCCAAGTACCAAGTGGGCGCCCCGACGCCGTTGCTAGCCGCTGTGTTAGACATGGAATGGGCCCCCGCCTTCCCAATGGTCAGGCTATATCATCGCCAAGATAAGGTCGAGCAAGACCAAAAAAAGGCCGGTGTTCTGGGCCGCCCGCGGTCAGCGGTCTAGCGTTTGGCGGAATTTGGTGGAGCCAGGCGGGATCGAACCGCCGACCTCGTGAATGCCATTCACGCGCTCTCCCAACTGAGCTATGGCCCCTTCAAAGGGAAATCGAAATCCGGGCGACCCGGCTCTCGAAAGTTGACTTAGGCTGCGCGTTTCGCCGGTTCAAGGAAAATGCATGGTGCCAAAATATTGGCAATGCTGCCGGCTCACGCCGCCGCAGGGAAGCTAGGTTTCCTCGCCCGGCGTCCCGACAATGCCCGTGACATCGGCCTCGCCTTCCTCCTCTTCCTCGAGAAACGCGTTGTCGTCGTCTGCGGCCGGAATTTCCGGCGCGTCGTCGCCGAGATCGACGATCTCCTCGTCATCCTCGACGGCAACCTCGGCCCCGGGCTCCTCGACCTCTTCCAGGCTGATGATGTCGGCGCTTTCGAGCACGGGGGCCTCTGCCTCCGGCTCTACGACGACTGCCTTCTTGACCTCAACCGGCTGAGCACGCTCGCTGCGGCGCGACGAGGGCGGCGTCACCTGATAGACGGCTTGGCACACCGGACAGGTAATGGGCGTCCGGCTCAAGTCGTAAAACCGCGCCCCACAGCTCGGGCAAACGCGCTTGGTTCCCCGTGCGGGTTTCGACATTGATAATCCTCGATGATGGTCCTGAATTGCGCTCCCCATTGCCACGCCGCATCTGTGCTGTCAAAAGCTATCGAGCGCCCCAAAAGCCTAACTGAGACCCTATGAAGCAGCCCTTGACCGCAAGCCCGTCGGCGGGCCTTTCCGGCCGGATTCGCGTGCCGGGCGACAAGTCGATTTCCCATCGCGCGCTGATCTTGGGCGCGCTGTCAACCGGCACGACACGGATCACCGGCCTGCTCGAGGCCGAAGACGTGCTCGCCACGGCCAAGGCCGTACAGGCGCTCGGCGCCGCGGTCGAACGATCCAACGGCGAGGTCGCGGTGACGGGCCAAGGAGTCGGCGGCCTGCGGGCCCCGTCCGCGCCGCTCGATTTCGGCAATTCCGGCACCGGCAGCCGCCTCATGCTCGGCGTCGTCGCCGGCCACGACATGCAAGTCGAATTCACCGGCGATGCCTCCTTGCGGCGAAGGCCCATGGGCCGCGTGCTCGCGCCGCTTGCCGCCATGGGGCTGGAAACCGACGCCGATGAGGACCGCGCGACCTTGCCGCTGGTGGTGCGCGGCACCGGCGACCTCCTGCCCATCGTCTACGATCTTCCGGTGCCGTCGGCCCAAGTCAAGTCGGCGGTGCTGCTGGCCGGACTGCATGCGCCGGGCCGCACCACCGTGGTCGAGCCGATCGCGGCGCGCGATCACACCGAGCGCATGCTCGGTTATTTCGGCGCTGAACTTTGTGCCGAGGATCGCGGCGGCGGCGCCCGCGCCGTCACCATCTGCGGCGACGGCGAACTTCACGGCGCCCATATTGCCGTGCCGGGAGACCCGAGCTCGGCCGCCTTCATGATCGCCGCGGCGCTGATTTCTCCCGGCTCGGACATTGTCATCGAGAACGTTCTGCTCAATCCGACGCGGAGCGGCTTCATCGAGACCTTGCGCGAGATGGGCGCGCATATCGAGGTGCTCGACCGCCGTGACGAAGGAGGCGAGCCGGTCGGCGATCTCCGTGTCAAGACGAGCGCGCTCAAGGGCGTGCGCGTGCCGCCCGGCCGCGCGCCGTCGATGATCGACGAATATCCGATCCTCGCCTGCGTTGCCGCCTTCGCCGAAGGCGCGACCGAGATGCAAGGCCTCGCCGAGCTGAAGGTGAAGGAGAGCGACCGGCTTGCCGCCACCGCCGCCGGTCTGGTCGCGTGCGGCGTCTCGGCCCGCGTCGACGGCGACGACCTAATCGTCGAGGGGAGCGGAGCGGTCACGGGCGGCGGCAGGGTCGAGACGCACCTGGACCACCGCATCGCCATGGCCTTCCTCACGCTCGGCCTTGGTGCGCGCTTGCCCGTCACGGTCGACGATGCCAGCATGATCAGGACGAGCTTCCCCGACTTCGCGGCGCTGATGACCAAGCTCGGCGCTGGGCTGTCTTAACGCCACTTGCGAGGCCTTCCACCATGGACATCGCAAGCATCCCCGTCGGCGACAATCCTCCGCACGAGATCAATGTCATCATCGAAATTCCGCAAGGCGGCGCGCCGGTGAAATACGAACTCGACAAGAAATCGGGCGCGATGTTCGTCGACCGCTTTCTGCACACCGCCATGTTCTATCCGGCGAATTACGGCTTCATCCCGCACACGCTGTCGGAGGACGGCGATCCGGTCGATTGCCTCGTCGTGTCGCCCACGCCGGTGGCGACCGGGGTCGTGGTGCGGGCTCGGCCCATCGGCGCGCTCCTGATGGAGGACGAGAAGGGCATCGACGAAAAAATCATCGCCGTGCCGACCGACAAGCTGCACCCCTTCTACAAGCGGGTCGGCAGCTATCGCGATCTTCCCGAAATCATGATCGAGCAGATCGGCCATTTCTTCGAGCACTACAAGGACCTCGAACAGGGCAAATGGGCAAAGCTCCAGCGCTGGGCCGAGCCGAGCGAGGCCGCTGAGCTGATCCGCGCCGGCATCGAACGCGCCAAGAGTGCCGCATGATCATTGCCATCGACGGACCGGCCGCCTCGGGCAAAGGCACGCTCGGCAAGCGCGTCGCGGCGCATTACAGCCTGATCCATCTCGATACCGGCAAGCTCTACCGTGCGGTGGCGCGCGATACCCTGGCTGCCGGAGCGAGCCCCGCGGACGAAGCCGCCGGACTGGCCGCGGCCGAGGCGCTCGATCTCGGGACTTTGGGCGATCCGTTTCTGATGGACGGCAGGCTCGGCGAGGCCGCCTCCATCGTCGCCAGCCACCCTGCGGTGCGGAACGCCCTGCTCGCCTATCAGCGCGCCTTCGCCCGGCGCAAGCCAGGCGTGGTGCTCGATGGCCGCGATATCGGCACCGTGATTTGCCCCGAAGCCGACGTGAAGCTGTTCGTCACCGCCACCCCCGAGGAGCGCGCCCGGCGGCGCTTTATCGAGCTGAAAGCCGCCGGAATGGCGATCGGCGAGGCGGAAGTGCTGGCCGATATCAGGCGCCGCGACGAGCGGGACAAGAACCGTGCCGCGGCCCCGTTGCGCCAGGCCCCCGACGCGTACTTGCTCGACACCACGAATTTGGCTATAGACGCCGCGTTCAAGGCAGCCATCGCTTTGATCGATGCTGCGATGGGCCGTGCAGGGCAGGCCGGTTGAGGCTCATGCCCATTTTGCATTGGCGCATCACTTTTCGATGATTTCCGCGAGGGTTAGCGAGCGGAGGAGAGGGTAGCTCAAGGGCCGCCCTCGGCCAGCTTTCGCAATCCCTGCCGCGCTGAACCGAACCGAATAAACGGCCTCCGGCAAAGCCACGGAGGCAGGAGCAGTGTATGATGATGCGACGCCGAGTAGGAGCCTAGATGACCGAGCCGCAGACGAGCATAAGCCATCCGAGCCGCGACGAGTTCGCCGCCCTGCTTGAGGAAACCCTCTCCGGGACTGCGCTCCAGGAAGGCAGTGTAGTCAAGGGCACCGTTGTCGCCATCGAGAAGGACGTTGCGGTAATCGACGTCGGCCTCAAGACCGAAGGCCGCGTCCCCCTCAAAGAGTTCGGCTTGCCGGGTCGCTCGCACGATCTTTCGGTCGGCGACGAGGTCGATGTCTATCTCGAGCGCGTCGAGAACTCGGCCGGCGAGGCGGTGCTGTCGCGCGAGAAGGCGCGGCGCGAGGAGAGCTGGACCAGGCTCGAGGAGAAATACAAGGCCGGCGAGCGCGTCGAAGGCGTCATTTTCAATCGCGTCAAGGGCGGCTTCACCGTCGATCTCGACGGCGCGGTGGCGTTCCTGCCGGGCAGCCAGGTGGACATTCGCCCGATCCGCGACGTCGGTCCGCTGATGAACATGCCGCAGCCGTTCCAGATCCTGAAGATGGATCGCCGCCGCGGCAATATCGTCGTCTCCCGCCGCTCGGTGCTGGAAGAGACCCGCGCCGAGAAGCGCAGCGAGATCGTGGCCCGTCTCGAAGAGGGCCAGGTCATCGACGGCGTGGTCAAGAACATCACCGACTACGGCGCCTTCATCGATCTCGGCGGTATCGACGGGTTGCTGCATGTCACCGACATGGCGTGGAGACGTGTCACCCATCCGAGCGAGATCGTGAATGTCGGCGACACGGTGAAGGTGCAGATCATTCGCATCAATCCCGAGACCCAGCGCATCAGCCTCGGCATCAAGCAGCTCGAGGCCGATCCGTGGGAGGGCATCGCCGCCAAATATCCGGTCGGCTCCAGGTTCAAGGGCACGGTCACCAACATCACCGACTATGGCGCCTTCGTCGAGCTTGAGCCCGGCGTCGAGGGCCTGATCCACGTCTCGGAGATGAGCTGGACCAAGAAGAACGTCCATCCCGGCAAGATCGTCTCGACCAGCCAGGAGGTGGAGGTTCAGGTGCTCGAGGTCGATCCCGACAAGCGCCGCATCTCGCTCGGCCTGAAGCAGACCCAGGAAAATCCGTGGGTCGCGTTCGCCGCCGCCAATCCGCCCGGCACGCCCATCGACGGCCAGATCCGCAACATCACCGAGTTCGGCCTATTCATCGGTTTGGATGGCGGCATCGATGGCATGGTCCATCTGTCCGACCTCGACTGGACCAAGCCAGGCGAGGAGGCCCTCAAGGATTACAAGAAGGGCGACAATGCCAAGGCCGTGGTGCTCGAGGCCGATTCCGAGAAGGAGCGCATCAGCCTCGGCATCAAGCAATTGACCGCCGATCCGTTCGCCTCCGGCGCACCGTCCACCAAGTTGAAGAAGGGCCTGCGCGTCACCTGCGAGGTGACTGCCGTCAAGGACAACGGTCTCGAGGCCAAGCTGATCGATCACGACCTCACCACCTTCATCCGCCGCTCGGATCTGTCGCGCGACCGCTCGGAGCAGCGGCCCGATCGCTTCGGCGTCGGCGAGAAGTTCGATGCCGTCGTCACCCAGGTCGACGCCAAGGCACGCAAGGTCTCGGTGTCGATCAAGGCGCTGGAGATCGCCGATGAGAAGGAGGCCGTGGCGCAATACGGCTCGACCGACTCAGGCGCGTCGCTCGGCGACATCCTCGGCGCGGCTCTGAACAAGGTGAAGGGCGACGACGACGAGGAGCCCGCCGCGAAGCCCAAGCGCAAGCGCGCCGCCAAGAGCGATGACGAGACGAGCGCCACGCCGGAAGAGTGAGCGAAAACGCATCGTTCTCCGACCGTTGGCGCCGCGTTGAAGCGGTAGATTTGCCCGAGGTTCCATGGCTCTCGACGCTGAAAGCGTGATCGACCGGCGCCGCCTCAAGCGGCGGCTGACGGCATGGCGGATCGCCGCCGTGGTGCTTGGGCTGCTGCTGTTCGGCGCGGTCCTGCTCAGCGACCAGGGCGCCGGCGGTCCCGGCGGCATCCTGCCCCACGTCGCGCGGATCACCGTGTCGGGCCTCATCACCGACGACCGCAAGATGAGCGAGCTGATCGACAAGGTCGCCGGGGCCGACCAGGTCAAGGCCGTCATCCTCACCATCAACAGCCCGGGCGGCACCACCACCGGCGGCGAAGCCATGTACGACGCCGTGCGGCGCCTGGCCGAGAAGAAGCCGGTGGTCGCGGTCTGCGGCACGCTCGCCACCTCGGCTGCCTATATCGTGGCGCTCGCCACCGACCGCATCTTCGTCTACGGCAACACCATCACCGGATCGGTCGGCGTGATCTTCCAATGGGCCGAGGTGACCGAGCTGCTCCACACCCTCGGCATCAAGGTCGAGGAGGTGAAGAGCGGCCCGTTGAAGGCGGTGCCAAGTCCCTTCCAGCCCATCGACGAGCAGGGCCGCGCGGTGACCGAGGACATGGTGCAGGACGCCAAGGTCTGGTTCTTCGACCTGGTCAGCGATCGCCGCAAGATCGAGCCGCGCTCCGTCCCGGGCCTGACCGACGGCCGCATCTATTCCGGCCGGCAGGCCGTAGAGTTGAAACTCGTCGATCAGATCGGTGACGAGAGGGCGGCGATGAGCTGGCTCACCAAGGAGGGCAAGGTTCCGGCGGGCCTGAAGATCGTCGATTGGAAGCCGATCCAGGAAAGCGCCGGCTTGTTTGGCTGGCTGTTTCAATCCTTGGCTGGCTCAATTGGACTTTCGGCCGAGAGAATTGCTGGCATCGCCGGCCAAATCTCGGCTACCCTCAAGCTTGACGGCCTGGTTTCCGTTTGGCACCCTGCTGGAAATTAGCGGGGAAACGTAACGGCCTACGCCCTTGAGGCGCCCGGCCAGGTGGGGCTTACCATGATCAAGTCAGAGTTGATTCAGAAGGTCGCCGCCGCCAATCCACATCTCTTCCATCGCGACGTCGAGCGCATCATCAATATCGTGCTCGACGAGATCACCGGCGCACTGGCGCGCGGCGACCGGGTCGAACTGCGCGGCTTCGGCGCCTTCACGGTGAAGCATCGCGCGGCGCGGCAGGGGCGCAATCCGCGCACGGGGGACACGGTCTATGTCGAGGACAAATACGTGCCCTTCTTCAAGACCGGCAAGGAGCTGCGCGAGCGCTTGAACCCTGACGGCACCCGCTAATCTGTGCCGGGAGAGCCAGCGGCCGTGTGGCGTAAGCTGATCCTCGTCCTCGTCGTTCTGCCCCTTGCCGTCGTGCTGATCGCGCTCGCCGTGGTCAACCGCAAGCCGGCGCAGCTCGTTCTCGATCCGCTCGGCGGCACCGAGCCGGGCCTGTCGCTCGAGGCCCCACTGTTCCTGCTTCTGCTCGGCGCGTTCGCCTTTGGCCTGGTGGTCGGCGGCATCGCCACCTGGATCGGCCAGGGCAAATGGCGCCGCCTGGCGCGGGAGGAGACCCGCCAGGCCCGCGATTGGCGCCGCCAGGCCGACCGGCTGGAGAAGGAGCTCGAGGGCAGCGACCGCGGCGCCCCCCGCGCCCAGCTTCCGGCCGAATAGCCGGAAGAAGCCGGAAACCCTGTTCGCGCTGATTCCTGGCCGTCGGCGCCCAGTTTATGCTGCAGTGCGATGGACTTGGCCCCCCGGATTGGCATAGGGTGGCGCCAACGCGAGCCCCTAGGGCCGCCGAAAACCTCACCCGAGAGCTTGAGCGGTGCCGGTCAAGGTCAAAATTTGCGGCGTGCGGACGCCTGTCATCATCGAAACCGCGGCGGAGGCAGGCGCCGACTATGTCGGGCTGGTCCTCTTCGCCAACAGCCCGCGCTATGTCGAGCTGGAAGAGGCCCGCGTGCTCGCCGCCATCGCCCGCGGCCGAATCGGTACCGTCGTTGTCATGGTCGATCCTGACGATGCGCTGATCGACGGCGTCATCGAGCGGGTCCGTCCCGACCTCCTCCAGCTACACGGCAGCGAGACGCCCGCGCGGGTTGCCGCGATCAAGGCCCGCGCCGGCCTGCCGGTGATGAAGGCCGTGGCGATCGCCGGGCCCGCCGACGTGGCCGCGGCCGCCGCCTACGCCGCGAGCGCCGATCATATTCTGTTCGATGCCAAGGCCGACCCCGCCGCGGCGCTTCCCGGCGGCAACGGCGTCGCCTTCGATTGGCTGGCGCTCAAAGGCTTCGCCGCGCCGTTCGCGCTCTCCGGCGGCCTGACCCCCGAGACGGTCGGCGCGGCCATCAGGGCGACCGGCGCCGCTCTGGTCGACGTCTCCTCCGGCGTCGAACGCGCCCCCGGCGACAAGGACGCCCAACTGGTGAGAAATTTCATTCTGGCGGCGAAGTCCGCCGCCTCGCAAACTCGGGCCATCGCCTCATGAGCGCACGCACCGACCCAAATCCGCTGAACACCTATCGCGGCGGCCCCGACGAGCGCGGCCATTTCGGACTCTATGGCGGACGGTTCGTCGCCGAGACGCTGATGCCGCTGATCCTCGATCTCGAGCGGGCTTACACCGACGCCAAGGCCGATCCCAAATACCAGAACGAGATGGACCACCATCTCGCGACTTACGTCGGCCGGCCGTCGCCGCTTTATTTCGCCGAGCGGCTCACCCAGCACTGCGGCGGCGCGAGAATCTATCTCAAGCGCGAGGACCTCAATCACACCGGCGCGCACAAGGTCAACAATGTGCTCGGCCAGATCATGCTGGCGCGCCGCATGGGCAAGACGCGCATCATCGCCGAGACCGGCGCCGGCATGCACGGCGTCGCGACCGCGACGTTGTGCGCCAAATTCGGACTGCCTTGTATCGTCTACATGGGGTCGGTGGACGTCGAGCGGCAGAAGCCGAACGTGCTCAGGATGAAGATCCTCGGCGCCGAGGTTCGTGCCGTGGAATCGGGTTCCAAGACGCTCAAGGATGCCATGAACGAGGCGCTGCGCGATTGGGTCGCCAATGTGCACGACACGTTCTATTGCATCGGCACGGTGGCCGGGCCGCATCCTTACCCCGCCATGGTGCGCGATTTCCAGTCGATCATCGGCCGCGAGACGCGCGAGCAGATGCTTGCGGCGGAAAACCGGCTGCCGGATTCGCTGATCGCCTGTATCGGCGGCGGCTCCAATGCCATGGGCCTGTTCCATCCGTTCCTCGACGAGCCGGGGATCGAGATCTACGGCGTCGAGGCGGCCGGCCACGGTCTCAGCAGCGGCAAGCACGCCGCTTCGATCGCCGGCGGCAGGCCCGGCGTGCTGCACGGCAATCGCACCTATCTGTTGATGAACGACGACGGCCAGATCGAGGAAGCGCATTCCATCTCCGCCGGCCTCGATTATCCCGGCATCGGGCCGGAGCATGCCTGGCTCAACGACGTGAACCGCGTGACATTCCTGTCGGCGACCGACGACGAGGCGGTGGCCGCGTTCCAGCTTTGCAGCAAGCTCGAAGGCATCATCCCGGCGCTGGAGCCGGCGCACGCGCTCGCCCGCGTGCTCGATCTCGCGCCGCAGAAGCCGAAGGATCACCTGATGGTGGTCAATCTGTCCGGCCGCGGCGATAAGGATCTGGATTCGGTTGCAGGCTATCTGAGCGCCAAGACGCGAGGGGCAAACTGACTAAGACGACACCCAGTATGACTCGCATCGATCGCCGATTCGCTGAGTTGAAGCGGGCGGGGCGCGCCGGGCTTGTCACCTTCATCACCGCCGGCGATCCCGACTACGACAGCTCGCTTGCCGTCCTCAAGGCGTTGCCCCAGGCCGGCGCCGACCTCATCGAGCTCGGCATGCCCTTTTCCGATCCCATGGCCGACGGCCCGGCCATCCAGGCCTCGTCCCAAAGGGCCTTAAAATCCGGCCAAACCATGCAAAAGACGCTTGCCATGGTTCGCGCATTCCGTGCCACCGATCCCGCCACCCCCCTAGTGCTAATGGGCTATTTCAACCCCATATATGTGTATCCGGTGGATCGCTTCGTTGCCGACGCGGTCGAAGCGGGAGCTGACGGTTTGATCGTGGTTGATGTACCGCCAGAGGAGGATGTCGAGCTTCGCCCGGCCGCGACCGCGGCGGGTCTCAATTTCATCCGCCTTGCCACCCCGACGACCGACGCCAAGCGTCTGCCGGCCGTGCTCGCCAATACCAGTGGATTTGTCTATTACGTTTCGATCGCGGGCATCACCGGCACCAAGGCGCCAGACTTGGCCGACGTCAGAGGTCATGTCGGCCGCATCAAGGCGCATACCGACCTGCCGATCGCGGTCGGCTTCGGCGTGAAGACGGAAGGACAGGTGAGCGCCATGGCCGGGATCGCCGAGGGTGTGGTGGTCGGCTCGGCGCTGGTGACGGCCATTGCCCAAAGCCTCGATGCCGAGGGCAACGCCACGCGCGCCACCCAGCCGCAAGTGCTCGGCCTCGTCGAGCGTCTCGCGGCGGCGCTTCGCCATCCGGCCGAGGCGGCAGTGCTTTGAGACCCGAGTAGAATGCGATTTTGCAAATTGAGAGTTTCGTAGACCCGTGAACTGGATCAACAGCATCGTCAGGCCCAAGATCCGCAGCATCCTTCGCAAGAAGGATCTGCCGGACAATCTGTGGGTGAAGTGCCCCGAGACGGGGCAGATGATCTATTACAAGGACCTCGAAGCCAACCAATTCGTGGTCCCGGGCTCGAACTACCACATGCGCATGTCGGCCGGCGCGCGACTGAGGTCGCTGTTCGACGATGCCGAGTACGAGAATTTGCCGCTGCCCGAGGTGCCGATCGATCCGCTCAAGTTCCGTGATGAGCGCCGCTACACCGACCGGCTGAAAGATGCCCGCAGCAAGACCGGGCTCGCCGATGCGGTGTTGGCCGGCGCCGGTCGGCTCGAAGGCCAGCGGATCGTGGCCGCCGTGCAGGATTTCGATTTCCTCGGCGGCTCGCTCGGCACCGCCGCGGGCGAGGCAGTGATCACCGCCATGCGTGCCGCGGTCAAGCGCGGCACCCCGTTCATTCTGTTTGCCGCCTCGGGCGGCGCGCGCATGCAGGAAGGCATTTTGTCTTTGATGCAGATGCCGCGCACCACCGTGGCGGTGCAGGAGCTGCGCGAGGCGCGGCTGCCCTATGTCGTGGTGCTCACCCACCCCACCACCGGCGGCGTGACCGCGTCCTATGCCATGCTCGGCGACATCCAGATCGCCGAGCCGGGCGCCTTGATCGGCTTCGCCGGTCCGCGGGTGATCGAGCAGACCATCCGCGAGCAATTGCCCAATGGCTTCCAGCGCGCCGAATATCTCCACGATCACGGCATGGTGGACATGGTGGTCCACCGCCACCAGTTGCGCGGCACGCTTACCCGCATCTGCCAGCTCTTGACCCACCGCCGGCCTGGACGCGACCTCGCGCTCTCCGAGCCGCTCGACGGCAAGCTCGCCCATCACGCCCCGTCATCGACCATCAGCCTGTCCGGCAACGGCCTCGATACCTCGGTCGTCGAGGAAGGCGACGAGCCCTTGACGGACGGGCTCGGCAATGGCGCTAATCCTAACCCGCCGCACAGCGTCTAAAGGCCCGAGGGGTTGACCACATTACCGCATAGTGCTGGGCGCGCTTCAGCCCGCCTCCGGGTCGCGTCGAGCGATACGCTGCTGGAGCGGCTGAAAAAGCTCCATCCGCAGTCGATCGACCTGTCGCTCGGGCGGATCGAGCGCCTGCTCGCCGCACTCGGTCATCCCGAGCAGAAGCTGCCTCCGGTGCTGCATGTCGCCGGTACCAACGGCAAAGGCTCGTTCCTCGCTTTCACCCGCGCCATCGCCGAGGCGCTCGGCAAAGGCGTGCATGTCTATACCTCGCCCCATCTCGTCCATTTCCATGAGCGCATCGTGCTGGCCGGGCCGCACGGCTCGGCGCCGATCGCCGAGGACCTGCTGGTCGATTGCCTCGCTCGCGCCGAAGCGGCCAATGACGGCGAGCTGATCACCCTGTTCGAGATCACCACGGCGGCAGCCTTTCTGGCTTTCGCCGAGACGCCGGCCGATCTGCTGTTGCTGGAGACGGGGTTGGGCGGCAGGCTCGATGCGACCAATGTGGTGGCCAAGCCCGTTCTGACCGCGATCACGCCGGTCTCCATCGACCATGTGTCCTTCCTCGGCGACACTTTGACCGAGATCGCCGGCGAAAAGGCCGGCATCCTCAAAGCCGGCGTGCCATGCGTGGTCGGCCGGCAGGAGCAAGAGGCGTTTGCCGTGATCGAGCGGCGGGCCGAGCAGGTCGGCGCGTCCCTCCACGTCGCCGGCCGCGATTTCGACATGTACGAGCAGCAGGGACGCCTGGTCTTTCAGACCGCAAGCCGCCTGATCGATTTGCCGCTGCCGCGCCTCACCGGGCGCCATCAGATCGACAATGCCGGCACGGCGATCGCCGCGGCGAGCCTGTTGTTCGGCGACGCGCTCACCGCTCGCGCGCTCGAGCAGGGGCTCACCCATGCCGAGTGGCCGGCGCGGCTCGAACGCCTCGTGGTCGGCGGGCTCCACGCTTATGTGGCCGACGGCACCGAGATCTGGCTCGACGGCGGGCACAATGCTGCCGGCGGCAAAGTCATCGCCCACGCTTTGGCCGAGCTCGACGAGCGGGTGCCGCGCCCCGTCCATCTCGTGTTCGGCATGATGGATACGAAAGATGCGCATGCCTTCATCGCCCCGTTCAAGGGGCTGGTCGAGCGCGTCTACACCGTGCCGATTCCGGACGAGCCCAACGCCTTCGACGCGGAAACCTTGGCGCAGATCGCCCGGGCTGAAGGCTTCGATGTGGTGGCGACCGCGAGCCTGCCGGACGCGCTCACCAGGTCGCAGGCGGCGCTGCAAGGGCCTGGCCGCGTGTTGATCTGCGGCTCGCTCTATCTTGCCGGCCTCGCGTTCAAGCTGCACGGCTAAAGGTTAAGAGGGTAGGAGGCGGCGATGCGACGAAATCTGATTGGCGTAGGACTGTTCGTGCTCTCGTCTGTGGTCTTCGTCCCTCACGGCAAGGCCGATCCGCTGCCCACGGAGATCGGCGCCTGTAGCAACACCACCATCACGGATATCGGCTACCGGCTCGGCGAACCCGATACCGGCAGCGCCGTCAGCTACGCCAACGGTGGCGTGCAGATCTCCTACGACACGATTCCGGAGATTCACCACTCCAAGGTCGGCGATGCGGTAACGCTTTGCCTCGTCAGCCTGCCCGAGGATTGCCCGCCCGACGACGATCGCGGCAAGATCTATCGCGCCACCAATCTCCGCACCGGCGAAATGTGGGAAGCCCCCGACTCGCAGCACTCTTGCGGCGGCGCTTGACGGGCCCCAAGACGTTGATGGCCGGGACAGACCCGGCCATGACGCAGTCCAGTCTCCGGCGCGAAGCGGCTAAGCGGTGATGGTGCCGTTGATCCAGGCGGCGAGATGGTTCTTAGGATAAGCGCCCTTGAGCGTGCCGGCGACCTCGCCGTCCTTGAACAGGATCAGCGTCGGGATCGCGCGCACATTGTAGAATGACGGCGTGCGCGGGTTCTCGTCGATATTGAGCTTGATGATCCTCACCTTGCCGTCGAGTTCCTTGGCGATCTCCTCAAGCGCGGGCGCAATCTGCCGGCACGGGCCGCACCATTCGGCCCAGAAATCGACGACCACCGGGGTCGCGGATTTCAGCACCTCGGCCTCGAATGTGTCGTCGGATACTTTCTCAGTTGCCATTTATGTCTCCTGATGGCCGGCGCGCCACGAAACGACCGGTCCTTTTGTCGACTCGGAAACTAGGTATGGACCACCATGCCGTCAAGGCTCGACGGTCCGCTGCAACAGGCGCCGCTCGGCGTCATCAAGCGAAGTTGAAGGGATCTCCATCAGCCGTGGGCCGTCGGTCCACAACAGCGCGGCGCGCAATGGCCGGCCCGGGAACAGGCCCTTGAGCACGGTGCGGTAGCCGGCGAGCTGGGCGATATAAGCCGGCGAGACCTCGTCGAGGGTCTTGGGCGGCGGCCGGTTGGTCTTGTAGTCGAGAATGATGAGACCGCCCTCGACCATAGCAAGCCGGTCGATCTGGCCTTCCAGGTCGTAGCCGCCGATCCGTGCCACCACCGGGACCTCGGCGTGACTGCCCGGCTGGAACAGTGGCGCAAAGGCCGGGTCCTGCACGATGGCGAGCGTCTCGGCCACGATCTCGTCTTTCAGCTGTTGTGTGAGATCGGCGCCTCGCGCGGCGACGAAGGCCACCGCCGCCCGTTCCTGGTCTTCGGGCGCAACCTCCGGCAGATGCTGCAACAGGGCGTGGACGAGCCGCCCGCGGGCATAGCGGCCATCCTGGCCCAATGCCAGCGGCCCGAGCGGCGGTTGCTCCGGCGATAGCCCTTCGGCGCCGCCCTCGAGCCCGAACGCGAGCCGCGACGGCGCAAGCTTACGGCCGCGATCGCTCGCGTCGGGGCAATTGCGGCGCGCCCAGGCGGGGAGCGCTACGGCCACCGGCTGCTCCGCCGCGCGTCCTGAGTCCGTTGCCGGCTCCGTCTGCTCGCTCTCCATGCGATGCAGCGGACTGCCGTCGGCGTCGGCATGCGCGGTCAGGTGACCGGCGAGGCCGTCTCTCGACCAGGTCGTACCAGACCTTGCCCTCTTCGCGTCTCTGCAGGCCCTCCCAGCCGCAGACATAGAGCCGGTCCTCCGCCCGCGTCATGGCGACATAGAGCAGCCGGTGATATTCCTGGCGCTCCGCTTGCTCCACCAAGCTCTTGCTGTCCTCGATGCCCGGCAAAGCTTCGAGTGGCCCGCCGGAGGCCACACCAGATGGCCGACCTCGTCCGGCGGCTCGCCCGCGCGCGGCAGGGGATAGAGCCTCACCCCTTGCAGCCGCGGCCGCATGCACGTGTCGGGCAAAATCACGATCGGCGCTTGCAGGCCCTTGGCCCCATGCACCGTCATGATGCGCACCTCGTCGCGCTGCTGCTCCATGTCGCGCTTGATCTCGACGTCGCCGGCCCGGAGCTGATTGACGAAGCCTTGCAGCGACGGTGCGGCGTCACGGTCATAGGCGAGCGCGAGATTGAGAAACTCGTCGATCGCCTCGGCCGCCTCGGGTCCGAGCCTGGTCAGCATGGCTCGGCGCAGGCGTTGGTCCTCGGCGCCGAGCAGCTCGGAGTAGAATTCGTAAGGCGGCAGCAAGTCGGCGCGGGCGACGCCACTGCGCGAGGGTCTCAGCTGCCGTCGGCAAAGCGCGCATCCTCGCCAGCCTTGGTTTTGAGCGCCGTCCACAGCGAGCCCTTGCGATCATGGGCGAGCGTGAACAGGTCGTCGTCGTCGAAGCCGAACAGCGGACTCTTCAACACCACGGCGAGCGCCAGGTCGTCCTCCGGCATCAGCAGCACGTCGGCGAGCGCCACGAGATCCTGCACCGCGAGCTGATCCATCAGCTTCATGCGGTCGGCGCCCGCCACCTTCACGCTCGAGCCGCTTCAATTCGCGGATCATGGGCGCGGTGAACGGTTCGCGCCGGCGGACCAGGATCAAAATATCGCCGGCCCGTACCGTGCGGCCTTTGGCTGCAAGCTGTTCGGTGCCGATCCAGGCGTGGATCGCGGTGGCGATGCGTTTGCACAGCGCATCGACCGCGCGGGCGCCGGCCAGCTCCTCGTTCCACGGCTCGAACGCCTCGGACTGAACCGGCTTCTGCTGCGGTCTGCGACCTCCCACAGTTCAACCAGACCGGCCTCACCCTTGCGGAAAGGTTCGTGGTGAATGATCGCGCCCTCCTGCCAGCTCAACTCCGTCGGCGGCAGGCGACCGTGCCGAACACGTGATCGACGGCTTGAAGGATCGGCGCGGTCGAGCGGAATGAGAGGTTCAGCGGCACCTCATGCCAGACGAGGCCGAGCGCACCCGCTCGCTGCCTGAAGGCGCGGCCCATTTCGGCGAACCGCGTGGGATCGGCGCCCTGGAACGAGTAGATCGACTGCTTCTCGTCGCCGACGGCGAACAGCGTGCGCAGTCTGTCGCTCGCCCCCTGGCCGGCGAAGAACTCCAGCGCCAGGGCCTCGATGATGGCCCATTGCGCGGGATTGGTGTCCTGCGCCTCGTCGACCAGAATGTGGTCGATGCCGCCGTCGATCTTGTACAGCACCCAGGCGGCCGCGTCGGCGCGCGACAGCAGGTTCCGCGCCTTGACGATCAGATCGTCATAGTCGAGCGCGGCCTCGGCCTGCTTGCGCCGCTCATAGTCGGCCTGCACCGCGTCGGCCAGCACCAGCACCGCGGCGCTTGCCTCGGCCAGGCGCACATGCGCCAGCTTGTCGGTGAGCGCGGCGAAGCGTGCTTGCGCCCGGTCGAGAGTGGCGCAGATTGCTGGTGCATTTCTCTCGAATGCCCTTGCTGCAAACTCTTGCGCGCGTGACATCGCCGTCGGCCGTTGAGAAACAGCTCCTTGAACGCCGCCAGCCCGGGTCTCGCCTTCGCTCGACCGCGCCGCGCGCAACGCCGCTTCCGCATTCTTGTCCATGTCGGTGGTGCCGCCATGGGCGGCGAAGGCGGCGATTGCGGCGTCGATCTCGTGGCTCGGTCTAGGACATCAGCCAGTTGCTCGCTCAGCGTCTCTTCTTCGTGCTCGGCCACGTTGAACAGGCGTTTGAGCGCGAGAGCCTCGGCCTCCGCCCAATCGTCGCGGCTCTGGTGATACGCCACCATGCGCGCAAGCTCGGCGCGCTTGCCGAGCACGGTATCGATCACCTGGCGGATGTAGTCGCCCGTGGTGAGCGCGGTGACCTTGGCCAGCGCCTCTGCCGAGCACGCTGTCGCTGTCGGCGGCGGCGGCCGACACCGCGGCATCGAAGGCAGCGCGCCGCATCAGCGCCTGCTCGCGCTCGTCCAGCACCGAGAAATGCGGCGTCACTTGCGACTTCGAGCGGAAAGCGCTGCAACAGCCGCTCGCAGAAGCCGTGAATGGTGTGGATCTTCAGTCCGCCTTTGGCCTCGAGCGCGCGGGCGAACAATCTCCGCGCCGTGCGGGCTTCGCTCTCGTCGCGGCGCACGCCGCAACAGCGCCGTGAGGTCTTCATCCAACTTTTCGGGCGAAGTGGTGGCCCAGTGCGACAGGCGATCGAGCAGCCGGTTCTGCATCTCCGCCGCCGCCGTCTTGGTGTAGGTCAGGCACAGAATCGACTCTGGCTCCGAATTCGGCGAGGAGAAGCCGCAGCACGCGCCTGACCAGAACCTCGGTCTTGCCGGTGCCGGCATTGGCCGACACCCAGGCGGACGCCGAGGGATCGGAGGCGCGCGACTGATTGCGGTCGGCTTCGGGGGGCAGGGGCCGCGCGCTCATCAGAACTCCTCCTCGGCCTCTTGCGTCAGCCATTCCTTGACGCGGGCGAGGTGCTCGTAGTCGTCATAGCGATAGAGGCTGCGGAAGGCCTGCGCCGACCGGCGCTTCACCTCATACGGCATGTTCGGATCGGCATAGCGCGCGATCAGCGTGCTCAGTTTTTCGAGCGCTTGCGCGGCGAGAATGGACGGAGCGGTCTTGGCCGCCGCGCGCTCCGTCCGCCGCCGTCATTGCGGCCCGAGACGTGGATATAGACCAGCCCGCCGACCTCGCAGGTCTCGAGGCCGGCAAATCCGCCCGCCGCGGCGATGGCCGCTTCGAGCGACAGCTGCGGCGCGTAAAAATCGTCGACATGCTTCGGCGCCGGCGGCTTGCCGGTCTTGTAGTCGTAGATCACCGCCGCGCCGTTCTCGCCGACATCGATGCGGTCGGCCCGCGCGGTGAGGCGAAAGCCGCCGCCGGCGGGGAGATCGAGCACGCCGTCAGCCTCGGTCAGAATGCTTGCCACGCCGCGCCGCCGCTGCCGGTTCGGTCGCCGCGAACCAACGGGCGAAGCGCTGGAAATGCGGCCGCCAAAACGCCTCGACCAGCGGCGCGCCGTCGAGCCTGGCGAAATGCGCGTTGGCGATGCGGGTCAGCTCGCCTGCGACATCGTCCGGCAAAGTGGCGGGGAATGCGCGGGTAAACTCATGCAATACCAGGTGAATGATCTGGCCGCGGGTGGCGGCGTCAGGCTCGACGCCGAGCTCTTTCATCTTCTCGAGTTTCAGGACATAGCGGGCGAAAATCTCGTAGGGGTTGGCGATCCACCGTTCGATGCGGGTCACGCTCAGCCTCTTCGGCCGTGCTGCGAGAGGCGGTCTCGGCTCGGGGGCCTGCACGGGTTCGAACGACGGCGCATGGTCGCGCTCGCGCGCCCACTGGGCCCAGGGCTGCTCGGCCTCGATCTTGTGTTCGAGCCCGGCCGCTTTGATCAGGGCGAGCAGCCGCTGCAGCCAGCGCGACGGCACGGTCGGCACGCCGTCAACCTTGCCGGCGCGGGTGAGATAGACTTGCGGCGCGCCGAGCGCCTGGGCGAAGTCGTGGGCGGCAAGGCCGATGCGGCGCTCCGGCGGATTGAGCCCGAGCTGTCTCGCGCATCGGCCGGCTGAGCCACGGGCCCGCCTCTTGCGGGCTCGGCCACACACCTTCGTTGAGACTGCCCAGGATCACCACGTCGGGCTGCTGGAGGCGCGCTTCGAGCGGCCCCCAGATGAACAGCCGCGGGTGGAGCGCCGCGCGCGGGCGCACCACCTGCGCCGGCGAGCAGGCTGCGGTAGAACGGCGGATAGTCGGCGGTGGTCAAAGTCAGACCCTGGCCGGCGCTGATCAGCTCGGCCAGCAGCACCGACAGGGCCTCGCCGGCATCGCCCTGCCACAGGCCTGATGAGGAGCCCTTTGCGTCGCGTGCCAGAGCCTCAGCCGTGACGACATGGGCCTCGGCCAGCGTCGCGGCCGCGTGTTTGCCAACCGACAAGGTCGTCAGCGGCGCAAACGCCGCTTCCAGGTCGGCCACGAGACGGAGCGCGGCTGCGTGCTCGTTGTCGGTCAGGGCCAGTCGGCCGCGCCTGTCCTCCGTGCGGGCCGCTTCGAGCGCCGCCCGCGCACCGGCGAGCCCGTGTCCGACATAGACATCGCGGAAGGCGCCGCGTTCCAGCGCCCGGGCCGCCGCCCGCGTCTCGGCCGCCGGCCGTCCGAGCAGCGCCAGCGGATGCTTGAGCAGCGCCATCAGCTCGGGCGGCGCGAAGTCCGTTTCGGCCGCACCGAGCACCAGATCGAGGAACGCGCCGGGCACGGTGCGCGCCAACGGCATGCCCGCCGAATCGTCGACCGCCAGATCGTAGCGCTTGAGCCGCGCCGCCACCCGCCGCGCCAGCACCCGGTCGGGCGTGACCAGCGCGGCGGTCTTGCCCGGCGTCTCGATCACCGACCTCAGGATCAGCGCGATCGCCTCCGCCTCGTCATGGGCGGTCGGCGCCACCACCATGCGGACGCCGTCAAGCGCATTGGCGAGGCTGGCGCGGCCGTCGGGCGCCAGCGCATCGCCGCCGAGAAATGTCTGCCAATGATCCGTGCTCTCGGCCGGGCGCAGCGCCTCGCTGGCAAGATGAAGCCGTGCGCGGGCGATCGCATCGGGTTCCGCTCCGGGCACATAGGCGACCTCGGCGCGGGTCGCGCCGAGCTTGTGCAGCAGCTCAGCCATGCTCGCCTGCGGATGCTCGGGATGCTCGGCGAGCATCGCCCAGCTGTCGTCATCGAGCGTGAGGTCGAGACCGGGCAGCACCACCGCGCCGTTCGGCAGCGAGGCGATGGTCTTGAGCAGCCGGGCGGTGGCCGGCACCGTGCCGGTCGATCCCGCGGCGATCACCGGATGCGGCGAGGTCTTGGTCAGCCGCTCGGTCTCCAGCGCCATCAGCGCGTTGCGGCGGGCGACCGGCGACACCAGCCGATTGTCGGCAAGATAACGCGGCCAGTGCTCGGTGACGATTTTGAGGAACTCGACCGTGGCCTCCCAGTGAACGGCGAGATCGCCGGTCACGAGCCCATCCAGATTTTCGAGACTGACCTCCTCCGACTCGACCAGGTCCATGAGCCGGGCGAGGTCGGCGGCAAGATACGAGGCTTGGCCGGGGCTATGCACGAAGCGGACCGACTCGATCTCCGCCTCGGTCGCGCCGCGCACCGCGCCGTGCCCGAGCGCCAGCACGAGCCGCATCAGCGCCAGCCGCCGCGGCAGCGCGCCGATGGCCGCCGCGCCGGTGACGCCGTCGCCGTCGAGACCGTCCTCGGCCCCGAAGATGATGGCCGCCTCCTCGTCGGGATCGCCGAGCGTCCGGATGCGCGGCAGGAGCAGCGCCTCGCCCTTGCTCTCGGCAAGGAATGCCTCGCGCAGCGCGCGGGCCGCACGACGGGTCGGCAGGTAGATGGTGGCGTTCGGCAGGCTCAGCGGATCGGGCTTGGGACCGCCCGGGACGGGCAGCGCCCCGTCGAGCACGGCCCTGGCCAGCGTAGTGAGGAACGGCGCCGAAGGCGGGATGGTGTAGAGCCTGACCGCCGTTGGTGAGGGCTCAGGCACCTTCGCGCTCGAATGAGCTCTCGGCCTCGGCCAGAGCTTCCGGCGTGCCGACATGCATCCAGATGCCGTCGAGCTGCACGCCGTAGAGCTTGCCCTTGGCCAGCGCCCGGTCCCATAGCAGGTTCAGCGAGTAGCGCCCGTCCGGCGCGTCCTTGAACAGCCTCTCGTCGCACAGCGACACGCCGGCAAAGGCGAACGGCACCACCTCATCCTTGCCCCTGCGGGCGAGCCGGCCGTCCGGCCCCATGGCAAAGTCGCCTTTGAAGGCATAGCCGATGCTGGTGGCGGTTGGCGCGAGCAACAACAGGCAGTCCATCGTCGCCGGATTCCAGTTCCGCAGCATGCGGGTGAGCGCCGGCGTCGCGCCCTCGCTCCACACCGAATCGGCATTATGGATGAAGAACGGTCCGTGCCCGAGCAGAGGCAGGGCCTTACTGGCGCCGCCGCCGGTATCGAGCAGCACGCCGCGCTCGTCCGACACCAGCACCTCAGGCTGCTTGCCCCGGCGGGCGTCAAGATGCGCCTCGAGCTGTTCGGGAAGATAGTGGACATTGACGATTGCCGTCCCGACTCCCGCCGCCGCCAGCCGGTCGAGCACATGATCGAGGAGGGTCTTCCCTGCCAGCGGCACCAGCGGCTTCGGCATGCGCAGGGTCAAGGGGCGCATGCGCTCGCCATAGCCCGCGGCCAGCACCATCGCCGTCCTCGCCTCGGTCATGGACCCGTCCTCTTACAGCACGAGTGGCGGAAATTCGTTCGCGGCCGGGAACTCGCGCGCGTAGAAGCGGCGGAGCTCAGCCAAAGCGGGATGGGCGAGGTCGCGCTCGAGATAGCGTGCGACCCGCGGGATGTGAGCGAGATAGCCGCGCTTGCCGTCACGTTTCGCCAACCGCGCAAAGATGCCGAGAATCTTAGAGTTCCGTTGAGCGCCGAGCGTGGCGTAGAGCGAGACGAACCGATCGTCCGAAAAGTGCTTGCTGTGCGCGCCCCGGGCGGCACAGTAGCGAGCGAGAAGCTCCCGTTCAAGCGGTTCCGGGACGTCGAGCCGGGCATCCTGAAGCAGCGACACCAGGTCATAGGCGAGCGGGCCTCTCAGCGCGTCCTGAAAGTCGAGAATGCCGACCCGCTTTATACCCTGCCGCTCCGGCAGCCACATCAGATTGGGGGAATGGTAGTCCCTGAGCACCCAGCCCGGATCGGCCTTTTCGGCCTCGGCGAGATGGGGGCGCCACAGGGCGGCAAATTCCTCGGCGACGGCCGGCAGGGGTCTCCTTGCCGTGCAGCGCCGGCCACAGCCAGTCGATGAGCAGGGACGCCTCGGTCGCCATGGCCTCGGCGTCATAAGCGGGCAGCCGATAGGGGGCGTGGCCTTCGATCGGCAACAGGTCCGGGGGGCCTGAGCCGGCGAGCGCCACCAGCACGTCGACGGCCGGCCCCCACAGCTCGGCCAGCGGGCGACCGCGCGCGACCTCGCTGCCGAACACCTTGTCGCCGAGATCTTCCAGCACCAGAAATCCGCGGTCGAGATCGAAGGCATAGACCGCCGGCGCCGATAGCCCGCGGTCCCTGAGCGCGGCGGACACCGCCACGAACGGCGTCACGTCCTCGGCCAGATGCACCAGCGCGCTATAGGGCTTGCCGTCGCGGATCGGCGGCCCATCGGGCTGGCGCGGCGAATTCATCAGCACGGCGGACCGCTTGTTGTGCAACAGCCGCGCATAAGAACGCGTCGAGGCGTCGCCTTGCAGGTAGCGCGCGGCAGCCTCGGCATAGTCGGTGCCGGCGAGGAACTCGGCGAGTGCGTCCAAGCGCGCCAGCCTCGCCGCCCAGCTGCCATGTCCGGTCAGCACGATGCGGCGCAGGTTCGGCGTCGCGGTCTCGTCCATGGCAATGTCGAGGCGATCCTCCGGCAGCCAGCGCGACGCGCGCTCCGGCCACTCGACGATCACCACGCCCTCGCTCACCGCATCGTCGAGACCGAGCTCGTCGAGCTCCGGCGGCTCCAGCCGATAGAAGTCGCAATGAGTAAGAGTGAGATGCGGCGTCTCGTAGCGCTGCATCAGCGCGAAGGTCGGGCTCGGCACTTCGCCCTCGGAGCCGAGCCTGGTGACCAGCGCGCGGGCGAGCGTGGTCTTGCCGGCGCCGAGCGGTCCAGAGAGCGCGATGACGTCGCCGGTTTTGAGCATGACGGCGAGACGGCTGGCGAGGATGTCGAGCCGGACGAGATCGACATCGTCGAGACTCCAACTTGCGGTCATCCGGCGCGGCTTGACTTGTAGCTCGGCGCGTCGGCCTCCGCGGCCTCTGCCGCCGGCTCATGCTTGAGCGGCAGCAGCACCGTGACGCGCGTTCCTTGCCCCGGCGTCGAGTTCGAGCGTGACGGTGCCGCCATGCAACTCGGCGAGGCTCTTGACGATCGACAGGCCGAGTCCGGCGCCGCGATGGCGCGAGCCGTGCGAGCGGCTCTCGAAGCGGTCGAACACCGTCTGCTGGTAGTCGTCGGGGATGCCTACCCCCTGATCCTCGACGGTAAAGGCGATCATGGATTTCCTTTGCCCGCAGCTGAGCCCGATCTTGCCGCCGTCCTCGGAGAAACCGATCGCGTTGGACAACAGGTTGTAGAGGATCTGGGTGATGCGCCTGCCGTCGGCGGTGAACTCATCGATGCCGGGCTCGATCTCGACGTCGAGTTCGATATCGCTCTGCTTGAGCCGCTCCGCCACGCCCTGCACCGCCTGTTCGATCACGTCCTGGACCTTCACCGTTGAGAGCTTGAGCTCGAGCGATCCGGCATCGATGGTCGCCAGGTCGAGAATATCATCGATGATGGCGAGCAGGGTCCGTCCCGACAGGCGGATATCGTTGAGATAGTCGCGCTGCCGGTCGGTCAAGGGCCCGGGAACCGGGCTCGCCAGCAGCTCGCTGAAGCCGATGATGTTGGTGAGCGGGGTGCGCAGCTCGTAGGAGACGTGGCTGATGAAGGCGGTCTTGAGGCGGTCGGCCGCCTCCAATGCCTCGGCCCGCTCGATCAGCGCGCGCTCCGCCTTTTTCGAGTCCGAGACATCGACATAGGTGAGCAGCGTGCCGCCGTCGGGCAGCGGCAGCACCGCCGACGACACCACGCTGCCGTCGGCCCGGTCGAATTGCCGCTCATCGGGGTGGCGCTCGGCGACGATGGCCGTCACCGCTTCCTTGATGCGTTCCCATTCCTCCGGGGCGTCGTAGAGCACGCGGCAGCATTTGATGACCTCGTCGATATGCGGCTCGCCGTCGAGCTGGCGCGGGTTCAGTCGCCAGATGATGGCGAAGGCGCGGTTGTAGAGGCGGAGTCGGCCGCTCGGCGCGAACACCGCCACGCCCTCGCGCAACGTATCGAGGGTTTCCCGCTGCACTTCGATCAGCGCGTTGTACCGGCTTTCCAACGAGAGCCGCTCGGTAACGTTCTCGTAGAGATAGGTCACGCCGGCCTCGCCCTGGCTGTCGGCGACAACGTGCAGGGTGCGGCTGTCGGGCAGGTGCCACTGGTCCTCGACCTGCGCATTGGAGCCGTAACAGGCGAGCCAGCTCTTCTTCCAGTCGCGGTAATCGGCCTTCTCCGGCAGCCGCCTTGCCTGACGGAGGCGATCGAGGATCTCGCCGTCGCGGGGATGGGTTGCGAGCCATTCAATGTCGAGCTGCCACAGCTCGACATAGGCTTGATTGAAATGGGTGAGCCGCTGCTCGGCATCGAACACGGCGAAGGCCGTGGCCAGCCGGTCGAAGCTCCTGAAGCGCGCTTCCACGCTCGGTCGCGCCTCGCCGGATGCGCGGTCGGCCCGATGCGCTTCATCGAGCAGCCCGCGCAGCGCGCCGACTTGCTCCTCGAGCTGGCGATGCCTGGCGGCGACATCGGCGAGTTCCAGCCGCCGCCCGACCAGATCGCGCACCTTGAGCACGATGGTCCGGCCCACGGTGCGGCCGTCGACCTCGACATAGCGCTCCCGCGCGGTACGGAGCATCAGGTTGAACGGCTCGCCCCGCTCCACCAGCCGGTCGATGGCGTCGTCGAGCTCGCGCGCCGACGGGGCATCGAGCCAATCGGCGAAATTGAGCAGCCCGGCGGTATCGCGCGGCACGCCGAGCGCCGCGGGCAGGGTGGAGATCAACAGCTCGGCCTCGCCCGATTCGGCCACGGTCAGCAGCGCTTGCGGCTCGGCCGCGAGCAGCGTGTCGAGCGTGCTCTCGCTTAAGCGATAGCGTTCGGCTTCGTCATGGGCGGCGGCTTCGGCCTTGCGTGCGCGTTCGGTGGCGCGCAGGCAGATGACCGCGGTCCCGACCGCAAAAGCGATGATGCCAAGCGTGATGCCGAGCAGCAGCAGGGTGCGGGCGTCGAATGAGGTGGTATCGGCCGCGGCCAGCGCGGGACTAAGCGGCAGCAGGCAGAGCGGAATTGAGCAGGCGACGCGGAACAGCACTTCTGGCCACCTTGATGAAGGTGCAGCCTTGCCCCCGCTGGTCCGCATGGTCCCTCGCTCCCACGCCGCCGCCCATGGCCCCGCCTCGCTTAACGCTGCCACAGACTGAACGCGGGCCGTTCGACCCCGCGAGCCTCAAGGCGAATCAGCGGTTAGCTTAGCTTTATCGCGGAGTCTTGCCCACCGCCGCGAGCGCTTTGGTTAATCGCGCCGCTGTCACAATCAGTAGCGGTAGGTGTCGGGCTTGTAGGGGCCTTCGACCGGCACGCCGATATACTCGGCCTGGTCCGGCTTGAGCTTGGTGAGCTTGGCGCCGACCTTGCCGAGATGAAGCCGGGCGACCTTCTCGTCGAGCTGCTTCGGCAGCACGTAGACCTTCTTCTCGTATTGGCCGGGATTGGTCCACAGCTCGATCTGCGCCAGCGTCTGGTTGGTGAACGACGCGCTCATCACGAAGCTCGGATGGCCCATGGCGTTGCCGAGATTGACCAGCCGGCCCTCCGACAACAGGATGATGCGGTGCCCGTCGGGGAACTCGATCTCGTCGACCTGCGGCTTGACGTTGTCCCATTTCATGTTCTTCAAGGCGGCAACTTGAATCTCGGAATCGAAATGGCCGATATTGCAGACGATGGCGCGGTCCTTCATCGCCCGCATATGGTCGATGGTGATGACGTCCTTGTTGCCGGTGGCGGTGACGAAGATGTCGGCGCGCGGCGCCGCGTCGTCCATGGTGGTGACCTCGTAGCCTTCCATCGACGCCTGCAGCGCGCAGATCGGGTCGACCTCGGACACCAGCACCCGGCAGCCGGCATTCCGCAGTGAGGCGGCCGAGCCTTTGCCGACATCGCCGAAGCCCGCGACCATCGCCACCTTGCCGGCCATCATCACGTCGGTGCCGCGGCGGATGCCGTCGACCAGGCTCTCGCGGCAGCCATAGAGGTTGTCGAATTTCGACTTGGTGACGCTGTCATTGACGTTGATGGCGGGGAACAGCAGCGTGCCCTTCTTCATCATCTCATAGAGCCGGTGCACGCCGGTGGTGGTCTCCTCGGTGACGCCCTTGATGTTCTTGGCGATCTTCGTGTACCAGCCCGGCTTGTCCTTCAGCGTCTTCTTGATCGCCGCGTAGACGACTTCCTCTTCCTCGTTCTCCGGCTTGTCGAGGAAGGCGGTGTCGCCCTTCTCCGCGCGCACGCCGAGATGGATCAGAAGCGTCGCGTCGCCGCCGTCGTCGAGGATCATGTTGGGCGTGCCGCCGTCGCCCCATTCGAAGATGCGATGGGTGTAGTCCCAATATTCCTCGAGGCTCTCGCCCTTATAGGCGAACACCGGAATGCCGGTCGCGGCGATCGCCGCAGCGGCGTGATCCTGCGTCGAATAGATGTTGCACGAGGCCCAGCGGATATCCGCGCCGAGCGCCTTCAGCGTCTCGATCAGGACCGCGGTCTGGATCGTCATGTGCAGCGAGCCGGCAATGCGCGCGCCCTTCAAGGGCTGCTTCGCCGCATAGTCCTGCCGCACGGCCATCAGCCCCGGCATCTCGGTCTCGGCGATGGCGATTTCCTTGCGGCCCCAGTCGGCCAAGGCAATGTCTTTGACGTGATAGTTCATGGCAGCCTCTACTCCTGGCCTCTGACTATAAGGATATAAAGAAGTCTTTATACATTTTCCAGGCTGGCCGCAACCTCGAGGGGAGCGTCAGGACGCCATCTCGGCCAGGGCTCGCCAATGCCGGCAGGGGGCTCGGCGGCGCGTTTCTCGACCAGGACTTCAACGAAGTCATCCGCGTGATCGATACCAATATCACCGGCACCATCTATCTCATCCAGAAGGTCGGCCGCGATATGCGCGAACGCAATGCGCGGCCGCATCCTCATCACCGGGTCGATCGCCGGCTATCATCCCCGGCGCGTTCGCCGCGGTTATCACGGCACCAAGGCGTTCATCGACTCCTTCTCGTTCGCGCTGCGCAACGAGCTGAAGGACACCGACGTCACGGTGACCTGCCTGATGCCGGGCGCGACCGAGACCGAGTTTTTCGACCGCGCCGGCATGGAAGATACCAAGGTCGGGCAGGCCAAGAAGGACGACCCCGCCGAGGTGGCTGAGGCCGGCTTCAAGGCCATGATGGACGGCGATGGCGACATCGTCACCGGGTGGAAGAACAAAATCCAAACCACCATCGCCAACGTGGTGCCCTCCAGCGTGCTGGCGGAGCAGAACCGCAAGCAGTCCGAGCCCGGCTCGGCCTCAAAGTGAGACAGGAACCGAACGCGACCTCATCGGTTGCACCGAGAACCGCATCCTTCGAGTTGAAAGTTCAGTCATGAAAGCCCTTTGTTATCACGGTACCCACGATATCCGCTGCGACACCGTCCCCGATCCGGAGATCGAGGACGGCCGTGATGCCATCGTCAAGGTATCGAGCTGCGCCATCTGCGGCTCGGACTTGCATCTCTATGACGGATTCATTCCCGGCATGCGCTCGGGCGACATCATGGGCCACGAGTTCATGGGCGAGGTCGTGGAGGTCGGCAAGGACAACAAGAAGCTGAAAGTAGGCGACCGCGTGGTCGTACCCTTCACCATCATCTGCGGCGAATGCGAGCAATGTCGCCGCGGCAATTTCTCTGTATGCGAGCGCACCAACCGCAACAAAGGGCTCGGCGACTTCGTATTCGGCCACGCCACCGCCGGCCTGTTCGGCTACACCCACCTGACCGGCGGATATGCCGGAGGGCAGGCTGAATATGTGCGCGTGCCTTACGCCGATGTCGGCCCGGTCAAAGTGCCCGAGCGAGCTCAGCGACGAGCAGGTGCTGTTCCTCGGCGACATCTTTCCGACCGGCTGGCAGGCGGCGGTGCAATGCGACATCGAGCCGACCGATACCGTCGCGGTATGGGGCGCCGGCCCGGTAGGCCAGTTCTGCATTCGCAGCGCCATCCTGCTCGGCGCCAAGCAGGTGATCGCCATCGACAATGTGCCGGAGCGCCTGACCATGGCCAAGGCTGGCGGCGCCATCACCATCAACTTCGACGACGAGAGTGTGCTGGAGATGCTCAACGAGCTGACCGCGCGGCAAGGGCCCGGAGAAATGCATCGACGCCGTCGGGCATCGAGGCCCACGCCGCGCGCTCGATCGACTCCATGTATGACCGCGTCAAGCAGGCATTGATGCTGGAGAGCGACCGCCCGCACGTGATCCGGGAGATGTTCTATGTGTGCCGGCCCGGCGGCATCGTTTCGATCCCCGGCGTCTATGGGGGGCTGAGCGACAAGATTCCCTTCGGCATGATGATGAACAAGGGCCTGACCATCCGCACCGGTCAGACCCACGTGAACCGGTGGACCGACGATCTCTTGAACATGATCGAGGAGGGCTTGATCGATCCGAGCTTCGTCATCACGCACACTATCGGTCTCGATCAGGGGCCCGACTACTACAAGACTTTCAGAGATAAGGAAGACGGCTGCGTCAAGGTCGTCCTCAAGCCGGAGATGCATGCATGAGAGTTCCCCATTTGCCCAAGCCCCCCGTACCGCTCAACGCTCTCGTTCAGGGCCTCGCATTTTTTTCCATCGGACTCGGCCTCGCCGAGCTGCTCGCGCCGCGGCGGGTCAGCCGGGCCGCGGGCATGACCAAGAACGACACGCTCTTGCGCGGTTACGGCCTGCGTGAGATCGCGACCGGGGTGGGGCTGCTGGTGGCCCGGAACCCCCGGCCCTGGCTGTGGGGACGGGTGGCCGGTGACATTCTGGACGTGGCGACGGTCGCTGGCACAGCCAACACGCGAAAACCCGGGCGTCTGGGCGGCTCCCTCGCAGCCCTGCTCGGTGTCGGACTGCTCGATGTTTACGCCGCGATCCAATCAAAGCCGAAACGGTCCGGCCCTGCGCGCAGCTATCCTGTCAGCGGGCGGGACTATAGCGACCGCAGTGGCTTCCCGCGCAAGCCCGATGCGATGCGCGGCGCGGCGCGTGCCAAGGCAAAGCCGAAGGTCAGTGCCGCCGCGGAATAGGTAACTGTTGAGCTTGGCGACCGCGTCGGCGAGGCTAGTCCTCTTCGCCGAAGCCCGACTCGACCAGTTTGGTCAGCGCTTCGAGCGCGGCGGCCGCTTCCGGTCCTTCAGCCTCGATCAGGACGGTGTGACCTTGGCCCGCGGCGAGCATCATCAGCCCCATGATGGAGGTGCCCCCCACCGTGTGGCCCTCGCGCGTCACCCGCACCTGCGCGGTGAAATTGGAGGCGCAGCGCACGAACTGCGCCGAGGCCCGCGCATGCAGCCCCTTCTTGTTGGGGATGGTCACCTCGGCGAAGTAGAGACCGGCAACCGGTTCTCTCGTCGTGTTGCGAGCCTTTGCCACGCTTAGTTCGCCGCCAGGATCTGGCTTGCGACGCTGATATATTTGCGCCCGGCCTCCTGCGCCTGCGTGATGGCCTCGTCGAGCCCGCATTCGCCCCTCACGCTGGCAAGCTTCACCAGCATCGGCAGATTGACGCCGGCGATCACCTCCACATTCGACCGCTCCATGGCCGAGATAGCGAGGTTCGACGGGGTGCCGCCGAACATGTCGGTCAGCACCACCACGCCGTCGCCGGAATCGACGCGGGTTAGCGCGGTCAGCATGTCGGCGCGGCGCACGTCGAGATCGTCGTCGGGTCCGATCGAGATCGTCTCGATCTGTTCCTGAGGTCCGACCACATGCTCGAGCGCGGCACGGAATTCATGCGCGAGTCTGCCGTGAGTGACGATGACGACGCCGATCATGTTGCCCCTTGAGGTGAGTCCGCCCAGCCAAAGGCCGCTATCTTTGTCGGGAGAGGTGCCATGCGCAAGTGCGATCCTTGCCTTAATTCGGGTTGTCCGGCGCTGCCAATAAAAGCGCCATTTTGAGTTTCAGCGGCGCCGACAGCTCGAACGGAGCGAGCTTGAGCGCCGGCACCAGCCGGCCCGCGATCTCGGTCCGTTCCCAGGGCTCAACCGGCATTCGCGGCACGTCCTGGTCGGTCACCAGGTCGCATACCAGCACCAGCTCGGCTTCGGAAAGGTATGGCACCGCCACGATGCCAAGCCCGCGTATCTCGATCTTGCCGGCGATGGTCTTGGGCGGCGAAGCGAGCAGCTGTCCCTTGCCGTTTGCCGCGACGAAGACCTGATCGTCGGCGACCAGAACCGGTCTCAGCTCTCCGTCGCCGGCCAGCGCCAAGAATCTGAGCGCAAGGTCCGACTTGCCCGAGCCCGATTCGCCCCGCAACAGCGCGCCGCGCCGGCCGAGCGCCACGCAGGTGCCATGGACCAGCTCGCGCCCCTCTCTCAATCCATGCCTCTCGCGTCGTTGGTGTCAGGTTGCCGGCAGCCGGATCACGAACCGCGCGCCGCCGTTCGTGCGGACGCCGCTATCTCCCTTGCCGCGCCACATGCCGGACGAGGGACGGTTCTCGGCATAGAGTCGTCCGCCGTGCGCCATCACGATCTGGCGCGAGATGTTGAGACCGAGCCCGGAGTTCTGGCCGAAATTCTCCTGCGGCCGGTCGGTATAGAAACGCTCGAAGATGCGCTCGAGATTTTCTCCCGGGATGCCGGGCCCTTCATCCTCGACCGCGATCTGAATTTCCGATCCGATGCGCCGCGCCACCACCGCGACCCTGCCGCCGGGCGGCGAAAAGGAAATCGCGTTGTCGAGCAGGTTGACGACGACCTGGCTCAAGCGGCTGTCATGGCCGGTGACGCGATAAGGGTGGGCGCCGGGCGCGTAGGCGATGTCGAACATGACGTCGGGCGTGTCGCCGCGGTGGATGTCGTTGAACAGCGACACCGTGGTGCGCAACAGCTCGGCCATGTCGACCGGCCGGGCGTCCTCGCGCGCCAGCTCGGCATCGAGCCGCGAAGCGTCGGAGATATCGCTGATCAGCCGGTCGAGCCGCTGCACGTCATGCTGGATGATCTCCATCAGCCGCTGTTTCGACTCGTCGTTCTTGACGAGCGGCAAGGTTTCGGTGGCGCTCCGCAACGAGGTGAGCGGATTCTTGAGCTCGTGCGCCACGTCGGCGGCAAAACTTTCGATGGCGTCGATCCGCCGGTAGAGCGCGGTGGTCATATCGCGCAGCGCGCCGGAGAGATGGCCGATCTCGTCGGTGCGGTCGGTGAAGTCGGGGATCTCGGCGCGGGCCTTGACGCTGTGGCGCACCCGCTCGGCCGCCGCGGCAAGCCGCTGCACCGGCCCGGCGATGGTGTTGGCGAGGATCACCGACAGCACGATGGTGACGGCGGCGGCGAACAGCGACACGCGCACGATGCCCCAGCGTTCCGCGGCGACGATATTGTCGATGTCGCCGCCCCGCGTCGACAGCAGCAGCACGCCGAGCACGGCGCGCATGCGTTGGATCGGCACCGCCACCGACACCACCAGCTCGCCCTTGTCGTTGATTCTGACGATGGGCACCGAGGTGCCGGTCAAGGCGGTCGCAACTTCGGGGTAGGCCTTGCCGTTCGCCCCGCCGATCTCGGTGTAAAGCGGCAGGTCGTATTGGCTCATATGCATCTTCACCGCCTGCCAGAACCGGCTCAGCGCGTCGGGTTCCTTGGCGTCGGGCGGCGGCAGGTCGTAGCGCAGCACCTCGCCGCGCGAATAGAACGTGTCGGAATCGAGGATCAGCGCGCCGTCGCGATTATAGATGCGGGCTCGGGAGCCGGTTGGCTTCACCAGCGGCCGCAGGATCGGCGCCGCGCGCTCGGGATCGATGGTGAATTCGAGCGAGTTGGGCAGGTTGTCGTCATAGTCGGGCGCCTGACCTTGCTCCTGCTCGAGCAGTTTCTCGGGATCGAGCTGGATCTCGTTGGTATCGACGCCGGCCGAGGCGGCGATGGCGCGGGCGATGATCTCGCCTTGCGTCAGCAGGCTCTGCACCTTGGCGTCGATCAGGCCGGCGCGGAACTGGTTGAGATAGAGGATGCCCGAGACCAGGATCGCGAGCCCGATCAGATTGAGCACGACGATGCGCCGCGTCAGGCTGGAGAAGCCGCGCCGGAAGGGGAGGTGCTCGTTGAGCCAGCCGGCCACGCTCAGCGTGCGGTCGCGGGCGGCCTTGAGAATGCGCCGCGCGCGTCCCTTGAGCGTTGCGGCGTCAGGCCGTTGCCAGGACCTGTCGGCCTCCGCGGTCATGGGCGGCGCCCGTTACTCTTTAAATCGGTAGCCAACGCCATAAAGCGTCTCGATCACGTCGAAGCTCTGGTCGACCGCCTTGAACTTCTTGCGCAAGCGCTTGATGTGGCTGTCGATGGTGCGGTCGTCGACATAGACTTGGTCATCATAAGCCGCATCCATCAACGCGTCGCGGCTTTTCACCACGCCGGGACGGGCGGCAAGCGATTGTAAAATCAGGAATTCCGTGACCGTCAGGGTCACCGCACGGTTGTCCCAAACGCAGGTGTGGCGCTCGGGGTCCATCTTCAGCTTGCCGCGCTCCAGCACCTTCGACTTGTCCTCGACCACGCCGGCAGTCGCGTCGCGCGGCGCGGCGCGCCTGAGCACCGCCTTGACCCGCTCGACCAGCAGCCGCTGCGGGAAGGGTTTGCGGATGAAATCGTCGGCGCCCATCTTCAGCCCGAACAGCTCGTCGATCTCCTCGTCCTTCGACGTCAAGAAGATCACCGGCAGCTCGCTCCGCTGACGCAGCCGGCGCAACAGCTCCATGCCGTCCATGCGCGGCATCTTGATGTCGAGAATGGCGAGGTCCGGCGGGCTCTCGGCGAACCCGTCAAGTGCGCTTGCGCCGTCGTTGTAAGTCTGGGTCTTATAGCCCTCCGCCTCGAGCACCATGCGCAGCGAGGTGAGGATGTTACGATCGTCGTCGACAAGTGCGATTGTTGGCATTTGGGGGGCCCTTGCGGCGATTGACTTGGTTAAGAGTGTAGGGCTTAGGGCTGCGTTTCATTATGGCAGCTTTGGGGCGCGATCCGCCACCCGTCTTTATCGTGGTGCAACAAATACCGTTATGGCGCAAGTAAATAAGTCTTCAGAATCGCCAGCAAAATCCGAGATTTCGGCCTCTGCGCGTGCGCTCATGCGCCGCGCCTTCAAGGGCTCGCTGGCGACCATCCAGAGCGCCAGCGGTTATCCATATGCCTCGCTGATCACGCTCGCGACCGACCCCTCCGGCGCCCCGATCTTCCTCATCTCGAAGCTCGCCCGTCACACCGCGAATCTCGCGCATGACGACCGCGCCTCGGTGCTGATCGACGCGACCGGCGCGCTCGCCGATCCGCTGCAAGGCGCCAGGCTCACGCTTGCCGGCCGCGCCGAGCCGACCGCGGACATGACGGCGAGGCGGCGCTTTCTCGCCCGTCATCCCGAGGCCGCGCTCTATGTCGATTTTCCCGATTTCGGGTTTTGGCGGCTGAGAATCGAGGGCGCCCACTTTATCGGCGGCTTCGGCCGCATCTTCGATCTCGACCCCGGCGACCTCCTGTTGCCGCTGGCGGACGCCGATTCCCTGGTTGAGGCCGAGCCCGGCATCGTGGCGCACATGAACGAGGACCACGCCGATGCGCTCGAGCTTTATGCCACCGCGCTCGGGGAGGGCGGCCCCGGTCCCTGGCGCATGGCCGGGATCGATCCTGAAGGCTTCGACATCGTGCTTGGCGGGGAGGCGCGGCGCATCCTGTTCGCCCAGAGGGTGGCAACCCCTGCCGAGGCGCGCACCGAGCTGGTCAGGCTCGCCGCCGAGGCCCGCGCCGGGCGGCAATAGCCCGTCTTTTCCGTCAGTCACCGTCATCGCACCTTGCCTTGAAAGCCGCGCGCAATCAGTGCTAGGTGAGGGAGGCCTTTCGCCCACCCAATCCATCACTTCGCCGGGGATCCCACCGCATGAGCGTACAGTCCAAGATTGCGCCTGAAGGAGCCAAGACGACCAATCCGAAAGTGCTCGCCTTCGTCGAGGAGGCCAAGGCGCTGTTCAAGCCTGAAAACGTCGTGTGGTGTGACGGCTCCAAGGAAGAATACCAGCGCATGTTGAAAGCGCTGGTCGACGGCGGCACGGCCATGTGGCTGAACCCCGACAAGCGGCCGAACTCGATCCTGGTGCGCTCCGATCCCAAGGACGTCGCGCGAGTCGAGGACCAGACCTATATCTGCTCCAAGAACAAGGACGACGCCGGTCCGACCAACAACTGGTTCGATCCGGCCGAGATGAAGGTCAAGCTGTCCAAGCTTTACGACGGCGCCATGGCCGGCCGCACCATGTATGTGCTGCCCTATTCGATGGGCCCGGTCGGCTCGCCGATCGCCGGCATCGGCGTCATGGTCACCGACTCAGCCTACGCCGTGGCCAACATGCACATCATGACCCGGGTCGGCGACAAGGTGTGGAAAGCGCTCGGCAACTCGGACGATTTCGTTCGGGGCATGCACACCGTGGGCTATCCGCTGCCGACGCCCACCACCGCCGACGTGCCGTGGCCCTGCAACGAGACCAAATACATCTCGCATTTCCCCGAGACGCGCGAGATCTGGTCCTACGGCTCCGGCTATGGCGGCAACGCGCTGCTCGGCAAGAAGTGCCACGCGCTCCGCATCGCCTCGGTCAAGGCGCGCGACGAGGGCTGGATGGCCGAGCACATGCTGATCCTCAAGCTCACCAATCCTGAAGGCAAATCGAAATTCATCGCCGCCGCCTTCCCGTCGGCTTGCGGCAAGACCAACCTCGCCATGCTCAACCCGACCATCCCGGGCTGGAAGGCCGAGACCATCGGCGACGATATTTGCTGGATGAAGTTCGGCGAGGACGGCAGGCTCTACGCCATCAATCCCGAGACCGGCTTCTTCGGCGTGGCGCCGGGCACCTCGAACGAGTCGAACCTGAACGCCATGAAGACGCTGAACGCCAATTGCATCTATTCCAACGTCGCGCTGACCGACGATGGCGACGTGTGGTGGGAGCAGATGGGCACCACGCCCGAGCATACCGTCGATTGGATGCGCCGGTCGTGGACGCCGTCGTCGGGCCGCCCCGCCGCGCACCCCAATGCGCGCTTCACCGCGCCGGCCGCGCAATGTCCGGTGATCGCGCCGGAATGGGAGGATCCCAAAGGCGTGCCGATCGACGCCATCCTGTTCGGCGGACGCCGCGCCACCGTGGTGCCGCTGGTCACCGAGGCGCTCAACTGGCTGCACGGCACCTTCCTCGGCTCGATCATGGCCTCGGAGAAGACCGCGGCAGCTTCGGGCGTCAAGGGCGACATCCGCCGCGACCCGATGGCCATGCTGCCGTTCTGCGGCTACCACATGGGCGATTATTTCGCGCACTGGCTCAAGATGGGCGCGAAGGGCGGCGACAAGATGCCGAAGATCTTTTACGTCAACTGGTTCCGCAAGAACGACGCCGGCAAGTTCATCTGGCCGGGTTATGCCGAGAACTCTCGCGTGCTGAAATGGATCTTCGAGCGCTGCGACGGCACCGCCAAGGCGGTCGACACGCCGATCGGCAAGTTGCCGGCCGAGGGTTCGCTCGACGTCAAGGGCCTCAAAGTGGCGCCCGACGACATGCAGGAGCTGACCAAGGTCGACAAGGAGGGCTGGAAGGCCGAGCTGCCGCTGATCAAGGAGCATTTCGCCACCTTCGGCGCCAAGCTGCCCAAGGCCCTGACCGACGAGCTCGCCGCTCTGGAGAAACGCCTCGGCTAACGCTCGATCGGCAAATTGGACACGCGATGGCCGGGCTCGCCCGGCCATCTTCGTTTCGCCTGCTGGCCTAAGGCGTGGCCGCCGGTTTCGATAGAAAGATTTTCATGCCCGCGAAATCGAAGGTCACCGCGTAGGGCTTGAAGAAATCGTGGCCGACCATGCCGGCGAGGTGGAAGCCGAACATGGTCTCCCAGGGGAAGGGTCCATCGTAGAGGCCCGCGACGTTGTTTTCCTCGATATCGCCGAACGACAGCCGGCCCACGGTGTAGGGCACGATTTTGAGATTTCCGCCTCCCCCGGCGCCTTCAAAGGCTTTGTCCTCCTCGAGTTTGATGCCTGCCGCCTTGATCACCGACTCCGCGAGCTTGACGCCCGCGCCCGCCAGCCCGGTGTCGACGAACAGCAGCGCAGGCGGCGTCGTCTCCACTTGACCCCAGCCCACCATGAAATGGTCGCTGGCGATCCAGAACGGAACCGCGACGCTACCCGACGAGTCTGCCGCGAATTGATCGAGGCTCTGCGCGGTCTTCCGGCGCAGCACGAGTTCGCCCTTGGGATAATCGAGGGTCGCCAGGAAATGGTAGAACAGCGTGGTGCCGATGATGCCGTCGATGCGCTTCACGCCGAGGCCTGCGGAGAGCTGGCGTAGCGGCAGGGTCGCGACCGGCAGGTTCTTCACGGTCCAGTCGCCGAGCGTGAGCGATGCAATGCGCGACTGCCCGACCGCAGCCTGCTGGCCGCCGGAAAACGTGCCTTGCACGGTCCCGAATTGCGGCAGGCCAAGCTCCTTGGCGAAATCGGTGTCGATCACGACTTCCGAACCCCCGGTATCGATGAAGAAGGTGACCTCGTCGCCGCCGTTCACGCGCACGCTGATCACCGGCAGCGGACCGGTGGTCTCCACGAATTTCAGCCGGGTGACTTCGCCGTCGCCCTGCAGGTCATAGGGCGTCTGGCCCTTGAAGCTCTCCAGCTTCGCCACGTTCAAAGTCGGGTACTGCGAAATGATCAGCTCATTGTTGGCGACGTCGACGCCGGTCAGCGCGTCCGCCGCCTTCTGGAAATCGTCGCGTCGATAAAACGCCTCGGCCAGCATGACTTTGGCATCGGCCTCGCCTGGCCGCAGCGCGATGGCCTTGTCCAGCCATGCTTGCGCATCGTCGAGCCGGTTGGACAGGAGCGCGATGCGGCCCAACCGCAGCGTCGCCGCATAGTCCTCAGGATCCTGGGCTACGATTCGTGCGTAAACGTCCCCAGCCTCGGCAAACTTGCCGGCCTCGAACAACCGGTCGGCGGATTCGATCTCTGACGGCTTCGGTTGGGATGCCGCCGGTGACGTGAACCCACAAGGCGCGACCATCACGGCAAGTGCAATGCATAGGCTGGCATATTTCATTTTGGAGTCCGTATTGGAGTGCGGAGGCCGAACTGTATAAGAGGCTGAGCGGCCCCGGTCCATTCCCGCACGCGAGCGGTTGAAGACGACATGCTCCGCTCTTGCCGTGCGGTGCGCTTCGCCTTAGGCAAAGCGCATGAGCAAGCCAAAGAGCGTGGTTGCGGCCGGGCATCAGCTCACCGCCGACGCTGCGGCGGAAATCCTGCAAGACGGCGGCAACGCCTTCGATGCCGCGCTGGCCGCCACCTTCATGAGTTTCGTCGCCGAGGCGGTGTTCGCTTCGCCCGGCGGCGGCGGCTTCCTCATGGCGCGGCAGGCCGGCAGCGACAAATGTGCGCTGTTCGACTTCTTCGTCGATACGCCGCGCAAGCGCCGCGCCGCGAGCGAGGTCTCGTTCTTTCCGATCCACGCCGATTTCGGTCCGGCCAAGCAGGAATTCCATATCGGGCTCGGCTCGAGTGCCACGCCCGGCATGGTGCCGGGCCTGTTCGCCGTCCATGAGGCGCTGTGCCGGCTGCCGATGAAGCGCCTGGTCGAGCCTGCGGCCCGCGCGGCGCGCGCCGGCTTTCCGCTGACCGAGTTCCAGGCCTATCTGTTCACCGTCATCGCCCCGATCCTGACCGCGAGCCCCGGCGTGGCGCGCATCTTTGCCCCGGGCGGCAAGCCGATGGTGGCGGGCGAGACCTTCCGCAACGAAGAGCTTGCCGAGACGCTCGACTGGCTGGCCGAGGATGGCGCGCGCCTGTTCGTCGACGGCGATGTCGGCCAGGCGATCGTGGCCGAGTCTCGGAACCTCGGCGGCCATCTGAGCCATGACGATCTCACGCGCTATCGCGTCGAGCGGCGCGAGCCGCTTTATTGGCGGCACGGACGCGCCACCGTGGCGCTGAACCCGCCGCCGGCCGCGAGCGGCGCGCTGATCGCCTTCGGCCTCGCTTATCTCGAGGCTCTGACCGAGAGCGGCCGCGCCATCGATGCCCACGCGCTCCGCCAAGCCATGGCCGCCACCAACGAAGCGCGCGCCACGCACGGCGAGGGGCTCGCCGAACGTCTCGCCGGCGGCGCGCTGGCCAAGGAGCTGCGTGAGGCGCAACGCCACCCGCCGGCCTATCGCGGCACCACCCAGGTGAGCGTGATCGACGCCGACGGCAACGCCGCATCGGTCAGCCTCTCCAACGGCGAGGGCAACGGCTTCATCGTCGGCAAATTCGGCTTCATGCTGAACAACATGCTCGGCGAGGAGGATCTCTCCAGCGGCCGTATCGAGGATTGGCGCGAAGGCACGCGGCTGTCCTCGATGATGGCGCCGACCATCATCCTCGAGCCGGACGGCACGGTGACCGCGCTCGGCACCGGCGGCTCGAACCGCATCAGGACCGCGATCCTCCAGGTGGCCGTCGCTCTCATCGATCACGGCATGCGCCTGGAGGAGGCGGTCGAGGCGCCGCGGCTGCATGTCGAGAAATGCGGTACGGTCAGCTTCGAGCCTGGCCTGCCGGAGGCGGCCGAGGCCGAGTTTCTCGCGCTCGGCGACAGGGCCCATGCCTGGCCCGCGCGCAATCTGTTCTTCGGCGGCGTGCATGCCGCGCGCCGTCATGGCACAGGCGGCGTGGAAGGCGCCGGCGATCCGCGCCGCCAGGGCGTGGCGCTGGTGGTGTGACCGGCCGATGTCGCGAACCGGCAATTAGACGTCGCTAATTGTCAACACGGCGCCGGCGCCCGGCGCAAGAATGGGCGACTGCCGGGGAGGGAACCATGAACAACGCCATCGCCATCCGTCATGTCGCCTTCGAGGATGCCGGCACGCTCGAGCCGGTGCTGAAGGAGCGCGGCATCGATCTCACCTATCTCGAAGCCGGCGTCGACGATCTCACGCCCCGCCAAGGACGCCGACCTCCTGGTGGTGCTCGGCGGTCCGATCGGCATCTACGAGGTCGACCGCTATCCGTTCCTCAAGCACGAGCTGGCGGTGATCGAGGCGGCGGTGAAGAAGGGCGTGCCGGTGATCGGCATCTGCCTCGGCTGTCAGGCGCTGGCCGCCGTGCTGGCCGCCCGCGTCTATCCCGGCAAGCAGAAGGAGCTCGGCTGGGACGAGATGACCCTGACGGCGGAAGGCAAGTCCTCGCCGCTTGGCGCCATCGAGGGCGTCCGCGTGCTCAACTGGCATGGCGACACGTTCGACTTGCCGGTCGGCGCGACCCGGCTCGCTTCCAGCGAGATCACGCCGAACCAGGCCTTTATTTACGGGCCCAAGGTGCTGGCGCTGCAATTTCACGTCGAGCTGCCGGAGCGCGACCTGGAGAAATGGCTGATCGGCCACACGCTCGAGCTGTCGACGTCCAAGGTGGATCTCGCCAAGATGCGCGCCGACACCGCGCGTTTCGCGCCCGCCGCCAATGAAGCGAGCCAGCGCCTGTTCAACGACTGGCTCGACGCCGCCGTCTGACTAGAGCGGCGTCTCGGGCTCCGGCTCGGGCATCTGGCCCACCGTCTCGCCCGGCGTCACCGGCAGGTCGCGGGTGTCGGGCGACCTCACATCGTCGCCCTTGGCGTTCCACCAGGTCGAGGCATAGGTCGCCCCGCCGCTGCGCTTGGTGAGATGGGTGACCATCTCTTCGCCGGGGTAGTAGTAGACGGTCCAAGGTCCGGCCACGTCCTTGGGAACGGCCCGCCACGTCACCAGCACCACCTCGCCCGGCTTCACGTCGCCCTTCTCGACCTCCACCACTTTGAGCTGGGCGAGATAGCCCGGCAGGTCCTCGCCGGTATTCGGGTCCTGGGTCACGCTGGTGCAGGTCACCGCCAGCACGCGCATCTGCGCGACCACATCGCTTTTGTCGGTCAGCTCCTGCTCGGACATCGGCGCGGGCAGGGCGAGCGCCGCGACCGGGGCCAGCGACACGATGACGAGCAGGCCGAGAGACTTGAACAGGCGCATGGAACCTCCTTGGGGTGATGCTTGGCGATCATAGCACCTCACCCGTTGGCGAGGCGAAGCGGATCATGGCGTGCGCTTGGGGATTTCCACCGTCTCGCCGGGCTTGGTCGGCAGCGTGTCGATCACCGCCTTGCTGACCAGCGTGCCGCGAGCGTTCCACCACGTGCTGGTGTAGTGGCCGTCTTTGCCGACCAGGTGCGTCCACACCATCTCGCCGGGATAATAATAGACCGTCCACGGGCCGAGCAGGCCGGTGGGGATGGCATGGAACGTAAGGGTGACCGTGTCGCCCTTGACGTCCTCGCCCTTGATCACCTCGATCAATTCGGCCTCGGCGCTCCAGCTCGGCAAGTCCTCGCCGGTGCGCTCGTCCTTGGCGACGCTGACGCAGGTCACCGACTTGATGCGGACCAGCGCCACCAGATCGCTCTTGAGCAAAAGCTCCGATTTCGACATCGGCGCCGGCAACGCCAGCGCCGCGCTGCAAGACACGCCGAATAACAGGATGGTAAGCACAAGGCGGCGCATGGACCTCCTCAGGGGTTTATGAGTTTACAGTCCCGTGTGCGTCGGCAAAAAGGCGCCTTCAACCAGTCCAGGGAGGACATCGAGCATGGTCAACATCTACCTGTTCATCGAGCTGCTGCATACCGCCAGCGCCGTCACCACCGTCGACACGCTCAAAGCCCTGCAGATGGACAACTGCAAATTCGCCAATGTGGTGGTGCTGTCGGACGAGAAGCTCGTGGCCCAGCTCGACTGCAAGGATTCGACCGACGGCGACACGGCGCTGCTCACCAAGATCGCCAAGGTCGACGGCGTGGTGCAGACCAACATCATCGCCGTGGTCCGGCCCAAGAAGGGCTGACGCCCTAATGCGCGGCTTCCCAATTGTCGCCTGAGCGCGCGTCCACTTTCAGCGGCACGCTCAGGCGCAGCACCGGCTCGGGCGCGCCCTCCATCACCGCCTGCGCCACCTCCATGGTCTTGTCGACCTCGTCCTCCGGCGCCTCGAACACCAGCTCGTCATGCACCTGCATCAGCATGCGCGCGGCGAGCCCGGCCGCCTCGAGCGCCGGCCCCATGCGGATCATGGCGCGGCGGATGATGTCGGCGGCCGAGCCCTGGATCGGCGCGTTGATGGCGGCGCGCTCGTAATTGCCGCGCAGGCTCGGGTTCTTGGTGTTGATCTCGGGGTAGTGGACCTTCCGCCCGAACAGCGTCTTCACATAGCCGGTGCGGCGCGCCTCCGCCTTCATCGCCTCCATGTAGTCGCGGATGCCGGGGAAGCGCTCGAAATAGGTCTTGATATAGGCGCCGGCCTCGCTCCGGCCGATGCCGAGCTGGGCGGCGAGCCCGACCGAGGAGATGCCGTAGATGATGCCGAAATTGATGGCCTTGGCCTTGCGGCGGATGCCGGGGTCCATGCCCGCGATCGGCACGCCGAACATTTCGGACGCGGTCATGGCGTGGATGTCGAGCCCGTCGGCGAAGGCTTGGCGCAGCGTCGGCGTGTCGGCCATGTGCGCCAGCACGCGCAGCTCGATCTGGCTGTAATCGGCTGAGATCAGCTTCTTGCCCTTGTCCGCCACGAACGCCTTGCGGATCGAGCGGCCTTCCGGCGTGCGCACCGGGATGTTCTGCAAATTCGGCTCGACCGACGACAGCCGGCCCGTGGTGGTCGCGGCCAGCGCGTAAGAGGTGTGCACGCGGCCGGTCTCGGGATGGATGTAGGTCGGCAGCGCGTCGGTATAGGTGCTCTTGAGCTTGGCCAGCAGCCGCCAGTCGAGCACCTTGCGCGGCAGCTCGTGGCCTTCGGCCGCAAGCTCCTCGAGCGCCGCGGCGTCGGTGCTCCACGCGCCGGTCTTGGTGCGCCGACCGCCCGCCAGGCTCATCTTGTCGAACAGGATCTCGCCGAGCTGCTTGGGCGAGCCGATATTGAAATCCTCGCCGGCCAGCTCCCTGATCTCGTCCTCGAGCCGGGCGATGGTCTGGGCGAAGGACAGCGACAGGCTGGCCAGCGTGGCGCGCTCGACCTTGACGCCGGTGCGCTCCATCTGCGCCAGCACGGCTGAGAGCGGCCGCTCCAGCGTCTCGTAAACCGTGGTCACCGCCTCGGCCGCCAGCCGCGGCTTGAGCACCAGCCATAGCCGCAGCCGATATCGGTCTCCTCGCCGGCATATTCGGCGGCGCTCGCCACCGCCACCTGGTCGAACGCGACCGCGTTGCGGCCCGAGCCCAGCACCTCTTTCTCGGTCAGGCAGGTATAGCCGAGCAGGCGGCCGGCAAGCTCGCCCGGCAGATGCTCGGCGCGGCCGGCGTCGAGCGCGTAGGACATCAGACACGGATCGTCGATGCTGGTCAGAGCGATGCCGTAGCGGGCCAGCGCCACCATGTCGAACTTGGCGTTCTGCACGATCTTCAACACCGCCTCGTCTTCGAGGATCGGCTTGAGAAGGTCGAGCGCCGCGCGCATCGGAATCTGCGCGACGGCGGCGCCGCCGAGATCGAGCCCGTCGCCCGCGCGATGCGCCAGCGGCACATAGGCCGCGTGGCCGGGGACGAGCGCCAGCGCCACGCCGGCCAGTTCGCCCTGCATCGGATCGGCCGAGTTGAGCTTCACCCGGAAGGCGAAATGGCCCTGATAGCGCGCCGCGTCGAGCAGATCGGCAAGCCGGGAAGCCTCGGTCACCGTCTCGTAATTGGCGCGGTCGAACGGCACGCTCTCCAGCCTGCCGGCGCGCTCCACGGCGAGCTGGGCCGGCGAGCCGCCCTCGGTCTGGCGTTGTGGCGGCACTGCCGGGCCGCGCGGCGAGCGCCGCAAGGGATGATCGTAGTCGTCCTTCTTCTTCCGCTGCGGCGTGGCCGACGGCGTCATGCCCTCAGGCAGCTCGGCGCCGAGACCCTCGGCGATGCGGCGAACCAGCGTGGTGAATTCGAGCTTGCGCAGGAAGCCGACCAGCGCCTCGGTGTCGGGCGCGCGTACCGCGGTCTCGGCCAGCTCGATCTCGACCGGCACATGAGTGTCGAGAATGACCAGCGCCTTCGACAGCCGCGCCTGGTCGGCGAAAGTGATGAGGCTCTCGCGCCGTTTGTCCTGCTTGATCTCGGAAGCACGCGCCAGCAGCGTCTCCAGGTCGCCGAACTCGTTGATCAGCAGCGCCGCGGTCTTGACCCCGATGCCCGGCACGCCCGGCACGTTGTCGGACGAGTCGCCCATCAGGGCCTGCACCTCGATCACCTTGGCGGGCGGCACGCCGAAGCGCTCGATCACCTCGGCCTCGCCGATCGCCTTGTTCTTCATGGTGTCGTACATGATGATGCCGGGCTGCACGAGCTGCATCAGGTCCTTGTCGGACGACACGATGGTCACCTCGGCGCCGGCCTCGACCGCCTGCAGCGCATAGGTGGCGATGATGTCGTCGGCCTCGTAGCCCTCCTGCTCGATGCAGGCGACGTTGAAGGCGCGCACCGCATCGCGCACCAACGGGAATTGGGGAATGAGGTCGTCGGGCGGCTCGGTCCGGTTGGCCTTGTAGCCCTCGAACAGATCGCTCCTGAAGGTCTTGGCCGAATAGTCGAAGATCACCGCGAAATGGGTGGGCGGCGCGAGCTCGCCGGTCTCGCGCAGCAGCTTCCACAACATGGCGCAGAAGCCGTGCACCGCGCCGACCGGTAGCCCGTCGGACGGCCGGGTCAGCGGCGGCAGCGCGTGAAAAGCACGGAAAATGTAGCCCGAGCCGTCGATCAGATAGACGTGGTCGCCGCGCGCGACGGCCTTCCCGGCGGCGGGGGGCTTGGTTTTGGGTGATGCCATGATGGGCAGAATATAGGGATTGCCGAGGCCGCAAGGGAGTCGCTTGAGCCCGTCATCCCCGACAAAACGGGCCTAAGGCAGCGTCTCGAGCTTGCCCTTGTGGTCGATCGAGCCCGGCGCGAACGACTTGTCGGCGCCGCCGAAGGTCCGCTCGATATAGTCCTTGAAATAATTGTCGAGGAACGGGAAGGCCCGGGCGAAGCGGGTGAAGGCCTTCTGCTCGATGAACAACAGCACGCCGTCTTCCAGCGCCACCACCAGCCCGGTGCGAAGCGCCGAGCGCACCAGCACCCGCTCGCCGAAATGCTCGCCGGTTGCGAACACCTTCTCGAAATGCTCGCCGGTCTCTTCATTGTCGATGGTGAGTTTGAAGGCGCCCTTGATCACCGTGTAGAAGCCGTCGATCAGCATGCCGGGCTCGAACACTTTGTCGCCCTTGCGGTAATGGACGTAGCGCGTGGCCGGCGGGTGGGACTGGATCTGCACGATGTTGGGCGGCATGACGCTGTTGAGCAGCCAGGTCAGCCCCACCCGGAATTTGGCGGCGAAGCCCGGCAGGAACGACAGATAGAACCCGCGCCACAACAGCCAGGCGAGCGTGCCCGACAGCTTGAAGCCATAGACGTCGGCCACCGCCTTGCTCATGCCGAGCGAGGCAAGCGAGCCCTTCGAGGTGTAGGCGAACTGCTTGAGCGCCTTGCCTGCCATCTTGGCGAGGATGTTGCTGGCGATCTGCTGGCCCTCGCGCACGGCGAATTGCGCCGTCTGGGTGGCGTAAAGCAGCGGGTCCTCACCCGGATCGTCAACCAGCGGGATAAGGGCCGCGTCGCCCAGCGCCCACACCCCGTCATGGCCCGGCACCCGCATGAAACGGTCGGTCTTGATGCGCGCCCAATGCAGGTCCAGCCCGAGCGTCTCGACCAGCCGGTGCGGCCCGTTGCCGATGGTGGCGACGATGGTCGAGGTCGGGATGATGCGTCCGTCGGTCAACTCGACCGCGGTGCCGGTCGCCGCCTTGGTGCCGACCCCGGTCAGCACCTCGATGCCGTGAATTTTCAGGCGCCGCGTGGCGTAGTCGGCGAGGTCGGCGGGGAAAGTGGGCAGGATGCGGTCGGCATATTCGATCAGGTAGAAGCGGACCTCGTCGTCGCTTATGTTGGGATAATATTTGAGCGCGCGGCGGACCAGCTCGCGGGTCTCCGCCACGGTCTCGACGCCGGAGAAACCCGCGCCCACCACCACGAAGGTCAGCAGCGACTGCTTGACCTCGGGATCATCCGTCACGTCGGCGGTCTCCAGGCAGCCGATCACATGGGTGCGCAGCCGGTGCGCGTCGGCCAGGTCCTTCATGGTGAGCGCGTGCTCGGGCAGGCCGGGAAAGCGCTTCAGGTCGACCCCGGTGCCGAGCGCGATCACCAGCTCGTCATAGTCGAGGTCGATGGGAATGCGCCGCGTGCCCTGGACGACGATCACCTTCTTCTTGTCGAAGTCGATGCCCATCACCTCGGCCTGCCGGATCTGGACCCGGCGGAGCAGTTGGCGGAGCGGCACGACGGCATCGGCGGAATGGATGCTGGCCGCGGCGACCTCGGGCAGCAGCGGCTGGAACACGAAATAATTATTGGCGTTGACCAGCTCGACCTCGAGCTTGCCCCGGCCTTGCCGCTCGAGCGCCTTGGCCGCGAACACGCCGCCGAAGCCGCCGCCGATCACCAGGACCTTTTTCTTCGCCACTTGCTGTTCCATCGAGCGTCTCTCGTCTATTGCCAAGGCATACCTACGCCGATGTTGCACTGCGTCAAGTCACGCTTCGCCGCGCCCAGGATCGGCGGCGGGCTTTTCCGCCGGGCGGCGCCAATGCTCCCACAATGGCGGAAATATCGGTTATATACCGACTCGATACCGCGTTGTGGCCGGCGTTGCTTCAACGCCCGCCATTGACTAGGGTCCCGGTACCAAGCACCCGTAGCTCAGTTGGATAGAGCGCTGCCCTCCGAAGGCAGAGGTCACAGGTTCGAATCCTGTCGGGTGCGCCAATGAGCGCTCGCGGCCCATTGGGCGGCCACTTCATCACCACAGTTTCGCGCGAGGTCGAAGCCCCTGAGAGGGTCAGCAGGACATAAGTTCGCACGGGCGTGGCAGGTCTCGATGATCGCCGCGGTCATGGCGCTCGCCTTGGCGGCGGCGGGCTTGGCTACGCACCAGGCCAACGCCCAGGAATCCCGCCGCCGCGCCTGCGGCGACACCTGAAGCCGCGGCGCCCGCAGCCGCGCCCGATGCAGCGCCTGCGCCCGAGGAGACGCTGCTCTCCGGCGACAAGCAGATCGCCGAGTTTGCCGCCTCCCTCGATCTCTGGACCAAGCAGATCAAGCTGCTGGCCGATACCATTGCCGACAACCAGACCCAGGATGGGGAGCTAAGGGAAGTCCCGGGCCGGCTTGCCGAATTGCGCGCCCAGATCGTCGAGGGCAGGGATCGCCTCAAGCCCAAGCTGGACAAGTTGAAGGCACTGCTCGAGGAGCTCGGGCCGGCGCCTGACGAGACCAAGCCCGAGGAGAGCCCACAAACCGCCTTGCAGCGGCAAAAGCTCAGCGCGGCGGTCGTCGCCGTCGACGGCCTGCTGAAGCGGGCCGACGTGCTCCTCGTTGCCACCGACCAACTCACCGATGCCGCCAACGAGAAGCGTCACGAGCGCTTCACCGAGTCCCTGTTCAGTCCGGTGCCGGGACTGTTCCAGCACGTTCTGCCGGGGGCCCTCGACGGCGTGCCGTTTCAAACGCAGTCGGTGCTCGCGGCGCTCGGCGCCTGGATGAAGCTCGCCTTCAGCAAGGGAGCGTTGCTGGTTCTCCTGCTGCTGCTGATTCCGCTTGGCGCCGCCGTCGCCGCCAACCGGTTCATCAAACGCATCGGCATCATGCGCGCCCGGCGCCGAGGGCGTAGCACGGCCGCGGAGCCGACGCCGCAGCAACGCGGCACCACAGCGATCTGGAAGGCGCTGGAAATCTGTCTGCCGATCTGGACCGGCCTCGCGGGCTTCTATCTCATCGCCGCGGCGGCCGATCTCGCCGAGCCGACCACGGCGGGCATTATCGCCCGTGGATGCCTGGCCATTGCCTGGGCAAGCCTGCTGATCGCGGTGATCAACCGCTCGCTCGCCCCCAACGACCCTGCCGCAAGGCTGGTCGCCATCGGCGACGATGCGGCGCGGCGCCTCGCGCTCATCTTGCGGGCGACGATCGTGGTGTGGCTGATCGACCAATTCTGGCTTCTGGTCAACTCGGCCGTGTTCACGCCGAACCAGCAAACGGTGCTGCACGCCGTCGTGGTCACCGGCCTTTACGTCCTGCTGCTCGGCGCGCTGCTGTTGCAGTTGCGGAGCGGCGAGGTGCGGCGAGTCTCGGTCAATGGCTGGCGGACGTGGCTGGTGTCCTTCTGCGCGCTGCTGGCCGGTTTCATCGCCGTCGCCGTGCTGCTCGGCTACGTGGAGCTTGCCCGCTTCGTCGGCTCGCATGCCGTCTCCACCGCCGGCCTGCTGTGGATCATGTATCTGCTGCATCTGGTGGCCGAGTCGATCTCCAGCGTCAGCGTGATCTCCGGGCGGCCGATCGAGGGCGAGGCCGAACCCGTCGAGGAGGATCGGGGCGCGCCCGCGCTGCTGACCATCAGGATCATCGGCGGCCTGCTCATGGACATCGTGATCGTCGTTCTCGGCGTCACCGTCCTGCTGGTGCTGTGGCGCTTCGATTGGGTCGAGGTCAAAGGCTGGATCCAGGCCGCCTTTTTCGGCTTCCAGTTGGGCGAGATCAGGATCTCGCTGCAAACGGTGTTCTTGGCGCTGGGCGTGTTCGCGCTCGGCCTGGTCATCACGCGATTCGTGCAGCGATGGTTCACCAGGCGCGCGTTTTCCGGCCGGCGAACCGACCAGGGCCTGCAGGACTCGGCCAGGGTCGGTCTCGGCTATGTCGGGTTCGTTCTGTCGGCCGTGGCCGGACTGTCCTATCTGGGGCTCAATTTCTCCAACCTCGCCATCATTGCCGGCGCGCTCTCGGTCGGTATCGGCTTCGGCCTCCAGAGCATCTTCAACAATTTCGTGTCCGGCATCATTCTGCTGGTCGAGCGCCCGATCAAGATCGGCGATTGGATCTCGGTCGGCGGCCATGAGGGCATGGTCAAGAAGATCAGCGTGCGATCGACCGAGATCGAAACCATCCACCGCCAGTCGGTGATTATTCCCAATGCGAATCTGATCACCGATCCCGTCACCAACTGGATGCACGGCAACCGCACCAGTCGGCTCGATATTCAGCTCGGCGTGTCCTACGACACGGATGTCAGGATTCTGCGCAAGATCCTGCTCGATGTCGGCGCGGCGCATGGCGCGGTGCTGAAGCATCCGGCGCCGGTCGTGCATTTTGCCGGGTTCGGCGACAGCGCGCTCGATTTCGAGCTCCGCGTTTTTCTTAAGGACGCTGCCCAGCGCGTCAACGTGGCGAGCGATCTGCGGTTTGCCATGTGGTCGGCGCTGAACGATGCCAAAATCAGCATTCCGTTCCCACAGCGCGACATCCACATCATTAAAGGCGCCGAAACATTGGAGCCGGACGGCAGCTAGAGAATCTTGTGCAGGGTCCCGCACCGGCAAAAAAACGCCTGAAATAGGTGTAAGCTCCGACCTGTAACGCTTCAGGGTAGGAAGCCAAGTCCAAGAATGGAGAGGACGACATGAGGAAGTTTATGATGGTGGCAGCAGCCGCGGCGATCGCGCTGGTCGGTCTGTCGGCCAATACCTGCGGTGGGAGCGAGGAGAAGCCGGCCGAGCAGCCCGCGCAGGAGCAGCCGCCGGCCCAATAGCCGGGTCACGAGCTAAGCGAGGCCGCGGAGGGTTGATTGGGACGGGTGAGCCGGCGCCGTCTTGCCGGAAGCCCCCTATTTCAATGCTTCTGCGGCCTCTAGCACGTCCTGGGCGTGGCCCGGGACCTTCACCTTCCGCCATATCTTGCGCACCACGCCGTTGGCGTCGATCAGGAAGGTCGCCCGCTCGATGCCCATATATTTCCTGCCATACATGCTCTTCTCGACCCACACGCCATAGGCCCGGCAGACCTTGCCGTCCTCGTCCGAGGCCAGCGGGAAGGGCAGCTCGAATTTTTGCTTGAACGCGTCGTGGCTTGCGACCGAATCGCGCGACACGCCCACGATCGCGGCCCTGACCTTGGAGAAGTCGGGCAGCGCGTCGCGGAAGGCGCATGCCTCCGCCGTGCAGCCCGAGGTGTCGTCCTTCGGATAGAAATAGAGCACCACCGGCTTGCCCTTGAGCGCCTTGAGCGAAACCGTGCCGCCGCCGTCCGCCGGCAGGGTGAAATCCGGCGCCTTGTCGCCAATTTCCACGCTCATCTTTCCTCCCTCTAGGCCAAGAGCTTCGTCATGCGGATGTGCGGCACGGTGTTCTCGTCGAACGGCTCGCCCTGGGCCAGGTAGCCGTGCCGCGCGTAGAACCCCTCGGCGCCGAGCCGGGCATTGAGCACCATCAGCCGGAAGCCTTGGCCGCGCGCCCAGTGTTCGGCAACGCCGAGCAACCGCGCCCCGATATTCTCCCGCCGCCGGTCCTCAGCCACGGCCATCTGCCGGAGCTGGATGGTCCCGGCCTCGAGTGGCCTGAGCGAGACCGACCCCACCACCGCGCCGTGGGACCTCGCACAGAAATGCTGGCGGAGTCGATCGTCGGCCCGCTCCTCGGCGGTGAGTGTAAGCCCGAGTGGCTTGCGCAGGACCGCCTCGCGCAAGGCCAAGGTCTGGCGATAGAGCTCGGAGCCGAACGGCGCCTCGACGACCGATAGGTCATCCTCCATCTCGGGCGCGCTCATGGCGTCGCGGCGAGCTGCTCGACCATGGTCCAGATGGCTTTGATCTGCGGCGCCTCCTTGCCGAGATAGTCGAGCCCGGTATAGCCCCACCAATCCCAGCAGCCCTTGGGGTTGATCCCGGTGATCGCCTTCGCCTGCGGGAACAGGATGACGAGCCTGTTGGTGTCGGCGATCTCGGCGTAGCCGGACTCTTTGATGAAGGCATCGTCCACCGCCTCGCGCGACTGCTGGCAGCCATGCAGCGCAATATGGACGCGGCAGCCGGTCTGCTGCTCGCAGGCAGGCGGAACGTAGACCACACCCTCGTCGGCGAACCCGTCGCCGGGCTCGCTGAAGGGCTGCTGGTCGAACATCAGGAATTTACCTTGCGGCTCGGTCGAGGAGGCGGCGAGCGGGCCGTAGATCCAGCTGAGGATGGCTTTGGCCTGATCGTAGTCGCAGTCGCTGACATAAGGGGCGGCTGAGATGCCACACGCGGCGCCGCCCTGCTCGGTGAGGAAGGCGTGGCCGCCTGCGGCCTTCACCAGCGTGATGTTGCCGGGTGACACGCCGACGTCCTTGAAGAAGCTCTCGGCCGCTTCCACCACCGGCCGAGTGACGGTTTGGTCCTCGTTGCCGGAGAACAGATAGACGTTGTCGTCGGCAAGGCCGGTCAGCGGATCGATCGCGCCGTCTTGGGCGAGTTCCCCGGCGCGCTTGGCGAGAGCCTCCGGGTCGGGAACGCCCGAACTCGTCTCCATGCAGCTATACAGGGCCTGTTGGGCGTTTTGCAGCACCGCCGACGGCCAGAACGGCACCAGCCGGCTCGCTTGGCTCTCGGCGCAGGCATAAGGCCCTCCGGCCACGATGCCGGCGCCGACAATGTCCTTCGAATGGGCCACCTCGATCTGCACGGCCATGAAAGCGCCCGACGACAGCCCCGACACCGAGGTGGCGGCGAGGTCGGCGCCGAGCTTGGGCAGCGCCTCGGCGGCATAACCCGGCCGCGCGATCATCGCCAGCGCGAGGGTGAGCGCCGCCGTGGCGATAAGTGTCACATTCGAGTTGTGCTCCACCAAGCAGGACTCCTTTAACGCTTGCCGCACCATCCTACCCGGCGACGGCGACACTCGGAACGTCCCTCGGAGCAGGTGCCGCCCGAAACTCTTTAGAGGTCATTCTGCCTCATAGGCCAAAAATCGCTTGCATCGCTGTCGCGTGGGTGTACATAGCGCCTCGTTTATCTTGAACATCTGCTGGTTGGGGAGGACGCCATGTCCAGTGACGCCCTCTTCCAATTGGGGATGGACTTGGATCATGGTTCAAGCACCGCCCAAACGGAAGAAAAGCTTTCCCGGTGCACGCTCTCCGAAGGAGACGGGCACAAGGACTTTTTCTGTGAGCGCGATGGGGTCCGCTTTGCCGGCACCCATCTCATCATCGACCTCGTTCGGGCTGAGCGCCTCGACGACCTAGAGCACATCGAGCATACGCTCAAACGATGTGTTGAGGTCGCCGGCGCAACGCTCCTGCACATTCATCTTCACCACTTCACGCCGAACGGTGGTGTATCGGGGGTCGCGGTTCTCGCCGAGTCGCACATCTCGATCCACAGCTGGCCGGAATACGGTTATGCCGCGCTCGATGTGTTCATGTGCGGCCAAACCAATCCGAGAGCGGCCATCGACGTGCTGAAAGAGGCGTTCTCGCCCGGCAAGGTGGTGGTCAAGGAGCATATGCGCGGGAAGGAAATGCAACGATGGAACGCTGGGTCGAAGAGACGCTCCACCGTGGCTTCCGTGTCCGTCTGAAGGCGGACACCGTCCTTTTCGACAGCGAGACCGAGCACCAGCGGCTGATCATCTTCGACAACGCCGATTTCGGGCGAGTGATGATGCTCGACAATGTCGTGCAGCTCACCACGAAAGACGACTTTGTCTATCACGAGATGATGGCGCATGTGCCGCTGTTCGCCCATGGACGGGCGAGCAACGCGCTGATCGTCGGGGGCGGCGACGGGGGCGTACTGCGCGAGGCGCTCAAGCATCCCGAGCTGGAGCAGGTGACGCTGTGCGAGATCGACCAAGGCGTCATCGACCTCTGCCGTCAACATTTCCCCGGCATCTCGGCCGGCGCCTATGACGACCCGCGCACCAGGATCGTCATTGCCGACGGCACCAAATTCGTGGCCGAGGCGGGCGAGCGGTTCGACGTGATCATGGTCGATTCGACCGATCCGATCGGGCCGGGCGCCGTGCTGTTCACGAAGCAGTTCTATGCCGACTGCGCCCGCAGCCTCAAGCCCGGGGGCTTGCTCGTCACCCAGAACGGGCTGCCCTTCCTTCAGGCGCCCGAGCTGCAGCAGAGCGTGGGCTTCTTCCGCGAATTGTTCGCCGACGCCTCAGCCTATCTCGCCAGCACGCCCAGCTATTTCGGCGGCCCCATGTCCTATGGCTGGGCCACCGACAATGCCAAGCTCCGGCACCATCGCCGCAAGAAGATCGAGCGGCGCTATGACAAGGCCGGCGCCTTCCCGACGCGCTACTGGCGCCCCGACGTCCACGTCGCCGCCTTCGCGCTGCCGACCTATATCCGCGAGCTGGTCGAGGGGTAGCGGCTACAGCCGCTCCATTTTCGGCAGGTCGCCGACCAGCGGCCGGCAATAGTCGTGGAACGCGGCGCTCACGTCGTTCGATCCCGAAATGAACTCGGCCGGCAGGTGCCGCGTGCGGCGCGCCACCGCCGACAGATCGGCGCGCGCGCAAGCGCTGGCGTAAGCGCCGGGCGCATTGCCGGTGCGGACGATGATCACCGAAGCCGACGCATCGCCCTTCGCGGCAAGCTCGGCGGCGTAGCGGCCCACCGCGCGCGCCTCTGCCATGTCGACCGGCGAGGCATGCGGCCAGCAGCGCTGGATATAGCCGAACGTGTCGGCGCGCACGCGAGGCGCCTTGCCGCCTTTCGGCGTGAGCCCCGCCTTGACCAGATCGGCGAGCCCGTCGCCGAGCGCGCCCGATCCTGACAGCTGCACATTGCCGTGGGCGTCCACTTCGCCCGCGCCGCGCATCAGCTTGGGCCCGATCTCCTCGCCGTTGTTGTCGCGGATGCCTTCGCTGACCGCGATCTGGCACCGCCCGAGCTTGGCGTAGACCGTCTCCACATCGGCGAGGAAAGCATCGGTCGAGAACGGCACCTCGGGCAAATAGATCAGATGCGGCGCCGGCCGGTCGGCCGGATCGGCGCCGGTCGCCGCCTGCCCGCGCGCCAGAGACGAGGCGGCGGCGAGGAAGCCCGCGTTCCGCCCCATGATGACGTTGATCTTGATGCCGCCGAGGCTGGCATTGTCGAGCGCATCGCCCATCAGTGCGAGGCTCACGTAGCGCGCGGCGGACGGGAAGCCCGGCGTGTGGTCGTTCTCCAACAGATCGTTGTCGATGGTCTTCGGCACATGGAAGCAGCGCAGCTCGTAGCCGGCCGCGGCCGCCTTCTCGGCGACGATGCGGCAGGTGTCGGCCGAATCGTTGCCGCCGATATAGAACAGATAGCGGATATCGTTGCGGCGGCAGCCGTCGAGGATCTTGTCGCAATAGGCCTCGTCAGGCTTGTCGCGGGTCGAGCCGAGCGCCGCCGACGGCGTGCGGGCGATGGCTTCGAGCCGGGCCTTGTCGATCGACGAAAGATCGAGCAGGCCCTCGGCGCCGGGCTTCACCAGCCCACGCACGCCGTGGCGCATGCCGAAGATGCGCTTCACTTGGCCGCTAGCCGCCAGGCCGGCGCGCAAGCCCTCGACCACGCCCGCCAGCGATTGGTTGATGACCGCGGTCGGCCCTCCGGACTGGCCGATCGCCGCATTGCCGGAAACAAGATCGGGCACCGACCCTCACCCCTTGTGATGCGCAAGCGGTGAGGTCTAGCCGACGCGCGCGTGCTTGGCTAGGTGCGCTCCAGTCGCGATCAAGCTGTGAAAAAGGCCAAAAAGGTCGCGCGATGTTGCCCGGATGCCACAACCTGGAGTGGTCTACTCACCTATAGTCCGCCAAGGAGTAGACTCATGTCCGCCAAAGCCCTTGGTTCCTCCGTCGCATTCGTTGCGCTCTATTTGACAACTCCGGCGATTGCTAGCGATCTCGCCCAGTCGGCCGCGCCGCCGGCATCAGTCAGCACCAGCGCCTCGATCGACTTCGTCTACGCCATGCGCGAGCAGAGCGATAACCACCCCATTATCGAAGATTCGTTCACCGGCGCCACGATCCTCGACAGCAACCAGTTCGACTTCGGCTGGGCGCCGGGCGTCGACGCCCGCCTGAATATCGCGAAGGGTAAGTATGGCGTCGGCTTCCGCTTTTTCGGCGGCTTCGAGTTCGACGACACAAAGAGAATCACGACGTCGCCGGTGTGGAATTTCCCGACCGTTCCGCCGCTATTCGGGCTCGGTATTGCCGCCGTCAACTCGAAATACGAGTCGTCGCTGGATTCGGTCGAGCTCAACGCGGCCAGACTGTTCGGTGACAATGGTGCCGTTTTCATCGGCCTCCGGGGCATCGTGGTGGACGAAAAATTGAAGAACGTCGTCAATTTCACCACGAACGTGTCCACGGTCAGGACCTTAGCCGACACGGCGGCGATCGGTCCGCAATTGGGCGGCCAGTTTCACTTCGGCGACCGGTTCTTTGTCGAGGGCGACGGGAGGATCGGTGCGCTCAGCAGCAACAGCGATCTCAGCTTCAGCGTCACACAGGACGTCGGGCCTGCCTTCGTTGCCAACCGCTCAACCGGGAATTGGCTCATGGTCGCGGAAGGCGGCATCGTTGCCGGGGTCAGGATCGGGCCGTCGTTTTCGCTGCGGGCCGGCTATCGCGTGCTGTTCATCGACGACATTCCGACCGCCGCTTCGAGCCTAACCAAAGTGCGGGTCCTCGGCGCTACGTTCGCTGACTCGTCCGACGAGATCCTGATCCACGGATTCACGGTCGGCGGGAAAGTGGTTTTCTAAGCTCGAAAATTCGCCGGTGCCGCCTTCATGCGGCTCCGAATGATGTGCGACACTCCTGGCGCAATGCACAGGAGGCATAGATGGCGTCGCCCACCGAGTCCTGGCCGGAACTCCCCTACGAAGCGTGGAAGGATACTTACGCCACGCTGCATATGTGGACCCAGATCGCCGGCAAGATCAGGCTGGTCCAGACGCCTTGGCTCAATCATTCCTGGCACGTGGTGCTCTACGTTTCGCCGCGCGGCCTGACCACGTCGCTTATCCCGTACGGCAATCGGAGCTTCGAACTCGCGTTCGACTTCATCGACCATGTGCTGGTGGCATCGACCGACGACGGCGCGGTGAGGCGCATCGGTCTCTTTCCCCGCACGCGTCGCCGATTTCTATGCCGAACTCATGGCGACGCTGGCCGAGCTCGGCATCGAAATCCGCATCGACGACATGCCCAACGAGCTGCCTGAACCAATTCGCTTCAGCGAGGATCGCACCCACGCCGCTTACGACCCCGACTTCGCCAACCGCCATTGGCGGCTGCTCGCCACGGTCGAGCAGGTGATGTTCCAATTCCGCACCGGCTTCATCGGCAAGAGCAGCCCGGTCCACTTCTTCTGGGGGAGCTTCGATCTGGCGGTCACGCGCTTCTCGGGGCGGCGCGCGCCGCTCCATCCCGGCGGCGTGCCGCATCTGCCCGACGACGTGGCGCAGGAGGCCTATTCGCACGAGGTCTCGAGCGCGGGGTTCTGGCCGGGCAACGACATGATCCCGTACCCGGCGTTCTACTCTTATGCCTATCCGGAGCCGCCCGGCTTTGCCGACGCAGCCATCCGTCCGGGCGAGGCGTTCTACAGCACCGATCTCAGCGAATATATTCTGCCTTACGAGGCGGTGCGCCTCGCCGCCGATCCAGAGCGTGCGTTGATGGATTTCCTGATGAGCACCTACGAAGCCGCGGCCTCGTTGGGCAACTGGGACCGTGCCGCGTTGGACTGCCCGCTCGGCGTGCCCGGCGTCCCGCGCAACCTCGAGGCTTAAAGCCGCAGCAGATGCAGGCTGAACAGATTGGCCTGGTCGGTCCAGGCCTTGACCGGGCGCCAGCCTGAGGCGCCGGCGAGGGTTTGAAACTCCGCCACGGTGTATTTGTGCGAGTTCTCGGTGTGGATGCGCTCGCCCTCGGCAAAGGCGAAGGCGCGATCTTTGATCCGCACGATCTGTTCGGCGAGGCTCCTGAGGTAGATCTCGACCCGTCCGGCGACCGCGTTGTAGATCGCCTCATGGGCGAAGCGGGTGAGGTCGAACGTGCCGCCGAGCTCACGGTTGATCCGGGTGAGCAGGTTGAGATTGAATTGGGCGGTGACGCCCTTGCCGTCGTCATAGGCGGGCAGCAGGATCGAGATCTCCTTCTTGAGGTCGACGCCGACCAGGAAGGCGCTGCCGGGCCCTAGCAGCTGCGCGGCGTTGTTGAGAAACGCGCGTGCCTCGGCATGGGTCAGATTGCCGATGGTCGAGCCGGAAAAGAAGCCGAGCCGCTTCTGGCCGCGCACGATCGGGGGCAACACCCGCGTCGCGGTGAAATCGGCGATCACCGGCAGGATGGTGAGCCCGTCATGGCGGCCCGACAGCCACTCGGCCGCCTCTCTCAGGCTCTCGGCGGCGATGTCGATCGGGATATAGGCCGGCACCTCTCCGAGCGCGCCGAGCAGCAGGCTGGTCTTGCGGCTCGATCCTGAGCCGAACTCGACCAGGATGCGCCCGGGCCCGGCCAGCGCGGCGATCTCCTCGCCATGGGCCTCGAGCAGCGCGGTCTCGGTCCGGGTCGGGTAATACTCCTCGAGCGTGGTGATCTCCTCGAACAGCTCGCAGCCACGCGCGTCATAGAAGAAGCGGCACGGGATGCTGCGCGGACGCCGCGCCAGACCCGACAGCACGGCGTCGGCGAACTCGCCGGAGCCGCCTGCCTCCTCGGCGCGCAAGGCCGCCGTCGAGGCGGTCGCGCCGGATGGCAGATAAAGCGCGATGTCGCTCGCCATGACGCGTCGCCTCACGCGTCTTGGGCCAAGCGCAAGCCGGTGAACTGCCAGCGCTGATGGGGGTAGAAGAAATTGCGATAGGTCCGCCGCACATGGCCCTCCGGCGTCGCGCAGGAGCCACCCCTGAGCACGAACTGGCTGCACATGAACTTGCCGTTATACTCGCCGACCGCGCCGGGCGCCGCCTTGAAGCCGGGATAGGGCAGATAGGCGCTGGCCGTCCATTCCCACACATCGCCGAACATCTGTTTGAGGCCGGAGCCCGGCTCGGCCGGCATCGGACGCAAATGCCCGGCGCCGAGCGTCCGGCCTTCGACCGGCACGCTTGAAGCGGCCACCTCCCACTCGAACTCGGTCGGCAACCGGTAGCCCGCCCAGCGGGCAAACGCGTCGGCCTCGTAATAGCTCACATGGGTGACGGGCGCTGCGGGATCGACCGGACGGAAGCCCTTGAGGCTCATCTGCATCATGCCGCCATCGGCCTGTTCGACGTAAAGCGGCCCGTTCCAGTCTTGGCTGTTGACCGTGTTCCAGCCGTCGGCGAGCCACAGCGTCGGCGTGGCGTAGCCGCCGTCCTTGATGAACTCAGCCCATTCGGCGTTGGTCACGCAGCGGTCGGCGAGCTTGAACGGGCGGATCAGCTCTTCGTGGCGCGGGCCCTCGTTATCATAGGCGAAGCCTTGGCCGTCATGGCCGACCTCGAAGATGCCGCCGTCGAAGCCGATCCACGCGAGCGGCGCCGCAGCGCTCCCGCCGACGCCGGGGTCGGCCTCGCGGTAAGCGGGCTTGAGCGGCTCGGCGGCGAACAGGCTCAGAATGTCGGTGAGCAAAAGCTCCTGATGCTGCTGCTCGTGGTTGATGCCGAGCTCGATGAGCTCCGCCGCTTGCGGGGGGAGCGAGGCGTCGCACAGCCGCTTGAGCGCCGCATCGACGAATTCACGGTAGTCGCGCACCTCTTGCGCCGAGGGCCGGGTCAGCAGCCCGCGCTTGGCGCGTGGCTGCCGCGCGCCGACGCTCTCGTAATAGGAGTTGAAGCAATATTCGAAGCGCTCGTCGAACACGCGGTAGCCGGGGAGAAACCGCTTCAACAAGAACGCCTCGAAGAACCAGGTGGTATGCGCCAAATGCCACTTGGTCGGGCTCGCATCGTCCATCGCCTGGACGACCTGGTCCTCGTCGCTCAGCGGCGCGGCAAGGTCGCTCGACAGGCGGCGCGTCTCGAACAGCCGGTCGCGCAGGGTTGATTCGGTCGCTGGCTTGGGCGCGGTGAGGACGGTGTTGTGCAAGTTCATGTCAGCTCCCTCCGGCTCGGGCGTGATCGCACGAAAAGCCCGGATCTGCCGAGCCCGACGCGCCGCACCACCGAAACGCGAGATTTAGCAGCTTGTTCCGGCAGGCGGAATGGTTAAGCATGCACAACTATGTGAGGGAAATTTGATCTTCTTGCCGGAGTTTTCGCGTTGCAGGAGCACCGGAGCAGAGACGACAACGTCATCCCGTTCGACCGGCGCCAATCGCCGGTCGCCGCCGAGCTGCAACGCGGCGTGTGCCGGGCGTTGCGGGCACTTGGGCTGTCGGTCGTCACCGAACTGTCGCTGGCCAACGGCCGGCGCGCCGATGTGGTGGCGCTGTCGGGCGGCGGCGACGTGCTGATCGTCGAGATCAAGTCCTGTCTGCTGGACTATCAGACCGACGGCAAATGGCAGGATTATCGCGCCTTCTGCGACCGGCTCTATTTCGCGGTCAACGCCGACTTTCCGTGCGAAATAATCCCCGTCCAGGCAGGGCTGATCCTGGCCGACCGCTTCGGCGCGGAACTGGTGCGCGAGCCGGCCGAGGCGCGGCTGTCGGCGGCGCGGCGCAAGGCCATGATGCTGTGCTTCGCCCGCGCCGCGGCGCTCAGGCTGCAACTCCATCTCGATCCGTCTTGCAGTTTTGAGGCTTAGCGCCGGGACTATTTCGGGGCGCGCTTGGCGAGGATGCGCTGGAGCGTGCGCCGGTGCATGTTGAGGCGCCGCGCGGTCTCCGACACATTGCGATTGCACAGCTCGTAGACCCGCTGGATGTGCTCCCAGCGCACCCGGTCGGCCGACATGGGATTTTCCGGCGGCGGCGCCTTGACCGTGGTCGAGGCCACCAGCGCATTGTACACGTCGTCGGCATCGGCCGGTTTGGCGAGGTAATCGACGGCGCCGAGCTTCACCGCGGTGACGGCGGTGGCGATGTTGCCGTAACCGGTCAGCACCACGGCGCGCGCCTCGGGGCGTACATCCTTCAGCGCGGCGATCACGTCGATGCCGTTGCCGTCGTCGAGCCGCATGTCCACCACGGCGAAGGCCGGAGGCCGCCGCCTGAGCGACGAAAGCCCGTCCTCGACCGAGGCGGCTGCCTCGACGTCGAAGCCGCGCGTTTCCATGGCGCGCGCGAGCCGGGCGAGGAAGGCGCGGTCGTCGTCGACGATCAAGAGCGTGTTGTCGGCAAGCGCCCCGAAATCCGTGTCGGATACGGGCGTAGCCTGTTGAGCTTCCATTGTCCGGGCTCTCCTTGTGAACGCTGTTCCGGCCAACCCGAGGTGTAAACTCCCAATAAGATAGAAGAATTCTTATGGATGGCGCTGCGACGAGATGCCGTAGAGCTAGGGATGCTCGGCCCGATCGGCAAGCCTAGGCCGGCCCTATGGCGGCAACGAGGCGCCAAAATCGGCAAATTAACCAAGGTTGTTCTGCTCTACCCGACCGGCTCGGGCCTTTGGGCGGCTTTCGGCGCGGCGTGCTCGAACCTTGCCCTTGGCCACGACACCGTGACCAGCGCGCCTCCTTGGGGCAGCGGCCGGTTGGCAAGTTCGAGCCGCCCGCCCGACCGCTCGAGCAGCGTCTTGGCGATGAAGAAGCCGAGCCCCATGCCGATATGCTCATCGGAGTCGTCCGGTCTTTGGCGTTGCGCGCGCCGGGTCGTGACGAACGGCTCGCCGAGCTGTTCGAGCACATGCGGCGGAAAGCCGGGGCCGTCGTCGGCGATAACGATCCGCACTTCGTCCTTCGACCACCGCGCCTCGACATCGACCTTGCTGTTGGCAAAGTCGATGGCGTTCTCGACCAGATTGCCGAGGCCGTACAGCACGCCGGGATTGCGCTTGGTCACCGGCTCCTGAGTCGCCGGTCCTTCCCGCGCCGGTCCGGTCTTCACTTCGATCGGCACCGCGACCAGCCGGTGCGGCGCCACCACCTCCTCGATCAGGTGGCTCAACGACAGCCGCGACACGATGATGTCCTGCTGCTCGCCGCCGCCGGCAAGCTGGGCCAGGATGTCGCGGCAACGCTCGGCCTGCGCCCTGAGCAGCGTGAGATCCTCGTAATGCGGGTCGGACGGCTTGGCGCCGCGCATCAGCTCCTTGGTCACCACGGCGATGGTCGCGAGCGGCGTGCCGAGACCGTGCGCCGCCGCCGCGGCCAGGCCGTCGAGCGCCGACAATTTCTGTTCGCGCGCCAGCACCATCTCGGCGGCCGCCAAGGCCTTGGCCATGCGCCGCGCCTCTTCCGCCGTGCGCCACGAATAGAAGCCGATGAACAGGATGCCGGATACCACCGCCGCCCATACCCCCATCACATAAGGGAACGGGAGCAGCAGGTTGGAATGGTTGAACCACGGCAGCGGGTGATGAAAGCTGGTGAGCACCGTCGCCAAGGTGATGGTGAGCGCGCCGAGCGCGGCGGTCACCCTGAGCGGCAGCGTCGAGGCCGAGACGGTCACCGGCGCGATCAGCAGGAAGGCGAACGGGTTCTCCAGGCCGCCGGTCAAATAGAGCAGGGCGGCGAGCTGGAGGATGTCGTAGGCGAGCATGACGAAGGCATAGCCCGACTTGAGCCGTTGGCTCGCCGGGTAGCGGATGCGCAGCGCCACATTGAGCCAGGCCGACAGCGCGATGATGGCGAGGCAGCCGCCAATCGGCAGATCGATGCCGAGCACCCAATAGGCGCCGACCACGGTCACGCTTTGGCCGAGCACGGCGAGCCAGCGCAGGCGGACGATGGTCTGCAGCCTGAGCCTGGTTTCGCCCTGCCTGAGCCAGTCCGGCACCGTGGTGCGGCCGGTGGTTTGACTATGGTCGACAGTCGCCATAGGTGAAGTCTACCACGGTGGTGGACCAGTCATAATTCCGTCAAAGCGGGCGCGCAGCGCAGATCATGGACGACAGAGTTGGCAATTTGGGCGGGCAGGGGGGCTCCGGCGTGGTGCGCCCGGACGCGGCCGCGCCTGCCGCGGTACGCGACCTCACCAAGAGTTACGGCACGATCACCGCGGTCGACCGCATCAGTTTCACCCTCGCCCAAGGCACCACGGTCGCTCTGCTTGGCGGCAACGGCGCCGGCAAGACCACGACGATCGCCATGCTGCTCGGCCTCGTGGTGCCAAGCTCGGGCGAGGTGAGGGTGTTCGGCGCCGATGTCAGCCGCAACCGGAGCGCGGTCGCCTATCGCATGAACTTTCAGAGCCCTTATGTCGATCTGCCGGCGCGGCTGACGGTGAGGCAGAACCTGACCGTCTATGCCGGGCTGTACGGCGTCGCCAATACCGCCGACCGCATTGCCTTTATCGCCGAGGACTTGCAGATCGAGCCGTTGCTCGACCGCCCGACCGGCAAGCTGTCGGCCGGCCAGAAGACGCGCGTGGGGCTTGCCAAGGCGCTGCTCAACGCGCCCGATCTGCTCCTGCTGGACGAGCCCACGGCCTCGCTCGATCCGGACACCGCCGACTGGGTGAGGCGCAAGCTCAAGGATTATGCCGAGACCCGCGGGTCGACGCTGCTGCTCGCGTCGCACAACATGGCCGAGGTCGAGCGGTTGGCCGACCGCGTCATTTTGCTTCATCAAGGCCGCATCATCGAGGACGAGACGCCTGCCGGACTGATCGCGACCTATGGGCGGGGATCGCTGGAAGAGGTGTTTCTCGACGTGGTTCGCGGCCGCGCCAAGCCTGCGGCTGAATCGCCGGGACGGAAAGCATCATGAGCACGGCAGGCACGCCGGCTAAGGGCGCTGATCCGATCCTGCTCGCGCCGGTCGGCCTCAGCGCCTCGCTGCGCCGCATCGGCGCGCTGGTGCAGCGCTATATCTATCTGCTGCGCAGCTCGGGCGTGCGGCTGATCGAGCTGATCTACTGGCCGTTCCTGCAGATGCTCACCTGGGGCTTTCTGCAACAATATCTGGCCGAGACCACCGGCCCGCTGGCGCAAGCCGCCGGCGTGCTGATCGGCTCGGTGCTGCTGTGGGATATCCTGTTCCGCTCGAATATCGGCTTCTCCACCACCTTCATCGAGGAGATGTGGTCGCGCAATCTCGGCAATCTGCTGATCAGCCCGCTCAGGCCTTACGAGCTGGTCGCGGCGCTGTCCGCCTGGAGCGTGATCCGCCTGTCGGTCAGCATCGTTCCCGTCGCGGCCGCCGCCTATTTCTTCTTCGGCTTCAACCTGCTCGATCTCGGCCTGCCGCTGGTCGCGTTCTTTGTCGTGCTGGTGCTGACCAGCTGGTCGCTCGGCTTGATCGCGGCGGGGGTCATTCTGCGCTATGGCCTGGGCGCCGAGGAACTCGCCTGGTCGCTCGCCTTTCTTCTCCTGCCGCTGTGTTGCGTGTACTACCCGGTCTCGGTGTTGCCGGACTGGCTGCAGCCGGTGGCACTGGCGCTGCCGCCCACCCACGTGTTCGAAGGCATGCGCTCGATCCTGCTGCATCACACCTTCGACGCCAAGGAGCTGTGGTGGGCGCTCGGTTTGAACGCGGTCTATCTTGTGGCGGGCTATGTGACCTTCAGCCGGTTCCTCGCCAGCGCGCGGGTCAACGGCACGCTGGTCCAATTGGGTGAGTAGATGCGCGGACGCTTCCTAACCGTCATTGTCGCGGGCTTTTTGATCGGTGCTCTGGCGGGCGCCGCCGCGCTCATTGTCACCCGGGCCCCAACGGGTCCGGGGGTGGCGACCACCGGCACGGCGCTGATCGGCGGCCCCTTCACCCTGGTCGGCAGGGATGGGAAACCGGTCACCGATCGGGCCTTCCGCGGCAAACTCATGCTGGTCTTTTTCGGCTTCACCCATTGTCCCGACATCTGCCCGGCCGAGCTTCAGGTGATGTCGGCGGCGCTCGACGAGCTCGGTCCGAAGGGCAACGACATCATCCCGATCTTTATCACGCTCGATCCCGAGCGCGACACGCCGCCGGTCGTTACCGGCTACGTGATGAATTTCAGCCCGCGCTTCGTCGGCCTGACCGGGTCGCCTGAGCAGATCGCCGAGGCGGCCAAGGCCTATCGGGTGACGTATTCGAAGTTTCAGGAAGACCAGACCAAGCCCGACGACTACACCATCGACCATTCCGCCCTGGTCTTCTTGATGGGCAAAGACGGCGAATATCTCACCCATTTCGCTTATGGCACGCCTGCCGCCAAAATGGCCGAGACCCTCCGCCGCTACCTTTAGACGCGCGGCCGATCAGCCCCCGCGACACGATGTCATTGCACTGCAACATAGAATCACCATGTGATTCCGCGATGCAGCATTTACCTGTAATGTTGTCGGTCGGGAGGGTCGATTCGTGTTGTACCATCTCTACGAACTGAACCAGGCGGCGCTTCGCCCGGCGCGGGCCGCGGCTGAGGCTTATCGCCTCCTGTTCCGCAATCCGCTCAATCCCGCCTATCACACCCCGCTTGGCCGCAGCGCCGCGGCCGCGCTCGAGCTGTTCGAGCGCACCACCCGCCGCTACCGCAAGCCGGCCTGGGATATCCAGCAGGTCGAGGTGAAGGGCCGCAGCGTCGCCGTCAGAGAGCGCACGCTCATCTCCAAGCCATTCTGCAACCTCGTTTATTTCGAGCGGGAGGTGTCGCGCTGGCGCCGCCTGAGAGACCCCAAGATTCTGGTGGTGGCGCCCATGGCCGGGCATTTCTCGACGCTTTTGCGCGGGACCATCCGCGACCTCCTGCCGCATCACGAGGTCTATGTCGCCGAATGGCAGGACGCCCGCTTCGTGCCGCGCGCCGCCGGTGCTTTCGACCTCGACACCTATATCGACTACATCATTGAGTTTCTGCGGTTTTTCCGTGGAAACGTGCATGTCATGGCGGTCTGCCAGCCGACCGTCCCGGTATTCGCCGCGGTGTCGCTGATGGAGGCCGAGAACGACCGCTCCAGCCCGCTTTCCATGATCCTGATGGCCGGTCCGATCGATGCGCGGGAAAACCCCACGGCGGTCAATCGCTTCGCCGAGGGCCGCACCGTTGATTGGTTCGAGCGCAACGTCATCACCCAAGTGCCGTGGCCCTATCCCGGCGTGATGCGCATGGTCTATCCCGGGTTTTTGCAGCTCAGCGGCTTCATGGGCATGAATTTCGACCGCCACGTTACCGCCCACCGCGAGCTATTCCATAATCTGATCAAGGGCGACGGCGATTCCGCCGACAAGCATCGCGAGTTCTACGACGAATTTCTTGCGGTGATGGACCTCACGGCCGAGTATTACCTCCAGACCATCGAGACGGTCTTCCTCGAGCACAAGCTGCCCAAGGGCCTGATGGTCCACCGCAACCGCCTGGTCGACCCGAGCAAGATCCGCAACGTGGCGCTGATGACGGTCGAAGGCGAAAAGGACGACATTTCCGGGATCGGCCAGACCCAGGCTGCGCAAACTTTGTGCACCAGCCTTGCCGCAGGCCTCCGCGAGCACCATCTTCAGCCCGGTGTCGGCCATTACGGTGTGTTCAACGGGTCCCGTTTTCGCGCCGAAATAGCGCCGAAAATCAGCACTTTCATAGCCACCCACCAGCGCCGCAAAGGCGTGCTGGCGCGGGCCTTCGGCCGGACTGCCTAAAGCAGAGGCGAGCGCTCCCTCAAGAGCCTGTGCTACTGTGTTGGCCGCCGAATCGGGGGCACCGACGGCAGTAGGGAGCGTACCAATGCTTAAGCGTCTGAACCTCGCGCGCGGCGAGACCATCGAGGTTAAAATCCGCGGCCTCAACATTCCGATGGTGCTGAGACGGAGCGCGCGGGCGCGAAGATTCAGTCTGCAAGTGAGTGAAGCGCGCCGCGGCGCCGTGCTCACCATGCCGCTTTATTCGAGTTTCGCCGACGCCGACGAATTTCTCTCGCGCCATCTCGATTGGCTGAAGGAACGCGTCGCCGGCCTGTCGGAGCCGGTGCCGTTCACCCACGGCGCCGTCGTGCCGCTGCGCGGTCTGGCTCATCAGCTGCGCTTCGCCGGCGGCATGCGCCGCCGCGGCGTGGTGTGGGTCGAGGCGGCGGAGGATTCCAAAGCCGCTCCCGCTTGGCCCGAAGGCGCGCGGGTGGGGGTGAGACGTCTGCCGCACCTCTATGTGGCGGGCGAACAGGAGCATGCGCCGCGCCGCCTGCTCGACTGGCTCAAGCGCCAGGCTCATCTCGATCTCAAGATGCGCGTCGATCTGCACGCCAGGCGTCTCAATCTCACGCCGAAGCGCCTGTTCGTGCGCGACCAGACCACGCGCTGGGGATCATGTTCGACCTCGGGCGCGCTGTCCTTCTCGTGGCGGCTCGTGCTGGCGCCGCCCTTCGTGCTCGACTATCTCGCCGCGCACGAGGTCGCCCATCTCGGCCACATGAATCACGGGCCCCGGTTCTGGGCCCTGGTCGAGCGCACCATGCCGCGCCACGAGGAAGCCCGCACCTGGCTCAGGAAACACGGCGCGAGCCTGCATCGCTATGGCGCCGAGGGCATGGTGCCGTCTTCGCGCACCTCGCCGACCCGCAGCATCGAGTAATCGCTACTGGCCGGCGAAGATGCCGAGCACGCGGCGGTATAGCGGCTGGTCGCTGGTGTTGGCCTTGGGCGCGGTCCACGGCAGCCGGGCGATCTGATCGCGCCACGGGACGCGCACACCCGGCAGCGGCAGCGGCGTCTTTTCCTGATGCGCGAAAGTCATGATGTCGTGCCACAGCTCGGCGGGCAGGGTGCCGCCGGTCACTTTCCGCATGCGCGAGCCGTTGTCGTTGCCGATCCACACGCCGCCGACATAGTGGGCGGTGTAGCCGACGAACCAGGCATCGCGGAAGCTCTGCGTCGTGCCGGTCTTGCCGCCCGCCATGTGGCCCTCGATTGCCGCCTTCTTGCCTGTGCCGCGCGTCACCGTGGCATTCATCATGTCGTTCATGGCGCCGACATAGTGCAGCGCCACCACTTGCCCGGTGGTCGAGCGCTGCCGCTCGTACAGCAACTTGCCGTCGCCGTTGCGCACCCTGGTGACGATGTGCGGCAGCACGCCCTGGCCGCCATTGGCGAACGGCGTATAGGCGCCGGTGAGCTCGAGCAGGGTGACCTCGGCCGTGCCGAGCGCGATGGAGGGCCGGTCATGCAGCCTGGAATGGATGCCGAGCCGCCGCGCCGTGCGCACCACCCGCCACGGCCCGACCTCGGCGGTAAGCCGCGCCGCTACCGTGTTGGTCGATTGGGCGAGCGCGTCGCGCAGGCTGATCTCGCCTTGATAGACCCCGGTATAGTTGCGCGGCGACCAGCCGGCCACCGTGGTCGGCCCGTCATAGGCGACCGACTCCGGCGAATAGCCGCTCTCCAGCGCCGCGAGATAGACGAACGGCTTGAACGCCGAGCCCGGCTGGCGCATCGCCTTCAGCGCGCGGTCGAACGGGCTTGACGAATAGGAGCGCCCGCCGACCAGCGCCTTGACCCCGCCCATCGGGTCGAGCACCACCACCGCCCCCTGGCGGGCGGCAAGCTCGGGCCCTTGCTCGTCGAGCATGCGCCTGAGCGCCTGCTGCGACACCCGCTGCAAGGCGGCATCGATGGTGGTCTCGACGATCAGATCGCCGTCATGCTCGCCGACCAGCTCGGGAAGAAGCTCGGCCACCCAATCGACCGGATAGGGATAGCCGGTATCGTCGCCTTTGGCCGACAGCTTGAGCGGCTGCACGCTCGCGGCCCGGGCTTGCTCCTCCGACAGGTAGCCGGCCTGCACCATGTTCTCCAGCACCTCGTCCACCCGGGCGCTGGCGAGCTTGACGCTGCGCCGCGGCGAGTAGCGCGACGGCGCCTTGAGCAGCCCCGCCAGCAGCGCCGCCTGGGGCAGCGTGACGAAGCGCGACGACTTGCCGAAATAGCGGCGCGAGGCGGCTTCGACCCCGTAGGTGCCGCCGCCGAAATAGACGCGATTGAGATAGAGCTCGAGGATCTCCTTCTTGGAGAAGCGCTGCTCGAGCCACACCGCATAAACCACCTCTTCGAGCTTGCGGGTGACGGTGCGGTCGGGCCTCAGGAACAGATTCTTGGCGAGCTGCTGGGTGATGGTCGAGCCGCCTTCGACCACGGTGCCGGCCGAGGCGTTCTTGAACGTGGCGCGCACCAGGCCGAGCGGGTCGATGCCGAAATGCGAATAGAAGCGGCGATCCTCGGTGGCGAGCACCGCCTGCACCAGATAAGGCGGCAGCACGTCGAGCCGCACATGGCCGCGCCGCAAGCCGCGTTCGGCCAGCACGGTGCCGTCCTCGGCCAGCACGGTGACATTGGGCGGCCGGTCGTCGAGCGCGGCGATCACCGGGTCCGGCACGGAGGCGATGAAATAGATCACCGCCAAGCCGAGCACGATCGCCCCCCAGATCGAGGCGAGCAGGGAGAAGCGGATGCCGCGATAGAGCCAGGGGTGGCGGAGCGTCCAGCGCTTGAGTTGGTTGGGCCTGCGACGCCGTCGTCGCGGCGGCGGTCCGCGCCGCGCGCCGAACGCGCTTTCGCTGCGGCGCTGCACTTTAGCGCCGGGCCTCACGCTGCGCCGCGCGCCGTGCATGGTCCCCCGTCCTTGCTGCCAAGCGAAGGCGAGCCGCCTGGTCCCGGAGAGGACCCCAGGGCGAGCCTTGAGGCAGAAGGCTAGGCGTTCCGGATTGACACAATGTTAAAGGATTGAGGCACCACGCCGAGGCGCTCAGAGCGCGCGAAATGCCGAGCGCAGCAGGCTGGCCATGCCGATGGCGTAGATGGAGGCCACCATGACGTCGACCACGCGCGAAATGAAAAAGGAACTGCTGTCCTGCGGCAATGGCGAGATGCCAAGGCCAAGCACGATGAGAAAGGTCATCAGGCCGACGGTGTAGATTGGTGCTGACTGACCCCCGCGCGCGATACGATCGCCAAACAGAAGCCCGACCAGGAGCACCACCAGCAGCAGAAAGGCCGGAGAAGGTAGCAGCGTGACGAGAAGATAGGCGGCGGTCGCGGCAAGACCGCCGACAAGGTTGCCCAGGATCAAGCCAAAAGCCGTGCCGCCGCCGAGGTCGGCCGGCTGGCGCAAGATGCTAATGACCGTCAGGACGGCGACGATGCTCACCGGCGAAACCGTCAGCATGAAATAGAGCACAACGCTCATCAGCACGGCCGCATTGGCGAGCGCGACGGCGACGGCGGCTCGTTCTTGCTGCGCCGGGGCCGAAACGGGCTCCGCCGGCGACCGCATGGGGAAAAGGGCTTGAGCCGCAAACGTCAGAAGGACCGCGAGCGCGCTTCCGGCGAGCACGGAATAGATGAAGCCCTGAGCTACCGACACGGATTCGATCGCGAGCAGCGGAACGACGGCCGTGGTGATGAGGAACATGGCGGCCACACCCGCCGCTTGCCCGCGGGCGAGCAGGAGAAACGCCAGGAACGTCACCAGCGAGATGGCGAGCAGCAAGACGAGCGGGCTGTCGACAAAAATCTGGGAGACCAACACGGCGAAGGCGCAGGCGGCCGCCATTACGGCGATAACGGCAACGCCCTTCTTGACGCTCAAAGGCTCGCGGCCGGACAAGAGTTGAACGGCAAGCATGGCCGGCAAGAAGGGAAAGTCCCAGCCGAGCACTTCGCCGAGCGTAAGGCCAAAAGCGGCGGCAAAGGCGATCCTGAAGGCGAGCGCGTGAGACTCGCGGGCCTCTCCGCCTGCTGCCGGCTCGCGATGACGGCGCTAACTGACATAGGTCAGAATCGCGACGATCCTTATCCACAAGGCGCCGATGGCGTTCACGACGACATTGCCGGTCGGATAGACGATGACGTTGGCCTGCGAGCCATAACGGACGCTGCCCGGGACATAATCCGCGCGATTGGGTTCGATCTTCACGGCGAAGCGCTGTGGGTTGCGAACCAGTCCCGTCGGCTCATTGATTTTCGGCAGGCCGGTTTCGGGATCGATCGATCCTTGCGACACGCCCCAGCCGACGCTTTGCACCTTGGCGTCGAAAACGCGCCCGGGAAGCGTGTCGAGCACCAGCTCCACCGGATCGCCCGCCTTGATATTCTCCAGGCTGTTCTCGCGAAAATTGGCGTTGATCCAGGCGTCGCTGGTATCGATGAAAGTCAGCGCCGCCTGGCCTATGGCGACGAATTCCCCCTCGGTGAGTTGCAGGTTGGTGATGACGCCGTCGGACGGGGCCGAGACCGTCGTGTGCAGGAGGTCGAGCTTGGCCTTCTCCACCGCAGCGAGCGCCTCGCGGAATTGCGGGTTGTCGTTGCCTTGAGGGCCGAGCTCCTGCTTGGCGCGCTCGAGTTCGGCCTCGGCCTCGCGCACGCCGGCGTCGGCGACCTCGATTTCCTTGTTGGCCATGTCCTGCCTGGCTTTGGCGTAAACGCCCTTTTCGACCAGTTGTAGGACGCGACTTGCTTGCTCGCGCGTGTTGGCGCGCTTCGCTTGCGCCGTCACCAAGCGTTCCTGCGCCGAGCTGACCCCCGCGGTGCTCGCCCCGATGGTCTGGCCAACACCCGCCAATCTGGCGTCCGCCTCCTGAAGGGCGATGGTGAAGGATTGCGGGTCGATGCGGAACAACACATCGCCGGCCTTCACGCGTTGATTGTCGATGACGTTGACTTCCATCACCCGCCCGGCGACTTCCGGCGCCATCCGCACCACGAAGGCCTGAACGGTCGCTTGCGAGGTGTAAGGCGTCATGCGGGCGGCGACGATCGAATAGAGGAACAGAACCACGATCAGGCCGAGAACGATCAACGTCCAGCGCCTCACCGGATCGTGCGGGGCGTCGCTCTTCTTGGCGTCACTGTTCGCAGCCATCGTCTAAACGCTCCGCTTCACGGTTAGTGGGCGCCGGGGCTTGCGGCGATGATTCCGAGCGAGCCCAGTCCGGCCACCGCCAATTGGACCGCAACCGCGGTCAACAGGATCCCGAACACAACTTCGGAGATAACCAGACCGGTGGGATTCAGGCGCTTCGCCAGTTTGTCGATATTGGCGAAGATCAGATAGTCGAAGGCCCCGACCAGCAGCACCAGCCCCACGACCAGTCCGATGCTCGCCAGCGAGCCGACCTCGTCGGACGCGATGATCAGGATGGTGATGCCGACCGGATTGAGCAGATAGGGCACGGCCAACGGGTAGACCGCGAGATGTTTCGGATCGTCTTGAACGCCGATTTCCTCCACGGCCTTCTTGCCCGGAGCGGACACCATGTTGATCGCCAGGATGGCCAGGATGATTCCACCGCCGACCGCGACGGCGCCGCTGGAGATGTGGAGCAGTCGCAGCAGCAGCGCGCCCAAGGCGAACAGCACGAGCGCGGTAACGACCGCCGTCACCACCATCCGCCGGCCTACGGCCCGCTGCGTCTCCGCGTCGAAATGTTTGGTCTTTTCAAGGAAGGGCACCAGCGCAATTTTGGGACCCATGCCGATCAGCAGGAGCAGCAAGAGCTTCACCACCAGCGCGGCATCGATGACCGAGAAATCCATGAAGACCCGCTATCTCGCTTGCTGAGCGTCTGAAGGCTTCTACCAGGGTGGCCTTGCGGCCTCAAACATCGAGATTGGCGACTTGAAGCGCGTGGGTCTGGATGAAGTCGCGCCTGGGCTCGACTTCGTCGCCCATCAGGCGCGAGAAGATGTCGGCGGCGTCTTCGCCTTCCTTGATCTTGACCTGAAGGATGGTGCGGGTGTCGGTGTCGAGCGTCGTGTCCCACAGCTGTTCGGGGTTCATCTCGCCGAGGCCCTTGTAGCGCTGGAGCGTGAGACCCTTGCGGCCGGCGGTCATCACCGCTTCGAGCAGCTCGCTCGGGCTGTGCACCACCAGACTGGTGTCCTTGCGCTTGAGCGTGGCCGGCTTGGCATAGACCTCTTGCAGATGTTCGGCGAAGCCGTCGAGCTTGAGCGCGTCGGCCGAAGCGATGAACGGTCCGTCGATCAGGTGCGATTCCATGACGCCGCGCAATTCGCGCCAGAAGCGCAAGCCCCCTTCCGGCAAGGCCTCGGCGTGCCAACCTTTCTCCGTCTCCTCGGACAGCGCATCGAGGCGCTTGGCGATGTAGCTCGCCGCCGCTTGCGCTTGCTTGGCGTCCTTCAGCCGCTTTCCGTCGAGCGCCCCGGCGATCGCCGCCTGTTCGACGATGAAGCGCGGATAGCGGCTATGCAGGCCTTTGAGGATCGCGCTGATTTTGCGCGCGGTCTCCACGATGTCGTGCAAATCGCCGCCGCCGCGGCTCGCGCTGTCGCCGGTCATGAGGACGGCGTCCTCGAGCCCTTCGCCGATCAGATAATCCTCGAGCGCCTTCTCGTCCTTGAGGTAGCGCTCGGACTGGCCGCGCTTCACCTTGTAGAGGGGCGGCTGGGCGATGAACAGGTGACCGGCTTCGATCAGCGACTGCATCTGGCGATAGAAGAAGGTGAGCAGCAGCGTGCGGATATGCGAGCCGTCGACATCGGCGTCGGTCATGATGATGACCTTGTGATAGCGCAGCTTGCCGAGGTCGAATTCGTCATGGCCGATGCCGGTGCCGAGCGCGGTGATCAGCGTGCCGATCTCGGCGGACGACAGCATCTTGTCGAACCGCGCCCGCTCGACATTGAGGATTTTGCCGCGCAACGGCAGCACGGCCTGGAAGGCGCGGTCGCGCGCCTGCTTGGCGCTGCCGCCGGCTGAATCGCCCTCGACCAGGAACAATTCCGACTTGGCGGGATCGCGCTCCTGGCAGTCGGCGAGCTTGCCGGGCAGCGAGGCCATGTCGAGCGCGCCCTTGCGGCGGGTCAGATCGCGGGCCTTGCGGGCCGCTTCGCGCGCCGCCGCGGCCTCGACGATCTTCTGCACGATGTTGCGGGCCTCGCCCGGATTTTCCTCGAACCAGCCCGACAGCGCATCGGCCATGGTGCTCTCGACCACCGGCCGCACCTCCGACGACACCAGCTTATCTTTGGTCTGGCTCGAGAATTTGGGGTCGGGCACCTTGACCGACAGCACGCAGGTCAGCCCCTCGCGCGCGTCATCGCCGGTCAGCGCCACCTTCTCCTTCTTGGCGATGCCGGACGAGGCGGCATAGGTGTTGACGGTGCGGGTCAGCGCCGCGCGGAACCCGGCCAAATGCGTGCCGCCGTCGCGCTGCGGGATGTTGTTGGTGAAGCACAGCACGTTCTCGTGGTAGCTGTCGTTCCACCACAAAGCGGCTTCGATCGTGGTTCCGCCTTGCGTCTTCTCGACCACGATCGGCTCGTTGATCAACGGATGCTTGGTGCGGTCGAGGTAGCGCACGAAGGCGCGCAAGCCGCCCTCATAGTTCATCTCCTCGATCTTGGGCTCGACCCCGCGTTGGTCGGACAGCACGATGCGCACGCCCGAGTTCAGAAACGCCAGCTCGCGCAGGCGATGCTCGAGCGTCGCGTAGTCGAACTCGACCATGGTGAAGGTCTTCTGGCTCGGCACGAACGTGATGCGCGTGCCGGTCTTGCCGACTGCCTCGCCGATCACCTTGAGCGGCTTGTCGGGCACGCCGTGGGCGAAGCGCATGAAAAATTCCTTGCCGTCGCGCCAAATGGTCATCTCGAGCTTCGAGGACAATGCATTGACCACCGACACGCCGACGCCGTGCAGGCCGCCCGACACCTTGTAGGAGTTCTGGTCGAACTTCCCGCCGGCGTGCAGCTGGGTCATGATCACTTCGGCCGCCGACACGCCTTCGCCTTTGTGGATCTCGGTCGGGATGCCGCGGCCATTGTCTTCCACCGTGACCGAGCCGTCGGCGTTGAGCACAACCAGGATCTCGTCGGAGTAGCCGGCCAGCGCCTCGTCGATGGCGTTGTCGACCACCTCGTAGACCATGTGGTGGAGGCCCGAACCGTCGTCGGTGTCGCCGATATACATGCCCGGCCGTTTGCGCACGGCGTCGAGGCCTTTCAGCACTTTGATCGACTCGGCGCCGTACTCGGCAGCGGCTTCGGCCTTGCGTTTGGAAGCTGGTGTCATGGTTCCCCGGAAGCGTTGTTGGTCTTGTTGGCGGGCATTCCGCCGTCGGCTGAATCAGGCCCCGATCTTACCCTGATTCACAGCGAAAATTTGGGCGTCTTGTGCCATCGGCGCGAACAGATCCCGGTCGGTCCCGGTCATCCAGGCCTGGGCCCCAAGGCGCAGAATTTCGCCAAAAAGGGCCTCCCGGCGCCCCTGGTCGAGATGGGCAGCGACCTCGTCCAGCAGGACCAGCGGCGCGGCGCCCTCGAGCTCCTTGATCAGCTCGGCTTTGGCGAGGATGAGCCCGATCAGAAGGGCCTTCTGCTCGCCCGAGGAGCAGAGCGGGGCGGGGGTGTTTTTGGGACCGTGAGTCACTATTAGGTCGCTCAAATGCGGTCCTTCAAGGGCGCGGCAGCCGGCCCGGTCGCCCTCGCGGCCCGCATCGAGCCGGGCACGAAATTCGTCTTCCACCTCGGTCGCGGTAAGCCGCGACAGCGCCTCCTCGAGGGTCCCTTCCAATTCGATCAACGCCCACGGGAAGGGGCCTTCGCCGCGCGCCGCCCGCATCTGCTCGATCAGCCCGGCCAAGCGCTCGACCGCGTCGAGCCGCGCCGCGGCGATTGCCGTCCCTGCCTCGGCCATCTGCTCCTCGAGCCCCTCGAACAAAGCGCGGCTGCCCTCGCGCAGCTGGAACAGGCGGTTCCGCTGCCGCATGGCCCGGTCGTAGCGGTTGAGCGGCGTGCGCATCTTGGGATCGACGGCCAGCACCAGCCGGTCGAGGAAGCGCCGCCGCTCCGACGCGGACCCGGTGAACAACCCGTCCATCGCCGGGATCAGCCAGACCAGTTGAACATGCTCGGCGAGCGCGCCCGCGCTCGTCTCCTTGCCGGCGATGCGCACCGTGCGGCCGACGGCCTGCTCGCGCGTGCCGGCGGGCAATCCGGTGCCGATCTCGACCTCGTCCTGGCGCGACACCACCTTGGCCGCCACGGCGAAGCCGCCGGCCCCGTCCTTGCGGGCGATCTCGGCATAGGGGCGTCCGCGCAGGCCCTGGCCGGGGCCGAGCAGCGACACCGCTTCGAGCAGGTTGGTCTTGCCCGAGCCGTTGTCGCCGATCAGCACCACGGGGCGCGCATCGAGCTTGAGCTCGGCCCGCGCATAGTTGCGGAAATCGGTGAGCTTGAGCGAGCGGACGAACAGGCGCGTCTTGGCCGGGTCGCCCGCGATCGCCTTTGCCTTGCCCCGTCCCTTGCGATCGGCCCTCATACCCGCATCGGCATGAGCACATAGAGCGCCGAGAGATCCTTGCCGTCGCGCACCATGGTGGGGGAGCCTGGATCGGCGAGCTGGAACTCGGCCGTGCCGCTATCGAGCTGCTGTGAAATATCGAGCAGATAGCGGGCGTTGAAGCCGATCTCCAGCGGATCGAAGCCATAATCGACCGCCAGTTCCTCGGTGGCGCTGCCCGAGTCCGGATTGTTGACCGATAGCACCAGCTTGCCGGCGTTGATGGTGAGCTTCACCGCACGGCCCTTGTCGCTCGACAGCGTCGACACCCGGTCGACCGCTTGGGCGAAGGCGGCGTTGTCCACCTCCATCGTCTTGTCGTTGCCTTGCGGAATGACGCGCTCATAGTCGGGGAAGGTGCCGTCGATCAGCTTGGAGGTGAGCACCACGCGCGCCGTGGATACCCGGATCTTCGACGGCGACAGCTCGATGCGCACCTCGCCTTCGCCGTCCTCGACCAGCTTGGCGAGCTCGACCACGGTCTTGCGCGGCACGATCACGCCCGGCATGTCCTTGGCGCCCGAGGGCAGCGGCAGCTCGACCTGGGCGAGCCTGTGCCCGTCGGTCGCCACCGCCCGCAACATGGGTTTGCCGCCGCTCTGCGTGGCATGGAGATAGATGCCGTTCAGATAATAGCGGGTCTCCTCGGTCGAGATGGCGAACCGGGTCTTGTCGATCAGCTTCTTCAGGTCTCCCGCCGCTAGCGGGAAGCTGTGACCGAGATCGTCGACGCTGAGCGCGGGAAAGTCGTCGGCCGGCAGCGTCTGGAGCGAGAACTGGGCCGGCCCGGAGGTGATGGTCAGCCGTCCTTGCTCGCCGTCGCGGGTGAGATCGATATCGGCGCCCTCGGGCAGCTTGCGCACGATGTCGTGGAACATGTGCGCCGGCACGGTGGTGGCGCCCTCGCCCTTGGCCTTGCAGGGCACCGTCTCGACCAGCTCCATGTCGAGGTCGGTGGCGGTCAATTTCAGCTCGTTCTTGGCCGTCGACAGCAGGACGTTGGACAGGATGGGGATGGTGTTGCGGCGCTCGACCACGCTCGCCACATGGGCGAGCGCGCGCGCCAGACCGGGTTTGTCGATGGTGAGCCGCATGGTTGCCCGATGCCCCCGAAAAATGAACGTTTCCCGCCTATGTTCGACCCTGGCCGAAGCGCTTTCTGGCTCCAGTCCGACCCCAGGCAAAGGCGTGATGAAAGGACCCTAAGGGCTCGAACTTGACGCGATAGCAGGCAATTTGCAAGAGCGGGCGGGGGGACGCCTCGGCCTCCAGGGCCAAGCCCCCCGGCCCACCTTCCCCCTATTCGCGCAGCAAGCGCTTCAGAAGCTCGATCTCCTCGCGGAGCTGGTTGTCGTCGTTCATGAGCTGCTCGATCTTGCGGATCGCGTGCAGCACGGTGGTGTGGTCGCGGTTGCCGAACCGCCGGCCGATCTCGGGCAGCGAGCGCGAGGTGAGCAGCTTCGCCAGATACATGCCGATCTGGCGCGGCCGCACGATCGAACGGTTGCGCCGCCCCGACAAGAGGTCGCCGCGGTTGACGCCGTAATGCTTCGACACCGTGCGCAAGATATCGTCGATGCGCACGCGCCGTGGCTCTGCCCCGCGCATGAGATCGCGCACGATCTGCTCGGCGGTTTCGAGCGTCACCGCCTCGTCGGTCAACTGGTAGCTGGCGCGCAGACGATGTACCGCGCCTTCGAGCTCGCGCCCGCTCTCGGTCAAGCGTTCGGCGAGAAACGCGAGCACGATGTCGGAGATATCGAGGCCCCTGGTCTCGGTGCAGGCCTCGGTCGCTCGCTTTTCGAGAATCTTGTGGCGCAACTCGTAATCCATGGTGCCGATCTCGGCGACCAGGCCGCCGCCCAGCCTCGACCGCATGCGCATGTCGAGCTTGTCGAGCTGGGTCGGCGCGCGGTCGGCGGCCACCACCACTTGCCGCCCGCCGTCGATCAGCGAGTTGAGGGTGTGGCAGAACTCCTGCTGAATGGTCGGCCCTTGCAGGAACTCCATATCGTCGATCAGGAGAATGTCGATCTTGCGCAGCTTCTCCTTGAAGGCGAGCGCGTCGCGCGCCCGCAAGGCCTGCACGAAGCCCGACATGAAACGCTCGGCGGTGAGATAAAGCACCTGCGCTTCGGGCTTGCGCTGCTTCACCTCCCACGAGATGGCGTGCAGGAGATGGGTTTTGCCGAGCCCGACACTGCCGTGCACGAACAAGGGGTTAAACAGCGGCTGCGGCGCCGTGAACACGGTAGCCACCTCTTGTGCGGCGGCATAAGCGAGCCGGTTCGAGGCGCCGACCACGAAGCTCTGAAAGCTGAGCCTGGGATCGAGCGGCGAGCCCTCGAAGCCGCCATAGCCGGTGCGAAGCGGCATCGGCAGGGGCGCCAGCTCGGCGACCGCCCGAGGCTCCGGATTTCGCGCGATGCGCGGCGCCTCCGTGGGCGCCTCAACGCTGAAATGCGGCTGCCTCACCGAAAATTCGAGGCGCTCGACCGTCGGCCATTCGCCGCGCGAAAGCCTCAGCACGAAGTCGTAATAATGCGAGCGGAGCCAGTTGCGGAGGAAGCGGGTCGCCACAGTGAGGTGAACCACCTCACCGTCTACCTGCTCGACCTCCACCCCTCTAAACCAACTGGCGAATACGTCCTCTCCCAGCTCAGCGCGTAACCGGCTCTTGACCCTCGCCCAAGCATCGCTTGGCGCGCACTGCTCTTGCTGTGCCACGGTTTCTGCTCTTTCCCATTCTTATTGTCGCGCCGTTACGCACCGCACGCCTGATACATGAGCAGTCAACAAGATCGACGCCGACAGTCATAACCCGTCCCTACAACCAGCCTCGCTCCTAGCCTTGCTGCCAGGGCAGACCAGCCGCCTTCCAACCTGCGAGGGCGCCGCGATGCCTGCCATCGTCAAGCGGACCTTCAAAGCCGCAAGCGACATTGTGACAGGCACGATACCCGATCGCCGCCATTGCCTTGGCCGCCGCCAAGCTCCGGCTTCCCGAACGACAGATAAAAAACAGATCGTCACCCAATTCCACACCGAGCGCCTTCAGTTCGCCAGCCAAGCGCTCCGCAAAGCGCGGATCCACCGCCTGATCGGGAAAGGTCTGCCACTCTACGAGCACAGGCCGTTTGCCGACAGGCCCTAGGTCTGGAATTCCGACATAAGTCCACTCTGCACGGGTACGCACATCGACCAGCTGCGACCGAGGACTTGACTGGAGGGCTGTCCACGCCGTCTCCACATCGACATCATCGACCACCTTATCGTCACTCTGTGGGCTCAAAGGAAACGTCCTCCCCTGAAGACAAGGTACGACGTAAGAACAAAATTTGAGTTGGCTACAATAGGCAGTGGCTACCCGGCGAAAACGACCACGACCACCCACAGATTACGCGTTAACGTCCACAAGTTTTCCACCCCCCTTACGTCGAAGACAACGAAAACCTTTCCCGGCTGCCACCAGGTCTAAGGTACTCAATTGTGAAGGAGGGGAAAGCCCCGTTCGGATGGTTGGACTATACACATGGCACACCCGCTGATCAAGCGATGGGCCGGAGTAACGCGACGGCGAATAACCTGTCGACAGTGCCCTCAGCCGTGATCGCCAAGCCTCTGGCTCGCAAGCCTGAATCCAACAGGTGAAACACGCGGCGCGTTGATGACAGTCCGCTTCGACGACAGCATTGCCGCACGATTTTTTTTGGAACCGACACACGCGATCGCGGACCGTGTGTCTCCGCGGCACCGCATCCCGTGACAAGCGGTTGAAATATTCGTTGAAATGACATGATCGGCGCGCGCTTGCGTTCGCCGTCTGTTGCCGCGAAACAACAGGAGAGGTTTTTTTGTTAGGCGCTGCCCATGGCGCCGACGCGCTTGGCGAGACGGGAGACTTTGCGCGAGGCCGTCTTGCGGTGGACGACGCCCTGCTGTCCCGTGCGCGCGATGATCGGCTCGGCTTCCTTGAGGGCCGCGGTCGCAGCCTCTTTGTTGCCCGAGGCGATCGCCTCTTCGACCTTGCGCACCGAGCTTCTGAGGCGGGTGCGCCGGGTCTTGTTGACGCCAGTGCGGCGAATGGTCTGGCGAGCGGCTTTCTTCGCCGATTTGGTATTGGCCATGGATTGATCCTTAAGGGGCGCGCTTCGACCGTCGATCGGGCGAGAAAGCGCGGGAAACATAAGCGGATGGTCGGGCTGCTCTATAGCGAGCGCCCCCGGAAGCGTCAACCGCGCCGGGAAGCCGCCTTAGGCCCCGCGGCCTTGAGCAATTGACATACCAAGGCGTCGGTGGCTCTCCTGTCGCGGCTTTTGGGGAATTTGGGGGCAACGAAAGAGTACGATGCGCGTCCTGGTCACCGGCGCCGCCGGCTTCATCGGGTATCACACGGCGGCCCGCCTGCTCGACCGCGGGCATGAGGTGATTGGGCTCGACAATCTCAGTCCCTATTACGACGTGTCGTTGAAGGAAGCGCGGCTCAAGCGCCTCAAGGAGCATGAGCGCTTCCGCTTCATCAAAGCCGATCTCGCCGACCGCACCGCGGTCGAGGCCACCTTCGCCGAGGAGAAGCCCGAGCGCGTGGTCCATCTCGCCGCCCAGGCCGGCGTCCGTTACTCGCTCGACCATCCGCACGCTTATATCAGCTCGAACATCACGGGCTTTCTGCACGTGATCGAGGGCTGCCGGCACCACGGCGTGGAGCATCTCGTCTATGCCTCGACCAGCGCCGTCTATGGCGCGAACCGCAAGCTGCCGTTCAGCGTGAGCGACGGTGCCGATCATCCCGTGAGCCTCTACGGGGCGACCAAGAAGGCGAACGAGCTGATGGCCCATTCTTATGCCCATCTGTTCGGGCTGCCGGCCACCGGCCTGCGATTCTTTACCGTCTATGGACCGTGGGGGCGACCGGACATGTCGCTCTTTCTGTTCACCCGCGACATTATCGCCGGCGAGCCGATCAAGGTGTTCAACTACGGCCAACACGCCCGCGATTTCACCTATATCGACGATGCCGTCGAAGGCGTGGTCCGCACGCTCGACGTGATTGCGACGCCGGATCCCGATTGGCGCCCCGAGGCGCCGGATCCCAGCACCTCATCGGCGCCCCACCGGCTCTACAATATCGGCAATCACAACCCCGTTGCGCTGCTCGACTACATCGCCGCGATCGAGCAGGCGGTTGGCAAGAAGGCCAAGATCGAGCTCTTGCCGCAACAGCCGGGCGACGTGGAGGAAACCTACGCCGATGTCGAGGCGCTCAAGCAGGCGACCGGATTTGAGCCTGCCACGAAGCTGGACCAGGGCATCGAGCGCTTCGTCGCCTGGTATCGCGACTATTACAAGGTCTAGCGACCGGCCTTTGACATGCTACCGGTTCTTGAACTCGGGCTTCCGCTTCTCGATGAAGGCCGCCATGCCTTCCTTCTGGTCCTCGGTGGCGAACAGCGAATAGAACTGGCCGCGCTCGAACCGGGCGCCTTCGGCCAGCGTGGTGGCGAAGCCGCGATTGATCGCCTCTTTGATCATCATCACCGCATGCTGTGACAAATGGGCGATCTTGTTGGCGACTTTCATCGCCTCGTCGAGCAGCTCGTCCGCCGGCACCACCCGGCTCACCAGGTTCGCGCGCTCCGCCTCCGCGGCATTGATGCGCCGCCCGGTCAGGCAAAGCTCCATGGCCTTGGCCTTGCCGACGGCGCGCGTCAGCCGCTGGGTGCCGCCATTGCCCGGCATGATGCCGAGCGTGATCTCCGGCTGGCCGAATACCGCGGTATCCGCCGCCAGGATGATATCGCAGGCCATGGCCAGTTCGCAGCCGCCCGCCCAGCGCATAACCGGCCACCGCCGCGATGATCGGCTTGCGGGCCGTGCTGATCTTGTCGAACGGCGCGAGGAAATCGCTGCCATAGGCTTCGACGAAATTCTTCTGGTGCATCTCCTTAATGTCGACGCCGGCGGCGAAGGCCTTGTCGTTGCCGGTGATGACGATGCAGCCGATCGCGGGATCGGCCTCGAAGACCTTGAGCGCGCGGTTCAACTCGCTGATGAGTTGGGTGTTGAGAGCGTTCAGCGCATGCGGTCGGTTGAGCGTGATGAGCCCGACTTTGCCGTTGCTGGTGACGAGGATGGTCTCGTAGGCGCCGTTCTTTTTTGGTGCCTCCTCGGGTTCGGGCTCCCTCGTGGTGAAGACATTCAAGGACATGTGGTTCGAGTCCCCTAGCGTTGACAGGTTGGACAATAGAAGGTTGAGCGTCCTCCCTGGACGATGCGGCGTACGGTTCCTCCGCAGCCTGTTCTGGGGCACGGTTTGCCCGCGCGATTGTAGGTCTTGAAGCGATGCTGGAAGCGGCCGAGCCGGCCGTCGGTGTGCCGGTAATCGCGCAGCGACGAGCCGCCGGCCTTGATGGCATCCGCCAGCACGGCCTTGATGGCGGCGACCAACGCTTCCGTCTTCTTGGTCGGCTTGCCCGATTTGGTGGCGAGCGTGCCCGCGAGCTTGGTCGGCGAAATGCGTGCGCGGTGCAGCGCCTCGCAGACATAGATATTACCGAGCCCGGCGATCAGTTTCTGGTCGAGCAGGGCCGCCTTGATCGAAGTGGCCTTGCCCTTGATGCGCCCGGCGAGCCATTCCGGCGTGAAGGCGGGACTCAGCGGCTCGATGCCGAGGCCCTTGAACAGCGCGTGCATGTCGAGCCGCTCGGACCTGATCAAATCCATCAGCCCGAAGCGCCGCGTATCGGAGTAGCGCACGGCCGTGCCGTCGCCGAGATGAAACACGATATGCTCGTGCTTCGGCACCTTTCTCTGCGCCTGCGCGGCGGCGCTCATTCCATTGGCGTGGTCGATGCGGAAGCGCCCGGTCATGCCGAGATGCATCACCAGAACCTCGCCGTCGTCGAGCCGGGCGAGCAGATATTTGGCGCGGCGGTCGAGCGCCTCTATCGTCCGGCCGGACAGCCTCGTGCCGAAATTCTCCGGCAGCGGAAAGCGCAGGTCGGCCCGGCGCTGCTCGACGCGCGTAAACGCGTTGCCGACCAGCACGGGTTCCAAGCCCCGGCGCACGGTTTCCACCTCGGGTAGTTCCGGCATGAGCGATCCGTCCAGATACTGCAGTGCAGAAGAAGCTCGTTGCGCTGCAACAATAGCCTGAACTTGGGGCTTACGCTATTGTCCGCGTCGATGGCCGAAGACCTCAAAAGTCCCGCTGCCGCGCAGGCGAATACCAGCTTTGGCTTCGCCCGCGTGGCTGAAGACGCCAAGCAAGGCCTGGTGAACGACGTTTTTGCCAGGGTCGCGCCCCGCTACGACCTGATGAACGACCTGATGTCGGGCGGGCTCCACCGGCTGTGGAAAAGCGACCTGGTGTCCTGGCTGGCGCCCCCGAAAAGCGCCGTTCCTTACGCCCTGCTCGACGTCGCCGGCGGCACCGGCGACATCGCCTTGCGGGTGCTCGAGGCCTCGGGTCCCGGGGCCTCGGCGGTCATCTGCGATATCAGCGCGGAGATGATCGAGGCCGGCCGGGCGCGGGGAGAGGGCGAGGGGGCGAGGCTCAGTTTCGTGCGCGGCAATGCCGAAGACTTGCCTTTCCCGACCCGAAGCTTTGACGCCTATACCGTCGCGTTCGGCATGAGGAACATGACCCGCCTCGAGGCGGCGCTGGCGGAGGCCTACCGGGTGCTGAAGCCGGGTGGGCGCTTCCTGTGCCTCGAATTCTCCAGCGTCGAGGTACCGCTGCTCGATACGCTTTACGATGCCTATTCCTTCAACGCGATTCCCGTGCTGGGCGGCCTGGTCGCCGGCGACAGCGCGTCCTATCGCTATCTGGTGGAAAGCATCCGCCGCTTCCCCGATCAGAAAACCTTCACTCAGATGATCGAGAATGCCGGCTTCGAGCGTGTGCGCTACCGCAATCTCACCGGTGGGATTGCGGCCATCCACTCCGCCTGGCGATTGTGATAAGGCCTCAATCATGAGCGCGATTGGCAACATGGCGCGGCTGACCAAGGCGGGCGCCGTCATCGCCTGGTCGGGCGCGCGCGTCATGCCGGATCAGGCCAATCTGCCGGGGCCGCTGGCGCTGTTCGCCCGCGTCACGGCGCCGCTCCGCAAGAACGGCGCGGGCGACGGCAACGAGAGGCGCTTGTCGGCAGCGCTCACCTCGCTCGGACCGTCCTACATCAAGCTCGGCCAGTTCCTCGCCACCCGCGACGACATCATCGGCCGCGAGCTTGCCCGCGATCTGTCCACCCTCCAGGACCGCCTGCCGCCCTTCTCGCAAGGCGAAGCGCGGGCGGCGGTCGAGGAGGCGCTGGGCGCCCCGATCGACCAGCTTTATGCCGAGTTCGGCCCACCGGTCGCCGCCGCCTCGATCGCGCAAGTGCATAAAGCGCGCGTGCGCGAAGGCGACGGCACGCTGAAGCAAGTCGCCGTCAAGGTTCTCCGGCCCGGCATCGAGCAGCGCTTCCAGAAAGACCTCGATAGCTATGTCTTCGCCGCCCGCATGATCGAGCGCTTCCACGCGCCCTCGCGGCGCTTGCGGCCGATCGCCGTGGTCGACACGCTGGCGAAGTCGGTCGCCATCGAGATGGATCTGCGCATGGAAGCCGCGGCCATCTCCGAGATCGCCGAGAACTCGAAGAACGACGAGGGCTTCCGCGTGCCGACCGTCGACTGGACGCGAAGCGCGCGCCGCGTGCTGACGCTCGAATGGATCGACGGCATCCCGATCGCCGACCGCGACAAGCTTGCCGCCGCCGGCCACGACGTGAAGGCGCTCGGCGCGCGGCTGATGCAGGCCTTTCTGCGCCATGCCATGCGCGACGGCTTCTTCCACGCCGACATGCATCCCGGCAATCTGTTCATCGACGAGCAGGGCCGGATCGTCGCCGTCGATTTCGGCATCATGGGGCGCCTCGGCATGAAGGAGCGGCGCTTCCTGGCCGAGATCCTCTACGGCTTCCTCAACCGCGACTATACCCGCGTCGCCGAGGTCCATTTCGACGCGGGCTACGTGCCGCGCAAGCATTCGGTGGCGCAGTTCGCGCAAGCCCTGCGCGCCATCGGCGAGCCGATCATGGACCGGCCGGCCAGCGAAATCTCCATGGCCCAGCTGCTCGGCCAGCTGTTTCAATATACCGAAGTGTTCGACATGCAGACGCGGCCGGAGCTGCTGTTGCTGCAAAAGACCATGGTGGTGGTCGAGGGCGTCGGCCGCAGCCTCGATCCCGAGCTCAATATGTGGATCGTGTCCGAGCCGGTGGTGAAGGAGTGGATGGAGCAGACCTTCGGCGCCGGCGCCCAGTTCGATGCGGCGGCCGAAGGCGCCGCATCCGTCGGCCGCTTCATGGGCGATATCCCGAAATTGCTCGGCCAGGCCGAGCGCACCGCCGAAGCTTTGTCGTCGATGGCCGAGGACGGCTTGCGGCTCGACGATCACACCGTCGAGCGCCTGGCCGAGGCGCAAGGGCGCGAGAGCCGGGCAAGCCGCATCGGCATCTGGGTCGGCGCCATCGCGCTTGCGGCCATCGCCCTGGCGCTGCTCTTTTGATGGTTGACCGCTAACCCTATTTCTTGTCATTGCCCGGCTTGACCGGGCAATCCAGTAACCACGGCAGAGCGTTACTGCTAAACTCAGGGATTACTGGATGCCCGCCTTCGCGGGCATGACAAAGCGCGAGGACGAATTGCAAGGCAAGCGCATCCTGTTGATCGTCGGCGGCGGCATCGCCGCCTATAAGAGCCTCGAGCTGGTGCGCCGCTTGAAGGAGCGGGGCGCCGCCGTGCGCGCGATCCTCACCAAAGGGGGCGCGGAGTTCGTCACCCCACTCTCGCTCGCGGTCTTGACCGAGGAGAAGGTTTTCACCGATCTGTTCGACCTCAAGGACGAGGCCGAGATCGGCCATATCCGCCTGTCGCGCGAAGCCGACCTGGTGGTGGTCGCGCCGGCCACCGCCGATCTCCTCGCCAAGATGGCGCACGGCATCGCCTCCGACCTTGCCACCACCGTTCTGCTCGCCACCGACAAGACCGTGCTCGCCGCGCCGGCCATGAATGTGCGCATGTGGCAGCACCAGGCCACGCGGCGGAACATGGCCACGCTCCGGACCGACGGCATCGTGTTTGTCGGCCCCGAGGAGGGCGAGATGGCCTGCGGCGAATATGGGCCCGGCCGCATGGCCGAGCCGTCCGCGATCCTGGAAGCCATCGATAGACTGCTTGGGGCCAAAGCTGCCGGGCCGCTGTCGGGCCGTCGCGTTCTCGTCACCTCGGGCCCGACCCAAGAACCGATCGATCCCGTGCGCTACATCGCCAACCGCTCCTCCGGCAAGCAGGGCCATGCGCTGGCCCGCGCCGCCGCCGCGCTCGGCGCCGAGGTGACGCTGATCAGCGGACCGGTGGCGCTGCCCGATCCGCAAGGGGTCACCGTGGTGAGGGTGGAGACCGCACACGAGATGCTCGCCGCCACGCTTGCCGCGCTTCCCGCCGACATCGCCATTTGCGCCGCCGCGGTCGCCGATTGGCGCGCCGCCGACGAATCGCCGCAAAAACTGAAGAAGCAAAACCAGATCGAGGCCGATCTCAAGCTCGCGCTGAACCCCGATATCCTCGCCACCATCGCCAAGCCCGGGCCGAAGCGCCCGCACCTCGTCATCGGCTTTGCCGCCGAGACCGAGAACCTGGTCGAGAACGCGACCGCCAAGCGCCGCGCCAAGGGCGCCGACTGGATCGTCGCCAACGATGTGTGGCCCGGCACCGGGGTGATGGGCGCCGACAACACCCAAGTCCATCTCGTCACGGCGACGGGCGTCGAGGACTGGCCCGCTCTCAGCAAGGACGAGACCGCGGTGCGGCTCCTCGCGCGTGCCGCCGATGCGCTGGTAAGCCTGCGCTTGGCCGCTGAATGAGCCTCACGGTCCGCGTCTTGCGCCTCCCTCATGGCGAAGGACTGCCGCTCCCGTCCTATCAGTCAAAACATGCCGCCGGGCTCGACCTGGTCGCCGCCGTGCCCCGGGACCAGCCGGTCAAGCTGTCGGCGGGCGCCCGGGCGCTGGTGCCGACCGGCTTCGTGCTGGAGCTGCCTCACGGGTGCGAAGGGCAAGTGCGCCCACGCTCGGGGCTCGCCTTCAAGCATGGCCTCACCGTGCTGAACAGCCCGGGCACCATCGATGCCGACTATCGCGGCGAGATCATGGTGCTGCTGGTCAATCTCGGCAGCGAGACGTTCCGGGTCCAGCGCGGCGACCGCATCGCCCAGCTGGTGATCGCGCCGGTCGCCTCGGTCGAAATCGTCGCGGTCGAGACGCTCGGCGAAACCGAGCGCGGGCAGGGCGGTTTCGGCTCCACCGGGCAGTGATACGGCCTCGCACTGTCATGCCCGCGCAGGCGGGCATCCAGTAACCCCGGTCGTCGCGATTTGATCGGTCAGTGGTTACTGGATCGCCCGGTTAAGCCGGGCGATGACAGAGCAAGGATAGAGCCTACATTCCATCATGCTCACTCCTGAAGAGATCGAGCGCTACAAGCGCCAGCTGGTGCTGAAGGAGATCGGCGGCGAGGGCCAGCAGAAGCTGAAAGCCGCGCGCGTGCTGGTGATCGGCGCCGGCGGGCTGGGCTCTCCGCTCATTCTTTATTTGGCTGCCGCGGGCATCGGCCAGATCGGCATCATCGACAGCGACCGGGTCAGCCTCGACAATCTCCAGCGTCAGATCGTGCACGACACCAAGAGCGTCGGACGATCGAAGACCAAGAGCGCGGCGGAAACCATCGAACGCCTCAATCCGCAGGTCGAGACGCGCCTCTACACCACGCGGCTGGTGGCCGAGAATGCGCTCGGCATCGTCGGCGGCTACGATATCGTCGCCGACGGCTCCGACAATTTCGCCACGCGCTATCTCGTCAACGATTCCTGCTTTTTCGCCAAAGTGCCGCTGGTGTTCGCCGCGGTCGGGCCGTTCGACGGCCACCTCACCACCTTCCGCGCCTTCGAGCGCGACGATGCAGGCAATCCGCGTCCGTCTTATCGCTGCCTGTTCCCCGAGCCGCCGCCGGAAGGGACGGTCGCACCGTGTTCCGAGGCCGGAATTCTCGGCGCGGTCGCCGGCGTGATCGGCTGCCTCGCCGCGGTCGAGGTGGTCAAGGAACTGCTCGGCCTCGGCGAAAGCCTGGTCGGCCGGCTGTTGCTCTATGACGCCCTCCAGGCCCGGTTCAGCACGGTCGCCTATGGCTGGGACCCCGACAATCCGCTGAACGGCCGCAGCCCGCGCTTCCATGACCTTTCCCACCACCGCAATGCCATGGCCGAGGCCGGCGAGTAGGCATGGCGGTCGAGACCAGCACCACGGCTTGCGCCATCGCCGGCGGCGGCCCGGCCGGCATGATGCTCGGGCTGTTGCTGGCGCGCGCCGGCGTCGATGTCGTGGTGCTGGAGAAGCACGCCGATTTCCTGCGCGATTTCCGCGGCGACACCATCCATCCCTCGACGCTCGAGTTCATGTACGAGCTCGGCATCCTCGACGATTTCCTCAAGCGCCCGCATCAAGAGGTGCGCGAGCTCACCGGGCAGATCGGCGACGAGCGCATCGTCCTTGCCGACTTTGCCCATCTGCCGACCCATTGCCATTTCATCGCGCTGATGCCGCAATGGGACTTTCTCGACTTTCTCGCCGACCAAGCGCGCCGCTATCCGAGCTTTCATCTCCATATGCAGGCCGAAGTCGACGGTCTGCTCACGGACGGCGACAGGATTTCAGGCCTGCAGGCCAAGACGCCGAACGGATTCCTCGAAATCAAAGCCGATCTGGTGGTGGGCGCCGACGGCCGGCATTCCACCGTGCGCGCGCTCGCCGGCCTCGAGGTCGAGGATTTCGGCGCGCCGATGGACGTGCTGTGGTTTCGCCTCGCCAAGCGGCCCGCTGACGGCCAGCAGACGCTCGGCCGCATCCAGGCCGGCGTGGTGTTCGTCACGCTCGATCGCGGCGATTATTGGCAATGCGCCTATGTCATTCCCAAGGGCGGCTTCGCCCGGCTGCGTGACGGCGGGCTGGAGGCCTTTCGCGCCGCTTTGGTGCGCCTCAATCCGGCCTTTGCCGACCGCGTCGGCGAGATCGCCTCCTGGGATGACGTCAAGCTTCTCACGGTGACCGTAGACCGCCTCAAGCGCTGGTACCGCCCGGGGCTCCTCTGCATCGGCGATGCGGCCCATGCCATGTCGCCGGTCGGCGGGGTCGGCATCAATCTCGCCGTTCAGGATGCGGTCGCCGCCGCCAATATCCTGTGGCAACCGCTGCGCCAGAGGTCGGTTTCGGTCGCGGACCTCGCCAAGGTGCAGCAGCGGCGCGAATGGCCGACCAAGATGATGCAGCGCGTTCAGCTATTCGTGCAGAAGCGCATCATCAGCAACGTGCTCGCCATGACCGAGCGCCCGCGGCCGCCGTTCGTGGTCGCGCTGTTCAACCGCTTTCCGTTCTTGCGGAGATTTCCGGCGCGGCTCATCGGCATGGGCTTCCGCCCCGAGCACGTGCGGTCGCCCGAGCTTGCGCCCGATTAGAACATCGCGGGGTGGACGCGGTCGGGCGGCGCGTGGCCGTCGAGGAAGGTCTTGATGTTGATGATGACCTTCTCGCCCATGTCGACCCGGCCTTCGAGCGTGGCCGAGCCCATATGCGGCAGCACCACCACCTTGCTGCTCTTGAGCAGCTTCGGGTTCACCGCCGGCTCGTGCTCGAACACGTCGAGGCCCGCGCCGGCCAGCTCGTTGTTCTCGATCATGCGGGCGAGCGCGTTCTCGTCGATCACCTCGCCGCGCGCGGTGTTGACGACATAGGCGGACGGTTTCAGCAGCGCCAGCCGGCGCGCCGAAAGCAGATGATAGGTCGCCGGCGTATGCGGGCAATTGATGGAGATGATGTCCATGCGGGCGAGCATCTGGTCGAGGCTGTCCCAATAGGTCGCTTCGAGCGCCTTCTCGACCTCGGGAACCACGCGCCGCCGGTTGTGATAGTGGATCTGAAGCCCGAACGACTTGGCCCGCCTGGCCACGGCCTGGCCGACGCGGCCCATGCCGACGATGCCGAGCCGCTTGCCGTAGATGCGGTGGCCGAGCATCCAGGTCGGCGACCAGCCCTGCCAGCCATTGGCGCCGCCCTTCAGCAGCGTCGCGCCCTCGGTCAGCCGGCGTGGCACCGCAATGATCAGCGCCATGGTCATGTCGGCGGTGTCCTCGGTCAGCACGCCGGGCGTGTTGGTCACGATGATCGACCGGTTCCGCGCCGTCTCGAGGTCGATATTGTCGACGCCGGTGCCGAACTGGGCGATCAGCTTGAGATCGGGGCCGGCCTGGGACAGCACCGCCCGGTCGATCCGGTCGGTGACGGTCGGCACCAGCACGTTGGCGGTCTTGACCGCGTCCATCAGCTCTTCGCGCGTGTACGGCTTGTCTTCGAGGTTGAGCCGTGCGTCGAATAGCTCCCGCAAGCGTGTCTCAACCACGTCGGGAAGCTTACGCGTGACGATAACGAGTGGGCGATCAGCCATTACAAATCCAGTTAGGATTGGAGCGGGAGGGGGCCCTCCCGCGTCATTTTGCGGCGCTTCAAGCGATGCGCGCCGCTTTCTGTAACAGAAGCGGCTTTGCGAGATAAAGCGTCATCTTGGCCCAGAGCCACGATCCTTTCACTTTTCTCAGTCATCCAGAGGCGATAAGGACGAGCCGATTCGGAGGACGGCCCTCTTTTCCGGGCTGCAGCCACAGGCGCCAAGCGGGGTGAGACGGTGAGGCATCGTGTTTCGATCGGGCTCGCTGCAGCGTTAGGGCTCCTGCTCTTGACCGGCCTTGAGGGCCGCGCCCAGGACAGCGTGAAGCAGGCGGCGGTCGATGCCCCCGGCAAGGCCGCGCTCCCCGTGCCGCGCTTCGTCAGCCTCAAATCCGATAAGGTGAACGTGCGCAAAGGGCCGAGCACCGACCAGTCGATCGTCTGGGTGTTCTCGCGTGCCGGCCTGCCCGTGGAGATCATCGCCGAATCGGACAATTGGCGGCGCGTGCGCGACAGCGAGGGGGCCGACGGCTGGGTGTTCCACAGCCTGCTCAGCGCGCGGCGGACCGCACTGGTGACGCCGTGGGCGAAGGGCGATGACCGCGTCCCGCTCTACAATTCGGACTCGACCAATTCGCGCGCCGTGGCCGAGCTCCAATCGGGCGTTCTCGGCAACGTCATGTCGTGCGACGGCGAGTGGTGCCACATCTCGGTCGACGACTATTCCGGCTATGTGCAGCAGGACAGGCTGTGGGGAGTCTATAAGGGCGAAGAGGTCAAATAGCCCCGCCTATGGCCGCTAGCGGCCGGGCTTTTCCACCAATCTCACCAGCACATCGACGCGGGAGATGGTCATGCCCTCCGGCGCTTCTGGTAGCCCCTCGATGCGGATCGCGCCGGTGGCGATGTCGAGCAGCCTGCCCGAATGCTCGCAGAAGAAATGGTAGTGGTTGGACGTATTGGTGTCGAAATAGGTCTTGGCGCCTTCCACCGCGACCTCCCGCAACAGCCCGGCCTCGGTGAACTGGTGCAGCGTGTTGTATACCGTGGCGAGCGACACCGGCACTTTGCGGGCCTGAGCCTCTTCATGCAGCGTCTCCGCCGTGACATGACGGTCGCCGCTGGCGAACAGCAGATGGGCCAGCGCCACGCGCTGCCGCGTGGGCCGCAAGCCCGCGCCGCGCAGGAGCTTGGCAACGTGTCCCGGGGTGGTCTCGGTTGGCAATTTGTGCGGGCCCGAAGGCGACCTATGCATTTTTATCTGACCATGTCCGACAACTTCAAAGAATATAGGCAGAAACCTACCTTTGCCGCAACGCCGCCGCCTTGATCTAGGTCGGCCCAGCCCCCGGAACAAGGCGGGAGCGGCTGATTTCGGCACGCCGTCAGGAGCGACCACCCGGTTTCCACGCGGGCTTTTGATGGGCCCTTGTCTGTGTTAGGAAACCACCCAAATTTGGTGAGCGACGATGGCCAGGGAGCAACCGAAGAGAGCGATGTCCGAGCGACGGGACCAATTCGACTACGAGGATCTGCTGGCCTGCGCGCGGGGCGAATTGTTCGGCCCTGGCAACGCCCAGTTGCCGCTGCCGCCGATGCTGATGTTCGACCGCATCTCGCAGGTCCAAGAAGAGGGCGGCGAGCATGGGTATGGTCGGATCGTGGCGGAACTCGACGTGAAGCCCGACCTCTGGTTCTTTCCCTGCCATTTCAAGGGCGATCCGGTCATGCCCGGCTGCCTCGGGCTCGACGCCTTGTGGCAGTTGCTCGGCTTTTTCTTGGGCTGGCTCGGTGCGCCCGGCAAGGGGCGCGCTTTAAGCGTCGGCGAGGTCAAGTTCTCGGGTATGGTGCTCCCGACCATGAAAAAGCTCGAATATATCGTCGAGCTGAAGCGCGTGATCCGGCGGAAATTCACCCTTGGCACCGGGGACGGCTGGCTGAAGGCCGATGGCGAGACCATCTATACGGCCAAGGATTTGAGGGTTGGCCTGTTCCAGGCGGGCGAGGCCGCCCCCGCTCAAGCTTGATCCGGAAAAGCGGGATCATGCTCAAAGCAGGCTTATGACCCTGATCGATCGAAGCGGCTTGAGGCTTCCTAGGATTATGACCCGATGAAACGTGTGGTCGTTACCGGCATGGGCATCGTGTCCTCCATTGGCAACAGCGCCCAGGAGGTGCTCGCCTCGTTGCGCGAGGCGAAGTCCGGCATCGTCAAGGCCGACAAATATGCCGAGCTGGGCTTTCGCTGCCAGGTTCATGGCGCGCCCAAGCTCGATTGGGAGGGCATGATCGACCGCAAGGTGCGGCGATTCATGGGCGAGGGCGCCGCCTGGAACTACCTCGCCATGGAGCAGGCGATCCGCGACGCGGGGCTCGAGGAGAACGATATTTCCAACGAACGGACCGGGCTGATCATGGGCTCCGGCGGCCCGTCGACCCGCGCCATCGTTCAGGCCGCCGACACCACCCGCGAAAAGGGTCCCAAGAAGGTCGGCCCGTTCGAGGTGCCGAAGGCCATGTGCTCGACCAACTCGGCCACGCTGTCGACGCCCTACCACATCAAGGGCGTGAGCTATTCGATCTCGTCGGCCTGCTCGACCTCGGCCCATTGTATCGGCAACGGGTCGGAGCTGATCCAATTGGGCAAGCAGGACATCGTGTTTGCCGGCGGCGGCGAGGAACTCGATTGGACGCTCTCGGTCCTGTTCGACGCCATGAACGCCATGTCGTCCGATTTCAACGACCGGCCCGAAGTGGCGAGCCGCGCCTATGACGCCGACCGCGACGGCTTCGTCATCGCCGGCGGCGCCGGCGTGGTCGTGCTCGAGGATCTCGATCATGCCAAGGCGCGCGGGGCGCGCATCTACGGCGAGCTGGTCGGCTACGGCGCCACCTCCGACGGCCATGACATGGTGCAGCCGTCCGGCGAAGGCGCCGCCCGCTGCATGCGCATGGCCATGAAGAACGTCAATGGCGGCATCGACTACATCAATCCTCACGCCACCTCGACCCCGATCGGCGACGTCAAGGAGATCGAGGCGATCCGCGAGGTATTCGGCGACAAATGCCCGCCGATCAGCGCCACCAAGTCGCTCACCGGCCACTCGCTGGGCGCGGCCGGCGCGCACGAGGCGATCTATTCGCTGCTGATGATGAACAACGGCTTCATTTGCGAATCCGCCAATATCGACACCATCGACCCGGCCGTCGCCGACATGCCGATCGTGCGCAAGCGGCAGGACAATGTCGCCATTAACGCCGTGATGTCGAATAGCTTCGGCTTTGGCGGAACCAACGCCACACTGGTCTTTCGTCGTTTGGACGGCTGAGGAACGAACACACGTAACGGGGCAACCCATAACCAGAGTAAGTGCAATGGCAACAACAAGAAATATCGCGGAGCCCGGGCCGTTGATGGCGGGGAAGAGGGGACTGGTGATGGGCGTCGCCAATGACCGGTCGATCGCCTGGGGCATCGCGCGGGTGCTGCACGGGCAGGGCGCCGAGCTCGCGTTCTCCTATCAGGGCGGCGCGTTCGGCCGCCGCGCCGTTCCGCTCGCCCAAGGCATCGGCGCCTCGATCATCGAGGAGGCCGACGTCGAGGATTTGCCGAGCATCCAGCGTGTGTTCGAGGTGATCCGCAAGAAATGGGGTTCGCTCGATTTCGTCGTACATGCGCTCGCCTTCTCCGACCGCAACGAGCTACGTGGGCGTTATGCCGACACGACCCGCAAGAATTTCGAGCACACCATGGTGATCTCCTGCTTCTCCTTCACCGAGGTGTCGAAGCTTGCCGCCGAGCTGATGCCGAACGGCGGCTCGCTGTTGACGCTGACCTATGGCGGCGCCACGCGGGTGGTGCCCTGCTACAACGTCATGGGCGTCGCCAAGGCGGCGCTGGAGACCAGCGTGCGCTATCTCGCCTCCGACTTCGGCCCGCAAGGGATCAGGGTCAATGCGCTGTCGGCGGGGCCGATGCGTACGCTCGCCGGCGCCGGCATCTCCGATGCGCGCACGTTGTTGCACTATCAGCAGCGCCACGCGCCGATGCGCCGCTCGCCGACCCTCGACGAGGTCGGCGGCGCCGCGCTTTATCTGTTGTCGGATCTGTCCGGCGCGGTCACCGGCGAGATCCATTTCGTGGATTGCGGCTACAGCACGATCGCCATGCCGAGCATGTCCCTGCTCAAGTCCGCGGAGCAGAGCGAAGAGGGAAGCGAAACCCCGGTCGAAAAGGCCCCCCGCGAGGCTGCCCAATAGGGGCGCCCGCTAAGCTTAAGGTACCGGAACTGTTGTGATAAATCCCGCCCGACATTAGGATCGCGCGGAGCCCGTAGCGTTGAAGGAGAAGCAGAGATGGCTGCCCATCTGGTAATTATTGCGTGCCTGGTTGCCCCGCCCAACACCTGCAAGGAAGTGCCCTTGCTCGATGTGACCTCAGAGGATGTGGTGAGCTGTACGGGCACCGCCCCGGTCAAGGCTATTGAATGGCAGCGCAAGAATCTCGACCAGTTCGTCATCGGCACGAAATGCGCCAAGACGGAATAGGGGTGGTCCATCCCTCCGCGCGTGGCGAGGGGATGGTTGCTTAGTCGATCGGCCGCCTAGCTCGCCTGGGCCTTCTCGAGTTCCTTGCCAGTCGTCTGATCGACCACCTTCATCGACAACTTGACCTTGCCGCGGTCGTCGAAGCCGAGCAGCTTCACCCACACTTGGTCGCCTTCCTTGACGACGTCGGTGACGGCCTTGGGACGGCCGTCGGCGAGCTGCGAGATGTGCACCAGCCCGTCCTTGGGGCCGAAGAAGTTCACGAAGGCGCCGAACTCCATCACCTTGACCACCTTGCCCTGATAGATCGTGCCGACTTCGGGCTCGGACGTGATGCCCTTGATGCGGCCGATCGCGGCGCGGATCGATTCGGCGTTGGCCGAGGCGATCTTCACCGTGCCGTCGTCGGAGATGTCGATCTTGGCGCCCAACTCCGCGACGATCTCGCGGATCACCGAGCCGCCCGATCCGATCACTTCCCTGATCTTGTCGACCGGGATGTGGATCGTCTCGATGCGCGGCGCATATTCGCCAAGCTCCGGCCGCGCCGTGTTGAGCGCCTTGTTCATCTCGGCGAGGATATGCATGCGGCCGTCGCGCGCCTGATCGAGCGCGACTTTCATGATCTCCTCGGTGATGCCGGTGATCTTGATGTCCATCTGTAGCGAGGTCACGCCCTCGGACGTGCCGGCAACCTTGAAGTCCATATCGCCGAGATGGTCCTCATCGCCAAGAATGTCGGACAGAACGGCGAAGTTCTTGTCTTCCTTGATGAGGCCCATGGCGATGCCCGCCACCGAACGTTTCAGCGGAATGCCCGCGTCCATCATGGCCAGCGAGGAGCCGCACACCGTGGCCATCGAGGACGATCCGTTCGACTCGGTGACCTCGGACACGATGCGGATGGTGTAGGGAAAGCTCTCGCGATCGGGCAGCACCGGATGGATCGCCCGCCAGGCAAGCTTGCCGTGGCCGATCTCGCGCCGGCCCGGCCCGGTCATGCGGCCGACTTCCCCGACCGAATAAGGCGGGAAATTGTAGTGCAGCATGAAGGTCTCTTTGTAAGTGCCCTGGAGCGCGTCGACATATTGCTCGTCCTCGCCGGTGCCGAGGGTGGCGACCGCAAGGGCCTGGGTCTCGCCGCGGGTGAACAGCGCGCTGCCATGGGTGCGGGGCAGAATGCCGACCTCGCAAACGATCGGCCGGACCGTGCTCAGGTCGCGCCCGTCGATGCGCCGCTTGGTGTTCAGGATGCTGGAGCGGACGACGTCCTTCTCCGCCTGCTTGAAGGCACTGGCCACTTTCCCGGCCATGGCGCCGTCGTCGTCGGCGGGCACCAGCGCCGCCACGACCCTGTCCTTGATGGCGGCGACCTTGTCGCGGCGCTCATGCTTGGCGGCGATGGTGTAAGCCTCGCGCAGCGCCGCCTCTTCGAGTCCGCGCACGCGCTTGGCGAGTTCGCCGTCGTCCTTGGGCTTGAGCTCCCAGGGCTCCTTGGCAGCGCGTTCGGCCAGCTTGACGATGCCGTCGAGCACCGGCTGGAAGTGCTTCTGCCCGTGCATCACGGCGCCAAGCATAATGTCCTCGGACAGCTCCTTGGCCTCCGATTCGACCATCAGCACCGCATCGGCGGTGCCGGCCACCACGAGGTCGAGTGAGCTTTCCGGCATCTCGTCGATCGTCGGGTTCAGCACATACTGGCCGCCGATATAGCCGACCCGTGCGGCGGCGATCGGCCCGAGGAACGGCACGCCCGACAGCGTCAGCGCGGCGGAGGCCGCGACCATGCCGACGACATCGGGGTCGTTCTCCATGTCGTGCGCCAGCACGGTGATGACCACCTGCGTCTCGTTCTTGAAGCCCGCGGCGAACAGCGGCCGGATCGGCCGGTCGATCAGGCGGGAGGTGAGGGTTTCCTTCTCGGTGGGGCGACCCTCGCGCTTGAAATAGCCGCCCGGGATCTTGCCCGCGGCGAAGGTCTTCTCTTGGTAGTTCACGGTCAGGGGGAAGAAGTCGATGCCGACCCTTTCCTCCTTGGCGGCCACGACGGTGGCCAGCACGGTGGTGCCGCCATAGGTGGCGAGCACGGAGCCATCGGCCTGCCGCGCGATGCGGCCGGTTTCCAGCGTGAGCGGGCGTCCCGCCCAATCGATTTCTACGGTGTGTTTATGAAACATGTTGGTTTCCCAATGCGTGCGTGGGTAGGGTGAAGCCGCACCTGTCGCCTTTGGGCGCTAGGGCTGGCCAATTCACATCATGCGTAAGCTCGATCGCGGGTTGACCCGCCACGGCCATGGCTGTCACCGGCGGATGCCCAACCGGTTGATGAGCTTCTGGTAGCGGTCCTCGTCGGACGACTTGACGTAATCGAGCAGCCGGCGCCGCTGGCTGACCATCTTGAGCAGCCCCCGGCGCGAATGATTGTCCTTGCCGTGCGTCTTGAAATGTTCGGTAAGGTTGGTGATCCGCTCGGTCAGGATCGCGACCTGGACCTCTGGTGAGCCAGTATCGCCGGATTTCGTCGCATATTCCTGGATGAGTTCTTGCTTGCGCTCAGCGCTGATCGACATCGGAAGATTCCTTGCTGTTTGAGGGTTTGTCAGGGCCGTGCCGGGATGTCGTCCAGCACGGTCGGTTCGTGAATAGCGCGTGCGAGCCGTAAAGGGGGCGCGCGCAACCGCTGAACTATAGGATTATCCGTCGCGAGGCCAGCGGAATTTGGGGTGTTGCGGTCAGAAGCAGGACACGAACTCGCGGAAAACCCAGCCAATTGGCTTGTTGGTCTCGGCGTGCTGGACCTTCACCCAGGGCTTGCCGTTGGCGGCATTCTTGGAGTCGACGATGGTCACAAACGTCCCATTTGCCAGTGTGCCGATGATTTTCCCGTTGGGGCTCTCGCGCACATTGAGCGGCGTGCCGGTCGGGTCCGTCACCTTGCAGCGCTCTCCCTCGGCCGCCGCGGCGAGGTTAACGGACACAAGCAGCGCCACTGCCGCCATCGCCAATCTGGTCATAACTCCCTCCCTCAACGTCCTGCGCTTCGCTGCGGTAGATTGAAGATGCGCCGGGGCCTGAGCTCCCCCTTGCTGACCTCGCCGAGGGCGACCAGCGTGCCGCGCGACATGGCGTAGACCGTGCCCTCCACAATCGGGGCATCGCGCCCCCGCAACAGGACCGGCTGCCCGCGCCTGAGCCTATCGGCATCCGGGCTTGATAGCACCAGCGCCGGGATGTCGCGGAGCGCGGTCTCGACCGGCTCGAGCACGGTCATAAGTGCCTCGTGGCCGCCGCTCTCGGCCAGTTCGTCAAGCGCCGTGAGCGTCACGGACCGCGCCTCGTCGAAGTCGCCGACCCGGGTCCGGCGCAACGCTTCCACATGGCCGAGCGCGCCGAGCGTCCGGCCGAGGTCGCGGGCGAGTGCCCGTACATAGGTGCCTTTGCCGCAACGCGCCTCCAGCACGCACCGATCCCGATCGGGGTGGTCGACCAGCGCCAGCCTCGCAATCGACACGCGCCGCGGCGCCAGCTCGAAATCCTCCTCGTCGCGGGCGAGGTCGTAGGCCCGGGCGCCGTCGACCTTGAGCGCCGAATAGCGCGGCGGCACCTGGTCGATCTCGCCGGTGAAGTCGGGCAGCTTGGCCTCGATCTCGGCGCCGGTCGGGCGGCTCTCGCTGGTGTTGGTCGGCTTACCTTGGGAATCGTCGGTGTCGGTCTCGGCTCCGAACCGGACGGTGAACCGGTACTCCTTGGAGCCCTCGACCACGAACGGCACGGTCTTGGTCGCCTCGCCGAGGGCGATCGGCAGCACGCCGGTGGCCAGCGGATCGAGCGTGCCGGCATGGCCCGCCTTGGCGGCGTCATAGAGCCGCTTCACCCGGGCGACGGCCTGGGTCGAGGTCATGCCTTGCGGCTTGTCGAAGATGAGCCAGCCATGGACCGGTAGGCCTTTGCGCCGCCGCGCCATCGCGTCTTGCCCGCCTATGTTCGCTAGTTATCGAGGTCGCGCGCGACCTTGGGGGAGGCCAGCAGCTCGTCGATGCGGGCGGAGGCCTCGAACGAGGTATCCACCTTGAATCTGAGCTCGGGCATGAATTTCATGCTGATCCGCTTCGCCACCTCGCCCCTGAGGAATCGCTTGTGCTTGTCGAGCTGGGCCACTGCCTCGGCCGCGCCTTCGCCGCCGAGCGGGAACACAAAGACCGTCGCCAGCTTCAGGTCCGGCGTCATGCGCACCTCGGGCACGGTCAGCGAGTACTGAGTCAGCACGTCATCGACGATCTCGCCGCGGGCGAAGATCTCGGCGATCGCGTGCCGAATCGTCTCGCCCACTTTCAGTTGGCGTTGGGAGGGCTCCTTGCCCTTGGCGGGCACCCGGCCCTTGTCGCGCGCGATCATGTGCTTCTCGTGAAATGACGCCGGCCAGGGCCGGCAGATCGCGGATCTACAGGCTGCGCTGGACGTGCTCGACCGTGAAGCACTCGATCACGTCACCCTGCCGCATGTCCTGATAGTTCTCGAACGCCATGCCGCATTCCTGGCCGGCGGTCACCTCGCGCACCTCGTCCTTGAAGCGCTTCAAGGTGGACAGCTTGCCTTCGTGGACCACGACGTTGTCGCGGATCAATCTCACTTGCGCGCCGCGCTCGACCTTGCCTTCGGTGACGCGGCAGCCGGCCACCTTGCCGACCTTGGAGATGGCGAACACCTCCAGGATCTCCGCATTGCCGATGAAGGTCTCGGTCCTGGTGGGGGCGAGCATGCCGGACATGGCCTGCTTCACCTCGTCGACCAGGTCGTAGATCACGGAGTAGTAGCGAATCTCGACGCCATCGCGGGCGGCGGCCTCGCGGGCCTGCGCGTTGGCGCGCACATTGAAGCCGAGCAGCACTGCGCCCGACGTCGCGGCTAGCCCCACATCCGACTCGGTGATGCCGCCAACGCCCGCATGCACGATGCGGGCACGAACCTCGTCGGTGCCAAGCTTGTCGAGCGCGGCGACGATGGCCTCGACCGAACCCTGCACGTCACCCTTGATGAGCAGGGTGAACTCCTTGGTGCCGGCGGCCTTCAAATTGGTCATCATCTGCTCGAGGCTGCCGCGGGCGCCGGCCACTGCCAGCCGCTTGCGCCGCTCGCGCGTGCGGTAGTCGGTAATCTCACGCGCGCGCGCCTCGTTTTCGACCACGGCGAACTGATCGCCGGCCTCAGGCGCGGAGTCGAAGCCCAGCACCTCGACCGGAACCGACGGTCCGGCACTTGTCACCTGCTCGCCGAGCTCGTTGATCAGCGCACGCACGCGGCCATAGGCCGAACCAGCGACGACGAGGTCGCCGACGTGAAGCGTGCCGCGCTGAATGAGCGCCGTGCCGACCGGGCCGCGTCCGCGCTCGAGCTTGGCCTCGACGATCACGCCCTCGGCCGGGCGATCGGGATTGGCGGTCAGCTCCAGAACCTCGGCCTGCAGCGCGATGGCTTCCAGCAGCTTGTCGAGGCCGGTCTTCTTCAACGCCGAGACCTCGATCTCCAGCGTATCGCCGCCGAGGCTTTCCACCACGATCTCTTGGCTCAAGAGCTCGGTGCGCACGCGCTGCGGATCGGCGCCTTGTTTGTCGATCTTGTTGATGGCCACGATCATCGGCACGGCGGCGGCCTTGGCGTGATTGATGGCCTCGATGGTCTGCGGCTTCACGCCGTCATCGGCGGCCACCACCAGCACCACGATGTCGGTTACCTGGGCGCCGCGCTGGCGCATGGCGGTGAACGCTTCGTGGCCCGGCGTGTCGATGAAGGTGATCTTGTTGCCCGCCGGCGTCACCACCTGATAGGCGCCGATATGCTGGGTGATGCCGCCGGCCTCCTGGCTCACCACGTTGGTGGTGCGGACGGCATCGAGCAGCGAGGTCTTGCCGTGATCGACATGGCCCATGATGGTCACGATCGGCGCGCGGGGTTGGAGATCCTCGGCATGGTCTTCCGCGCCGATAAAGCCTTCCTCGACATCGGCCTCCGACACGCGCCTGACGATATGTCCGAATTCCTCGGCGACGAGCTGCGCGGTGTCGGAGTCGACCACATCGGTGATCTTGTGCATCTCGCCGTCTCTCATCAGGAATTTGATGACGTCGACGCCGCGCTCGGCCATGCGGTTGGCGAGTTCCTGGATGGTGATGACCTCGGGGATCACGACCTCGCGCTGAATCTTCGCCTGTGCCTGCGGGCCGGTGATCTGCTTTTTCTGACGCTCCTGGCGGCGCTTCAGCGAGGCAAGGCTCCGCTGGCGCTGCTCCTCGTCGAGCGCATTGATGATGGTGAGACGGCCCCTGACCCGGCGCTCCTCGCCGCGACGCGGCGCCGTGACGCTCTTCTTGTGACGGGCGTCAGCCGGGCGGGCGGGCTCTTCGGTTTCCTCTTTGAGGTGCTTGCGGGCGGTCTCCTCGCCGACCTTGCGCGCCTTGGCCTCGGCCTCGTGCCGCTCGTCCTCTTTGCGCTTGCGGTCGTCGGCCTCCTGGCGCTCCTTTGCCCGCTGCTCTTCGGTTACGACATTAAGGGCTGCGCTGCTCTTGACCTTCTCGCGCTCGGCCGCCTCGCGCTACACGCGAGTCGGTGAGCGCCCGCATGCGCGCATCCTTCTCGTCCTCGGAGAGTTGCGGCAGCACGACGCCGACGCGGCGCCCTTGCGCCTCCTCGACCTGCGGCTTGGGCGTGGATGTCTCGGCAACGCGGGGCTGGGCCTTGGACTTTGCCTCCTCGACCGGCTCCGCCGCCGTGCCGGAGCCGATGGCCCGGCGCTTCTTCTTCTCCACCAGAACGGACTTCGAACGCCCATGGCTGAAGCTCTGCCGGACATGGCCGGATTCCACCGTCCGGCGCACGTTGAGCGTCATCTTGCGCCCACCGCGAGCGGCTTTGCCTTCGGTCTCGTTAGTCTCGCTCATTCTTCTCCGTGTCCGATCCGTTCAGGGTTGCAAATGCGACCCGGCCCTTGCGGTAGCGCTCTAAACGCGATGCCGCCGCGAGGACGTTTCGAGCCGCTCCGCCCTGGATGAGGGCAGCATGTATCACATTTGGCCGGCCTGATGCCAAACTCAATTCATCCACGCCAAAGGCGCGGATCGAGGGAATCGGCCTCCCGTCCGTCATTCCGCGGGCCTTGCCGTCAAGCTTGCGGCAACCATCGTCCGCCGCTTCTAGGGCGTGAAGGAGCGCCAGCACCCGGCCCTTGGCGATGGCCTGCTCGACTTTGGCGTTGCCGAACACCGCCTCGCCGGCCTTGTTGGCCAAGGACAGCGCCGCCAGCGCCGCCTCTGCCAACAGCCGCTCGACCTGAGCCGCCAGCCCGTCGGGAACCTTGGCTTGGGCCTTGAGCGCCCGGGAGAACACATTGCGCTTGGCCGCGTCGGCCACCGCGTCTTGCGCCGCGGTCAGCCACATTCCGCGGCCCGGCAGCCTCTCCTTGAGATCCGGAACTACGGCGCCGTCGGGGCCGAGCACGAAGCGGATCAGCTCGTCCTTGGGCCTCCGCGCACGGGTGAGCGCACAGCGGCGACCGGCGTCGTCCGCGCCGTTGTCGTCATCGGGGTCCTGCTCAGCCGTCGCTTGCCGCAAAGATGATCTCCTAGCCCGCGCATCAGGCGCTCGCGCCGTTTGGCGTCGCCGCCTCGCCGGTCTCGGCGCCCGCATCGGGGCTTGCGCCGCCTTCGTCTTCGTCTTCGCTTTCGCCCTCAACCGGCTCGGGAGCGAGATCGGCCTCGGTGATCCATCCGGCCTTGACGCGCGCCGCCAGGATCAAATCCTCGACCTGGGTCTTGGTCAGGCCGAAGCCGTCGAGGATGCCCTCATGACGAATGGTCTCCTTGTCCTTGCGCTCGCTCCAGCCGGCGAGGTCGTCGGTGGCGCAATCGGCAAGGTCCTCGACCGTCCTGATGCTGTTCTCGCCGAGGGTGACGAGCATCGCGGTATTGACCCCCGGCACCTCCGACAGCTCGTCGGCCACGCCGAGCGCCTTGCGCTTGGCTTCGAGCTCGGTCTCGATCTTCTCCAGATATTCGCGTGCGCGCGCTTGAATCTCGGACGCGGTATTCTCGTCGAACCCTTCGATCGAGGCGATCTCCGACGGCTCGACAAAGGCCACTTCCTCGACCGAGCTGAAGCCCTCGGAGGCAAGCAGCTGGGCGATGACTTCGTCCACATCGAGCGCTTCCATGAAGGTGGACGAGCGCTCGGCGAACTCCGCCTGGCGACGCTCCGATTCCGACGCCTCGGTCATGATGTCGATGTCCCAGCCGGTCAGCTGGGACGCAAGCCGCACATTCTGGCCCTTGCGCCCGATGGCGAGCGACAGTTGCTGGTCCGGCACCACCACTTCGATGCGCTCGGCGTCCTCGTCGAGCACGACCTTGACCACCTCGGCCGGCGCCAGCCCGTTGACGATGAAGGTCGCGGCGTCGGGCGACCACTGGATAATGTCGATCTTCTCGCCTTGCAGCTCGTTGACCACCGCCTGAACGCGGCTGCCGCGCATGCCGACGCAGGCGCCGACCGGATCGATCGAGGCGTCGCGCGACACCACCGCGATCTTGGCGCGGCTGCCCGGGTCGCGGGCCACCGACTTGATGGTGACGATACCCTCGTAGACCTCGGGCACCTCCTGGGCGAACAGCTTGGCCATGAATTCCGGATGGGTGCGCGACAGGAAGATCTGCGGTCCGCGCTGCTCGCGGCGCACGTCATAGACATAGGCGCGGATGCGGTCGCCATAGCGGAAATTCTCGCGCGGCAGGGTCTCGTCGCGGCGCACGATGGCCTCCGCGCGGCCGAGATCGACGATCACGTTGCCGTATTCGACCCGCTTGACGATACCGTTGACGATCTCGCCGACCCGGTCCTTGTATTCGTCGAATTGGCGCTCGCGCTCGGCCTCGCGCACTTTCTGCACGATGACTTGCTTGGCGTTCTGCGCCGCCACGCGGCCGAAATCGAGCGGCGGCAGCGGCTCGGCGATGAAGTCGCCGACTTGGGCTGCCGGGTTACGGCGCCGCGCCTCCTCGAGCGACACCTGGGTCGCTTCCAGGGTCACGTCCTCGACCACCTCCAGCAGCCGGGCGAGCCTGATCTCGCCGGTCTTGGGATCGACCTCGGCCTTGATCTCGTTCTCGCTGCCGTAGCGGGACTTCGCCGCCTTCTGGATTGCGTCCTCCATGGCGGTGATGACCACTTGGCGGTCGATCGACTTCTCGCGCGCGACCGCGTCGGCGATCTGCAAAAGCTCCAGCCTGTTGGCGCTGACGCCTGCCTGAGCCATGTCTCTAGCCTCCAATCGCTACTGTTGCGGGGTGGGACCCCGCGCTCAATTTCAATCTCACTGCGCTGCGGGCTTCTTGTCCGCAAGGTCGGCCCGCAAGCTGTCCATGTCGGTCACGAGCTTCGCCTCGCCGATGAGCGAGAAGGGAAGGCCGATCGTCACTGTTTCGGCTTTGCCTTCGAGCTCCATGTTGAGACGCACCTCGTCCTTGACCACGCCCTCGATCACGCCCCGGAACCGCTTGCGCCCGTCGACCAGCTCCTTCAGCTCTATCTTGGCTTCATGACCCGCCCATAACGCAAAATCGCTCGGTCTCACCAGCGGCCGGTCGATGCCCGGCGACGACACTTCCAGGCGATAGGTTCCCGGCATCGGGTCGTAAGCGTCGAGCACGGGCGACAGCCTCCGGCTGATGGTCGCGCAATCTTCTACCGTCATCTCGCCGCTCGGCCGCTCCGCCATGACCTGCACCGTGCCGCCGTCGCGGCCCGAGACCTTGACCCTGACCAGCCGGAAGCCGAGCTCTTCGAGCACCGGCTCGGCAAGATCGGCGATCGCCCGGGCCGGGCCCGTCTCGCGAGCAAATCTTTGATCGGCGTTGGCGCCAGCACTCGTCATCGGTTGCGGGGTTGTGATCCACGCCGGAAGCGAGGAAGCGGTGAGCCTAATAAAAAGGAGCGGGCGAGGGCCCACTCCTGATCAAAACCAATCATGAGTTCGCCGGTAATATACGAGCTTTTTCCAAGCTTTCAAGCGGACTTCGGGCCCGTCCGGGCGAACCTCAAATAGATCGGCTTGCGGCCCTGGCCGACCGCCTTGCGCTCATAGCGGGTCTCGGGCCAGTCCGTGGGCCGTTCCCGCCAATCCGCCGGCCGCGCCGCCAGCCAGTCGAAGGCGCCGGTTTGACCAATCAGACCAAGGGCCTGGGCGGCATAGTCGGCGTCATCCGAGGCAAATCTGAGCTCCCCGCCGGGGGCCAGCACCCGCGCCAGCTCCTTGACCGTCTCGGGCGCGAGCAGCCGCCGCTTCAATTGCCGCTTCTTGGGCCAAGGGTCGGGAAACAGCATGAAAATCCGCGAAATCGCGCCGTCCGGCAGCCAGGCGAGCACCTCGCGGGCATCGCCGTCATGGATGCGGATGGTCGCCAGGCCGCGCTGGTCGACCGCCCCTAACAGGCTCGCGACGCCATTGATGAAGGGCTCGCAGCCGATCAGGCCCAAGTCTTTATGGTGCTCGGCCTGCCATAACAGGTGCTCGCCCGAGCCGAAGCCGATCTCGAGCCACGTTTCGCCGACCGGCACGGGAAACAGGTCGCGCAAATGGCGGGGCGGGGACGTCTTGAGGTCGAGCCGCAGCCGCGGGAGCAGCTCGGTTAACAGGCGCTCTTTGCGCGCGCTCAGGGGCCTGCCCTTGCGCCTGCCATACGATCTGAGCTGGGCCGCCTCGGTCATTGGGATAGACGGTGGGCACGGCGCTCCAGCGCCTTTGCCCACTCTACGAAAGCTCGGCGCGAATCGGCTCGACCAGATCGAGCCGCTCCCAGGAGAAGCCGCCGTCATTGTCCGGCTGGCGCCCGAAATGGCCATAGGCCGCGGTGCGCTCGTAGATCGGGCGCGACAGCTTGAGATGCTCTCTGATGCCGCGCGGGCTCAGATCCATGATCTTCCGCAGCGCCTTTTCGAGAGTGTCCTCGGCCACGCTGCCGGTGCCATGCAGATCCACATAGAGCGAGATCGGCTGCGACACGCCGATCGCGTAGGACAGTTGCAAGGTGCATTGGTCGGCCAGCCCGGCCGCCACGATATTCTTGGCGAGGTAGCGGGCGGCATAGGCGGCCGAGCGGTCGACCTTGGTCGGGTCCTTGCCGGAGAACGCGCCGCCGCCATGAGGCGCCGCGCCGCCATAAGTATCGACGATGATCTTGCGCCCGGTGACGCCGCAATCGCCGTCGGGTCCGCCGATCACGAACCGCCCGGTGGGATTGACGTAAAATTTGGTGTGACCGTTGACCCAGCCTTTCGGCATCACCTCGTCGACGAAACCGCGCACGATCCGCTTGACCTGCTCTTGACTCACATCCTCGCCGTGCTGGGTCGACACCACGATCGCATCGGCGCGCACCGGTTTGCCGTTCTCGTAAGCGAGCGTGACCTGGCTCTTGGCGTCGGGGCCGAGCTCGGGCGTGCGGCCGGTATGCCGCGCCTTGGCCATCTCGTGCAGGATGCGGTGAGCGTAGAAGATCGGCGCGGGCATGAGCGGCTCGGTCTCGCGGCAGGCGAAGCCGAACATGATGCCCTGATCGCCGGCGCCTTCTTCCTTCTGCTTGTCGGCGTCGGCATCGACGCCGAGCGCGATGTCGGCGGATTGCTCATGCACGTAATATTCAAATTCGGCGTTCTTCCAATGGAAGCCGTCCTGCTCGTAGCCGATCTCGCGCACCGCGCGCCGCGCCGCCGCCTCGATCAGCTCGGGCGTCACGGTCTCGGGCCCGCGCACCTCGCCCGCCATGACGATGCGATTGGTGGTCACCAGCGTCTCGATCGCCACCCGCGACAGGGGATCTGCGGCGAGATAGAGATCGACCACCGCATCCGAGATGCGGTCGCACACTTTGTCGGGATGGCCCTCGGAGACCGACTCGCTGGTGAAGAGGTAGTTCGTGCGCGACACGGTGCACTCCCTGTTCAAAGAAGGATGGCCGGGCGGCCTGGACGCGCCCGGTTCTTGCAACCATTGGGCCGGAGGTCAAGCCGGCTCTCAACCGATTTTCGATTTAGGGAGTGCGGCCGCTCGCGCTCAGCGCGCGCACCAGGTCGACGACGCTCTTGCGGACCTTGGCATCGCCGATCTTGACGAAGGCGCGGTTCAGCTCAAGTCCTTCGCGGCTGTTGAGAAATTCGAGGATGAATGCTTCGGAGTCGGCCTCGGCCATGCCGCGCGCCGGACCTCCGTCACCGATATGCGGCGCTTCCTCGAAAAAGAACTGAACAGGGACATCGAGAATTTTTGAGATTTGGTAGAGCCGGCTGGCGCCGATGCGGTTCACGCCCTTTTCGTATTTTTGTACCTGCTGAAACGTCAGTCCCATACTTTCGCCGAGACGCTCTTGACTCATACCAAGCAACATTCGGCGCAATCGAACTCGACTTCCGACATGCGTATCGACGGGATTAGGCTTCTTGCCTGCCATTCGCTCACTCGTAATCGTCATGGGATCCAAAAGGAGAAGCTAAAATGCTGCGTTGATGAGAAATACTCCCCCCGTCGACGTTCATAGGGGTGTGGTTTACCGGCTGTCAAGCTTGCATGAGTCGCAGCAGGTTTCGAACCGTCAGTTCACGTTTAACCGATGCACGCGACAGGCGAGCCAACCGGCAAGCGCAAGTACTAACAACGCGATGCCGAGAATGGTTCCGAACTGCACGAACGGAGTCGGCGGGCCCACTTTGGGCAAGTCGGCGTCGATCGCGCCTTTCTCGCCGAGACCGATCTCGGCGAGAATTCGTCCGTAAGAATCGATCACCGCGGAGATGCCGGTATTGGCCGCGCGCGCGACCGGCAATCCCTGCTCGATGGCGCGCACCTGCGCCTGATGGAAGTGCTGATAGGGGCCCGCGCTCGATCCGAACCAGGCGTCGTTGGTGATGTTGATGAACCAGCCCGGCCGCGCCGCGCGGTCGGTGACCGCGTCGGGGAAGATGATCTCGTAGCAGATCAGCGGGCTGGCCGGCGGCGCGCCCGGCACGGCGAGCAGCCGCGGTCCCTTGCCGACCGCGAAGCCGCCGCGCACGCCGGTGAGCTGCATGATGCCGAGACTTTCGAGGAAGCTCTGAAAGGGCAGGTACTCGCCGAACGGAACGAGATGGATCTTGTCGTAGCTGCCGATCACGCGGCCCTGATCGTCGATCACCAGCAGGCTGTTGTAGATGCGGTCGGCGCTCGGCTCGCCCGGCGCGTCGCTCTCCTCGACCAGCCGCCCCGATCCTACCAGCAGAGAGGTTCCTTGCGGCAGCGCGTCGCCGATGGCCGACAACGCGTCGGGCGCATCGGCGAGCAGGAACGGCACCGCTGTTTCCGGCCAGATCACGATGTCGATGTTTTCGAGACCGCCGGCCTTGGTCAGCTCGAGATAGTCGTTGAAGATCTCGACGCTGTTCTCCGGCCGCCATTTCTCGGCCTGATCGACATTGGCCTGAACGATGCGCAGGCGAACCCCGGTGCTGTCATGTGCGGCCGAGGCGAGCCGGCGCTCGCCCCACACATAGCCAAGCCCCAGCAATGCGACCAGCAGGCCGGCGAGCGCCGCGCTTCCTAAGCCCCCGCCGAGTCTGGGAGCCTCTCGGCGCGAATAGGGCGGCCGGGCTGGCGAATAACAGGACCGCGAGCAGGCTCAATGCGTAGACCCCGAGCAGGGCCGCGAGCTGCATCAAGGGCAGGGTGGCGAGCAGGCCGTAGCCGATGAGATTCCAGGGGAGTCCGGTGAGCACATGGCCGCGGGCATACTCGGCAAGGCCAAGCGCGATGGCGAGAGCAAACACCCGCCCGGCACCCGGCAGCCACAACGCCATGGCGAGCGCCGCGGCGGCGGCGAAGAACAGCGCCATGCCGCCCGGCATCGCCGTCATGACCAACGGGATCAGCCAGCCATGGCGCCAGGGCTCAACCAGAAAGGCCTCGGCAATCCAGTAGAACCCCGCCAGGAAATAGCCGAAACCGAACCAAAACCCCACGAGCGCGGCGCTTTTCAGCCTCGGCCCGAGACTCTCATGCTGCACGTGGCAGCCGTCGAGCAGCCAGACCAGCGCGCCGAAGGTGAGGAACATCACCGGCCAGGCATGCACCGGCGCGAAGGCCAGCACTGAGATCGCGCCGAGCAGTGCGGCGAACAGCGCGCGGCGCGCACCTGTCAGATTCGCGACCCAGCTTGCGGCGCGCTCCACGATAGCGAGACGGAGGCCGGTCGTCCCTCGACCCGCGCCAAGCGGGGCGGGATCGCGCCCAGCCCCCGAGCGCGGCGATGTCACGCCTGGCTCTCGGCCTTCGTCGCCTCGGTCGGCGGCACGTGAATGCGGAGCTTCTTGATCCGCCGTGGATCGGCTTCCAGGACCTCGAACTCGACGCCGCTTGGGTGCCGCACCAGTTCGCCGCGCGCCGGGATGCGGCCGGCGATGGAGAACACCAGCCCGCCGAGCGTGTCGATGTCCTCTTCCTGCTCGCCCTCGACCAGCTCGATCCCGAGATGCTGCTCGAGCTCGTCGACCGGCATGCGCGCATCGGCGATCAGGCCGAGCCTGGGATCGGTGCGGATCAGCGGCTCGTCCTCGACGTCATGCTCGTCGGCGATCTCGCCCACCACTTCCTCGACCAGATCCTCGATCGAGACCAGCCCGTCGGTGCCGCCATATTCGTCGACCACCAGCGCAAGGTGCAGCCGCGTGTTCTGCATCTTGAGCAAAAGATCGAGCACCGCCATCGACCCCGGAACGTAGAGCAGCTCCCGGGTGATGTTCATGCTCGCCACGGTGCGCTGAAGATCAACCTTGCCGAGATCGAGTCCCGCCGTCTCGCCGGCTTCGGCTTGCTCGGTGATCCACGACATCAGATCGCGGATATGGATCATGCCGCGCGGATCGTCGAGCGTCTCGTGATAGACCGGCAGGCGCGAATGCTCGGCCTGGCGGAACACGCGCATCAACTCGTCGATGGTCACCGTGTCGTCCACCGCGATGATGTCGGCGCGCGGCACCATGACGTCCTCGACGGTGAGCTTGCCGAAGCGGAGGATGCGGCGGAGCATGCCGCGCTCCTGCGCACTCAGTGTGTCGCTCTTGCTGCGGGCCAGCGCGTCCTCGATCAGCTCGCGCAAGTCCGGCTCCTCGCCGAGACCGAACGTGGCGAGCAGGCGCTCGAACCAGGACGTCTCCTCGTCGGTCTCGCGCGGCTCCTCGGCCGGCAAATCCTTTTCGGCGATCGGGGTGTTGCTCATGGCGACACTACGGCGGGACGCGCCCCGCGCTCCTCGGCATAGGGGTCGCCGATGCCGAGCGCGGCGAGCGCCGCGCGCTCGAGGTCTTCCATCCGCTCCGCCGCGTCGTCCTCGGTGTGATCGAAGCCGAGCAGGTGGAGCACGCCATGGACCACGAGATGCGAGACGTGATCTTGGAGCGCGATGGTCTGCTCGTGCGCTTCCTTGAGCGTGGTCTGGTAAGCGAGCACCACGTCGCCGAGAAAGCCCTGCGCCTCGACCTGGCCGGCCGGCGCGGCGGGGAAGGACAGCACGTTGGTCGGGGCATCTTTGCCCCGCCAAATGCGGTTGAGGTTTCTCATCTCGCCGTCATCGGTGAGCACCAGAGTGACCTGACAGGTCTCTTGCGGCAAGGAGGGCGCGGCGGCGAACGCGGCGCGCGCGGCCTGTTCGAGCAGCGCGTCCGTGATCTCGCCGGGCCACGCATCCCCGTGGCGCACGATCTCGACCTCGAGCGTCACGCCCGGCGAAGCGGCACGTTTGCGACTAGGGCCACCCTCAGCCACGGCGCTCACCCTTCTGGGGAGCAGTTTCGTAAGCATCGACGATCTTGCCGACCAGCTCGCGGCGCACCACGTCGGCGCGCGTAAAGGCGATGTGGTCGATCTCCTCGATGTCTCGCAAGATGTCGATCGCCTCGATCAGGCCGGAATCCTTGCCGGGCGGCAGATCGACCTGGGTCGGATCGCCGGTCACGATCATCTTGCTCTCCTCGCCGAGCCGGGTGAGGAACATCTTGAGCTGGACCGGCGTGCAGTTCTGCGCCTCGTCCAGGATCACGATGGCGTGCGACAGGGTGCGCCCGCGCATGAAAGCGAGCGGCGCAATCTCGATCACGCCGGTGGCCAGGCCGCGCTCGACCCGCTCCGGCGCCAGCACGTCATAGAGTGCGTCGTAGAGCGGGCGGAGATAGGGATCGACCTTCTCGCGCATGTCGCCGGGCAGGAAGCCGAGCCGCTCGCCGGCCTCGACCGCCGGCCGCGACAGGATCAGCCGGTCGCATCGGCCGCTCTCCAGGCACGCGGCGGCGAAGGCGACCGCGAGATAGGTCTTGCCGGTGCCGGCGGGTCCGGTGGCGAACACCAGGTCGTTCCGTTGCAGCGACGCGAGATAGGCGCTTTGCATCGGCGTGCGCGCGGTGATCAGGCGCTTGCGGGTGCGGATCTGCTGCGCCTCGGGCAGGCCGGCGCCGGGCTCGCCATTCGCGTCCGGCTCGGCGGTGCGGGCATGGCGGATGGCGCCGACCACTTCGCCGACGCCGATCATCTCGCCTTGGGCGAGCCGCCCGTAAAGCTGCTCGAGCACCGATTTGGCGGTGGCGCAGGAGGATTCCGGCCCGCGCAGGCTGACCGCGTTGCCGTTGACCACGGCCTCGACGCCGAGACGGTCCTCGAGCACGGCGAGATTGGCGTCATAGTCGCCAAGAAGATCGCGCACGAGCCTGATGTCGTCGAAAAACACGACCGTCGGCTCGCCCCCGCCATTGGTGGCGGCGGCGGCCGAGCGCTTCGGCGCCGCATTTCGCCCACGCCCCAAGGAAGATTTCCGAATGCTGGCCTTGTTGGTCACACGGCCGCCTGAACTGGCTCGTGCCATTCAAATCCCGATTTTATGACACCGGTGAGACTGTTCGGGCTTGAGGCCAAGATGTCAACCGCGGCAATCCGGCCGATCAGCCCCTCGGGTCCCTCCACGTGCACCGCCTGGAGATAAGGTGAACGCCCGTAGAGCTGACCTGGTTTCCGCCCGCTTCCCTCGAGCAGCACGTCGAGGCACTGCCCCACCGTGGCCCGGTCGAACGCGCGGCGCTGTCCCTCGATCAGGCTCTGCACGGCATGGAGGCGTTCGCGCTTCACGCCTTCGGGCACTTGGCGTTCAAGGCTTGCGGCGGGCGTTCCCGGCCGCGCGCTATATTTGAAGGTGAAGGCCTGGGCGAAGTTGGCGCGGGCGGCGAGCGCCATGGTCGCCTCGAAATCCCGATCGGTCTCACCCGGGAAGCCGACAATAATGTCGGTGGAGAGCGCGATGTCGGGCCGCGCCGCGCGAACTTTGGCGATCACCTGTTCGTAGTCGGCGATCCTGTGCTTGCGGTTCATCGCCTTGAGGATGCGGTCGGAGCCCGACTGGAAGGGAAGATGCAGATAAGGCATCAATTTCGGCTCGTCGCCGAATAGAGCGATCAGCTCATCGTCCATGTCGAGCGGATGGCTGGTGGTGTAACGCAACCGGTCGATCGCGGGGATTTGCGCCAGCCGCCGCAACAGCCTGGCGAGCGTCCAGGCCCGTCCGTCGGGGCCTTGCCCATGATAGGCATTGACGTTCTGGCCGAGCAGCGTGATCTCGCGTGCCCCGCTTGCCGCAAGCCGCTCCACTTCGGCGACGATCTCCGCAGCGTCACGAGAGAATTCGGCGCCGCGAGTATAGGGCACGACGCAGAAGGTGCAGAATTTGTCGCAGCCTTCCTGCACGGTGACGAAGGCCGACACCTGGCCCTTGCGTTGCGGCCGCGCCGGCAGATGGGCGAACTTGTCCTCGGCCGGGAACTCCGTCGCCACCTGACCTTTGCCGGTGGCTGACGCCTCGGCGACGAGCGCGGCGAGGCGGTGATAGCTCTGCGGGCCGACCACGATATCGACGGCGGGCGCCCGCGCCATGATTTCGGCACCCTCGGCTTGGGCGACGCAGCCCGCCACGGCAATCAGCGTGTCGCGACCCTCGCGCCTGCGGCGTTCTTTATTGAGGCGCACGCGGCCGAGCTCGGAATAGACCTTCTCCGCCGCCTTCTCCCGGATATGGCAGGTATTAAGAATGACGAGGTCGGCCTCGGCCGCATCCTCGGTGAGCGCGTAACCCTGAGCCGCGAGCGCCTCGGCCATGCGCTCGGAGTCGTATTGGTTCATCTGGCAGCCGAACGTCTTGATATGGAGCGTCTTGGTCAAAGTTTCCCGAGCGGCTTGAGCTAGCCCCGTTTGTTGGGCACCGGCGCCGCCTTCGTCAAGGGCTAGCACCGGGGATGGCTTACCGCAGGGCACGTTGCGCCGGCGGCGCGAAGCCGATATTACCCGATCTATTAGGTAGAGTTTCGGACCATTTCGCGTGATCTCGCAAAAAGCCAAATACGCTCTGAGGGCCCTGGTCGCGCTCGCTCGCGCCGGCGACTCGATGATGATCGGCGAAATCGCCGCAAAGGAGCGCATTCCCCGCAAATTTCTCGAGCAAATCCTGCTTGAGCTGAAGCGCCACGGTATCGTCATGAGCAAGCGCGGCAAGTTCGGCGGCTATCAGTTGCTGATGCCGGCGAGCCAGATCACCTTCGGCCAGGTGCTGCGCATTCTTGATGGCCCGATCGCGCCGCTGCCCTGCTTGAGCCGCATCGCCTATCGGCGCTGCGCCGATTGCCGCACCGAGGAAGACTGCGAGATCAGGCGCGTTTTTGCCAGGGTGGTGGTCTCCGCCCGCGAGGTGCTCGACTGCACCTCCATCGCCAATTCCATCGCCTGGCCCGCGACCCCCAACGCCTAGCCAAGCGCCTTCAGGCTGATAAAGTAAGACCGCCCCAAAGCCCTTTGACTGTCGCGGTCGAGCGGGCTTTGAGGCGGCTAGTGGACCGGACGCTCTGGCTCAAGGCCCGGGCGTCCGGGTCCCGGGGGTCAGTCCAAAACTTACGCCTTGCACTCGCTCATGCCCTTGAGCGCGTTTTCGGCCGCGGACCTCGTCTTGAAGCCGTCGGAGCCGAGCATGGTCAGCGACTTGCCGTCGGGCTTGTGCGACACGATCGAGCACTTATGGCTGCTCGTGTTCTGCGCGACATAATATTCGGCGGCAAGTGCCGGGGTTGCCATCCCGGCAATCAACAGGCCGGCAATCACATATTTCTTCATGGGATCACTCCTTCAGGGTTGAAGACATCTCCTCCTTGAAGATTTCCTCTCCAAGGTGTCGAAGCCTTCCAAACTTTTCCGGCAGGTGTTTGGCTTGAGACCGCGCGACGATGTCGCGAGGCGTTGCGTCGCGCGACAGTTTGCGGGGTGCCGGCGGAGGATCGCCGCGCGCCGTTCGCTAAACGCCTCGCGTCAATCTAGCTGTTGCACTCGGCGATGACGTGAATGGCCTTCTGTGCTTCGGCTTCGCTCTTATAGGCGCCGCTGCCGACCATCTTGAGAGCCGGAGAGTTGTCATCCGTCATCACGGCCGGCCTGTCGTCCGGCCTCTGCGTCACCACACGGCATTCCTTCGTTGACGTATCGAACGCCACATAAAATTCCGCGGCAAACGCCGGCACGGCAAGCGCGAGCACAAAGGCGGCGGCCAAGGCATATCTATGCATCAGTCTGTCTCCTTTGGAGATAGAGAGTGCTCAACCCAAACGGCGCAATCGGGTTCCGGTTTGGCGAGACCGTGTCTTTACTTGAGCAAATTCTTGATGCTTGTGGGCAGCGCTTCCGGCTCGATCTGGTCGAAGGTGCATTGCCGCGGCGCTTTGTCCGGACGGAAGCGCACCAGCCTCGTGCCGTGGCGGAACCGGTCGCCGGTGACCTGGTCGTAGCGCACTTCCACCACGATCTTCGGTTCGACCGGCTCCCATTCGCCCGATCGCTCGGTGCTCCAGCGGCTCGGTCCGCCCGGCGCGTTGCCGGTGAAGCCGGGCGGCGCAATCAGACCCCTCGAGTTGCTTGGTGAGAGCGGGCCGCTCTTTGTCGGAGATGGTCGAAGTGAAGCCGACGTGATCGAGCTTGCCGTCTTTATTGTAGAGACCGAGCAGCATCGATCCCACCTCGCGGCTGCCGGTCTCGTAGCGGAAGCCGCCCACCACGCAATCGGCGGTGCGCAGGCGCTTCACTTTGAGCATGGCGCGCATGCCAGGCAGATAGACGCCGTCGCTTTGCTTGGCGATCACGCCGTCGAGCGCGCCCTGCGCATCGTCGAGCCAAGTTTCCGCCTTCTTGCGGTCCAGCGTGTAAGGCGACAGTTTCAGCCGCTTGGTGTCGCCCGCCGCCTTGTAAAAGGCCTCGAGCGCTTCGCGGCGCTTGGTGAGCGGCGCCTCGATCAGGCTCTTGCCTTTGATGTCGAGCAGCATGTCGAACAGGATGAGGATCGCCGGCGTCTCCGCCGCGAGCTTGGTGATGCGGCTCTCGGCGGGATGGATGCGCATCTGCAGCGCATCGAACGACAGCGTGCCGTCGAGCGGGATGGCAAGCTCGCCGTCGAGCACGAATTGCTTCGGCTTGAGCGCGCCGAGCATGGCCACCACCTCGGGGAAGTAGCGCGCCAGCGGCTTGCCGGACTTGGCCCTGAGATCGACCTCCTTGCCGGCGCGAAAGGCGAGGCAGCGGAACCCGTCCCATTTCGGCTCGAACTGCCAGCCCTTTTCCTCCGGCAGCTCGGTGACGAGTTTCGCCTCCATCGGCTCGATGGTTAGCGGCACGGCAAGGCTCTTGAGCGAGGAGGGCGCGGCCATGACATCAGGCGTTACCCGGAAAGCCGGGTCGAGCCAAGCACGAAGACGGTGCTATTGCAGGCGCACCACCACGCTATCGGCCGCGCCGGTCGCGTCGGTCACCGTCAGGCGCACGAAACCCGGCCCGTCGGGCTCGAAAAACAGCGTCCGCGCCGTCTTCTTGGCGACGAGCGGCAGCCCGTTCAGGAGCACGTTGAGGGGAGGGGTGCCGCCCGCGATCTTGATGGCGATCGGGTCGGGCTTCTCGCCGTCGAGCCCCGCCAATTCGAGGCTGGCGCCGTTCGGCGGAAACACGATGCGCACCTTCGGCGCCATCGCCACGCCCGCGCTTTCGCCGGGCGCGAAGCGCTGGAGCGGCGGCGGCAGCTTGGCGGTGGTGGTGACGATTGCGCCTCTCGGCGCGCGCCGCAGAGGCTGCAAGGGCTGACCCAGCCTGGCAAAGGCATCGAACAGAATCGGCGCCGCACTGATGCGTCCGACCAGGCCCGCCACCGGCGCACCGTCGGGTCGTCCGACCCACACGCCGATGGTCCGCTTGCCGTCGAAGCCGATCGCCCAGGCGTCGCGATAGCCGTAGCTGGTGCCGGTCTTGAACGCGATCCGCCCGCCGGCGGCGTTCTCGGGCGGCGGGGCGCCGAGCAGCACGTCGGCGACATACCAGGCGGCGACCGGCTCGATCAGCCGCTTGGCCGGCAGCGGAGCCGCGCCGAGACGCTCGATGAGCGGCGCGACCGTGCCCTGCCGCGCGAGCCCGGCATAGAGCATGGTGAGGTCGGTGAGCCTCACGCCGATGCCGCCAAGGCCGAGCGCCAGCCCCGGCGCCTCGTTGCCGGGCAGCACGAGCGGCGCGCCCGCTTGCGCGAGCCGCGCGATCAGGCGGCTCGGGCCGACCTCGTCGAGCACGGCCACGGCCGGCACGTTCAGCGACAATTGCAGCGCCCGGCGCACGGTGACCGTGCCCTGGAAGGTCAGATCGAAATTCTCGGGCTGATAACCGGGATAGCGGATCGGCCGGTCCTCGATCAGCGTCTCGGGATGGATCAACCCATCCTCGAAGCCGAGCCCATAGATGAAGGGCTTGAGCGCCGAGCCCGGCGAACGCACCGCCTGCGTCAAGTCCACCTGGCCGGCGCGGCGCTCGTCGAAATAGTCGGGCGAGGCAACGCGCGCCAGCACCTGGCCGGTGTCATTATCGACCACCACCATCGCCACCGACAGGTCAGCGCCCAACATTTGCGCCCGTTCGCGGGCCAGGCTCTCCAGCGTCCTTTGCAGCCGCGCATCGATGGTGAGACGCAGCACCTTCTCTTGCGGCGATGCCATCACCGCCTGATCGGCGGCATGGGGCGCGATCAGCGGCAGCGATTTGCGCGAGCTGGGCACAGGCTCGTCCTTGGCATGAGCGATCTCGGCGTCGCCGAAGGCGAGATCGCCAGCGATGCGGTCGAGCACGCGGTCGCGCGCGCGCTTCGCCACGTCGGGGAAGCGGTCGGGCCGGCGGTGCTCCGGCGATTGCGGCAGCGCCACCATGAGCGCCGCTTCGCCGAGCGTGAGCCGGCGCGGCTCCTTGCCGAAATAGGCGTAAGAGGCCGCCCTTATGCCTTCGAGATTGCCGCCATAGGGCGCCAGCGTCAGGTAAAGCCCGAGGATCTCGTCCTTGCTGAGCGCCCATTCGAGCTCGATCGCGCGCACCATTTGCCTGATCTTGGCATCGACCGACCGCTTTTGCCGCGGCTCGAGCAGGCGGGCGACCTGCATGGTCAGCGTCGAGCCGCCGGACACGATGCGGCCATGGGTGACGAACTGGTAGGCGGCCCGCATCATGGCGAACGGATCGACGCCCCGGTGCTGGAAAAAGCGCTTGTCCTCATAGGCGAGCAACGCCTCGAGAAAGCGCGGATCGACGTCCTCGCGCGTCGCCGCCAGCCGCCAGCGGCCTTCGCTGGTGAGATAGGCCCTGAGCAGCTTGCCGTGCCGGTCGAGCACCACGCGCGACGCTTCGAGGTCGCGTCCGAGCGGCGGCGGCCCGAGCACGTCGAACACGCCGGCAATGCCGCCGGCGATGGCCGCGACGACCCACACCGCGCCGATCGCGGCATAGACCGCCCGCCGCCGCCATCGCTGTGGATGCGGCACGGGCTTCACGTTTAGGCCGCTGCTCATCTTGCCGGTGACACCTCCACCGCGCCGGTTTCGGTGCGGCCGAAACGGTCGGGCCGGTACATGTCCTCGACCACCGCTTGCGGCAGCACATAGCTTCCGGGCGAGACCGCGCGGACGATATAGGCCACGCTATAGGTGGTCGGATCGTCCTTCCGCCGCTCGAACGCCGCGGTGAAGCGGTCGTCGCGGAATTCGGTATGGACCGGGTTGCCCGCATGCTCGATCCAGCCGAGCGTGCCGGTATCGCCCGACGACACCAGCCGCGGATTGTCGATCTCGAAACCGGCCGGCACATAGTCGGTCAGCGCCACGCGGGCGAATTGCGGCTGCGGCTCGGTGACCGTGAGCAGCACCACGAAGCGATCGTTCTGCTTCGCGTGGCTGGCGTCGGCCTCCTCGCCGTCGAGCGTGTAAAAGCCGCGCTCCAGCGTGAAGCCATGCTCGGCGGCGGGCTCGGGCGTGACCGGCGCGCCGGACACCGAGATGACGGCGTCGAGCGGCACGTCGCCGCTATTGGTCACCACCATGGGCGTGGCGGCGAGCTCTTCCTCGGTGAAGCTGCGGTAGAGCGGGCCGTCCTGGCCTTCATCGTTGACCGTGAGGCTCACATTTTGCTGGCCCAGCGCGCGGGCCGCGAGCACCAGCCACGCTTCCTCCTGCGTCGAGGTATAGGTCACCTTGTTGCGCGCGGTCTCGATCTTCTCGGTGGCGCTCACCAGGATCAGGTTCGGCGCATCGCCTTCGGCGGCCAGCGTGACCACCGCGGCCGCGTCGCGCAGCGGCGAGCCGAAATCGGGACGACCGCCGGCGAAGACCGGGTCTTCCGGCAGCGCACCGAGCGCCGCGTCGAACGCCTTCTCGGCGCGCACGCGGTCGCCCAGCATGGCGAGCGCCGCGGCGATCTCGGCCTTGGCGGTCGGCGTCGACAATGCGTCGAGCTTGACGTCGGCGATGTAGCGGAGGTCGCCCACCGGCGCCATGCCGTTGCGGGCAAGCACGTAGAGCGCATAAGACAGCGCCAGCCCGCCATCGGTCGAGACGTCGGGCGCGGTGCTCACGTAATTGCGCAAGCGGCCGAGCGCGAGCTTGAACTGATCGTCGGAAATCGAAAAGCCCCGTGCCCGGGCCCTGGTGAGAAAGTCCGTCACATAGGCATCGAGCCAGGCATCGTCGCCGCCCGGCGACCACAGGCCGAAGGCGCCTTCGGAGCCCTGCCGGGCGAGCACGATCTCGATCGCCTTGGCGATGCGCTCGTCGATGCCGGTGTCGACCGCAAGCTGCGCGCCGAGCGACAGCTCGTTGACATAGAGCAGCGGCAGCGCGCGGCTCACGATCTGCTCGGTGCAGCCGAGCGGATAGCGATCGAGCGCGGCGAGCAAAGTCGCCACGTCGAGCGCCGCAGTGGGCGTCACCGACAGCGCGACCTTGCCGGTCCCCGGCACGAGATCGGCGAACACGTCGCCCGAGATGGTGATGCTTTGGCCGGGATCGAGCGGCTTCACCGTGCGGCGCGCGAGGATCTGCGTCGCCGGATGCACCGTCAGCGGATAGTTGCGGGCGAGCGTGAAGCCCTCGGGCCCGCTCACCGCGATCGCCACCATGCCCGAACCGACCCCGATGGCCGAGACGGGCAGGGTGACCGCGCCACGCTTCTTGGCATCGAGCGTGACGGTCTTGTCGCCGCCCTCGACGCTCAACGGTCCGTCGGCGGTGACCGCGATCTGATAGTCGCCGGTGGCGCCTTCGACATTGTCGAGGTCGAGACGAAGCGTCGACCTGTCGCCGGTCAGCAGGAAGCGCGGCAGGGTGGCCGTGACCACCACCGGATCGCGCACCACCACGTCGCCGGAGCCATGGCCGACTTGGTCCTTGCTCCAGGCCGCCGCCATCACCCGGATTGTGCCGGTGAAGGCGGGAATGTCGAAGCTGACTTCGGCGGTGCCGTCGGGGCCGACCGTGACGATGCCGGAATAGAAGGCAAGCGGCGGCTGGGTGGGGGGACTGCCCTGTAGCGCCCCCTCGCCGGAATCGCCGCCGGTGCGGATCTCGCCCTTGGTGCCCTGCATGCCGTCGATCAGCTGGCCGTACAGGTCGCGGACCTCGGCCGAGAGCTTGCGCTGCCCGAGATAATAGTCGTCGGGTGCCGGCACTTTATAATTGGTGAGATTGAGGATGCCGACATCCACGGCCGAGACGACCACGCGGGCTTCCTCGCCGGCACTCAGTCCGGCAAGCTTGATCGGAATGCGCAGCGTCGTCTCGGGGCGGATCAGGTCGGGCAGGTCGAGCGCGACGCCGATCGTGTGCGCTTTCTTGTCGACGCTGAACCACTGCACGCCGATGGCGCGGCCCGGCATGCGCTTCTCGGCCTCGTCCAGCGGACGCCGGAGCGTCGCCAGCACATAGGCACCGGTGCCCCAATCCTCGCCCACCTCGAGCGGCAGCTTGACCAGCCCAGGCTCGACCTCGGTGGTGGTCTGGGTGATGAGCCGGTCGCCGATCACCGACAGCGTGACCTTACCGGCGCTTCGCGCGGTGACCGCGACGGTCATGGTGTCACCGGGGTTATAGTCCGGCTTGTCCAGCGCGATCTCGAGCAGGTCCGGCGTGTCGGCCGAGGATTCGGCATACCAGCCGGAATCGAATCCGATCGTGGTCTCGGGTCCCGACGGGTCCGGGCTCGCCACTTCCAGGCGATAGCGGCCCCAGGTGACGGGTACCGAGATCTTGCCCGGCTGGCCGGGTGCGACGTCGATGGTGCCGTCGGCGACGCGCCGCGTCACCTTGATCGGCTCGTAGCTCCAATAGCCGCCGCTGCGATACCACTGATATTTCGACTCGATGCTGAGCAACTGCCATTTGAGCCCGGTGGCGGCCATCTCTTTGCCGTCGGGCGCGACCATCACCACGTCGAAACTGGCGGTGTCGTTGTCGCTGAGCGATTTGCCGCTGAACAGCGGCTTGACGCCGATCATCGGCGCGCTCGGCGTGATCGGTAGCGAGAGCCTGCGCTCGATCGCCCTGCCGCCTGGCTCGGCCAGCCGCACCACCACATTGGCTTCAAGCGGCTTGCTCGAGACCGGCACCTGGTCGAGCGCGACCGTGAAGCTCGCTTTGCCCGCTTCATCGGTCTGCGGCAAGTCGGCGAGCGGAATGCTCTCGGTGCCCGGCTCCTCCTCGTCGCTGCCGGCGTCGAGACCGAACGAATAGCCCGGGAAGCCCGGCCGCTCGGCGGCCTTGGCGATATTCACCTCGCCTTCGATGTCGAGCCCCGCCGCCGGCGCGCCATAGAGGAAGCGGCCGTCGAGCACGAGTTCGGCGGGCTGCTGGGGCGAGATCGAGGTCGCCTTGGTGGTGAGATCGAACTCGAGCCGATCCGGCACATAGTCCTCGACCAGGAAGCTCACCTCGCCGATGGCGGCGCCTTTGGGATCGGAATAGACCGCGACCCGCCAGGTCCCGGTCGGCGCCGACGAGATGATCGGCACGGCGAGCGAGCGGCCGCCGATACCCTGGTCCGGCACCACGCTGCGGCGGTACTCGACCCCGTCGGGGCGGTCGACCACCATGGTCAGATCGACATTCGGCACCGCCACGCCGGCGGCATCGCGCAGCAATGTCGTCACGTAGACGGTCTCGCCGGTGCGGTAGACGCCGCGCTCGGTGAACACGAACGCATCGAGCCCTTGCGGCACGTCGCGCCCGGCCACGCCGCGGTCGGTCAGATCGAACGCCGATTGCTTGAGATTGAGGAACGCGTAATCGCCGCCGTCGCCCGAGGCGATCAGCAGCGCCGGCGACAGGCCGCCTTCGCCGCGCGCCAATCCAGGCTCGAAGGCGACCGCGCCGTTGGCGTCGGTCTTCTTGACCGCGAGCACGTCGTTGTTGCGCGCCAACAGCCGGATCTCGACATTGGCCAGCGGCGCCGTGCTGGCCAGCGAATTGACGTAAGCGTGGATGCCGTCGGTGCCGGAGAACGCCGTCAGCCCGAGATCGGAGACGATGAACCACTGGGTGGTGCGTTCGCCGTAATCGTCGCCGGGCACATTGCCGGGCCGCGCCGCCAACAAATAAATGCCGGGCTCGAGCGTCGGCACCGCGTCCATGATGGGGAAGGCGGTGGTGATCTCCTGGTTCAGCTCGCGTCCCACCTTGAGCTCGCCGGTCCACACCTTCTCGCCCTTCTGATCGGCGATCTCGTCGAGATTGTAACTGTAAAGATTGCGCTGGAACTCCCAGCCGAGCACGTTGTCGATCAGGCTGCGGTCGCCGATCCGGTAGATGGTCACCTTGATCAGGTCGGTGTTGACGGTGATGAGCGGGATGCCCTGCTGGCCGGTGCGCGGCAGGACATAGGCCTTGCCCGACAGCCTGACCGACGGGCTCCGGTCACGCACATAGATATTGAACACCGCGTCCTTGAGCAGATCCTCGCCCACCGTTGAGGGCAGCCCGGCGCGGAGCGTGATGGCGTAGCTGTCGCCGTGCTTCAGCCCCTCGACGCAAATCTGCTGATCGTCGACCGACAGCGCGGGCTTGTCCTGACCCGCGACCGACACGAACGGCGAATAGTCGGTGCGCTTGGGCAAGGTCTCGCTGAACTGGAAGCAGGCGCGCGGGCTCGCCGCATCGGAGTCCACGCTGAAATTTGAGACGCGGAAGCCATATTTCTCGCGCAAGCCCTCGTAGCTGGCTTTGAGCTCTGGCGTCTCGTGCAGATCGAGCGCGAGCTTCAGAGCGGTCAGCGCCTGCCGCCACTCCTCGCGCTTGGTGAAGGCATTGGCGAGCGTCACCAGCGCGGCCGACTCGTCCTCGGGCGTGGTCGAACGCTGATAGGCGATATAGGCCGCAGTCCGCGCCCGCTCGATGCGGGTCGAGCCGTCGTCCTCCTCGGTGGCGGGAATGAGCAGCCAGATATCGGCCAAGCGGCGCCAGGCGGTGCCGTCGTTGGGCGCGACCGTGACGATCTGCACATAGATATTGGCGGCGCCGGCGAGGTCTTGGCGCTTGAACAGCGCCTCGGCCTCTTGCTTGAGCTTGGCCGGCGGCTTGGTGACGGTCCCGGCCTCGTCCTTGAGGTCGGCTTCGAGCGAGATCGCGGCGTCGGCCAGCGCGTCGTCTTGGAAAGTTTTTTCGGCGGCGGGGGAAGGGGTGGTGACAAAAACGATCAGCGCGGCGAAGAGGCCGGCGCGAAACCAAGTGAACATCGATGTCCTCCGGGGACCCGTTCTCGGCAGACGGGTGCAGGCCCCTATCGTAATAGAGGCCCGTGGCGGACGCTAGAGGGTGGCCGGTCCCAACCCCGATTGCGACGCAAATTTAATCTGCCAGGGCCCCGAGATGCGGCCAGCCGTACAGCACGGCGGCACGGCGGGCCAGGGCGTCGGCCAAAATCGAGCCGTTGTCGGAATTGGTCATCACCACCATGCCCTTCCCCTCGGCGGGAAGCAGGATCAAATAGGCCTGATAGCCGACATTCTGCCCCCGTTTCATCAGCGCCAGCGAGCCGTCGGCCTCCCCGATTGCGGCGCCAAGCCCATACGGGCCGCCATTCTGCCGGGTCATCATCTGGCGCGCCGTCTCCGGCTTGAGAAACAGGCGGCTCTCGCCGCGCCAAGCCCGGCCGACGACCAGCAGAAGTTTGGCGAGGTCGGTGGGCGTCGACCACAGCCCCGCCGCCGCATGCTCTGGAAACACGTGATAGCCGCCGGGCAGGTTCTTGCCGTCGGCATAGTGACCGCCGGCCGCGTCGCCGATCAGATCGGCCGGCAGCGGCTGCGCGAAGGTGCTGCGGTCCATGCCCGCCGGCTTCAGCACGAGGTCGGCCATCAGTTCGGGGAAGGGGGTCTTGGTGGCGTCGATCATGAGCGCCTCGGCGATCTCGTAACCTCCCCCGGAATAGTGATAGGCGCTGCCCGGCTCGAAGGTCACAATGACCGGCGGCGAATTGGCGGGCGGTACGCCGTAGAGAATCTGCGTCAGGTTCGGCAACGGCGTGCCCAATTCATAGCCGAGGAAGCCCGGGACGCCGATCCCGGCGGTCATGCTGAGCAGCCCGCGCAACGTGACGGGATGGTCCTTATCGAAGCCGTTGGTCGGGACTTTCCACGACGTGAGCGTGTCGTTGACGTCGTCGTCGAGCTTGAGCCGCTCGTCGTCGACCAGGCGCATGGCGCCGACGGCGGACACGAATTTTGACAATGACGCCGCCTGGTACAGCGTTTCCGGCGTGACGCCCGCCCCGTAAGCGCGCGTGACGGCGATATGGTCCCGGTCGATCAGGGCGAGGCTCACCGATTGGATGTTGAGCCGGTCCATCGCCTCGGCAAGCGTGAGCGTCTGCTCGACGCCGCCGATCGACATCGTAAGCTCGCTCTCGAGCTCGGACGGCTCGGCGCCAAGCGCGCTCGGCGCCCACACCAGAATAATGGCAAGCCGAGAGACGAGGCGGATGAATGCCCGGGCGGACTCACGCATATCGCTACTCTTTAGCCGGCGCTTTCCATCTCGCGCGCCAGATTGGCAAACTCGGCGCGTACCCATGCATGGCATTCGTCGCGGTCATAGCTCGAATGCCACATCAGCCTTAACGGAAAGGCGATGGCGCCGCGGAACGGCTGGGCAATGCGGACCAGCCCGAATTGCGTCTCCAGAATCGACGCGAGCGACGCCGGCAGCGTGAGCAACGCATCGCTGTTCAACGCCAGCAGCAGCCCGACCAGCACCGAGGACACGCGCGATGAGACAGTGCAGGCAAGCTTGCCGGCGCCAAGCTCGCGGTCGATCAGCTCGATCGCCGGCAGAGAGTTGACCGCGATATGGTCGGCGCCGGCGAACTGATCGGCCCGCGGCCGCCGCTTCGCCAACGGGTGCTCTTTCCGCGCCAGCGTGATGAGCCTGTCGTCGAACAGCTTCAACACGCGGATGTCGGGCGCCGGCACGGCCACGCCTTCGATATCGATCACGAAATGGCACCGTCCCTGGCGCAGCGCGTCGGTATTCTCGTCCGCGTGCGACGGCATCCAGTCCACGCGCACGCTCGGCGCTCGTGGCCGCAAGCGCTGGCGCAGCGGCTGGAGCAGAATAAGCTCGCCCGCCTCGCTCGCCGCTACCGCGAAATCGCGCATCGAATGCGACGGGTCGAACGGCTTGCTCGGCCTGAGCAGGCTCTCCATGCCGGCGAGGATGACGTGGACCGTGGGCGCGAGCTCGAGCGCCTTGGCGGTCGGCACCAGCCGCTGGCCGGCGCGCACGAACAGCTCGTCGGCGAAGATCTCGCGCAGTTTGGCCAGCGCATGGCTGATGGCCGAGGCGCTCCGGCCCAGCCGCTCGGCGGCGCGGGTGACGCTGGCGTCGACCAGCAAAGCGTCGAGCGTCACCAGCAAATTGGCGTCGACTTCCCTTAGATGCATGACCTTCACTAATTCTACTGAAAAGAGTTCACTTCGTGCATGTTACCGGTTGCGCTAGGGTCGTGACAAGGCATCCGGCTGCCCAGCCCGGAGGCCTGAGGCGTCCCAAAGGTTCGCGCTTTTAGGATGTTTCCTCATCTCAACCTTGCGGCGGCCCGAAGGTCGTAAACCTGAGGGCTGCCGCATTTCCTCTGCGTTGCCGGACAGCCCGGCCAAGACCGAAAACAGGCCGGAATCGGCCAGTGAAGGGGCACTGATGGTTGGACGTTCATGGACCGTGTTGCCGGCCGGCGCATTCGCGCTCGGTCTTTGCCTGACGGCCTCGGCCGCTTCCGCCCAGTCAACGCCCAAGGACGTCATCACGACCTACGCTGACATTGCCCAAGCCGGCTATACCGACTCGCTCGACACCGCCAAGACGCTCAAGCTCGCGGTCGATGCGTTCCTCGCCAAGCCGACCGAGGACAGCCTGCGCGCCGCACGCGCCGCCTGGATCGCCGCCCGCATCCCTTACATGCAGACCGAGGCCTATCGCTTCGGCAATGCCATCGTCGATGATTGGGAAGGCAAGGTGAATGCCTGGCCGCTCGACGAGGGGCTGATCGACTACGTCGCCTCCTCCTACGGCGCCGAGTTGCCCGAGAACGAGCTCTATGTCGCCAACGTCATCGCCAACACCACGCTCACCATCGGCGGCAAGAAGCTCGACACCGCCAAGATCACCAAGGAGCTGCTTGCCGAGACTCTGCAAGAGGCGGGCGGGGTCGAAGCCAATGTCGCCACCGGCTATCACGCCGTCGAGTTTCTACTGTGGGGGCAGGACCTGAACGGCACCGGTCCCGGCAACGGCAACCGTCCGGCCAGCGATTTCGACACCAAGACCTGCACCAACGGCAATTGCGCCCGCCGCGCCGACTATCTCCGTGCCGCCACCGATCTCCTGGTCGACGATCTCGCCTGGATGGCGGCGCAATGGGCGGCAGGCGGCGACGCGCGCAAGCCGCTGGAAGGCGGCGACGAAGCCGGGCTCACCGCGATCATGACCGGGCTCGGCAGTCTGTCTTACGGCGAGCTGGCCGGCGAGCGCATGAAGCTCGGCCTGATGATCCACGATCCCGAGGAGGAGCACGATTGCTTCTCCGACAATACTCATGCCTCGCATTTCTTCGATGCGCTCGGCATCCGCAACGTCTATCTCGGCACCTATCGCCGCGTCGACCGGTCGTTGATCGCAGGCCCCAGCGTGTCGGACCTGGTCAAGGCGAAGTCGCCCGAGATCGATGCCGAAGTTCGGGCCAAGCTCGACGCCACCATGGACGCCATGAACGCGATGTATCTGCGCGCGCTCACCACCGAGTCGTACGACCAGATGATCGGCGAGGGCAACGACGCCGGCAACGCGGTGGTCGAGCGTGTCATCGAGGCTCTGCTCGATCAGACCAAGTCGATCGAGCGCGCCGTGGCCGTGCTCAACCTCAAGACCATCGAATTCGAAGGCTCCGACAGCCTCGATAATCCGGGCAACGTGCAGGCGGGAAACAAGCTGCGGGCGAAGAGGGTGGGAAGTCCAATTGACGAGGGGAAGCGAGTTAGCATACGTTATAACATAACATATCCAAAGAACTCTAAGGCCGGGGGGCTGAAGACATGACTATGTGCCGGAGCGCGCCGCGCGAGCTTGCCACACCAAATGCCTGCGGTGGGCGGCGGAAATCGCGCAATAGCTCGATCCTTGGCGCCGTCGCCGTGGCGGCAGCCTTGTTCGCGCTTCCCGGGCAGGCCAGCGCCAATTGCGACGTGACCGACACCGGCATTCCCGACGACGCGGCCTTCAAGGCCGACATCGGTGGAACGCGCGCGGCTCTGGCGCGCGCCGGCATCGGTGTCGGCGGCTACTATTACGGCGAGACGTTCTACAATTGGGGCGGCTTCGATCAGGGCGGCGAGTATGACGGCGTGCTCGAGCTCTACGTCAATATCGACATGAAGAAGGCCATCGGCTGGAGCGGGCTGTGCTTCTTCGCCAACGGCTATCAGATCCACGGCAACTCGATCACCGCCGCGAATATCGGCTCGCTGATGCCGGTCTCCAATCTTGAGGCGACCGACGCCACGCGCCTGTTCGAGCTGTGGTTCGAGCAGCACATGTTCAACGACAAGGTGACCGTCAAGTTCGGTCAGCTCGCCGCCGACGCCGAGTTCGTCATCAGCGAGGGCGGCGGCTATTTCCTGAACGGCACCTGGGGCTGGCCGTCGATCACCGCCGCCGACCTGCCGAGCGGCGGTCCGGCCTATCCGCTCGCCACGCCCGGCGTGCGCGTTGCCATCAATCCGAACGACAAGTGGGGACTGATGGTCGCGGTCTATAACGGCGATCCCGCGCCCAAATGCCGGAGCGACGATCCGCAGGTCTGTAACCCGCACGGCCTCGATTTCGAGCTCGACGACCCGCCGCTGCTGATGGTCGAGGGCAAGTACAGCTACAACCCGAATGGCCTTGCCGGCACCGTGAAGCTCGGCGGCTGGAACCACTACGGCGAGTTCTATCATCAGCGCTTCGACTCCGGTGGCGCGTTGATCGCCGTCACCGGCAACGACGGCCGGCCGCTCGACCACGACTGGGGGCTTTACGGCATCATCGATCAGCTCATCTGGCGCGTGCCGGGCAGCGAGGAAGCAAAGGGTGTGGGTGTGTTCGCGCGCTTCATTGGCGCGCCCGCCGACCGCAACCTCATCGACTTCTATTTCGACGGCGGGGTGACCTTCACCGGCATGTTCCGCAGGCGCCCCAACGATGCGCTGGCGGTCGGCTTCGCCTATACCAATATCTCCAATCAGGTCTCGGCCTACGATGTCGATTTCGGCGAGCCGGTCGCCCGTAACTATGAGTCGCTGGTGGAGATCTGCTACACCCTGCAAATCAATGACGGCTGGTCGGTACAGCCGAATTTCCAGTATATTTGGCAGCCCGGCGGCGGGGTCGACGGTCAAGAGAACGCAACGGTTGTGGGGGCACGCACCACCATAGGCTTCTGACGAAGGACGAGTGCACAGACCCCATTCAAGGTTCCGCGGTTCCGCAGCAGAGTCGTCGCAGAGTTCGTCGCCGAGCAAGTCGCGCCTAGCGTCGCTTGCCGGCGCGGTCCTGTTTGGCGCGGCGCTGCCGCTTGTGGCCGGCGCGCTTCAGACCTACGGCGAAGGCGCCGGCGCGGCGGTCGAGAGCCTGGTTCGGCCCACCACCGACTTCACCAAGCTCGAGCACGGCGAGCAGGCGCCGGGCGGCGGCGCCACCTCGCGCGGCAGTACTTCCACGGCCAATGCCTTCTCGCTCTCCTCCGGCAATATGGATTTCAAGCGCGAGCTCGACTTCAAGATCGGCAACGCCATCTTCCGCAAGACCTGGATTTCCGCGCCGTCCTCCACCGATGCCTCCGACGGGCTCGGTCCGCTGTTCAATTCGCGCGCTTGCCAGAACTGCCATTTGAAGGACGGCCGCGGCCATCCCCCGTTCTCCTCTGACGTGCCGGACGATTCCGGCTCGATGCTGGTGAGACTCTCGGTCCCCGCCGCCACCGCGGAGGAGAAGGACCGGGTTGCCGCCCATAGCGTGAACTCGATCCCCGATCCGACCTATGGCGGCCAGCTTCAGGATCGCTCGATCCAGGGCTTCGCCGCCGAGGGCAAGCTCAAGATCGACTATCAGGAGCGCAAGGTCACGCTCGCCGACGGCGAGGTCGTGACCCTGCGCGTGCCGAGCTATGCGCTCGCCGATCTCGCTTATGGCCCGGCCAACCCCGGCCTGATGATTTCGCCCCGCGTCGCGCCGCCGATGATCGGCCTCGGCCTGCTCGAAGCGGTGCCCGAGCAGCAGATCCTGGCCAATGCCGATCCCGACGACGCGAGCAACGACGGCATCTCCGGCAAACCGAACCGGGTCTGGTCGCGCGAGCACGACAAGGTCATGCTCGGCCGCTTCGGCTGGAAGGCGGGGGTGCCGACCATCGCCCAGCAGGCGGCCGAGGCCTTTGCCGGCGATCTCGGGCTTTCGACCACCATGATGCCGTTCCCGTCCGGCGACTGCACCGAGCAGCAGAAGACATGTCTCGATGCTCCGAACGGCAACTCGCCGAAATATCAAAACGCCGAGGTCGGCGACGAGCTGTTCGAGCTCGTGACCTTCTACTCGCAGAACCTCGCCGTGCCGGCGCGCCGCACGCCGGACGACGCCGAAGTGCTGAAGGGCAAGGAGCTGTTCTATCAGATCGGCTGCGCGAGCTGCCATCAGCCCAAATTCGTGACCGGCGACGTGCCCGGCCAGCCGCATTTGTCGCATCAGCTGATCTGGCCCTATACCGATATGCTGTTGCACGACATGGGCGAAGGTCTTGCCGATGGAAGGCCCGAGGGCGCCGCGACCGGCAGCGAATGGCGCACGCCGCCGCTCTGGGGCATCGGCCTGACCGAGACCGTGAGCGGGCACACCCTGTTCCTGCATGACGGCCGCGCCCGCAATCTGACCGAGGCCATCCTGTGGCATGGCGGCGAGGCTGAAGCCGCGCGCGACAAATTCGCCGCGCTGTCCAAGGCCGATCGCGCCGCGCTGCTCGCCTTCGTGAATTCGCTATGAGAGCGGTCCTGGCAGTTGCGATGGTTTGCGCGTGCGCCGTGAGCGCGCACGCCGAGGCGGATCACGCGGCGATCGCCCGCGACGCGCTCACCGAAATCATCCGCCCGGGCTATGCCGCTCTGGCCGGTGCGGCTGACGATCTCCAAGCCAAGATCGACGCGCTTTGTACGCAACCGTCGGACCCGGGCCTCGATCAGGCGAAGCAAGCCTTCGCTGGCGACGGTGGCGGCCTGGAGCACGGTCGAGATTTTGCGCTTCGGCCCGGTCACCGCGGACCATCGCTACGAGCGCCTGTTCTATTGGCCCGACCCGAAGGGGATCGGCTTGAGACAAATGCAGGACGCACTCGCCGCGAAAGACGCGAGCGTGGCACTGCCCGACGAGCTTGCCGGCAAGAGTGTCGCGCTTCAGGGCCTGCCGGCGCTCGAATATCTGCTCTATGGCGACGGCGCCGAAACCCTCGCCAAGGAGCGCCAGATCGTCGGCGACGATGAATCGCCGCCCGAGATCGACACCGAGGGCGCGTTCCGTTGTGACTTCGCGCTCGCCGTCGCCACCAATATCGCCCGCATCGCCGGCGCCGTGGTGGAGGATTGGCGCGAGGGCTCGGCCTATGAGAAGGCCTTTCTCAGCCCCATTGCCGAAGACCCGATCTACCACGCGCCGAAAGAGGTCACGCTCGACCTGTTCAAGTCGTTCACCTCAGGCATCGAGCTGGTGCGCGATCAGAAGCTCGCCAAGCCGCTGGGCGCCAGCCCCGTAGAGGCCAAGCCCAGGCTCGCGGCGTTCTGGCGAAGCGGACTCACCTTTGCCAACGCCGCCGGCAATCTCGCAGGCGTGCGCAGTCTGTTTGCCAAAGGCGGCTTCGCCCAGATTGTGGCCGGCGAATCGGCGGGCGTGGAGAATTCGATCCTGTTCGATCTCGACCACGCCATCGAGGTGCTGCGCGGCATCGACCTGCCCATGGCCGAGGTGGCGGCGGACGAAGACTTGCGCGCCAAGATCGAGGCTCTGCGCGTCGCGCTGAAGAGCGCCGCCCAGACCGCGGGCGATATGATCTCGCGCGGCGCCGGCCTCGCCTTCGGCTTCAACGCGATGGATGGAGATTGACCATGGAGTTCGACCGCCGCGCGCTGCTCGTCAGCCTTGCCTCGACTGCCGCAATGTTGGCCGTGCCGGGGACCGCCGCCGTCGCCTTCGCGCCGGAATCCTTCGCCGCCTCGCGCCGCGACGACCGGGGCAATTTCTCGGCGGCGTTGTTTACCCTCGGCGGCGATATACGGGCCGTCGAGTTGCCGCAGCGCGGCCACGACATCACGCTGAAGCCCGACGGCACCGAATGGGTCGCCTTCGCGCGCCGTCCGGGCCGGTTCGGCGTGGCGATACCGCTCGACGCCCGTCCCCCGGTCTGGTTCGCCTCGAAGCCCGATCGGCATTTCTTCGGTCACGGAGTGTTCTCGGCCGACGGCAGGCTGCTCTACACCACGGAGAACGACTATGAGCGCGCCGCGGGCATGATCGGCGTGCGCGACGCCACCAATGGCTATCAGCAGATCGGCGAGTTCCCGGCGCATGGCATGGAGCCGCACGACATCGCGCTCCTTGCCGACGGCCGCACCATGACGATCGCCAATGGCGGCATCCAAACCCATCCCGACCGCGGCGATGACGAACTGAACCTACCCGACATGCAGCCGTCGCTGGTCTATGTCGACGTCACGACCGGCGATCTCCTCGAGGAGCACCGCCTGGCGCCGTCATTGCATCAGCTTTCGATCCGCCATCTTGCGATCGCCGCCGGCGACATCGTGGTGTTCGGCTGTCAATATCGCGGGCCGGAAGACGACGCGCCCGCGCTGATCGGCTTTCATCGCCGCGGCGAGACGTCGGTCGTCGTCGAGGCGCCAAGCGCGACGCAGGCGGGGTTGCGCAACTATATCGGCTCGGTCGCCGCCGACCGCAGCGGCGGCATCGTCGCGGCCTCGGCGCCTAAGGGCGGACTTGTCACCTATTGGGATGTCGCCGGCCGGCGGTATATCGGTGCGTGCGACCTGAGCGACGGCTGTGGGCTGGCGCCCACCCATCGCAGCGCGAGCTTTCTCCTCACGAGCGGCGACGGCTGGCTGGTCACCGCCGAGGCAGGCGGGCCCATGTCGCGTCAGGCCTCCGACTTTCAGTGGGATAATCACGCCATTCTGGTGCGTTGACGGCGCTCGGCCGGGCGTCCAATTCCTATTCTCACCGCAATTGTCGCGCTACAGTCAGGGACTTCGGTCTAAGGCCCCATGCAAAGCCCCCAGCGCCCCCACACACCGCCGCCGCTACCGCACGGCCAGTCGTCCAAGGCAAATCCGCCGCCGCCGCCGCGACAGCCGCGTCTGAGCCGCCGCACCAGAGTGATGCTGATCGTCGCCGGGTCGATCGTCGGCGTCGCCGTGCTGGCGTTGGTCGCCGTCAACCTGCTGATCTCGGCCGACTGGGTGCGCGATCGCGTCGCCCAGCGGATCAAGGAGCAGACCGGCCGCGATCTCACGGTCAACGGCACGACCGCGCTGCTGTTCACGCCCGGTCCGCACATCGTCATGACCGACGCGACCTTCTCCGATCCCGAGGAGCGCGCCGGCACCGCGGATTTTTCCGTGGGGCGGCTGGTGATCGATCTCAACCTGTTCGAATTGATGAGCCGCCAGATCGACGCGAATCGCGTGGTGCTGGAACGGCCGGTGCTGACGGTCCGCCTCGGCGACGATAATCGGCCCAAGCAGAAGCCTAAGCCGAAAGGCGAAGCCAAGGCGCAAGGCGAGAAGCAGCGCCGCGACGTCAAGCTCCGGGACGTGCGCATCGAGGACGGCACGGTCAACATCGTTTCCGAGGATGGCAAAGCGAAGCGCATCGAGCATATTGCCGCCGCGCTCTCCCTGCCGACGCTCACCGCGCCCTTCACCGGCACCGGCAAGCTCGATTGGAAGGAGCAAACCGTTGCTTTCAATTTTACGCTGACCTCGCTCGCCGATCTCCGCGAGAAGCGTCCCGCCAAGCTGGTGCTCACCGTCGATACCACGGCCATCGCCGCCAAGTTCGACGGCAGCATGCTGACCCGGCCGGACTTCAGCGGCGAGGGCGAGCTGACGGCCAAGGCCAGTTCGATCCCGTCATTGCTCGCCTGGATGCGGGAAAAGCCGGCCGTGGCCACCGGCATCGGCGACGGCGAGCTTGCCAGTCACGTCGCCTGGAACAAGGGCGAGATCACGCTCAGCGCCGTGCGCTTTGCGCTCGAACATGCGCGCGGGCAGGGCCAGGCGGTGGTGACGCTGAAATCGCCGCGGCCCCATGTCAGAGCGGCGTTGGCGCTCGATTATCTCGACCTCAATCCGTTCCTGCCGGCCGGCCGGGCGAAAGCGGCAGGCCCCCGCGGCAAGGCGAACGAAGCCGAGCCGGACGAAGCGGCGCCGCGGGCCGAGAGCGCCGCGCCGCGCCGCGCACCGGCAAACGAAGCTCCGCCGCCCGAGAATGGCCAGGATCAGGACTTGATCGACACGCCTAACGAAGACCAGAGCGCCGGCGCCGGCCAGCCCGAGCCGGATGCGGCCTCGGACACGTCTTCCTCACAGCCCGCTCAGCCCGGTCAGGATGCAGCTCCGGTCGCTGCCGTGCCGGCGGCGGCGGCCTCGCCGGCGTCCTTCGACGCCGACGTCAACCTCAATGTCCGCAAGACCCGCGTCGCCCATCTCGATATCGGTCCAAGCTCGCTCGGCCTCGCCTTCCGCGACGGCGTGCTGAATGCGGCGCTCGGCGGCATGGAGCTTTACGAGGGGCACGCCAGCGGCAAGCTCGTGCTCGATGCGGCCAAGCCGGTGCCCACCTTCACCGGCGATTTCCTGCTCGACGGCGTCCAGGCCAAACCGCTGCTGTCCGATGCCGCGCAGTTCAGCCTGCTCGAAGGCCGCACCAAGCTTAACCTTCTGATCAGCGGCGCCGGCGACACCGCCGAGGCGATCAAATCGTCTCTGTCCGGACAAGGCAGCATCGCCGTGAGCGACGGTGCCATCGAGGGCGTCGACCTGACCGAGATGATCGGTAAGATCGGCGCCGGCGAGATTCCGGAGCTGCGTCAGGGGCCGGGCGCCAAGACCGCGTTCACCGATCTCGGCGGCAGCTTCACCATCACCAACGGCATCGCCGAGACCAGCAATCTCCAGGTAACCAGCCCGCTGCTCAAGGTGGTGGCGGCCGGCACCGTGGACCTGACGCAAAGCACGATCAACATGCTGGCCAATCCGGAGATCGTTGGCGGACCCGAAGGGCAGGGCGGCGCTCTGGCCGGGCTTACGGTGCCGATCCGCATCGAGGGCCCGCTCGATCGTCCCACCATCAGGCCCGAGCTCAAAGGCATGTTTGCCAATCCCGGCAAGGCCGGCAAGACCGTGCGCCAGATCGGCGAGGCGTTGCAGAAGAAGTTCAAGGGCAAGCCGGTTGGCGAGGCGCTCGGCCGCTTCCTTGGCAACGTCCAGATCGGCCCCGAGGGCGAGGGCGAGGACGGCGCGGCCGAACCCCAGACGAATCGCAAGCGCTCGAAGAAGGCAGGCATCGCCTCCCACTCCGGAGGCCAATGACAGCGAGCAGGGCGACAGCGACAACGCCGAGTCCGGCGATCCCGAGCTCGACAGCATCCTGCGCTAACGCTCAGGGCTTGGCCCAGCGACCGAGCGGTCGTCGGCCTGGATCAAAACCTGCCCATCGACGGCAACCGGGCTCTCCCCTATAAGCGCGCCAATGGGTAAAACCCCCGCCAAAGCGGCCGCACCGAAGATCGGCTTTGTCAGCCTGGGCTGTCCCAAGGCCTTGGTCAATTCCGAGCGCATCATCACCCGCCTTCGCGCCGAAGGCTACGAGCTGTCCGCCAGCTACCAAGGCGCCGACGCGGTGGTGGTCAACACCTGCGGCTTTTTGAACAGCGCCAAGGAGGAATCGCTTGCGGCGATAGGCGAGGCCTTGGCCGAGAACGGCCGGGTGATCGTCACCGGCTGCCTCGGCGTCGAGGCCGACCGCATCCTCGCCGCCCATCCCGGCGTGCTCGCCATCACCGGCCCCCAGCAATACGAAGCGGTGGTGGAGCATGTGCACAAGGCGGTGCCGCGGCCGCACGACCCCTATCTCGATCTCGTGCCGCCGCAAGGCGTAAAGCTCACGCCGCGCCACTACGCCTATGTCAAGATCTCGGAAGGCTGCAACAATCTGTGCAGCTTCTGCATCATCCCGGCCTTGCGCGGCCGGCTCAACAGCCGGCCGCTCGGCGATGTCATGCGCGAGGCGGAGCGGCTCGTCGCCGCCGGCGTGCAGGAGCTGCTCGTCATCTCGCAAGATACCAGCGCCTACGGCCTCGATCTCGGTTACGCCAAGAGCGCCTGGCGTGGGCAGGACTACGACACGCGTTTTTTGAGTCTCGCCGAGACGCTCGGCAGCTTGGGCGTGTGGGTCCGCCTCCACTACGTCTATCCCTATCCCCACGTCGACCGCGTGCTGCCGCTGATGGCGGCGGGCGGCGTGCTGCCTTATCTCGACATTCCCTTCCAGCATGCGAGTCCCCCCGTGCTGAAGGCGATGCGGCGGCCGGCGCATCAGGAGAAGACCTTGGAGCGCATCGCCCGCTGGCGCGAGATCTGTCCCGACCTCGCCATCCGCTCGACCTTCATCGTCGGCTTCCCCGGCGAGACCGAGGACGACTTCGAGTTTCTCCTCGACTGGCTGAGCGAAGCGAGGCTGTCGCGCGTGGGCTGCTTCAAATACGAGAATGTCGACGGCGCCCGGGCCAACGCGCTCGCCGGCCAAGTGCCCGAGGAGGTCAAGGAGGAGCGCTACCACCGCCTGATGCAGCACCAACAGACCATCAGCGCGGCGCTGCTCAAGACCAGAGTGGGCAACACCATCGAGGTGATGGTCGACGAGATCGACGACGGCGGCGCCGTCGCCCGCTCTCACTGGGATGCGCCGGAGATCGACGGCAACGTATATGTGCAGGGAAAGACGGGCCTTAAGCCAGGGGATCGCCTGCGCGTCATGGTCGAGGCCGCCGACGATTATGACCTGTTCGCGCGCCGGATCGACGCCGAAGCCGTCCGGCCGGTTCCGGTCAGCTGAAGCGAGCTAGCGAGAGTTAGTTGGTCTTGGTGACCGTGAGGCTTCGGCGCGGGCGGGTATAGAACGTACGCGCAATATCGAAGGCGCCGGGACTGAATATCTGGGTGAGATCGAGCAGCGGCGTGAAGCCATAGGTAATCTCCGACACGATCACGCTGGTCCCGGGCTCGGTGAGCCCGGCCGGGATCGTATAGGCAGAGTTTACCGCCCGCCCCGTCCCCTTATTCGCGTAGCTCCAGGCCACCTTGCCGTTATTGTTGTCATCGGCGACGACGCTCGAAATGACGATCTTGAGCGGCGCGGGGTCGTAGGGCGTCAGGATGCTGGCCGAGGCGGCAACGATGTCCTGCAGATCGGCGGTGGAAACTTGCTTGACCTGTGCGGTCAGGTCGGACGCGGTCGCCGCGACAGTCGACGTGCGGCGGTAGACGGTCAGCACGTTGCCGGACTCGGCCACCGCGACATAGATCAAGATCAATATCGGCGCGATCATCGCGAACTCGATGGCCGACACGCCGCGCCGGTCGCGCATGAGTCGCGTCCACCACACCATCCGTGCTGCCAGTTGCGAACGCGGTTTCACCGATGCCTCACTATTGCGACGTGCTCGTGGTTTGAAAGGGCTCGTTGCGGAACGCGGCCGTGGCGACCAGGACCCGGCTGCCGCCTTTCATGTTGCTCATGCTGATCTCGACCGGAAACAGAGCGGGAATGTCGAACTCATAGAACGCTCGGACCACCACTACGTCGCCGCCACTCCCCGGGTCATAGGCGAAATTCGTCTTCATGGCGCCGCCCGCGTCGAGCGGACTGGTCATCTCAGTGCTGCCGAAATTCGAGAAGCGGCGCACGTCCAGCTTCAGCCCCGCGCAGGACAGCGGCACGGTCAGAACTTTGCAGACCTCGGTCTTGAACGCCGCGGCATCGAATCCCTGGGATTGGGCCTGGCCGGTCCGGATCAACCGCGCGCCCTGTGAGGTTGCGTGCTCGAGCGCGAAAGTGGCGAAGAACACGAGCCCGAGTTGGAGAATGGCGAGCAGCAGCAGGATCGTGGGAACCGCCAACAGGGCGAATTCGAGAGCCGAGGCGCCCGATCGGTCGCAGCCGAACTGCCGCAGGCCCGGCCGGCGCTGCCCCGCGGACTTGTTCGTCGTCAGCTGATCCGGCGCTTTTTGCATCACCAAGCGATACAGAGAGTTCGCTTAACAACTTCTGAATAGGCGATACCAAATCTAAATAGGGTAAATATTGAGGTAAGCCTGTTTTAAATAAATTTGAGACTCATTTTAGTAAATCGGGATACGAAAAATAAGAAGTTTTGTTCATAGATTGCAAGTATCAAGAATAAGCGCCGCAGTGCGTTAGAGTGGTGTCGGGCGGAGGTGTCATATGTTTGGAGCATCTGAAGGAAAGCTTCGGAGTTTCGCGAAGGACGCAAGGGGCAACGTCGCGCTGCTGTTCGCGTTTTCCCTGATCCCGCTGCTGATCGGTGTCGGCGTCGCCGTGGATTACGGACGCGCGCTGATCGTGCGCGAGCGCATGAACGATGCCGCCGATGCCGCCGCGCTGGCGATCGGCTCGTGGCCCGGTCTCACGCAAGACGACCTCAAGACCAAGGCGCAGCAATTCTTCGACGCCAACTATCCGCCGACCTCGCTCGGAACCGTGGGCAAGCTCAATGTGAACTTCATCGGCGATGAGAAAATCACCGTCACGGTGTCAGGGATGGTGCCGACCACCTTCATGCAGCTCGCCAACATCAATTCGGTCGATGTCGGCGCAGCCAGCACCATCAACAAGAAGGAACGCAATATCGAGCTCGTGCTGGTCCTCGACACCACCGGCTCGATGAAGGGCTCCAAGCTCACCGCCATGAAGAGTGCGGCGAAGAAGATGGTCGAGACGCTGTTCGAGGGGAAATCGACCTCCGACACTCTGAAGATTGCGGTCGTGCCCTACTCGGTCGCGGTGAATATCGGCAGCGACAAGCTCGAATTCCGGCTGGCTCGACAAGGCCACCTACTCGTCGGGCAACGCCTCCAGCCACCCGCTGGCCTTCGAAGATCTCGATAAGACCAATGGCATGAGCGCGCTCGAACTCTACAAGAAGATCGGCAAGAGCTGGACGGGATGCGTGCGCGAGCGGGACGGCAGCGCCTACGAACTTACCGACGACGCCGCCGAGCTTCACGGCACGCCAGCCTCGCTGTTCGTGCCCTATTTCGCCCCGGACGAGCCTGACGACCCGGACCAAAGCGGAACGAAGGCGAGCTGCTCCAGCAATACCAGCTATGACGGCGACTACAACAACAGCTATCTAGCTGACGGCAGCATCAGCGGCGTGACCTGCGTCAATGGTCCCACCTCGCCCAAGGCCAACAGCGACAACAACAAGCGGCAGTGCAACACGGCCAAGTACAAGAGCTTCACCTGTAGCGGGCACGGGCCGGACTACAATTGTCCGCCGTCCAACTCGAAGATCACGGCCCTGACCAACACAAAGAACACGATCACGAACGCCATCGACGCACTGGCCGCCAACGGCAACACGGTGATCCCTGCGGGACTGCTGTGGGGTTGGCGAGTTCTGTCGCCCGGCGTCGCCCTTCACCGAGGGCGCGCCCTACACCGACGAGAAGTGGGTCAAGGCCATCGTGCTTCTCACCGACGGCGAGAACGACGTGAGGGCAGGGCGGCAACGGCATCGACAAGTCGGTCTACAATGCGTTCGGCTACGCCAAGAATGGCCATCTCGGCAACACGAACGGCAGCAACGCCAACGCGACGCTCGATGCCAAGACGCTCACTGTGTGCAGCGCCATCAAAACGTCATCAAGGACCCAGACAAAGCGATCAGGCTCTACACGATCGGGTTTCAGGTCTCCTCGGCGAGCCAGACGCTTTTGAAAAACTGCGCGAGCAAGCCCGACATGTTCTACAACTCGCCGACCAATGACCAGCTGGCGGCGATCTTCCAGGACATCGCGCAAGGCCTAAGCGAACTGCGCATCGCGCAGTAAGGCGCACGCGCGAGCGAATTTCGCCCGTGCGCGTCAGGCGAGCGGCCGCTATTCCTGGTTCGAGCCCTCGGCCGTGCTTTGGCTGATCCCCTGCTTGGTCTTGATCTCCTTGGCGACCGACTCGAAGTAATCGGGGTCGTCGCCAATGACGAGGGGCGGCGTGCAATACGGCGCGCAATGCAGGGTCTGTCGTGCCGGGCCCCGATATACGGTGACGAAGCCGGAGCGCGGCTCCTGGACGATCAAGCGCCGATTGATGAACACCTTGCCGTCGGCGTCCATGACGATGAGGTTGGTCTCGCCGAACGATTTGCCGGTGACCACCAGCATCTTGCCGCTTTGCACCGAGACGTCGGCGATCGAGGGATTGCCGACCACGATCTCCGCCGCCGGCCGTTCGAGTCGGACCAGCGTCGCCTGGTCGACCAGGACGTCGACCACCGTATCGGCGGCCGCAGCCGGGTGAATGGCGATGACGAGCAGCGCGGCAACGACAGCCAAACGCTGGGGCAGCTTCGGGCTTAACAGGTCCATGAGGCGGTCGTGTCCCTCTGAAGTGATTTGGCTCATGAGACGCCGAAAAAGTGAAGGATTGGCAAATGCCTGGCCCGGCGCGGGACGGCCCGCGCGCCGAGCTGGCATGACCATCCGTGCCGATTAACGCCGCCTTCAGGGGTTCGCGGCCACACTCCGCGCGGGCCACGGACCACGGCGGATGATCAAGGACCTTCTCATACTCACCATTTTTCCGGGCGCCATGGCCTTGGCTGCGGCGACCGATCTCTTCACCATGACGGTGCCGAACCGGATCGCCTTGGTGTTGGTCGGCGCCTTCTTCGTGGTGGCGCCCTTGGCGGGCCTCGGCTGGACCGATGTCGGACTCCATGTCGCCCTCGCGCTGGCCGCGCTCGGGGTGACCTTCATCTTCTTCTGGTTCGGGTGGATCGGCGGCGGCGACGCCAAGCTGTTTGCCGCGACCTGCCTCTGGCTCGGGCCCGCGGCGATGCTGACCTACAGCATCTACGCCGCCTTGCTTGGCGGTGGCCTCACCCTGCTGCTTCTGGCTTACCGCGGGCTGCCCCTTCCGGTCGCGCTGTTCTCGCAAAACTGGCTGACGCGCTTGCACAGCCCCGATGAAGGCGTGCCCTACGGGATCGCCCTGGCCGCGGCCGGGTTGCTCGTCTATCCCGACACCCCGTTCATGGCCGCGCTCGGCGCCTGATCCCTTCCTGAGCTTCGATTCTGGTCGACCCGGCGTGGCGTAAGTCGCCGCGCCTTGCCGCTTTTCGCGCCTCGGTCTCCGGCCAATTTGGCACGCCCATTAACTCGGCGTTGAGATTTCGCCGTCAGAGTGAACGAATTCGTCGCAGGGCGTGGGGCGTTCGAAAGGAAGAGTCTGTCATGAAAAGAGCAAGAGTTATGGTGCTCGGCATCGCCCTGACCGCGGCGCTGGGCGCGGCCTGGATTGCCAAGAAAATCGTGTGCGGCCCGCGCGAGGTGGAGACTGTCGAGAAGACCGTCGGTGCCACCGACGTTCTCGTCGCCGCCGTCGCCATCAATCTCGGCGACTCGGTCCGCGCCGAAGACCTCAAATGGCAGCAATGGCCGGTCGAGGGCGTGACCCCCGGCCTTATCACCCGTAGCGCCGAGCCCGATGCCCCTGCCCAGCTCTCCGGCTCCGTAGCGCGCGCCCCCTTTATCGCCGGCGAGCCGATCAAGGATCAGAAGCTGATCAAGATTTCCGAAGGCGGCGTGATGGCCGCCATTCTGCCGTCCGGCATGCGGGCCATCTCCACGCCGATCCGGGAAGAGACGTCGGCCGGCGGCTTCATCCTGCCCAACGATCGCGTCGACGTCATTTTGTCGCACAAGATCCGGGTGGGCTCGAAGGACGAGCCGGTGAGCGAGGCCGTGCTGCGCAACATCCGCGTGCTCGCCATCGGCCAGGAAATCGAAAACAAGGACGGCGAGAAAGTCGCCACCGGCAAGACCGCGACGCTCGAGCTGACGCCGCGACAGGCTGAGCTGCTCGCTCTGGCGCAGTCGATGGGCGAGATCTCGCTCTCCTTGCGCAGCCTCGCCGACGCGACCCCCGGCCAAGCCGAGCCCACCGCCAAGATCGGCGACGCCAATGCGAGCTCGGTCAAGTTTCTGAAATACGGCGTGCCGTCGCGCGCCTTCGGCATCAACTGAGGCGGTGTAACAAGCAAACAATGGAAAAGGCACCTGGATGCGTCGCTTCTCCGTCACACAGCTAGCCGCGCGCCTTGCGCTGGCTGCCGCTTGCCTGACGCTCGCCGGCGTGATTGCGCCGACCTTGGCGGCCGACCAGCAGCACCGCTCTTATTTGCGTGTCGGCGAGACCGGCAGCGGGACGGCGCGCCAGATCACGCTCGGCCTCAACAAGTCGATGATCGTCGAGCTGCCGCGCGAGGTGCGCGAGGTGATGGTCTCCAATCCGGGGCAGATCGACGCCGTATTGCAAACCGCGACCCGCGCCTATCTGATCGGCAAGGCCACCGGCGAAGCCAACATCCTGTTCATTGACAAGGACGGCCGGCAGGTGGTGGCGCTCGAAGTCACCGTCGAGCGCGACCTGAGCGCGGTGAGCGACCTCCTCAATCGACTGCTGACGGGCTCGCGCATTCAGGTGCAGACGGTCGGCGACCGGGTGGTGCTTACCGGCACGGTGACCAGTCCGATCGACGCCACGCGCGCCTCCGAGATCGTGATGAGCTTCTTGAGCAGTGGCGGCTCCGGCGGCAATACCGCCGCTGCTGGCGGCGCCGCCGTCACCATCAACAATAGCAGCTCCTCGAGCGCGGGCAGCGGCAGCGCCGGAGGCAGCGGTGACTCCGGGCCAAGCAATGTCATCAACATGCTCACCGTGGAGGGCAGGGAGCAGGTGCTGCTCAAAGTCTCCGTGGTGGAGATGGAGCGCAATATCCTGAAGCAGTTCGGCGTCGATCTGAACGCGCTGATCAACTCGGGCAATTTCGCCTTTGCCGCACTGAGCGATCTTCCCTTCCCCATCAATGTCGCGGGCAAAGGCGTCCTTGCGCCGTTCCTGAACAGCGGCACCGGCGGCACGAGCTTCCTGCCCGTTCCGGGCCTGGGAAACAGCCCGGCTGGCTTCCCAAACCTCGATCCCACCGTCGGCAATACGTCCGGCTTCGCCGGCCAGTGGACCGCCGGACAAAGTCGTGTCCAAAGCGTGCTGCGCGCGCTCGAGCAGGACGGTCTGCTGCACACCTTGGCTGAGCCGAACCTGACGGCGATCTCCGGCGAGACGGCGAACTTCCTCGCCGGCGGCGAATTCCCGATCCCGATCGCCCAACAGCTCGGCACCATCTCGGTCGAGTTCAAGAAATTCGGCATCGGCCTCGCCTTCACCCCCGTGGTCATGTCGGAGGGCCGGATCAGCCTGAAAGTGTCGACCGAAGTGAGCGAGCTCTCCAACCAAGGCGCCGTCATCCTGTCCAACATCGCCATTCCGGCACTTAAGGTCCGGCGCGCCGAGACCGTGGTCGAGCTGCCGAGCGGCGGCTCCCTGGTGATGGCCGGGTTGCTGTCGGATCAGTCGAAGCAGGCGATGAGCGGTTATCCGGGACTTAAGAACCTGCCCGTCCTCGGCACGCTGTTCCGCAGCCGCGACTTCCTGAAGAACGAAACCGAGCTGGTCGTGCTGGTGACGCCTTATGTGGTGAAGCCGGTTGCCCGCTCAAATCTTGCGCAGCCCGATGACGGCTTCGGCTGGGCATCCGATGTGAACGCCGACCTGATCGGTCAGATGAACCGGGTCTATGGCCGCCATCCGGAACGCGCACCGGTCGGCCGTTTCGATGGCGATGTGGGCTTTATTGTCGAGTAGGGGATGAGGGGTAACACGATCATGGTAACGACACTTCAAGGCTCATGCGGTTCTGCCGTCCGGCCTCTCCTGACCCTCCTTGCCGTGTTGGTGGTCGGGACCAGCGCCGGGGGGTGCTGGAAAAGCCCGCGCTACAAGGCTCCCTTCACCCTCGCTAACGCGAATGAACGCCATCCGATCGCCGTGCGGCAGGGTGAGGTGACGCTCGATCTCGCCGTCTATCCCGGCGCCTCGGGGCTCAACGAATCCCAGCGGGGGCAGGTCTATGGGTTCCTGCGGGACTACAAATCGCAAAGCTCCGATCGCCTGTTGATCAGGGCCCCGTCCGGCGGCCCCAACGAGACCGCGGCGATGCATGCCTATGACCAGGTGCGCAAAGCCATGAGCAGCGCCGGCGTCGATCCCAAATCGGTCGTGCTGGAGCCCTATTTCGGCAATGGCGATCCGTCCGCGCCGCTGCGGCTGTCATATCTCCAATTCGTCGCCACCCCGCCGGATTGCCCGGATTGGTCCGAGAATGTCGGGCGCGATCCGCAAAACATGCCTTATCCCAACATGGGCTGCGCCACTCAGCGCAATCTCGCGGCGATGGTCGCGAACCCTGAGGACCTGATCCGCCCGCGCGGCGAGACACCGCGTCCCGGCGAGCGCCGCGACACGGTGTGGGGCAAATATATCGCCGGGCAGTCGACCATCTCCGAACGCGCTCCCTCGGAGCACGCGAACGCAAGCGACGTGAGCCAAATCGGGGCTGCCCAGTGATTGGTGATGCCGCATATTCTTTGACGCCTCTCGCCGAAAGCGAGCCGGTCTACGAGCGTCCGCCTGAGGCGCCGCCGTCCGATTCGTCGCGTGCCCGGCCGATCCCGCGCGTCAATATCCAGGCCTTTTGCGAGGACCAGGACACCGCGGCGATGATCGAGAAGGCATCGCAGGACCGGCGCCTGGCCAAGGCGCACGTCACGGTGCAGATGGGCGGCGCCCAGGCGGCGGTCGCCTTCTACAAGAATGCGTCGACGCCCAACTTGGTCATCATCGAATCCTTGCTCGACCGCACCGATATGCTGGGGGAGCTCGACCGGCTGGCCGAGTGTTGCGACCCGGGCACCAAGGTCGTCGTTGTCGGTCACGTCAACGACGTGCTGCTCTACCGCGAGCTGTTGCGTCGCGGCGTCAGCGAATATGTCGTCGCCCCGGTCAAGGTGCTCCAGATCATCGAGAGCATTTCGGCCATCTACACCGATCCTGAGACCGGACCGGTCGGCCAGGTCATCGCCTTTGTCGGCGCCAAAGGCGGCTCCGGCTCGAGCACGGTGTGCCACAACACCGCCTTCGCCATCGCCTCGTCTCTCAAAAGCGACGTGGTGATCGCCGATTTCGATCTGCCGTTCGGCACCGCCGGCCTCGATTTCAACCAGGATCCGTTGCAAGGCATCGCCGACGCCCTGGCATCGCCCGATCGCCTCGACGAGATGGTGCTCGACCGGCTGCTGTCGCGCTGCTCGGACCATCTCAGCCTGTTCGCCGCGCCCGGCACGCTCGACCGTCCCTACGACCTCGATCCGCAAACCTGCGACACCGTGCTCGACGTGGTGCGCGAGAACGTCCCGTGGATCGCCGTCGACGTGCCGCATCTGTGGACGGCCTGGGCCAAGCAAGTGGTGCTCCGGGCCGACCATGTGGTGATCACGGCGGCGCCCGATCTTGCCAATCTGCGCAATACCAAGAATCTGATCGACCAGATCAAGGGCTCGCGCCCCAACGACCGGCCGCCTGTGCTGGTGATGAACCAGGTCGGCGTGCCCAAGCGTCCCGAGATCTCGGTGAAGGACTTCGGTTACGCCATCGAGCTCGAGCCCAGAATCGCCATCGATTTCGATGCCCAACTGTTCGGCACGGCGGCCAATAACGGCCAGATGATCGAGGAGGTGTCCGACAAGTCGAAGGCCGCCGATGCGTTCCGCAACCTCGCCAACATCCTGACCGACCGGTCCGAGCAAAAGAGCGAGCGTCAATCCATGCTGGCGCCGATCCTGGCGCGCCTCAGGCTAACGAAGACACGCGCGTAGCCATGTTTGGGAAGAGGAGCACGTCTACCGCCCCGCCTCTCGAGCGGCCCGCCGCGCCTGAGGCGCCGGCGACGGCGTCTGCGCCCGCGCCGGAGCCGCACGTCTACGCTCCGCCACCGCCCAATTTGGACCAAAAACTCGACGTCGTTACCGCCGGCCGTGCTCAGGCGCAGGTCAAGGCCGAGCGCAAGCCGATCGAGCGCGTGCGCTCCGAGGAGTACTACGACGTAAAGACCACGGTCTTTAACGCGCTCATCGACACCATCGACCTGACTCAGCTGTCCAAGCTCGAGCCGGAAGCGGCGCGCGAGGAAATTCGCGACATCGTCAGCGAGATCGTCGCCATCAAGAACGTGGTGATGTCGATCGCCGAGCAGGAGGATCTGCTCCAGGACATCTGCAACGACGTGCTGGGCTACGGGCCGCTCGAGCCGCTGCTCGCCCGCGACGACATCGCCGATATCATGGTCAATGGAGCCGAGACGACCTATATCGAAGTGCGCGGCAAGGTCGAGCGTGCCCCGATCAGGTTCGCCGACAATGCGCAACTGATGAACATCTGCCAGCGCATCGTCAGCCAAGTCGGCCGCCGCGTCGACGAGTCGAGCCCGATCTGCGACGCGCGCTTGCCCGACGGCAGCCGCGTCAACGTCATCTCTCCGCCGCTGTCACTCGACGGGCCGATCCTTACCATCCGCAAGTTCAAACGCGACCGGCTGACGCTGGACCAACTGGTCAAGCTCAACACCATTACGCCCGAGGGCCGCACCCTGCTCGCCATCATCGGCCGCGTCCGCTGCAATGTGGTCATCTCCGGCGGCACGGGCTCCGGCAAGACGACCCTGCTCAACTGCATGACCGGCTATATCGACGACGACGAGCGCGTCATCACCTGCGAGGACTCGGCCGAGCTGCAATTGCAGCAGCCGCATGTCGTCCGTCTCGAGACGCGGCCGCCGAACCTCGAGGGCGAGGGCGAGATCACCATGCGCGATCTCGTCAAGAACTGCCTGCGTATGCGCCCCGACCGCATCGTGGTGGGCGAGGTGCGCGGACCGGAGGCATTCGACCTGCTGCAGGCCATGAATACCGGCCATGACGGCTCCATGGGCACGCTTCACTCAAATAGCCCGCGCGAATGCATCAGCCGTCTCGAGAGCATGATTCTGATGGGCGGCTACAACCTTCCCGCCAAGACCATCCGCGAGATGATCGTGTCCTCGGTCGACATAATCGTCCAGGCCCAGCGCATGCGCGACGGGTCCCGCAAGATCACCCAAATCACCGAAGTGATCGGTCTCGAAGGCGACGTCGTCACGTTGCAGGACCTGTTCGTCTACGACCTCATCGGCGAGGACGCCAGCGGCCGGATTTCCGGACGGCATCGCACCACCGGCATCGCCCGGCCGCATTTCTGGGACAAGGCGCGCTATTTCGGCGAGGAGAAGCGCCTGAGCGAAATTCTGTCCTCGGGTGAAGTGTACGACGAACACGGGCGCCCGTTAGGAGAGCGCTATGCTCAGCCCTGAACTCGTCCAGCTCGCAGCCATGGCGCTGGCCGGCCTCGCCGTCGGCGGCGTCGTCTACGTGCTGGTGATGCCGTTCATGAGCGACGAGCGCAAAGCCGACAAGCGTCTCGCCAACGTGGCGCAAAGCCAGAGCAAGGCGCAAAAGCGCGCCGCTCTGCCGCAACCCCTGCAAATGCGCAAGCAGCAGGTGCAGGACTCGATCAAGAACATCGAGGCCAAGCAGAAAAAGGCCAAGCGGGTGCCGCTTCGCACGCGTTTGATCCGCGCCGGCCTCACCATCAAGCCGCGCACTTATTATCTGTTGAGCCTTCTGGCCGGGCTGACCGGCGGCTTGATCGTTCTCATCACCGGCTCGTCGCCGCTGGTGTCGTTGCTGGTCGCCTTCGCCTGCGGGTTCGGCCTGCCGCGTTGGATCGTGGCGCGCATGATCAAGCGCCGTCAGGCCAAGTTCCTGGTCGAGTTCGCCAACGCCATCGATATCATTGTGCGCGGCATCAAATCCGGCCTGCCGCTCACCGACTGCCTGCAGATCATCGCCACGGAAGCCCCCGAGCCGGTCAAGAGCGAGTTCATCGATCTGGTCGAGCAACAGAAGGTCGGGGTGCCGCTGTCGCGTGCCTTCGAGCGCATGTATGAGCGCATGCCGCTTCAGGAAGTGAACTTCTTCGCCATCGTGATCGCCATCCAGGCGCAGACCGGCGGCAATCTGGCCGAGGCGCTTTCCAACCTCGCCGGGGTGTTGCGCGAGCGCTACCGCCTGCAGGCCAAGGTGCGGGCGTTCAGCGCCGAAGCCAAGACCTCGGCGCTCATCATCGGCTCGCTGCCGCCCTGCGTCATGCTGATCGTGTTCTTCACCTCGCCCGACTACATCTCGCTGCTGTGGAACGAGAAGCTCGGCAACATGATGCTGATCGCCAGCGGCGTGTGGATGCTCATCGGCATCATCGTCATGCGCAAAATGATCAACTTCGACTACTAGGGCCGCCATGAACACGTTGCTGCGATACCTGCTCGACCCGCAATTCGTCGTCATGGCGCTGGCGGCCGTCGCCGCGTTCGCGACCGTGACCTCATTCGTGCTGCCGCTTTTGTCGGGCGACCGGCTCGATGCGCGGATGAAATACGTGTCGACCGAGCGCGAGCGCCTGCGTGCGGAGCGGATTGCGCGCCTGGCCGACGAGCAGCGCCAGGGCCGACTGCGGAAAGAGCCGAAGAGCTTCATGAAGCGGGTCGTGGAGCAGCTCAACCTGCGCAAGGCGCTCGAAACCGATGCGACCCGCGAACGCCTCAAGATGGCCGGTCTGCGCGGTCAGGCGCCGGTCGTGGCGTTCCTATTCTTCCGCGCCACCCTGCCGCTCGCCGGTTTCGGCTTGACCTTCTTCTACCTGTTTTTTGTCAACACGTACGACCTTGCGCCGCTCGCGCGCCTCGGACTGTCGATCGGCGGCGCCTATCTCGGCTTCTATCTACCCAATATCTTCATCTCCAACCTCATCCAGCGCCGCCAGAAATCCATCAAGCGCGTGTTCCCCGATTCTCTCGACCTCCTGCTCATTTGCGTGCAGGCGGGCATGTCGGTCGAATCGGCGATGAACAAGGTGGCCGCCGAGATCGGGTCCCGCTCGATCGAGCTGGCCGAGGAGTTCAGCGTCACCACGGCGGAACTGTCTTATTTGCAGGAGCGGCGCCAAGCCTACGAGAACCTCGGCAAGCGCACCGGCCTCGCGGTGGTGCGCGCGGTCGGCACCAGTCTGATCCAGGCCGAGCGTTATGGCACTGCCGTCGCTCAGGCGCTGCGCGTGCTCGCCAAGGAAAGCCGCGACATGCGCATGGCGGAGGCCGAGAAGAAGGCGGCGGCGCTGCCGCCGAAGCTCACCGTGCCGATGATCCTGTTCTTCCTGCCGGTGCTGTTCATCGTGATCTTGGGACCGGCCGTCATCCAGGTCATGGCCATCCGCGGCGGCCAGTAGGCCGAAGACACTCAGCCTCAGCCGAGCGGGCAAGCGCGATCGGGCGGCTTCCGCCCGCCGCGGCGACGATCCGCCAATTCAAGATTGTCTGGCTAGTCGGTCTCGGTCCTGAGCAGGTCCATCGGAGCGGCCGGCGGGGCGCCCGCGGTCGCGGCCTTGACTTGGGCACCAGTGGCATTGACCGGGGTGATCAGCTTCGGCGTGCCGGCCACTTTCTGCGTGGCCGGAGCGGCGGCTTGCGCCGCTTTGGTCGACGCGGCAACGGCCGGCGCTTGGACCTCCTCGGTCGCCTTCACCACCTGCATCTTCGGCGCGGCAACTGGCGCGGCGGCGGCGCTCTTGGCGGCCGGCGCGTCATTCGCCGCGTAAGGCTGCCAGTCGTCGCCGGCCCCGTTCGCATCGCCGGGCCCTGCCGCGGCGAATTGGCTCGAATTGGCCAGCATGTTGCGCATATAGGCCATGCTCGACTTGGCCTCTTGCTCCGTCATGTCGACCGAGGCGACCTGGCGCGCTTCCTCGAATTTGCCCTGGAGGCCGAGCACCATCGCGAGATTTTGCCGCACGCGCTTGTCGCCCTTACCGCCGGCGACCGCCTTGCGCAACAGCTCCTCCGATTTGTCGGCCTTGCCGTCGAGCGCATAGGACAGCGCAAGATTATTGATCACCGACACGGAGTCGGGTTGCTCCTGGAGCGCGGCGAGGAAATATTGCTGGGCTTCGGCATGCTCGCCGCGCTTGGCGTGCATCGTGCCTTGCGCCGAGAGCGTCTTCCAGTCCTTCACGCCCTGGGCCTCGGCCACTTTCAAAGTCTGCTGGGCGATATCGAGCCTGTTCAGCTCGAGCGCCAGGCGCCCGAGCTCGGCGGCGATTTCGCCATTGTTCTGGTGGGCGCTGTAGGCGGCGGTCAACACTCCCATGGCGCGGTCGCGCGAGCCGATGGCCTTGAGCGCACTGGCATAGCCGAGCGCCATCTTGGGATCCTGCGGGTTCTTGGCATAGGCGGCGCTCCATTGAGTGACGGCGCCGATGGCGTCAGCGGCCGCAAGCTTGGGCTCGCTGGAGCGAGAGAACATGCCGGTTTGATTGCAGCCGCCGAGCGCGGTGGCCAATGCCGTGGTGGCGAGAAGCGCCAGCACCATCGAGCGGCGGGCCTGAGCCATTACTTAACCAATCCTTACCGGCCGGCGGCGAGCGCCCGGCGTTCCCTGCTTCATTGGTTGTAAGGATGTGGGACAGGCGTCAAAAAAGGATTAACCATAAGGCTCAGGCGACCGAGCGACGCCTCACTTCGTCCCGGGCGCCCTCGGTCCATTCTGCCATCGCCGGGAGTGCCAGGATCGCTTCGGCGTAGGCCGCGGCCGTGCCGTCATCGCCGAAGCGGCCAAGATCGACGCCATAGGTGCGGAAGCGGGTCGCCACCGGCGCATACATCGCGTCGGCATTGGAGAACGCGCCGAACAGGAACGGTCCGCCTTGGCCGAAGCGCGCCCGCGTGTCCTTCCAGATCGCGGCGATCCGCCCGATATCGGCCTCGAGCGCGGCGCCGAGCGGCGGTGAGGGGAGCTTGCTCAGCAGGTCCATGGGCATCTCGTTGCGGAGCGTGGCGAAGCCCGAATGCATCTCGGCCGAGATGCTGCGCGCCGCCGCGCGCGCCTCCTCGTCTTGCGGCCAGAGCCCGTGCTCGGGATGACGCTCGGCGAGAGTGTCGAGAATGGCCAGGCTGTCCCACACCACGCCGGTCTTGGTCTTGAGCGCCGGCACCTTGCCGGAGGGGCAATGGCGCAGGATCTCGGCCTTGGAGTCGGGCTGCCTCAGCCTGATGCATTCCTCGGCGAACGGGATGCCGCACTGTTTCAGCGCCAGCCAGGGCCGTAAGCTCCAGGACGAGAGGTTCTTGTCGCCGATCACCAGCGTGTATGTGTCGGTTTTCATGCCGCGTCTTCCGCCATTGTCTTGGCCTAGCTCCCCTGCCATTAATGCGCCCCGCCAGCAAGCCCAGGTTCTAGACTTTCGCCCATGCCCAGCAAAACCATGATGCTTGAAACCACCCGCCGCGCCGTCGAGGACTTGCTGCTGCCGGCCGGCGCCGAGGCGGTGCCGATCCGGCTGATCGCTTCCGCCGACGATGCCGGGCTCAAAGAGTTGGGCGAGGCCGAGCGGGGCTGGGTTAAGGCGCAAGGCTGGAGCGCCAAGCAAGGCTCGGTGCTGCTCCTGCCGGACGGGAAGGGCGGCATCAGCGGCGCTCTGCTTGGCACGGGCGGCAGCGACTGGGCGGCGCACGCCCCGCTGCTCACCGGGGTGCTGCCCGGCGCGCTGCCCGAAGGCGATTATCGCTTGGCCTCGACGCTGCCCGATCCCGAGCTCGCCGCGCTTGGCTTCCTTGCCGGAAGCTACCGGTTCACTCGCTACAAATCCGCCGATGGAGCCAAGCCGAGACGCCTGGTGCTGCCCGCAGGCGCGAGCAGGGACCAGGTTCTGGCCCTGGCCGAGGCGCTCTATTTCGGCCGCGATCTCATCAACACGCCGGCCAACGATTTGGGGCCGGCCGAGCTCGAGAGCGCCGCGCGCGAGCTTGCCAATGCCTTCGGCGCGAGCATCAAGGTCACCGAGGGCTCGGGACTGTTGTCGGACAATTTCCCCATGATCCATGCCGTGGGCCGCGCCAGCGATCGCGCGCCACGATTGATCGATCTGCGCTGGGGCTCCGAGCACGCGCCTAAGGTCACCATTATCGGCAAGGGCATCTGCTTCGACACCGGCGGCCTCGACATCAAGCCGTCAAGCGCCATGGCGCTGATGAAGAAGGACATGGGCGGTGCCGCCTCCGCGCTCGCCTTCGCGCTTATCGTCATGCGGACCAAGCTGCCGGTGCGGCTCCGGGTGCTGATCCCCGCCGCCGAGAACGCGATCGCCGGCAATGCCTTCCGGCCGGGCGACGTGCTGCCGAGCCGGAACGGCATGACGGTCGAGATCGGCAATACCGACGCTGAAGGACGCCTCGTGCTCGCCGACGCCATCAGCCTCGCCGACGAGGAGGCGCCGGATTATCTCATCACCATCGCCACGCTCACCGGTGCGGCGCGCGTCGCGCTCGGCCCCGACCTGCCGCCGCTCTACACCGACGACGAGGACCTGGCCAAAGGCCTGCTCGCTTCGGGACAAGAGGTCGGCGATCCGCTATGGCGCATGCCGTTCTGGCCGCCTTACGACACGCTGCTCAAGAGCTCGATCGCCGACGTGAACCACATCGCCGAAGGCGCCTTCGCCGGGTCGATCATCGCCGCCTTGTTCCTCAAGCGCTTCGTGAGCGACGCCAAGCGGTTCGCTCATCTCGACATTTTTGGCTGGGTCCCGCGCGACCAGCCGGGGCGGCCGAAAGGCGGGGAGCCGCAAGCCGCCCGCGCGCTCTATCAATTCTTCCGCCAAGAGCTCGGCACGTCGTGACCGGTGGGGGCCTGCCCGATCCGCGCCGCCACCCCTACCGCGCCGATCTTGCGGCGGAGCACCTGCGGGGGCTGGTCGACGGCCCCGCGTTACGCCAAGGGCGAGCCTCGCCAGGTCAGCGCGCCGTCACTGCCGCTCCGGCGGGAGCCGCGCTTCGACGCCACGCTCGATACCGAGGCGCTGCTCGGCGAGACCGTGATCCTCTACCATGAGAGCGAAGGCTGGGCCTGGGTGCAGCTCGACCGCGACGGTTATGTCGGGTACCTGCCGAGCGAGGGGCTGACCCGCGACCTTGCCGCTCCGACCCATCGCATCGCGGTGTTGCGCAGCTACGTCTACCCCGAGCCGGACGGCAAGACCCCGCCGCTCGCCCTGCTCAGCCTGAATGCGCGCGTGACGGTCTCGGGGACCGACGGCAGGTTCCTCGCACTGGCCGGTGGGGGCTATGTGTTCGCTCCCCATGCCGCGCCGATCGGCAAGACCGAACCCGATTTCGTCGCCGTGGCTGAGACGTTTCTCGGCACGCCCTATCTGTGGGGCGGTCGCACCAGCATCGGGCTCGACTGCTCGGGCCTGGTGCAGCTCGCGCTCGAAGCTGCCGGCCATGCCGCCCCGCGCGATGCCGACATGCAGGCTGAGGAAATCGGCCGCGCCATTCCCTGGCGCCCGAGCACCAAGCTTCGCCGCGGCGATCTCGTGTTCTGGGAGGGCCATGTCGGGGTCATGACCAGCGCACGCGACTTCCTGCACGCCAATGCGTTTCACATGGCGGTCGAAGTCGAGCCGTTCGCCGCGGCAAGGCGGCGTATCAAGCAGGCGGGCTACGAGGTGAAAGGGGTGCGGCGGCTGCCGAGGTCCCGGCAGCCTGCCGCTTAACGCAACGCTAGAGGACGTTGAACAGATAAAGCAGGATGATGATCGGGATAGGAATTCCGATCAGCCACAAAAGTACTCCGCGCATGTCCTCGTCTCCGTTTACGGGGGTGATATCCCGTACAACGTACGAATATGCGTGGGAGTTCCGGCAGCTTACGTGGCGACGACGGCGCCCGGCGCGGCCTCGAGCTCGAACGCCGCGGCCAGCAGCGCCTTGGTGTAATCGGTCTTGGGCTTGGCGAACACGTCGCGCGCCGTGCCTTGCTCCACCACCTTGCCGTAACGCAGCACGATGATCGAGTTGGCGAGCGCGCGCACCACTTTCAGGTCGTGACTGATGAACAGATAAGCGAGCTTGTGCTTGCGCTGGAGCTCGCGCAGCAGATCGACGATCTGCGCCTGGACCGACACGTCGAGCGCCGAGGTCGGTTCGTCGAGAATGAGGAATTTCGGCTCGAGCACGAGCGCGCGGGCGATGGCGATCCGCTGGCGCTGGCCGCCGGAGAACTCGTGGGGGTAGCGGTCGCGGCAGCCCGGATCGAGTCCGACCTCTTTCAGGGCGCGGGCCACGCGCGCGTCGCGCTCGGCGCGGCTCAGCCCCGGAGTTCTGAATCGCCAGGCCCTCCTCGATGATCTGCCCGACCGACAGGCGGGGCGAGAGCGAGCCGTAGGGGTCCTGGAACACGATCTGCATATGCCGCCTGAGCGGGCGCATTTGCTTGGAATCGAAGCCGTCGATGCGGTTGCCGAGATAGACGATCGGCCCCTCGCTCGACACCAGCCTGAGCAGCGCCAGCCCGAGCGTGGTCTTGCCTGAACCCGATTCGCCGACCACGCCGAGGGTCTGGCCTTCCTTGACGGCGAGGTCGATGCCGTCGACCGCCTTGATATGGCCGACCGTGTGCCTGAGGAAGCCGCGCTTGATCGGGAACCACACCTTGAGATCCTTGGTCTCCAGGATGGTCTTGGCCTTGGCGTTGGCGGGCGGCGGGTTGCCCTTGGGCTCGGACGCCAGCAGATGCTTGGTGTAGGGGTGCTGCGGCCGGGCGAAGATATCGTGCGCCGTGCCCCGCTCGACGATCTCGCCATTGTTCATCACGCACACCCGGTCGGCCATCTTGCGCACGATGCCGAGATCATGGGTGATCAGCAGCATCGCCATGTTGAACTCGTCCTTGAGCTTGAGCAGCAGGTCGAGGATTTGCGCCTGGATGGTGACGTCGAGCGCGGTGGTCGGCTCGTCGGCGATCAACAGGTCGGGCTCGTTGGCGAGCGCCATGGCGATCATCACCCGCTGCCGCTGGCCGCCGGACAGCTGGTGCGGATAGGACTGGAGCCGGCCCTTGGGATCGTCGATGCCGACCTTCTCCAGGAGATCGAGCACCCGCTCGCGCGCCGCCTTGTCCGACATGCCGCGGTGGATCTTCAGCACTTCGCCGACCTGCTGCTCGATGGTGTGCAGCGGGTTGAGCGAGGTCATCGGCTCCTGGAAGATCATCGAAATCTTGTTGCCCCTGACCTGGCGGAGCGCGCTGGTCGACAGGTCCAACAGATTCTCGCCGTTGAACCGGATCTTGCCCGACGGGTGCGAGGCGGAGGGGTAGGGGAGGAGCCTGAGGATCGACAGCGCCGTCACGGTCTTGCCCGAGCCGGACTCGCCGACCAGCGCCACGGTCTCGCCCTTCTTGATGTCGAACGACACGTTGCGCACGGCGTGGGTGAGGTTCTCGCCGGCGCGGAAATCGACCGACAGATCGTCGACTTCGATGAGCGGCGTGTCGCTGGTCCGGTTCATGGTCACGCCTTGCGCTTTGCCGCCGGAGCGTCGGCGCACTCGCCGCGCTCGATCTCGATGGTGGCATGGTCGAGGCCGAACGCGCTCTTGAGCCGTGCCTTGATGTTTTTGACCAACTGGTCGGAATCCGATGTTTCGCCGATACAGGCATGCAGCGTCACCATGCGCCGGCTCTGAGTGATCGACCAGACATGGAGGTGATGCACGCTGTCCAGGCCTGCGACATTGGCGACGAGGTCGGGGCCGATCGCCCGCGTGTCGACCTCTTGCGGCGCGCCCTCCAGCAGAATGTGTCCGGCGTCGACCACCACCCGCCAGCCGCTGCGCACGATGATGGCCGCCACCACGATCGAGAGCAGCGGGTCGATCGGGGTCCAGCCGGTCAGCAGGATCACGCCGCCGGCAATCAGCGCCGCCACCGAGCCGAGCAAATCGCCGAGCACATGGATGGCGGCGCCGCGAATATTGAGATTGTCGCGGTCGGCGCCTCGCAGCAGCATGAAAGCAGCGATGTTCACCAGCAGGCCGAGCACCGCGACCACCACCATGATGCCGCCCGACACTTGCGGCGTGGTCATCAGCCGCTCGATGCCCTCATAGACGATCCACCCGGCGATGGCGAACAGCGCCAGCCCGTTGGCGAAGGCGACCAGAATCTGGAAACGGTCGAAGCCATAGGTGCGCTTCCAGTCGGCCGGGCGCCGCGACAGTCTGAATCCGAACCAGGCGAGCGCCAGCGACGCAAAGTCGGTGAGCATGTGGCCGGCATCGGCCAGCAGCGCGAGCGAGCCCGCGGCGATGCCGCCGGCCACTTCGGCGAACATGAACGCGCCGGTAATGAGCGCCGCAAGCCCCATGCGCCGCTCGTTATTGGCCAGCGCGCCATGGCTATGATCGTGGGAATGGGATCCGTGCATGTCGCTCACGCCATGGTCTTGCGCGGGTCGAGCGCGTCGCGCACCGCCTCGCCGACGAAGATGAGCAGGCTCAGCATGATGGCGATCACGAAGAACGCGGTCAGGCCGAGCCACGGCGCCTGGAGATTGTCCTTGCCTTGCGCCAACAGCTCGCCGAGCGAGGGCGATCCCGGCGGCAGGCCGAACCCCAGAAAATCGAGCGAGGTCAGCGTGGTGATCGAGCCGTTCAGGATGAACGGCATGAAGGTCAGCGTCGCCACCATGGCGTTCGGCAACAGATGCTTGAAGATGATGCGGGTATTGGACAGGCCGAGCGCGCGCGCCGCGGTGACATATTCGAAATTGCGGGCGCGCAGGAACTCCGCGCGCACCACGCCGACCAGCGCCACCCAGGAGAACGCCAGCAGAATGCCGAGCAGGATCCAGAAATTCGGCTCGATCACCGCCGCCACGATGATCAGCAAATAGAGCTGCGGCACGCTGGTCCAGATCTCGATGAAGCGCTGGAACAGGAGATCGGTCCAGCCGCCGAAATAGCCTTGCAGCGCGCCGGCCGCCACCCCGATCAGCGAGGAGAACAGCGTCAGGACCAGGCCGAACAGCACCGAGAGGCGGAAGCCGTAGATGACGCGGGCCACCACGTCGCGGCCCTGGTCGTCGGTGCCGAGCCAGTTCGATTCGAGCGAGTCATTGCACGGGTGGAAGCCGCGCTCGACCGCGAGCTTGCAGTCCTCAGCGGTGAGCAGCCAGGTCGGCTTCACCGGAAAGGCCATTGGCGGGTTCTTGTTCTGGGTGTTGTAGGAGAACCGGATCGGCGGCCACAGCACCCAGCCGCCGGCGTCGGCGATCATGGTCTTGACCGCGGGGTCGCGATAGTCGGCCTCGGTCTCGAAGATGCCGCCGAAATCCGTCTCCGGATAGGCCTTGAAGATCGGCATATAAAGCTCGCCCTTGTACGAGACCAGGATCGGCTTGTCGTTGGCGATGAACTCGGCGAACAGGCTCAGCACGAACAGAAACAAGAAGATCCACAACGACCAGAAGCCGCGCCGATTGGCCTTGAAAGTCTCCCAGCGCCGCCGTTGCAGCACCGACAGCCACGGCCGCGGCTTGGGGATGCCCTGGGCCGTGACCTGCTCGACGATGGCGACGTCGGTCGGCGCGTCCATGCCGTCACACCTCGCGCGTCTCGAAGTCGATGCGCGGATCGACCCAGGTATAGGTCAGGTCGGAGATGAGATTGATGACCAGGCCCATCAGCGAGAAGATGTAGACCGTGGCGAACACCACCGGATAGTCGCGGTTCACGATCGCTTCGAAGCCGAGCAGGCCGAGGCCGTCGAGCGTGAAGATCGTCTCGATCAACAGCGAGCCGGCGAAGAACGCGCCGATGAAGGCGCCGGGAAAGCCGGCGATCACGATCAGCATGGCGTTGCGGAACACGTGGCCGTACAGCACCTGGTGCTCGGTCAGGCCCTTGGCCCGCGCCGTCATCACATATTGCTTGCGGATCTCCTCCAGGAACGAGTTCTTGGTGAGGAAGGTGGTGGTGGCGAACGCCGACAGCGCCATGGCGATCATCGGCAGCACCAGATGCCAGAAATAGTCGAGGATCTTCGAGTACCAGGGCAGCTCCGACCAGTTCTCCGACACCAGACCCCGCAACGGGAAGATTTGCAGGAACGATCCGCCCGCGAACAGCACGATCAGGAACACCGCGACCAGGAAGCCGGGGATGGCGTAGCCGATGACGACCACCGTGCTGGTCCAGATGTCGAAGCGCGAGCCGTCGCGCACCGCCTTGCGGATGCCGAGCGGAATGGAAATGGCGTAGGACAGCAGCGTCATCCACAGGCCGAGCGAGATCGACACCGGCAGCCGCTCGCCGACCAGCTTGAGCACGCTGGTGTCGCGGAAATAGCTCTCGCCGAAATCGAGCAGCAGGTAGTTCTTGAGCATCAGGAAGAAGCGCTCATAGGCCGGCTTGTCGAAGCCGAACTGCTTCTCCAGGCTCTTGATGAATTCGGGGTCGAGCCCCTGCGCGCCGCGATATTTCGACGGCGCCGACACGTCGCCCGGCACCGCGCCCTGGCCCGGCTTGCCGACGAAATCGCCGCCGCCGCCGCTGAACATGGCGGTGGCGCCGGGATCGGTGCCGGTCAGCTGCGCGATCAGCTTCTCCACCGGGCCGCCCGGCGCGAATTGCACGATGACGAACGTCACCAGCATGATCCCGAGCATGGTGGGAATGATCAGCAGGATGCGGCGGAGGATATAGGCGGTCATGGTTTTTGGGCGGACCTTCTCCGTCGCGCGATGAAATAGACCGCAAGCACGAGCCCGATCAGGGCGGCTAGGATCAGAAGCGGGCGCCGCGAGGTCGAATCGGCCGGAGCGGGAGCAGCGACGTTCGCCAGTTTGGCAGCTTTGGCCTCGTCATACCACCAGGTGTCGAGAATGCCACGGTCGAAACGCGGCTTGTCCTCGGGACGCGAGAATTTGTCCCAGTAAGCCACATTGTTGGAGGCCTTGTACCAGTGCGGCACCCAATAATGGCCGGCCCTGAGCACCCGGTCGAGCGCGCGCGCCGCGGTGTTAAGCTCCTCGCGGCTCTTGGCGCCGATCACCCGCTCGATCAGCGCATCGACCGCGGGATCGGCGATGCCGGCAAGATTGAGCGAGCCGTCCATCGCCGCCGCCGCCGAGCCGAAATAGCTCCGTAGCTCGACGCCCGGCGTGTTGCGCATGACGTAGCGCTGCGTGGTGATGTCGAAATCGAAATCCTTGAGGCGCTGCTGGTACTGCGCGGCATCGACCATGCGGATGCGGGCATCGATGCCGAGCAGCTTGAGATTTTTCAGATAAGGCGCCGCCAGCCGCTCGAAGGTCGGCTCGAACATCAGGATCTCGATCTTGAGGGGCTCGCCCTTGTCGTTGACGCGCACGCCGTTCTTGACGGTGTAGCCGGCCGCATCGAGCAGCGCCCCGGCCTTCACCAGCATATTGCGGTCTTGCCCCGAGCCGTCGCTCTGCGGCGGAAGATAGGCGGGCCCGAGCGCCTCGTCCGGCACCGTCACGCCGAGACTGTCGATCAGCGTCCGCTCGGCCTCCGACGGTTCGCCCACCGCCTTCATCGGCGAGTTCTCGAAGAAGCTCTGCGTGCGGTCATAGAGCCCGTAGAACAGATTGCGGTTGGTCCACTCGAAATCGAAGGCGAGGTCGAGCGCTTCCCGCACGCGCGGGTCCTTGAGCTGCTCCCGCCGCGTATTGATGAAGAAGCCTTGCGTGCCTGACGGCGTCTCGTCGGGCAGGATCTCCTTCTTGACCTTGCCGGCGCGGATCGCCGGGAAGTCGTATTCGGTGGCCCACACCTTCGAGGTGAACTCTTCGCGGAAATCGTAGAAGCCGGCCTTGAACGCCTCCATGCCGGCGGTGCGGTCGCGGAAATATTCGAAGCGGATCTTGTCGAAGTTCCAGCGCCCGCGATTGACCGGCAGGTCCTTGGCCCAATAGTCCGGGTTGCGGCGATAGACGATGGTGCGCCCTTGCGCCAGATGGTCGACCAGATAGGGCCCCGAGCCGAGCGGCGGATCGAGCGTGGTCTCCTCGAACGGCTGGCTCGCGTAATAGGCTTTGGAGAAGATCGGCAGGGTGGCGACGGTAAGCGGCAGGTCGCGCACCAGCTCGCCGGTGAAGGTGTACCGCACGGTTTGCGGGTCGAGCGCCTCGGCCTTGACCACGTCCTGCAAGGTCTGGTGGTAGATCGGGTGGCCCTTGGACTTGAGCATATCGAGGGAGAACACCACGTCCTCGGCGGTGAGCGGAGTTCCGTCGGAGAAGCGGGCGCCCGGGCGCAAATAAAACGTGACCGACTTGCCGTCATCGGCCACTTCGGCGCTCTCGGCCACCAGCCCATAGACCGCGTCGGGCTCGTCCGCCGCCGGCACCATCAGCGAGTCGAACAGCAGCTCCAGCCCCTGGGCCGCGTCGCCCTTGAGGATGTAGTTGTTGAGGCTGTTGAAGGTGGTGACCCCGCCCCAGCCGATCAGCGAGAAGGTGCCGCCCTTGGGCGCGCCGGGATTGGCATAGGCGAAATGGTCGAAATCGGCGGGATAGGCGAGATCGCCGAAGGCGGACAGGCCATGACGGCGCTCGGCGTCGGCGCCGGTCGAGATCAGCGCCAGGACAAGCGCGGCGCCGCAAACCATCGACCGCCAGTGCCGCCTGTCGCGCACCATCAGAGCTGCGATGATCCCGGCAGCCGCGCGGCCAGGTTCTGATCGAACCACCAGACCTGGAGGAAGCCGGGCGTCAGCCCCGGCAGCGTCTTGGGCTGGCCGTAGCGGTCCCAATAGGCGATCCGCACATTCGGCGCATACCATTGCGGCACCACGAACTCGTTCCACTGCAGCACGCGATCGAGCGCGCGCGTGGCGGCGATCAGCTCGGCGCGGTCCTTGGTGAAGATGACGTGGTCGATCAGCTTGTCGATCGCCGGGCTCTTGACGCCGATCAGGTTGGTGCTGCCCTCCCGGTCGGCCGACTCCGATCCCCAGTAATCGCGCTGCTCGTTGCCGGGCGAGTCGGACTGGGCGAAATTTCCGACCACGATGTCGTAGTCGAACACGTTCAGCCGCCTGGTATATTGCGCCGAGTCGACCATGCGGATGGTGCCCTTGATGCCGAGCCGCTCGAGATTGCGCAGATAAGGCTGCACGATGCGCTCGAACAGCGGCGAGTTGAGCAGGAACTCGACCCTCATCGTCTGACCGGTCTTGACGTTGGTCAGCACGCCGTTCTTGACCTCCCAACCGGCCTCCTTGAGCAACTGCACGGCCTGACGCAGATTGCCGCGCATGGAGTCGGGGGTGTCGTTGACGGGGTTCTTGTGCACTTCGGTGAACACTTCCGGCGGCACGCCGTCTTTCACCTCGTTCAGGATCTCGAGCTCGCGCCCCTCGGGCAGCGCGAGCGGCGCGGCCAGCTCGCTGCCCTGGAAGTAGCTGCCGACCCGCGCATATTGGCCGTAGAACAAATTCTTGTTGGCCCACTCGAAATCGAAGGCGAGATTGAACGCCTGCCGCACGCGCCGGTCCTCGAATTGCGGCCGCCGCAGATTGAGCACGAAGCACTGCATCGGCTGCGTCCGCTCGACCGGCACTTCCTGGCGCTTGATGAAGCCGTTGCGCACCGCGGCGAAGTCGTAGGCGGTGGCCCAGTTCTTGGCGCTCGTCTCCTGCCAATAGTCGAGGCTGCCGGCCTTGAAGCTTTCGAACGCGACGGTCTCGTCGCGGTAATACTCGAAGCGGATCTCGTCGTAGTTCCACTGGCCCGCGGTTGACCGCCAGGTCGTTGCCCCAATAGTCCTTGACGCGCTCGTAAGCGATCGAGCGGCCGGGCTTGACCTCCTTGATGCGGTAGGGGCCCGAGCCGAGCGGCGTTTCGAGCGTGGTCTTCATCGGATCGCGCTGCGTGCCGCTCGCATCGAGTCCCGGTCCACCAATGTTTGGGCAGGACGGTGAGCTGACCCATGATCATCGGCAGCTCGCGATTGTTCTTCACGTCGAAATAGAAGGTGACCTCGTTCTCCCCCGTCGCTTCGGCCCGCGACACGTTCTTGTAGTAGAGGCCCATGCGCGGATTGGCGGCCTTGTTCACCTCGAGGCTGTAGATCACGTCCTCGGGCGTGATCGGCTTGCCGTCATGCCAGCGTGCCTCGTCGCGGAGCTTGAAGGTGACCGAGGAGTAGTCGGGCGGATAGGAGGCCCATTCGGCGATCAGGCCGTAGGAGGTGGACGGCTCGTCCAGACTGTCGGCCATCAGGTTCTCATAGATGAGGCCGAGCCCGCCCGCCGTCTCGCCCTTGTAGAGCACCGGATTGAGGCTATCGAAGCTGCCGATATCGGCCATGCGCACGACGCCGCCTTTCGGTGCGTCGGGATTGACGAAGTCGAAATGGGTGAAGCCCGCGGGATATTTCGGCTCGCCGATCAGCGACAGCGCATGGCGGTGGATGGGCGCATCCTGGGCCCAAGCAGCGCCGGGAAGGAGGCCGAACAGCACCAGGGCGAGGGCGAGGCGAGGCAAAGTCATGACCGGCAACTGGGGCTCCATCTGATCGGAAAATAGCTTGCCGACGCGCGGCTTAGCAGCATCGACCGAAGGCCCAAAAAGGCCGCCAAACCCTAGCATGGCAAGGCCTTTGGCTAAATGAATTATCGGTCATGTCGCGCCGAAAGGCCGGCGCGGACGCCTCTCTCGCGCAACTAACGGGGCGCTCGTCCGGCGGTTGCCGAACCTACTCGGCCGGCCCGTCGGGATAGACCGGCTGGGGCTGGTTGGCGAACGGCGGCTCCCCCATCGACGGCTCGGCGTCCTCCGCGGCCGGCATGGTCTCCGACCCCGACATGTCCTCCGAACTCTCCTCGGGATAGACCGGCTGCGGCTGGTTGGCGAAGGGCGGTTCGCCCGTCGACGGCTCCGGTGCTGCGGCCGGCTCCTCCTCAGGCGCCATGGTCTCCTCTGGAGCGGCCGGCGCGGGCTCTTCCGCGGGCGCGGGCGGTGTCTCCTCGGCAGGCGCCGCCTGTTCCGGTGCGGCAGGAGTTTCGGGCTCGGCCGCCGGTGCTTCCTCCGCAGGGGCGGGCGCCTCGGCTGCCGGCGGCGCTGCTTCCTCGGCGGGAGGTGCGGCTTCCTCGGCAGGAGGTGCTGCTTCCTCAGCGGCGGGAGGTGCGGCTTCCTCAGCAGGAGGTGCGGCTTCCTCAGCAGGAGGTGCCGCTTCCTCGGCCGCAGGTGCCGGCTCTTCGGCCGCCGGCGCCGCCGCACCCGCTTCGGGCAGCGGCGCAGGCGTATCGGCATTCGCGCGCAAGAACGCGACGATGTTGGCGCGCTTCTTGTCGTCCGCCACGCCGGGGAACACCATCGCGGTGCCCGGTGCGAATTCTTGCGGGTTCCTCAGCCAGACGTCGAGATTGGAGTAGGTCCACTCGCCCTGATGAGCCTTGAGCGCCGGCGTGTAGTTGAAGCCCTCGACCGAGGCGATCTTGCGCCCGACCACGCCGTAGAGATCGGGGCCGACAATGGCCGGGCCGCCCTTCTGGAAGCTGTGACAGACCTTGCACAACGCGGCGTCGGCCTCGCCCTGTTTGGGATCGCCCTTGGCAACGAGCGCGAGGAAGGCTGCATCGCCCGCTTCGCCGCCGCCCGGCGTCTCTTCGCCGGCCGGCTTCTCTTCGGTGGCGGTAACCTCCGGGAGGGGCGGGGGATTGTCGCTCTTGGTGCGCAGGAAGGCGATCACCTCGGCGCGCTGCTTGGCATCGGGCAGGCCCGGGAACAGCGCCATCTTGGTCCCCGGCGCGAACGCGTTGGGGTTCTCGATCATGTGGTCGAGGTTGTCGTAGGTCCAATCCTCGCTGCTCTTGGCCTTGAGCGCGTCGGAATATTCGTAGCCCTCGTGGCTCGCGATCTTGCGGCCGAGCACGCCGTAGAGGTTCGGACCGATCATGTTCGGGCCGCCTTTGTCGAACGAGTGGCAGATCGCGCATTTCTTGGCGACTTCGGCGCCCTTCTCCGGACTGGCGCTGGCCAGCAAGGTGGCAAGCTCGGCGCCGCCGCCGGGTTTCACGTCGCCGCCGTCCGGGTGCTCTTCGCTGCCCGCCACCTCGAGCCCGGGCTTTTCCGGCTCATGCTCTTCATAGGCGATGTTGATGAGCGTTTTGGTGCCGAAGAACAGCAGCAGTGCACCGAGCACCGCCATGGCGATCTGATTGAAACGATAATACTTCATGGTGCGACGGATCCCCCCGGAGGCAGAGGCTACTTCATGTAGCTCTTGCGGCGGTGCGTGAGACTATAGAGCCTATACGCTTGTTGCAACTGACACATTTCGACGTACGCCTAGTTGTCGCCTTGAGACCTTTTCCCATGCTACCTGACGGCCCCATGACATCCTGCCTCATCGTTATACCCGCCAGATTGAAAGCGACAAGACTTCCCGATAAGCCCTTGGCCGATATCGGCGGGGAGCCGATGATCGTCCATGTCTGGCGCCGCGCGGTCGAAGCCGATTGTGGCGCGGTGGTGGTCGCAACCGACTCGGATAAGGTGCGCGACGCCGTCGTCAAAGCCGGGGGTGCGGCGCTGATGACGCGGCCCGACCATGTCAGCGGGTCAGACCGGGTGTTCGAGGCGGTGCTTGCGCGCGACCCGTCCGCCAAGCTTGACATCATCGTCAATCTGCAAGGCGATCTGCCGACCCTTGCGCCGTCCCTGGTCCGCGCCTGCCTGGCGGCGCTGCGCGAAGGGGAGGCCGATATCGGCACCATCGCCGCCGAAATCACGCGCGAGGAGGAGCGCACCGATCCGAATGTGGTGAAGGTGATCGGCTCGCCGCTTGAAGGCAGCGCGACCTTGCGCGCGCTCTATTTCACGCGGGCGACCGCGCCTTACGGCGAGGGCCCGCTCTATCACCATATCGGCCTTTACGCCTATACCAGGCGCGCGCTCGCCCGCTTCGTGTCGCTGCCGCCGTCGCCGCTCGAACTGCGCGAGAAGCTCGAGCAGTTGCGGGCCCTGGAGGCGGGCATGCGCATCCATGTCGGGCTCGTTGACACTGTCCCGCTCGGTGTCGATACTCCGCCCGACCTTGAGCGGGCCCGAGAACTTCTTCAATCCCGCCGTAAGTAGCCCGCTTCCCTAAAGAGATGGCCACATCGCCGAATAAAATCGCCTTTCAGGGCGAGCCGGGCGCCAATTCGCACCTCGCCGCGCGCGACGCCTATCCGCGCATGGAGGCGCTTGCCTGCCCGACCTTCGAGGATGCGCTCGCCGCGGTTAAGAGCGGCGCGGCCAAGCTCGCCATGATCCCCATCGAGAACTCGGTGGCGGGCCGGGTCGCCGACATTCATCATCTGCTGCCCCATTCGGGCCTGCACATCGTCGCCGAGCATTTCGAGCGGGTGCGGCATCAGTTGCTGACCCTTCCGGGCGTCAAGCTGTCCGCGCTCAAGACGGTGCACAGCCACGTCATGGCGCTCGGCCAGTGCCGCAAGGCGATCCGCGCGCTGAAATTGAAACCGGTGGTCGCGGCCGATACCGCGGGCGCGGCGCGCGAGCTGCGCGAATCCGGCGACCGCAACGCGGCGGTGATCGCCTCTAGGCTCGCCGCCGAGATCTACGGGCTCAAAGTGGCCAAGGCCGACATCGAGGACGCCGAGCACAACACCACCCGCTTCGTCGTGCTCGCCGCCAAGCCGGTGCGCAGCCGCAAGGGCGACGGCCCGGTCATCACCAGCTTCGTGTTCCGCGTGCGCAACGTGCCGGCCGCGCTCTATAAGGCGCTCGGCGGTTTCGCCACCAACGGCGTCAACATGACCAAGCTCGAGTCCTACCAGCTCGAAGGCTCATTCAACGCCACCATGTTCTACGCCGATATCGAAGGCCATCCCGACGAACGGCCGGTCAAGCTCGCCATGGAGGAGCTGCACTTCTTCACGACCGAGGTGACGGTGCTCGGCACCTATCCGGCGAGCCCGTTCCGCGCCGAGCTGAAGGCGCTGGAAGGCTGACGGGCCTGTTGTTGCGCTTTGACGCACTCGCCGAGTGAGACCAGCACCGAGCGCCTGACCACGGCGTGCTCGCGGAAGCCTTCCCGCGCCATCAGCGCTTGATGCAGTTCCGGCAACCGGTACCACGGCACGCTCGGGTACCAGTGATGCTCGAGGTGGTAGCCGACATTTCGCGGCAGAATGAAGATCAACTCGAGCCGGGTCGGAACGGTGCTGCGGGTGATGGCATATTCTTCTTCGTCGCTTTCCACCGCGCTGTGCTCGCAGATCAGCCGCGTGTACTGAGCCGCGATGTGCCAGGTGCAATACGGCACGATCCAGTACAGCAGGAACGCATACCAACCGTTGAACAATGTCAGGGCCGCGGCAACCGAGCCATAGAACGCGATCCTGGCCGCGACCATCCAGTGCGGTGACGGAATGAGGAACGAACCCACCAGGCCGCGGACGATCCACAACATGCCGGTCAGGAACAGCGCCCGCCGCAACAGCACCAACGCCAAGCCTGCCCGCGTCTTGGGGAATTTCCAATCCGGCGCCAGCTCGCCCGCGGCGTCGTGGGTGTGCCAGATGTGACGATTCCCGTCGTCCGGCAGGTTGGTGTATTGGTGATGCGGCCCATGAAATTTGCGGAAGCCCTCGACCGAGGCGAAGGTCGGCCACATCAGGAATAAATTGGCGAACAGCTCGTTCTGCCAGCGCTTCGGCAGATAGCGGTAATGCGAGGCGTCATGGCCGATGATCAGCAGCGCATGCTGGCGCGAGCCGATGAACACGACCGCGATCAGATACAGCACCGGGTGCCAGAAATACGCGCACAGCGCGATCGCCACGGCAATGCCGGCCCACTCTTCCGCGGTGGCGAGCAGCGCCTTGCCGGGGTCCAGCACCGACAGATCTTTGATCGTCGCCGGCGGCAGCCGTTCCGGGATCGACCGGCTGGTGTTGTGCGGATGTTTGACGACTGGGTTGGCTGAAATGTCTTCCGCCGGATTTTCCGATCGGAGGAAGGCAATGATCCTGGTGATCCGTGCGAGACTCGGCATCTTCCCCCTTATTAGATGGTGCGGTCTCCTTCCGGAGACTTCCCGAGAACTAGCCTGTTCATGTGACAATTCCTGGGCAATCGGCCCGAAAAGCCCGGCAGTGCCGCGCTGTTTGCTGGGATTGAGCCGAGCCGCTTGCCCCCCACCGAACAGACCGGGCCGAGCGGGTTGCCACAAGGGGCGCTATCCCCGATATACTGGTCAGGGAGGTTGGCAGCAGGCGCGTGCCTCGCCAACCGGGTCAGGTCCGGAAGGAAGCAGCCCTAACGAGCGTTTCGCGGGTTGCTCGTCCAGCCTCCCACCTCGCCCCAGCGTTGCCGTGCGTCGCGGGCGCTTGACGTCTCCGCCAGTCGAAGCCTTTTTGCGTGAAAGTTCTGCCCGTCAATGGCCGAATTCGAGAATCAGGACAAAGCCGCGCGGAAGCGTGCCCCCAAGGGCAAGGCCGACTCCGCCGCCGCTCCTGCTTCGGCGCCGGAGAGCCACGCCGCGCTCGCCCGCAAATATCGGCCGCGAACCTTCGACGAGCTGATCGGCCAGGAGGCCATGGTCAGGACGCTCCGCAATGCGTTCGCCTCGGGCCGCATCGCCCAAGCCTACATGCTCACCGGCGTGCGCGGCGTCGGCAAGACCACGACGGCGCGGTTGATCGCCCGCGCCCTGAACTACGAGGGGCCCGGCATCGACGGGCCGACCCTCGACATGAGCGAGGAGGGCGCTCATTGCCGCGCCATTCTCGAGAGCCGGCATCTCGACGTGGTCGAGATGGACGCCGCCTCGCATACCGGCATCGACGATATTCGCGAGCTGATCGACAGCGCCCACTACAAGCCGAACATCGCCCGCTACAAGGTCTACATCCTCGACGAGGTCCACATGCTGTCGAAGCCGGCCTTCGCCGGCCTGCTCAAGACGCTGGAAGAGCCGCCCGAGCATGTGAAGTTCATCTTCGCCACCACCGAGGTCCGCAAAGTGCCGGTGACGGTGCTGTCGCGCTGCCAGCGCTTCGACTTGAAGCGCATCGACATCGAGGAACTGATCACCCATCTCGACCGCGTCGCCGAGCGCCGAGGGCGCGCGCGCCGAGCGCTCCGCTCTGGCGTTGATCGCCCGCGCGGCGGAAGGATCGGTGCGCGACGCGCTCTCCATCCTCGACCGCGCCATCGCCTTCGGCGGCAACGCCGTCGAGGCCGAGGCGGTGCGCGGTCTGCTCGGTCTGGCCGACCGCACCCGCATCTTCGATCTGATGGAGACCGTGCTCAAGGGCGATGCCGGCGGCGCGCTGACCCAGCTCGGCGCGCTCAATCGCGACGGCGCCGAGCCCGGCCAGGTCATCGCCGATCTGGCCGATGCCGTGCACGCCGTGACTTTGGTCAAGGCCGCGGGCGAGGCCAGCGCCGACCCGGCCGCGAGCGAATCCGAGCGCGCCCGCGCCGCCGATCTCGCCGCCCGCCTGAAGATGCCGGCGCTGGCGCGCGCCTGGCAGATGCTGCTCAAGGGCTATGAGGAGGTGCGGGGCAGCCCGCGCCCGCACGCCGCCGCCGACATGGTTCTGGTCAGGCTGGCTTATGCCGCCGACTTGCCGCCGCCCGGCGAGCTGGCGCGCCGGCTGGCGGATGACGCCGCAACCGGCACGACCGAGGCGGGCGGTGCGCCTGCGCCGCGGCCCTCGCGCAAGCCTGAGCCCGCACGCGCCGAGACGCATCGCGCCGAGACACGCCGTGCCGAGCCGCGTGGTGCCGCGCCTTCGGTCGAGGCGGACAACGATGCCTCGCCGGAACCGCCGCCGCCGCCGGAGCTGAACAGCTTCGAGGACGTCGTCGCGCTCGCCGAGTCGAAACGCGATCTCAAGCTCAAGCACGCGCTGACCGAGCAGGTGAAGCTCATCCGCTTCAAGCCGGGCTTGATCGAGATCAACCCGCTGCCGCAGGCGCCGCGCGAGCTCGGCCAGGAGCTGATGCGCAAGCTCAAGGCCTGGACCGGGCGCGTCTGGATCGTGGCGGTGAGCGATGACGAGGGTGCAGCGCCGCTCGGGGTCCAGCGGCGCGAGAAGGAGGCGGATGCCATCGCCGCCATCAGCGAGCATCCGGCAGTCAAAGAGGTGATGCAGCATTTTCCCGGCGCGCGGATTGCCGCGGTGCGTTCCGTCGCCGAGCCCGCGCCGTCCGACGACGGCGCCGAGGAGCCGGAACAGTTCAAAGAGGACGGGACCAACTAGATGAAGAATTTCGCGCAGATGATGAAGCAGGCGCAGGAGCTGCAAGGCCGCATGGCCGAGATGCAGGCCGAGCTGGAGCGTGCCATGATCGAGGGCCGCTCGGGCGGCGGCATGGTGGTGGTGACGCTCACCGGCAAGGGCGACATGGCGCATGTCAAAATCGATCCCTCGCTGCTCAAGCCCGAGGACGCCGAGATCCTCGAGGATTTGATCGTCGCCGCCCATAACGACGCCAAGGTCAAGGTCGAGGAGGCGATGAAGGAAAAGATGAAGAGCCTGACCGGCGGCCTGCCCATTCCTCCCGGCCTGAAATTGTTTTGATGCATGGCACGCGTCGCCGCAGGGCCTGAGATCGAGCGGCTGATCCAGCTGCTGGCGCGCCTGCCGGGGCTGGGCCCCCGCTCGGCGCGCCGCGCGGCGCTGCATCTCGTCAAGAAGAAGGAGCAGTTGCTGGGGCCGCTGGCCTCCGCGCTGGCCGAGACCCGCGACACCATCCTCACCTGCGAGATTTGCGGCAATATCGATACGGCATCGCCCTGCACGATGTGCCGCGACCCCGCCCGCGACCGCACGTTGATCTGCGTGGTGGAGGAGGTGGGCGATCTGTGGGCGCTGGAGCGCGCCAGCGTGCTCAACGGGCTTTATCATGTGCTCGGCGGCACGCTGTCGCCGCTCGACGGCGTCGGCCCCGACGATCTCGCCATCGCCAAGCTGATCGAGCGCGCGGGCGATCCGGGCGTCAAAGAGGTGCTGCTGGCGCTCAACGCCACGGTCGAGGGCCAGTCCACCGCGCATTATCTGATGGATCAGCTCGCCGACGCGAACGTCACCGTGTCGCGGCTGGCGCATGGCGTGCCGATCGGCGGCGAGCTCGATTATCTCGACGAGGGCACGCTGGCCGCCGCCGTCAAAGCCCGCAAGGTGATGTAGGGCGATGCGCAAGCGCACCGTCGTCGTGAACGACAAGATGCAAACTGGCTATCGCTACGAGCTGAGCGCGCCCACCGGCCGCAATTTCGATCCCGAGTTCCAGCCCGACCTCACGCCGCGCGAGATGCTGCGTCTCGGCGTGTTCTGCGGCAAATACCTGACCGACACGCGCAAGGAGTTTCCCGCGAGCTGGTTCGCCGGCGCCAAGCTCGCGCCGAAGCGGCGCGACTGCGCGCTCAATTTCTTCGGCGTCGACGCCAGCCAGCCTCTGTCGGTCTGGCGCGCCAAGGGCTGGATCCATCCCGACGACCCGCGCGGCTGGTTCCAATGGTATTGCCGCTATTATCTCGGTCGCCGCACGCCGGACGAGGACGCCCGCCAGATCAAGCGCTGGAAGGCGATGCGCCGGCACGTCACGCAGATCGAGCGAAATTGCGAGCGCGGCGACATCTTCTGCCGCCCGCGGCAGCGCCAGGCGCTGCTGCATTGGGCCTATGACAGCCGCACGATCTGATCGGTTGGCTTAGCCGGAAGCCTCGGCCGGCTTCTCTCGCTCCGTCCACGGCGCCACCTTCAACAGCAGCAGCATGCCGGGAATCGCGACGATGGCGCAGATGACGAAGAACAGCGTCCAGCCCACGGCCTCGACGATGAAGCCGGTCGAGGCATTGGCCACCGTGCGCGGAACCGCGATGAAACTTGTGAACAGGGCGAACTGCGTGGCGGTAAACGCCCGGCTGGTCTCCCTGCGCCATGAAGGCGGTCAGCGCGATGGCGCCGAGGCCGACGCCCAGATACTCGCCGCTGACCACCACGAACAGCCCGGCCAGCGTATGCCCTGCCTGGCTCAGCCAGATATACGGCAGGATGGTGAACAGCTGCACGAAGCCGAACAGCCACAGCGCCCGGTTGATGCTCACCTTGAGCATGATGATGCCGCCGAGCACGCCGCCGGCGATGCTGGCCCACAGGCCGGCCACCTTGGCCACCGAACCGATCTCGCTCAGGCTGTAACCCATGTCGATGTAGAACGGCGTGGCCAGCGCCGTGGCCATGTTGTCCCCCAGCTTGTAGAGAAACAAGAAGGCGAGGATCGCCAGCCCGGCCTTGATGCCGCCGTCGCGGCTGAAGAACTCGACGAACGGATCGATCACCGCCGCGCGCAAGCTGTGCGGCGCCAGCGCGTCGTCGCTCACTTCTTTCATGGTCAAAGTGGTCACGATGCCGACCAGCATGAAGGCGCCGGTGACCCAGAACACCACCGTCCAGGGCTGAAAGTCGGCCAGGATCAATGCCAGAGACCCCGGCACCAGACCGGACAGACGGTAGGCATTGACGAAGATCGACGTGCCGGTCCCCAGCTCATCGTCGGCCAGCAGCTCCCGCCGGTAGGCGTCGATGACGATGTCCTGGCTGGCGCTGAACAGGGCGACAATGAACACGATGCCGACGATCACTTGCAGCGAGGTGGATGGATCGAACTGGCCCAGCACGCCGATCGACAGCAGCAGCACCGACTGCGTCAGGATCGCCCAGCCCCGCCTGCGGCCGAGGAACGGCAGCTTGTACCGGTCCATCAGCGGCGACCACACGAATTTCCAGGTATAGGGCAGCCCCACCAGGGCGAACAGGCCGATGGTGGCAAGGTCCACCTGGTTGGTGCGCAGCCAGGCCGGCACCAGGGAAATCAGGACATAGAGGGGCATTCCCGAGCTGAAACCCAGGAAGATGCAGGTCAGCATCTTCCGGGTGAACAGGATCTCGGTCCAACTGCGCGGCGCGTCGGCTGTTTGGGCGGCGCCCTCGGTCCCCGTCATGGTCCGGCTACATAGCAGGCCGCCGCGCCTGCGTCATGCTCCGCTCTTTCTGCGTCTTATTGTCATCGCCCGGCTTGACCGGGCGATCCAGTAGTCGCCGATAGACGTTATTGGCAAACACAGGGGTTATTGGATGCCCGCCGTCGCGGGCATGACAAAGGAGAGCGTCCATGGTGCGCGTGCTGGGTGTCGATCATCTGGTGATCAGCGTCGGCGACTTCGAACGGTCGAAGGCGTTCTATGCCCCGCTGATGGAATTCCTCGGCTTCGAGGTCGAGGCCGAATATGACGGCATGATGGGCTGGTCGAACGGCAAGACCTTGTTCTGGATTGCCGCCGCCGACGCGAAAGGGAAGAAGCACACATACCGCAAGGGCGATATCGGCTTTCATCATTACGCCTTCCGCCTGCGCAGCCGCAAAGACGTCGACGCGCTTCAGGCCTATCTCGAGGCGCACGATGTGGAGATCGTCGACCCGGCCGGCGAATATTACGACGATTATTACGCCACCTTCTTCCTCGATCCCGACGGCATGAAGCTCGAAGGCATGAAATGGGGCGAGCGCCACAAGCAGGCCGCGAAAAAGCGCGCCGCTAGCCAGGCGGCAAAGCGGACGAGGACCTGAACTCCCTTTTGGCCTTCGCAGAAGGGAGCTCCCTCAAATCTCCGGGAAGCCGTTCTTTTTTCTTGCGAATAATTCGCAATTGCATCAATCTAGAGGCCGGGAAAGTGTCGCGGCCATCGCAGGAGCAAGTGTTGAACAGAGATTGGGTTGAGCGGGTCGGGGCCTGCCTCGTTGCCACGCTGGTGAGTTTTTCGGGTCCAGCCGCCCAAGCCGAATCGGCTGAAGAGGGCGGTCCTTTCAAGGTGGTGACCACCTTCACGGTAATTCAGGACATTGCCCAGAACGTCGCCGGCGACAAAGCCACGGTGGTCTCCATCACCAAGCCGGGCGCCGAGATCCACGACTATCAGCCGACGCCGCTCGATATCGTCAAAGCGCAGGATGCAGGCCTCGTGCTGTGGAACGGCTTCAATCTCGAGCGCTGGTTCGAAAAGTTCTTCCAGAATGTCGAGGACGTGCCGAGTGTGATCCTGACCGACGGCATCGAGCCGATGGGCATCAAAGAGGGGCCTTACACCGGCAAGCCGAACCCGCATGCTTGGATGTCGCCCACGAACGCGCTTCTCTATGTTGAGAACATCCGCAAAGGGTTGGTCAAATACGATCCGGCCAATGCCGAGACCTATAACCGCAACGCGGCCGCCTATGCCGCCAAGATCAAGGCGCTCGACGAGCCACTGCGCAAGCGATTGGCCGCGATCCCGGAAGGCCAGCGCTGGCTGGTGACGAGCGAAGGCGCGTTCAGCTATCTCGCCCGCGACTACGATCTGCGCGAAGCCTATCTCTGGCCGATCAATGCCGACGAGCAGGGCACCCCGCAACAAGTGCGCAAGGTGATCGACCTCGTCCGCGAGAACGACATTCCGGTCGTGTTCAGCGAGAGCACGATCTCCGACCGGGCCGCCAAGCAGGTTGCCAAGGAAACCGGCGCGCGCTATGGCGGCGTGCTCTACGTGGATTCGCTCTCCGCCGCCGATGGCCCGGTGCCGACCTATCTCGATCTTCTCAATATGACGGTCGAGACAATCGCCAAGGGGTTCGAGAATAAACGCGCCTAATCGCTCGCCCGCCCCCCTGATCGAGGCGCGTTGCCCGAACATCGAGGTTCGCGATCTGACAGTGACCTATCCTAACGGCGTCACGGCCCTGCGCGATGCTTCCTTCGCGCTCGGCCCCGGCACCATTTGCGCTCTGGTCGGCGTCAACGGCAGCGGCAAGTCGACCATCTTCAAGGCGATCATGGGCTTCATCAGGCCGTCGGCGGGCGAGGTCAAGCTGTGCGGCATGCTCGTCGACCAGGCGCTCAAGCAGAACATCGTCGCCTATGTGCCGCAGAGCGAGGAAGTCGATTGGAATTTTCCTGTCTTGGTCGAGACCGTGGTGATGATGGGCCGCTACGGGCACATGAACTTCTTGCGCCGCCCCTCCCGCATCGACCATCTGAAGGTCGACGAGGCACTTGAGCGCGTGGGGCTCAGCGCCTTCCGCCACCATCAGATCGGCGAGCTCTCCGGCGGGCAGCGGAAGCGCGTATTCCTTGCTCGCGCGCTCGCGCAGGAAGGCCGCATTATCCTGCTCGACGAACCCTTCACCGGCGTGGACGTGAAGACCGAAACTGCCATCATCGGCCTGTTGCGGGAACTCCGCGCTGTGGGCCATTTGATGTTGGTCTCGACCCACAATCTCGGCAGCGTGCCCGATTTCTGCGACGAAGTGGTGTTGCTCAATCGTAAGGTGCTTGCCGCGGGTCCTACCGCCGAAGTCTTCACCCAGAAGAATCTCGAACGCGCCTTCGGCGGCGTGCTGCGCAATTTCGAGCTCGGCGGCCGCGCGCTGCACGACGACGACGATGCCCGCCGTGTCACCGTGCTCACTGACGACGAGCGGCCTCTCGTGTTCTATGGCGACAAGCCGAGCCAGCGGAAAGAATCGGAGAACGGCGCGAGAGATGCCGACCCGAAATGACTGAGGTCCTCACCGAGCTGCTCGTCCCCTTCCACTACGACTATATGCTGAAGGCGATGTGGGTCAGCGCGCTGGTCGGCGCGGTCTGCGCCTTCCTCTCGGCCTATCTCATGCTCAAGGGCTGGTCCTTGATGGGCGACGCGCTTGCCCACTCCATCGTGCCGGGCGTGGCGGGGGCCTATATCATCGGCGCGCCGTTTGCTATCGGCGCGTTCTTCGCCGGCATCATCGCCGCGCTGGGCATGAGCTTCGTCAAGGCCCATACGCGGCTCCGCGAGGACGCGGTGATCGGCCTCGTCTTCACCACTTTGTTTGCGCTTGGCCTGCTGATGGCTTCGATCTGGCCGACCTCGGTCAATATCCAGACCATCGTGCTCGGCAACATCCTCGCCATCTCCGACGAGGACGTGGTCCAGGTCGCCCTCATGGCCGGTATCTCGCTCGCTGTCATGGCTCTCATCTGGAAGGATTTGATGGTGACTTTCTTCGACGAGAACCACGCCCGCAGCCTCGGCATCAACACCGGCCTGCTCAAGATCGTGTTCTTTACTCTGCTCAGCGCCTGCACCGTGGCCGCACTCCAAACGGTGGGGGCTTGTCTCGTCATCGCCATGGTGGTGACGCCGGGCGCTACCGCCTATCTGCTCACCGACCGCTTCGGCTGGCTGATCATCATCGCCATGGCGCTCGGCGCCACGACCAGCTTCGTCGGTGCCTATATCAGCTATTTCCTCGATGGCGCGACCGGTGGCGTGATCGTCACGCTCCAGACGCTGCTGTTCCTCGCCGCTTTCTATTTCGCGCCCAAGCACGGGCTCATAGCCGCGCGCCGGCGGCGCCTCGCACCCGCGGAGGCCGCCGCATGATAACCCTTATCGACTGGATCGTAGTGCCTCTCAGCTATCCCTTCATGCAGCGGGCGTTCATTGTCTCGCTCCTGGTTGCCGCCGTCTGCGCGGTGCTGTCCTGCTATCTCGTGCTCAAGGGTTGGTCTCTCATGGGCGACGCCATTTCCCATGCCGTGCTGCCCGGCATCGTCATCGCCTATGTGCTGGGGCTGCCGCTCGCGATCGGCGCCTTTGCCGCGGGGCTCTCTTGCGCGCTGTTCACCGGCTATCTCAAGGAGAACAGCCGCATCAAGGAGGACACGGTGATGGGCATCGTGTTCTCAGGCATGTTCGGATTCGGTCTCGTACTCTTCACCAAGGTCGAGACCGACCAGCACCTGAATCACATTCTGTTCGGCAATGTGCTCGGCGTGACCGTGCACGATCTGATGGAAACCGCGATCATTGCCGGCGGCACGCTCGTGATCGTGCTTCTCAAGCGGCGCGATCTTCTGCTCTATTGCTTCGATCCGAACCAGGCCCGCGCCATCGGACTCCCCGTGCGCGTACTGCACTACGGCCTGCTGATCCTGCTCTCGCTCACCATCGTGAGCGCGCTGAAAGCGGTCGGCATCATCCTGGTGATCGCCATGCTGATTGCGCCCGGCGCCACCGCCTATCTGCTGACTGACCGCTTCGAGCGCATGCTCGCAATTGCCGTCGCGGTGGCGATGGGGTCGGCGGCACTAGGCACCATCATCAGCTTCCATATTGACGCGGCGACCGGCGCCGCGATCGTTCTGGTGCAGGCCGCGGCTTTCGTTTTGGCCTTTCTGCTCGCCCCGAAGCACGGGCTCATTGGCGGCTGGCGCCGAACGCGCAGAATGCCGGGTGCCACCGAGCCTTTCCTGCCTGATCGAATTCCCTAGGGTGTCGCGGTTTCGGCCTGAGGCTGGATCTTCTGGGCCGGCGCATGGCCGCTGCGGCGCAGGATCTCGATGATCAGCGCCGTCGACCAGCCGATCAGCATGATGCCGTTCAGCGCCGTCATCGGCCCCAGCAAGTGCCAATGCGGCAAAGGCAGCACGTCGCCATAGCCGAGCGTGGTGTAATTGCCGAAGGCGAAATAGATGAGGTCGGTGCCGGGCGGGGCCGCGCCCACCAGATCGTAGGCACGGGCCCACACCACCACTTCGGCGAAATGTCCCGCCACCAGCAGCGTGCCGGTAGCGACGATCACCAGCGTGTATTGCAGGACGTGCGGGGCGAATGAATCGCTCACCGACACCCGCCTGACGGTCCAGGCCACCCCGGCCAGCAGCACGGCATGGATGATGAGATTGATCAGGCTGGTCGCGCCGCCGACCAGGATCGAGTCGAGCATGGTGCCGCCGATCAGGATCTCGGCTTCCATCGCGCCGCTACTCCCCCGCCAACAAGTCCGGCTGGCGGATCACGCGCGGCGCCGCCGTTGCGCCGCGGCTCTACCGCAGCGCGCTGCGGGGAGGGCTGGGGCGAGGGGGTGCGCGCCGCGCCGTTACGCTGCTCGATCTCCGGCGCGGGCGTGGCCTCGTCGAAGTCCAAATTCTCGATCTTGTTGCCGCGCGCCGCGATCTTCTCCGACGAGGTGAGGATCTTCTCGATATCCTGGTTGGCCTGGCCGAAATGACGTTGCAGGTCGAGCACGCGCTCGCGGAACCGGCCCATGTCGTCCATCAGTTTCGCCACCTCGCCCTGGATGAGATGGGCCTGCTCGCGCATCTGCACGTCCTTGAGGATCGCCTGCATGGTCTGCACCGCCAGCATCAGCATGTTCGGCGCGCAGATCACGATGCGGGCGCGGTGCGCCTTCTGCACCAAATCGTCGAAATGCTCGGCGAGATCGGCGTAAATCGACTCCGACGGCACGAACAAGATCGCCGTGTCTTGCGTCTCGCCGACGATGAAATAGCGCTCGGCCATGGCATCGACGTGACGGCTGACATCGATCCGCACGCGCTTGGCCGCTTCCTTCTTCTCCTCGTCGCGGCGCGCGGTGCGGAACGCCTCGAACCCTTCGAGCGGAAACTTGGCGTCGATCACCACGCCGGCGGTCGAGTTCGGCATGTGCAGCAGGCAGTCCGGCCGCTTGCCGTTGGAGAGCGTCGCCTGAAACGTGTAGGCGCCCTTGGGCAGGCCGTCCTGGACGATGGTCTCCATGCGCATCTGGCCGAACGCGCCGCGCGCCTGCTTGTTGCCGAGGATCTGCTGCAAGCCGACCATGTTGGTCGAAAGGTCGGTCAGGTTCTTCTGCGCGGTGTCGATCACCGCCAGCCGCTCGTTGAGCTTGGCGATCGATTCATGCGTCTTGCGCGAGGTCTCGTTGAGGTCGGTGCCGACGCGATGGGTCATGCGGTCGAGCCGCTCGTTGACGGCGCGGGCGACGTCGCCTTGGCGCGCCACGCTGATCTCGGCGAAGCTCTGCAGGCGCCCCTTGAGCTCGGCCAGCTCGCTGGCCTGCGCCTGGGTCTCGCGCCGCCGTCCCCTCATATGCACGATCAGCGCGATGGCGAGCACGATCAGCGCCAGGACCGCCAGAGCGGCGAGCGCCAGCACGATGAGGACTGGGTCGAGCGCGAGGGTCCCAACCCTGATGGGCTCCATGGCCATAGGAGAACCTATAGCCCGATTCGTTCCTTTAGACCAAAACAGGAACATGGCCCGGGGGTCCCGGATGTTGACCAGAATCGGCCGCAACCTTATGTCAGCGGCTCACATGGCCATCCGTCGCATCCTCACCATCCCTGATTCGATCTTGCGCAAGCAGGCCAAGCCGGTCGAGCGGGTCGACGACGCGCTGCGCAAGCTGATGGATGACATGCTGGCCACCATGTACGACGCGCCCGGCATCGGGCTTGCCGCGCCGCAGATCGGCATCTCGCGCCGGGTGATCGTCATGGACCCGGCCAAGGAGGATGCGCCGAGCACCCCGTTGGTGATGGTGAACCCGGATATTATCGAGCGCTCCGACGAGCTGCGGCTGCACGAGGAAGGCTGCCTCTCGATCCCCGACTTCACCGCCGAGGTCGAGCGCCCGGCCAAGACCCGGGTCAGCTATGTCGACCGCGAGGGCAAGCAGCAGGAGATGGAGCTCGAGGGCATCTGGTCGACCCTGGTGCAGCACGAGATCGACCATCTCAACGGCGTGTTGTTCATCGACTATCTGTCGCGGCTGAAGCGCGACATGGTGGTGCGGAAATTCACCAAGCAGAAGCGCACCGAGGCGCTTTAGCTGCCATAAGGTGGATATGCCGATGCGGATCGTCTTCATGGGCACGCCGGATTTCGCCGTGCCGACGCTGCGGGCCCTGCTCGCCGCCGGCCACGAGATCGTGTGCGTCTATAGCCAGCCGCCGCGGGCGGCGGGCAGGGGCATGGCGTTGCGCGCGTCTCCGGTGCAGCAGGCGGCCGAGCAGGCGGGTCTCGCCGTGCGCACGCCCGAGCGGCTCAACAGCGCCGAAGAGCAGGAGCGCTTCCGCGCGCTCAAGGCCGACGCCGCCGTGGTGGTGGCTTACGGGTTGATCCTGCCCAAGCCCATGCTCGATGGGACCCGGCTTGGCCTCTTCAATGTCCACGCCTCGCTGCTGCCGCGCTGGCGCGGCGCCGCCCCCATCAACCGCGCCATCATGGCAGGCGACAAAGAAACCGGCGTGTCGATCATGCGCATCACCGAAGGCCTCGATGAAGGCCCGGTGTGCCTCGAGGGCCGCGTGGCGATACGGCCCCGACATGACCGCCGGCGAACTGCACGACACGCTCGCCCCGCTCGGCGCCGAGCTGATGGTGACGGCGCTCAAGCAACTTGAGGAAGGGCGCCTCGATTGCCGCCCGCAGCACGACGAGGCCGCCACTTACGCGCCCAAGCTCGATCCGGTGGAGACCCGCATCGATTGGGCGCGCCCGGCGCGCGAGGTGCATGACCGCATTCGCGGCCTGTCGCCTTATCCCGGCGCCTGGTTCGAGCTCGACCTGAACGGCAAGCGCGAGCGGATCAGGGCGCTGCGCTCGACGCTCGCGTCCGGCGCGGGCGCGCCGGGCACGCTGCTCGACGATCGACTCACGGTCGCCTGCGGCGAAGGCGCGGTTCGGCTCACCGAGGTGCAGCGCGCCGGCAAGCGGCCGATGGCGGCGGACGAGTTCCTGCGCGGGGTGAAGCTTCACGCGCGCACGGTGCTCGGATAGACGCCATGCCCCGTTACAAGCTCACGCTCGAATATGACGGCACGCCCTTTGTCGGCTGGCAGATGCAGGACAACGGTCCGTCGGTGCAGGGGCGCTTGGCGCAAGCGATCAAGGCCTTTTCCGGCGAGGACGCCATTCCGCGCGGCGCCGGGCGGACCGATGCCGGCGTGCATGCTCGCGGTCAAGTCGCCCATCTCGATCTCGCCAAGGACTGGGCCACCGACAAGGTGCGCGACGCGCTCAACGCGCATGTGCGTCCCGACCCGATCAGCGTGCTCGCCTGCGAGCTTGCGGCCGGCGATTTCGACGCGCGCTTCTCGGCCACCGCGCGGCATTACCGCTATCGCATCGTCACCAGGCGCGGCCCGCTCGCGCTCGACAAGAACCGGGCCTGGCATGTGACGCACGCGCTCGACCAAGCTGTCATGCACGAGGCGGCGCAAGGCCTGGTCGGCCACCACGACTTCAGCACCTTCCGCTCGGCCGAGTGCCAGGCGGCTTCGCCGGTGAAGACGCTCGACCGCCTCGCCGTGGCGCAGACCGGCGACGACATCATGATCGAGGCGTCGGCCCGGTCGTTCCTGCACAATCAGGTGCGCTCCATGGTCGGCTCGCTGAAGCTGGTCGGCGAGGGCAAATGGACCGCCGCCGGCCTCAAACAGGCGCTCGACGCGCGCGATCGCGCCGCGTGCGGCCCGGTGGCCCCCGCTTGCGGCCTTTACCTCATGCGGGTCGATTACTGAGCAGGCCTTCTCTCTCCTTCGCTTGGGGGCGGGATCGGGCTAAGATCGCCCCGGCCCAGCAGGCACGGAGAATGTTCATGCGGATCGCCGCCGTCTGCCTCGTCGCCGCCTTGACCTTGGCGCCGGCGGCGCTCGCCGATTCCAAGCAGGACTGGGACGACTGCACGGCCAGCGACGCCGATGTCAGCATCGCCGGCTGCACCAGAATCATCGCCGGCGGCGCCGAGTCCAAGACCAATACCGCCATCGCCTATATGGACCGCGGCATCGCCCATCAGAACAAGGGCGAGCACCAGGACGCCATCGCCGATTTCAATCAGTCGCTCAAGCTCAACCCCAACGACCCCGCGGTCTATCGCAGCCGCGGCTGGTCCTTCGCCCAGACCCAGGAATACGACCTCGCCATCGACGACTACAATCAGACCATCAAGCTCAAGCCCGATTATCAGAATATCTATTACGACCGCGCCTGGACCTATGCCGGCAAGGACGATCACGCCCGGGCCCTCAACGACTACAATCGCGCCATCGGCCTGGTGAAGGACAACCCGGACATGTTCAACGATCGCGGCAGCTCGTATGCCGCGCTCGGCGACCTCGATCGCGCCATGGCCGATTTCGACCAGGCGGTCGCGCTCAAGCCCGACCACGCGCTCGGCCATCAAAATCGCGCCTGGGTCTTGGCGCAGCAAGACAAGCATGAGGAGGCCGTCGCCGCCTATGACGAGGCGATCCGGCTCGCGCCCGACAATCCCGACACGCTCAGCGACCGCGGCCTGTCGCTGTTCAAGCTCGAGCACTATGACCGCGCGCTGGCCGATTTCGACGCGGCGCTCCGCATCAAGCCCACCCATGTCCTTGCGCTGCAAAACCGCGCCTGGGTCTATTGGCGGCAGGGCAAGCTCAGCCCGGCGCTGGCCGATCTCGACGCGGCGCTCGGCGTCGACCCCGACAATATCGACGTGCTGAACGATCGCGCCGCCATCTTCGACGACAAGGGCGACTTTGCGCGCTCGATCGCCGAATACGACAAGATCCTCGCCGTGGCGCCCGATGACGGCAGGGCGCTTAACGGGCGCGCCTGGGGCTACGCCCAGAAGGGCGAGCTCGACAAGGCGTTGGCCGACTCGGAGCGCGCCGTGGCCCTGCTCGGCGACGAGCCGAACGCCATCCACACCCGGGCCTGGATCCATATGAACCGAGGCAATCTCGATCTCGCGCTGGCCGATTTCGAGCGCGCGCTGACCATCGACCCGGCCTCGGCCGGCGCCTATGCCGATCGCGGCCGCGCCTATGAGCTCAAGGGCGACCGCGACCAGGCCATTGCCGATTACCGCAAGGCGCTGTCGCTCAAGAGCCGCCAGCTCTACGACGACAAGGCCAAGGCCGAGGCGAAGAAGCATTTGGCCGCGCTCGGCGCGGCGGCGGTGTCCGACAGCGCGTTGCCCAATTCGCGCGCCGATCAGGCCGCCAATCCGAAAGAGCCGGGCCGGCTCAGCGCCTCGCCTTAGATTCTGCGTCCGACCCTAAGCAGACATTCCAGCGGAACGATTCTGCGGAGCAATTCTGCGGACGATGAACCGCACATTAAGCCCCCGAACTTTGTACGGCTTGCTCTTGAATCTGCGTGTCCGCATCTGAAGAACCTCGAAGCCTCGTTCCGCAAGCCTCCGGGCCATCCGCCGTCGATTGTGAACCCAGCCCGTTTTTGAGTACTGCATGGTGCGCCATGCCAATCTCACTTGTAAGGCTGCCTTGCCGCCTCCTTCAGCCAGTTTGGCGAGGTTGTCGAAATACTCGTCGAGATCCTCTGGCGGCATCTGACTGAGAACATACGATGAGACAATCCAAGCAGGCTTTGCGGCGGCAATTTGGGCAATAAGCGAGGGGCTGATGATGGCAAGGCGAGGCTGCTTTTCGGCAAGCAAGTCCTGCCCCAGGAGACCCCGTCCCGCGCTTAAGATGCGTTCATCGATATCCAGGCCAATATAGCGGCCTGTGTTTAGATATCGGATCAAGTGAATTCCTTCGCGTAGCGTCCCACAGCCGTAGTCGACCACAACGTCACTCGGCTGCAGCCCGAGATCGATGAGCCGGAGAAGGACTTCGTCTCCTTGTTTCTCCCAAATTGGGTCAGCTCCAAGTGTCGAGTGCCGACCGCCTTCACCGGCGAGGTGGCCCATAATCGTGTGGACGTAAAACTCCTTGAAAGTGCTGCCCGGGTGGTTGGTCAGCCACCGATTATATGCTCCAAAATCCGCCTTTCGCTTGCGATATCGCCTCCAGCTCTTTCGCATAGCTTCTAAGATTTTTTGCAAGGGGCCGAATGCGCCCATGGGCAGGTTCATGTTCCCTCTCCGCGCGACCTTATTAGATGAGATCGTGGCACGCCGGAAGGCGCCCGCGATGTCCGGCGACGGATACGGAGCCAAGGATTTTGCGCATTTCGGCGTGCCACCCCCCTGCTTTGAGGGGAACGCCCCACCAGCCGGACGCCTCACCGCGCCGCGGCCATATCGCCGCGCGCCGAGAGGAAGCATGGTCAAGTCGCTGAAATTCATCTACCTCTCTGCCGCGAACGGGGAGGGCACATGACGACCCGCAATCGAGCATGATCCGGCGCATCGCCACGGTCGGCGGCCTGACGCTGGTCTCGCGCCTGACCGGCTTCGTCCGCGACGTGGTCATGGCGGCGGTGCTCGGCGCGGGCCCGGTGGCCGACGCCTTCTTCATCGCCTTCCGGCTGCCCAACCATTTCCGCGCCATCTTCGCCGAGGGGGCATTCGCCGCGGCCTTCGTGCCGACCTATGCGCGCACGTTGGAGCAGGCCGGGCTCCCCGCCGCCAAGCTGTTCGCCGATCAGATCGGCGCGGCGCTGATCGCCATCAACCTGGTGCTGCTCGCCATCGCCATGATCTTCACGCCATGGGTGGTGAGCGTGCTGGCGCCCGGTCTCGATCCGGAGCGCTTCGAGCTTGCCGTGGCGCTCACCCGCATCACCTTTCCGTATCTCGCGCTGGTGTCGATCGAGACGCTGTTCGCCGGCATCCTCAACGCCAATAACCGCTTTGCCGCCGCCGCCGGCGCGCCCATCTTCCTCAACCTGTCGATCGTCACCACGCTGCTGCTGACGCCGTTCTTCGCCGACGCCGGCCACGCCGCCGCCTGGGGCGTGCTCGCGGCGGGTGTCATCATCGTGGTGCTGGTCGGCGGCGACGCCGAGGCGCATGGCTACGGCATCAGATTGCGGATGCCGCGGCTCGACGCGCCGACCCGGAGATTCCTCAAAGCGCTGGGTCCGGCCATCATCGGCGCGGGCGGCGTGCAGCTGGCGCTGTTCGCCGACACGCTGATCGCCTCGTATCTCCCCACCGGCGCGCTGTCGGCGCTCTATTACGCCGATCGCATCAACCAGCTGCCGATCGGCGTGGTCGGCATCGCCGTCGGCACCGTGCTGCTGCCCGAGATGTCGCGCCGCTTGGCCGCCGGCGACGACAAGGGCGCGGCCTCGGCCCAAGCCCGCGGCATCCAGCTCGCGCTGCTGCTCACCATTCCTTGCGCCGTCGGCGCCATCGTCATCCCCGATCTCATCATGCGCGCGCTGTTCGCCCGCGGCGCCTTCACCGTCGCCGATGCCGCGGCGGCCGGCGCGACGCTCGCCGCCTATTCGATCGGGCTGCTGCCCTTCGTGCTGCTCAGGAGCTTCACCGCGCCGTTCTATGCCCGCGGCGACACCGCCACGCCGGTCAAGGCGGCGCTGCTCGCCGCCGCCGTCAATATTATGCTGAAGGTGCTGCTGATGGACCATCTGGCTCAGGTGGGTCTGGCGCTCGCCACCAGCGTCGGCGCCTGGATCAATTTGAGCCTGCTTGCCATCTTCGCGCGCCGCCAGGGCTTCGCCGTGTCCGGCGCGGCCATCGGCAAGCCGGTGATGAAGCTCCTCATCGCCGGTGCGATCCTCGCCGCCGTGCTGGTCGCCGGCGCCTATGGCCTGGAGCGCGCCCTGGCCGGCATGGCTCACTTCCGCGAGGAGACCATGCTGGCGCTGCTGCTGGTCTTGGGCGGCGTCGTCTATGGCTTGGCGGTGTTCTTGCTGCTCGGGCGGCCGTGGCTGATGGGTCTGTTGCGCGAGGTGACCGTCGCCGCCGACACCAAGGCGCCGCCCGACCTCGAACAGCCCGACCCGACCGACAATTCCGCCGCGCTGCCCGACAACGATCCGCCGCCGAAGGCCTGACTAGAGCGCCCTGAGATCGACCAACTCCACCGCGTCCGGCTCGATGCCGCGCCCGAAGAAGATCGCGCCGACGCGGGCGAAGCGCTCGGGCGAATCGGTGGCCAAGAAGCGCACGGCGCCGCTGGGCTCTGCGGTACTGCCGAGGCCGGCCGCGACCAGCGCCTCGGCCACCGCTTGCGCCGTGGTCTCGGCCGAATCGACCACCACCACCGCCTGGCCGATGGTCTCCCTGATGGCCTCGGCCAGCACCGGAAAATGGGTGCAGCCAAGCACCAGCGTGTCCGGCGCGCCGGGGCTGTCGAACAGGGGAGCAAGATAATGGCGGGCCGCAGCCAGCGTGGCGGGGGAGCGGGTCCAGCCTTCCTCGGCCAGCGCCACGAACACCTGGCAGGGCTGCTGCACCACCTCGATCCCGCTCATCAATCGCTGAATGGCGCGGGCATAGGCGCCGCCCCTGACCGTGCCCTCGGTGGCGATCACGGCGATGCGGCGATTGCGGGTCGCGGCCACGCCCGCCCGCGCGCCCGGCTCGATCACGCCGACCACCGGGATCGGCGTCCAGGTCTCCTGCAACAGATAGAGCGACACGGCGGACGCGGTGTTGCAGGCAATCACCAGCATCTTCACGCCCTGGTCGAGCAACAGGCGCGTCGCCTGGAGCGCATAGGCTTGCACCGTCTCGGCGCTCTTGGTGCCGTAAGGCAGCCGCGCGGTGTCGCCGAGATAGACGAAGCGCTCATGGGGAAGCTTGGCCACCAGAGCGCGGAGTACGGTCAGCCCGCCCATGCCGGAGTCGAACACCCCGATCGGCCGGGTATCACCCGGCATCGGCCCCCCCGAAGGTCTCGAAATAGAGCGAGATGAAGCGCCGATAGATGGCGGTGAGCTGCTCCAGATCGGCCACGGCGACATGCTCGTCGGCCTTGTGGATGGTGGCGGTCGACAGGCCGAACTCGATCACCGGGCAATAATCCTTGATGAACCGGGCGTCGGACGTCCCGCCGTCGGTCGAGAGCGTCGGCGTGAGCCCGGTGACCTCGCGCACCGCCTCGCTGAGCAACGCATCGAGCGGGCCGGGCTCGGTAAGGAACGAGTCGCTTGGCGGCTCGAACTCGATGCTGGCGGACATGTCGGTGCCGGACAGCGCCAGCGTGGCCTGCTCGCGCAGCAGCGCCTTCAGCGCCTCGGCCGAGTGCCGGTCGTTGTAGCGGATGTTGAGCCGCGCCTCGGCGAAGGCCGGGATCACATTGGTGGTGGGATTGCCGACGTCGACGCTGGTCACTTCGAGATTGGACGGCGAGAAATGGGCGCTGCCGTAATCGAGCGGCGCGTCGTAGTAGCGCGACAGGATCTTCACCAGGCCCTTGACCGGGTTGCTGGCGAGATGCGGATAGGCGACGTGGCCTTGCACGCCGGTCACCTTCAGCAAGCCGTTCAGGCTGCCGCGCCGGCCGATCTTGATCGCCTCGCCGATGCGCTTGGCGTTGGTGGGCTCGCCGACCAGACAATGGTCGGGCCGCTCGCCTTGCTCCTTCATCCAGGCCAGCACCTTGCGCGTGCCGTTGATGGCCGGCCCTTCCTCGTCGCCGGTAATCAGCAGCGAGATCGAGCCGTCAAGCTCGCGGCCTCGGCTCTTGACGTAGTCGAGCGCGGCGGCGGTGAAGCAGGCGATCGCGCCCTTCATGTCGGCGGCGCCGCGGCCGTATAGGCGCCCGTCGGCGATCTCCGCGGCAAAGGGCGGATGGCTCCAGAGCTTGTCCCCGCCCGGCGGCACCACGTCGACATGGCCGGCGAAGCACAGATGCGGCGGTCCCTCGCCGATGCGGGCAAAGAGATTGTCGACCGGCGGCGTGTTCTCGTCCTTGAAGGTGAGCCGCCAGAAGGTGAAGCGCGCGGGCTTCAGCGTCTCGATCAGGACTCCGAGCGCGCCCGCGTCGTTCGGCGTGACGCTTTCACAGCGCAGCAAGCCTTGCGCGAGTTGAACAGCCTTGTCACCGAGCGCGGTCATGGCTCAGCACCATGACGATAGGCGCGCGGCGTGGCAAGCCCGCCCAACGGCGGTACGGTGCTGGTGGAAGCTACCCGACGGCAGCCAATGGATCGCCGCCGAAGCGGTTCGGCCCGGGCGTTCCCTTGAGGATGCCGAGATCGATCAGGAACCACAGGCCGACGCCCAAGGTGACCAGCGTGCAGATCCAGCCCAGCGCGTTCGGTTCCTGCGGCGTGCCGGTCAGGCCGAAGGCTTGCAGCATGCTGGCGATCAGCACCGGCACCAAGCCGTAAAGGGCGGTGACGCCGGGCTTGTCGCGGTCCTGGAAGCGCTTCGCCGCCACGGCGTAACCCGGGTAGAACAGGGCGAGCGTGACGAGAGCGACCAGAATGGCGCCGAAGGTCGAGGTTCCGAAGATGGTGCCGATGATGAAGCCGAGAACGACGCTGATAATCGCCAGGATAATCGTTCCGGCCCAATATTTAGCCCGGTTGATCCGCCCGTCAAACGACGTGAAGAGATATTGAAAGTCCAAATTCATTGGTCCCCTCCCTTTGCGGCCGGGCTTCAGCCAGCCTGCTGTCTTTGTAAGGCCGAACGGCTCCTGTGCGGAAGAGGCTATCTGCGGGGCGAGGCTTGGGGCCGTTGCTTTCTCTATCACGCGACTGCGGCTTGACTCGCGCCGCGCGGGTCGGGGCCATAGCGATTCGGCCCCGTCGTGCCTGGCATGAAGCCGAGCTCGACAATCGCCCAGACCCACAAGATGCCCCCGAGCAGCCAGAAGCCTTGCTGCGCCGGACTCAGCACATTGGAGATATTGCCCGAATAGACCACGCCGAGATGGTAGCAGAGCGCCGGCGCGATCCCGAACAGCGGATACCACAGTGCCGACTTGTCTCGATCGTGCAGCCGCTTCACGATCAGCGCGGCCGAGCCCCACAGCAAGATCGCGAGCGCGGGCCACAGGGTGATGCGCTCGATCTCAGTGGCGCCGGTTGGCCGCATCATGCCGCCGAGCACAACGAAGGACAGCGCGATCTCGACGATAAGTAAGAGAATCAGGCCGATCCAAAAATCGCGACGCCGGAGCCGTCCACTAAAACCGGTTAGAACGTGAACCAACCGCATTGCGGTGCCCCCGGCTTCGGCCTCAATCCCTGAGCAGCTCGTTGATCGAGGTCTTGGCCCGGGTGCGCTCGTCGACCGTCTTGACGATCACGGCGCAATAGAGCGACGGCCCCGGCGCGCCGCCCGGCAGCGGCCGGCCCGGCATGGTGCCCGACACCACCACCGAATAAGGCGGCACGCGGCCCTGGATCACTTCGCCGGTGGCGCGGTTGATGATCTTGGTCGACTGGCCGAGATAGACGCCCATCGACAGCACCGAGCCTTCGCCGACGATCACCCCTTCGGCCACTTCGGCACGGGCGCCGATGAAGCAATTATCCTCGATCACCACCGGGTTGGCCTGGATCGGCTCGAGCACGCCGCCGATGCCGGCGCCGCCCGACAAATGCACGTTGCGGCCGATCTGCGCGCAGGAGCCGACCGTGGCCCATGTGTCGATCATGGTGCCGGACTCGACCCGGGCGCCGAGATTGACGAAGGACGGCATCAGCACCACGCCGGGCGCGATATAGGCCGAGCGGCGCACCACCGCGCCGGGCACCACGCGGAACCCGGCCTCCTTGAAGTCCTTGGCCTTCCACTTGGCGAACTTGGTCGGCACCTTGTCCCACCAGGCGCCGCCATCGGGGCCGCCGTCGACCTTGTGCGGCTCGTTGAGGCGGAACGAGAGCAGGATCGCCTTCTTCAGCCATTGCTGCACCACCCAGTGGCCGTCATGCTTCTCGGCCACCCGCAGCTCGCCCTTGTCGAGCAGATCGAGCACCTCCTCCACGGCATCGCGCACCACGCCCTTGGTCTCCGGCGTGATCTCGACGGCGTGCTCATAGGCGCTGTCGATGAAAGTCTTGAGATGATCATGGGTCATGGCGGGCCGATCAGGTGAGGCAGAATTGCGCGCGCAGGGGCGGCGCGGGGAAGGGCTCGCTGCGGTCGGCGCCAAGCGCCACGCCGATGGCGGCGAGGAACGGCGCGAGCGCGTCGGTGCGGTGGTGAATATGGGCCGGCAGCTCGGTCCAGGCGGCAATCGCCCGATGCTCGGGATGGTCGGTCAGGCCGTGCACCAGCACCGTGGTCATGCCGAGCGCGTGCGCGGTCTCGAGGTTATGCGGCAGGTCGTCGAACATCGCCGCCCGTCGCGCGACCACGCCATGCGCGGTAACGAAGCGCTCATAGGCCTCGCGCATCGGCTTCGGATAGATGTACTCGAGCGCGTGGATGTCGCAAATATCCTCGAATTGGCCGGACACGCCGAGCCGCTCTACCACGGCTTCGGCATGTTTGCGCGAGCCGTTGGTGAAAATGAATTTGCGCCCGGGCAGGTTGCCGAGCGCCGCCGCCAAGGCCGGGGAGGGGAGCACGGCGCCAAGATCGATGTCGTGCACATAATCGAGAAAGTCATCCGGCGACACGCCGTGGTGACGCACCAGCCCGGCCAGCGTGGTGCCGTGCTGGTAGTAATAGGTCTCGCGCAAACTCTGCGCCTGTTCGAGCGGCAGGTCCAAGCTCTGCATGATGAACTCGCCCATGCGCTTGTCGATCTGGGCGAACAGATTGCAGTCGGCCGGATAGAGCGTGTTGTCGAGATCGAACACCCAGGCCTCGACATGGGCAAAGCCTGAAGCGGGATCGGGCCTGTCGCTCATGACGCTTTCCCCGGCTTCCGCCGCCGCCGCTCGATCAGCGTGCCCGCGCCGTGCTCGGTGAACAATTCGAGCAGCACCGCGTGTGGCACCTTGCCGTTGATAATGACCACGCCCTCGACGCCTTCGGCAATGACGTCGATGCAGCTTTCGATCTTGGGGATCATGCCGTGCGAGATGGTGCCGTCGTCGATCAGCGCTTGCGCCTCGGCGGTGGTCAGCGACTTGATCAGCTGCCCATCGCGGTCGAGCACGCCCTCGACGTCGGTCAGCAGCAACAGGCGCTTCGCCTTGAGCGCCGAGGCGAGCGCCGCGGCGAAGGTGTCGGCATTGATGTTGAGGGTCTCGCCGTCGGGCCCGACCCCGATCGGCGCCACCACCGGGATCAAGTCGGAATTGATGATCACGTCGATGATATGCGTGTCGACATGGGCCGGGTCGCCGACGAAGCCGAGATCGACGATCTGCTCGATATTGGAGGAGGGGTCGCGCCACATCCGCTCGAGCCGCTTGGCCCGCATCAGATTGGCGTCCTTGCCGGAGATGCCGACCGCCTTGCCGCCTTGGCTGTTGATGGCGGTCACGATCTCTTTGTTGACCGAGCCGGCCAGCACCATCTCCACCACCTCGACCGTCTCGCGGTCGGTGACGCGCAAGCCGCCCTTGAACTCGCTCCTGATGTTGAGCCGTTCGAGCAGCGAGCCGATCTGCGGGCCGCCGCCATGCACCACGATCGGGTTCACGCCCGCCTGCTTGATCAGCACGATGTCGCGGGCGAAATCGGCGGCGAGCTCGGGATCGCCCATGGCGTGGCCGCCATATTTCACCACCACCGTCTTGCGGTCGTAGCGCTGCATATAGGGCAGCGCCTCGGACAGCATCTTGGCCTTGGCGTGCACGGTGGCGAGCACGTCCACCACGCCCGACACCGCGCGGGCCTTCGGTTGGCTCGATTCCTTGGCTCTGGCGGGAGATGTCTTGATCTTGGCCACGGGCGCTTATAGCGGCGCTTTGGTCTCAGGGACAAGCGATAGGCTTGGTCTATTCAGTCCGCCGCCGCTCGATTATACGTGGGTGCCGGCAGGAGAGGCCAAAATCGATGCGTCCCAAGCGAGCATTGGAGCCGGACCCCGAGAGCGCCGAAGAAGGCTTCCCGCGCGCCCAATCGGCGCTGCCGGGCAAGGGCGGGCTGGCGCGCATTGCCGCCGCCTTCTGGAACTCGCTGCGCGGCCTTCAGGAGGGGCTCGGCACCGAATCGGCGATCAAGCAGGAGGTGGCGATCGCCTGCCTGCTGGTGCCGCTGTCGTTCTTCGTCGCCAAGGATGTCTGGACCTGGGTGGCGCTGATCGCGAGCCTGCTGTTCGTGCTGTCGGTCGAGTTCATGAACACGGCGATCGAGCGGCTGTGCAACCACATCCAGCCGGGCCGGCATGAGGCGATCCGCATCACCAAGGACCTCGCTTCGACGGCGGTGTTTTTCTCGCTGCTGTTGGCCGCGCTGGTCTGGCTCGCCGCGCTGTGGGCGCGCTTTATGGCCTGACAGCCGTCAGCGCGCGAGCGCGGCGATGGCGACGGCGGCGCGCAGCTCCGGGATGCCGGTGTCGAAGCGCGACGAGGTGGTCAGGATTTGCGGGTAGGCCGCCGGGTGCTTGGCCAACAGCTCGGCGACCTTGGCTTGGACCGCCGCAAGCTCCGACGCCTTCGGCTTGTCGGCCTTGGTCAGCACCACCTGATAGGACACCGCGGCCTCGTCGAGCAGCGTCATGGTCTCCTGGTCGTTGGCCTTGATGCCGTGCCGCGCGTCGATCAGCAGGAACACGCGCTTCAACTCGCGCCGTCCTCGGAGATAATCGGCGATCAGCCGGGTCCAGCCCTTGACCTGCGACTTCGGCGCCTTGGCATAACCGTAGCCCGGCATGTCGACCAGGTAGAACGCGCCATCCTTGCCGAGCGTGAAGAAGTTGAGCTCGCGCGTGCGCCCCGGCGTGACCGACACTCGCGCGAGGCTGGTCCGCCCGGTCAGCGCGTTGATCAGGCTCGACTTGCCGACATTGGAGCGGCCGGCAAAGGCGATCTCCGGCTTGCCGTCGTTCGGCAGTCCCTCGAGGCTGACCACGCCCTTGACGAAATCGCACGGCTTTTTGAACAGCGCCTTGCCCGTGGCGATCTCGGCGTTGGTGAACTCTGGGCTATCCATGGTCATCGCCGGGCTTGACCCGGCGATCCAGCAGCCACCGGGAATTTTTGTCCGCGAAGGCGGTGGTTACTGGATGCCTGCCTGCGCGGGCAATGACAAGCCGAACAGCGACGAAACGCTAACTCTTCGGTTCGGTCTCGGCGCTCTCTGCCTCGTCTTTGGCCTTGCGCGCTTCGGCCTCGGCGATCTTGGCTTGCCGCTTCGACTTCTTCGGTCGGTCCGCGACGGTGGCCGCCTCGCCTTTGGTGGTCTTGTCCTCGTCGGGCTTGGCGATTTTCTTGATGCCGAGATTCTCGAGCAGCGGGATTTCGACCCCCTGGCGCGCCATGATCACCGATTGCTGGATCACCGACAGGAAGTTGTTCCACGCCCAGTAGATCACCAGCCCGGCCGGGAACGAGGCCAGCAGGAAGGTGAAGAACACCGGCATCCAGGCGAAGATCTTCTGCTGCATCGGGTCGGGCGGCGCCGGGTTCAGCTTCATCTGCACCCACATGGTGACGCCCATGATCAGCGGCCAAATGCCGATCATCAGGAAATGCGGCGGGTCCCACGGGATCAGTCCGAACAGATTGAAGATGCTGGTCGGGTCGGGCGCCGACAGATCCTTGATCCAGCCGAAGAACGGCGCATGCCGCATCTCGATGGTGACGAACAGCACCTTGTAGAGGGCGAAAAACACCGGGATCTGCACCAGGATCGGCAAACAGCCCGAGGCCGGGTTCACCTTCTCCTTCTTGTACAGCTCCATCATCGCCTGCTGCTGGCGCATGCGGTCGTCGCCGAAGCGCTCCTTGATGCGCTGCATCTCCGGCCCGAGCAGCTTCATCTTGCTCATCGACACGTAGGATTTGTTGGCGAGCGGGAACAGCACCAGCTTGATGCACAGCGTGACGATGAGGATGGCGACGCCGAAATTGCCGACCAGCTTGAAGAAGAAGTCGAGCGCGAAGAACAGCGGCTTGGTCAGGAAATAGAACCAGCCCCAGTCGATCAGGAGATCGAATTTGGGAATGCCGTATCTCTCGGCATAGGCGTCGACGGTGTTGACCTCCTTGGCGCCGGCGAACACGTTGCCGCTCACCTCGGCGATGGCGCCGGGCTCGACGGTCACCGGCCCCATGAGATAGTCGGTCTGGAAGCGCGTGCGATCGCCGCTTTGCGTGCCGTCGAACTTGGCGTCGAAGGTCTTGCCCTGCTCGGGGATGACGACGGTCGCCCAATATTTATCGGTGATGCCGAGCCAGCCATGGTCGCTCTTGAACGTGGTCGGCGGGTCCTCGACCGCGCTGGAATAGCTGATCTCTTCGAGCCCGTTGTCGACCACGCCGATCAGGCCCTCGTGCAATATGTAGAAGCCCTCGACATGGGGCAGCTCGTGGCGCGAGACGAGCGCGTAAGGATAGAGCGTCACCGCCTCGGCGCCGGTATTGGCCACCTGGTCGGCGACGGTAAACATGTATTTGTCGTCGAGCGAGATGGTGCGCGTGAATTTGAGGCCCTTGCCGGTGTCGTAACTGAGCGTCACCTTCGATTGCGGCGTCAGCGGTCCGGCAGAGTCGGCGGTCCAGAGCGTGTCCGGTCCGGGCAGGCCGAGATCCTTGCCGCCCTCCGCCACCCAGCCATGCTCGGCGTAATAAGCGTGCGGGCCGCCGGCCGGCGACAGCAGCACCACCAGCGGGCTCGTCGGCTCGACCGTCTCGCGATAGTCCTTGAGCGTCAGATCGTCGATGCGTCCGCCCTTCAGCGCAATCGAGCCGATCACGCTCGGCGTCTCGATGGCGACGCGCGGACTTTGCGCCAGAGCCTCCTCGCGGCTCATGGTCGGCGCGGCGGATGGTCCCGGCTGCGGCGCTCCGCCCGATTGAACCTCGCCGCCGCCTGGCGGCTGCGGCGGACCCTGCTCGGCCTGCTGCTCGGTCTGTTGCTGCTCGGTCGTCTGGGTGGCCGGCACGGGATGCTTCGGCACGAAATAATACTGCCAGGCGAACAGCACGCCGATCGACAGGACGATGGCCAGGATGAAATTGCGGTTGTTCTCGTCCATGTCGCTTTCAGCTCAAGGCCCGCATGCGAAGAGGCGTCGCGCGAGAGTTAAGTCCGGAGTCTGGGTCGTTCAGCGCTTCTTTGCTGGGGAGGGGTCGTGGACCTTGGCAAGCGCACGCTCAAGGTCCTTGATCAATTCGGTGAGGCGCCGTTGTACCGTGCCCTCCCGCGCGATCAAAACATAATCATAGCCTTCCAGGGCGTGACTTGGGGCCGCGACCCGGACCGCCTCCTTGAGCCTACGCCGCGCCCGGTTGCGGACCACCGCTCCGCCCAGTCCCTTGGTGGCGGTGAAGCCGAAGCGGGCGACTTGCGCGTCTTCCGTCTCGCCGGCCACGCGCCTTCGTGCCTGGAGCACGAGCGACGGCACGGTGCAGCGAGCGCCACCTCTCACATGCAGGAACTCAGCGCGTTTCTTGAGACGTCCGATCGCCGTCACCGGTGAAGTGCCGCCGGCTTACGCCGACAGCCGCTTGCGTCCCTTGGCCCTGCGCCGTGCGAGCACCTTCCGGCCGCCTTTGGTCGCCATGCGGGCGCGAAAGCCGTGGCGGCGTTTGCGGACCAGCCGCGATGGTTGGAAGGTGCGTTTCAAGGGAGCATCTCCTGGGTCGATCGCGCCGACGCGGGAACCGCGCCGTCAAGGCGCGCGCATTGGCGATCTCGGGGCTTATAGGGTGCGGCAGCGGCCCAAGTCAATCCTGGCAGGGCCTGCCGACCGGCTCGATGCCGCGAAAAGACGCGATTTTTCGGTCCCAGCGGTTGGCGCCCTGCGCCAAAGTCGGCTAATCATGTCAAGACTCTCCGATTTCAGGCCCCTCGTGCCGGTCTGCCAGTCTCGAAGAATGCGCCAGCGTCAATGTGCGACCATAACGCCGTTCTGCCGCGCGCTCGGTGACGCCGCATCACAATGGCGCGAAGGTCCGTTCCGCAGGGGGCGGACACCTGCCAATCTAATCGCTTCAGAGGCCCGACAGGGAGTGGTCGTTGAGCACCAAGTCTCAGCCGAACAGCGCGCGTGGGGCCGCGCTGTGGCTCAAGCGGCTGTGGCCGCTCGTTGCCCTCATCGCCGTGATGGCTCTCGTCTTCGCGATGGGCTGGCACCGCTATCTCTCGCTGGAAGCCCTGGCCGAGAACCGCGAGACCTTGCGCGGCTACATCGACGCCCACATGCTCGTCAGTCTCCTCGCCTTCGTCGCGCTCTACGCCGCGGTGGTGGCGCTGTCGCTGCCGGGCGGTGCGGTGCTGACCTTGGCCGGCGGCTTTCTGTTCGGCTGGCTGTTGGGCGGAGCGACGTCCATCGTCGGCGCCACCATCGGCGCGTCGATCGTGTTTCTCATCGCCAGAAGCGCGCTCGGCGAATTCCTGGCGGCGCGCGCCGGTCCCTGGCTATCCCGCTTTCGCCAAGGCTTTCAGGACGACGCCTTCAGCTATCTGCTGTTCCTGCGGCTGGTGCCGATCTTTCCGTTTTGGCTGGTCAACCTCGCCCCGGCGCTGCTCGGCGTCGGCTTCGCCACCTATGTCGCCAGCACGTTCCTCGGCATCATCCCGGGAACCTTTGCCTATTCGTTGGCCGGCAGTGGCCTCGACAGCGTCATCCGGGCGCAGCAAGCTGCCCATCAATCCTGCCTTGCCAAGATGGGGCCGGGGGGCCAAGAGTCTTGCCCGTATACGCTCGATCCAGGGGCGCTTTTGACACCGGAGCTGATTGCCGGGCTGGTGGCGCTGGGCCTGGTGGCGCTCATTCCGGTGGCGGTCAAGTGGTACCGGCGCAAGCGCGCCTGAGTTGTGTGGTTATGGGGGACTAGGCGGTCATGGACGAGGTACTGAAGCCCGACCTCTGCGTCATCGGCGCGGGCTCAGGAGGTTTGTCGGTCGCGGCGGCGGCGGCTCAATTCGGCGTGCCCGTGGTGCTCATCGAGAAGGGGCGCATGGGCGGGGATTGCCTCAATTATGGCTGCGTCCCATCCAAGGCCCTGCTCGCCGCCGGCAAGCGCGCCGACGCCGTGCGCACCGCGTCGGTCTTCGGCATCGACGTGATCGAGGCCCAGATCGACCATCGCGGCGTCCACGATCACGTCCATGGCGTCATCGCCGCCATCGCGCCGAACAATTCCATCGAGCGCATGACCGGCTTGGGCGTGCGCGTGATCCAGGCGCAGGCGAGCTTTCTCGACAAGCTCACGGTGGAGGCCGGCCGCGTCCTGGTGCGCGCCCGCCGCTTCGTCATCGCCACCGGGTCGACGCCCACCATTCCGCCGATCCCCGGCCTCGACGAGGTGCCCTATTTCACCAATGAGACCATCTTCGACGTCAGCGAGCGCATCCAGCATCTCATCGTGCTCGGCGGCGGTCCGATCGGGCTCGAGCTCGGCCAGGCCTACCGCATGCTTGGCTCTCATGTCAGCGTGTTCGACATCGACAATTTCCTGGTGCGCGAGGACCCCGAAGCGGCCGCCGTCCTGCTCAAGCGCCTGGCCGACACCCAAGTCATGCTCCATCCCAAGACGCGGGTGGAGCGCGTCGAGCGTTCGGTGCAGGGCATCGCCGTGCATTTCACCGAGAACGGCGAGCCGACCATGCTCAAAGGCACCCACCTGTTGGTGGCCACCGGCCGCAAGCCCAATTTCAAGTCGCTCAGCCTCGACCGTGCCGGCGTGGCCTTCAGCGATGACGGCATCAAGGTGAACGACCAGCTCAAGACCACCAACCGCCGCATCTACGCCATCGGCGACGTGATCGGCGGCCCGGCCTTCACCCACCGCGCCAATTATCACGCCGGCATCGTCATCCGGAACGCGTTGTTCCGGCTCAAGCCCGATGCCAGCGCCGGCATCATCCCGCGCGTGGTCTACACCGACCCCGAACTTGCCCAGATCGGGCTGACCGAGGCCGAGGCGCGCAAGCGCTATCGCCGCATCCGCATCTATCGCTGGCCCTATGCCGATAACGACCGCGCCCAATGCGAGCGCGAGACGGAAGGATTCATCAAGGTTATCACCAGGCCCGACGGCACCATTGTCGGCTGCACCATCGTCGGCGCGGAGGCCGGCGAGTTGCTTCAGATCTGGGTGGTGGCCATGACCAGGGACATCAAGATCGGCGACCTGACCTCCCTGGTGCTGCCTTATCCGACCCTGTCCGAGCTCTCCAAACGCGTGGCCTACACCTATTATTTGCCCACTTTGACGAAAGGCTGGCTCCGTAGCATCATTGGTTTCCTGCGCCGCTTAGGGTAGCGGCCCCAGCGGAACGCCCGCGATCTCTTGCGTATCGAGTGGTTGCCGTGAACGACCAGCCCCCAGCACCAGCCCCGGAACCTCAGCGGATGTCCCGCTACGTGCCGGGCTTGTCGGCCAAGCTGCTGCTGCTCACCATTCTGTTCGTGATGCTGGCCGAGGTGCTGGTGTTCGTGCCCTCGGTCTCCAATTTCCGCCGGCAATGGCTGATGGAGCGCCTGGCCGCCGCGCAGATCGCCTCGCTCGCCGCCGAGGCCGCGCCGGGCGGCCAGCTTCCCGCGATGCTGCGCGATGAATTGTTGGAGCGGGCCCAGGTCAAGGCCATCGCCGTGAAGCGTGCCGGTTCCCGCACGCTGATCATCGAAATGGACATGCCGGCCGAGATCGATGGGGCCTACGACCTGCAACACGCCTCATGGCTGATGCTGATCAAGGATGCGCTGTCGGTCTACCTCGCGCCCGACGACCGCGTCATCAGGGTGGTCGGCGACCCCGGCTTCCACGAGGGCGAGATGATCGAGGTGGTCATCGGCGAACAGCCGCTCAAGGCGGCGATGATCCGCTACGGCCTCGATATTCTCGGCCTGTCCATTCTGATCTCGATCATCACCGCGGCGCTGGTCTATCTCTCGCTCGATGCGCTGCTGGTCAAGCCGATGACCAAGCTCACCTGGAACATCGTGCGCTTCTCCGAACGGCCGGAGGATCCCACCAGGGTGATCACGCCGTCCGGCCGCCGCGATGAGATCGGCACCGCCGAGCGGGAGCTGTCCTCGATGCAGAAGGAGCTCGCCGAGACCCTATCGCAACGGAACCGGCTCGCCGCGCTCGGCTTGGCGGTGAGCAAGATCAGCCACGATTTGCGCAACATGCTGTCGAGCGCGCAGCTCCTGTCGGACCGGCTGATCACGGTCAAGGACCCGACCGTGCAGCGCCTCGTGCCGAAGCTGATCGCCTCGCTCGACCGCGCCATCAGGCTGTGCGCTCGCACGCTCGATTTCGGCCAGGCGCACGAAATGCCGCCGCGGCGGAAGCGCTTTGCGCTCGCCCCGCTGATCGCCGAGATCGGCGACAGCCTCGGGCTGCCGCGCCAGAATCTCGATTGGACCGTCGACGTCGAGGAGGGACTCGAGGTCGACGCCGACCGCGACCAGCTCTATCGGGTGCTGAGCAATCTGTGCCGCAACGCGGCGCAGGCGCTGGACAGCGACAGCGAGGGCAGCGGCGAGATCGGCATCGCCGCGCGGCGCGAGGGCTCGGTCGTCATCATCGAAATTTCCGACACCGGCCCCGGCGTGCCGGAGAAGGCGCGCGCGCATTTGTTCGAGGCGTTCCAGAGCGTGGCGCGCAAAGGGGGATCAGGCCTGGGGCTGGCCATCGCCCACGAACTGGTGCAGGCCCATGGCGGCCAGATCGCGCTCGTCAAAAACGACGGCGGCGCCACCTTCCGCGTCAGCATCCCCGACGTGGTCGTGGAGCTGGAACGGGCCAGGCAGCGCCGCGCTTAGCTGAACTGCTACTCGACCTTTTCGACGTCGGAAGGCTCGCCAACCGCCTTGCCGTCCTTCTCCGCGGTCTTGGTATATTTGTCGCCGTCCTTGGTGATCTTGGTGACCCAGCCTGAATCCCAGGTGATCACCGCGGCGCTGCCCTCTTCCTTCCACATGCCGGCCAGACCCTCATTGGCGCGGTCGCCCTTGGCGTTGCCGTCATCGGACAGCCAGATGGTGAAGGCTTTGCCCTCGGTGTCGGTGGTTTTGTACTTGCCGACGAATCCTTCGGCGGCGAAACCCGCCGCGCTGGTCAGGACGATGGCAAAGGCAAGTGTGGCAAAGGCCGCGGCGGCTTTGGCTAAGAAACTCGTGCGCATGGTTCGCTTCCTCCAACTTAGGGTTCTCGTGCCTATAAAACGGCACGCAATTGTTGATAGTTCCTTATCCTTGCCTTCGCGCCGATGACGGCTTAGGTAGTTTTCGGCCCAATCACGCGCCCAAGACCGCCTCTCCGAGGCGGATGGCCGTGTTAGGGTCTCGCCTCACCTGCAGGCAAGACGCGCCCGTAGCTCAGCTGGATAGAGCACCAGACTACGAATTTGGGGGTCGGACGTTCGAATCGTTCCGGGCGCGCCAATTTTTGCCTGCTGCAAATTCTCCAATGCCCCGCCGCTTCACGCCGCCCTATTTGCTATTGCCCTACTCAATATCTGTCGCGGTCATAGCTCTTGCGGCCCTGGGGTGGCGGCGTTCCAGCCGTCCAGTCGGCTATGCAATTGGCAATATAGGCTTCCTTTTCTCTGGCGCCGAGCGCCGGGAGAACTCGGTTGGCGGCTTTCCAGCAGGCAGTCTCAACCCATTGGGGGGCGGCAAATGCGGGGGTCGCGAAAATCAGCGCCAGACAGATTATCGGAACGAACTTCATGGGGTACCTCCTCGCAATCTCGAAGCGTGGCAGGGCTGAGTTTAGCAGTTCCAGCGGCTTCTTCACCTGCTTGGCGAGTAGTCGAGCACCACCAGGGTGATGCCTTGCGATCGAGAGTTATCGGCCCGAGCCGCCTCGTGCATTGCCACCGTAACGGCAAACAGCATGATCGCGGCCAGCACGCTGGTCAGGGAAATGTGGGGGGTCATAGCCTGGTCCTCCTTGGTCGGATCGGCCTGAGCGCCAATCTTCCCCTTTGACGAGACGAGGACCGTTTCGGTTCAAAGGGCGGCACCGCGCCGAGGCGGGCCTAGCCTGACTGCGCCGTGCGCGCCGGCCGCGGCAGCGGCGTTGCCCGCGTCATGTCCGCGCCCGCCAGCCGGTAGGCCTTGGCGGTGACCTCGTTCAGCGCCGCCTCGACCTTTTGCCGGTAAGTCTCGAGCACGGCCGGGCCGGCATCGGTCGGCACGTGGATCGGCTCGCCCATGGCGATGCCGAGCCGCGAGAACGGCAGATTGATGGTCATCCGGCTCCACGAATTGACCGAGCCGTAGCGTGACGTTGCCACCGCGAATGGCAGGATCGGGCGGCCCGACCGGCTGGCGATCAGCACGATGCCGACGCCGCATTTCCGCGCCGGACCGGGCGGGATGTCGCCGGTCAGCGCGATGCTGAACCCTTCCCGAAGCGAGGCGATCAAGCCGTGCGCCGCCTCGGCGCCGCCGCGATCGCGCTTGCGCCCGGCGGCTCCGGCGCCGCGTACTAGGCCGAGACCGAAATGCTTGAGGATGCGCCGCAGCGCTTCGGCATCGTCATGCTTGGCGACGATGGCGCGCCCCGGGATCTCGCGCGGATAGATCGCCGGCAGCAGAAAGAACTGGCCGTGCCACAGCGCGATGATCGAGGGGTGATTCTGATGTCCCCGCTCGACATAGTCGGGCGGGTCGGCGACCATGGTCGAGGTCTTCACCACCAGCTTGATGTAGTTGATGACGATCGGCGCGACGAGGACCTGAAAGGGGCGCCGCAGGCGGATTCGCTGCCGCCGAAACCACGGATTTTTCCAAAGCGACGCCACTGCTACCCCGTTCCCGACCGACACTGCCCGTTCGACGCCGGGACCATAGCAAAGAACCTCGCGCCCTCAAGCCATAGTCGGTCGAGAAGGCCCGAGATTATTCGGGCGGCGGCACTTTGACGCCGGGGAGTGGACTTAAGCCGCGTTGGCGGCGGCAAGGCGCCGCGTATGGGCGGCGACCAGATCGGCCTCCACCAGCACGCGGGCGTCGGCATTCTCGGCCAGCAGGTGGATATGCACCTCGTTGGCCCCGCATTTGGCGCCCTCGTGGCGGAGATGAGCCAGATTGAGGGTGGCCGCATCGTCCTTGGTCTGGCCGAAGGACAGCGCCACCCGGCTACCGTCGTCGTAGCGGCGCACCAGGATATAGTTGGCCCGGGGCAAAGCGGGGCAGCCGATCAGCGTATAGACGCTATGCAGATAGCGGCGGCCTGACACCCCGCGCCAATAATGGAACGCTTGGGCGAAAGCGGCCTCCGAGCACACCAACGCCGGCTCGTCGGCCGGACCCCATTGGGGCGTCTCAACTTCAACTTTGCGCATCCACATAGGATCCCAGCCCGTTAACCAGTAGATCGCTTTGTCAAATGGGTTCGGTGGTGACGAATTCAAGACGGTGTACCGAATCTCAAGAACAAAGGTAGAACGCTCGCCAGTCCCCAGTCAAGCATTCAAAGGTTAACGGCCTGCCCAATACCCGGTTCCTTGGCCTTTGCTTCGGCCAAAAGCCGTGCGGAAGCGCCCTCGATGGCGTCGGCCAGGCGCTGCAAAAACTCGAGCTTTGGCAGGCCCGGCGGGATCGGGTCGAGGAATTCGACCACGATGGTGCCGGGGCGCCGCCGGATGCTCCGCCGGGGCCAAAACAGCCCCGAATTGAGCGCGACCGGCAGACAGGGGACGCCGAGCGATTCGTAGAGCAGGGCGACTCCCGTCTTGTAGTCGGGCGGCGCGCCCGGCGCGCGTCTCGTCCCTTCCGGGAAGATGATGATCTCGCGCCCGTCGGCGACCCGCTTCTTCGCCTCGCGCAGCATGCGGCGCAGCGCCGTCGGCCCCTTGTCGCGGTCGACCGGGATCATGTCGAACTTGTACGAGAACCAGCCGTGAAACGGGATCCAGAACAGCTCGCGCTTCATCAGCAGCGCCGGATCGCGGAACAGCGGAATGAGGGCGAATGTCTCCCACGCCGATTGATGCTTGGCGGCCACCAGGCACGCACCCTTGGGCAGCTTGTCGGCGCCGCGCACTTCGAGCGTGATGCCGACGATGGTCTTGAGCAGCCACAGCTCGAACCGCCCGTGAATGGCGAGCGCCGCCATGGCCCAGCGCCGCGGCGCCAACAGCAGCGGGCTGCCGATCACCACGAACATGGTGGTCGTCACATAAAACAGGACATTGAACAGGAGCGAGCGTGCCATCCGGCCGTGGACCGCTACGGCTCGGGCGAATTCGGCCGAGACGACATTGCCGCCGGTCAACACCAGCCGCACCAGATCGGTCGCACCCAGCCGCCCCAGCGCCGGCAGGTATTTCAGATATTCGGACAGCAGCAGCTTGGTGGTGCCGGGATAGGTCCACCAGCGGTCGAGATGCACATTGTTGTCGACCACCGGGTAGGGGATCAGCGTCACGCCCGGCATGACCCGGGCCAGCTCGGCCTGCGCGCGCGGCATGTGGTAATTCGAGGTCACCACGATGATCGAGCCGTAATGATGCAGCGCCACCCACTCGCTGGTCTCGGTGGCGTTGTCGATGGTGTTGCGCGCTTCCTTGTCGATGTCGACGCAGCAGGTGAAATATTGCCCGCCTTGGCTGGCGAGGTCCTTCAGCTCGTCGACCGTGGTGGTGCGGTTCACCCCGGTGATCAGCACGCGCTTGGCCTTGCCCTCGGCCAGCAGCTTCATCGCCTGGTCGATGCGCGCCACGCCGCCGGTCAGCACGGCGATGCCGTCGGCGGGGCGCTGCGGCTCGCGCGCCTCGCGGACGATGCTGTTGGCAAACACGATGAAGCCGATGAACAGCATCACCAAGAGCAGAAGCATGGCGTCGAAGATGAGCCTTACCCCACCCAGGAAGCCGCTGAATCTGCCTGGCTTTATTTCCGTTTCCTCGCTCACCGCTTACTCCAGCTCTACCAGGCGGGGGCAAGAATAGGCACAAATTGCGCGCGCTTGAAACCAGGCTTTACGGCCGGTCGCGCCGGGCGGGGGAGGGCGTCTCACGAATAGGTTTTGAGCACGCGGATCACGCCGAGCCTGGAGGTGATCATGCACAAACAGGCCACCACGAACACCACCAGCACGCACAGCAAATAGCCCTTGAGATCGAGCTCGCCGGAGCCGATCAGCCGCTGCGTTTCGGCCGTGGTGACGATGCCGCCGCCCAGCATGTGCATCATCAGCGGCAGCATGAGAAAGGCGAGTGCTGCGGCGGCCGCGCCCATCAGCCCGGCACGGACGCCGAGCCCCAAGAAATGCCGCTCGAACTCGCGGCTGATGAACCGTTCATTGGCGCCGACGAAGTGCAGCACCTCGATGATCTCGCGGTTGGAGGCCATCGCGCTCCGCGTCGCCGACACGATCACCGCGATGGTGGCGGCGGCGACCAGCGACAGCACCGCCAAGCCGCCGAGCGCGGCGGAGCGGGTCAGCGTGCGGATCTCGGCCTGCCAGCGGCGATGGTCGTCGACCGTGACGCCTTCGAAATTCTGCGACAAGGCCGCCTTGATGAGCTGAATGTCGGGCGGATTCGAGCGGTCGATCTCGACCGCGATCAGGCGCGGAATAGGCAGCGCTTGCAGCGCGCTGGACTGGCCGAGCCACGGCTCCAGCAGCTTGGCGCTGTCGTCGGCGGTGAGCGGCTTCACCTCGGTGACGCCCTTCTGCTTGGCGAGGAACAGCGACACCAGCGTCATTTTCTTCTCGATGTCGGCGGCGTTGACCGGATCGAGCTCGACCGTGATCTCGCTGGCGATATCGTTGACCCAGGCATTGGCCGACTGATTGACCATGTACACCGCGCCCAGGGTGAGGCAGGCGAGGAACGACATGATGGCGATCACCACGGTGAGCGCATTGCCGGCGATCGAGGCCGACGGCACGATCTGGGCGGCCTTGGTCTGGAAGCGCGTGGGCAACAAATTGGCGAGCCGCGCCGGCAGCAGCCCGGTGAGGAGGCTCGTCCACGGATAGTCCCTGATGTCGTTGAGCAGGGTCACGGGGGTCATTGCATCTGCAGATGGCCGTCGTAGAGCACGAGCCGCGGCGCGTCGAGTTGCTCCATCAGGGCATAGTCGTGGGTCGCGATGATGACCGAGGTGCCGAGCCGGTTCAGCTCGACGAACAGGCGCAGCAGGCGGTTGCCGATGGCCGGATCGACATTGCCGGTGGGCTCGTCGGCCAACAGCAGCTCCGGCCGGGCGATCACCGCGCGGGCGATGGCCGCGCGCTGTTTCTCGCCGCCGGACAGCACCTCGGGGTAGGCGTCGATGCGGTCGCCGAGGCCGACCCAGCGCAGCAGATCGGTTACGTCGTCGCGGTAGTCGGATTCCCGCTTGCCCATCACCCGCAGGGGCAGCGCCACATTCTCCCAGGTGGTCAAATGCTCGAGCAGCCGGAAATCCTGGAACACGATGCCGATTCGCCGCCTGAGCGCCGAGCGCCCGCCGGTCGACAGCTTGGCGACATTCTCGCCGAACACGAAAATCAGCCCGCGCGACGGCCTGAGCGACATGAATAACAGGCGCAACAGCGAGGTCTTACCGGCCCCGGACGGCCCAGTCAGAAAGTGAAAGGACCCCGGAAGCACGTGAAAGGTGACATCGCGCAAGATTTCCGGGCCTGAACCGTAGCGCAGCCCGACATTGTCAAAGCAAATCACCCGCGTTCCCTAGGCCTCTTAACATTGCGGAGGACAGGCTCTTTATGCTGAACTCCCGGTCCGGTATCAATGGATTTGGGCGAAGGCATGGGGCCCGGGGCAAATCCACGATACAAGGCCGTTTTGGCTGTTTCCGATGGCAACACACATTATCTGCCCGGTTTGCGACACGCGCTACGAGACCAAGGCGGTATTCCCGCCTGAGGGGCGCAAAGTCCGCTGCTCGAAGTGCAGCCATGTCTGGCAGGCCCATCCGGTCACCGAGCCCGCCGTGTCGGCCGCGCCGCCGCCGCCCCAGCCGCAAATCCGCCCGCAGCCGCAACCCGTCGCCGCGCCGCCGGCACCACCGCCGCCACCCCCGCGCCCGGCACCGCCGGCCGCGCCCGCGGTCAATATGGCCATGCGCGGTTTCGCCGGCATTTCGACCCCGGCGCCTCAGCCTCAATACGCGCCGCCCCCGCCCGACGCCGATCTCGCCGCGCAAGTGGCCGAAATCAATGCCGAGGCCATGGCCGACGCCCCCGTGGCCGCCCCGCCGGAGAAGCGCGGCGGCATTTTCGGGCGGCTCGCCGGCCGGTCGCCGGCGCCACCACCGCCGCCGCCGCAGCAAGACGCCGCCATGATGGACGCCTCCATGGGCGAGTCGGAATTCGGCGATGCCGGCATGATGGACGCCGCCTTGGGCGATGACTTGGCCAATCTCGGCATGGGCAACGCCGGTCTCACCGATGCCGATCTCGGCATCGATCCGGCGCTGGCCGCCCAGGCCCTGCCCGAAGAGCGCGGCCAGAGCCGGATTTCCTCCGTGGTCACCCTCGGCTGGCTGCTGCTGGCGCTGATCGTGGCCGGCGTGATCGGCACGCTGGCGCTGGCGCCCTCGACCGTGATGTCGGTCCTGCCCGGCGCCGCCCGTCTCTATGCTCTGTTCGGCGTGCCGGTCGGCTCCCATGGCCTCACCTTTGAGGGCGTGCGCTATGGCTGGACCAATGACGGCGGCCAGACCGTGCTCGAAGTTCAGGGCGATGTGGTGAACCTGACCTCGAACTCGGTCGACGTGCCGACCGTGATCATCGCGCTCCGCGACGAGACCGGCTCGGAAATCTCCGAATGGACCACCGAGATCGGCGAGGATGAGCTGGCGGCAGGCGGGCACGCGCCGTTCCTGCGGCAAATTCCGTCGCCGCCGAGCAATGTCCGCAGCGTCAAGGTGCGGTTCGCCAAGGCCGAGTAGGAATGGCTGAGGTCGCGGCGGGAGAAACCATCACGCCGCTGTTCAGCGCCGCTGACATCGCTGCCCGCGTCGATGCCCTGGCCCGCGAGATCGCCGCATCCTCGCCGCGCGATCTCATCATCGTCGCCATCCTGAAGGGAAGCTTCATTTTTGCCGCCGATCTGATCAGGGCGCTCCACCGCGAAGGGCTCGAGCCCGAGATCGACTTCATCTTCCTCGCGAGCTACGGCGTGGGCACGGTGTCGGGCGGCGAGGTCAAGATCTTGCGCGACGTTGAGACCGACCTTGCCGGCCGCGAGGTGGTGATCGTCGACGACATTCTCGATTCCGGCCGGACGCTGTCCTTCGCCAAGGCGCTGCTCGAGCGCCGCGGCGCGCGCCGGGTCAAGACCTGCATCCTGATCGACAAGCAGGTGCCGCGCGCCGCCGAGATCGTTCCCGACTATGTGGGCTTCCGCTGCCAGCCGGTCTATGTGGTGGGTTACGGCACGGACCTCGCCCACCGTTATCGCGAGCTGCCCTATATCGGTAAGTTGGAGAAGCCATGACCACGCTGACGCTGATCGCCGCCGTGCTGGGCGCGCTCGTTCCGCCGGTGGTGATCGCCCAGGCGCTGCGGAGCAAGGCCACGGACCGCTGGCCGGAAGGGTTGCTGGTCGGGGTCTATCTCGGCGCGCTCGGCGCCGTCAGCCTGATTTATCTGGTCGGCTAGTTCGCGCTGACCGCGATCAGAACGGCTTGATCAGGCGCTCGAGATAATCGAGCTCGACCGCCGGCCGTGACGGATCGCCGATGCGGCGGCGCAATTCGTCGAGCACCTCGCGGGCGCGCTGAACGTCGATCTCGTCGGGGACCTGCACCGACAGGCCGAGATCGGGTCGGTTGGACCGGTCGGGCCGTCCGAGGGGATCGCGGCCGTTATTTCCGGGGCCTTGGCCGGCCTGCGCGTCGCCGTTCTCCATCATCTGCTCGGCCATGGACTGGGCCCCCTGGCGCAGGCGATCGAGCGCGAGCGACTGCTGCTGCGTGGCGCGCTCGAGATCGTTTTCACCGATGGCGTCCTTGGCGCCGCTCATCGCCTCTTCCGCGCCCTTGAACTCGTCCGGCGCGTCGCCGCCTTCGATGCGGGCGCGGTCGATCAGGCTTTGCAGCCGGTCGCGCAGTTCCTGCTGGCGGCCGGCGAGCTCGGGATTCTGGCCCGAGGGCTGACCTTGCGGCTGCGGGCCGATCTCCATCTGGCCGCCCTGGCGCGGGCTGCCTTGAGAGCCGGACTCGCCTTGTCCCTTCATCATGCCCTGTTGGGCCTCGCCGGGCATTTCCTCGAACAGCGGCGCCATGCCCATGCCGGGGCCGAACTCCATCGGCTGGCCGGGCGGGCTCACCTCGAATTCCTGGTTGTCGCCGTTGGAGGCGCCCTGCTCGCGCTTGGCGGCGAAGGTATCGTCGAGCAGCTTCTGCTGATTGGAGACGATGTCGCTCAAATCCTTCATCATTTGGCTCGCGCGCTGCTGCTGCGCGTTCTCGGCGAAATTGCCGGTCTGCAGGCGGTCGAGAATGTCCTTGAGCTCCGACAGCATGCGCTCGGCCATCTCCTTCGAGCCCGATTGAGCGAGGTTCTGGATGTTTTCCAGAATCTTATCGAGGTCCTGCTGCGACACCAGCTGATCGCCGTCCTGCTGCGCCTGCGGCGACATGTTGCCCTTGTCTTGCTGCTGCGAGGCGAGCGCCTGGAGATAGCGCCCCAGCGCCGAGCGGAGCTCATCGACCAGAGACTTGATCTCCTCCGGCGTCGATCCCTCCTTCAACGCTTGCATCAGCGCGTCCTGCGCCGCGTTCAGAGCGCGCTCGGCCTCGGGCAAATCGCCTTCCTCGATGCGGAGCGCTGTCGACCACAGCTGCTCGACCACCGATGCGATGGCGTCGCGCGAAATGTCGGTGCGCAGCCGCCAATAGGCGTTGCGCAAGGCCAGATACACCGTGCTGTCGTCGATCACCTTGTCGCCGCCGAGCGTCAGCGCCTCGAGTCCGTTGGCGACGGCCTCGGGTGCGTTCGGGTCACGCACCAGCTTCTTGCGCTGCTCGACCACCGCCTTGGCCAGCGGCTTGGTGAAGGTCCGCTCCGGCAGCACGAATTCATACGGCATGCTCTCGCCGATCTGCCCCGCCTGGTCGCGGGCGATCAGCGTCATGAGCACTTTCAGTCCGGCCCAAGGATGGGCGGTGAGGTCCTGGGTGGCCTTGCCGTCGACCCGCTTGGCGTTGGTCCGCGGCAATTGCAGCGGCATCACCGGCGGCTCGAGCAGGGGATCGGCGTCGAGCTTGGCGGCCGACTCGGCCGGCACCGGCGCGAGATTGCGCTCCTCGCCCTCGCCGAGCGCGAAGCGCGCCTCGGCGCTCGCCACGCCGTTATCGTCGTCGGCCCGATACACCAGGCGCAGGGCGCCGCGCGGCGTGGTGGTCGGCGTGCCCATCAGATTGATGTTGGGCACCTCGTCCTTGATCAGCTCGAACCGCCATTTGGACACGGTCTGGCCGCCGATCTTGACATCGGCGCTGAGCGGCTCGGTCAGCGCCACGGTGAACTCGACCAGCCCGGCGCTGCCGCCTTGCTTCGGTTCGATGGTCTTGGCTTCGGCCACGCCGTCCTGGCTGGTGGTGAGGCTCACGGTCTCGCCTTGCGGCGCATGGGTGCGCACGATCAATTCGCTCCGCTCGGGCACCGACAGGGCGCGGAACGACTCGGCGCCGGCGCCGACCTTCTCGTTGCCGTCGGCCAGCACGATCGGCGCCATGCCGGTATAGATCGGCGGCGTCACCCAGGCGTCGAGCCGGAGCAGCGCCGGCGTGCTGGTGGCGCCGGGGGCGAACGCGGCGCGCAGGCGATCGATGGCATTGCCGCCGGACGCAAGCAGGGCCGCCACCATGACCAGCAGGAGCGCGGACCGGATCGCATAAGGATCTTCGCGGTCGGTGCGGGGCGCGGGCCATGACGGCTTGAGCCTCGAGATGAGGCGCGACAGGCGCTCGCGGTGAGCCGCCCACAGCGCCGCCGTCTCTTTGGCCGGCGTGGCGCCGAGCCGGTCTTCATAGGACGAGGCCGGCCGGTGCTTGATGCCGGCATGACGCTCGAGCCGCCGCAACGCCTCCTGACGGGTCGGCAGCGACAGTCTGAGCAGCGGCAGGAAGGAGACGATCAGCGCGAGCCCGAATGCCCCCAGCACCACGCGATGCATCAGCGGCGGCAGCAGGCTCCACAGCTCCAAGAGCGACACGACCAGGAACGCCGCGAGCACCAGGAACGGCCAGAGCAGCGCCTCCCAGACGCGCTCGCCGAACAGCGCAAGCCAGGACAGGCGCACGCGGCCCTCGAAGCGCTTGGCCAGCGCGCCATCCTCCGGCCCCTTGGGCGGGGTCTCCTTGGCTCGAAATCGCATGGTCTTCATTTAACACCTGGAGCGGGGGCAACGACGGGTAATTTGGGGAGCGAAGCGGGCGAAAGCGAGGCCCGTTAATCCGGGCTCACAACCAGTTCGGCAGCCGCTCCTTGGCCAGCATGTCGTCGTAGCTCGGCCTTGGCCTCGTCACACTATACCGGTTCCCGGCCACGAGCACCTCGGGCACGAGCAGCCTTGAGTTATACTCCGAGGCGAGCACGGCGCCATAGGCGCCTGCCGTCATCACGGAAATGAGATCGCCGGCCTGAAGTTCCGGCAACGGCCGCGCCAGAGCGAGATAATCGCCGGTCTCGCATACCGGCCCCGCCACGTCGGTGACGATGGTCGGGGTGCCGGGCGCGGGCTCGGTCACCGGCAGGATCTCGTGATAGGCCTCGTACAGCGTGGGCCGCATCAAATCGTTCATCGCCGCGTCGACGATGGTGAAGGTCTTGGACGCGCCGCGCTTCACGTAGAGCACGCGCGACACCAGGACCCCGGCATTGCCCGCGATCATGCGGCCCGGCTCGAACAGCAGCCGCACGCCGAGGCCGCCGACTTGTTCGGCGACCAGCCGCGCATAGTCCTCCGGCAGCGGCGGCGCGGGTTGATCGCTTCGATAGGGAATGCCGAGTCCGCCGCCGAGATTGACGAACTCGATGGCGCAGCCCGCCTCGCGCAAGCTGCCGACCAGCTCGTGCAACAGCGCGAATGCGTTCTTGAACGGCGCAAGCTCGGTGATCTGACTGCCGATATGCATATGCACGCCGGACGGCGCGATACCCGGCAGCCGGCTCGCCAGAGCGTAGAGGGCAGGGGCGTCCGCGAACGGCACGCCGAACTTGTTCTCGGCTTTGCCGGTGGCGATCTTGTGGTGGGTCTTGGCGTCGACATCGGGATTGACCCGCACGGCAATCCGCGCGGTCGCGCCCCGCGCCGCCGCCACCTCGCTCAACGCCCTAAGTTCGGCCTCCGACTCGACATTGAAGGCGAAGATGCCGGCATCGAGCGCAAACGCCATCTCCTCGCGCGTCTTGCCGACGCCGGAGAACACGATCAGCTCGGGCGGGACCTTGACCGCCAGCGCGCGGCGCAACTCGCCTTCCGACACCACGTCCATGCCGGCGCCGAGCCGCGCCAGCGTGGCCAGCACGCCGAGATTGGAGTTGGCCTTGACCGAGTAGCAGACGAGCGTGCCGGGCGCGGCCGCGAACGCATCGGCGAACACGCGATAGTGACGCTCGAGCGTCGCGGTGGAATAACAATAGAACGGGGTTCCGACCGTGGCGGCGAGGTCGGCAAGATCGACCTTCTCGGCGTGGAGCACATTTTGGTCGGACGCGCCGCGCCGGTAGGCGAAATGATGCATTGCAGGGAGGTCAGTCTATTCGAGCAGCTTATCGATCCACAGACGGCGCGCCGGAGCTTTCGACATTTTCGTGGACGGGTCGGCTTTAGCCTCGGGATAGTCCGGCTTAGGCCGGTCCAGAGAGCCTCGGCGTCCACAAGCCGAAAGTCCGATGGTAAGTACCAGCACAAGCGTTAAAAGGATGCGCAATGCGCTTCCCATGGTCGTGCCCCTGTCCCTCAAGCCTTTTCCCGGCTTTTCAGCTACCCTTTTATCGCGTTTAACCGTCCTTCTCCAAACGCTTTATCCATTTTCTCGCCGCCTGCTTGACGTTGGCGGGGGCGGTTCCCCCATAGCTAGTGCGGCTTTTGACCGATCCGGCCACGTCCAGCGCCGCATAGACCTCCTCGGTGATCCGTTTCTCCACCGTCTTAAGCTCGGAAAGCGGCAGCTTTTTGAGCTCCACGCCCTGTGATTCGGCCAAGGCCACGATCTTGCCGGTGAGGTGGTGGGCTTCCCGGAACGGCAGCCCGAGCTTGAGCACCAGCCAATCGGCGAGGTCGGTGGCGGTCGAGTGGCCCATCCCGGCGGCCCGCTTCATCGCCTTGAGGTCGGGCTCGAGGTCCGCGACCATGCCGGTCATGGCGGCGATGCCGAGCTTGAGCGCATCGAGCGCGTCGAACACCGGCTCCTTGTCCTCCTGCATGTCCTTGGCGTAGGCGAGCGGCAGGCCCTTCATCACCATCAACAGCGCCTGGAAGGCGCCGGCGATGCGCCCGGTCTTGGCCCGCACCAGTTCGGCCGCATCGGGGTTCCGCTTCTGCGGCATGATCGACGAGCCGGTGGTGAATTTGTCGGACAGCCGCGCGAAGCCCCATTGCGGCGAGGTCCAGTTCACCACCTCCTCGGCGAGCCGCGACAGATGCATGGCGGCGATCGCCGCGGCCGCCAGCGTCTCGAGCGCGAAGTCGCGATCGGACACCGCGTCGAGCGAATTTGCCGCCGGCCGCGCAAAGCCGAGTTCCCGTGCCGTCGCGTCCCGGTCGATCGGGAACGACGTGCCGGCCAGCGCCGCGGCGCCGAGCGGACACTCGTTCAGCCGCTTGGCGGCGTCGGCGAACCGGCCCCGGTCGCGCCCGAGCATCTCGACATAAGCGAGCAGATGATGGCCGAAGGTGATCGGCTGCGCGGTTTGCAGATGGGTGAAGCCCGGCATCACCGCACCCGCGTGTTCGAGCGCCTTGGTGGCGAGCGCGAGCTGCAGCGCGCCAAGCGCGGCATCGATTGCCGCCGATCTCGTCGCGCACATAGAGTTTGAAATCGGTCGCCACCTGGTCGTTGCGCGAACGCGCGGTATGGAGCTTGCCGGCCACCGGCCCGATCAGCTCGCGCAGCCGGCTCTCGACATTGAGATGAATGTCCTCGAGCGCGCGCGAGAAGGCGAACGTGCCGGCCTCGATCTCGGCCAGGATCTTGTCGAGGCCGCGCGCGATCTCGTCGGCCTCCGACGTTTTCACGATGCCGGTCGCGCCGAGCATGGCAACATGCGCCTTGGACGCGAGAATGTCGTGACGCCACAGCCGCTTGTCGAAGTCGATGGAGGCGTTTATCTCCTCCATGATCTCCGATGGACTTGCGGCAAAGCGGCCGCCCCACATGGTGTTGGTCATCGTTGTCGAGCCTGGGCCAGACGAGGTGAGCGGGAAGACGTGAGCAAACGCAACGAACGCAAACGCGCCGCGCTGCCGGCCATCTATCTCGTCGCCGCACTGGTTGCGGCGATCGCCGGATTCGGGACGGTATATGTGAGTTTTGCCCCTTCTGACAATGGCGAGACCGAGAATTCGGAGCCCGGGCCGGGTGGGCAGGGCACGATCGCCGGGCCGCTCGCCGGCCTCAACACCGGCGCGATGGCCCCCCTGGTGGTGAGACCGCAGCCGGTCGATCTGCCGGCGTTAACCTTCACCGATGCCGACGGCCGGGCCGTGTCGCTGGCCGATTTCCGCGGCAAGATCGTGCTCCTCAACATCTGGGCCACATGGTGCGTGCCCTGCCGCGAGGAGATGCCGGCGCTCGACCAGCTGGAGACCAAGCTCGGCGGCAAGGATTTCCGGGTGGTGGCGGTCAATATCGACAAAGGCGGTGCCGACAAGGCGGCCGCCTTCCTCAAGGAGACCGGCGCCACCCATCTTGCGCTTTACACCGATCCGTCGGGCAAGCTGTTCGCCACCCTGAAGGCGGTCGGCATGCCGACCACGCTGCTGATCGACCGGAACGGCAAGGAGATCGCCCGGCTGGTCGGCCCCGCCGATTGGGCGTCGGCCGAGGCGGTCAAGGTGATCGAGGCGGCGATTGCCGCGCGCGCCGATAGCGCCTCTTAGCGGCTCAGTTCGTTACTGGCACGGGCGGATTCTCGACGTCGATCCGCATGATCCATTCCTTGGGATTGTCGTAATAGGTCTCACGCAGCCGCACGAACGGATCGCCCTGCGCCCGCTCATAAACCGCGTCGCTCGTGCCGTCGGAAAAGGTGCTACGCCGCTCGGTCCAGTCAGGTCCGAGGCAGGGCTTTATATAAGACTGCAATGCGGTCAGCATCGTGTCCATTTCCTCGATGCTCGAGAACGAGCGCAGCACACAACTGTAATAGCGCCTGATCGAGCCCTGATAGGTCCAGTCGCGGACCGTGCAATCTTCCCAGCCCGGCAATTGGACGCGCGCGGTCCAAATGCCGCTATGTTGCGGCCCGAGGATCGCGGTGAACTTGCTGGCGCCCGCCGCAACCACGTTCTTGAGATCGTCACAGAAGGCCTGCGGCACCGCGCGTCCCTTCGGCCCGGCGATGAGCTCATTATGGCCTTGCGCGAGCCAATACCACGCCGCGCCTGCCAGGCCGGCGGCGACGAGCAGACCTGCCAGCCCGAGCACGAGCGGGTTCGCCCGTCCGGCCTTCTTCGGAGGCTCCGATCCGAGCAGAGTCGAGACCCCGGCGGGCGCAACCTTGGCCTTGATGCCGAGGGTCTGCTCCATGGCGCGGATCAACCGCTCGATATGCATGTTGAAGTCGCGCCCGGACTCCACCTCGATGGCGTTGCGATAGGCGAAATCGCGGATGGGCTCCGGCAGATCGGCGGGGTCCGGCATCGAGCTGCCGTCGAGCAGCACCGGAAGCACGGTGATGTCCCGCTTGAGCGCGGTCTCGAGCTCGACCCGAACCGGATCGGCCTCGTTCATGATGCGGAATTTTCCGCCGTCCTGCGGCCCGAGCCATTTCTCGCCGACCACGGCGATCAGGATATTGCTGGATTGCAGCGCGTCGCCGATATGCTTGCGGAAGTCGACGCCGAACGGAACGTCGTCGATGTCGATGAATACGTTCGCCTTGCCGAAATGCTGGGCCAGCCGGTCGAAGATTCGCCCGGCCATGGCGGCGTCGGTCCGGCGATAGGACACGACGATCTTCGGATTTTGTCCGGCGGCCACTGCCCGTTCCCCGTCCGTTGGGACCGGCGGAAGATTAGATCAGTTTGGCCAAAGGATCGAGACGCGTGCTCCGCGCTATTCCACCGGGACCACGGCGTCCTTTTCCAGCCGATAGGTATATTTGCAGGTCTCGGCGACCGGCTTGTTGCACGGCACGCCTGAGGTGGTGACGTAGAGCATGGGCTTGCCGCCGCTCTTGCCGAAGCTGTAGCTCCGCACGAGATCTTCGAACACGACATCCCAGGCCGCCCCGCCATCCCAGAAATAGATCTGCAGCGCGCAGCCGGCGGTGCCGCAGAGCGGATTGATGCCGCCCTCGCATTTGAGCTTGGCGTAATCGGCGATCCAGTCCTCGCCGCCGTCGCCGTTCAAATCGTCGACCTTGAGCACGGCATCGGCATTCGGCGTGCCGTTGCTGTCCCGGCAGCCGCGCTCGGCATCGTCGATCGCTTCGGAGACATTGTCCGGCGGCTCGGCCGCATGGGCCGGCGCGAGTGCGGCCGACAGGGCCAGCAACGCGGCGACCGACAAGCGCAAAAATGTGGGGACGAGCGGGGGCAACTTAGCGGCGTGCCGTGCTTTTCGATTTGGATTTCTTGCGTACCACCCGTTTCTTCACGGTGGGCTTGGCGCCGCAAACGCTGTCGCGGAGATGGGTGGGCCCGCTGCTCATCGAGGCTTGAATCGCCAGCCCGTCGAGGCTGGTGCCGAACAGCGATTTCCAGAAATAGCGTTTGAAGCCGTTGTCGAGCAGATCGACGGCGCGCACACGGCGCGAGGCGGTCGAGGGTTCGCCGAGAATGACGGCGACCAGCTTGCGCCCGTCGCGTGTGGCGCTGACCACGATGTTGAAGCCCGAATCGCAAATGAACCCGGTCTTCATGCCGTCGGTGCCGGGATAGCTGACCAGCATGCCGTTATGGGTGCGCAACAGCTGCTTGCCGACCTGAACCTGAACCGCGGTGAACAGCTCGGCGTGCTCGGGAAACTCGAGGATGATGGCGCGCGCCAGCTTGGCCAGGTCGCGGGCGGTGGTCACCTGGCGCTCGTCGGGCAGGCCGTTGACGTTGGCAAAGGTGGTGCGCGTCATATTAAGACGCCGCGCCGCCTCGTTCATGCGCAACACGAACGCCTCCTCGCTGCCGGCCACCGCTTCGGCGATCATCACGGCGACGTCGTTGGCCGACTTGACGATCAGAACCCGTAGCGCGGTGTCGAGCGAGATCGACTCGCCCTCCTTCAACCAGAGTTTGCTCGGGGCTTGCTCCGTCGCCTTCTTGGAGCAAATGGCTTTGGTGTCGGGATTGACCTTGCCCTCCTTCAATGCCTGGAAGGCGACATAGGCCGTCATTAGCTTGGTGAGAGAGGCCGGGAACCACAGTGCGTCGGGGTCTTCGGCGTAAAACACGGTGCCGTTATAGGGCTCGAACACCAGCGCCGGTCCTGCCCAAGCGGCCGACGGGGCCATCAAGGTGGCTCCCATCAGCAGACCAAGACCGGCACGCCGCAACATCATGCTTGTTCCCTCTTTCCAATCTGTCGCATCTCGCGCCAGGCAGCGTTTCGCGCGACCGGCCGGACCAACACCCCGAATTTGGTAGGCCCCCCGGCCTTGCAGCTAGACCCAGACCCCCATAGTGAATCGAAATTCGACTGTTCCGTGGCGCGTGGACCAATCAACGGCCCCACAGGCCAAACGAAACCCCTGCCGGCGCCTCCCCGTCAGTCGAATCGCGAAATTCAGCAATACCGCATCAGCCGGGGAGAGTAGCGCGCTCGTCCCAATTCGCAACCGCGAAATGCGCGCGCCGCCATGCGACTGAGACTTGCGAACCTCGGCGCGCGGGAAGCGCCCCTAACCGGCCTTATTTCTTTGGCACCCGAGTGTTCGGGGAACCGGCTGACGGGCTTGGCGTTTGCAGACTCTGGACCATCCAGCGGGGGACCATCCATGCGTGACATCCGTGCCGACCTGCAAGAGCGGGTCAAGCTGCTCGACGAGCAACTCAAGGCTGCGCAGGCTCAATTCGACAAATTTCTCGAGCAGATCAAGGGCGAGCACGAGTCGAGGCTGAAAGATCTGAAGGCCGAGCTCGAGGCGGTCAATCACCTGCTCGGGCTCGAGCATCGCCGCCTCGGCGGCGCGGCGCCGGCGTCCAAGCCGCAAGCGGAGGCGCAGAGAGCGGCCCCGCCGCAACCGCTGGCCGACTTCTTGATCCGCAAGCTCGGCGAGCAAGGCCCGTTGTCGCAAGACAAGCTTCGTGTGCTGGCGGTGCAGGAAGGCTATTTCCCCGACGGCGACGCCGAACGCGGTGTGCCGGCGGTGCTCATGCATGTGGTGAAAGCGGGCCATGTGCGCCAATTGCCGAACGGCGATTTCGCCGAGGTGATCAGGCTCAGGCGCGCGGTCTAGAGCCCGCAATCAGGCCTTGTCGATCAGCACGGCGCGGAAGTCGTTGACGTTGGTCAGCGTCGGACCCGTCACCAAGAGATCGCCGATGCCCTTGAAGAAGGTCCAGGGATCGTTGTCGGCGAGCATCGCCTTGGCGTTGATGCCGGCTTTGGCGGCGCGCTTCAGCGTATCGGGATAGATCAGCGCGCCGGCATTGTCCTCCGAGCCGTCGATGCCGTCAGTGTCGCCGGCCAGCGCGTAGATATCGGGCCTGCCGTCGAGCGCGATGGCGAGCGCCAGCAGGAACTCGGTGTTGCGCCCGCCTTTGCCTTTGCCCTTGAGCGTGATGGTGGTCTCGCCGCCCGAGATCAGCACGCAGGGCGGCCTTTCGGGCTGCCCGCGCATGGCGCATTGCCGCGCGATGCCGGCATGGACCAGCGCCACGTCGCGCGACTCGCCTTCGATCGAATCGCCGAGGATCACCGGCGTGACGCCGGCCCGGCGCGCGACCTCGGCCGCGGCTTCGAGCGAGGCTTGCGGCGTGGCGATCATGAGGTTCTCGACCCGCTCGAGACGCTTGTCGCCGGGCTTGGGCGTCTCGTCGGCATGGCGCAGCCGCATGCGCACGGCGTAGGGCACCTCGATGCCGTATTTCTCGATGATGGCGAGCGCGTCCTCGTTGGTCGACGGGTCGGCCACGGTCGGGCCCGAGGCGATGATCGAGGGATCGTCGCCCGGCACGTCGGAGATCATCAGCGCCACCACGCGGGCCGGCGCCGCCGCGGCGGCAAGCCTGCCGCCTTTGATGGCCGAGAGATGCTTCCGCACCGTGTTCATTTCTGAGATGGTCGCGCCGCTCTTCAACAGCGCCTTGTTGATCGCCTGCTTGTCTTCCAGCGTGAGCCCATCGGGCGGCAGCGCGAGCAGCGCCGAGCCGCCGCCGGAGATCAGGCACAGCACCAGATCGTCCTCGGTCAGGCCCTGGACCAGCTGAAAGATGCGCTCGGCCGCCTTGCGGCCGGCGGCGTCCGGCACCGGATGCGCCGCTTCGACCACTTCGAGCCGGGAGGTCGGCACGCGATAGCCGTAGCGCGTGACCACCAGCCCTTCGAGCGGACCGTCCCAGGCATCCTCGAGCGCCTTGGCCATCGCGCCGCTCGCCTTGCCGGCGCCGATGATCACGGTGCGGCCCTTGGGCCTGTCCGGCAGATGCGCCGGCACGCAGAGCGAGGGCAGCGCGGCATCCACCGCGGCTTGGAACATGGCCTTGAGCAGCGCTTCAGGCGTCATTGCTGAGAGTCCCTCGGCTTCACGGCGTGAACCTGCACAGACGATTGCCAGAAGGCAAGTGAATGAATACCTTGCCCATTCCTTTTGCATATCAGCTCGCAAGTCCTGAGGGCCAAGGCGTTATGTCAGTTCCGTCGCGTGAAGGTGCCGAAAATCCGAGCAGGCGTTCTCACGACCAGCATAGATCCCCGAAATCCGATATCGAGATCAGCCAGGCCGCCGCGATGCGGCCGATCCTCGAATTGGCGGCCGACAAGCTCGACATTCCAGCCGAGGATCTGATCCCGTTCGGCCATTACAAGGCGAAGGTTGCGCTCGACTATATCGCCTCGCTGGCCAAGCGCCCCGACGGCAAGCTGATCCTGGTCACCGCCATCACCCCGACGCCGGCCGGCGAGGGCAAGACCACCACCACGGTGGGCTTGGGCGACGCGCTGAACGAGATCGGCAAGAAGGCCATGATCTGCATCCGCGAGCCGAGCCTCGGGCCTTGCTTCGGCATGAAAGGCGGTGCCGCCGGCGGCGGCTACGCCCAAGTTGTGCCGATGGAAGACATCAACCTGCATTTCACCGGCGATTTTCACGCCATCGGCGCCGCCAACAATCTGCTCGCGGCGATGATCGACAACCATGTCTATTGGGGCAACGCGCTCGACATCGACACCCGCCGGATCACCTGGCGCCGCGCCGTCGATATGAACGACCGGGCGCTGCGCGAAATCGTCACCTCGCTCGGCGGCGCCGCCAACGGCTTCCCGCGCGAGGCCGGCTTCGACATCACCGTGGCCTCGCGAGGTCATGGCGATCTTCTGTCTCGCCTCCGACCTCAGCGACCTCCAGCGGCGCCTGGGCCAAATCCAGATCGGCCAGACGCGCGACAAGAAGGCGGTCACCGCCAAGGACCTGTCGGCCGCCGGCTCGATGGCCGCTCTGCTCAAGGACGCGCTCGCGCCGAACCTGGTGCAGACGCTCGAGAACAACCCGGCCTTCATTCATGGCGGCCCGTTCGCCAATATCGCCCATGGCTGCAACTCGGTGATCGCCACCAAGGCGGCGCTCAAGCTCGCCGACTATGTGGTCACCGAAGCGGGCTTCGGCGCCGATCTCGGCGCCGAGAAATTCTTCGACATCAAATGCCGCAAAGCCAAGCTCAAGCCCGATTGCGTGGTGATCGTCGCCACCATCAGGGCGCTCAAGATGCATGGCGGGGTGGGCAAGGACGATCTCAAGAAGGAGAATCTCGAGGCGTTGGAGAAGGGCTTCGCCAATCTCGAGCGCCACGTCGAGAACGTGCGCAAATATCACGTGCCGGTGGTGGTGGCGGCGAACCGCTTCTCCAGCGACAGCGAGGCCGAGATCGCGCTCCTCAAGCGGCTGTGCTCGACCATCGGCGTCGAATGCGTGATGGCCGACCACTGGGCGAAGGGCGGCGAGGGCGCGGTCGAGCTGGCCGAGACCGTGGTCCGCACCATCGACACCAAGCCGAGCGACTTCCAGCCGCTTTATCCCGACGACATGTCGCTGTGGGACAAGACCCGCACCATCGCCCAGGAGATCTACGGCGCCGAGGACATCACCGCGGACAAGAGCGTCAAGGACCGCTTCGCCGAGCTGGAAAAGGAAGGTTTCGGCAAGTTCCCGATCTGCGTCGCCAAGACTCAGTACAGCTTCACCACCAACCCGAACGCCAAGGGCGTGCCGCTCGGGCACATCATCCCGATCCGCGAGGTCAGGCTCTCGGCCGGTGCCGAGTTCGTGGTGGTGATCTGCGGTGACATCATGACCATGCCGGGCCTACCCAAAGTGCCCGCGGCCAATCATATCGAGCTTGCGGCCGACGGCCGAATTGCCGGTTTATTCTAGCCGAGGAAAGAGGTTGCAAGGCTCAATCGCGGACGCTAACACCCTGTTCCGCGAGTAGGCCCAATCCGACGCATAACGTCGGCAAGATTCTAGGGGAAGAAACGATGGCTGGAGCCAGAAAGCCCGGGCGCAACTTTTTGTTCGTGCCGGGACCGACCAATGTGCCTGATCGCATCTTGCGGGCCATGCATGTCGCCATGGAGGACCATCGCTCCTCCGACTTTCCCAAGCTTACATTGCCCCTCTACGAAGACCTGAAGCGGATCTTCAAGACCAGGGACGGCCAGGTCGTGATCTTCCCGTCGAGCGGCACCGGCGCCTGGGAATCGGCCCTGACCAACACCAATTCGCCGGGCAATAAGCTCTTGGCCGCGCGCTTCGGCCAGTTCAGCCATCTCTGGATCGAACTCGCCCGCCGCCACGGGCTCGAGGTCATCGTCCAGGAGGAGGAGTGGGGCACCGGCGCCAATCCCGAGCGCATCGAAGAAGCGCTCCGCGAGGACAAGGCCCACGAGATCAAGGGCGTCCTGATCGTCCATAACGAGACCGCGACCGGCGTCACATCCGACGTGGCCGCGGTGCGCCGGGCCATCGACGCGGCCAACCACCCGGCCTTGCTCTATGTCGACGGCGTGAGCTCGATCGCCAGCATCGACTTCCGCATGGACGAGTGGGGCGTCGATCTCGCCATCACCGGCTCGCAGAAGGGCCTGATGCTGCCCGCCGGCCTCGGCATCGTCTGCGCGAGCCAGAAGGCGCTCGCCGCCATGCCGGACGCCAAGTGCCGCCGCGCCTATTTCGATCTGTCCGACCAGATCAAGGCCAACGCCACCGGCTATTTCCCCTACACGCCGGCCTTGACCCTGCTGCACGGCTTGCGCGAGGCGCTTGCCATGCTCGAGGAGGAGGGGCTCGACCGCGTGTTCGCCCGCCACCATCGCCTCGCCTCCGGCACGCGCGCCGCGGTCAAGGCCTGGGGCTTGAGGCTGTGCGCCAAGGAGCCGAAATGGCAGTCCGACACCGTGAGCGCGATCATGGTGCCGCACGGCTTCAACGGCGCCGATGTGATCGACCGGGCCTATCGCCGCTACAATCTGGCGCTCGGCGCCGGCCTGTCGCAGATGGCCGGCAAGCTGTTCCGCATCGGCCATTTGGGCGATCTCAACGAGCTGATGCTGCTCGGCGCCATCGCCGGCGCCGAGATGGCCATGCGCGACGTCGGCATCGAGGTCGAGCTTGGTTCTGGAGTGGCGGCGGCCCAGGCGCAGTTCCGCGACGCGGCGCAGCTTAAGGTCGCCGCCGAGTAGGGCAGGAAACGCGGGGCTAACGGCGAACACGCCGGTCTCGCCCGATTTGACTTTGGTCAAGACCTTCGGCGCGCGCTTCAGCGACGTGCCCGGAGGAAGGTGAAGCATGGCGCGCTCAGGCGATGGCCCGGCGCGCGAAAGGAGTGGGGGTTGAGTTCAGTGCAGCACGCGATCGTGTTTCTCGATCGAGAATCGGTCGGCGCCAATGTGCGCAAGCCCGACTTCCCGCACAGCTATAAAGAGTACCAGTCGACCTGGACTCCGGAGGAGATCGTCGATCGCCTCAAGGACGCGACCATCGCCATCATCAACAAGGTGCCGATGCGGGCCGACACGCTGAAGCAGCTGCCCAAGCTCAAGCTGATCGCGGTGGCCGCCACCGGCACCGACGTGGTCGACAAGGCCTATTGCAAGGCGAACGGCATCACCGTCGTCAATATCCGCAACTACGCCTTCAACACCGTGCCCGAGCATGTGCTGGCGCTGATGTTCGCGCTGCGGCGCAATCTGCCCGCTTATATCGAGGACGTGCGCAACGGCAGGTGGGGCAAGGTCGATCAGTTCTGCTTCTTCGACCATCCGATCCGCGACATCGCCGGCTCGACCATGGGCATCGTCGGCTATGGCGCCATCGGCAAGGAGGTCGGCAAGCGGGCGCAAGCGCTTGGCATGCGCGTGCTGCCTTACGACGTGATGCCGCAGCCGGGCCTGGTCGATTTCGACACGCTGCTGGCGGAGAGCGACGTCATCACCTTGCACATGCCGCTCACGCCCGGCACCAAGAACATGTTCGGCGCCGCCGAGCTCAAGAAGATGAAGCCGACCGCCATCCTCATCAACACCGCGCGCGGCGGCCTGGTCGACGAGGCGGCGCTGGCCGAGGCGCTGACGGCGGGCACCATCGCCGGCGCGGGCTTCGACGTGCTCACCAAGGAGCCGCCGAAGGAGGGCAACATCCTGCTCGACCTCAAGCTGCCGAATCTGATCGTCACGCCCCACGTCGCCTGGGCGAGCGTGGAGGCCATGCAGATCCTGGCCGATCAGCTGATCGACAATGTCGAGGCGTTCGTGGCGGGCAAGCCGCAAAACGTCGTGCAGGAGTAAGCCCGGGAGGCGCGCCATGAAGAAACTGTTGTTTCTGCTCGACACCGATCCCTTCACCAGCGTGTTCGACACGGTGGTCGCCTATGACGGCGGCGCCGACCGCGTCGCCGGCTATGCCGGCGTCACGCCCGACACGGTCGGCCCGCTGGTCGACGGCACCATCTTCACCCGCGGCGGCAAGGACAAGCAGAACACCGCGATCTTCGTCGGCGGCGGCGACATGACCAAGGGCGAGGCGCTGTTCGCCGCGGTGCAGAAGAAATTCTTCGGCCCGTTCCGCGTCTCGATCATGCTCGATTCCAACGGCTCCAACACCACCGCCGCGGCCGGCGTGGCGCTGCTCGCCAAGGCCAAGACGCTCAAGGGCAAGACGGCCGTAGTGCTGGCCGGCACCGGGCCGGTCGGCATGCGCGCGGCGGCCTTTCTCGGCCAGGAAGGCGCCGAGGTGAGCCTCACCTCGCGGTCGCAGGCCAGAGCCGACCATGCCGCCAAGGCGGTCGAGACCCGCTTCGGCGTCAAGGTCAAGCCGATCGAGGCGGCCGATGACGCCGCCCGCGCCAAGGCGGTCAAGGATGCGGACATCGTGTTCGCCGCCGGCGCCATCGGCGTGCAGCTGCTGAAGGCCGCCGATTGGCAGAACAGTTCCAGCATCGAGCTGCTCGCCGACGTGAACGCTCAGCCCCCGCTCGGCATTGAAGGCGTGGAGGCCACCGACAAGGGCAAGGACCGCTCGGGCAAGCTCGCCTTCGGCGCGCTCGGCATCGGCGGCTTGAAATTGAAGCTGCATCGCGGCTGCATCGGCAAGCTGTTCGACAGCTCCGACGGCGTGCTCGATGGCGAGGAAATCTACGCGCTGGCGAAAGAGATGGCCTGATGACCGACATCAAGGACACCGAGATCGAGCAATTTCTCGCGGCGCTGGCGAGCCAGAGTGCCACGCCGGGCGGCGGCAGCGCCGCGGCGATCATCGGCGCCATGGGTGCGGCGCTGGTCAGCATGGTGTGCAACCTGACCATCGGCAAAAAGAAATATGTCGAGGTCGAAGGCGACATGAAGGACGTGCTCGCCAAGTCCGAAGCGCTCCGCGTCAAGCTGATCGGCATGATCGAGGACGATGTGAAGGCGTTCGACGCGGTGATGGGCGCTTACGGCATGCCGAAGGAGTCCGATGCCGACAAGGCCAAGCGCGACCAGGCGATCCAGGCGGCGCTCAAGCTGGCGACCGACGTGCCGATGGCCTGCGCCCGCGCGGCGCGCCAGGTGATCGACATCGCCGCCACCGCCTCCGACAAAGGCAATCTCAACGTCATCTCCGACGCCGGCGTCGGCGTGCTGGCCGGTTATGCTGCACTGCGAAGCGCGGCCTTGAATGTTTTCACCAACGCAAGAATGATTACGGACAAGACTTTTGCCGAGGCTAAACTGAAGGAGCTGAACGAGCTTCTGGCCGGGGCCGAAGGCGTGACCGAGAAGGCCTATGGCGTCGTCAAAGGCAAAGTGAGTTAAGAGCAATAGGGCGCGAAGCGCCGCCAGCTATTAAGGAGGAAACTGTGGACGTTCACGAGTACCAAGCCAAGGAATTGCTGGCGAGCTTCGGCGTGCCGGTCCCCAAGGGCGCCGTCGCCTTCAGCCCGGATCAGGCGGTTTACGCCGCGACCGAGCTGGGCGGCTGGGCCTGGGCGGTGAAGGCGCAGATTCATGCCGGTGCGCGCGGCAAGGCGGGCGGCATCAAGCTGTGCAAGACCTATCACGAGGTCCGCGATGCGGCAGCCGGCTTGCTCGGCAAGCGGCTGGTCACCATCCAGACCGGCCCCGAAGGCAAGCCGGTGCAGCGGGTCTATATCGAGGTGGCCGAGCCGTTCGACCGCGAGCTGTATCTCGGCTACGTGCTCGATCGCAAAGCGGAACGCATCCGCGTCATCGCCTCGCAGCGCGGCGGCATGGAGATCGAGGAGATCGCCAAGACCGAGCCCGAGGCCATCCTCCAAGTGGTGGTCGAGCCCGCGGTCGGCCTACAGGCCTTTCAGGCCCGCGAGCTCGCCTTCCAGCTCGGCCTCAGCATCAAGCAGGCGCAGAGCGCGGTGAGCACGATCATGAACGCCTACCGCGCCTTCCGCGACTGCGACGCCACCATGCTGGAGATCAATCCGCTGGTGGTCGCCAAGGACGACCGCGTGGTCGCGCTCGACGCCAAGATGTCGTTCGACGACAACGCGCTGTTCCGCCGCCACAACGTCGCCGACATGCACGATCCCTCGCAGCAGGATCCGCGCGAGGCGCAAGCCGCCGAGCACAATCTCAATTATATCGGCCTCGACGGCGAGATCGGCTGCATCGTCAACGGCGCCGGCCTGGCCATGGCCACCATGGACATGATCAAGCACGCCGGCGGCACACCCGCGAACTTCCTCGACGTCGGCGGCGGCGCATCGCCCGAGCGCATCGCCACCGCGCTCAAGCTGGTGCTGTCCGATCAGAAGGTGCGCGCGGTGCTGGTCAACATCTTCGCCGGCATCAATCGCTGCGACTGGGTCGCCAAGGGCGTGGTCCAGGCGTGCGAGACGGTCGACGTCAAGGTGCCGCTGGTCGTCAGGCTGGCCGGCACCAATGTCGAAGAGGGCCGGAAAATTCTGGCGGAGAGCGGGCTCAAGCTCATCACCGCCGAGACTTTGGCCGAGGCGGCCGAGAAGGCCGTGGCGGCCTGCCAAGGCAAGCTGGCGGCGTGATGCGGGACCGGGAGTAAACACAATGAGCATTCTGATCGATGAAACCACGCCGGTCCTCGTGCAAGGCATGACCGGCGACAAGGGCACCTTCCACGCGAAGGAGATGATCGCCTACGGCACCAACGTGGTCGGCGGCGTGACGCCCGGCAAAGGCGGCGGCAGCCATCTCGACCGGCCGCTGTTCAACACCATGAAGGAAGCGGTCAAGGCGACCGGCGCCACCACCACCATCACCTTCGTGGCGCCGGCGTTCTGCGCCGACGCCATCATGGAAGCGGCCGACGCCGGGGTGAGGCTGATCTGCTCGATCACCGACGGCATCCCCGCCCAGGACATGATGCGGGTGAAGCGCTATCTGATGCGTTATCCCAAGGACCGCCGGCCGATGATGGTCGGGCCGAATTGCGCCGGCATCATCAGCCCCGGCAAGGCCATGCTCGGCATCATGCCCGGCCATATCTATCTACAAGGCAAAGTGGGCGTCATCTCGCGCTCGGGCACGCTCGGCTACGAGGCCGCCTCGCAGATGAAGGCCGAAGGCATCGGCATCACCACCTCGGTCGGCATCGGCGGCGATCCGATCAACGGCTCCTCGTTCCTCGATCACCTCGCGCTGTTCGAGGAGGATCCCGAGACCGAGGCGGTGCTGATGATCGGCGAGATCGGCGGACCCCAGGAAGCCGAGGCCTCGGCCTGGATCAAGGACAACATGTCGAAGCCGGTGATCGGCTTTGTCGCCGGGCTGACCGCGCCCAAGGGCCGGCGGATGGGCCATGCCGGCGCCATCATCTCCGCCGCCGGCGACAGTGCCGCCGAGAAGGCCGAGATCATGCGCGCTTGCGGGCTTACCGTGGCGCCCAATCCGAGCGAGTTCGGCTCGACCGTGGCGGGCGTGCTGGCCAAACGGCCGGAGCGCCGGGCGGCCGTGTGAGCCGACTGACGGTCGCGGCCGAACGGCCTTTTGCCGGGTCTTTGCGGGTTGCACGAGGGGCGCGACAGGCGCCACTCATCGCGTGCGCCTCAACCAGCCTTGCGCTAAGCAAGGCTGGTGGTCCGGCGTCCCTGCGTCCGGCCAAACCCTTGAACCGCCGTTCGTCCCGGTCGGGAGTGTGTTGCGTCGCCATGAATGAGGAGCTGACACCGACCCGTCTCGACACCGAGCCGCCTCCGGCCGTGATCAGCGGCATTTCGGCCAAGGAGGCGTCGGACCTCCTGTTTCAACTCCTGCTCGAAGTGGTGCGCCGGCACCAGCCCGAGATCGAGTCCGCCCTGGTCGGCGGCGCCAATATCTCCGGCTTCACCCCCGAGCAGATGGCCCGCGCCCTCCAGGCCCAAGGCATCCTGTTCCAGCTGCTGGCGATCGCCGAGCAGAACGCCGCCATGCGCCGCCGCCGCCATATCGAGCGCACCCGCGGGCGCGCGGCGTTGCGCGGCACCTTCGACCACGTGCTGGCCGAAGCGGCCAGCGAGGGCATCGCGCCGGAGGAGATCCAGACGCTGTTGTCGGGCTTGCGCATCAGGCCGGTGATCACCGCCCATCCCACCGAGTCGAAGCGCGTCACCGTGCTGGAGAAGTACCGCAAGATCTATCTCCTGCTGCGCGAGCTCGAGCAGCCGCGCTGGACCGAACGCGAGCGCACCGCCCTGATCGGCGATTTGCGCGATCAGATCGAGCTGGTGTGGATGACCGGCGAGCTCCATCTGGAGAAGCCCACCGTGCAGCACGAGGTCAGCCGCGGGCTTCACTTCTTCGACGAGGCGCTGTTCGAAAAAGCGCCGGAGATGCTCGCGCTGATCGACGGCGCGCTCGAGCGCTATTACCCGGGACGTAATTTCGAGCTGCCCCCGTTCTTCCAGTTCGGCTCGTGGATCGGCGGCGACCGCGACGGCAATCCTTCGGTCAACACCCGCGTCACCGGCTGGACGCTGCGCCAGAACGCGCTCGCCGCGCTGCGCCACTACAGCACCCGCATCAACTCTCTCGCCCGCGCCCTGTCGATCACCGAGCGCGCTTTGCCGGTGCCGCCCGACTTCCAGGCCGAACTTGCCCGCGCGCTGGGCGGCAGCGGCGAGGCCGACGCCATCAAGAAGCGCAATCCGGGCGAGCCCTACCGGCAATATCTCTCCATCGTGCTGCGCAAGCTCGACGCCACCATCGCCCGCGTCCAGGGCATGGATATCGGCGGCGCCGGTGCGCCTTATCTCAGTGCCGACGAGCTGATCCAGGATTTGCGGGTGATCGAGCAGGCGCTGCAACAGGCGAACAGCCCCTCGATCGCCGCCGATCTGGTCAGGCCGGTGCGCCGCGCCGTCGAGATGTTCCGCTTCTCCACCGTGCGGCTCGATCTCCGCGAGAACACCACCAAGACCACCGCGGCGCTTCAGGCGCTGTGGTGGGCGACCGCCGGCCACGGCGACGACAGCCCGCCCGAGCTCGGCAGCCGCGACTGGCGGGCGTGGCTGTTCCGCGCGCTGGCCCGGCCCTTGACCGGCCCGCATTTGATCCCCGAGCTTCCCGCCGAGGCGACCGAGCTGATCGACATGTTCGCGCAGGCCGCCGCGACCCGGCGCGAGGCCGACCGCGACGCGTTCGGCTCGTTCATCTTGTCGATGACCCGCTCGGTCGATGACATTCTCGGCGCCTATCTGCTGGCCAAGGAGGGCGGCGCCTTCCTCGACGCCGCCGGCACCGAGATTTGCGCGCTGCCGATCGTGCCGCTGTTCGAGACCATCGCCGATCTCAGGGCCGCGCCCACCATCATGCGCGAGGCGCTCAGCGTGCCGCTGATCCGCCGCTCCACCCATTGGCAGGGCAACGTGCAAGAGGTGATGATCGGCTATTCCGATTCTAACAAGGACGGCGGCTTCGTCGCCTCCAACTGGGAGCTGGCCAAGGCGCAGTCGCAGCTGACCAAGGTCGGCGCCGAGATGGGCACGGCAATCGCCTTCTTTCACGGCCGCGGCGGCTCGGTGTCGCGCGGCGGCGCGCCCACCGGCCGCGCCATCGCCGCCCAGCCGGCCGGCTCGATCCGCGGCCGCTTCCGCGTCACCGAGCAGGGCGAGGTGGTGTCATATAAATACGCCAACAAGGGCACGGCGCTCTATCAGATGGAGCTGCTGGCCGCGAGCGTGTTCGAGCATGCGCTGAAATCCGAGCGCGAAGAGGCGCTTAGGCCGAAACGCGAGTTCGACGATATCCTCGAGGCGCTGTCCGGCGCCAGCCGCGCCGCCTATACCGGCCTCGTGTCACATCCCGGCCTGGTCCAGTATTTCCAGGCGGCGAGCCCGCTCGAGGAAATCTCGCTGCTCAATATCGGCTCGCGCCCGGCCCGCCGCTTCGGCGCGCAGTCGCTCGCCGATCTCCGCGCCATTCCTTGGGTGTTCGCCTGGGCCCAGAACCGCCACATCATCACCGGCTGGTATGGCGTCGGCTCCGCCATCGCCAGCCTGCTCCAGGTGCGCGGCCAGCAGGGCGAGGCGCTGCTGCCGCGCCTGTTCCACGATTCGCGCATCTTCCGCCTGATCGTCGACGAGGTGGAGAAGACCCTGCTGCTGGTCGATCTCGACATCGCCCGCGACTATGCCAGCCTCGTTCCGGACGAGGGCGTGCGCGCCACGATTCTGCCGATGATCGAGCAGGAGCTTGCGCTCACCCGCGAGATGGTGCTGAAAGTGTCGGGCGGTTCGGAGATCGCCGAGCGCTTCCCCGAATACCGCCGGGCGCTTGCCCAGCGCCTGCCCACCGTCAATGAGGTCAATCGCGAGCAGGTCGAGCTTCTCCGCCGTTTTCGCGGCGCCGAGAGCGAGGCTGAGCGCGACGCGTTCAAATCCGCACTTCTATTGTCCATCAACACCGTTGCCGCCGGTCTCGGCGCCACAGGCTAAACAGGAGGGAGTAGTAAAATGAGCTTTACCCTGATCCAACAGGCGACCCCGCGTCTCCACCGCTCAGAGCTTGCCGTGCCGGGGTCCAACCCCTCGCTGTTCGAGAAGGCGGCCAAAGGCGGCGCCGACATTATCTTCCTCGACCTCGAGGATGCGGTGGCGCCCGACGACAAGGAGCAGGCCCGCAAGAACATCATTCAAGGCCTCAACGACCTCGACTGGGGCACCAAGACCATGATGATCCGCATCAACGGTCTCGACACCCACTACGCCTATCGCGACGTGGTCGACGTGGTCGAGAACTGCCCGCGGCTCGACATGATCCTGATCCCCAAGGTCGGCGTGCCGCAGGACGTCTACGCCATCGACATGCTGGTCACGCAGATCGAGCAATATAAGAAGCGCGAGAAGAAGATCGGCCTGGAGCTGCTGATCGAGACCGCGCTCGGCATGGCCAATGTCGAGGCCATCGCCACTTCCTCCAAGCGCAACGAGGCCATGAGCTTCGGCGTCGCCGACTATGCCGCCTCGACCCGCGCCCGCACCATGGGCATCGGCGCGCCGCATCCCGATTACGGCATCCTGTCCGACAAGGACGGCGACAAGAAGCGCGAGTTCTATTGGAACGATCCCTGGCATTACGCGCTGTCGCGCATGATGGTCGCCTGCCGCGCCTATGGGCTTCGCCCGATCGACGGGCCGTTCGGCGATTTCTCCGATCCCGACGGCTATCTCGCCGCCGCCAAGCGCGCCGCCGTGCTCGGCTTCGAGGGCAAATGGGCGATCCATCCGAGCCAGGTCGATCTCGCCAACCAGGTGTTCACCCCGTCCGAGGCCGAGGTGACCAAGGCCAAGCGCATCGTCGAGGCGATGAAGCAGGCGGCCAAGGAGGGCAAGGGCGCGGTGTCGCTCGACGGCCGGCTGATCGACATCGCCTCGATCCGCCAGGCCGAGGCGCTGCTCAACAAGGCCGCCGCCATGGGCATGGGTTAGCCGAAAGCGGCGCGGCCAACCATGGCGACCAAGAAGGCTCCCGCCAAACCTGACGACATCCCTGCGCCGCAGGACGGCTTGACGCGCGAGGAGACCCGCTCGGTCTCCAAGCGCCGCAAGCTCCGCGCCGCGGTGGTCTATGAGATCATCAGGACCGAGGGCGAAGGCGAGATCGCCCGGAGCTTCGCGGCGCTATGGTGGTCGGCGCTCGCCGCCGGGCTGTCGATCGGCTTCTCGGTGCTCGCGCAAGCCTTGCTCAGAGCCTATCTGCCCGAAGTGCCGGGCGCGGCCATCATCGAGAATGTCGGCTACTCGGTCGGCTTTCTGATCGTCATCCTGTCGCGCCAGCAACTCTTCACCGAGAACACGCTCACCGCCGTGCTGCCGGTGATGGCGAACCGGGAATGGCGCTGGGTGTGGGTCATGCTGCGGCTGTGGGGCATCGTGCTGCTCGGCAACATCGTCGGCTGCCTGCTATTCGCGAGCTTCCTGGCTTATTCCGGCGCGCTCACCGCGGACTTCGCCGAGTCGGTGCGGGAGATCGCCACCAAGCTGATGGCCAACACGCCGCTCGAAATGTTCACCAAGGGCATCGTCGCCGGCTGGCTGATCGCGGCGCTGGTGTGGATGCTGCCCTCGGCCGAGGGCACCGAGATCTTCGTCATCACGCTGATCACCTATCTGATCGCGCTCGGCGGCTTCACCCATGTGGTGGCGGGCTCGGCCGAGGCGTTCTATCTCGTGTTCACCGGGCATGAGAGCCTGCTGCACGCGGTGTTCGGCTTCTTCCTGCCGACGCTCCTCGGCAATGTCGCCGGCGGCACGGTGCTGTTCGCGGTGCTGAGCTATGCGCAGGTGCGCGAAGAGATCGAATAACCGGGAACCGGACGCAAGCGATAGACGTTTTTAGGCGGGATGGGGCTCATCCAACCGATCCGACCCGTGCATTTTCAAGGCGCGGCCGGACGCCCAAGGAGAGTCCATATGAACCGTCTATTCGCCACCACTGCCGTGGCTCTGTTGCTTGGTCTTGCGCCGGCGTTAGCGGCGGAAAAGTCGACTAAGTCCCCGACCGGGGCCGGCGTATCGCCCGAAGCGTCGCAGGAAGCCACGCAGCCCGACACCGGCTCGGCCGATACCTCCAGCGGCGCCGCCGAGCAGAGTTCGGCGCCTCCGTCCTCGGGTGCGGCCAGCGCCCAGAAGTCGGCCGAGGGCCAGAGCTCCGATGAGTCCAGCGGCGCGAAGGAGCAAAGCTCGGCGCCCGAAGGCTCGTCTGCTGCCGAGACGTCGAAGCCCAATCCGACCATCGGCGCCGACAGCAACAAGCCGGACGCTGACAGCTCGACCGAGTAGCGTCGTCTAAGCTGAGAGTGATGAGAGGAGCGGGGCCGCCAGTGCGGCCCCGTTTCCATATGCGGATCGCGTTGGGTTTACGGGACGCGTTAGGCGCAGCGCGCGTCGATCGATGGGCGGAAGCGGCGCGCAATCCGGCCGATAGCGCTGACCGCCTGCAGACGTTGCTCGATCGCGGCCTGATCGCAGGCATGAAACGGCACGCCCCGGCAGGGACGCTCGCCGCTTTCATAGGCCGCGTTGAGCAATCGCAGCGGGATGGGCACCCGCTGGAGAGCGGGTGCCCAATAAGGGAGGAGGAAAAGATTGTTGGTCATGTGACCAGCAAAATTTAGCGGGTCATGTAGACGATTCGGGAAGCCTTCGGCCAGAACGGGCGCAGCGGAAGCCACGACCAGGGCGACGGCGAGGATGAGCTTCTTCATGGGGGTATCTCCTATGACAGGGTTGAACGGTTAGCGGGTCATGTAGACGTTCGGGAAGCCTTCGGCCAACACAGGCGCGGCAGAGGCGACGACGAGCGCAACGGCGAGGATGAGCTTCTTCATAACGGTTCTCCTTTAGGTCTGGCCGGTTGATCTCTAGATTCGGCGGCTGGCCAATGTGCCGTTCGAACGAGTTACAGATGGGCGAGGGGAGGGCGTTTGCCCAATAGCGCTTGGCTATGGAGTTCGGTGCTTTACGCGTTTGGCCAGCGCTCAGCGCAATTTCGCGATGGAAGAACTGGCTGCCGCGCTTCGAAGCCTACCGATTACGGAAAGTTGAAAAGCCCGTGCGATGTCGGCAAATGAACCAAACCGGACTAGCCCCCGCGCAGAAGCGGGAAGCCTCTCGGGCCCTCGTCTAGCGTTCCTCGCCCCGTTTAATCAGCCTAATCGGGCTCGAAGGCATCGCTATATTTCCTTCGCAGTGCGGGGTTCTGGTCTTCCTTGCGCAGCAGGCAATTCCCGACGACGAGCATCTCGATGTCCGTGCCCATGAAGCAGCGGAAGGCATCCTCAGGCGTGCAAACGATCGGCTCGCCGCGCACGTTGAAGCTGGTATTGACCAGCACCGGGCATCCGGTTCTCGCTTTGAACCGGCTTAGCAGGGTGTGGAAGCGCGGATTGGTTTCTACATGCACGGTCTGCAGCCTCGCCGAATAGTCGACATGGGTGACGGCGGGGATCTCCGAGCGGACCACGTTGAGCTTGTCGATCCCGAACAGCGCTTGCTCCTCAACGGTCATGTCTCGCCGCCGATCCTCGTGCACATCGGCGACGAACAGCATGTAGGGCGACGCCCTGTCGTGGTCGAACCAGGCGCTGACATCCTCGGCGAGAACGGCCGGAGCGAAGGGCCGAAACAATTCGCGGTATTTCACGCGCAAGTTCAGCGTCCGCTGCATGGTTGGGCTGCGCGGGTCGGCAAGGATTGAACGGTTGCCGAGAGCGCGCGGACCGAATTCCATCCGCCCTTGAAACCAGCCCACGGCCTTTCCGCCGACCAAAGCATCCACGGTCCGCTCGTAGAGCTCATCGTCGTCAACGGTCTCAAAGTGCGCACCACTGGCCGTCAGGCGCGCTGCAATGCCGTCAGTTTCGTACGCCGGCCCCAGATAGGTGCCCGCCATGCCGTCGAGGCCATTGCTGGTCTCGCGCGCTTGCGCGAACTCGATATGATAGGCGGCAAGTGCCGCGCCCACCGCGCCCCCTGCATCGCCCGCCGCCGGTTGCACCCAAATACGCTTGAAGTGCCTGTCTCGCAGCACCTTGCCGTCAGCAACGCAGTTGAGGGCGACGCCGCCGGCGAGACAAAGATTTGGTTCTCCTGTTTCGGCGGCAAGCGAACGCGTGAGCCGGAGCACGACCTCTTCGGTGACCGCCTGAATGGAAGCCGCAACATCCATGTGAAACGTGGTCACGCGCTCTTTCGGATCGCGCACCTTCTCGCCGAACAAATCCGCGAACCGCCGGTTGGTCATGGTGAAGCCGGTCATATAGTCGAAATAAGTCTGATCGAGCCGAAAGCTGCCGTCGGGCTTGAGGTCGATCAAGTGTTCAAAAATCTTGGCGGCGAAGACCGGCTTGCCGTAGGGGGCGAGCCCCATCAGCTTGTATTCGCCAGAATTGACCTTGAAGCCCGTGTAGTAGGCGAAGGCGGAATAGAGCAGGCCGAGCGAATGGGGGAACCGCATCTCCTTCAGCAGCTCGATGCGGCTTCCGTCGCCGATAGAAGCGGCGGTCGTCGTCCACTCGCCGACGCCGTCGAGGGTGAGTATGACTGCGCGCTCGAACGGCGAAGGGAAGAAGGCGCTCGCCGCATGGCTCAGATGATGCTCGCTGAACAGCAGCTTCGTGGGGTCGAAGCCGGCATCGATCTTCCTTAGCTCGCTCGTGAGCAGAGATTTCTGAAACAGCTTCTCGCGCAGCCAGATCGGCATGGCCGTGAGGAATTGGCGGAAGCCGCGCGGCGCCACCGACATGTAAGTCTCAAGCAGCCGTTCAAACTTGAGGAACGGCTTCTCGTAGAAGACCACCGCATCAAGACTTGAAAGCGGCACCCCGCGTTCGCTCAGGCAGTAGTTGACTGCATTCGCCGGGAAGGATGCGTCGTGTTTGCGACGTGTGAACCGCTCCTCCTGCGCGGCGGCAATCACGCGTCCATCCTCGATCAGAGCGGCGGCGCTGTCATGGTAGTAGGCTGAGACGCCAAGGATACGCATGAACTCGCCTTCGAGAGCGGGGGCGCTAGAAGATCGTATAGATGAAGGGCGCGATCGCAGAGCCCTGGCTCAGCACGACGAGGCCGCCAAACAGCACCATCAGCAGCACGACCGGAATCAGCCAGTACTTTTTCCGGGCCAACAGAAATTCCATCAATTCGCGGAGGAACGCCATCGCTCGTCAGTACTGCTTGGTCATGGGGCCCGGCTGAAGTGCGCTGCCCCGCGTCACCCAGTAACTCGACGTATCGGGTTCGAAGCGAAGCGCGAGAGGCCGCTTGCCGGCGAGCCGCATGAGCAGGCCGATGGGGGTGATCACGACAAAGAAGAGGACTCCCATCACCAGCGGATTCACGACCTTGTGCAAGGCGAGGCCGAACCAGTACCAGAACTCGGTTGAGCGGGGAGAGAAGGCGCGGCCATAGCAACGCGAGACTGCCAAAGACCGCTGCGGCACCCATCCAAATAGGCCAATAGGCGGAGCCGACCCAGAACCCGAGCGCTGAGAGAGCAAGGCAGACAACTCCCATCACCACGCCAAAGGAACGGTTGGAGCCGATCTCGACGGACCTGCGGGAGACGTTCTCGTGAAAATTGCTAGGCATACAAATAACCCGGGGGTTGGCTCAGAACGAGGGACGTCCGATTGCTCATTCCCGAATTGCTTTCGTCGACAGTTTATGGGTGGCAGAGCCCATGCCGCAATATCTCATCCGCGAGTGCGTCAGCTATTAAGCCATTGGCATAAGCATCCAGGTGGACCCAGCTCACGAGATGATGCCGCTCTTGGTCGAGCAGGCTGATGATATCGACCAACGGGAGATCATTCTTTTTTGTCCAGCTCCTCAGATCCCGCATGAGTCGAGCATGAATTAGAAAATCGAACTCGTAACCCGATATGGGTTCGCCGCGTCGCAGGATGCGCTCAATGCCCGCCACCTCATCGTTATATGTGACGCCCTTCTGGTTTATCCTCTGCGCCGCAGGGATGCCGAACCATGATTTGGAATTGGCCTGCTGGTTGGCAACAATAAAGAGGATGTTCCTGCGCTCAGCCGCCTTCCGGATATCATCCAGGCCCAAAAGAAACCACTTGCTTGTAGTGGCGCCGATGCGGTGCAGCGAACTCGAGCGCAACATCCCCCAAAACGTGAGAATGGGCTGCGAACTGCTCGTCTACGAATCGCGCGAAAATTAAGGCGCGAGTCGTCGCATTCCACACGCCATGCAACCAGCCCGTCGATGTTTCGCTTCCGCGAGCTTGCCGAAAATCGGTGGGGCCAAGTCGTACGCTGTCGTTTCGACCTTCGTAAAACGTGATGACATCGGGATCGAGAGCGAGGCCCTCAGCGATGAACATCGCTCGGATTTCATAAGAGCCAGCATCGGGAATGGCGAAGTTGATGACCTCAAAGCGCTTCGACCCATGGCAGAGCTTATTCAGCCGCTGCTCCAACAGAAAGGGGTACGTTTCGTCATCCTTGTTGAAGAATCCAAACGTCGATGACGCACCGAGCGTCAGCACCCTGATGACGTCATCGGGCTTCGAAAGCGAGAAATCCTTTCCGCGAAATCCGTGGCCATTGATGTCGACGGGAAAAATCTCGCCGCTGTCGATGTCCTTTATGTATTTCGTTTCGTTGGGAAAAAACTTGAAATATCCGCGTTTCCGATCGTTGTGCTTTGACACCGTATTGAGAGTGGATTCGTTCTTATGCCAGTCAACGCGTTCCCGAGCGTGCTGCGCAATCAGCTCTTCCTTTCGGCGTTCGCCGAATGCGTTCCGATACCACGGCGTCCCGTAGGCGAGGACCCGAGGTCCGACCTGCCAAGCAAAATATCCGCGAAGCGTGAGCTCGAGCAGCAGAGCCACCGTGACAATCAGGTAGACGGCAAAGGCAACTCTGCCGCCAATGGTGCTCGGGCGTCGCGCTGAGGTTGTTTCAACCATTCTTCTCAGAGACCGTAGCGCGGACGCTCCCGCCGGTTCTTCGGTCCCACTCGCACTCCCATCTCAAGCGGACCGCAATCGGCGCCAGCCTGCGGTGAAGACTATCATCCCAAACCCGATGGCCGCTATTGGCACTTAGCAGACATCCTCTGCTTCCTTTATCCCCGCGCGCCAAACCTCGCTTACACTGATCTCACCTCGTCCTTCTGAAGGGCGTTTCGCGAGGCGTTGCGAGGCGGGACGAGGTGCGGTGTCCCCGCGGGTTTCACTCGACGCGAGTGAAGCACTCGGGGCGGCGTCGGGCTCCCCCCGGGTCCACTACGAGGCCCTGCCAGGAGCTGGCTGACAACTCGCCGGCCTATTCCAAACGCTTCCCGGCCCGTCGACTTGGTCCGCGCCGGGGAGCGGGGCAAGGTGCAGCGAAAGCGGGGCCGGCCACCGCAAGTCACCGTAATGGCGCGCCGCGAGGCGCCCGCGCGATCTTCGGATCGCGAGCTGCAAGTTTGCGTCTTTCGGCGCGCCATCCCCTCGGGGGAACCCCGTCATCACCCGGACGCGTATCGCGCCGCGGCAAGGAGCCCGCATGCCTGGTCGAAAACGATGCAACACACTCCCCGCTCTCCCCTTGAGGGAGAGCACGCGCACCGTTTGGTGCGCGGTGAGGGGTAAGCGACGAAGTCGCGTCACAAATGATCACCCCTCACCCTTCCCGCCAGGCGACTTGCGCAGAGCTTTGCTCGCGCAAGATCGCGGCGGAAAGCCCTCTCCCACAAGGGGAGAGGAAAGAGACAACGTCGCAACAGCGACGCCGGACCTCCCCACACGGAGATATGAAGAGAGAATCTCGTGACTGACGGCGCAAACACCCGAAATGATGTAAAAGAGAGAAAGATAAAAAAAATAAAAATAAATAAAACTCCATAAAGCGGACCGCAATCGGCGCCAGCCTGCGGTGAAGACTATCATCCCAAACCGATGGCCGCTATTGGCCTTAGCAGACATCCTCTGCTTACTTTATCCCCGCGCGCCAAACCTCGCTTACACTGATCTCACCTCGTCCTTCTGAAGGGCGTTTCGCGAGGCGTTGCGAGGCGGGACGAGGTGCGGTGTCCCCGCGGGTTTCACTCGACGCGAGTGAAGCACTCGGGGCGGCGCCGGGCTCCCCCCGGGTCCACTACGAGGCCCTGCCAGGAGCTGGCTGACGACTCGCCGGCCTATTCCAAACGCTTCCCGGCCCGTCGACGTGGTCCGCGCCGGGGAGCGGGGCAAGGTGCAGCGAAAGCGGGGCCGGCCGACCGCAAGTCACCGCAATGGCGCGCCGCGAGGCGCCCGCGCGATCTTCGGATCGCGAGCTGCAAGTTTGCGTCTTTCGGCGCGCCATCCCCTCGGGGGAACCCCGTCATCACCCGGACGCGTATCGCGCCGCGGCAAGGAGTTCGCATGCCTGCTCCGATCGTCATGCCCGACTGTTCCGGGCATCGAATAGGGCGGTGCGGCGCCGGGTGTTGTGGAAGCTCCACGATTGGATGGCCGGGACGAGCCCGGCCATGACGAAGAGAAGGAGCGAAGATGGCGATTGACAGCGAAAGAACAAACATATTGAAGCGCTGCGCGCGTCGCCGACATGTTGTGCCTGTGGCGGCTCTGCGCCAACGCCTCCTGCCGCCGTGCGCGCAGCTGCCGCGGCCGCGCGCATCTATGCGCCCAACGCAACTTGCCCGCCGCACCGGACGGCGTGCGCGATTTCTGCGAGGCCTTCCTCGCCGCCAAATATGCCGGCCTGCCGTTCGATTTGTTCAAGAGCGAAATGGAGCAGAGCGCGGAATTTATGGCGCTCTCGGCCTGGCGCAAGGCGGCCGAGGCCGCGCCGCGATGACCGCGCCCGCTCGACCCGCCCGACCGCAAAGTTGCATCGCCGCCGGCCGACCTGTTGCGCGAATGCCAATGTTCACAACTTTTTGCCCGCGCCGGCCATGCCAGGGGAACCATCGCCGCCGTTTGGGTTTACACTTCACACTTGAGTTGACCCATGGGGGATTTTTCAAATGCGGACCACATGCGCGACCTGGCTGGTCGCTTGCCTCACCGTTCTTGGCTGCGCCGGCGCCGCGCACGCCAATTCCTACAGCAAGGCCGTGCAGAAATCCTGCGCCGCCGATTATAAGAAATATTGCAGCGAGTATGGGCTCGAGAGCGCAGCCTTGCGTGGCTGCATGGATCGGGCCGGCAAGAGCCTGTCCAAGGCCTGCGTCAAGGCGCTTGTTCAGTCGGGCGAGGTCTCGCAAGCCGAAGTCGACCGGCGCAAGCGCAACTAGCCGCCACGTTCATTCCCGCGCTCGGTGCCGATCGCCTCGGCGCCCGGCTTGCGTCGGACGGCGCGACCGGTGCTGCGGCACGCATCCTGCAAGGCCTAATGCTTGGGCTATCGAGGCGCGGGGACCGCCGCCGTAAAATGGCCGTGAGGCCCGTCTAGTCGGAATGTCCTTACGCCCGATATCCGCCTAGGCTCGCGGCACCGGTGACTAGAGATTAGGCGCGGGCTCGCCCCTGATGCGGCTCATAAAGGGGAACAGCCATGAGCAAACATCGCAAAGCGCAGGGCCATAAGCCGCCCGGCGACAAGAAGCAGAGGTCAAACGGCAGGAAAGAGGTGAAGGACAAGAGTGTCGCCGCCGAGTTGGGCGCGGCGCTCCTGCGCGAGGAGGCGCCAAAGCCTGCGCCTGTTCCGGTTGCGCGGCCCGAGCGTCCGACGCCGCCGAGGGAGGCCGTCACGGCGAAGGCGCCAGCCCCGGCGCTCCTCGCGGTCGAGGACAAGGTGCCGGAACCTCCGCGCCATCTGCTTGAAACGGCGGTCGACACGTTCGAGCGCACGGTCAGGGCGGCCGGGCAGGGCACCATCGAGGTCAACCGCAAGCTGCTCGACTTCACCCGCGCCAATCTGTCGTCCGGCTTCGACTTCGCCATGTCGCTCGCCTCGGCCTCGAGCCCGGTGCAGATCATGCAGTTGCAGATGAGCTATTGGGACGAGCGCATGAAGGTGTTGGCGAGCCAGGCCGAGGAGCTTCGCGCGCTGTCGGCCGATCTGGTGGCCAAGGCCAACGAGCCGATCCGCGAGCATATCCGCCGCGCGCCGCTTGGGTGAGCGGCTGCCGGGGGTGAGCGGTGAGTCAAACTTTCGCTCGCCGCGCAACATTGCGCTAACATTGACGGAACGAGGCGGGGTGGCCTCGGCGGGCCCGGAGCGTTAAGCTCAACCTCTGGGAGGCTCGCCATGACAAGATCAACCGGTTTGCTCGTCATCGTCGCACTCATGCTCGTCACGCTGGGCGGCTGCTCGGGCGAAGATCAGGCCGAATTCATCGTCTGCGAAAGCACTTATGCCCTGTGCACCACGGCGCAGTGCCAGCCGGTCGCGGGCAAGGACGATATCGCCGCCTGCGATTGCGACGTCGAGACCGGCTATTCGGCCGGAGCGAAGCCATGCGAAGGCCAGGTCGAAACCGCCGAGGGCACCCAGATCAGATCGCGCTATTACCCGATCAAGAGCTATGCGGCGTGCGACAACGATCGGCCTTGGGCCTGGTGCCTCGACATGCCCTGCTTGATCGACAAGAGCGACCCCGGCAAGGCGTCGTGCGCCTGCAAATCGGTCAAGGATAAGGGCCCTTATCTCGTCGTCACCGACACCTATAGCGACACGACCTGCACCACCAATCTGTGGTCGTCTGCCACCATCTCCGACGTGACTCAGGTGACCGATTTCCTCAAGACCAATGACGACCTCAAGCCGTTCGAGATCAAGGTCCTGAACAGCCCGAACTAGCCGCCCGGAGGCTGGTCTGATGGTCTCGGTCGGGAGCAAGGAGCGTAGCATGCGAATGATAGCCACCCTGTCTGCTCTCGTGATCGTGGTCGGGGCGCTTGCGGGCGAAGCGCGGGCCGGCGACGTTCAGACCGTCGAAGCGATCGACGACGCCGCCGGTATGCTGGACGAGGCGTTCGAGGCGCAAGATGCCGCAGCGATTACGGCCTTGACGACGCCGGACCACATCGCGGTGACGCCTTACTATGATCAGCCGCAGACCGTGGCCCAGCAGATCGCCTCGTTGCCCGACCTCAAATACCAGCAGACCAATCTCACCGAGCCTGCTGTGGAGCTGCTCGGTCCTGACGTCGCCCTGCGCAGGTTCACCGCGAAGCTCGAGGGCAGCTACAAGGGAAAGCCCCTGACCGGGCAGGTTTACGTCACGCAAGTCATGGTCAAGCGGGACGGCAAATGGCTGGAGCAGTTCTACCAGGTGACGGCCCTGACGCCGTGACGTGAGCGCGGATGGAGGCGCCGAACGGTGGAGGCCAAAACCGGAAGCCTCGCGAGCGGTCTGCCGTCGCAGCCGATCGCCGAAGAGACGGTGGATACGCTCTATGAGCGGCCGGGCCTGCGCATCGAGCGGATCGTCTCGACCGGACAGGCCACGCCGGACGGCGAGTGGTACGATCAGGACAGCGACGAATGGGTGCTCGTGGTGAAGGGCCGCGCCCGTGTTCGGATCGACGGCGAGGCCCAGGACCGGGAACTCGGCGAAGGCGACTTCGTGTTCCTTCCGGCCCATTGCCGCCATCGCGTCGCTTGGACGCAGCGCGAGCCGCCGACGGTGTGGCTGGCGATCCACATATTCACCAAATGATAACCGCAACCGGCGAAGCGACGAGACGACACCATCGATATGAAGGAGGAAACAAATGGCTGGGCAGGAAGTTACCCGCGATCAATTGGCCGAGCTCTTGAACGAGGATCTGTCGCGCGAGTATCAAGCGATTATCGCGTATGTCGTTTACTCTCAAGTGCTTAAGGGCGCGGAATATATGAGCATCGCGGCCCAGCTCGAGGAGCACGCCCATCAAGAGCTGCAGCATGCGCTCACCATCTCGCGGCAGATCGACTATCTCGGCAAGATGCCGAGCGTCACGCCCAAGCCGGTGAAAACCTCGGACAAGGCGCGCGATATGCTGAAATTCGACCTGGATAATGAGAATGAAACCATTCTGAACTACCGGGAGAGGGTTCGCCAATGCGAGGCGCTCGGCGAGTTCGCCATGGCGGAGCAGATCAGAGAAATTCTCGTGCAGGAGCAGGACCATCAAATCGATTTGGCCACCGCTCTCGGCGAGGAAGTTCCGGATGTCAGCCGCTTACGCAAGCGCAAGGGCTGATGTCCCAATAAGCTGGCAGGGGACCAGATGCTGACCGCATGTGACCAAGGAGGAATGAGGCCATGCAAACCACTTGGATGCCCAGCACCGAATCCGGTGTGATTCACAACCGGGCTGAGTTGCCTGACAGCGTGTTCGCCTTCCCGCGGCAACGCAAGGAACCGCTGACCGATGCCGATCACGTGAAAAACGCTCTCGCCCGCTTCGACCAGGTCGAAGGCGTCTCCGACTCGGATCGGGATCTCGCCTTCGCCAATATCAAAGCCGCGGCGTCCTATTACGGCGTCGACGTGCATGAGCGGAGCTGGAAAGACCTCGGCCGTTAGGCTGCTGCACCGCTCGCATAGAACGTTCGGAAGCGGCTCAAGGACCTAGGTCTTTGGGCCGCTTCGCCTTTCTTGCGCGATCGCTACTGGTCCGGAAAGGCGTCGGGCGCGTCCAGCAGGATCTTCGACATGGTCCAGCGCGGCTTCAGCGTCTCCTGGATATCGTCGATGCGCCAATGGCCGTCCTCCGGCACGAGCGTGTAGAGAATGTCGCGCGGCTCGCCAAAATTCTTGAAGGTCGCCCGCACCTCGGCCGCCGTCGCGCTCTGCGATACCGGCACGATCTTGAGCTCGGTCAACTGCCAATCCTGACCGTCGACGAACAGGTCCCAGTCGATCCGGCCGACCTCGCCGTCCGGCGTCTCCTTGGCGTCCTTGTCGATGAGAGCCTGAAGGCGGGCGCTGTAAACGCCTTCAATATTGGGCACGCCGTCCTCGCCGGGAGCGACATCGGTATAAGTCTGGTAGATCGCCGTGATCAGCGCCTCGGGATCGCTATCGGCATCGCCAAGCGGCGAGGCGGCGCCGAGCGCAATGGCGATGAGGATGAGGCATAAGCGGCGCATTGAAGGAGAAATGCCTAGTCGTCCTCGTGGCAGCCTTCCTGCGCGTTCCAAACCAAGCCGGGCGGGCAGCCATGGTCGCCGCGTGGCGGCGTCTTGGGCGCGACGAAGCCCTGAACGCATTTGCCGCCTTGCGGGCGATAACCGGGCCCGCAATAGCCCACCGCCTTTTGTTTGCTCATGCATTTGCCGTCGACAGTGATCTGTCCCTTGCCGCAGCCCGATTTTTTCGCCTTCGCCGCCGGCTTGGGCGCCGCGGCAGGTTTCACGGCCTTTCCGCCGCTGAGCTCCACCACCCTCGCGCCCGGATGCGGCATGACGATTTGCAGGCAGTTGCCCGGCCCATCGGTGATCATCCAGGGATGCGTCATGAAGGTGTCGAACACCGCCTCCTCGCCGCCCTGGAGACTGGCGTAGTCCTTTGGCTGCCCGTTGAAATCGAGCCAGAGAATGCCGCGCGTGCCCCCGGACTTGTTGACGAAGGTGATTTTGGTCTTCGTGTCGGAGTTCTTTGAGCGCAGCTTTGTCCGCTCCTTGCAGGAGGGATCCGGCGTGGGTTCGGACGCGGCGCTCAGCGTCGCGGCACTGGGAGGAGAGGCGGCCGGCTCGGTCGATCCGAGTTTCTTGATATAGGCGCGGGCGAGATCGGCGTGGAAGCCGGTCGGATAATTGGCGATGAATGCTTCCCAGGCTTCTACCGTGCCGAGGTCCTTGGCGTTGTCGAACGCCTCCTTCTCGGCATCGCCACCGGCGGCTGCGGCGCTTTGGGCCGGCGGCGTCGCACCGGCGAACGTCTCGCAGGCCTTGACGTATTGCTGGATCTTGTCGCGCCCCCGGGCGAAATCGAGCGAGGCGGCCTTGTAGCCCGGCACCAGATAATCGAGCGAGTCCTTCTCGGCGAAGGCGCGCCACAGCGGATCGTCGTTGCCGATGTCGATCTCCACGCCGTTCAGCCCTTCCTCGCCGGTGGCGCGAACGATCTTGCCCTTGAGCACATGATCGAAGCCGCCGCCTGACACGCGCAGATCGGTGTCCTTGCCGTTCTCGAGATCGCCGATATCGGCGCCGAAGGTGACGATGGAGAAATTGGTGCCGATGCTCGAGCTGTGCACGCAAGCGCCGCTGACCTGGACGTTGTCGGTCTCGGGTACGCCGTAGACCAGGCGCGTACTCTTATAGTCTGGTTCGGGGGCCTGGAAGAATTGCCACTCCATGCCGTCCGCGGCAGCGGCGCGGGTCGCAAGCGACGACAGGCCCGCGGCGAGAACAAGCATAAGGACTAGAGGCGCGGCTTTTGCAGGCGTCATAGGTTCAGCCCTTCTTAGATCGACCTGCGGATCGCCGCCCAATCCGTCAGCCATAGATATCAGGTTAGTCCAGATATTGGCGAGACCCTAAGCGAGGCCGGCCTACCGTTGTCCCTATTTAGGCGAGCGTGGTCCATGCCACGGCGACATTGGCAATAAAATAGGCCACAAGCAGCGCTACCACCCAAATCCGGTCGCCGCGCGAGATCGCCTTCTCGGCATGGTCGTCGTGGCCATGCCACGAGGTCGCCACCACGCGCGCCAGCGCAAGGATGATGAAGAGGTAGGCAAGCAGGTAAATCTTGTCGAGCATCATCAGATAGTCGACGTCGGGGAGCGACGAGCCCGAGGCGAGCTGAAGCGCGACCAGCGTCAGCAGCGCGGTGATGCCAAGCGCGATGCGGCCCTCGACATAGCGCGGGCGCACGAAGAACACGAGCGCGGCGCACACCACGATCAGAGTGATCGGCACGAAGGTCTTCAACGACATGGCGACCACGGGGCGGGTCACCGGGACGGTCACCACGATCCGCGAATAGGCTTCCGCCTGCGGCACCGAAAGGTCGCCGAAATTGGTCGGATAGAGGTTGGCGGCGATTCGCATGCTGGGTTTGCCGACCGTGAACCCCGGCAAGGTGATCACCGGGTTGAGCGTCACCGGTGTCTCGCCGTCGGGCACATAGACCTGCTTGGCGGCGCCGGACACAGTGTCCTCCATCGCCACGGTCAGCAGCTGCGTGTCGAACGGATATTTTTCCAGCGGGAACTTGGCGGCGAACCGGCCTTGGTAGCGGATGATGGAGTAGAGGCTTCCGTCCGGCATCTCCTTCGGCTGCTCGTAGAGCGCCTCGCGCACATTGTCGTCGGAGGCATAGCGGTTCATGAACTCCATGGTCTTGGAGGGATCGAGCTCTGGCCCCTTCCAGCGGAACCAGACATAGAGGTCGACCACATAATTGTTGGCCTTGAAGTCGAGCTCTTGGATGTCGTTGATATAAGCGCCGACGAGGATTTCGGTGGGATCGTCGGGCGATGGCGCTGCCGCGATCGCCTCCATTATTGCGGCCGGCGGTTGCGGATCGGAAGGCGCGCTCCACGCCAGCGTGGCGGCGAAGACCACGAGCAATACCATCGCGCCGGCCAAATATGAGCGTCTGATCAATGGTCTCGAGCTCATCCGGCCCCGGCGGCTGCGAACGGAGTGGGGTTATGGCCCGCCGGTGGCGCCGCGTGCAAGCGCTCCGCGAGCCAGCCTGAGAGCAGCGCGCGGCCCCAGCCATGCGCGCCGCGCAGCAACCGGCCCATGGTCATGAAGCCGTGGATCGAGCCTTCGCGGCAGTGGTAGTCGACCGGCACGCCGGCGGCGGCCAGCGCTCGCGCATAGTCCGCGCCTTCGTCGCGCAACGGGTCAAAGCCCGCGGTGATGATCAGCGCCGGCGGCAGCCCGCTATAGTCCTCGTACAGCGCGGGGATCGCGCGCGGATCGGCGAACGGCCAGGCGATGCCGAAATAATGGTTGAAGAACCACTGGATCATGTCGTGTGGGATGGGAAATTGCTTGGCGAGTTCCGTCCGCGACGGCAATCGCCCGCACAGATCGAGCGCCGGATAGATCAGCGCCTGGGCGCGCACCGGGGCGGCGAGTTGGCCCTTGGTCTCGTGCAGCGCGATCGCAGCCAGCCCGGCGCCCGCGCTGTCGCCGGCCACCGCGATCCGCTCAGGGTCGAGGCCAAGCGCAGCCGCTTCACCCGACAGCCAAACGAGCGCGGCGACGGTGTCCTCGACCGCGGCGGGGAACTCGTGCTCGGGCGCCAGCCGATAATCGAGCGAGAACACGCTCGCCCGCGTGTCGTGGCACAGCGTGCGGCAGAAGATGTCATGGGTGTCGAGATTGCCGATCACGCAGCCGCCGCCATGCATGAACAATATCGCCGCCTCTGCTTCGCGCCCGCGCTCGGCGGGGAGATAGTGGCGCAACCGCATCTTCCCTGCCGGTCGCGCCACTGCCAGATCGCTGACCGCGCCGATTGGCGGCGGCGCGATCTCGGTCTTGGCCAGCGTGCGGCGGTATTCTTCGCGCGCGGCCTCGGGCGTGAGCTGCCACAGCGGCGTGGCGGTTGAAGACGACGACCAATGGATCAGCGCTTCAGTTTCGCGGTCGAGCTTCAAACGCGGTCTTTCCTGCCGACTAAAGGACCGGTTGAGTGGATGTGGTGCCCCAGGCCGGACTCGAACCAGCACGCCCTTGCGGACAACAGATTTTGAGTTTGTCGCGTCTACCATTCCGCCACTGGGGCTTTGGGGCGGAACATGGGATAAGCCAAGCGCGCGGTCAACGGGCCTCTCCTAGCCGGCGCGACCGGATGGACAAGGGCGTTTCCGCCCGCTAAGCAATCCACCATGTTGAGGCGGGCCTATGATCGAACCATGGAGCTCGCCGCTCATCGCAACGCTCCGTGGGCTCTAGCGGGCGTGTCATTCATCGAGAGCTCGGTTTTCCCGATCCCTCCCGATGTAATGCTCATCCCCATGGTGCTGGCGGAGCGGCGAAAAGCGTGGTTTTACGCCGGGCTTTGCACCGTGGCCTCCGTGCTCGGCGGGGCCCTCGGTTATCTCATCGGCTATTTCCTCTTCGAATCGATCGGCGAGCCGATCTTGCGCCTCTACGGCTACCAACATGCCTTTGAGGATTTCGCCCGCCGCTACAACGAATATGGCGCCTGGATCGTGTTTTTCGCCGGCGTCACCCCGTTCCCCTATAAAGTCATCACCATCGCCAGCGGCGTGACCCAGCTCAATTTCCTGGTCTTCATGCTGGCAAGCGTCGCTGCGCGAGCCTTGCGCTTCTTCGTGGTGGCCGGCCTGCTTTATTGGTTCGGCCCGCCGATCAAGGACTTCATCGAGCGCTATCTCGGCATCCTGTTCACCATCTTCGTCGTGCTGCTGTTTGGCGGCTTCGTGATGGTGAGATACGTATTCTGAAAATGGCAGTTGCGGCTAAACCTCCAAGGCTCGTGATGACCGCGAGCGCGGTCGTGTTCCTCGTTGCCGCGGCGACGATCCTTGCGGCGCTCGCGTTTGAGCATTTCGGCGGCTATGCGCCATGCCCGCTCTGTCTCGAGGAACGCTACGCCTATTATTTCGCGGTGCCGGCCAGCGCGCTCGCCTTCCTGCTCGCGCGCGGCCAGGCGACCGGCCTTGCCCGCATCGTGCTGGTGCTGATCGCGCTCGCCTTCCTCGCCAATGCCGTGGCGGGCATCTACCACGCCGGCATCGAGTGGAAATGGTGGCCGGGCCCCGGCGAATGCTCCGGCGCCTTTGAGCTGCAATGGGGCGAGGGCGGCATCGTCGACACGCCGGTCATCCGCTGCGACGAGGCCTCCTGGCGCTTGCTCGGCCTCTCCTTTGCCGGCTGGAATGCCGCGGTCTCGGCGCTCCTCGCCTGTGTTGCCGCCTATGGGGCGACGCGCCGGCGCTAGCTCACAGCGACTTCAAGCGAGCGTGATTGGCGGGCGGCGACGGCCGGCTGCTATAGCGGCCTACGCCTGCTTCAAATCATTGGAAGGATCGAAAGATGATCCCCGGTCGCTCTCTCCTCCTTGCCATCGTCGCTGCCGTCGCGCTGCTCGGCGCGCTCCCGGCTTACGCCGCCGAATGGAAGCCGTTCGACGCCGCTGCCTTCGCCCAGGCCCAGAAGGACGGCAAGCCGATCCTGGTCGATATCTTTGCCGCCTGGTGCCCGGTGTGCCGGGCGCAAAACCCGATCCTGACCCAGCTCACGCGCGAACCGAAGTTCAAAGACCTCGTCGTGTTCAAGATCGACTTCGATGACCAGAAAGACGCCGTGCGGGCGGTGAAGGCGACCTCGCAAAGCACGCTGATCGTTTACCAGGGCGAGACCGAGAAGGGCCGCTCGGTCGGCGACACCAACGCCGCCTCGATCGAGGCTTTGCTGGACCAGGCGCTCTAGGGCGAGCGCGATGTCGGTCGCGACCCTGGGATTAGCGCTTCTCGCCGGCGTGCTCTCGGTTCTGTCGCCTTGCGTGCTGCCGCTCCTGCCGATCGTGCTCGGCACCGCGGCGAGCGCGCATCGGCTCGGCCCGGTGGCGCTGGCCGCCGGCCTGGCCATTTCCTTCACGGCCATCGGCCTGTTCGTCGCCACGGTCGGCTTCGCCGCCGGCCTCGACACCGGCGTGTTCCGCACCATCTCCGCCATTCTGCTGATCGGCGTCGGGTTGGTGCTGCTCGTGCCGAAATTGCAGGAGCAATTCGCGCTGGCCGCGGCCCCGGTCAGCAATTGGGCCGGCGGTTACACCGACAATTTCACGCCGGGCGGGCTCGGCGGCCAGTTCGGGCTCGGGCTCCTGCTCGGCGCGGTGTGGAGCCCGTGCGTCGGCCCGACCTTGGGCGCCGCCTCGGTGCTGGCCGCCAAGGGCGAGGATCTCGGCCAGGTGGCGCTCACCATGCTCGCTTTCGGCATCGGCGCGGCCTTGCCGCTGATGCTGCTCGGCTTCGTCTCGCGCGAGGCGATGATGCGCTGGCGCGGCCGCCTGATGGAGACCGGCAGCATCGGCAAGACCCTGCTTGGCGTATTGCTGGTGGTTGTCGGAGTGCTGGTCGCCACCAATCTCGACAAGCGTCTGGAGACCATCCTGGTCGACGCCTCGCCGCAATGGCTGACCGAACTAACCACCAAATTCTGAGAAAGCGGCCTACGGCTCGAGCTCGGTATCCCAGTAGAGATAGTCGAGCCAGCTCTCATGCAGATAGTTCGGCGGGAACAGCCGGCCGTTGCGGTGCAGCTCGAACACCGTGGGCCGATAGGGCTTCAGCGCCGGATGCATCTTCGCCTGGTGGGGCAGCTTGCCGCCCTTCTGCAAATTGCAGGGCGCACACGCCGTCGTGACATTCTCCCAGCGCGTCATGCCGCCGCGGCTGCGCGGCACCAGATGATCGAAGGTCAGGTCCTGGTCGTCGCCGCAATATTGGCAGGTGAAGCGGTCGCGCAGGAACACGTTGAATCGGGTGAAGGCGGGATAGAGCGCCGGCCGCACATAGTTCTTGAGCGACACCACGCTCGGCAGCTTCATCTCGAAGGAGGGCGACCGGACCGCGCGGTCGTATTCCGAGACGATGTTGACGCGGTCGAGGAACACGGCCTTCACCGCGTCCTGCCAGCCCCATAGCGACAGCGGATAATAAGACAGTGGCCGGAAGTCGGCGTTGAGCACGAGCGCGGGAAACGTGCCGGGGGCGGCCGATGCGGTGGCGACGTTCAAAGGCGGAGAGTCCTTCCTCTTGCCCGTCGCACTCGGGACCATCCTCCTGATCGGGGCGGATACTATAGGGGCATGTCACGAATGTGAAGGCCCCCAGATGCAGTGGGTTGGGGATAGCCGCGACGGCTATTGAATGGCCGTCACTGAAGCGAAGGCCTGCTTCAAGAACGCGCCGCCAAGATGCAGGCCCTGCGCGTCGATGCCGTGGCCGATGCCTTGCGCCACGTGCCACTCCACCGCGAGTCCCGCTTGCGCCAGCTGCTCGCGGGCGATGAACATGGCGTCGACCGGGATGACCTCGTCGCTATCGCCATGCACCAGCAGAATGGCCGGCGCCGATCCGGGGTCGGTCGGCAAGGCCTCGACCGTCGCCAGCGCGCCGGAATAGCCGACGATTGCCGCAGGCGAGGGTTTGCGTGCGAGCCCGACGCCGAGCGCCATCATGGTGCCCTGGCTGAAGCCGACCAGCGCCAGCGCGCGCGGGCCGAGACCATGCCGCTTGAGCTCGGCGTCGAGAAATGCTTCGAGCGACGGGGCGGCCTGCTTGACGCCGGCGACCAGCTCGCCCGCTTGGCGGAAGGTGAGGTTGAACCATTGCCGACCCATCGGCGCCCCGGCGCAGGGCTCGGGCGCATGCGGCGAGACGAAGGCGGCGTGCGGCAGGAACTTCGCCCATTCGCGCCCCAAGCCGATCAGGTCGTTGCCGTCGGCGCCGAAGCCGTGCAGGAACACCACCAGCTGGCGCGGCGCGCCGCCCGCGGCCGGCGGCAGTCGCGGCCCGTCGAGCAGAGCCACGGCCATCAGCGGAGCAAGCGGTGACTAGTCAGCGCCGCCTCCCTCTTCGAGCTTCTCGGCGGAATGGGCCTGGAGCTGGCCGTAATTGTGGATGCCGATCTCGTTCAGGAGATTGAGCTGCGTCTCCAGATAGTTGATGTGGCCTTCCTCGTCGCCGAGCAGCGTCTCGAACAAATCCATCGACACATAGTCTTCCTCTTTGCGGCAGGCGGCGCGCGCCTCCATGTAGAGCGCGCGGGCGCTGTACTCGGCCTTGAGGTCGCATTCCAGCACCTCCTTGATGTTCTGACCGATCATCAGCGGGTCGATATGCTGCATGTTGGGAAAGCCTTCGAGGAAGATGATGCGGTCCACCAGCTTGTCGGCGTGCTGCATCTCTTCGATCAATTCGGCGCGCTCCTTCTTGGCGAGGCGGGTGAAGCCCCAATCGTCGAGCAGCCGGTAGTGCAACCAATACTGGTTGACGGCGGTGAGCTCGTGCGTCAGCGCCTTGTTGAGATATTCGATGACTCTGGGGTTGCCCTTCATGCTGCGTCCTCCTCTCGACCTCAATTGCGATCATGGCCTGTTCTTGGCGTTACGGCTAGGAGTCCTCGATTGCCGGCCGGTGCGGCACCGACGCGGCCGAGCTTGGCCCCTCCTCGTCATAGGCGACCATCAGCTTGGTGATGAGCGGCAGGCAGCTGCCGCAGGACGGCCGCTTGCCGAGCTGGCGATAGATGAGCCCGGGCGTCAGCACCACGAACGGGTCCTTGGTGCGCAGCGCCGCCACCGCCTCGGCAATATCGTTCGACGTGATGATGGTACAGGAACAGACGATCATGCCGGCGCGCCAACCGACGTCCGGCGCAAGGCATAATAGGACCACAGCATGCGCGCCGCGACCGACCGCCAGGGACGCCAGATTTCGGCAGCCTCGGTCATCAGGGCCTGATCCGGCCGAGCCTCCAGCGCGAGCGCATCCTGTATTGCGACCTGGAGCGCGAGATCGCCGGGCGACCAGGCATCGGCACGGGCCAGGCAGAACAACATGTAGATATCGGCGGTCCAGGGACCGATGCCTTTCAGGGCGGTAAGCTCGGTGTGAATGACGTCCTCGGGCGCATGGGTCAAAGCGTCGAGGTCGAGCGCGCCGGCCTCGATCGCCGCGGCGACCCCCCTGAGCGTCGCGATCTTCGCCCGCGACAGCCCGGCGCGACCCAAGTTCTTGTCCGAAAGCCTAAGCAACGAGGTGGGGGTAAATGGCTGTGCGATCGCCTCAAGCCGCCCCCAAATCGCCCCGGCGCTCGCCACTGAGAGCTGCTGGCCCACGATAATGCGCGAAAGTCCCTTGAAACCCGCCGCGCGGCGGCGCAAAGGCGGGTCGCCGGCCAGCGCGTGAACCCGCGCCAGGTGCCCGCAGGCGCCCGTCAGCGCCATCACGCCTTCCTGCAAATCCATTTTGGTCCTGATCGTCCGCATGGCCGGGTTTTCGGGGCTTTTCACCGTGCTTGGCTCGATTTCGTCAAGGCAATTTAGCCGACTTTTAAGTGATGCCTGCGATCCTGTCCCTCACGTTTGGACCAGGGTGGGCTATATGGTGATGCGACCCGAAGACTTCCGGCCTGACGATCTGTTCGCGCAGATCCAGGGGCTGGTTGACGGCCTGGGGGCCGAGCGCGACGCGCGTCACGCCGCCGAGGCTGCCGACAAGGCCAAGTCGGACCTGCTGGCCATGATCGGGCACGAGCTTCGCACCCCGATGGAGGCCGTGGTCGCCATGAGCGAGCTGCTGCTGGCAAGCCCGCTCGACCCCACTCAGGGGCGCTACGCCCAGACGCTCTACCAGTCGGGCCGCAGCCTGCTCAGCGTGCTCAACGATGTGCTCGATTTCTCGCGGCTCGAAGCCGGCCGGTTCGAGCTCGAGCAGACCTCCTTCGACCTGCACGATCTGATCCAGGGCGTAGGGGCGCTGCTGCAGGCGCGGGCCAACGAGAAGGGTCTCACCGGCGGCATCGATATCGGGGCCAATTGCCCGCAATTCATCGTCGGCGATGCCGCGCGCTTGCGCCAAGTGCTGATCAGCCTGGTCGACAACGCGCTGAAATTCACCGCGCATGGCGCGGTGCGTCTCCATGCCAGCGCGAACGAGATCGACGGCCGCTTGCTGCTCAGATTCGACGTGACCGATACCGGCGTCGGCTTGAGCAAGGCGGTGCAGGAGCGGCTGTTCCAGCCTTACCTTCAGCTCGAAGGTCCGGCTTCAAGCTACGACGGCGGCACCGGGCTTGGCCTATCGATCGCGCGCAAGCTCGCGCTGCTGATGGGCGGCGAAATCGGCTGCGAAAGCGTGGTCGGCCAAGGCACCCATTATTGGTTCGTCCTGCCGGCCGGACGCGCGCGCATGACCCCGCCGGCGCCCAAGTCCGAGAACGATGCCCAACCCCAGCCGAATTTGTCGGGACATGTCCTGGTGGTCGAGGACAACGCGGTCAACCGCATGCTGATCGTCACCTATCTCGACGAGTTCGGCCTGACCCATGAGGTGGTCGCCACCGGCGGCGCCGCGGTGATGAGCCTCGCCTCCAAGACCTACGATCTCATGCTGATGGACACCGCCATGCGCGATCTCGACGGCGCCGAGATCACCCGGCGCATTCGCAGTCTGCACGCGCCGTCGTCGCATGTGCCGATCGTGGCGCTGGTCGCCCACGGCATGCAGAGCAATTGCGGGGCCTATATCGCCGCCGGCATGGATGCCTATGTGACGAAGCCGATCCGCGGGCGCGAGCTTTACGCCGTGCTGGCGCCGTTCCTCGGCGGCGCCAAGGAAGAGCCGATCCTCCGACTGGTCAAAGGCTAGTCTCGCCCGCTTGCTGCCGGTCTAGAGATTGTCCAGCAGCACTCCCGCCAGCAGGATCAGATAGGCGATCAGCAACAAACCGAGCGCATAGGCCGTGAAGAACGGCAGCGGCACGATCATGCCGAGGATCACCAAAACGGCGATGACGACGGAGACGATGAACGTCTCCCGCCGCGGCGTGCTCAAGCGAAGATTCATTAGCTCCCCCTGTAGCCGGGCGCCAAGGCGTGGCGCGATTCGGGGAGTTTAGCGGCAATGCGCCGCCGCTACCATCGCTTCAAATGACGGCTATTACAGCGGCACTTTTTCGCGCGCCCTGAGCGGCGGCACCGTCACGCTCAGCTCAACCAGGGCCTCGGCCTTGGCGTCGACCAACTGCACGATGCCGGCCATGATGTCGTTGAGCTGGAAGTCCTTCGGCGTATAGACGGCCGAGGCCCCGCATTGCTTGAGGATATTGACGTCGTCGGGCGGGATGATGCCGCCGACCACCACCGGAACCTCGCCGAGGCCGGCCTCGCGCAGGCGCTGCACCACCTCGCGCACCAGCGATACATGGGAGCCGGACAGGATCGACAGGCCGACCACGTGGGCCTGTGCCTGCTTGGCTTGCTCGACGATCTCGGCGGGGGTCAGCCTGATGCCGTCATAGACCACATCCATGCCGACATCGGTGGCGCGCACCGCGATCTGCTCGGCGCCGTTGGAATGGCCGTCTAGCCCCGGCTTGCCGACCACGAAGGTCAGCGTGCGGCCGAGCTTGCCGGAAGTCTGCTCCACCATGCGGCGCACGTCCTCAAGCCGTGCTCTATCGACTTGGTGCTTGGCGTTGATGCCGGTCGGCGCGCGATATTCGCCGAACACCTCGCGCAGGATCTGGCCCCATTCGCCGGTGGTGACGCCGGCTTTGGCGGCTTCGATCGACGGCGGCATGATGTTGCGACCTTCGGCCGCCGCCGCTTTGAGTTCGACCAGCGCCTGCCGCACGCGCTTATCGTCGCGCTGCTGCCGCCAGGCCTGGAGTGCCGCGACCTGCCCGATCTCGACCGATTCCGGCACGGTCATGATGCCCTCGATGCCGCTGGCGGAGAGCGGGGACTCCTCGGTCTCGGTATAGGCGTTGACGCCGATCAGCACCTGCTCGCCCTTCTCGATCGCCTCGACCCGGGCGGCGTTCGACGCGATCAGCGCCTCTTTCATATAATCGATGGCCGCCACCGCCCCGCCTTTGGCCTGAAGCTTGGCGAGCTCGGCGCGGGCTTGTTCTTTCAACTCCTCGACCTTGCGGTCGATCTCGACCGAGCCGTCGAAGATGTCGCCGTATTCGAGCAGGTCGGTCTCGTAAGCCACGATCTGCTGGAGCCGGAGCGACCATTGCTGGTCCCAGGGCCGCGGCAGGCCGAGCGCTTCGTTCCAGGCGGGGAGCTGCACCGCGCGGGCGCGCGCCTTTTTCGACAGCGTGACCGCCAGCATGGAGAGCAAAATGCGGTAGACGTTGTTCTCGGGCTGCTGCTCGGTCAGCCCCAGCGAGTTCACCTGCACGCCGTAGCGGAAGCGCCGCAGCGCCGGGTCCTTCACGCCGTAGCGCTTCTCGGCGATCTCGTCCCACAGATCGACGAAGGCGCGCATCTTCGAGACTTCGGTGATGAACCGCACGCCGGCATTGACGAAGAAGGAGATGCTGCCGACCACGCGCGGAAAATCCGCCTCCGACACCTCGCCGGAACCCCTGACCTCGTCGAGCACCGCCTCGGCGGTGGCCAACGCGAAGGCGAGCTCCTGCGCCGGCGTGGCACCCGCCTCCTGCAAATGATAGGAGCAGACATTGGTCGGGTTCCATTTCGGCATCTCGCGGTTGGTGTAGACGATCACGTCCTTGATCAGCCGCAGTGACGGGGCCGGCGGAAAGATGTAGGTGCCGCGCGACAGATACTCCTTGAGGATGTCGTTCTGCACCGTGCCGGTGAGCTTGGCGTGCTCGGCCCCTTGCTCCTCGGCCAGCGCGACGTAAAGCGCGAGCAGCCACGCCGCCGTGGCGTTGATGGTCATCGAGGTGTTCATCTCGGCCAGCGGGATGCCCTCGAACAGGCTCCGCATGTCGCCGAGATGGGAGATCGGCACGCCCACTTTGCCGACTTCGCCGCGCGCCAGCGGGTGATCGGGGTCGTAGCCGGTCTGGGTCGGCAGGTCGAAGGCGACCGACAGGCCGGTCTGACCCTTGGCGAGGTTCCGGCGGTAGAGCTCGTTGGAGGCCTTGGCCGTGGAATGGCCGGCATAGGTGCGGAACAGCCAGGGCTTGTCCCGCTTGGATGACGTTCCGCTCATGGTCTTGCTCGAATGCTTGGCTTGGCTGGTATCGAAGCACGCCCGCCGGTTCGGGGCAACCTAGGGCCGCGATTCCTAATTAAACACCAAGCACCATTTCGGCAATTGCCGGCGGCGGACGCAGAAAAAAGGCGGTGCGCGATGCACCGCCTCGTTGAGTCGAGCTTGGGAGGGAGCTTACATCTTTTTGGAGTCTTTTTCCGGTGCCGACAGCGAGCCCTGGTTCTGGATCGCGCTGTCGCCGTCAGCGTTGGCGCCCGGCACGTTAGCCGCCGAGTCGTCGGTCATGCCGCCGGTGCCGCTCGGTGCCATGCTGCTCTTGTCTTTCTCGGGCGCCGACAGGGAGCCCTGGTTCTCGACGGAGCTGTCGCCGTCAGCGTTGGCGCCCGGCACGTTGGCGGCCGAATCGTCGGTCATGCCGCCGGTACCGCTCGGCTGATTGCCGGTGGCGTCCTTCTCCGGCGCCGACAGGGCACCCGGGTTCGCGCTGTCCTTCTTGCCCTCGGACTGAGTGCCCGGGACATTGTTGGCGCCGCTATTCTCCACGATGGTGATGTCGCTGGTGGCGCCGGTAGCCTCCTCGGCGAGGGCGGCGGTGGTGCCGAGCCCGAAGGCGACGGCGGTGGTCAACAGTGCAAGTTTCAGTCGCATTGAATCTCTCCTTCACTAGAGATCTTGGGGGAGCCCGAAGGCGCCTGCGGCCTTGTCGTTCGTTTTGCCGCTTTGGTGCCAACCGGCGAAGGAGGAACGTGCTTCGGTGGCGGGCGTTCCGATTGACCCACGCGATCGTGATTTTGGCGCTGGGCAGGGCCAATGGTTTTTGCTAACCCTCCTGCCGAACCGGCCGATCGTGCCGGTTTTTGGGTGAAGAAAGGGCACCTTTGGGGCCCTTTTGCGCGTTAAGTGAGCCACCCGCAAAGATGTTGCAGTGGCGAGATGAATGGAACACAATTACCGCAGTGCAAAAACAAACCGAACAGTCGGACGGGGGAGGCAACCGGATGAATGAGATGTCGCTAGCCGCAGTGTCTCCAGCAACCGCGCCCGCAGGCGTGGCCAAAGATCTGTACGAGATCGGCGAGATCCCCCCGCTCGGTCACGTGCCGAAGAACATGTATGCCTGGGCCATTCGCAAGGAGCGTCAGGGTCCCCCCGACGAGGCCATGCAGGTCGAGGTGGTGCCCACCTGGGAGCTCGATTCCCATGACGTGCTGGTGTTGGTGATGGCCGCCGGCGTCAACTATAACGGCGTGTGGGCCTCGCTCGGCAAGCCGATCTCGATGTTCGACGTCCACAAGAATTCTTTTCATGTCGCCGGCTCCGATGCGTCCGGCATCGTCTGGGCGGTCGGCGCCAAGGTCAAACGCTGGAAGGTCGGCGACGAGGTCGTCATCCACTGTAACCAGGACGACGGCGACGACGAGGAGTGCAATGGCGGCGATCCGATGTTTTCGCCCAGCCAGCGCATCTGGGGCTACGAGACCCCGGACGGCTCGTTCGCGCAATTCTGCCGCGTGCAGGACCGCCAGCTGCTGCCGCGCCCGCAGCACCTGACCTGGGAAGAGGCGGCCTGCTACACCCTGACGCTGGCCACCTCCTATCGCATGCTGTTCGGCCACCGGCCGCATACCCTGAAGCCCGGCCATAACGTGCTGGTGTGGGGCGCCTCCGGCGGTCTCGGCTCGATGGCGATCCAGCTCTGCGCCACGGCCGGCGCCAACGCCATCGGCGTTGTCTCCGAGGACGACAAGCGCGACTACGTCATGTCGCTCGGCGCCCGGGGCGTCATCAACCGCAAGGAGTTCAATTGCTGGGGCCAGATGCCCACGGTCGGCACGCCCGAATACGACGCCTGGAACAAAGAGGTGCGCAAATTCGGCAAGGCGATCTGGGACATCACCGGCAAGGGCGTGAATGTCGACAGCGTGTTCGAGCATCCCGGTGAGGCGACCTTCCCGGTCTCCTGCTTCGTGGTGAAGCGCGGCGGCATGGTCGTGTTCTGCGCCGGCACCACCGGTTACAACCTCACCATGGACGCCCGCTATGTGTGGATGCATCAGAAGCGCATCCAGGGCTCCCATTTCGCCCATCTGTTGCAGGCGAGCCAGGCCAACAAGCTGGTGATCGAGCGGCATATCGACCCTTGCATGAGCGAGGTGTTCCCCTGGGAGCAGATCCCCAAGGCCCATATGCGCATGTGGAAGAACGAGCACCGGCCGGGCAACATGTCGGTGCTGGTCAGCGCGCCATGCACGGGCCTCAGGACCTTCGAGGACGTGCTCGAGGCCAGCCGCGAGATGCACGGCGGCAGCTAGCGCATCCTAGGGACTCGGAGTTCAACCTCACCGGGCTGACATGGTGACGCGCGGCTTTACCGGACGGCAGCAACCGCCTGACATCGCCAAACGGCTGCCGCCGGGGCAGTCGCTCACCAGCGATTTCCCGGTGCTCTCCGCCGGTCCCACCCCACACATTCGCACCGAGGACTGGTCGTTCACGCTGAAAGTCGGACCCAAGCCGCTGGCGCGCTGGGACTGGGCGCAATTCAATGCGCTGCCTCAGACCAAGCAGACGCGCGACATTCATTGCGTGACCAAATGGTCGAAGCTGGATACGCCGTGGGAAGGCGTGCTGGTCGACGACATTTTGGCCGCGGCCGGGCTCGACGCGCCGCCGACGCCCTTCACCCTTGCCCATTCCTTTGACGGCTATTCCACCAATGTCCCGACTGCCGATCTGGTCGGCGGCCAGGCCATGGTGGCGCTGCGCTACGAGGGCGCGCCGCTGCCGCCCGATCACGGCGGTCCCGCCCGCCTGCTGGTGCCGCACCTCTATTTCTGGAAGTCGGCGAAATGGGTGAACGGGCTTCAGTTCACCGCGCGGGACGAAGCCGGGTTCTGGGAGCTGCGCGGCTACCACATTTACGGCGACCCGTGGCGCGAGCAGCGCTTCACCGGTGACTGAACCGCCGGCTGATCCGCCAAGCGAACGCAGCCTGCGCTGGCAGCAAGCCAAGATCACCGCCATCGCCCCCCAGACGCCGCGCGTCAAGAGCTACTTCTTCGAACTCACGCGCCCGTTCTCTTTCCGCGCCGGGCAACATGTCGATGTGCGGCTGACCGCCCCTGACGGCTACCGGGCCGAGCGCAGCTATTCGATCGCTTCGGCGCCGGATTCACAGCGCCCGCTCGAGCTTGCCATCGAACGGCTCGACGACGGCGAGGTCTCGCCATTTTTTCACGACGTCGCCACGGTCGGCGACGACATCGAGCTGCGCGGACCCATCGGTGGCCATTTTGTCTGGGAGGTCGCTGACGGTGGCCCGCTTCTGCTGCTCGGTGGCGGCTCAGGTGTCGTGCCGCTGATGTCGATGATCCGCGACCGCGCGAGTCAGAATTCCCGCGTGCCGATGCTGCTGCTGTTCTCGGCCAGGACCTTCGACGACGTCTTGTTTCGCGATGAGCTGCTGGCGCTCGATGCGCGTAATGACGGTTTCGAGCTCGCGCTTGCGCTCACCCGCGGGCCGGCACAACGGGCGCGCGACTACGGGCGCCGGGTCGACCCAGCGATGCTGACCGAGCTTCTCGCCAGACTGCCGCAAGCGCCGAAGCAGGTATTCGTGTGCGGCTCAAATGCGTTTGTCGAGGCTGCCGCCGACGCCACGATTGCCGCAGGGATCGGCCCCGGTGTCATCCGCACCGAGCGCTATGGCGGCTGATCATGTGCGATCTCCTGTGGAATGGCGGAGCCAGTCGTCGAACCGCGTCTTGCCGAGGCGCGGGCTATCGCCGGGGGTGAGGGACTTGTCGGTCACCGCAGTGCCGAAATAGGGCGTATGCGCGTCGGCGGCGACCGTGCGCGCATCCCCGGTTGCCCGCAAATATCGGCCCACGATGTCGCTGAGAGGCAGCCGCTCGGGACCGGCGATCTCGATCATGCCGTTGAGCGGTGCCGCGAGCGCCGCATCAGCCATCACATCGGCGACGTCATCGGCGGCGATGGGCTGCATCTGGGCGGTGGACAGGCGGATCGTCTGCCCGTCGGCGCCCGACTCGGCGACGGCGCCCATGAATTCGAAGAACTGCGTCGAGCGCACGATGGTGTAGGGAATCCCGGCCGACTTGATCAGATTTTCCTGCGCCAACTTGCCCCGGAAATAGTCGTTGCCCGGCGGGCGGTCGACCCCGACCACCGACAGCGCGACGTGATGACCCACGCCGGCCGCCGTTTCCGCCGCGAACAGGTTGCGACCGGAGGTCTCAAAGAACTCGAGTACGGCCTTGGCCTCGAACGACGGCGAGTTGGCCACATCGACCACGACCTGCGCGCCCTTGAGCGCGGCGGCCAGCCCTTCGCCGGTAATGGTGTTGACCCCCGATTTCGGCGACGCGGCCACCACCTCGTGGCCCTTCCGGCGCAGCCGCTCCGCCGTCTTGGAGCCGATCAGCCCGCTACCGCCAATGATCACAATTTTCATGTCGAACCTCCGGCCTGAATTCTGGAAAATTATCGGCCCGCTGCAAAATTTTAAAGGACGTTCGACTCTTCGTCCCAACGGCGTAAGATGGCGGGAGTTGCAGCTTGTGGCGTGAGCTGCGTTGAGAGAGGGGGCAGTACGATGCAAAACCCGCTGGTCAAGAAGGATCTGGTCGACGCGATTCTCGAATTGCGCGCGGACGTGGAAAAGCAGCTTCAGGCCAACAAATATTATGTGGCGCTGAACAAGCTGGACGAGTTGCTGGCCGCCATTAGGCCGCTCGAAATCGAGGGCACCGCCGTGCCGGTCGAAACGCCGAGACAACAGGCCGAGCCGGCTCCCGCCGCCGCGGCCGAAGGCGAGTCCGGTAGAACGTGGTCCGGCATCGTCCAGGAATCGGTGGTCGATGGCGACCTCGCTCGGGCGCCGTAGCCTATAGATTTTGCCGACGATTTGAGGTTTGACTCCTTAACCGGGGCACGCTTCGCTGTGCGCGGGAGTCATCGCTTTACCCATATTCAGGAGCCGATTTTGACAGTTGCCGAAACCGTGACCGGCCAAGGGACGCAGAATGCGCCCGAGCTTATTCCCCTGCTAGACCAAGTCGCCGAGGCGGCCACCAAACTGCGCGGCCGGGCCATCGAGGCCCTCTCCGCCAAGCTCGCCCCGGGCGGCAAGATCGACAACGTAGCGCTCGAGCGCGAGCAGCATGCCGCCCATGGGCTGGCCTGGATCGCCACCTATGTCGAGGCGCTGCGTCAGATCGCCGATTACGCCAAGCGCCTCGACGGCGAGGGCCGGTTCGGCGAGATGGAGGCGCTGCTCTGCCGGATCGGCGCCGCGGAATATGCCGTGCAGCTGATGGGCGGCGTGGTGATGAGTCAGAATGAGATCGTGCGGCTGCACGAGCTTGGCGTGTCCGAGAAGGATGCATCGGAATTTATCACGCCGGAATTCCGCGCCTTGATCGGGAGTGCGACTCCCGGGGCTCGCGCCCGCGTGGTCGCGCTGATCAAGGACGCGCAAGCCGCCGCCGCCGCCAATTTCGGCGACCCCGGTCTTGAAGAGACTTACGAGGACATCCGCAACGAGATGCGCCGGTTCTCCGAGGCCGAGGTCGTGCCGCACGCCCAGGATTGGCACCTCAAGGACGAATACATACCGATGGAGCTGATCGCCCAGATGAGCGAGCTGGGCGTGTTCTCGCTCACGCTGCCCGAGGAGTTTGGCGGGCTCGGCCTCGGCAAGGAGGCGATGTGCGTGGTCTCCGAGGAACTGTCCCGCGGCTATATCGGCGTCGGCTCGCTCGGCACCCGCTCCGAGATCGCCGAGGAGCTGATCCTGAACGGCGGCACCGACGCGCAGAAAGCCGGAATGGCTGCCCAAGATCGCATCCGGCGAAATCCTGCCGACCGCGGTGTTCACCGAACCCAACACCGGCTCCGACCTCGCCTCGCTCACCACCCGGGCCGTCAAGGACGGTGACGTCTACCGCATCACCGGGCAGAAGACCTGGATCACCCACGCCGCGCGCGCCGATCTGATGACCGTGCTGGCCCGCACCGATCCTAACGAAAAGGGCTATCGCGGCCTGTCGATGTTCCTGGCGCCGAAGCCGCGCGGCACCGACGACAATCCGTTTCCGGCCGACGGCATGACCGGCGGCGAGATCGAGGTGCTCGGCTATCGCGGCATGAAGGAGTTCGACATCTCCTTCGACGGCTTTGCCGTGCCGGCCGCCAATCTGCTCGGCGGGGTCGAGGGCCAAGGCTTCAAGCAATTGATGCAGACCTTCGAGGCGGCGCGCATTCAGACCGCGGCGCGGGCTATCGGCGTGGCGCAATCCGCGCTCGACCTCGGGCTGCGCTACGGCATGGAGCGGGCGCAGTTCGGCAAGCCGATCATCGAATTCCCGCGCGTCTCCGACAAGCTCGCCATGATGGCGGCGGAGATCCTGCTCGCCCGCCAGCTCACCTATTTTGCCGCCCGCGAAAAGGACGCCGGCCGCCGCTGCGATCTCGAAGCCGGCATGGCCAAGCTGCTCGCCGCCCGCGTGGCCTGGTCCGCCGCCGACAATGCGCTCCAAATCCATGGCGGCAACGGCTTCGCGCTGGAATATCCGGTGAGCCGGGTGTTGTGCGACGCGCGCATCTTGTCGATCTTCGAGGGCGCCGCCGAGATCCAGGCTCATGTCATTGCCCGTCGCCTGTTGGAGGACTGATGGCCCGTCCAAAGACGAAGCCCACTGCAAAAGCCAAGACCAAGCGGCCCCCGGTCGACGCGCCGAGCTATGTCGTTCCGATCATCGCCGCCCTGGCCTGCCTTGCCGCTCTGGTGATCGGCGGGGCCCTGACCCGGCCTAATCTTGACTGGTATGCGACGCTGGCAAAACCCGGCTTCACCCCGCCGAACGGTGCCTTCCCCGTCGCCTGGACCATCCTCTATGGGCTGAGCGCCATCGCCGCCTGGTTCGTCTGGCAAACGCCCGGCAAGGAGGAAGACCACAGGCTGGCGATGATCTGGTTCTTCATCCAGCTCGCCGTGGGCGTGCTGTGGTCGGTCGCCTTCTTCTGGCTGCACAGCCCCGCGCTCGGCCTCGCCGTGATCATGGCCTTCCTGATCGTCATCGTCATCACCATCGTGGTGTTCGACCGCGTGAGCCGTACTGCCTCCCTGTTGCTGATCCCGCTGGCGCTCTGGGTCTGCTTCGCCACCGGGCTCAATTTCGCGATTTGGTTCCTCAATAGCTGATGGCCGAGCGCTCGGTTCTCATCACCGGGTGCTCGTCAGGCATCGGCTTAGCGTCCGCGCGCGAGATGAAACGGCGCGGCTGGCGCGTATTCGCCACGGCACGCAAGCCTCAAGACATCGCGCGGCTCAAGGACGAGGAGGGCGTCGACAGCCTTTATCTCGATTACACCGAGCCGGACTCCATCGCAGCGGCCGCCGAGCAGGTGTTGCGGGCGACCGGTGGCAAGCTCACCGCGCTGTTCAACAACGGCGCCTACGGCCAGCCCGGTGCCGTCGAGGATCTGCGGCGCGAGGTGCTGCGCGCCCAATTCGAGGCCGGCTTTTTCGGCTGGCAGGATCTCACCGCTCGCATCATTCCCGCCATGCGAAAGCAAGGGGAGGGGCGCATCGTGTTCTGTTCCTCGGTACTCGGGCTTGTTGCCGCGCCCTATCGCGGCGCCTATTGCGCCTCGAAATTCGCCGTGGAAGCGCTTGCCGACGCGCTCCGCCTCGAGCTCTCTGCGACCCGCATCAAGATCGTGCTGATCGAACCGGGCCCGATCGCCTCCCGCTTCCTCGAGCACGCACTGGAGGCTTATCGCCGCCATATCGATCTCGACGCCTCGCACCATGCCGAAATCTATCAAACCCGCATCGCGCGGCTCGAGGAGGGCGGCGATCAGACCTTCAAGCTCGGCCCCGAGGCGGTCGCGTTCAAGCTCGCACGCGCGCTGGAGAGCCGGAGCCCGAAGCGCCGCTATTACGTGACCGTGCCGACTTACGCGGCGGCGCTTTTCCGCCGCATCCTGCCGACCGCCATGCTGGATTTCATCGCCGCCAGGAACTGAGCCGAAAGAGCGCTGTTGCGGCCGGTCCAGTCTCATCTAGAATTGCCGATGCGGCACCGTTAGGAGGCTATATTCCCCGTGGCGACCTGATGCCGAGACTCTCGATTTCTTATCGGCGCTCCGATTCCGAAGCCATCACCGGGCGCATTTTCGACCGGCTGATCCGCCATTACGGCCGGAAGTCGGTGTTCAGGGACGTCGACAACGTCCCCGTCGGCGTCGATTTCCGCTCCCACATTCAAGACGTGTTGCAGCAGAGCGATGTCCTGCTCGCGGTGGTGGGGCCGAATTGGCGCGGCTCGACGCCTGAGGGACGCGCCCGGATCGACGAGGACAATGATCAGGTCCGCATCGAAGTCGAGACGGCGCTCAAGAAAGGCATCCCCGTCATTCCGGTCCTGGTCGGCCGCGGCGAAATTCCGTCGCCCGCGCAGCTGCCGGACAGCCTCAAGCAGTTTTCCTACCGCAACGCGGTCCGCGTCGATACCGGTCAGGATTTCGACCACCACGTCGATCGTCTGATCCGCGAGACCGACAGCATCTTGAAAGGCAAAGGGATCGGGCGCTCGCCCGTTGCGCTCGCTGGCATCGCCGCAGCGCTCCTCGTTTTACTCGCGCTCGGCGGCTTCGCCATCTGGCGCCTTTCACAGGATAGTTTCGCCCATGCGCCCTGGCTTGCCGTGGCCAATGGCGAGATGGGCGAAGAGGAGATCGCCGGTCCGGAAAACAACCCCAGGATCCTCGACTACATCGCCACCGTGCAAAGCACGCGCGGCGTTCAGGACGACGAGATCGATTGGGCCTCGGCCTTCGCCGAATGGTCTCTGAACCAAGTCGGCATCGAGGGGCCGCAAAGCATGGAGCCCAATGCTTGGCTCAATTGGGGACGCGGCATCGACGCGCCCGAGGAAGGCTGCATCGCCGTGTTCTCGTTTCAGGGCCTCGGCCATGTCGGATTCTTCGTCAGCGGGGAGGGCAAGTCCGTGAACATTCTCGGCGGCAACCAAAGCGACGTGGTCAAGGTCTCCCGCTACGCCAAGAAGGATGTCAAAGCGTACCGCATGCCGGCGCCGGCCACGGCTGCCGCCGCCCAGCCCTAGCAGCCTTCACCCAATGAGCGCGCTCGACGCCGTTGCCGCCCGCCACTAGAGTGCGGGTCGAACCGGCCGAGGCCCAACGGGTAGCAATCATGGAAATACTCAGGAACTACGCCATTCCGTTCGCCCTGGCCGCGGTCGCCACCGTGCTCCTGCTCGGGCTGTGGAACATGATGCGCGGCGGCAGTCCCAATACCAGCCAGCTCCTGATGCGCTGGCGCGTGGTGTTGCAGTTCATCGCGCTGTGCCTGGTGATGGCCGCAATCTACCTGGCCGGCAAAGGCCCCTAACGAAGGCTTGATCGCCTTCGGCGCCAAGCTGCGCTAAGCTGCAACCAGGTCGGCACGACCCGCGGAACTCTGGCTTCCCAAGGCGGGCACAATGGTAGTTCTCAATAAGATTTACACGCGCACCGGCGACGACGGCACCACTGCGCTCGGCTCGGGCCGGCGCGTCGCCAAATACGATCTCCGGGTCGAGGCCTATGGCACGCTCGACGAGACCAACGCCGCCATCGGCCTGGCGCGCCTGCACACCCAGAGACCACCTGCCCGTGCTCGACGCCATGCTCGCCCGCATCCAAAACGACCTGTTCGATCTCGGCGCCGATCTCTGCTTTCCCGACGAAACCAAGGACGCGCGCGGGCGTTTGCAGGTGACCGATGCCCAGGTGGCGCGGCTGGAAGGCGAGATCGATGCGCTCAACCATGAGCTTGCGCCGTTGCGCTCCTTCGTGCTGCCGGGCGGTTCGCCGGCCGCGAGTTATCTGCACCTTGCCCGGACCATCTCGCGCCGGGCCGAGCGTCTCATGGTGGCGCTCGCCGCGCGCAAGGGCGAGACGGTCGGCGAAGCCGCTCTTCGCTATATCAACCGGCTCTCCGATTTTCTGTTCGTCGCGGCCCGTTCTGCCAACGACAAGGGCAAGCTCGACGTGACCTGGGTGCCGGGCAAGAACCGCTGATGCGGCCAACGGTGTAACCGTGTTCATACCCCTTCATGACACCAACCCGCTGAAGCGCATCCACTTTCAATATGTGACGGTGGCGCTGATCGTGCTCAACGTCGCCATCTACGCGATGTTCGAGAGCGGCTGGTTCATTCCGCTCGATGAGGAAAACACCGTGGCGTTCGCCGTCGTCCCCGCCAAGCTCATGTCCGGCGCCGCCGACCCGGGGACCATGTTCGCGAGCGGCGCGTTCATGCCGGAGCGCTTCACGCTCGTCAGCTACATGTTCTTGCACGGCGGCTGGATCCACCTGCTCGGCAATATGCTGTTCCTATGGGTGTTCGGCGACAACATCGAAGACGCCATGGGGCACATGCGCTTCGTCATGTTCTATCTGATGTGCGGAGTCTTCGCCGCGGTGCTCCATTCCTGGATGAATCCGACCTCCGAGTTGCCGTTGATCGGGGCGTCCGGCGCGGTGGCCGGCGTGATCGCCGCCTATATCATCCTGCATCCCAAGGTGAAGGTCTGGGTGCTGGCGCTGTGGCGCATTCCGATCCGGATTACCGCGGTCTGGGCGCTCGGCATCTGGATCGCCGCGCAGTTCGGCAATCTCCTATTCGAGAGCGAGGAGAACGTCGCCTGGTGGGCCCATATCGGCGGACTTCTGGCCGGGGCGACCCTGATCCTGTTCATGCGGCGGCGCGGTGTAGTGCTGTTCGACCGCACCCGGGGCGGCGCGTAAATCCCCGCCTTAAAGGGCCGGAAACCATTGACTTGGGCCGGGCCCGGCAGTACGGTCGCCGCCATTTCGCAACTGCGAGATGACTGGGCTAGGGGGGCCGGTCATAGCGTGCGGGGAACAATGGCCGCATGAAGATTCTCGTTCCCGTAAAGCGGGTTGTCGATTTCAACGTTAAGGTCCGCGTCAAGTCGGATGGGAGCGGGGTCGACCTCGCCAACGTCAAGATGTCGATGAATCCGTTCGACGAGATCGCCGTCGAGGAAGCCGTCCGCATCAAGGAGCGCGGCGAGGCGACCGAGATCGTCGCGGTGTCGATCGGCAGCGTCAAATCTCAGGATATTTTGCGCACCGCGCTCGCCATGGGCGCCGACCGCGCCATTCTGGTCAAGACCGACCAGACCGTCGAGCCGCTCGCCGTCGCCAAGCTGTTGCAGCGGGTGGCCGAGACCGAGAAGCCCGACCTCATCATCATGGGCAAGCAGGCGATCGACGACGACTGCAATCAGGCCGGCCAGATGCTCGCCGGGCTGCTCGGCTGGCCGCAAGGCACCTTCGCCTCCAAGATCGAACTCAACGGCGCCAAGTTCAAAGTGGTGCGCGAGGTCGATGGCGGGCTCGAGACCATCACCATCGCCAAGCCCGCCGTGGTCACCACCGATCTCCGGCTCAACGAGCCGCGCTATGCCTCGCTGCCCAACATCATGAAGGCCAAGAAGAAGCCGATCGACGAGACCACGCCCGAAGCGCTCGGCGTCGATATCGCGCCGCGCCTCAAGGTGCTGTCCATCGCCGAGCCGAAGGGCCGCGAGGCGGGCATCAAGGTGGATAGCGTCGCCGCGCTGGTCGACAAATTGAAGAACGAGGCGGGAGTTCTCTAGATGGCGATCCTCCTGCTGGCAGAGCACGACAACAAGACGCTGGCGCCGGCGACCGCTAAGGCGCTAACCGCCGCGCAAGCGTTCGGCGGCGACGTCGATATCCTCGTGGTCGGCCACGAGTGCCGGCCCGTCGCGGATCAAGCCGCCAAGCTCGATGGCGTGCGCAAGGTGCTCATCGCCGAAGGCCCGCATCTGTCGCAGCGCCTCGCCGAGGAGACGGCTGCTGCCGTGCTGCCGCTGATGGCGAATTACACCGTGCTGCTCGCGCCGGCCACCACCATGGGCAAAAATGTCCTGCCGCGGGTCGCCGCCATGCTCGACGTGGCCCAGATTTCCGACATCATCGAGGTGAAGTCGCCCACCACTTTCGTGCGCCCGATCTATGCCGGCAACGCGCTGCAGACGGTCGAGACATCCGACAAGACCATCGTCGCCACGGTCCGCACCACCGCCTTTGCCAGTGCGGGCGAGGGCGGCTCGGCCCCGATCGAGGAGGCCAAGCCCGTCGCCCCGGTTTCGCTGTCGAGCTTCGAGGGCTCGGAGATCAGCGTCAGCGAGCGGCCCGAGCTGACCGCCGCCCGCATCGTCATCTCCGGCGGCCGCGGCATGCAGTCCGGCGACAACTTCAAGAAACTGATCGAGCCCTTGGCCGACCGCCTCGGCGCGGCGGTGGGCGCCAGCCGCGCCGCGGTCGACGCCGGCTACATGCCGAACGACCATCAGGTCGGGCAGACCGGCAAGGTGGTGGCGCCCGAGCTCTATATCGCCATCGGCATCTCAGGCGCCATCCAGCATCTGGCCGGCATGAAGGATTCCAAGGTGATCGTCGCCATCAACAAGGACGCCGACGCCCCCATTTTCCAGGTTGCCGACTATGGCCTCGTCGGCGACCTGTTCACCGTCCTGCCCGAGCTCGACGCCGAGCTCAAAAAGGCAGGCTATTAGCGTAGGCAGGTTCAGAGGAATGACCATGGACGACATAGTGCAAGGCTCAAGCCTCCGGGCCGATCCGGCCGCGAAAGGCGAATCTGACATGGCTCCCATCAGCAAGATCGGCATCATCGGCGCCGGCCAAATGGGCGGCGGCATCGCCCATGTCGTCGCACTGTCCGGCTATGACGTGGTGCTGCACGACATCGCCAAGGAGCGCGTCGAGCAGGCCTTGGCCACCATCGACAAGAACCTCACCCGCCAGGTCGCCTCCGGCAAGATCACCCAGGAGGAAAAGGACAAGGCCCTCGGCCGCATCACCTATGCCGAGACCATGCAGGGCTTGGGCGACGCCGACCTGGTGATCGAGGCCGCCACCGAGGACGAGACGGTCAAGCGCAAGATCTTCGTGGCCCTCACGCCGTTCATCAAGCCCGACGCCATCGTCGCCACCAACACCTCGTCGATCTCGATCACCCGGCTGGCGGCTTCGACCGACCGGCCCGAGCACTTCATCGGGCTGCATTTCATGAACCCGGCGCCGGTCATGGAGCTGGTCGAGATGATCCGCGGCATCGCCACCGAGGACGCCACCTTCGGCCGCACCCGGGAGTTCGTCGAGACGCTCGGCAAGACGGTCGCCGTGTCGGAAGACTTTCCGGCCTTCATGGTCAACCGCATCCTGCTGCCGATGATCAACGAGGCGGTCTACACCCTCTATGAGGGCGTGGGCTCGGTCGACGCCATCGACACCGCCATGCGGCTCGGCGCCCATCATCCGATGGGGCCGCTCCAGCTCGCCGATTTCATCGGGCTGGATACCTGCCTGTCGATCATGCAGGTGCTGTACGAGGGGCTGGCCGATTCGAAATATCGCCCCTGTCCGCTGCTGGTGAAATATGTCGAGGCGGGCTGGCTCGGGCGGAAATCGAAGCGCGGCTTCTACGACTATCGCGGCGAGAAGCCGATGCCCACCCGCTAGGCGCGGCGGGCACACCTATCCCGTCAACGCCGGCCTGGGGGCCAGCGCTGCTTCACCCGCCATCGTGCGGTTGGAACGCCGCGGCTTGCGGCGTCCGGCCTAGACCAGGCGCTGGATCAAATTGACGATCAGCAGCAGCACCACGGCGCCGAGCGTGGAGGCGACGATCGCGCCGACGACCCCCCCGCCGAGCGTCAAGCCGAGACCGAGTCTCGGGAACAGCAGCGCCGCGATGAAGGCGCCGACGATGCCGAGCAGCATGTTGACGAGCAGGCCGAACCCGCCCCCTTCGACGATGACTCCGGCCAGCCAGCCGGCGATCGCGCCGATCACCAGCGCTACGACGATTCCGACGATATCCATGGTTTTCCCCCCTTAGATCGAGCGCATGCGCCTCTCGCCCATGCCCCACAGTCTGATTTAGCCCAGTGGGGTCAAGGGCGCTAGCCGCTAACGCGCCCAATCAACAGGCGGATGTGGGCAGCCAACGGGAGGGAATAGATGGTGACCCCGGCGCGATTCGAACGCGCGACCCCCAGATTAGGAATCTGGTGCTCTATCCAGCTGAGCTACGGGGTCCTGAAGCCTCGGCTTCGTTCCGGCTTTTATATAGGCTCTTTTTGTTAAGCGCTTCTGTTTCGTCGCGCGCCTCCCGCCATGGCCGGTCTTGCCAAGATTTAATGTGGAGCGCCCGCAGCCTGCCGATATGCTGCGCGCGAATGGGATCGTGCCTTCGGCCACGCCCGTAACGAGGATCACATGTCGCTGTTTGGCCTGGTGTTGGCGGTCGGCACGGCGGGCGCGAGCATGGGCGTCGACCTTGCCGGCAGCGAGTGGCGCCCGAGCTTCATGAGCGCGGCCGAGCTCCCCGCCGGGATCAAAATGCAGGTCGAATTCCAGTCCGATGGGAGGATCACCGGCAGCGGCGGCTGCAACCGGTTCTTCGGCGGCTACACCATCTCCGGCAATCACATCAAGATCGGCCCGCTGGCCTCCACCCGGAAGGGCTGTCCGGGCCTGATCAAGGTGGAGGCCATTTTCTTCGCCACGCTTCAGGCCGCTTCGAGCTTCGAGCAGACCGACACCACGCTGATCCTGTTCGATGCCTCGGGCGGCAGGCTCGCCCAGTTCGTCCGCGCCGAGCACCTGTGACCGTAGCGAATCTAGCGGCGCCAATGCCCGGCTGACGCTAATCTCTGCCGCTTGAGCGTCATTGGGGGGTGCCGTGGCCCGTCTCGTCTTCGCCTCGCTGATCACGTTCGGCATTCTGGTCGGCATGGTGGCCGGCCTGGTGCTTGCCGCCCTGGTGGCCGCGGGCGAAGTCAATCTGACGCTCGCCATAACGCTCACCGTGATCATCAATCTGCTCATCTGGCTGATCAGCCCGTGGCTCTCCGACCTCACGCTGCGCTGGTTCAATCAGCTCGAATTCCTCGACGACGCTGTCGTCAAACAACGCTATCCCGGCGTCCACCAGCTCATCCACGAGGTCGCCGACGACTATCGCTTCAAGGCGCCGAGGATCGGCTTCATCCCCGACCGCAACCCGACCGCCTTCACCTATGGCCTGCTGCGCTCCAATGCGCGCATCGTCGTCACCCAGGGCATCTTCGAGTTTCTGACCCCTGACGAGCAGCGCGCCGTGGTCGCGCACGAGCTTGGCCATATCGTCAACCGCGATTTCATTTTGATGACCATGGCCGGCATGCTGGTGCAGATCCTCTATCAGATCTACGCCGCGCTGGTTCGCACGGGCAGGGGTAGCAGCGATCGGAAAGGCTATGGCGCGATCGTCGGGCTGGCGGCTCTGGTCGGCTACTATATCGGCATCTATCTCCTGCTTTATCTCAGCCGCACCCGCGAATATCTGGCCGACGCCTTCTCCGCGAGCCGCGTCGAGCCGCGCCATCTCGCCAGCGCGCTGATCAAGATCGCCTACGGCATCGTCACCATCGAGGACACCGAGGCGACCCAGAGCCTGCTCAGGTCGACCCGCCATCTCGGCGTGATCGACGTCAAGAATGCGCGCTATACCGGCCTGCTGGCCGAAAGCACCGCAAGCCACCCCGGCGCCGCCGCCGAGGCCATGCTGTTCGACACCTACAATCCCTGGGCCGCGCTGGTTCAGCTCAACTCCACGCACCCTCTCACCGGGCGGCGGGTGGCTCATCTCGGCGAGATCGCCAAGGCCAAGGGCCAAGCCTTCGCCGACTACGACGTCGAGGCCGCGGCCGCGCGGGTCAATCTCAGCCGCGGCAAACTCTGGGGTCAGTTCCTTGGCGAGCTGCTCCTGCTCGTGGCCCCGCTTCTGTTCGGGCTGGCGGTCGGCCTCGGCGGCGCCTGGCAGCTGGTGCCGGCGGCCGTCGCCGTGGGCGTGCTGGCGACGCTGCCGTTGCGCTATCCGTTCCGCACGCCGCAAGCAGCCACGGTCATGGCGCTGATGGGTGACCCCGGCGCGTCTCCGGTCCGCGGCCGCCCGGTACGGCTCGACGGCAAGGCCATCGGCCGGGTGAGCCCAGGCTTCATCGCCGGCGAGGACGTCATCTTCCAGGACAGGACCGGGCTGATGGCGGTCGATTTCCGCTCCATGCTCGGCCTGATCGGCAATCTGTTCGCCGGCTGGAAGCGCGTGCCGAAGCACATGGACCAAGCGGGCGAGGCCACCGGCTGGTTCCGGCGGAGCATGGGCGGCTATCTGATCCTGCGCGAGCTCAAGACCGGGGCCGGCTCGCTCCGGGCCAAGCCGTTCTTCTGGCAGGTGGTGCTGTGCCTGATCGTGATCATCGGCACCGTTTTCTTCGCCTGACCCCCTCATGTGGGCGCTTGTGAATCGTGGGCCTACATCCGTAAGATGCATCATGGTCAGGGGGGTGACCGGCATCATCGTAACGGTTGCGGCTATGCTCGGCGGCCTAGGCCTGCCGGCCTGGGCCTGCGATTTGTCGCCGCCGGAGGCCGCCACGGTGGCCGCCGTGCTCGACGGCGAGACGCTCAAGCTCACCGACGGCCGGACCGTCAGGCTGATCGGCGCCAAGGCCCCGATGTCGCCGCTCGGCTGGCGGGGCGACGATCCCTGGCCCCTGGTCGACGAGGCCAAGGACGCGCTGTCGGTTCTTGCCGCCGCCGGCAAGACGGTCGAACTCAGATTTGGCGGGCTGCGCCAGGACCGGCACGGTCATTTGCTGGCTCAGGTGTTCGTGGTCGAGGGCGAGAACCGCCTCTGGCTCCAGGAGGCGCTGGTCGCCAGGGGCCTCGCCCGCGTCTACTCGTTCTCCGACAACCGGGCCTGCGTCGCCGAGCTGTTGGCGCGCGAGAAGGAGGCGCGGGCGAAGCGGTTCGGCGTATGGGCGTCCTATGTCTATCGCATCGCGCCGGCGCTCGATGCGAAGCGCCTGGGCCGCCTCATCCATTCCTACCAGCTGGTCGAGGGGACCGTGGTGGCGGTCGGCGAGGGCGCCGGGCGCATCTATCTCAATTTCACCGAGGACTGGCGGAGCGACTTTACCGTCAGCGTCGACCGCAAGAACGCGGGCGTCTTCGCCGCCGCCGGCATCGACCTCAAGGCCTTGGCCGGAAGGCGCCTGCGCGCCCGCGGCTTCCTGGCCTGGCGCAACGGGCCCATCATCGAAGCGACCCATCCGGAGCAGATCGAGGTGCTGCCGGATAACCCGACATGAGGAAAACGCGAAGTCCCCCGAGCGGCAAACAGGACCGGCTATCGCTCTATAGCCGGAGGGGTGTCATAGTCGCCGCGCGTGCTGAGCTAGGCCAAGGGGGAGTGTCCGACCAGCGCCATGGAGTCGTTCTCGCGCGTCTTTCCGCTCGACTGGGCCACGGTCGAGTACGTCTCGGCGGTCGTCGGGGTCCTTGTTGTCGTCCTCTGCCTGCTCGCCTTTCTGCTGCGGAGGTCGCGGCGCCAGCACGAGCAGCAGAACCGGACCACCGCCGAACAAATTGCCGTCGCCACGGCCGGCGAGATGATGGCCCGGTCGCAGGAGAACGGCGACCGCTTCTCGCTCAAGGAAGGCAACAGCATCGCCACCCTGATTACCGACGCGGTGCTGGCGCTCAATAGCGAGGATACGCGGCAGGCTCGGCGGGCGATCAGGCGGCTCAAAGCGGGGAACAGCGCGCCTGCCACCGAGATTTTCGCCGAGCTGACGCGCGCCAAAGAGGCCGAGGCCGGGCGCGCCGCGCGGCAGGCCGCCGCGGCGTTGCGCCATCAGGGCGCGCTGGCTTTGCCCAAGGACCCGCACCAGGCGCTCGACTTGTTTCAGCGCGCCTTCGAGGTCGATCCCGCCAACCCGGAAAATCTCCTCGCGCTTGCCCTCGTCCAGTTCAGGCTCGGCGATCTCCCGAGCATGGAGGCCCTGATGGAAAAGGCGCGCGGCGGCGGCGGGGAGGGGGGCCGCGAGGATATCGCCGCCATGATCGACATGTTCGCCGGCGTCCTGCATCTCCGGCGCGGGCGCCTCAAGGAAGCGACCGAGAAGTTCGAGACCGCCGCCCGCATCTTCGAAGCGCGGGAAGATCCCAAATCGCTGGTCGATGCCATGATGGCGCTGGCCAGCACGCAAATGAAGGCGGGCCAGCTCGATAGCGCGCTGGCCAATTACAACAAGGCGGCCACGCTCTGCACCAAGTTCAATTATGAGCTTGGCCTGGCCCAGCTTTACGCCGATCTCGGCCTGTTGCTGCAAGGCCTCGGCCAGTTCGCGGAAGCCGAGCAGATGCTGCTGAAGAGCTTTACCGTGGCCGAGAAGCTGGAGGAAATCGGCATCGCCTCGGTTGCCGCCGGCAATCTTGGCTTGCTCTATCGCGAGACCCAGGACCTCGACCGCGCCGAGGAGATGGTGCGCCAGGCGTTGCAGCTGGAAGAGCGGCTCAAGCACAAGGATGGCGTGGCGCGGGCCAATCTCAATCTCGGCACGATCCTGTTCGAGAAGGCCCGGATCGACGAAGCGGCCACCCATTTCAGGGAGAGCCTGCGCCTCTATCTCGAGCTTGGGCTACCCGACCACGCCGCCAACGCCGTCTTCAATCTCGGCAATGCGCACCGCGCCCTGAAACAGGTTGCCGACGCCGAAGGCTCCTATCGGCGGGCCATCGATCTGTTCATGGGCGCGAACGATGCCTCCGGCGTGGCCAAGGCCGCGGGCAATCTCGGCGCCGTCTATCTCGACAGCGGTCGTCTGGCCGAGGCCGAGGAGGAGTTCAATGTCGCCTTGGATGCCGCGCGCGATGCCGGCGAGGGGCGCGGCATCGCCATGCAGATGCGGAACCTGGCCGTGCTCTCGCATATGCGCGGGCAGACCGAGGACGCCTGCCGCAAGCTGCGTCAGTCGCTCGAACTTTGCATGGAGATCGATGCCCGCACCGAAGCGCTGGAGCTCAAGGTGTTGATGGGGCAGATCGGCTGCCTGTAGCGAAGGCCGTCGAGCAACTCATGGCTGCTCGACGGGGAATTTTCGCTAGCGGCTGAACTTAGGCTGCGCGAGTGCGCGACTCCGTTTCGGCCGCAATCTTGGCATGCCGCGCCGTCTTGGCGAGCACGTCGTCGATCTTGGCCACGGCGCTAGCCTCATCCATCCGCTCGACGGCGGCGATCTCCCGCGCCATGCGGTCGAGCGCGGCCTCGTAGAGCTGCCGCTCGGAATAGGACTGCTCGGGCTGTGCCTCGGAGCGGTAGAGGTCGCGCACCACTTCGGCGATGGAGACGAGATCGCCAGAATTGATCTTCGCCTCGTATTCCTGGGCGCGCCTGGACCACATGGTGCGCTTGACGCGCGCCTTGCCCTTGAGCGTGCCGAGCGCCTTCTTCACGGTCTTCTCTTCGGACAGCTTGCGCATGCCGACGCTGGCAAGCTTGGCGGTCGGTACCCTGAGCGTCATCTTGTCTTTTTCGAAATTGATGACGAACAGCTCGAGCTTCGCGCCGGCAATCTCTTGCTCGTCGATGCTCACGATCCGGCCGACGCCGTGCGCCGGATAGACGATATACTCGCCGGTGCGAAAGCCGTGTCTTTGCTGTGGTTTCTTCTTTTCAGCCATACTCTCGTCTCACTCTCTGAAAATGTTTTGCGAGCGACTATGCCTGGCGCCATGAGCGTGCCCAGGTCTTGCCAGGATCGGTTCTGGCCTCCGTCCGCCGGACGGAGCCTTGGGCACAAGATGAGCCGCCGATCAGGAGCCTGATCGCGCCACCTCCCTCAGTTGAGAAAAAAAAGTGCGCCCAAACAGGGACGCCTCTCTTGGTGCTTAATGCGCCGACAGTCCGCGCCATTTCGCCGTTACAATAACACAATTTTAGTGAATCCGAAAGTCATCCCGTATCGCAGCACCGCCCTTTTTGCGCCGCAACATGCGGCATTTTGACCATAGGGTTAACGCTTAACCCTTTGAACTCCTTAGTCCCCTTCGCCGGGATCGGGGGTGAAGTATTTGGCGAATTTGTCCGGTTCGGACACAAAGGCATCGGCATCCGGCGGGGCAGGCCTTTTGATCGTGATATTCGGCCAGGTTTCCGAATATTGCCGATTGATCTCCAGCCAGCGATCGAGTTCCGGCTCGGTGTCGGGCTTGATGGCATCGACCGGGCATTCCGGCTCGCACACCCCGCAATCGATGCATTCGTCGGGGTGAATCACCAGCATATTGGCGCCCTCGTAGAAGCAGTCCACGGGGCAGACCTCGACGCAATCCATATACTTGCACTTGATGCAAACTTCGGTGACGACGTAAGTCATCGGTCCACACGCTTTCGGGGCCTGATCGGCCCGCATTCTAGCCCCTTAGGGCCCTCATAGTCGCCTGAGGAAGCGCTTGCCTATAACAATCACGTCGCCAGCACAAGGCGACGCATGGGCGGCGAAGGCGGGGGCGCCGGTAGGAAAATCCCTTTTTCCCCCGCCCCTTGGGTTGATTTTCCCGCTGCATACTAATCCGGCGTCAATCAATTTATGGGCATTTCGCGGGGTTGGAGGAAAAGCGCCTCCCCTGGATCGTCGCCTCGGGTTCCAGCTTTTTGCCGATCGAACGCTGCCAGGGCCACGGTTGGGCCGTAAGGAGCCCGATGCGCGCATGACGGAGCTAGCGCCTGTCAACAGGAGGTGGACGCCTAGCGGCCATCTCTGGCCCCTTCTTGGCGCGGCCTGCCTCGGGGTGATCGTCGCGGCCTCCGCGTGGTTTGCCGTCTCGGTGTGGGAGGAGCGGCTGGCCAAGGCCAAATTCACCAACGTCGCCGGAGACTACGGCGCAGTCCTGCAAAACGGGCTCGATCAGTATCTCAGCAAGCTGCTCGCCACGCGCGCCTTTTACGATGCGTCCGTCGAGGTCGATGCTGACGAGTTCGATCTCTTCACCAGCCAGATCACGGCCGGGTACGACGAAACTATGCGACTCGTCTGGGCGCCGCGTGTCACCCGCGACGAGCGCGCCGAGTTCGAGCGCAAGCAGAGGGACCGGGGACACCCCGATTTTTCGATCCGGACGTGGTCGCTGTCGAATCCGATGGCGGTATCGCCCGAGCGCGACGAGTACTTCCCCATTCTCTATTCGACGGTCGCCTCCAAGCGAGCGGCCACGCTGGGCACCGACCTCAATTCCGAACCCGTCCGCATCGAGGCGATCCGCCGGGCGCGCGAGGGCAACCTCATGGCGACGGCCCAGGGTATTCAGCTCCGCAATCCGATCAGCGCACACCGCGACGGCTTCCTCGCCGTGATTCCGATCTATCGCCAGGATGCCGAACTGAATAGCCTCGATGAACGACGCCGCAATACTCTCGGCGTGATCGTCGGTGCATTCCAGATCGCCGCCATGTTCGACGCCATCCTCGCCCACGCGACGCTGTCGCAGGACGTCGACCTTTATCTCTATCCGGCCCAGTCAGACCCCGACGCAATGCCGGTCTATCTGCGCGGCGCCGCCAGCCGTGAGGGGCCGCTTCAAAGCGTGAAGCAGCAGGCTCTGACCGGCCGGCCATCGTGGACCACCGAGCTGACCGCCGGCGATGCCAGGTGGAACCTGGTCGTCGTGCCGATGCAAAGCGGGTTGATAAGCTACTACCGAGCCTGGCTCGTTCTTGCGGCCGTCCTGTTGGTGTTTGGCGCGTTGCTCGCCTATATGTGGGCCTCGATGCGCCATGCCCTTGGGCTCGAGGCCGCCAATACCAAGGTGTTGGAACTCGCCCAGACCGATCTGTTGACCAGCCTGGCCAATCGCCGCGCCTTCCTCAAGCAGCTCACCATGGCCTTCGCCGGGAGCTTGCGCGGCGCGCCGCCCTTCGCCGTGCTTTATCTCGACATCGACAACTTCAAGGATGTGAACGACACGCTCGGCCACGCCATGGGCGATCTGCTGTTGAAGGAGGTCGTTGGCCGGCTGCAAGCCGCGGTCAGGACCGAAGACTTGGTGTCGCGGTTCGGCGGCGACGAGTTCGCCATTCTGTTGCCGGCAGTCACCGATCCGGAAACCGCCGGGGAACTCGCGGCACGGATCGGCAAGCTACTGGCCGTGCCGTTCACCATCAAGGGCCACAAGGTCCGCATCACCTCGAGCACCGGCATCGCCATGTTCTCTCCCGACACCGCCAGTCCCGAGGCGATGATGATGCAAGCCGATCTGGCGCTTTACGGCGCCAAGGACGAGGGCCGCGACTGCTACCGCTTCCACAGCCACGACCTCGACCGTGAAGTTCATGAGCGCGTGCGGGTCGCCGAGGAGCTGAGGGTGGCGCTGGACCGCGGCGAGCTCGAGCTCTACTACCAGCCGCAGGTCGAGCTCGCCACCGGGCGCATTATCGGGCTCGAGGCGCTGATCAGGTGGAACCACGAGACGCGCGGCCTGCTCGCCCCTGCCTCGTTCATTCCCATCGCGGAGCGCACCGGGATCATCTTGCCGATCGGCCATTGGGTGTTCGAGGAGGCGTGCAGCCAGCTCAAACTCTGGCGCGCCGAGGGCATCGCGCCGCAGGTGCTGTCGGTCAACGTGTCCGGCGTTCAGTTCAAAGGCGCCTCCGAACTCGAGCGCGAGATCGAAGCGAGCCTGACGCGATGGAACATCGACCCCACCCATCTTGAGCTGGAGCTGACCGAATCGGTGCTGATGGAAGCGACCCACCGGCATTCGAATACGCTCGAGAAGCTGCGCCAATTGGGCATCAAGATCTCGATCGACGATTTCGGCACCGGCTATTCCTCGCTCAAATATCTGACCCAATACCGGGTCCACCGGCTCAAGCTGGCGCAGGAATTCGTGTTCCGAGTCACCGTCGACTATCGCAACGCCGCCGTGGTCAGAGCCGCTATCCGCCTCGCCAACGAGCTTGGCCTCGAGGTCATCGCCGAAGGCGTGGAGACCGAGGCGCAAGCGCGCTTCCTGATGGGCGCCGGCTGCGAGCAGGCGCAAGGCTACTATTTCAGCCGGCCGGTGCCGGCCGCCCAAGTCGCCGAATTGCTGCGGGCCGGTCGCCTCGAGCCGCAAGCGGGACCGCTGCGGCGGCTCACTTCGGCGGCGTAGGCGCCGCGCTTCAGCCCATCACACCGAATTCAGAGGTCGCTGCCGCGCAGGGCATCGAGGCGGCGGCGGTTGCGCTTGGTCGGCCGCGGACCTTGACGAAACTCGGGCTCCGGCGCTGGAACTGGCGGGGTCAGATCCTCATACAGAGTGCGCGCCAGACTTGGCGGTCCGCGCCGCTCGGCCGACCCCAGCACCCGGACTACGGTCAGCTTGCCGAGCCAGCTGGCGGTCACCACGTCATCGGCCTGTACGAGGCGGCTCGGTTTCAGCGCGCGGGCGCCGTTGACGCGCACCTTGCCGGCTTCGATCAGCCGCGCCGCGCCCGACCGCGTCCTGGTGAGCCTCGCGCACCACAGCCACTTGTCGAGGCGCTGTGCATCCATGGCCCTGGGCTCAGCTTCCTTCCGGCTGGCGCGCGGCGAGCCGCCCTCTCAGCGCTTCGAGCGCGGCGAAAGGCGAATGCTCGACCTTCTTGCGCTCCGGCGGCGCGTTATGGATCTGCTTCTGTTGCCGCTCGCCCCGGCGCGGCTTCGCGCGCTTCTCACGTTGAGGCTTGTGGCTCGCGCGCTTGTCGTAGCGCGCTTCCTTGCGCTTGCCCGGGCGCCAAATCTCGTCGAACAGCTCAGCCTGAGGGGGCGCATCCGGCACTTGCGGCTGCGGCTCGGACGGAGGCGCTAGCCTCCGCCGCTCCAGCCTGAAGCCGAGCGCCTTCAGGATCGAGGCGAACTCTTCCCCCGAGCAGCCGACCACCGACATCAGTTCGGGCACCACCCGGAAGCCGCCGTCGCCGGTCGCCCCCGGCGGGGCCGCCACGCCGCCCTCGGCCGCCCGGAAGGCGATGCGCCCGCGAATAAGGTCGGACAGCCGCTCAAGCATGTCGATGCGGACCGCACGGGCGCCCGCGACATGGAAGCCGGCGGCCCGCCAATACGGTTCTGGGATCAGCGGTCCGGCCTCGACCGAAGTCAGGCCTTGCTGCGGCCGGGCCGGCAGCGTCTCGGGATCGAGACCGTGATCCCGGCCGGCATGGAGCGCCCACAGCAGCAGCACCAAATCGGCCGCCGCCGGCTTGAGCAGCGCCGGGATATAGACGTTGAAGGCGCCGAACCGGACGCCGTATTGGCGAAGCTGGGCACGCGCTGCCTGATCGAGCGCCTTGATCTCGGCCGAGGCCGCCTCGCGGCGCAGCACGCCGAGATTTTCCGTCAGTTGGTAAGCGAGGCCGCGGGCCAGGCCCGACAGATTATCGGCCTCGGCGAGCAGAACCAGCGGCTTGAGCTTGGCGTGAAGCTCGGCCTGGAACCAGGCTTCGAGGCGCTTCAGCACGCGCTCCCGATCCGATGCCGAGAGGTGCTCGTCGGCCAAGAGTTGAATGCGCGGCTTGAGCGCGGTCTCGCCGCGTTCGAGCCGGGCGATCTCCGATCCCGCCCACACCATCCGGGCGCTCGGATTGAGCGCGATCGCCTCGTCGGGCGCCCCGTACAGCGCGTCGGCGCGGGTCGACAGCTCAAGCGCCAGCACCTGGGCCGCCGCGTGGCGGGTCGCCCGCCCGTGAATGCCCTCGCCGGCGGTGTCGGGCGTGAAGCGGAAGCCGTCGAGCCGGCCGACATAATGGTTCTCGACCAGGATGTTGCCGTCAGGCGCGATTTCGGCGGCAATCTCCTCCTTGTCGCGCAGGCGGCGCATCAGCACGCTGGTCCGCCGGTCGACGAAGCGCTGGGTCAGGCGCTCGTGCAGCGCATCGGACAAATTGTCCTCGATGGCCTTGGTGCGGCCTTGCCAATGTTCCGGATCGTCGAGCCATTGGGCGTGATGCGACACGAACGTCCAGGTGCGGATCTGCGCCAAGCGGTTGGACAGCGTGTCGAGGTCGCCGTCGGTGCGATCGGCCAGCGCCACCTGGTTGGCGAACCAGTCGGCGGGGATCTTGCCCTCGTCGCTCATGACGAAGCGATAGAGGGTGGCGACCAGCTCGGCATGGCTCGCCGCCGAGATCTTCCGATAGTCGGGGATCTGGCACATCTCCCACAACAGCGCCACCGCCGCCGGCCCCTTGGCCATGTCGCGCGCCGCCGGGTCTTGGCTCACATTCTCGAGCGCGATCACGTCGTCGACCATGCGGGAGCGGGCTAGCCGCCGATGGTCGGGGGCGTCGCGCAAGGAGTCCTTCAGCCGCTCGATCGTGCTGAAATCGAGCTTGCGGTTCCGCCATTGCAGCACGCCGACCTGGTCGAACGAATGATTCTCCAGCCGGTCCACCAGGTCGCTCTCGAACGGCGGCACATTGCCGGTCACCCCGAACGTGCCGTCATTCATGTGGCGCCCGGCGCGGCCGGCGATCTGGCCAAGCTCGGCCGGCGTGAGGCTCCGGTGGCTCTGCCCGTCGAATTTACGGATGCCGGCGAAGGCGACATGGTCGAGATCGAGATTGAGCCCCATGCCGATGGCGTCGGTCGCGACGAGAAAATCGACATCGCCGTTCTGGTAGAGGTCCACCTGCGCGTTGCGGGTGCGCGGGGAGAGCGCGCCCAGCACCACGGCGGCGCCGCCCCGCTGGCGTCGCACCAGCTCGGCGATGGCATAAACGTCGTTGACCGAGAAGCCGACAATGGCCGAGCGGCGGGGCAGGCGCGTGATCTTCTTGTCGCCGGCATAGGTCAGTTGCGACAGCCGGGGCCGCGACACCAAATTGGCGCCGGGCAACAGCTCGCGGATTGCGTCCCGCATGGTGGCGGCGCCAAGCAGCAACGTCTCGTTCATGCCCCGCGCATTGAACAAGCGGTCGGTGAACACATGGCCGCGCTCGCCGTCGGCGGCGAGCTGGATCTCGTCGATGGCGACGAAGTCCGCTTCGAGCTCGAGCGGCATGGCCTCCACCGTGCAGACATAGAAGCGCGGGGAGGGGGGCTTGATCTTTTCCTCGCCGGTGATGAGCGCCACCTGGCCGGCGGGCACGCGGGCGGCGATCTTGTCGTAGACCTCGCGCGCGAGCAGCCTGAGCGGGAGCCCGATAATGCCGACGTCGTGAGCCAGCATGCGCTCGATGGCGAGATGGGTCTTGCCGGTATTGGTCGGACCGAGCACCGCGGTGACGCCGCGCCCGCGCTGGAGGTTTGTGGAATGCGGGGAAAAAGACCGGCTCATGCTTGACGTCCTAAAGCTCTCTCGGCGCGAAAACTCGGAACGAGGGGGGAACGAATCTCGTCCGAATCGCTGACATCGCCCATTCGGATTTCGTTCTTTCCAGAATTGGGACAGTTTGCTCGCTTGATGGGTGTCTCGGTGAACTCAAAGGCTCGTCCTGACAACCCGATCTCGGATCGTCGTTAAGCGCCAAAGAAGGCAACGGGAACGGAGCACGCACGAATCAGGGGAGTGTTAATCTTCGGCATCTGTTCCCTACTACATGTTGGGATTCGGGCTCTCGGCATTAATCTTCGGCGCGAGCCGCCGCGAACGATCAGGGCTCGGCGCTGGCGCGACGCGTTCCGACTTGGATCGAGGTCACGATCGCCGAGCCATAGCCCACCGGCGTCGGCAACACAATGCGATAGGGCACGTACATCGTGCTGGCCCGCACCGGGATCAGCCATACCTCGATCTCGTTGCTTTGCTGCATCAGCCTGATGGCCGCGTTGTCGGGCTGGTAGCCGGCGATCGGGATGAATTTCACCCGGCAGATCACCGCCGGTCCGCCATAGCCGGTTGGCGTCGTCCGCTTCACGCTCACCACGCGCTTAGGGCTGACCACCAGGTCGTAACGCTGCCTGCCGTCGAACACCGGCAAAGTCTTGTTGCAAACCGACAGATCGCCGTTGGGATTGTCGGACTGTGCGGTCAAAAACGCGCCGCTCATGGGATCGAGCACGCCTTCGAGCTGTTCCTTCGTCACTGGAATGGTGCGCGGCAGTGGCCGGTTTTTGGGGATGATCGAGACATCGGTGACCGCGCGTCCGTCGAAGGTCATGCGCAGCCGTTCGCCCGCCTTGGCGCTGTCGGCAAAGTTGAACGCATACATGGTGGGCTCGGGCCCGGTGTCGGTCACCCGGCCGGCGCTGGCCGTCACCCCGCGCCACTCATAGATGAGGCCTTCCAGCACCTTGAACCGGCCTTCGCCGCGCATCTCGTAATCGTCGCCGCGAAAGGTCGTGGTGAGCTTGAATTCGCCGAGATTGAAGCTGCCGATATCGACCCGATAGACGGCCACGATCCGGTTTGCGGTCGAAACGCCGCTCTCGGCATAAGCCGTATCGGCGGGCAGATTGCCGCCAAGCCCGCAGGTCAGTGCGGCAACGGCGGCAAGACTCAAGCAATGGCGCGCTCGTTGCATGGCTCCAACCCCCTAGCAAGACCCCGCCTGCTAGAAACCCCGCGGGAATGTCCAGCTATTTGCGGGTTTCGTCAATTGGAGCTTGGCCGAGCTTTGTGGCAGCGCCTTGACCCCCAACTGCCGTCCCCGTATATGTCCCGCCACCGGTGGCACTGCTGGTGGCGACAACCGCTACGAGCCACATCGGTTCCGTGCATTTCGACAGAAGGATCAAGGACTATGGCCCGTCGCTGCGAGCTCACCGGTAAAGCCGTACTCACCGGCAACAATGTGAGCCATGCCAAGCGCCGGACCAAGCGCCGGTTTCTGCCGAATCTTTGCAACGTCACGCTGGAAAGCGAGGCGCTGAAGAAGCGCGTGCGGATGACCATCAGCGCCCATGCCTTGCGCTCGGTCGAACATCGCGGCGGGCTCGACGCCTTTCTTATGAAGGCGGGCGACGACGAGCTGTCCTTGAAGGCGCGCCGGCTCAAGCGCGACATCGCCAAGAAGCAGGACGCTCAGGTCGAAGCCGCTTCCTAGCCGCGTGGGCCGGCGAGCACCGGCTTGGTCTCAGGCAACGTGAACTGCATGATCAGCGTGCGCTGCAGCGCGCTGAAATTGTCGTCCGACATCAGCGTCAGCACGGTCTCGCCCGATGCCGCGCGGTGGACTGCAAGCGCTTCCATATTGTCGATGTTGAGGCTGTCGTCGGCATCGAGCAGCACCTCGCCTTCGAGCAGCGCGCCGCGTTTCAGCTCGCCCGCGGCAATGCGCCGGAGGCGCATCTTGATGCCCTCGCTGAAGCGGAAGCGCCGCTCCAGCACCACGACGCCGCCGTCGGGCAGCGCCGCCATGTCGGTGATGTCGAAACCCCCGATCCGCTTCAGCAGGATACCACCCGGCGTCGGACCCCCGATCAGCCAGCCGATCAGATTGCCGTTTTTGTCGGCGCGGCCCTCGGCGAACGCCAGCAGCGTACCCTTGAGCTTGCCCGCTTTGATCAAGGCCATCGCCTCGATGCCGCGATTGGCGACCATCCCTTTGGCCGCGGCGGGCAACGGCACCGTGCCGGTCGGCGGTCCGAACTTTTCCGGGGTGAAGGGATAGCGCGCGATTCTGTGCTTGCGCTCGAACGACACATAGGCGGTGCCTTGCCTGGTGTCGCCGTCGACCAGGGTCATGCCCTCGGAGTCGCGCATCGCATCGTCGCGCAGAGGCTTGCCGTCGGCGCCAAGCACCGGACCGACCACCGCATCGCTGAGGCCTTTGAGCCTCCGCCCGTCATAATTCAGTGTGGCCCTGAGCCAGGAGCCGCCGTCGGAGATCGCTAGCAGCGTGCGGCCGGAGGGGTCGAGCGCGAGCGCCGAATAGCCGCCGAAATGGCTGGTCTTGGCGTAGAGATTGAGCCCGGCCCTGAACACCAGCTTGCCGAACTCCTTGCGGCCCGGATTGCTGCGGTCGAAATCGATGGCAATGGCGGTGATGGTGGTCGGCGTCGGCCCCGGCAGCACCGTCAGCGGCTTGTCGGCGAGCGCCGGCGTGACCGCGAGGAGAGAAGCCGCCGCCGCGAGGACAGAAGCCGCCCGGCCGCGCCGGGAGGTGCGGGGGAGGAGGCTCACGCTAATGAAGGTTCCGGCGTTTGGCCCGCGCCGCGGACGGCACCGTGCGATGCAGTTGCCGCCACGCATGGTCCTCGTCGAACAGTTCGGCAAGCTTCTCGGTCATCACGCCGGCAAGCTCCTCGGCGTCGGTCACCGTGACGGCGCGCCGATAGTAGCGGGTAACGTCATGGCCGATGCCGATGGCCAAAAGCTCCACCGGGGAGCGGGTCTCGATTTCTTCGATCACCTGGCGGAGGTGACGCTCCAAATATGACCCGGAGTTGACCGACAGCGTGGAATCGTCGACCGGGGCGCCGTCGGAGATCATCATCAGGATGCGCCGCTGCTCGGGCCGCGCCAGCAATCGGGCATGCGCCCAGGCCAAGGCCTCGCCGTCGATATTCTCCTTGAGCAGGCCCTCGCGCATCATCAGCCCGAGATTGCGGCGCGACCGGCGCCACGGCGCGTCGGCCGATTTGTAGACGATGTGGCGGAGGTCGTTGAGCCGGCCGGGCAGCGGCGGCTTCAGCGCGTTGAGCCAGGACTCGCGCGCATGCCCGCCCTTCCAGGCCCGGGTGGTGAAGCCGAGGATCTCGACCTTGACGCCGCAGCGCTCCAGCGTGCGGGCGAGAATATCGGCGCAGCAGGCCGCCACCATGATCGGCCGCCCGCGCATCGAGCCGGAATTGTCGATCAGCAGCGTGACCACGGTATCGCGGAACTCGGTGTCGCGCTCCTGCTTGAAGGTGAGCGGATACATCGGATCGACGATCACGCGGGCGAGCCGCGCCGCATCGATCATGCCTTCGTCGAGGTCGAAGTCCCAGCCGCGGTTCTGCTGAGCCAGCAAGCGGCGCTGAAGCCGGTTGGCGAGCCTCGCCACCGCGCCGTGCAGCGCCTGGAGCTGCTTGTCGAGAAAGGCCCGCAAGCGGTCGATCTCGTCGGCGTCGCACAGCTCCTCGGCATTGACGATCTCGTCGAAGGCACGGGTGAACACCTTGTAGCCGAAGGCTTCCGGGTTATCGAGCACCGACTGATTGGGCCGCCACGGCTCCGAGCGGCGCGGCAGTTCGGACGCATCGACGTCGCGGTCGAGCCGGTCGGTCGAGCCGTCGTCGCGGTCCTCGATCGACTCCTCGCTCATCGAGTCCTGGTCGGCACGGGAATCGGCGGCCAGATCGGCGCGCTGCTCGCCGTCGGCCTTGTCCTCCTCGGCATTCGAGGCGTCGGCGTCGGCCTCGCTCTCGTTCGGCGAGGTTTCGTCTTCGCGCTGCTCGAGCTGCTCGGCGAGGTTCAGCGCCGCGAGCAGGTCCCGGGTCAGCCGGCCGAACGCCTCCTGGTCGAACAGCATGGCCGGCATGCGGTCGAGCACGGTGCGGGCCCGGCCTTCGACCCACGGCCGCCACAGATCGACCAGAGCGCGGGCCTTGGCCGGGGGCGCCTGGCCGGTGAGCGTCTGGCGTACCAGCAAGCCCAGGGCATCGGGCAGCGGCGCTTCGGCGCGCTCGGTCACCTCGGAGAAGCGGCTCCGCTCATAGCGCTGCTCCATGCGGGCGGCGAGGTTCGCCGCCACGCCTTCCATCCGCTTGGCGCCGATCGCCTCGACCCGGGCCTGCTCGATCGCCTCGAACACGTCGCGCGCCTCGCCGCCCGGTGGCGCCAAGGCCTCGTGCAAGGCGGGATCGTGGCACGCGACCGACAGTGCGGCGGCATCGGCATGGCCGCGGATCACCGCAATCTCGGTCTTGGTCGGGACGCGCGACGGCTCCGGCAGCCGCGCGACCTTGCCGGCCAGCCCGGGCGGCTCGCTGGTGAAGATCACCTCCATCGCGCCGTCGGCGGCGATCGAGCGCGTGGTCTGGGTCACGGCGCGTTTGAACGGGTCGAGCGGCGCTTCTTTACGCCGGGTCAGCGTCATGGATCAGCTCAAGGCTACGTTGGCGGTCGATTGCGGCAGGTCCGCGCCGAAGCAGCGCTGATAGAACTCGGCGATCAGCCCGCGCTCGAGCTCGTCGCATTTGTTGAGGAACGACAGCGCAAAAGCGAGGCCGACATCGCCGAAGATCTCGGCGTTCTCGGCCCAGGTGATCACCGTGCGCGGACTCATCACCGTCGACAGATCGCCGTTCATGAAGGCGTTGCGGGTCAGCTCGGCCACGCGCACCATGTTGCCGATGACCTTGCGCCCGGCCTCGTTGTTCCAGCTCTTGGCCTTGGCCAGCACGATGGCCACCTCGTCGTCATGCGGCAGGTAATTGAGCGTGACGACGATGTTCCAGCGGTCCATCTGGCCCTGGTTGATCTGCTGGGTGCCGTGATAGAGGCCGCTCGTGTCGCCGAGCCCGATGGTGTTGGTGGTCGAGAACAGGCGGAAGGACGGGTGCGGCCTGATCACCTTCGACTGATCGAGCAGCGTAAGCTTGCCCGAGACCTCGAGCACCCGCTGGATCACGAACATCACGTCGGGCCGCCCGGCGTCGTATTCGTCGAAGCACAACGCGGTGTTGGACTGGAGCGCGTAGGGCAGAATGCCCTCGCGGAACTCGGTCACCTGCATGCCGTCCTTGATGACGATGGCGTCCTTGCCGACCAGATCGATGCGGCTCACATGGCTGTCGAGATTGATGCGCATGCACGGCCAGTTGAGCCGCGCCGCCACCTGCTCGATATGGGTCGATTTGCCGGTGCCGTGATAGCCCTGGATCATCACCCGCCGGTTGTGTTTGAAGCCGGCCAGGATGGCGAGCGTCACCTCCCGGTTGAACAAATAATCGGGGTCGACGTCCGGCACGTGCTCGTCGGGACGGGAGTAGGCCGGCACTTCGAGATCGGTATCGATGCCGAAGACCTGGCGCACGGAAACGGACATGTCCGGCGTGCCGGCGCCGTTGCGGGCAGTTTCAAGTGTCATGGTCGGTGGAGGCCTATTGGTCGCATGTCTTGGGGGCTTGCCGGAGCGAAGCCTTAGATAGGGGGATAAGGGCTGCCCAGCGACGTCACGCAAGCCCTGCCTGTCTCAAATAGTTATAGGCTTGGATCACTTCGCGCAACTTGTCCTCTGAGCCCCGGTTGCCCTGGTTATGGTCGGGGTGGAGCCGCTTAACCAGTTCCTTGAAGCGCGCCTTGACGTCGGCCTTGGTGGCCGAGTCCTCGAGATTGAGCTGGCGCAGGCACTTCCGTTCCAGGCGTTTGAGCGGCCGCTCGGGCTCGTTCTTCGGCTTTACCGTGCGCTCGGCGAACAGGCCGAACGGGTCGTGGGTGGTGAAACTGTGGGCGAATCCGCCGGGCCGGGCGCCGTTGCGCGGACGCCTGTTGCGCGACCAGGAATTGACGCCGAGCGACCAGGTCGGCCGGTGCCCGACGGTGTCGTCCTTCTGATGCTGGATCACATCCTCGTCGGGCAGGCCGGCGAAGTAGTTATAGGACTTGTTGTATTCCCGCACATGGTCGAGGCAGAAGCGATGATACTTGCCTTCCTGGCCGCGCCCCTTGGGCGCGGGGTAGAGCCCCGGCTCCTTGCAGCCCTTCCACTCGCAAGTCGGACAGGACTCGCGCAGCAGGCGGCTCTGGTCTGGCTTGACGCGCAAGCGGTCGAAGAATTTCGAGTCGAGCTTCATGGCATCGGCATTATGGGAAGCGGCGGTCGACACAACAAGAATGGCTCTTCAGGTAGCGACTAGGCTATGATGACAGGTTATGGACTTGGAGCCGGCGGCCATGCGCGTCGAGCAGCAGATCACAAATAAGTTGCGACAAGCCTTCGCGCCGGTGTCCCTCGAAGTCGTTAACGACTCCGACCGCCACCGGGGCCACGCGGGCTCGCCCGGAACGGCCGAGAGCCATTTCACCATCAAAGTGGTGTCGGCGAGCTTCGCCGGCAAGTCGCGGCTGGAGCGCCACCGCATGGTCAACGATGTGCTGGCCGAGGAGCTGAAGGGCCCGGTCCACGCGCTTGCCATCAGCGCGCTCACCCCGGAGGAGCGCTCGCGCCCGCTATGAGGCCTTGCTGGCGGTGCTCTTGGCCTCGGTCCCGGCCTTGGCCTTGACCTGAAGCGGCGTCACCCGCAGCGAGGTGATGCGGTTCCGCCGGCGGCTCAGCACCTCGAAGCGATAATCGTGAAAGGTGAAGGCCTGGCCGGGATTGGGGATGGTCTGCGCCTCGTGGATCACCAGACCCGCGATGGTGGTCGCCTCCTCGTCGGGCAGGTCCCAATCCATCAGCCGGTTGACGTCGCGGATCGGCACCACGCCGTCGACCACCAGCGAGCCGTCGGGTTGCGGCTTGGCCAGCGCCGCGGCGATGTCGGTCTCGTCGGTGATGTCGCCGACGATCTCCTCGATGATGTCCTCGAGCGTGACCAGGCCCATGACCTCGCCATACTCGTCGACCACGACGGCGAAATGGGCCTTGCGCTTCAAGAAGGCGTTGAGCTGGTCCTTGAGCGTGGTGGTGTCGGGCACGAACCAGGGCGGGGTCGCGATCGCCATGATGTCGATCTTCGACAGATCGCCCTTGGAGTCCCGCAACGCCTTGAGCAGCGTCTTGGCGTGCAGGATGCCGACGATCTCCTCGCGCTCGCCGCGCCACAACGGCACGCGGGTGTGAGAGCTTTTCAGGGCCAGGTCGACGATCTTGTCGGCCGGCAGCTCGGCGTCGATCGCGTCGATGTTGGTCCGGTGCACCATGATGTCCGACACGGTCAGCTCGCGCAGGTCGAGCACGCCGCCCAGCATGTCGCGGGTAAGCTTCACCACGCCGCCTTCCTTATGGTGTAGCTCGATGGCGCCCCTGATCTCCTCATGCGCGGACAGCACCTCGGCATCGTCGCTGATCGACAGGCCGAACAGGCGCAGCGTATGGCGCACGATCCACTGCATGGCGGTGGTCACCGGCGCCAGCACCGCCACGAGCAAACGAACCACCGGGGCGACCACGAGCGCCATGCGGTCGGCATTGAGGATCGCGTAGGTCTTCGGCAGCACCTCGGCGAACAGCACCACGATTACCGTCATGACGATGGTGGCGTAGACCACGCCCCTCTCGCCGAACAGGGTCAGGAACAGGCTGGTGGCGAGCGCCGAGGCGGCGACATTGGCCAGAGTGTTGCCGAGCAGGATTGCCCCGATGAAGCGCTCGCGAATTTGCAGCAGGTTATTGACGATGCGCGCGCGCTTGCTGCCGTCCTCCTCGAGGGCGTGCATCTTGGCCCGCGAGGCGGCGGTCAGCGCCGTCTCCGAACCTGAGAAGAAGCCGGAGAGGATGAGCAGGCCGATGATGGCGCCGAGCGTAATTCCCAAGCTCATCGTCATCGTATGGCGCACTCCCGCGCGAGAAACGCCGTCAGTTGGGGCAGGGGCACGTGGTGCTCGACGAAGGCCTGGCCGATGCCGCGCACCAGCACCAGCGCGAGCTTGCCGCCTGTGACTTTTTTGTCCTGGGCCATGAGCCGCAAAAGCTCGTCCGGCGAGGGCATCGTGCCGGGAATCGCGGCGATCTTGACCGGCAGGCCGACTGCCTCGAAATGGCGTTCGACTTTGACGGCATCGCCCGGCGGGCACAGGCCGCGCTCGACCGAGAAGGCGAATGCCAGCCGCATGCCGATGGCAATCGCCTCGCCATGCAACAGCCGGTCCGAATAGCCGGCGAACGCTTCGAGCGCATGGCCGAAGGTATGGCCGAGATTGAGCAGCGCCCGGGTGCCGGACTCCTCCCGCTCGTCGGCCGCGACGATGGCCGCCTTGGCGCGCACGCTGGTTTCCACCGCGCGCCGGCGCGCCCCGCCCGAGGCCTCGAAGACCTCGCGCCAATTTTGTTCGAGCCAGGCAAAAAACGGCGCATCGCCGATCAGCCCGTATTTCACCACTTCGGCATAGCCCGCCCGGAACTCGCGCGGGCTCAACGTCGACAGAACCGAAATATCGGCCAGCACCAGGCTCGGCTGATGGAACGTGCCGATCAGGTTCTTGCCTTGCCTGGTGTCGATGCCGGTCTTGCCGCCGACCGAGGAGTCGACCTGGGCCAGCAGCGAGGTCGGCATCTGCACCACGCGCACGCCGCGCCGCAAGATGCTGGCGGCAAAACCCGCCAAGTCGCCGACCACGCCGCCGCCAAGCGCGATGATGCAATCGCCGCGCTCGACGCCAAGCTCGAGCAGCCGCTCGCTCAACGGGGCAAGCACCGGAAAGCTCTTGCTCGCTTCGCCGGGGGTCACCACCGCCTCGCCGAGATAGAGCCCGTGCTGATCGAGGCTCGCTTTGACCGGGGCGAGATAGAGCGCCGCCACGTTGTCGTCGCTCACCACCGCGCAGCGCGCGCCCGGAAGCGCCGCCGCGATCCGCCGTCCGGCCGAAGCGACCAGCCCTTCGCCGATGACGATTGCGTAGCTCCGTCCGGGAAGCTCGACCTCGATGGTTGTCTCGCTTTGGCCGGATGCCAACGCGGTCGCGCCGTCGCGCATCATGTCACCTTCTTGCGGCCGTGAGTCCGGTCCGCCTTTGCCGTGCAGCCGAGCTTGGCGGCCAGCGCGTCGATCACCGCGCCCACGATCACCTCATGGGGTACATCGCGGCTCTCCACCGTCACGTCGGCCTCGGCATAGATGGGATAGCGCTCTTCGATCAGCTTCTTCATCACTTTTTCGGGGTTGCCGCCGGCCAGCAACGGCCGGTTATCGCGCCGGCCGACGCGCTTGAGCAGCACTTTGAGGTCCGCCTTGAGCCAAACCGACAGGCCGCGCGCCTTGATCGTGGCGCGCGTCTCGGCGTTCATAAAGGCCCCCCCGCCGGTGGCAAGAACCTGCCGGCCCTCTTCCAGCAGGCGCTTGATCACCTTGCGCTCGCCCTGGCGAAAATAGCTCTCGCCGTGCTCGGCGAAGATTTCGCTGATACTGGCGCCGGCGGCCACCTCGATCTCGGTGTCGGCGTCGATAAAGGGGAGCTCGATCCGGTTTGCCAGCCGCCGGCCCACGGCGGTCTTGCCGGCGCCCATCAGCCCGATCAGCACGACGCTGCGCGGCCCCAGCGCCGCGCGAATCTGCGCCAGCCGCTCTTGCCGGTCGTCTTTGTTATGCTCGGTCAGTCCTAAACTCATCCATTGGTCTGAAAATGGCGGATGGCCGCCGCGTCGGCTTAGGCGACTCGCGGAAGGTGGGAATTTCCCATGCTGGCAGCCCCCTGTCGAATCGTCCATGATGTCAACGAGGATAAGGCGCTTGGCATTTTTTGAGTCATAATGACGCCCTGTTCGCGGCTAAAAGACCGGTAGGAACAGGAGCGCCTCGATGCCAACACTGTTTCGTTTCCTGATGGTTCTGGGGGTGATCGGCGGTGTCATCGCGGGGAGCCTCTATGTGCTCGCGGAATATTTTCAGCCTGAGCCTAAAGAAATCTCCAAGGCTTTGCGCAACGTCAAGGGCCGGATCGAGGAAACCACGGCGTCTACGCCTAGCGCCGATGCTGGCGACGCCGCTGCTCCTGCTGCTGCTCCCGTCAACGGCGGCTCCTCAGGCCGTCGAGCGCAGTGAGCTTCCGCCCCTGCCGGGCGCCGCTGCACCGGACCTAGACCAAGCAACACCGCCGCCGCCACCGATCCCGGGCTTTCCCGCGCCGCCGGCGTTTGCTCCACCGGCGAGCGGGCCGGCCTCCGCCGCGAGCCCGTTGCCCTACGATGTGTGGCGGGGGGTCGATGCGGCCGCGCTCGAGCCGCTGCTCGCTGCGACCCCCTTGCCGTCCCCGTCGCCGGCGCTGGCCACGCTGATCGCGCGCGCGTTGGCGACCGGCGATCCGGCGAGCGGACAGGACCTCGCCCTGCGCGCCGCCGCCTTGCAGCGTGCCGGCCGCGTGGCCGAGGAGGTCGAGCTGCTCGGCCGCGCCGCGGATGCACATAACCCCGTCGCTCTTGGCCGCTATGCGCTGGCGCTTTTGGCAGCCGGGCGCGAGGACGATGCGTGCGAGGTTCGCCTCGGCGGAGCGCCGGGCAAGGAGGCGCTGCTCGTGCCGGTCTATTGTGCCGCGGGGAGGGGCGACTTGCCGGGAGCGAAGCTTGCGCTTCAGCTGGCGCGTGACGGCGGCGCGCAGGTGGGGCTGGCCGCGGCCGCGATCTCCCGCTTGAGCAAGACCGCAACGCCGGCGCCGTCCAGCCCCAAGCAAATTGGCGTCATCGACTATCTGTTTCTCACCCTCGGCGCCCAGCGCCCGGCCGCCGGTCTCGCCGCCAAGGCCGAGCCCGAGCTGCTGTTCATGCTCGCTCACGACCCGGCGACACCGGCCGACCTCCGCGCCGCCGCCGCCGAGCGGGCCGCGTCGCTCAACATCATCGGCGGCGAAGATCTTGCGCGCGCCTATCGCGAGGCCGCGCAAGCGCTGCCCAACACCGCGCAGTCGGGCCCGGCGCTGCGGGCGCGCCTGTTCGCCGCCTTCGAAAGCGCGCCCTCGGTCAAGATTCGCGCCGAGTCGATCGCCGCGCTGCTCGCATCCGCGCGCGATCAGGACATCGAAGTGCCGATCGCCGAAGCTCTGGCCAGAGCGAGCGCCGGACTGGTGCAAGATCCGCAAGCCGCCGCCTTCGCCGAGACCGGCATCAGGGTCGCCGCACTCGCCGGCGACGAGGAGAGCGCCTGGGCCTGGGTCGATGCCGGTGGCGAGCGCGTGGCGAACTGGCAGCTCCTGCTTGCCGCGAGCGATCCGCAAAGCCCGCGCGCCGAGGCCGCACTCGCCGAGGGCGTCGACCTCGCACTCAAAGGCGGTCTCCCGCCGCCGTTGCTGCATCGCCTGGTCACCGTGCTCGACGCCCTCAATTACGAGGTGCCGATTCCGCTGTGGGACGAAGCCAGCAAGACGCCGCAGCCCAATGACGGCGATCTGCCCCCGACCGGCGCGCTGACCGGCCTGAAGGAGGCGTCCGATGCCGGCGAGATCGGCCGCACCGTCCTGATCGCCGCCGCCGTGCTCGGCAAGAACGGCGCCAAGGGCGCCCATCTCATCGCGCTCGGCGACAGCTTGAGGGCGCTGCAGCGGGTCGGGCTCGACGCCGAGGCGCGCCGTCTCGGCTTCGAGGCGCTCTACGCGCATTGGCCCTCGCGCGGAAAGGCTTGAGCCTTGGCCGCCGCCAAACGATCGCGCGACAAGGACGGCTCGGAGCTGGCGCTGTTTCTCGACATGCTCAGCGCCGAGCGCGGCGCGGCGGCCCACACCATAGAGGCCTATACGCGCGACCTGGCCGAGTTCCTGGCCTTTCTGGCGGCGAAAGGGCAAAAGGCCAAGACCGCCTCGGCCGATCATCTGCGCGCCTTTCTCGCCGGACTTGCGCGCAAAGGATTGGCGCCGACCTCTCGGGCACGAAAGCTCTCGGCCATCCGCCAGTTCTTCCGCTTCCTCCTCGCCGAAGCCATCCGCAGCGACGATCCTTGTTCGGCCATCGACAGTCCGAGACTCGGCCGCCCGCTGCCCAAGATCCTGTCGCTCGCCGAGGTCGAGACCTTGCTCGACACCGCCAAACAGGCGAGCGAGCAGGCTGCCGACGGCACCGCCAAGCGCCGCGCGCTCAGACTCTACGCGGCGCTCGAGACGCTTTATGCCACCGGCTTGCGCGTGTCCGAGCTGATCGCGCTGCCGCGCAACGTGCTCGTCGCCGACGACCGGGTGCTCACCATCAAGGGCAAAGGCGGCCGCGAGCGGCTGGTCCCGTTGAACGAGACGGCGCGCGCGGCGCTGCTGTCCCATCTCGAAGCGGTCGATGAAAATGAAGCTGACGGCAAGGCCGTCTCGCCCTGGCTGTTCCCGTCATCCTTGGGTCAGCATCTCACCCGCCAGCGCTTCGGCCAGGAGTTGAAGGCGCTCGCGCTCGCCGCCGGCATCGAGCCCGCTCGCGTCTCGCCGCATGTGCTGCGTCACGCTTTTGCCAGCCATCTGTTGGAGCGGGGCGCCGATTTGCGCACGGTGCAGCAGCTACTCGGCCATGCCGATATCTCGACCACGCAGATCTACACCCATGTCATCGAGGAGCGGCTGCGGCGCCTGGTCGAGCAGCATCATCCGCTGGCTCAGGCTCATTTAACCAAGCGCGGCTAACATGAGCCCGGCGGATGATTGGTTGACAGGCCGCCGCGCCAAGGCCACTTACAACCACATTCCCGTTGCCTTATTTGTCGTAGTGAACCTGCCGGACTCCGGTCCAAGGGCATAGCCAAGGCCTGATGCGTACCTATCTCGATTTCGAAAAGCCGATTGCCGAACTCGAAAGCAAGGTTGCCGAGCTGAAGGCGCTCGCCACCAGCCAACCCTCCGTGCCCATCGAGGAGGAGCTTGCCAAGCTCGAGAACAAGGCCAGAGAGGCCTTGGTCGAAACCTATTCCGACCTCACGCCCTGGCAGAAGACCCAAGTCGCCCGCCATCCCGAGCGCCCGCATTTCCGGCACTATATCGACTCGCTGGTGCAGGACTTCACGCCGCTGGCCGGCGACCGCTCCTTCGCCGAGGACCAGGCCATCATCGGCGGCATCGGCCGTCTCTCCGGCCGCTCGGTCATGGTCATCGGCCACGAGAAGGGCTCCGACACCGAAGGCCGCATCAAGCACAATTTCGGCATGGCCCGCCCCGAGGGCTACCGCAAGGCGGTGCGCCTGATGGAGATGGCCGACCGCTTCCAGTTGCCGGTGGTGAGCCTGGTGGACACGGCCGGCGCCTATCCCGGCATCGGCGCCGAGGAGCGCGGCCAGGCCGAGGCCATCGCCCGCTCCACCGATTGCTGCCTCGGCCTTGGCGTGCCGATCGTCTCGGTGATCATCGGCGAGGGCGGCTCGGGCGGCGCGGTCGCCATCGCCACCGCGAATCGCATCTACATGCTCGAACACTCGATTTATACGGTGGCCTCGCCGGAGGCTGCGGCCTCGATTCTGTGGAAGGATTCGGCCCGCGCGCAGGACGCCGCGACCAATATGAAGATCACCGCCCAGGACCTTTTGCGGCTCGGCATCATCGACGGCATCATCGCCGAGCCGATCGGGGGCGCTCATCGGGACGGGGTGGAGGTGGTGCGCGCCGCGGGCGAGACCATCATCCAGGCCCTTTCGGCCTATGACGACCTCAGCCCGGCCGAGATTCGCAAGGAAAGGCGCGAAAAATTCCTGGCCATGGGGCGGTCGGCCTGACGCCCTAGCGCGCCCAAAAAAGCGCCATCTTTTTAGTCCAACTGCAGCCTTAGCGGGCTTATACTGCAGGCCAAATCGGGGGGAGCCGCGGGGCCGGCGCCGCAAACAGGCGCTAACTTCGATTTAACCTCCCACCGTCGATCTTGGCCGAGATACGCAAGGGGCACTGCGTTTGCTTCGTTCAAGCTATGTCATGGCAATTGTTGCGGCGTGCGGGGTGGCTTCGGCCGCCGCGCTGAGCGGCTGTGGCCAGTTGACGCCGACTTACCTCAAGCCGCTGTCGCCCCAGACCCGCACGCTGCTCGCCGAGAAGGGCATGAGCGAGCAGTCGCCGGTCCTGATCCGCATCTTCAAGGCCGAGTCCGAACTCGAAGTTTGGAAGGCTAAGGACGACGGGCGCTTCTATCATTTCAAGACCTACCCGATTTGCAGCTATTCGGGCGGCCTCGGCCCGAAGATCCAGCAGGGCGACCGCCAGGCGCCGGAGGGCTTCTATCTCGTCTCGCTCGACCAGATGAACCCGAGGAGCAAATATCACCTCTCCTTCGATGTCGGCTTCCCCAACGCTTACGATCGCGCCTATGGCCGCACCGGGCAGAACATCATGGTGCATGGCGACTGCACCTCGGCCGGCTGCTACGCCATGACCGATGCCGTGGTCGAGGAGATCTTCACCCTCGCGCGCGAGGCGCTGCAGGGCGGACAACCGTCGTTCCAGATCCAGGCCTTCCCGTTCCGCATGACGGCCGCCAACATGGCCGCGCATAAAGACGACAAGTGGTACGACTTCTGGAGGAACCTCAAGGAAGGCTACGACTATTTCGAGATCAGCCGCTTGCCGCCGAAAATCGCCGTGTGCGAGAAGCGCTATCTGATCAACGTCGCATTCAACGGCGACGCCAGGCCTAGCCCCACCGGCGCTTGCCCCGCCTTTCAGCGGCTGCCGACCCCGCGGGCGCCGGCCATGCAGGAAGCCGCGGCCAAGCCCAAACCGTCCAAGAGCCAGGCCGCCCTCACCAAGCCGCTCGGCAGCGTGCTCGGCCTGAGATTCGGACCGTCCAGGCCGCCCTACAGCGCCTTCACGCTCGGGCCGGCCACGCCCGACCGCTAGCCGCGCCAGACCTTAGAATTCTGACGCGACGGACCTATACTCCGTTCCTGATGCGAGCACTGACCGTCCTTGCCGTGATCGCGCTGCTCGGCGCCGGCTACTACCTGCTCACGCCGCAGGGGCGCGAGTTCGTCGACCGCGTGACCGTCAACCTGACGCGCAAAGACTATCAGGCCCGCTTCCGCGCCGGCGAGACATTGCCCGGCACCCCCGATCTCGATCGCCTCGACCAACGGCTGGCGGCGCACGGGGTGGCGATGGGCGTGCCGGTCTATATCCGCATCTTCAAGCTCGAATCCGAGCTCGAGCTGTGGGTCGAGAAAGACGGGCGCTTCGTCAAGTTCGCCACCTATCCGATCTGCCTGTGGTCGGGACGGCTCGGGCCGAAGCTGCGCGAAGGCGACCGCCAGGCGCCGGAGGGCTTCTATACCGTCGACGCCGAGTGGCTTAATCCGAACAGCGTCATGCATCGTTCGTTCAATCTCGGCTTTCCCAATCTGTACGACCAGGCGCACGGGCGCACCGGTTCTTTCCTCATGGTGCATGGCGGCTGCGCCTCGGTGGGCTGTTACGCCGTCACCCATCCCGTGGTCGACGAAATCTGGCGGCTGATAACGGCGGCGCTCGACAAGGGCCAGCCGCGGTTCGCGGTTCATGCCTTTCCGTTCCGCATGACCGATCGCAACCTCAAGCTGCGGCAGGGCTCGAAATGGGAGAGCTTCTGGTCCGAGCTGAAGCAAGGCTACGATTTGTTCGAGCAGAGCCACGTGCCGCCCGCGGTGAGCGTGTGCAAGGGCCATTACGTCTTCGAGCCCGGCACCATCGCAACGGCGAATGGTCTGGTCGAGGAGCGCTGCCCGCCCGAGGTCGCCGAGACGCCTTAAGGCGAGACCGGCCAGAAGAAGGCGATCAGCGGCACGCCCACGCCGAGCACGATCAGCGACAGCGGCAGGCCGAGCCGCCAATAATCGCCGAACCGGTAGCCGCCGGGCCCCATCACCAGCGTGTTGCACTGATGCCCGATCGGCGTGAGGAAATCGCACGCCGCGCCGATGGCGACCGCCATCAGGAACGGATCGGGATTGTAGCCGAGCCGTGCGGCGAAGCTCGCCGCGATCGGCGCCATGACCAGCACGGTGGCGGCATTGTTGAGGAACGGCGTCACCGCCATGGCCGCGGCCAGCAGCAGCGCCAGCGCCCCCATCGACGGCAGCGGCGCTGCCGTGCTCGACAGCCAGTCGGCGATCAGGTCGGTGCCGCCGGTGGTGCGCAACGCCTCGCTCACCGGGATCAGTGCGCCCAGCATGACCAGAATCGGCCACTCGATTGCGTCATAGGCGTCGCGCAACGATAGCGAGCCGGCGAACAGCAGCACCACCGCGGCGCCGAAAAAGGCGATCGCCACCGGCACCAGGTTGAAGGCGACCAGCACCATGGCGGTCGCCAGCACGCCGACCGGGATGAGACTCCCTTTTCTGCCGATATTGAGGTCGCGCTCCGCCAGCGGCAGGCAATGCAGCTCGCCCAGCGTCTCCGGCATTGCGGCAAGATTGCCCCTGAGCACCACCACATCGCCGGCCCGGAGCTTCGCCGAGCGTAAGCGATGGGTGATGCGCCGGCCCCGGCGGCTCACCGCGAGCAGATTGACGCGCGTAGCGGTCGAACAATTTGAGCTGACCGACCGAGCCGCCGACCAAGGGAGAATCCGGCGGTGATGACCGCCTCGGTGACGCCGATCTCGTCGCTCGGCGCGTCGATCTCGTGGCTCTTGCCCTCGCGGGTAAGCTGCAGCTTCTCCAGAGCGACGATGCGTTCGAGCGCCGCCGGCTCGCCTTGCAGAATCAGAATATCGCCGGGCTTGATCACCACGTTTCCGGCCGGCTCATAACGGCGGCTGCGGCCTCTCAGCAGGGTGATGACCTCGACCTCACCTTCGTCGAGATCCTCGAGCGCCTTCACCGTGATGCCGGCGGCGGGCGAGTCCTCGGGCACGGTGACCTCGGTGGTGTAGCCTTCGAGATTGAAGGCGGCGTCCATCGAGACCGCGCCTTTGCGGCCCTGCGGCAGCAACCGCCAGCCGAAGGTGAGGAAGATCACGCCGACGATGGCGATGCTCGCCCCGACCGGGGTGAAGTCGAACATGTGGAACGGCTCGCCCAGGATCTGTTCGCGCACCCGCGACACGATGATGTTGGGCGAGGTGCCGACCAGCGTGACGATGCCGCCGAGCAGCGCGCCGAACGACATCGGCATCAGCAACGATGACGGCGAGGTTCCGGTTCGCCGCGCCAGCTGGAAGGCGATCGGCATCAGCATCGCCAGCGCCCCGATATTCTTGACGAAGCCCGAGAGCAAGGTCACCGAGCCGACCAGAGCGACGATCTGTCGGGTGAGGGTGGTGAGGTAGGGCCCCAGCAGGCGGACCGCGCGCTCGACCACGCCCGAGCGGGCCACCGCGGCGCTGACCACCAGCGCGCTCGCCACGATGATGACGATGTCGTCGCTGAAGCCGGTAAAGGCCTTATTGGCCGGCACGATGCCGGCGGCGATTGCCGCCAGCAAAGCGAGCACCGCTACCAGGTCGTAGCGGAAACGCCCCCATACGAACATCGCCATCATGCCGATGACGATGGCAAAGGCGAGCCCTTGGTCGAGCGTCATGGTTCCCTACTGCCCAGGCACATGAAATTTCGGGAGATCATTGTCTCATTTGGCGTGAAGTGCCAAACAAAGTCGCGAACCCGGCCGCTTGTTCCTCCATCCCAGGAGTGCCTGCCGCGCCATGTCGCAGCCGGGAAGCCGTCCGAGGCGATGGCATGACGCCGCTTGGTTTCGTATAAGGGATGGGGGTCGTTTGGTTGGCGTTGAGTTCAGGGGGGAAATTTCATGACGCTTCGGATTGCGCTCATCGGTGGCGCGTTGGCGCTGGCAAACTTGACCGCCGGGACCGCCTATGGCGCCGATCCTTATGGCGGTTTCGGGCCGAGCTCGAATGAGCCCGCCACCCAGGAGACCGGCGTCGATCCCGGCCCAGCGGAGGCCGCGCCGGATGCCTACCCGGCCCTGCCATGGCTCCAGCAGCAGAGCCAGAACCAGCCCGAGAGCTATAGCGGCGCCTGGGACCGCCCGCCCGCCAGCGGCGAATACGACATGGACGATGAGGGCGGCCACTGACGGCTGCCAGGCAGGCGCGCGCGCGGCCTAGCTATAGGTGCCGTGGCAGTGCTTGTATTTCTTGCCGGAGCCGCACGGGCAGACCGCGTTGCGCTGCACCTTGCCCCAGGTCGAAGGATCGGCCGGATTGACGGCTGAAGGGGCCGCCACTTTGCGCGCCCGCGCGGGCTTGGCGCCGCCCCTGCCATTCCCTGAGGGGCCGGCATTGGCGGTCTCGAGCGCAAACTCGTCCTCGCCGGTCAGGGGATTGGCGTGGTGCGCCTCCATCGGCGGCAGCTCGGCGCCTTCGAGCGGCGGCACTTCATCGCGGTGCGCCAGCTCGACATGCATGAGCTGGCCGGTCACGTTCTCGCGCAACCGCGCCAGCATGAGCTCGAACAAGGTGAAGCTCTCGCTCTTATATTCGTTCAACGGATCGCGCTGGCCGTAGCCGCGCAAGCCGATCACCTGACGCAGATGCTCGAGCATGACGATATGCTCGCGCCACAGATGATCGAGCGTCTGCAACAGAATCGCCCGCTCGATCTGGCGCATGATCTGCGGCCCGATATCGACCGCCTTCTTGGCGGTCCGCTCGTCGGCCGCCTTGACCAGCCGCTCATGCAGCTCGGCGTCGCCGATGCCCTCTTCCGCCGCCCAGTCGGCCAGCGGCAGGTCGAGGTCGAACACGGTCTTCATCGCCTCCTTCAAGCCGTCGATATCCCATTGCTCGGCGTAGGACTTCTCCGGGATGTGCTTGGCGACCAGGTCGTCGATGACCTGGTGACGCATGTCGGCGATGGTCTCGTTCAGATCGGCATCGCTCAACAGGTCGCGGCGCTGCTCGAAGATCGCCTTGCGCTGATCGTTCATCACGTTGTCGAATTTGAGCAGGTTCTTGCGGATGTCGAAGTTGCGCGCCTCGACCTTGGCTTGCGCCTTCTCCAGGGCCTTGTTGATCCAGGGATGGACGATGGCCTCGTCCTCCTTGAGCCCCAGCGCGCCCAGCATGCCGTCCATGCGCTGCGACCCGAAGATGCGCATCAAATCGTCTTCCAGCGACAGGAAGAAGCGCGACCGGCCGGGATCGCCTTGCCGGCCGGAGCGGCCGCGCAGCTGGTTGTCGATGCGGCGGCTCTCGTGGCGCTCGGTGCCGACCACGTAAAGGCCGCCGGCGTCGAGCGCCGTGCGCTTCTTGACGGCGACTTCGGCCATGATCTCCGCCCGCTTCTTGGCGATGTCCTGTTCGGTCGGCTCCTCACCCTTTTCGGTCTGGGTGGCGAGCCAGTCCTCCAGCAGCATGTCGGGATTGCCGCCGAGCTGGATGTCGGTGCCGCGTCCGGCCATGTTGGTGGCGATGGTGATCGCGCCGGGCACGCCGGCCTGGGCGATGATATGCGCCTCCTGCTCGTGATAACGGGCGTTCAGCACCTGATGCGGGACGTTGTCCTTCTTGAGCAGCTCGGCCAGGATCTCCGATTTCTCGATCGACACGGTGCCCACCAGCATCGGCTGGCCGCGTTTCTGTGCGTCCTTGATCAGCGCGATGATCGCCCGGTATTTCTCCTGTGCCGTGCGGTAGACCTCGTCGTCCTCGTCCTCGCGGATCATGTCCATGTTGGTTGGCACCTCGACCACGTCGAGGCCGTAAGTGTCCACGAATTCGTCGGCCTCGGTCGCCGCCGTGCCGGTCATCCCGGCCAGCTTCTCGTACAGCCGGAAGAAGTTCTGGAAGGTGATGGTGGCGAGCGTCTGGTTCTCCGGCTGGATCGACACGTGCTCCTTGGCTTCGAGCGCCTGGTGCAGGCCCTCGGAGTAGCGGCGGCCCTGCATCATGCGCCCGGTGAACTCGTCGATGATGATCACCTCGTCGCCCTTGACGATGTAATCGCGGTCGCGCTGGAACAGTTTGTGCGCGCGCAGCGCCTGCTGCACGTGGTGGACGACGGTGACGTTCTCGATGTCGTAGAGCGAGTCGCCCTTGAGCAGGCCCGCCTCGGTCAATAACTGCTCGACCCGCTCGTTGCCCGCCTCGGTCAGCGTGACCACGCGGGTCTTCTCGTCGAGCTCGACGTCGCCCTCGCCAAGCCGCGGGAGGAACGCGTCGATGGTGTTGTAGAGCTCCGAGCGGTCGTCGAGCGGGCCGGAAATGATCAGCGGAGTGCGCGCCTCGTCGATCAGGATCGAGTCGACCTCGTCGACGATGGCGAAAACGTGCCCGCGCTGCACCATTTCGCTCACCGCGTATTTCATGTTGTCGCGCAGATAGTCGAAGCCGAACTCGTTGTTGGTGCCGTAGGTCACGTCGCACGCATATTGCTCGCGGCGCTGCGGATCGCTGAGCTCGTGCACGATGACGCCGACGGAAAGCCCGAGGAACTTGTAGACGGCGCCCATCCACGCCGCGTCGCGTCTGGCCAGATAGTCGTTGACCGTGATGACGTGGACGCCGTTGCCGGCCAGCGCGTTGAGATAAACGGGCAGGGTGGCGACCAGCGTCTTGCCTTCGCCGGTCTTCATCTCGGCGATGCGGCCCTCATGCAGCACCATGCCGCCGATCAGCTGCACATCGAAATGGCGCTGGCCCAAGGTGCGCTTGGCCGCCTCACGGACGGTGGCGAACGCTTCAGGGATCAAATCGTCGAGCGGCGTGCCGGCCTGCACGCGGGCGCGGAACTCGTCGGTACGGGCGCGCAAGGCCTCGTCGGACAGCGCCGCCACGTCCGGCTCGAGCGCGTTGATCTGCGCCACCACCGGCCAGTATTTCTTGAGTTTCCGCTCGTTAGAAGAGCCGAAGACCTTGCTGGCGATAGCGCCGAAGGAGAGCATTGGGTGTTAAGCCTCGACAAGCGCAGGTATTTTTCCGTGCCCGATCCCCAGCAAAGCCATAGGAAAGCGACCAAAAAATGCCGGGGAGCAAACGCTTCCGAGACATAAGTGTGCCGCCCAACCTTGTCAACGCGACGCTGCCGCGCTGCCCGAGGCTCCGGGGACGGCAACGTCCGAGCTCTCAGGCCGGCTGTTTGGACGGGGCCTCGCGGCGCGCCTTGCCGATGTCGTCGAGGTGCTTTTGCAGCGACAGCTTGCTCAAGCTCTCGATCGGCAGGCTAACGAAGATCGAGATGCGCTGATGGAGCATGCGGAAGCAATCGTCGAAGGCAAGCGCCTTCTCGGCCTCGGTGCCTTGCGCCTTGGCCGGGTCGGGCAGGCCCCAATGGGCGGTCATCGGCTGGCCGGGCCAGATCGGGCAGACCTCGTTCGCCGCGTCGTCGCATACCGTGAACACGAAATCGAGCTTGGGGGCGCCTTCGCCGGCAAACTCATCCCAGGATTTCGAGCGGAGCTTTGACAGGTCGTAATTCGTCTTGCGCAACAGGTTCAGCGCCATCGGATTGACCTTGCCGGTCGGGTCGCTGCCGGCGCTATAGGCGCGAAACTTGCCTGCGCCCGCCCGGTTCAAAATGGACTCGGCCATGATCGATCGCGCCGAATTGCCGGTGCACAGGAACAGCACGTTGAACGGTTCGGGACGCTTCATTGGACCACCTCCGCTTTAGGTCTGGCAGCACTCTTCCGGCGCCGGGCAACACGAGGCCAGCGTTGCCTCGATCAACGGCGCGCACAGATCTGGTTTGCCGCGGCAACAATCCTCGAGCAGGTACGAGAGCAGCGCGCGCGTGCCGTCGAGATCGACCGCATAGATGATCGACCGGCTCTCTTTGCGCGAGTTGATCAGCCCCGCGCGGGAGAGCGTCGCGAGATGCGAGGACATGGTGTTGTTGGGCACGGAGAGCGCGCGGGCGATGTCGCCCGCCGCCATGCCTGCTTGGCCCTGGCGGACCAGCAAACGAAATACCTTGAGCCGGCTTTCTTGGGCGAGCGCGGCAAGCGACTCGATGGCCGATGTAATTTCCATATATCTAGAAATATCGAATTTATCCCGTGCCGTCAACCGGCGCTCGCTTCGCCGCTTGGCAACACTAGAGCCCGGGTCTAAAACCCGCGCCGGGGAAGCGAACCCAACCCGCCCGCCTGCTGCTCGGGAGCAGCCTGAGGCGAGCAGAAGATAAGGACTATTCTCAGTGAAAATCTGGTCAGCCTGGCTGCTCGTCGCGGCCTTCATCGGCCTTGTGCCATTGCCTGCCGCCGCCGACGACGTTGTCGTCGCGCGCGTCAACGGCGTCGACATCAAGCAGTCCGATCTCGACTTTGCCGCCTCCGACGTCGGCGCGCGGCTCGCCAACCTCCCGGTCGAGCAGCGCAAGCGCGTGCTGCTGCAATATGTCATCGAGAGCGAGTTGATGGCCGGCGCCGGCCAGACCGACAGTCTCGACAAGGCCGACGGCTTTCAGGACCGCGTGAAATATCACGAGCGCCGCGCGCTGCGCGATGCGTTCTTCGACGTCAAGATCACCGACGCGGTGACCGAAGCCGATGCCAAGAAAATCTACGATGCCCAAATCGGCGAGGTGAAGCCCGAGCAGGAGGTGCATGTCCGGCATGTCCTGGTCGAGACCGAGGCCGAGGCCAAGGAAGTCGCCGAGCGGCTGAACAAGGGTGAGGACTTCGCGGCCGTCGCCAAGGAGAAGTCGAAGGATTCCGGCGCCGAAGGCGGCGATCTCGGTTTCGTCGGCCCCGGCGAGATGCTGAAGCCGGCCGAGGACGCCGCCTTCGCGCTCGAGGTCGGCGAGATCTCGGGTCCGGTCCAGACGCAATTCGGCTGGCACATCTTCAAGGTCGAGGAAAAGCGCAATCGGCCGTTGCCGACCTTCGACCAGGTCAAGGGGGCGATCGTCGCCCAGTTGGTGCAGGCCAAGGCGCAGCAGGTGGTGAGCGGCTTGCGCGACTCCGCCAAGATCGAGGTGATCGATCCCGAGCTCAAGAAGTCGATGGACGCCGCCCTGGCCAAGACCGGCGCAGCGCCCGGCGCGGTGCCGGGCAATGCGTCAGGGGATGACGGTGCGTCAGAGGGTGTCGACGGCAAAAACTGACCGTTCGGCATAGGGGGCTCTTGGGCAAGATCTCGCCGTTTGCGCCGAAGCACGCGCCGCATATGCCGCCGATCGACGGGGTGCGCCTGGCTACCGCCGCGGCCGGCATCCGCTATCCGGGCCGCAGCGATCTGCTGCTGGTTTTGTTCGACCCGGGCACGACCGTGGCCGGCGTGCTGACCCAGTCGAAGACGGCGTCGGCGCCGGTCGATTGGTGCCGCAAGCATCTCGCCCACGGCATGGCCCGCGCATTGGTGGTCAATTCCGGCAACGCCAATGCCTTTACCGGCAAGCGCGGGGTGGACGCGGTCAACCGCACCGCCGAGGCGGCTTCCGAGGCGGCCGACTGCCAGGAAGCCGATGTCTACCTCGCCTCTACGGGCGTGATCGGCGAACCGCTCGATGCCAGCAAGATCGCCTTGCACCTCGCCACGCTCGCGCAAGCCGCCAAGCCCGACGCCTTCGCCGCGGCCGCGCGCGCCATCATGACCACCGATACCTATCCCAAGCTCGCCACGCGCAAGGCCGAGATCGACGGGGTCGAGGTCACCATCAACGGCATCGCCAAGGGCGCCGGCATGATCGCGCCCGACATGGCGACTCTGCTCGCTTTTGTGTTCACCGACGCGGCCATCGAGCCGCAGGCGCTACGCGCCTCGCTCGACCCGGCGGTCGACGAGACCTTCAACGCCATCACCATCGACGGCGATACCTCGACATCCGACACGCTGCTGGTCTTCGCCACCGGGCGGTCGGCCTCGCGCGGCGCTCCGCGGATCGCCGACGGCAACGATCTCCGGCTCGCCGGGTTTCGCTTGGCGCTCGCCGAATTGATGCACGATCTGGCCCTTCAAGTGGTCAAGGACGGCGAGGGGCTGACCAAATTCGTCACCGTGAAAGTGACCGGCGCCAAGACGAAGAAGGCCGCGCGCGTCATCGCCAAATCGATCGCCAATTCACCGCTGGTGAAAACGGCAATCGCCGGCGAGGACCCCAATTGGGGGCGGATCGTGGCGGCGGTGGGCAAAGCGGGCGAGGCGGCCAACCGCGACAAGCTCGCCATTTGGCTGGGCGACATCCTCGTGGCCTCGGACGGCGAGGTCGCTCCCGCCTACCGCGAGCAGCACGGCGCCGCCTATATGAAGGGTCCTGACATCGCCATCACGGTTGATGTCGGCGTGGGTAAGGAAGCGGCAACCATATGGACCTGCGATCTCACCCACGACTATATCGCCATCAACGCCGATTATCGGTCTTGAGTTGGGTATTTAGCCAAAACTGCATTAACTTTCGGATGTGAGTATGAGCGAGGGCTTGAATCGCCCGATCGTCATCGTCGCGGCCTGCGCGCTCCTCGATTCCGAGGGTGCCGTGCTGATCGCCAAACGCCCCGCAGGGCGACCGCTGGCCGGCCTTTGGGAATTCCCCGGCGGCAAGGTCGAGGCGGGAGAGAAGCCGGAGGACGCGTTGATCCGCGAGCTACGCGAGGAGCTTGGCATCGAAATCGCCGCGAGCGATCTCACGCCGCTTACCTTCGCGAGCCACGCTTATCCCGACTTCCATCTGCTGATGCCGGTTTATCTCTGCCGGCGTTGGCGGGGCAGCGTGGCGGCGCATGAAGGCCAAGAACTGTCATGGGCGAGGCCCGAGGCGCTGCACCATTATGCCATGCCGCCGGCCGATGAGCCGCTCAAGACCGCATTGCCCGAATTATTGAGGGTGGGGAGACGATGATACAGAGCACGGCGGAGACCCATCGCTGGCCTGGCTTGCAAAGCCTGGCGCTGACCGCGCGACGGTTCGCCGCCGACAGCTCAGGCGCCACGGCGGTGGAATATGGCCTGATAGTCGCCGCCATCGCACTCGCCATTGTCGCCTTGGTCTTTGAGATCGGCGGCAGCGTGAGGGGCATGTTTGAAAAAGCCGCGGGCATCTACGGCAACTGAGCCTTCTTTGTCGGGTGGCTTGATAAGGAAGGCGGCCTTGTGCCGTGCCGCGTCATTTGCCGAGCCGGTCCGGTCCTTGCGCCTGCATCTCGAGGCGATAAAGCCCTTGGCGGGCAGTAATGTAGAGCGTGCGCTTGTGCGGTCCGGAGAACGCCACATTGGCGGGCGGGTTCGGCACTTCGATCGTGCCGAGATAATCGCCCCTGGCGTCGAACACCTGAACGCCGATCCTGGTCGTCACGTATAGCCGGCCGTCCCGGTCCACCGCCATGCCGTCGGCGTTGCTCGCCTTGCCGGCGGGGATATCGCGCAGCCTGGCAAAAATCCGCTTGTTGTTGACCGTACCGTCGGGGTCCACGTCGTAGGCGAATATCGCCTCGCCCATCGAATCCGATACCAGCAGCGTCTTGCCGTCCGGGGAGAGAATGATTCCGTTCGGCCGCGCGATGCGATCCTCGATCACCACCGGTTCGTTCTGGCCGGGCGGCAGGTAGTAGACATAGGTCGTGCCGCCGGGTCGGCTGAAATCGCCGGGATCGGTGACATAGATGCCGCCGCGCGCGTCCGCGATCAGATCGTTCGGCGCCATATACCGTCGGCCGCCGGCACTGTCGCTGATCGTGGTCACCGTGCCGTCTCTGCTCCATTTGCTGATGCGCTGGTTGGTCATCTCGGCCGCCAGCAGGCCGCCATCGGCGGTCGCGACCAAGCCGTTGGCCGTTCCGCTCTGCTCGCGCACCACCGAAATTTGGCCGGCGGGGTCGAGCCGGTAGACTTTGCTGCTGCGCAGATCGGTGAAGTACAGGCCGCCGTCAGGGGTGCCGACCGGTCCTTCGAGGAACTCGAACCCGTTCTGCACCAGCTTGGCGCTGACGCCGTCCCCCACCACGCCGGGAATGCCGCCACGCGGCACGAGCAGCCAGACGGCCGTGGCGATGAGCCCAGCCGGCACCACCGCCCAGGCGACGCGCGCCGGCGTGATGACACGTCTCCGATCAGCCATGGAGTTCGGCGCTTTAGGCAACTCAATCCTTCTTTCGGGTGTTTTTCGCTCCGAGGGGATAAGCGGCCTTGTCGCCGGCCTGCTGTTCGGTGGTGCCGAGCGCGTCGGCGAGCCGCTGCGCGGCGCTGCCCGGCTTGAGCGGCTTTTGCTGGCTCGGGTCGGGACCCCAGCCGCTCAGATAGACGATCTCGAAACTCGCGCTCACCTTGCCGTCCGGCGTGCCGTGGCGCGCGCGGTAAATCTCTTCGGCGCGCGCAAGCGTGCGGCGCGCGAGCGGCCGCCGGCTGCGGGCGAGCAGCACGTTGCCGCCGCCGAGCGCGCGGATTTCGCGCATCACCTCGCCTGGGCTCGCATAGTGCACCGTGAGCGTTTCGGCGTCGGCCACCGGCAGCGCGAAGCCGGCGCGCTGCAGCAACGCGCCATAGGCGCGCACGTCGCCGAACGGGGCGACGCGCGGGCTTGCTCCGCCTTCGGTCTCGGCCTCGGCCTCGATCAGCGCTTCTCTCAATTCCGACAGCGCGCCTGAGCCGAGCAGCGCCGCCATGAACAGACCGTCAGGGTGAAGCGCGCGCCTGATCTGGATGAGCGCGCCGGGAAGGTCGTTCACTCGGTGGAGCGCCAGCCCCGACACGATCAGATTGAGGCACGCATCCTTGAACGGCAACACATCCTCGTCGCACACCAGCGCCGGCCGCGGGCACCGCGCGGCCAAGGCGAGCGCGCTCTCGGCATAGATCATTGCCCCGACCGAGGGCAGCTCGGCGACCTTACGCCCGAGCAGCCCGTGATAGGCGCCCAGATCGAGCGCCAGCGGAAACGGCCTCAGCATCAGCCCGACACGCTCGGCGATCTCGCCCGCGACATGGGCCAGCACCAACTCGCGCGCGGCGATCTCGTGGGCGAAGCGGGCGCGGCGCTCACGCAGCAGCTTGCGGTCGAACAGCAGCCGTTCGTCGGTCATGGGGCGCTGTCGCTCCACTGTTTGAGCTTGGGACCTGGCGGCTCTATCATAGCGCCATGCCGACCGGCGAGGCCGAGCTTGGTCTTGAGCCGCCCGCTTCGCCCGCCACGGCGAGGGGAGGCGCCGGCGCCGCTTTGCTGCGGCCGATGCTCCTCCGTCTCGCCGATCTCCTGCTGCCGCCGGTTTGCATCTCGTGCCGCCGGCGCATCGTCAGCCACGGGCTGCTCTGCGGCAACTGCTTCGCCAGCATCGACTTCATTGCGCCTCCGCTCTGCGCCAGGCTCGGCGTTCCGTTACCCTACGAGGCGGGCGAGTCGCTGCTGTCGGCGGCGGCAATCGCCTCCCCGCCAGTCTACGACCGCGCGCGGGCCTCGGCGCGCTATTCGGACACCATGCGCGAGCTTATCCAGGGCTTCAAATATCGCGATCGGCACGAGGGACTGCCCTTGTTCGCCCGCTGGCTCAACCAGGCGGGCGCCGAACTGCTCGCCGACGCCGATCTCATCGTGCCGGTGCCGCTCTACCCCTCGCGGCTGTGGTGGCGGCGCTTCAACCAGTCGGCCATGCTGGCCGTGGCGGTCGGCCGGCTCGCCGGCGTTCCAGTCGATTGCACGGTGCTGAGGCGGGTCAAGCGGACCACCAGCCAGGTCGGGCTCAGCGCCGAGCAGCGCCGGCGCAACGTCAGAGGCGCGTTCAGGGTCGATAAGGCGCACGCCGCCCGCGTCAGGGGCAGGAAGCTGGTGGTGGTCGACGATGTCATCACGACGGGCGCGACCGCCGATTCGTGCGCGCGGGCGCTGAAGCGGGCGAAGGCCGCGCGGGTCGATATCCTGGCGCTGGCGCGCGCCGTCGAGCCCACCGCCTTCGTGCTTTAATCTTGCGCACGGCGTGTCCTCAGCCCAGTTATCGTCTATGACGCGCATCCTGCTCTACACCACGCCATTTTGCGGCTATTGCCGCGCGGCCAAGCGGCTCCTGACCGAGCGGGCGCTCGACTTCGAGGAGATCGACGTGTCATTCGATCGCGATAAGCGTGCCGAGATGCTCGACCGCGCGAACGGGCAACGCACCGTGCCGCAGATCTTCATCCATGGCCGCCATGTCGGCGGCTATGACGAGCTTGCCATGCTCGAGCGGGAGGGCAAGCTCGACGACTGGCTGGCCGAACCCGCCAACACGACGCCGTCAGAGACGCTGGCGGACGCGACCGAGACATGAGCGAACCTTCGCACCGACCCTTCCGCGCCGCGCTGGTGCAGCTCCGCTCGGGCCGCTCGATTCCCGACAATCTCGACCGGGCTGAGGCCCTGATCCGGCGCGCCGCCCAAGGTGGCGCCCGCTATGTGCAGACGCCGGAGAACACCGCATTCATGGAGCTCGAGCCGAAGCTGGTGCTCGCCGCAGCCGAGCCCGAGGCGACGAGCGTCCCGCTCAAGCGGCTGCGTGCGCTCGCCGCCGAGCTCGGCCTCCATCTTCATATCGGCTCGCTCGCCATCGAGCTCGACGGCACGCGCGTCGCCAACCGCTCTTATCTGATCGATCCGGACGGCGGCATCGCCGCGCAGTACGACAAGCTGCATCTGTTCGACGTCGACCTCGCCGGCGGCGAGAGCTATCGCGAATCGCACCACGCGCGGCCGGGCGGCAAGGCGGTGCTGGTCGACCTGCCGTTCGGCCGGCTCGGTCTCTCGATCTGCTACGACCTCCGCTTCCCGCAGCTCTACCGCGCGCTCGCCGGCGCGGGCGCCGAATTCATCGCCGTGCCCGCCGCCTTCACCAAGCAGACCGGCGCGGCGCATTGGCACGTGCTGCTCCGCGCCCGCGCCATCGAGACCGGCGCCTTCATACTGGCCGCCAGCCAAGGCGGGCTGCACGAGAATGGACGGGCCACCTTCGGCCATAGCCTGATCGTGTCGCCCTGGGGCGAGGTGCTGGCCGAGGGCGGCGAGGAGCCGGGGGTCATCTTCGCCGATATCGATCTTGCCGCGTCGGCTGAGGCCCGCGCCCGCATCCCGGCGCTCAAGCACGACCGGAATTTCGAGGTCGAGATCGTCCAAGCCGCGCCCGCTCAGGCGCGAAAATCGGCCTCTTGATGCAAAAATATCGCAGGAGGAGCGAATTCCGATTTTCCGGCGGCGCCCAAGGATCGCAATTGACACATGAACGTTACATGATCGCGGGTAACCTCTTGTTTGGCTCCTCGCGGTACAAAATGTATCGAGTGCCCTGGTAAAGCCTTCAACGGGACCTATCTATGAAGCTGCCGGGCGTTGGTTTCTGCGCAACCAGGATTTAGAGATGCCCCTCACAGCCACTTTCTCACCCCTCCGTACTTTGCTCGCTGTCCCGTTTTTAGCGGTGATGCTGGCATTTCCGGCCTATGCCGAGCCCACGCCTGACGCGTCGCCGGCTCAGCAGACCGAACCGAGCGCGCCGAGCGCCCAGACCGGCACCGACGGGGCCCCGCCGCCTCATGCCGTGAACCAGGATAGTCAGGACGCCGTTGAGGAGCCCGACGCTGCAACCGACGATACCGACAGTGCGCCCGATGGTGCGCCCGACAGTGACGATGCGGCCACCGCCCCGGCAGCGCCCGAGCAGCCCAAATCCACGGTCCTCATCGATATCGACAAATCCACCCAGGAAATGACCGTCTTCGTCGACGGCGTGCAGCAATATTCCTGGCCGGTGTCGACCGGCATGCGCGGTTATTCGACCCCATCCGGCACCTACACCGCCTCGTCCATGAACGAGATGTGGTACAGCAAGCAGTGGGACAACGCGCCGATGCCCCATGCCGTCTTCTTCACCAAGAAGGGCCATGCGATCCACGGCACCTTGGATGAAAAGCGGCTCGGCAACGCCGCTTCTCATGGCTGCGTGCGGCTGTCCCGAGAGAATGCCAAGACGCTGTTCACGCTGGTCAAGGCGACCGGCTTGGAGAATACCCAGGTGGTGCTCACCGGCACGACCAAGGGCGGCGAGGGTCCGAAAGTGGCGAGCCCGTCGACCCGAGACGGCGAGGTTTACCCGCCTTGGTTCGAGCGCGGCGACCAATACCAATACCAAGAGCAGCCGCGGCGGAAGAAACGCGGCATGTTCGGGCGGCGTTGGTTCCAGGACGGTCCGCAGGGTTATTACGTGCCGCGCAACGGCAATTACTATCGCCGCGGCTACTGAGCGCAATCTCGATGGACGAGAAGGTGATCGATCAGGCGGCCATGGGGCGCTTGGCGAAAGCTTTGGTATTCATTTGCGGCCCGGACCATCCGACCACGGTTGCCCTCAAGGCGGCGGCCGAGAGCGGTTCGGAGCGTGACATCAAGAATGCCCGCACGCTGTTTCTGAGATTGAAATCCGGAGATCGCCGCGCCGCATTGGCCATGTTGGCGGATTAAGCCGACGGCTCAGCGCCGTTCGGCCGTCGCGAAATAATTGACATCGCTGTCGCGCGAAAGCCGCCACTCGTCGGCGAGCGGGTTATAGACCATGCCGGTCACGTCGGCCGGCGTGAGCCCCGCGCCCTTGAGCGCGCGTCTCAGCTCCTCCGGCGTGACGAAGCGGGACCAGTTATGGGTGCCGGCCGGCAGCCAGCGCAGGATCAGCTCGGCGCCGATGATCGCCAGCGCATAGGCTTTGAACGTCCGGTTGATGGTCGACAGGATCATCATGCCGCCCGGCTTCACCAGCGGCGCCACCTGTTTCAGGAATTGCGGCACATCCGGCACGTGCTCGACCACTTCGAGCAGGAGCACGGCATCGAACGCAGCGCCCTCGGCCGCCAAGTCCTCGGCGGTGGCGGCGCGATAGGTAATGTCGAGCCGCGCGCCTTTGGCATGGGCCTTGGCGGCGGCGATCGTCTCTGCCGCCGGGTCGATGCCGGTCACCTCGGCGCCGAGCCTGGTCAATGGCTCGGCCACCAGCCCGCCGCCACAGCCGATATCGAGCACGGTTAGCCCGGCGAGGCTCGCGGCCGCCTTCTTGTCGCGCCCGAATTTCTGGCAGAGCCGGTCGCGGATATAGGTGAGGCGGGTGGGATTGATGCGATGCAGCGGCTTGAATGGGCCGTTGGCGTCCCACCAGTCGTGGGCCAGCTTGGCGAAGCGGGCGACCTCGTCCGCATCGAGCGTCTGGTGAGCCTCGGCCATAGCGAGCAAAGGCCCAGCCGGGCGGCTCCCTGTCAAGCCACAGCCAGGTTGCGGGCCGCGCCGCCAATCAGTATGAAAGGCCAGCATTTCCGGCCGGTCCCTTAAAGGGCCGGCCCTCTTATTGTGGGATGCCCGAGGGGCGCCCACGCCCGGAACGAGGCCATGGCCCTGTTGGTGCTGAAATTCGGCGGGACCTCCGTCGCCGATGTCGATCGGATCCGCAACGTCGCCGCCCACGTCAAGCGCGAGGCCGACGCCGGACACGCTTGCGCGGTGGTGGTCTCGGCCATGGCCGGCCAGACCAACCAGCTCGTCGCCCTGGTCGATGAGGCCTGGGGCTTCAAGGCGCGCAAGCAGAACGGCGCCGAGGCGTCCGCCCAATATGACGGGCGCGAATACGACGCCGTGGTGTCGTCCGGCGAGCAGGTCACCTCGGGGCTGTTGGCCCTGGTGCTGCAATCGCTGGGCTTGCGGGCGCGATCCTGGCAGGGCTGGCAGATCCCGCTCATGACCGACGGCGCCCACCGCGCCGCCCGCATCACCGGGGTCACGGTCGACGAGATCAAGGCGCGCATGATGGAGGGCGAAGTGGCGGTGGTGGCGGGCTTCCAGGGGATCGCCCCCGGCAACCGCATCTCGACGCTCGGCCGCGGCGGCTCCGACACCAGCGCCGTGGCGTTGGCGGCCGCGCTCGCGGCGGATCGCTGCGACATCTATACCGACGTCGACGGGGTCTACACCACCGACCCGCGGGTGGTGCCCAAGGCCCACCGGCTCGACCGCATTTCGTACGAAGAAATGCTAGAAATGGCCTCGCAAGGGGCCAAGGTGCTACAGACCCGCTCGGTCGAGCTTGCCATGCAGAAGGGCGTCCGCGTCCTGGTGCGATCGAGCTTCGAGCACCCCGACCTTGGCGGCAAAAGGGATATCGAGCCCGCCGGCGGACTTGGAACTCTGGTTTGCCATGAGGATGAGATCGTGGAGCAGAACGTCGTCAGTGGAATTGCCTATGCCCGGGATGAGGCCAAGGTGACCTTGCTCAAGGTCGCCGACAAGCCGGGCGTGGCGGCCCAGGTGTTCGGCCCGCTGGCCGAGGCCAATATCAATGTCGATATGATCGTGCAGAACGTGTCGGAGGACGGCCGCTTTACCGACCTGACCTTCACCGTGCAGAGCGCCGATCTCGACCGCGCCCTCGAAGTCTTGCGTAACGCCAAGGAAAACATCGGTTATTTGGACTTGCGTGGCTCCACCGACATCGCCAAGGTGTCGGCGATAGGTGTCGGCATGCGGAGCCACGCCGGGGTTGCCGCGCAAATGTTCAGCGCCCTTGCCGAAAAAGGCATCAATATCGAGGCGATCTCCACATCCGAGATCAAAATCAGCGTATTGATCGATGCGGCCTACGCCGAGCTTGCGGTGCGGACCTTGCATTCCTTGTTCGGTTTGGACAGCCGCTAGTGGGTTTTGGCGGCTAACCTGCAGTCTTCTTGCTCTGCCTGGTTCGCCGCTCCGCCGCCCGGCGAGGACTATTAGCGATGCCTGTCTCTGTTGGCGCCCCGAGACAATTGTTGCGCCGCTTGCGCGAGGTGATGGCCGAGCGCGAGAGCGCGCAGGCTCGTCTCGACAAGGTGGTGGTGCTGATCGCCTCGAACATGGTCGCCGAGGTGTGCTCGCTCTATCTGGGTCGCCGCGACGGCTCGCTCGAGCTGTTCGCCACCGAAGGCCTCAATCCCGGCGCGGTCCACAACACCCATTTGAAATCGGGTGAGGGACTGGTCGGCCTGATCGCGCAGCAGGCCGAGCCGATGCAGTTCCCCGATGCCCAGCACCACCCGGCCTTCTCCTACCGCCCGGAGACCGGCGAGGAGATCTATCACTCCTTCGTCGGCGTGCCGATCCTGCGCGGCGGCCACACAATCGGCGTGCTCACGGTGCAGAACCGCACCAAGCGGCAATATAGCGACGAGGAGATCGAGGCCCTGCAAACCACGGCCATGGTGCTCGCCGAAATGATTGCCTCGGGCGGGCTCGTGAGCGACGAGGTCAGCACCGAGGGGCGACGCGACGTCGCGGCGCGGTTCACCGGACTGCCGATTTCGGAAGGCGTGGCGCTCGGCCATGTGGTGCTGCACGAGCCGCGCATCGTGGTCACGCGCCTGATCGCCGAGGATGTCGAGCTCGAGCGGCGCAGGCTCGGCCAGGCCATCGAGGATCTCACCGGCGCGATCGACTCGATGATGGAGCGCGGCGACATGGCCCGCGCCGGCGAGCACCGCGAGGTGCTGGAGGCGTTCCGCATGTTCGCCCACGATCACGGCTGGCGGCGCCGCCTCGACGAGGCGCTCATCACCGGCCTGACCGCCGAGGCCGCCGTGCAGCGCGTGCGCAACGACACGCGCGCGCGCATGCTGCGCTTGCCCGATCCGCGGCTGCGCGACCGGCTGCACGATATCGACGATCTGTCCAATCGGCTGTTGCGGCTGTTGTCGGGCGGCGTCGGCACGGCGGCGACCGGCAGCCTGCCTCAGGATGCCATCGTGGTGGCCCGCACCATGGGGCCCGCCGAGCTGCTCGACTACGACCGGCAGCGCCTGCGCGGGCTGGTGCTGGAGGAGGGGGGTGCGGCGAGCCACGTCGCCATCGTCGCCCGCGCGCTCGGCATCGCGGCGATGACCCAGGTCAAGGGCGTGCTCGAAGCGGTCGAGCCCGGCGATGCCGCCATCGTCGATGCCGAAGGCGGCGAGCTGCATGTCCGGCCGACGCAGGAGGTGGTGTCGGCCTATGCCGACAAGGTCCGCTTCCGGGCGAGACGCCAAGCCCAATATGCCGCCTTGCGCACCGTGCCGTCGGTCACGCTCGACGGCGCGCGGGTGGCCCTACAGATCAATGCCGGCCTCTTGTTCGACTTGCCGCATCTCGATCAGTCCGGCGCCGACGGCATCGGCCTGTTCCGCACCGAGCTGCAATTCATGATTTCGGCGACCTTCCCGCGGCTCGAGCAGCAGACCCGGCTGTACAAGGCGATCCTCGACGCTGCCGGCGACCGGCCGGTGGTGTTCCGCTCGCTCGATGTCGGCGGCGATAAGGTGCTGCCCTATTTCCGCAGCAGCCACGAGGAGAACCCGGCCATTGGCTGGCGCGCGATCCGCATGGCGCTCGACCGCCCGGCTCTGTTCCGTACCCAGATCCGGGCGCTGCTCCGGGCCGCGGCGGGGCGCGAGCTGAGGATCATGCTGCCGATGATCTCCGACGTGTCGGAATTCGCCGAGGCCCGCGCGCTGATCGACCGCGAGGTCATGATCCTCAAGCGCCATGGGCGCCCGGAGCCGAAGACGCTGCTGGTCGGCGCCATGATCGAGGTGCCGGCGCTGCTGTGGCAGCTCGACCGCATCCTGCCCTTGGCCGATTTCGCCTCGGTCGGCTCGAACGATCTGATGCAATTCCTGTTCGCGGCGGATCGCAGCAATATGCGTGTGTCGGAACGCTTCGATGCGCTCAATCCGGCCGGGCTCAAGGCGCTCAAGCTGATCGTCGACGCCGCCAACAGGCACGATGTGCCGCTCACGCTATGCGGCGAGATGGCCGGCCGGCCGATCGAGGCCATGGCGCTGATCGGGCTCGGCTTCCGCTCGATCTCCATGGCGCCGGCCTCGGTCGGCCCGGTCAAGGCCATGATTCTTTCGCTCGATGCCGGTAATCTTGGGGAAAAACTTGAAGAGCTGCTCGAATGCAGGGATACCTCCGTGCGCGACGACTTAAAACGCTTTGCCGCTGAACAAGGCGTGCAGATTTAACGTTTAGAAGGTCATGAGAGGTCTCCACCACCAGCCCCGATATGCTAGTCTCGGCCCGACTTGCAATCCCAACGCGGTTGGGCTTGTGTTGGCGGAGACAAGCTTGAGATGGGATCGGCTTCGCAATGCCGACCGAACCGCGCCAAGTGCCGGTAGGCCCACATCCGGACGCCGCGGCACGGCGCCTGCATATTCACGGGATCAAGGAAATGCCGGCCGGCTATGACGCTGAGGTGGCGGAGCTGTTTCGGGACCTCCGGTCCGCAACCGCTTTGACCGAAATGGACCTGGCCACGAGGCTCGGCACACGGCCTGACGTGGTGCAGGCGCTCGAGCAAGGCGCGCTCTATGCGCTGCCGCCTTGGGCCGAGACTTGTCGGGTGGTGAACGCCTATGGCGCGCTGCTCAATCTCGATGTCCGTCCGCTGCTCCGCCGCATCTATGCGCAGCTCGAAGCGGGCATCGTCGAGCTTCAGCCGAAGGCGATGCCCGACATGCCGATGATGACGCCGCAGGAGAACGGAGATTTCGGCTACGCCTCCGGCAATTCCAGCGCCGCGGCGCGGCCAAATCCACTCGACATTCCCTGGCCGCCGCCGGACATGCCGCAGCGTCAGCAGCCCCAGCCCCCGCCGCCTCAGACCTGGCAGAATGCGGGCGCCCAGCCTCACGCCGCGCCGCAAGCGCCGCGGCCGAACGCCGGCCATCAGTCGCATCCGCAAAATGCCTGGCCCGCCGCGCAACCGCAGCCTCAGGCCCCCCGGACAGGCGCCCCTCAAGCCGGCCGGCCGGCCATGCCGCAGCCCGGTGCCGATCGCCGCCCGCCTCAGCCGCGGCCGGCCCAAGGCCAGCCGCCTCAGCCCCAACCGGCGCCGTCGCGGCCGGCGCCGCCTCAACCCCAGTTCCAGCCTCAGCCCCAGTTCCAGGCGCCGCCGCAGCCCGAGCCGATGCAGGCCGATGCTGACTTTGGCGTCTCCGATGCGCCTCTGGCCGAGCCCGAGCCCAAGCCCAAGCGACGCCGGCCGGCGCTGTTGAAATGGGCTCTCGGCGCCCTGGTCGCTGCCGTGGTGGCCTTCGGCCTGTGGTTCGCGCTCAGCCATGCGCCCGGCACGTCGGGGCTGCAATCTCCGGGCAGCGGCACGTCCGATCCTGACGACCCGCGCAGCCGCAAGGCCGACCGGCTGCCTGATGCCTCTCAGCCTGCGCCGCCTGCCCAATGATCATTGACGTCAGGCGAGCCATGTAGCCCGGAATCGCGACCGGCTGCCGAACGCCTTCTCGTATTCACGCAAGCTCGAACCCATGACCACGATTCCCGCCGATAAGCTCGACAAGCTCGTCGCCCGTTGGCAGACGGTGCAAACCACGCTGGCTGCGGGCGCCGATCAGGAGAGCTATGTGCGGCTCTCCCGCGAATTCTCCGAGCTCGACCCGATTATCGCCACCATCGCCGCGCTCAGGCGCGCCGAGGCCGAGCGCGACGGCTTGCAGCAGCTGATCGACGACCCGGCCTCCGATCCCGAGATGGCCTCGCTCGCCGAGGCGGAGCTGGAAACGCTCGATCCCAAGATCGAGGAGCTGGAGCAGCGGCTGAAAGTGCAGCTCCTGCCCAAGGACGAAGCCGACGACAAGAGCGCGATCCTCGAATTGCGCGCCGGCACCGGCGGCGAGGAGGCGGCGTTGTTCGCCGGCGATCTGTTCCGCATGTACCAGCGCTACGCCGACCGGCACGGCTGGAAGGTCGCCGTGCTCTCGGCCAGCGAATCGGCCAATGGCGGTTACAAGGAGGTCATCGCCAACATCACCGGCAAGGGCGTGTTCGCCCGCCTTAAATTCGAATCCGGCGTGCATCGCGTGCAGCGCGTGCCCGAGACCGAGGCGCAAGGCCGCATCCATACCTCGGCGGCGACGGTGGCGGTGCTGCCCGAGGCCGAGGAGGTCGACATCAAGATCGACGACAAGGATTTGCGCATCGACGTGTTCCGCGCCAGCGGCCCCGGCGGCCAATCGGTCAACACCACCGACAGCGCGGTCAGGATCACCCATCTTCCATCGGGGCTCGTGGTGGTCCAGCAGGACGAGAAGTCCCAACACAAGAACAAGGCCAAGGCGATGAAGGTGCTGCGCGCGCGCCTCTATGACCACGAGCGCGCCAAGCTCGATGCCGAGCGGGCCAAGGACCGCAAGAGCCAGATCGGCTCGGGCGACCGCTCCGAACGCATCCGCACCTATAATTATCCGCAAGGCCGCGTCACCGACCACCGCATCGGCTTCACCACCCATCAGCTGCCTTACGTGATGGAAGGTGGCGAATCGCTCGACGAGATCATCGATGCGCTGGTCACCGAGCATCAGACCACCCAGCTCTCGGCGATGCAGGAAGAGGGTCATGCCTGAACCGCAGACCCTGAATGAGGCGTTCGTGAGTTCGGCGGCTGTTCTGCGCCGAGCCGGCATCGACACGCCGGAGCTCGATGCGCGCCTCTTGCTCTGCCACGCCGCGGGCCTGAGCCATGAAGCCTATGTCGCCAACGCGCGCAGTGCCGTTCAGCCCGACACGCTGGCGCGCTTCAACCAAGCGGTCGCGCGGCGGCTCAAGCGCGAGCCGGTGGCGCGGATCACCGGCGCCCGCGAGTTCTATGGCCGCAACTTTACCGTCGCCCCGCAAGCGCTCGACCCGCGGTCCGATACCGAGACCTTGATCGAGACGGCGCTCACTCTGGTCGAGCGGCGCGGCTGGCGCGACCGGACGCTCAGCCTGCTCGATCTCGGCACCGGCACCGGCTGCATCCTGGTCACCCTGCTGGCCGAGCTGCCATGCGCCCAAGGGCTCGGCACCGATCTCAGCCCGGGCGCCCTGAAGCTTGCCGCCGCCAATGCGATGCGCCTCGGCGTGGGTTCGCGCGCCGCCTTTGTGGCCGCCGACTGGCTCGACGGCATCGATGGCAAGTTCGATCTGGTTCTGTCCAACCCGCCTTATCTGGCCTCAGGCGAGATCGCCGGTCTGGCTCCGGAGGTCGCCGCTTACGACCCGATGCTCGCCCTTGATGGCGGCGCCGATGGGCTTGACGCCTATCGCCGCATTGCCGCCGGCGTCTCTGCGGTCCTGGCCGAGGGGGGCCTGCTGCTGGTCGAAATCGGCGCCGGCCAAGCGGCCCAAGTGTCCGACATCGTCCGCGCCGCCGGGCTCAAACTCGACCCGTTCCAAGCCATCGGCCGCGACCTGGCCGGGCGGCCGCGCGTGGTCGCTTGCGGCCTGTGACCGAGGGTGGATGCAAGGTCGCAAGGCCAAAAAAAGGCTTGGAGAACCCCCTATGTTCAGGTTAGGTTCGTCGCCAGCGAACGGCTATCGGCCATTTGGCGCTTGGGAGGCGCCGCCGGTAGCAACGGCAACTAGAGCGGATTTTCGTGAACCTCGATTGAAAGGCCTCTGCCTCTCGGGACGTTCAGGAGACGCTCAACCGCCCAACAGATTGAGGTTGGCTGGCGCTAGCTGAAGGACTCTAGGACGCTTAGCGCCGGAGTTTCAACTCATAAACAAGGCACGAACAGCGCAAGCTAGGATGACTGCACGGCCGATCCGGCGTTCCGGACGCTGAGCGCGTAGGGGCGTAAGACCCGCCGCGGCAGAGAGTGAGCAGGGAGCAGGACGCGGGGACAGACCCGCCTATGAGAACAGAAGGAAATGAGGCAAGGACAGCAGAATCGCAGGGGCCGCGGCCGCGGTAGTAGTGGCCGTAAGCCCCAAAATCCGTTAGCGCGGAGCTACGAATCGAATGGCCCCGACGTGAAGATCCGCGGGACCGCGGCGCACATCGCCGAGAAATACATGTCGCTCGCGCGCGACTCGCTCGCCTCCGGCGACATGGTCTCGGCGGAAAGCTATCTCCAGCACGCCGAGCACTATAACCGCATCATCATGGCGGCGCAGACCCAGTTCAGCGGGCAGCCCAACACTCAAGCGACCGAGGGCCCCAACGGCGGCTCGTATCGCAACCCGCGCTGGAACTCCGACGACGAAGGCATCGACGACGATGGCAACGAAGGCGGCGGCAGCGGCGGCGAGATCCGCGCCGAAGGCGGCGACCATCTTCGCCAAGGCGGCGGGGGTCAGGACCGCGAACGTCATGAAGGCAATCGCGAGCATCACCAAGGCGGCGGACGCGACCGGAACCGCCATGGCGGCAATGGCCGCGAGGGCGGGCGCGAGCAAAACGGCGCCGATCAGCCCGAAGCGCAAGCCACCGACGACACCGCGCCCGATCCCGTGAGCTGAAGTTCAGGTTCTCGATTTTTCGACTAGGCCCTTCCTCTAGCTGAAGGCGGCCTGCCTATGCGCCTCCACTCGCATCTCCGAGTGGACGGCCGGCCCGCGAACCACGCCGCCACGGCCCAATCCCCTTTTTCAGGGGTAAACGCGGCGCTATATGTCCGTTAAGCTGCGTGCGCTATAGCGGCCCGATCCCGCCACCACCCTCCGATCTCGGCCACCCAGAGGGATAAAGACCGATGGATTTCGAGAAGCTTTCCGACCGCCTAAAAGGATTTCTCCAATCGGCCCAGACCCTTGCCGTGCGCGAGGGCAATCCGCAGATCACCCCTGAGCATCTCCTCAAGGTGCTGCTCGACGACCCCGAGGGGTTGGCGGCAGGGCTGATCTCACGTGCCGGCGGCGACGCCAAGCAGGCGCTGGACAAGACCGAGGCCGCGCTCGCCAAGCTGCCCAAAGTGTCGGGCGGCGGCGCCACCCAGCCGCATATGGCGGCGGCGCTCGCCCGCGTGCTCGACCAGGCCGAGCAGATGGCGACCAAGGCCGGCGATAGCTTCGTCACGGTCGAGCGGGTGCTGCAGGCGCTCTCCATGAGCAAGGAGGCCGACGCCTCGCGCATCCTCACCGACTCAGGCCTGACGCCGCAAAACCTGAACGCCGCCATCAACGATCTGCGCAAGGGCCGCACCGCCGATAGCGCCGGCGCCGAGCAGGCCTACGATGCGCTCAAGCGCTACACCCGCGACTTCACCGAGGCCGCGGCCAAGGGCAAGCTCGACCCGGTGATCGGCCGCGACGAGGAGATCCGGCGCACCATCCAGGTGCTGTCGCGCCGCACCAAGAACAATCCGGTGCTGATCGGCGAGCCCGGCGTCGGCAAGACCGCAATCGTCGAAGGCCTGGCGCACCGCATCGTGCAAGGCGACGTGCCGGAGAGCCTCAAGGACAAGAAGGTGCTGTCGCTCGACCTTGGTTCGCTGATCGCCGGCGCCAAATATCGCGGCGAGTTCGAGGAGCGCCTGAAATCGGTGCTGAGCGAGATCGAGGCGGCGCAGGGCCAGATCATCTTGTTCATCGACGAGATGCATACGCTGGTCGGGGCCGGCAAGGCCGACGGCGCCATGGACGCCTCCAATCTGCTGAAACCGGCGCTGGCCCGCGGCGAGCTGCATTGCGTCGGCGCCACCACGCTCGACGAATATCGCAAACATGTCGAGAAGGACGCGGCGCTGGCCCGGCGCTTCCAGCCGGTGTTCGTGCCGGAGCCGTCGGTCGAGGACACCATCTCGATCCTGCGCGGGCTCAAGGAGAAATACGAGCTGCATCACGGCGTGCGCATCTCCGATGCCGCTTTGGTCGCCGCCGCCACCCTGTCAAACCGCTACATCTCCGACCGCTTCCTGCCCGACAAGGCGATCGACCTGGTCGACGAGGCCGCCTCGCGCCTGCGCATGCAGGTCGACTCCAAGCCCGAGGCGCTGGACGAGCTCGACCGCCGCATCATGCAGCTCAAGATCGAGCGCGAGGCGCTGAAGAAGGAGAAGGACACCGCGTCCAAGGACCGGCTGGCCAAGCTCGAGAAGGAGATCGTCAATCTCGAGGAGCAGGCGAGCACGCTGTCCTCCCGCTGGCAGGAGGAGAAATCCAAGCTCGCCTCCGCGCAGAAACTGAAAGAGCAGCTCGACGCCGCCCGCATCGAGCTGGAGCAGGCGCAGCGGCGCGGCGATCTCGCCCGCGCCGGCGAGCTCGCTTACGGCGTCATCCCCGATCTCGAGGCCAAGCTCAAACAGCTCGAAGAGGAGGAGAGCAAGGGCGGCGCCATGGCGCAGGAAGTGGTCACCCCCGATCTGATCGCCCAGGTGGTGTCGCGCTGGACCGGCATCCCGGTCGACAAGATGCTGGAAGGCGAGCGCGACAAGCTGCTGGCGATGGAGACCCAGATCGCCAAGCGCGTGGTCGGGACAAGAGGAGGCGGTCGAGGCGGTGTCGACCGCGGTGCGCCGCTCGCCGCGCCGGCCTGCAGGACCCCAACCGGCCGATCGGCTCGTTCATGTTCTTGGGCCCGACCGGCGTCGGCAAGACCGAGCTGTCGCGCGCGCTCGCCGAATTCATGTTCGACGACGAGCACGCCATGATCCGCATCGACATGAGCGAATATATGGAGAAGCACTCGGTCGCCCGGCTGATCGGCGCGCCCCCCGGCTATGTCGGCTATGAAGAGGGCGGCGCGCTCACCGAGGCGGTGCGCCGGCGGCCTTACCAAGTCATATTGTTCGACGAGATCGAGAAGGCGCATCCCGACGTGTTCAACGTGCTGCTGCAGGTGCTGGACGACGGCAGGCTGACCGACGGCCAGGGCCGCACCGTCGATTTCCGCAACACGCTGATCATCATGACCTCCAATCTCGGCTCGGAATATCTGGTCAACCAGCCCGAAGGCGAGGACACGTGACCAGGTGCGCGAGCAGGTGATGGACGAGGTGCGCGGCCATTTCCGGCCCGAGTTCTTGAACCGCATCGACGAGATCATCATGTTTCGACCGGCTGAAGCGCGAGGACATGGGCCGGATCGTCGACATTCAGCTGCGGCCGGCTGATGAAGCTGCTCGCCGACCGCAAGATCACGCTGGCGGTGGACGACAAGGCCAAGGACTGGCTGGGCCAGAAGGGCTACGACCCGGCCTATGGCGCGCGGCCGCTGAAGCGGGTGATCCAGAAATATGTGCAGGACCCGCTGGCCGAGATGGTGCTGGCCGGCAAGATCCATGACGGCGAGACGGTCAAGATCACCGCCGGCAAGGACGGGCTGATGTTCAACGGCGCCGCCGCCAAGGCGAAGGCGGCTTAAGTACCACTCTGACCGTGCGGGTTCTTCACAGCGTTACGAGTGGACTGCGTTCTGATCGGGATGCAACGAGCGTCAATGATTGGGTTGCACGGCTGAGAGCAACATAAAATAAGCATCGTGCGGCCGGGGTGTCCGGAAAGTGGTGGGAATTGCAAGGCATTAGTAGGATGTGACTGCGTTCCAGCCCCTTAGCCTTATGAACAGTGCTGATGATGCGACTTGGCGGTAGTGGCCGTGCGTAAGTCCGGCGGCGAGCGAGCTCTGACAGACCATGATCAGCGTCGTCGAATTCTCGGAGTCGGATCGCCTCCGCTAGTTCTCGGGGATGATCGAGTTTGATAAGCTTAAACGATTGGTCAGTTTTGATTAGCTCAACCAGTCGAAACAGTGCCTCTCCGACCCCCTTGTGATTAGGCTGATCGAGAAGTATACGGGCGAGCTCTTGCAGAGCCGCAGGTTTGCCCCGCCGGTTTGCAGCGCATTCCGTGTGTATTTCGTGGACAAATGCCTTAGCGAAGTTACTTTCAGAAAATCCTGTTGTCAGTTTTTGAAGCAAACCGACCATCGCGCGTGCGACCAGCAATGGATCGCCGGGAAAGTCACGAGTTTTATCAATGAAGGCCGACAGATGGTCGCGCATATGGCCCTCCCATATGGGAAAGCGCCGACCGAAGAAAGCTCTCAGGGATCCTACTGTTTTATTGTGAGCTGCCAATACCATCAGCGGTGCTGCCCTATTGATTAAAGCGTCAATAGGGCGTCGGTCTGCATTATCAAGCTGGTAGTGGCCATAGCGTTGTGAGCGATTTTCGGCGATCAGGATAGTTACACCTCGGGGAGGCTTGCGAAGATCCAGCGTGCCTCCATCGCGCAAGCGCTCGCGCGCTTCCAATATCCATTGGCCCATCTCTCCCGAGTCACCAGTCCATCTGTGAGGGTGATTGAGATTGTCGAGCCTATCAGCCGCAGAGCTAAGCTCACGCCACCGCCGGTAGTTCTCGGCTGACTTTCCTTCTTGCTTGTCGCCATAGATGCATTGCATGGGATCGCCAAAAACCCGCGTCATCGAACCTACTTCGCATGCGGCTAGGGCTACGGCATGCTGGCTAGCACTAGAGTCCTGGTGCTCATCACACACAATGATTGGGTATCGCTGTGAGAGGGCACGGGCGACGATCGGCGCATGTTTAAGCAGCATCGCCACTTTGTTCGCAAGCGCGCTAAACCCGCCAGCACCAGACTTGCGCGCCCAACTTGAAGCGTCGGGTGGCAAACCAAGTGCAAGGTGGTACGCGGACGCGATGTCGCAAATCAGGCTGTCAATTGTGCGAATCTCAATTCGCCGACCCAGTCCACGAGTTCTCTCAGCAAAGACATCCGAAGCGGCATTAGTGTGCGTGAGAATGAGCACGCGACCCGGACTAATTTGTTCTGCGACTTCCCGAGCATACTCCGCGCCCTGAAAAGTCTTTCCGCAGCCCGCTGGTGCCTCCACCACAACGAGACGTTTAGCAGACCGTAGCGCTGCAGCGACGGACAAATCACTCACAGAGAATCTCGTGCGGGAAGATTGAGCGTTTGTCGAAGAGCATTTAGGAAAGGAAGTAACTGGGGCTGGAGGTTGGGCCAGAGTCCCAGTGAGAAAGCCTTTTCGGCTAGCTCGCGCCCTCCGTTCATCGTTTTGAACCAAAGCTGCCCGTGCTTACGAAATTCCTTCTTATCCTCGTTACTCTCAACAGCCGGAGGGACGTGCCCTGTTGCAGCTTGTATGATCAGGGTAAGGGGATCGTCAGTGTTAGCGAGGATTGTGGGAAGGTCTTTTTGGTCAAGGCTCAACCGTCTGGCAAGCGTCCGAAGACGCTCACCCGTAAGTTCGTCATTTGGGTCACGGATGAGTTCTACTACGAGGTCAGTGGGACACAGCCTGATGACATTCTCTTCAAGGCAGCCACTCGACCAACGGAATAGCAACTTGCCAAGCTGTTCCTCAACACGAGACCACTTGGTTCGGAGATGTACCGTCATTGTCGGCGAAATCGCCAGAGTAGGAGCCGATCCAGCGCTGAGCCGTAAACGAAGGCGTAGATCTCTGTCATTGCGGTCATCGCCGCCAAGTCTCACGAGACCGATTGCGCGCCTGTAGTCCCACGGCTTAATGGGATAGCTTCGCCGTTCGGTTGGACAAGCTCGTAGACCAATTCGAATTCGGGAGTGCCAGTAAGGCGTAGACAGTAGACCGGTGGACCAAGACAGCTAGTCTCACCGTTGTTTTCGTCCACCTGTGGAAGTCGCGGCTCCTCTCCATCCCATTCCCAGGGCCACAAACTGCTTACCTGGGTGCTTATTCCGGTGGCCTCTGGAAGAAACATCACGGCTTCAATGACGAATCCCTGGTCAACATCTCGTCGCCAGTAGTCAGCCTTGGATACGGCGAGATGTGCTCGATGGGCTCGGAGACCGTCCTTGTCATGTGGAGCCGGGAGCGGCGCTCGAAGCTCTGCCCCCAACTTATCCCCACCCCCCAACCGCGCTTAACTGCCCCCACCTCGTCCTTCTCCAAGGGGCGTTCTCATGAGGCGTCATGACAGCGGGACGGGGCGCGGTGCCCGCGGGTTCGGCGACGCAAGCCGAGCACTCGGGCGGCATCGGAGCTCCTCCCGGGACCAATACGAGTCCCCGCCAGGAGCTGGCTGAAGGCTCGGTCGGCGCATTTGCGCGCGACGGACCGGACTAAAGCGAGGCCCGATGCCGCAAGACACCGCGATATGGCGCGCCGAGAGGCGCCCGCCGTGGTCCGATCAGGATCGCGGAGCCATAGGTCTGCGTCTTTCGGCGCGCCATCCCCCTCATCACCCGGGCGCATCCGCGCCGCGGCAAGGAGCCCGCATGTCCGATCGATCACAGCAACGAGCTCCGCGGGTTCACCCCGGCGAGACGATTTGCGTCACCCCGGCGAAAGCCGGGGTCCAAGGGCGTCATTCTCGGAATGTGTTGCCCTGGATTCCGGCTTGCGCCGGAATGACGAAGGAGAGAGGCGTGAATGCCCGCAACCTCGCGCAATTGCGTCCAAAAAGGGGCAGGCAATTCGCCCGCGCCTGTGGCCCCCGCGCGCTTGCCTCGACGCCGGTTCTGTTGTCTCCTTGCCGCGGGAAGCGTCCGCCAAAACCCCGGGGGAATAAGCGTTGCCACGCCGCGTGCCGGTCATACTGCTCGCCGCAGGCTTGTTCGGCTGCGTGTCGTCCGGCGGCGGCAGCGACTGGCGCCTGCATTATGTCAGCTTCGGCGCCACGCCGCCGCAAGGCAACCGCGTCACGGTGTGCCACGCTTATACCTGCAAGGAGCAGACCGCCTACACCTTCAGCAAGCAGGACATGGCCGAGATCGCCGCGCTGATGAAGAAGACCAAGCGCGCCGACACCGCCTTCGAGGAGCGCCGCGCCGTGGCCTATGCCATCGCCACCATGGAGGTGAAGGTCGGCAAGAAGCTCGGCATCAAGGACGTCGCCGGCATGCAGTTCACCGCGTCGGGCGATGCCAGCCAGCAGGATTGCGTCGACGAGGCCACCAACACCACCTCCTATCTGCTGGTGCTGCAGTCGAACGGCCTGATCACCCATCACAGCGTCGAGGGCACCATGTCCAAGGAGAACCTGGCCAAGGGGCTGGTGACGCTGAACCCGGTGAAATATTGGCCGCATTTCACCGCGGTGCTGAAGGAGACCAAGACCGGGCAGAAATACGCGGTCAATTCCTGGCTGTTCGACCAGGGCGAGAACCCCGCCGTGGTCAAGGTCGAGGACTGGTACATCAAGGACCGGTAGTCGCGCTTCTCCCCGCCTCGCGCATCTGCATTAGAGTCACGACGTCGCGGCTTGCGTCACCCCGGCGGAAGCCGGGGTCCAGAGCGATTTGCTCCGCGACGTTTGCCCCTGGATTCCGGCTTGCGCCGGAATGACGCGTGGATGAGCGCATGCGCAAAGCAAAGTGGCATGCGACAGAAAGAAGGAGAGGGGAGCGGACGAAAGGGGAGGGGAAACTTTAGCGGGGAGGGGAAAGAGCGGCGGCTAGTTGGCTTGGGCGACGCGGCTGGTGACCGGGTCCATCTGCATCAGCGCCTCGATGCGGCCGCGCTCGCGTTTAAACTCGGCGAGCTGGCGGCCGGTGAGCTGCAGCCCGCGCGGCACCTGGATGGTCATCGGGTTGACGAACTTGGCGTTGACCAGCACCTCGAAATGGCAATGCGGCCCGGTCGACATGCCGGTCGAGCCGACATAGCCGATGATCTGGCCCTGCTTGACGGTGACGCCGGGGGTCATGCCGGCGCCGAAGCGCGACATGTGGCCGTAAGCGGTGGCGAAGCCGTTGGCGTGGCGGATGCGGACGTAATTGCCGTAGCCGCCTTCGCGCCCGACCTTCTCCACCGTGCCGTCGCCGGCGGCGAGGATCGGCGTGCCGGACGGCGCGGCCCAGTCGACGCCGGTATGCATGCGCTGATATTTCAGCAGCGGATGGCGGCGGTCGCCGAAGCCTGAGGTGTAGCGGCCGCCCTTGACCGGGTTGCGCATCAGGAACTTCTTGGCGCTGTTGCCCTGCTCGTCATAATAGTCGACCACGTCGTCGGGGGTGCGGAAGCGGTAGAATTTGCGGTCCTGCCCGTCGATGGTCATCGAGGTGTAGAGCAGCTCGCCGACCTCCTCGTCGTTGCCGCCGTCGAAGAACATCTCGAACGTGTCGCCGGCCCTGACCTTCTGCTTGAAGTCGACGTCGTAGGAGTGGACGCGCAGCAGCTTGAGGATGGTCTCGGCCGGAATGTGCTGCTCGAGCGCGGCGTGATAGAACGCGGTGTAGAGCGTGGCGCGGGTTGCGCCTTGCGGCGCCTTGGCGTCGTTGCCGATCGCCTCGGTCGAAGCCACATATTCGCCCTGCCGGTTGCGGGCCACGGTGGCGAGGTGGTTGTCCTTGTCGAAGATCGAGACCTTGACCGGCTCCATCTGCCCGGTGTCGGACGGCGCCGGCACCATCGAGAAGCGGAGCTCCTGGCCCGACTTCAGATCCTTGGCGGTGAAGATCGCGCCGAACGCCCCGATCATCTCGGCTGCCTCGGTCGGCTCGGTGCCGACCTTGGTGAACAGGCTCATCAGCGTGTCGCCGCTGCCGACCTTGAGCGTCTTGGTCTCGGCGCCGGCCAGCAGCTCGTCGAAATCGTCGGCGTCGTCGGCCGCATCGTCGGCCGATTTGTGAATCACCGTGGTGTGCGGCGCGGGGGCGAGCCCGAGCCCGTCTTCGGGATGATAGGCGGCGTTGATCAGTTGCCCGTCGCCGTCGCCGATCGATCCGGTCTGATCGGCGGCCTCGGCATAGGCGAAATTCTCGGCGGCCTCGGCCACCAGCCGGCCCACGTCCTCGGGCCTGAGCTCGACGCCGTCCGACTGCGGCAGGATCCCGCCCGGCACTTCGATGACGTTGATGCTCACCGCTTGCGGCGCATCGTCGGCCTCGCCGGTTGCGCCGACCGGGGTGGCGTCGGAATAAAGCTTGAAGG
>CAWEUF010000002.1:597500-607484 GCA_963812105.1 uncultured Alphaproteobacteria bacterium
GCCTATGGCCGTTGCCCAAAATTCCTTCAATCCCTATCGCAGCTTCACCGATAGCGGCCCGGTCACGGCCGAGGAGAAGGCGCGCCGCGAGCAGGTGCGCACCGATCTCTACGATCGCTTGAGCCCCGAATATCGTATCGACGTGCCGTTCGTGAGCGAGGCCCAAATCGCCGCCCTGGCCCAGGCCGTTCAGCGTTACCGCCAGATCGCCGCCGCCGGCGGCTGGCCGGTCACCAACCAGAAAGTCACGATCCGCCGGGGCGACACCAGCGCCGAGGTGGCCGCCATCCGGCGTCATCTCGCCATCGAGGGCGATGTGCCGGCGGGCTCGAGCGGCGCCACCTTCGATCAATCTTTTCTCGATGGGCTGTCCCGCTTCCAGATCAGGAACGGGCTCCGCGTCAGCGGCTTTGTCGATCAGCGGACCCTGGCGGCGCTGAACGTGCCGGCTCAGGAGCGCTTGGCGCAGCTCGAGACCAATCTCAAGCGCATCCAGGACTTGATGAGCATCAACAAGGCGCCGCGCTATGTGCTGGTCAACGTGCCGGCGTTCATCACCCAGGCGGTGGAGCACGGCACGCTCGCGCTCGAATCCAATGTCGTGGTCGGCAAGCCGGCGCGCGCCACGCCGAAAATCTCGGCCAAGATCATCGAGGTCAATTTCTACCCGACCTGGAGCGTGCCCGATATCGTGGCGCAGAACGACCTCATCCCCACCATCCGCAAGGACCCGAATTACTTCTACGAGCAGCACTTCAACGTGATGCGCGATTGGGGGAGCCCGCCGCTCGATCCCGCCTCGGTCGACTGGTCCTCGCCGCAAGTGGTGAGCTACAAGTTCCGCCAGGACCCGGGCCCGCAAAATGCGCTCGGCGTGGTGCGCATCAACATGCCGAACAAGCATTCCGTCTACATGCACGATACCCCGCTCAAGACTCTGTTCGGCCAGAGCGCGCGCGCCTTTTCGTCCGGCTGCGTGCGGGTGGAGAAAGTGTCGGAGCTGGTCGCCTGGCTATTGAGCGATCAGAAAGGCTGGACGCTTGAGAAGGTCCAGGCCCAGATCGACGGCGGCCAGAAACTCAACGTCAAGCTCGGCAAGGCCGTGCCGGTGCATTTCGTCTATCTCACCGCCTTTGTCGGCGCCAACGGCTTGGCCCAGTTCAGGCCCGACATTTACGGCCGCGATTCCTCGTTCGGCGATCCCGACGACCAACAAGATGCCGTGGTCGCCCAGCAGAGCCGCGCGGTCACGCCCTAAATCAGCCTATCGCCTCGTCGACGGAACCTGCGGCTACTCGCGGCGGTTGCTTCCTCATGTGTTGTTTCGCCGGGCGGCGGTTGCCGCGCGCTCGGCTCACCGAAATGGAGTTCACATGATGAGGTTTCTGCTGTGCGGCGCGCTATTGGCATGCGCCGCGTTTCCCGCCATAGGCGCCGCCCAAGAGACGAATTCAGGCTCGGTTCAAATCGTCGGCCATGTGTTGAAGCCGGAAAAGCTCGAGCCGACCCAAGCCTTGATGGATCGCTTGAAGCTGCCCGAAGGCTTCAAGCTCGAAGTCTTCGCCGACGGCTTAATCAATCCGCGCGTGCTCGCGGTGTCGGAAGACGGCACGCTCTACGCCACGCGCCGCTCGGTCGGCGACGTCATCATGCTCAAGGATACCGATGCCGACGGCAAGGCCGATGTGGTGAAGACGGTGGCCAGCCGGCCGCAAATGCACGGCATCGCCATCGACGGCAATAAGGTCTATCTCGTCACCGTGCACGACATCTATGTCGCCGACATTCGCCGGGACGGCACGTTCGGCGAGCTGAAGCGCATCGTCGACGACCTGCCGGACGCCGGTCAGCACGCCGATCGCACCCTGACGGTCGGCCCCGACGGCATGCTCTATGTCAGCGTCGGCTCGACCTGCAACGCCTGCAATGAGCCCAACCCCGAGAACGCCACCATGCTGCAAGTCAAGCCCGACGGCAGCGCGCGCAAGATCTTCGCCTCCGGCCTGCGCAACACCATCGGCTTTGCCTTTCAGCCGAGCACCGGCGCGTTGTACGGCGCCGACCACGGCATCGATTGGCTCGGCGACGACGAGCAGCCTGAGGAGATCAACCGCATCGAGCAGGGCAAGACCTATGGCTGGCCCTATATCTTCGGCAACGGCGGCAAAAATCCGCAGGACGAGCCGCCGGCAGGCATCAGTCTCGACGAGTGGGCCAAAGCCAGCGTGTCGCCGGTCCTGACCTACACCGCCCATGCCGCCCCGATGCAGCTGGCATTCTATACCGGCAGCCAGTTTCCCCGTGAATATCAAGGGGATGCCTTACTTGCGATGCACGGCTCGTGGAACCGCAAGCCGCCATCCGGCTACGAGGTCGTGCGCGTCCGCTTCGACAACGGCGCGCCGAAATCCATCGAACCGTTCCTCACCGGCTTCCTTACCGAGACGGGTGAGGGTGGTTTTGGTTATAGCGGCAGGCCATTCGGCATCGCACTCGCCAAAGACGGCTCGCTATTCGTCGGCGACGATGCCAACGGCGTGATCTACCGGGTTAGTTACGCCGCGGCCAAGACCGCGGAACAGGGCGCCGGGTCGATACCGGACAAGGCCACGAACACCGCTGTCGCCCCGCAGGACACGCCGAAGCAGCTTGCCGGCGAATTGCTCGAGGCGAGCGGCACGCTTGAGGTGTCGTCGTCGGCGTTCAAGGCCAACGGCCGCATTCCGCACCGCTTTTCCGCTTACGGCGAGGATGTCTCGCCGGAACTGTCATGGTCGAAAGGACCCGAAGGCACGAAGTCCTATGTGCTGCTCATGGAGGATCCCGACGCCAAGACGCCCAAGCCGTTCGTGCATTGGATCCTGTTCAACGTTGCCCCCGCAACAACCGCCTTGCGCGAAGGCATCCCGGGCGCCGCGGCGCTGCCCGATCCCAAGGGGGCCAGGCAAGGCGTCAATTCGCGCGGCTCGTTCGGCTATTTCGGGCCGAGGCCGCCGGCTGACGGCGATCACCATTATCACTTCCAGGTTTTCGCGCTGGACGCCGAACTCGATTTGAAGCCCGACGCGGGCCGCCGGGAGGTCCTCGACGCCATGAGGGGCCATGTGCTGGCCAAGGGCGAGCTGATCGGCATCTTCAGCAAGTCGCCCGGCGATGGGGCCTGACGGAGAGCCAGCCTTGGACAGAGCGGTCGCGCTTTGAGCGCGGCCGCTCGACCCGTGCGGCAAAAGCGACCGAGCGCCGCACGCGACACCAGGGCACAAGACACCGCCTCCGCCGCAGCCTAAAGAGGGGGAAATTCGCCCGCGCCATGCGCCTGCTACCGGAGGAAGGAATGTTTGGGCTGACCAGGATCCGCATCGTCGAGATCGGTGTCGCCCTCCTCCTCACGCTTGCCGCCATCCTGTTCGTCGGCATCACCGTGTGGGCCGCCGAGATGGCCGAGATCGAAGTGGCCGGCGCCTGGGCGCGGCCCACGGTCGGGCCAAGCCGCGTGAGCGCGGCCTACATGACCATCGCCAACAAGGGGCCGGCCGCCGACCGGCTCAAATCGGCGCGCACGTCCAAGGCCAAATCGGTCGAGCTGCATCAGACCACCATGACGGCCGACGGCGTGATGCAGATGCGCCAGATCGAGGACGGCCTTCCGGTCGAGGCCGGGTCATCGCTCGTCTTGGCGCCCGGCGGCACCCATTTCATGCTGCTTGGGCTCGAGGACGCTCTCGAAGCCGGCCAGAACCTGGTCCTTACCCTCGAATTTGCCAAGGCCGGGGTCATCGATGTGGTGGTCCCGGTCAGCGCGACTGCCCCCAAGACCGAGGGCACCAGCCCTTAGTTCTCTCCTCGGTAATCTGCCAGACGGCAGAAATGCAGCGCCCGCGATTCCTTCTCCACCAGCGTCACGCGCTCGATGCCAAGCGATTCGGAAGTCCCAAACTGCTTTGTGAGTCTCACCGGGCAGGGCTTGAGCGCGACGTACAGGATCGGTTCGGCCGCAGCGCCGGTGAACGGCCGCGTCAGCTGGTAATGGTCGCTGGGCGTGGGACCCGACGGCCAAACATAAAGCGGCGTCGGCACGTCGCGTAGATAATAGAGCAGCTCGCCCGCCATCTCCCGCGTGTCGACCAGAATTGAGCCGTAAGGCCGCTCGGCCAATTTATTGCGGACCACGTCGGCCGCCTGGTGCCAGCCGACCACGCGCGACAGGAATTCGAGCCGCTCGAACAGCGGCAAACGCGTGCGCGAAGGCCGGCGCCACCGCCAGATATGGCGGCAATCGCCAGATGCAGGCCGAGCGAGACCGCGAACAAGATCCGCCGATTGAGCTCGAGCATCACCACCGTGACGAGAATCGTGGCGGCGGGATAGGCGGTGGCGGTCCAATTGCCGTGAGAGCGGGACAGAATGGCCTGGACCGCCAGCAGCGCCAGAATTGGCAGCGAGAACGACAGCAACAGCACCTTGCTCGGATCGGAGGGACGCGGGACCTCGCGCCAGGCCGTGCGCAACAGCACGACGGCGAGGATCGGCCCGAACACGCCGAACTGCACGGCGATATAGTCGAGCAGCCGCAAGGGATGAATGTAGGGATACTGCCAGCCGATATTGGCCTCGGTGTGCCGCACGGTCGGGAAGCCATTCTCGGCGTTCCAGATCACGTTTGGCGTGAACAGAGCGATTGCGATCGCCGCCGCCACGACGCCGCGCCCGCCTTTGAGCGCGTTCCGGGCCTCTTGGCTCACCGCGGCGTGACAGCCGATACAGAGAACGGCGTAGACCATCGCCTGCTTGGTCAGCAGGCCGAGCCCGACGGCGACGCCGAGCAGCACGGCAAAGCCCATGCTCTGCCGCTTCACCAGCATCACCCAGGCGTAGAGCATGACGCTCCACACCAGGACCAACGGCACGTCGGTGGTGATCAGCAGCGCGGAGTACGACAGGCCGGGCAGCGTGGCGAACACGATGGCCGACCAGAAGCCGACCCGCGCGCCGTAGAGCGCGCGTCCCGTGAAATAGATCACCACGGACGCCAAGGTGTAGAGGATCGGCGCGGCCGACCTGATGCAAGCTTCCGAATTGCCGCACAGCTCGCTGGTGGCGCGGATTACCCACGCGATCATCGGCGGCTTGGAGAAATAGCCGAAGGCAAGCTCGCGCGACCAGGTCCAGTACTGCGCCTCGTCGAGCACCAGGTCGGTGTTGGCGGCGTACACCGCCGCGAGCCTCACAGCGAGCAGGGCGCCGAGGCAGGCGATGAGTCGGAGCAGATAACCGGTCTCCGTAATGGGCGCGCGCTGCCCTTGGGGCACCATGACAAGTCTCGGAGAAGGACGGGGAGGGCCACGGTGTACAATGTTGTGCGCCCCGGCGAAAGTTGGTTACTGGTGGCCCGGCAGCGCCCATTTGCCGCGCCGCCAAAACGAGTGGGTTCCATGCGTATTTCCGTTGTCATCCCAGCGTTTAACGAGGAAGGCAATATCGGCCGCTTGGTCGAAGAAACCTTCGCCCAAGTGCCGGAATCGGCCCTTGGCGAGGTGATCGCCATCGACGATGGCAGCGACGACGGGACGGGGGCTGAAATCAAGGCGCTGCTGAGCCGATATCCGCGCTTGCGCTATCTGCGGCACGAGCACCGGGCGGGGCAAAGCGCCGCGCTCAGGTCGGGCGTGCTGGCGGCCCGCTATCCGGTCATCGCCAGCATGGACGGCGACGGCCAGAACGATCCGGCCGATATCATGCGTCTGTTCGGCCGGCTCGGCAGCCAAGGCTTGGAACCGGCCATGGCGGCGGGGATCAGGGCCGGGCGCAAGGGGCCCGGCTCGCGCAAGGCAGCCTCGCGTTTCGCCAACTACATCCGCGACAAAGTGCTCGCCGACGGCTGCCCCGATACCGGCTGCGGCATCAAGCTTTACCGGCGCGACGCCTTTCTTGAGCTGCCGTTTTTCACCAGCATGCACCGCTATTTGCCGGCGCTGTTCCTGACCTACGGCCACGAAATCGCCTATGAGGCGGTGAACGATCGGCCCCGGCTCAGGGGCGCGTCAAAATATACTAATCTTGGACGCGCCCTGATTGGGCTATACGATCTGGTCGGAGTAAGCTGGCTGCGCAAACGGACGCTCATTCCGCCGATTGCCGAGAATGTTTCGGGTGCCGATGCCGCACCGAACCAATTGGCGGATGCCGACCGGAAAGTTGAGCCTCGGGCTCAGGCGCGTGCGGGCAGTAGGGAGGGGTAAGCGCGATGCATTGGACCGACCTGGTACATTGGTGGCTCACCACGCCGACGACCGAACTGATCTGGATCGCGATCGGGCTTACCGCGCAACTCCTGTTTTCGATGCGCTTTTTGGTGCAGTGGGTCGCCACCGAGAAGGCGCGAGCCAGCATCATTCCCGAAACCTTCTGGTATTTCAGCTTCTTCGGCGGGATTCTGCTGCTCGCCTATGCCTGCTACCGGGCCGATCCGGTGTTCATCCTTGGCCAGGCAACCGGCCTCGTGATCTACTCGCGCAACATCTATTTCATCTGGCTCGGCAAGCGGGAGCCGAGCCCGGCCAAAGTCGCGTAGCCGGCCAGACCGAGGCTAGGCGAGGGCCATGACGTTGCGCCTGACAGACCTCACTTTATTCGAGCAGGTGGTGCTCGCGCTGTCGCTGCTATTGTTGGGATTCCTGCTGATCGATCCGTTCATGCTCGAGCGGGCGCGGGCGCTCACACCGGAGACCAAGAAATTCTTCCGCGACATCACCAATATTGGCCGGTCGAATTGGATGCTGATCCCGACCGGCGCGGCGGTCGCGCTCGCATTCGTGCTGCGCAAGCGCCATGTCGGCTTCAGGAATTCGGCCGGTTACGGCCTGATCGCCAGCACCATCGGCTTCGTATTCGTCAGCGTGGGCGGGGCCGGGCTGATCGCCAATCTCACCAAGAACATCCTCGGCCGGGCGCGGCCCAAGCTGTTCGATCAGGTCGGCGCGCTCGATTTCAATTTCTTCGCCTTCGATCCCGATTACGCCGCGCTGCCGTCGGGCCACGCCACCAACATCTTCGCCTTCGCCACGGTGATCGGCATCCTATGGCCGCGGGGGAGGGTGCTGCTCTATACCGTCGCCGCTTGGATTGCGGCGAGCCGGGTGCTGATCGGCCAACATTACGTCACCGACGTGGTGCTCGGCGCCATCCTCGGCACGGCCTTCCCCTATCTCGTGCGGGACCGGTTTGCCGCCCGCCGCTGGCTGTTCGAGCGCACGCCGGAGGGCGGCTACCGCATCCGCGGGGTGCGGACCCAGCGCTGGCTCGGCTGGCCCCGGCAAACGCCGCCGGCGGACGCGAGGCTTTTCGGCCACAGTGGCGGAGATTTGCGGAACACCGCGCCGGACTGATCTTGGCACCCCCCGCTTCGACGGGCTAAAATCGGTAGCAGACTAGCGCGATTAACGTCCGCGTGTATGGTCGCGCACCACCAAAAGAGGCCCGAAAGCGGGCCGGGTTGGGGGGCACCGGCCAGATGGCACCGTTGCCAAAAGGAGTTGGGCGCGCGGCAAGACCGTCCTTCTTGGGCGCCTTTGCTGCCCTGAGCGCGCTCGCCATCGTTGCCGGCAGCACCCCCGCCGCCGCCGAACTCCAGATCGGCGTCTATGGCGGTTTCAGCGAAAGCTTCGACAGCGACGTCACTCTGGTGCAGCCGGGCGGCACCAACCTCACCCTTTATGACGTGCCGTGGGACGGCAAATCGTTCGAGTCGCCGCCTTATTGGGGTGTGCGCGGCATCTATTGGCTCGACTCGCGGCCGAGCTGGGGCCTGATGTTCGACTACAATCACGCCAAGATCTATTCCGACCTCGGCGCGACGGTGAAGGTGTCCGGCACCCGCGACAACGTCGCCCTGAACGGCACGGATCGGGTGGGCAACACCTTCAACATCCTGGAGTTCACCGACGGGCTTAACCAGTTCTACCTGGGCGGAACCTATCGCTGGCAGCACCAGCGGTGGACGCCTTACGCCGGGTTCGGCGTCGGCTTGTCGGTTCCCCATGTCGAGGTCAGGCGGGCGGGAAGCGCGGTCAAAACCGTCGAATATCAGGTTACCGGCGTCGCGGTCGAAGGCCTGGTCGGCATCGAATATCGCATCACGCCGCGGGTCTCGGCCTTCGGCGACTATAAGCTCAGCTTTTCGAGCAACGATGCCGACCTGAACGGCGGCGGCACGCTCGAAACGGATGTGTGGACCAACCATTTCATCCTGGGGCTGGCCTACCGCTTCGGCGGGTCTGCGCCGTCTTACGAGGCGGCTAGCAACTACAAATAGCTGACAAAAAGCCGGCGAATGCCCATATAGAGGAAGGCGGCGGCCGCTTGGCCGTGAAGCCCTTCACATCTCCTTCGAACCTGCTATAGGTTCCGGCCCCCTTGGTTCAAGGGACCGCGATTGAATTGGCGCGGGGTGGAGCAGCCCGGTAGCTCGTCAGGCTCATAACCTGAAGGTCGTAGGTTCAAATCCTACCCCCGCAACCAATTTTATCTCTTCAGATCATATGTCCGCGTTGGGTCATAAGCGGTCATTGCCGCCATGCTAGGTGCAAGCCGCGACATCATCGGGCAGCCCAGCGTCTTCTGGAACGCCTCGACGAGTTCCTCTTGATTGTTTGTCTGGATGTATTGGCCGCCGGTTGCTTCTGCGAGACATCTCACGTCGATCGCACTCTGCGCGGCCGTCCAGAATGCCGTCATGCGAAAGCCGATCACATGCACAGTGAGCTGGGCGCCTCCCGCAACAAGCATCTTGCCCAAATCACAGGGCGCGCCACCGCATGTCTCCTCGCCATCGGTGAGCACGATGACGGTGCCAGGCTTGGTTTTGAAATCGAGAACCTCTGCTGCCTTCTCCACGGCTTGCGCCAACGGTGTCTTACCGGCGGGATTCAACGACTCGACAATTTCCATGATGGGCTTGGCGGCGTTTGGTTGAGGCCGCAACTTGAGGTCGACATTACACTGCTCATGAGGACCAGGCCCATATGTAATGAGGCCGATGCGGCGGAAATGCGCGGCGCTTGGAAGAACCTGAGCCAAGGCCTTCCGCACCTCGTCAATCCGCCTGATCGTGGCACCAATGCCTTCGGCCAAACTCCCGGCCATCGAGCCGGATGCATCGAAGACGATCATGGCGTCTTCGACGCATGGCTTGTTCGTTTCGTCAGCGCCGCTCGCGGCGCCGCTCCCGGCAACGAGCATCAATGCAATAATCGCTTCGCGCCCACAATTTCCCATAATCATGCATAGTCCCCAACCCCGAAGCCGGGGGTGCGGATAGCGTAACATCTCCTTAGTGGGGGTGGTCGAAATCTCAATTAGGGTCACTAGGGGACGTCGCAGCAGCTGATCCGATACGTCCGCTATGTGCCAAAAGCGGTCATCGTTGAGCGGCGCTCGATGACTGTTCGGAGCGCTAGATCACGCGACGACGACGTCGCTGATCTGGATGACGGGGGAGAGATCCGTGTAGTTCGGGATGTCCGCCATGATCTCTCCGGCATGAGGGCCGAAGCCGGCCTGGAAGCTCTCAACCGAGTTGCAGAAGATGTGACACATCCCGACATAAGTCGGCGGGCTGCCGGGCACGCCGCCGGCTATGCCTTTATCGACAGTATACCGGAGGCAGGCATCGCCCATCTTCGCTGCCACCATAGGCATGTGCTTCTCGGCGTAATAGGCGTGGTCGAATCTCGCCCCCGGCTCGTTGGGGTAAAAGACGCTAACCTTGATCATGGTCCTTGCTCTCCTCAGAATGCTTCTGCCACGAGTCGGCTGGTGTAGGGCGGACCAGAGACTATGTCTAGAAGCTCCCGCGAGTGGAACCGCGTTCGGTATAGGTGGCTTCGAGCCCCCGCAACCAATTCCGCGCGCGGCAGCGTCGCACCACGATCGGCGCGCGACCGCCCCTTTGCCCGATTTAGCTAGAAATCGCTCGCGGTGATTCCT
>CAWEUF010000003.1:0-198778 GCA_963812105.1 uncultured Alphaproteobacteria bacterium
TGTCGTGCTCACGACAGAGCCTCCAATTTTGTGATCTGGGCTTACGAAGCTTTCATTCGCGAACGTTCATAGGAGGGGCTTCTCCCTACTTTTATTAGAGCGAATGAGAGAAAGGAAGAAGCCCCGCGCGGGGGCACGGGGATTCCCCGGTCCGTTGAGTTTCCCCGGTGATGGTGTGGGTTGGGGTCGCCAACCACCACCAACAAAACACTAGAACTTCGGGAAACAACTGCGTTACCTCAATATGGAAAGGTGGTTACCCACCAAGAACAAAGAAACGGCCCCAGTTGGAACTCCGGAGCCGTCAAGAGGCGCAATTGGGGACACGCTGGGAACCGATTTTTCCGGCCTATCGTGGCCGATTATGGTTAACCGATCCTTAGCGCCGCTTCATTTACAGCCACTGATAAAGTGCATCCTTGGGCCCTGTCGCGGGTTAAGGACCACATGGCCGATGTTCAGGATACAAACGGAGGGCGCTGCTCTGCGCCCAGCGTGCTGCCGCGTGCAACGTTCCTGCCGTGCGCCAGAAGTTCTCCGATCTCGCTCTGACCTGGCTCATGCTGGCAGCTATGATTGAAGAGCAGTGGCAGAGACGCGCCGGCGAACACTCCTGACTAAAGAGGCCCCGCTACGGACTGGGTTGAGTTTGAGGAAACGTCCAATTGGACACCGGCATAGCGAAAGCCTCGACGGGCTCGGCCGGTCGCGGAACCTATCCAAGCTACCGGCGCTGCTAGACAAGCAGCAGCAGTAAGACGCGGGAACCAAATCGGGCCCCTTTCGTCCTATGAGGAGTACGGTGATGGCGATGGAACCACCATCACTCCCGGCAAGATAACCCCCTCCGCTAGTTCGATATTAGCTGCGCGCAATCGCATAAAGCGGCGCAGGCGGACGGGATTTTTGTTTGGATGCGTACCCGGGCTGGGCCCAAGAGAGCCCCCCAGGGGCTTTTGCTGGATTATCGATGCTTCTGGTGGTCAGACCTTTCCATCGGTTCGAGCGCGTCGTCCTGCCTATCTTCGTCCTCTTGTCGGAACCGCGCTTCACGCTGCTCGTTTCTTGAGTATTGGCGCGGGTTCGCCCGCCCAGCCAAGCGCCAATACCAATCGTATCCCGGCTGAGTATCAGCGTTCCGGGGCTTTCTTTTGCCCACTTCACCTAGTCGGCGTAAAAATAATCCGCCCAACGCACGTTCTTGTCCGTTGACCAGCAGGGGCGTTGCCACCACCGCTGCCCGTAGGTTGTTCGTTTGCCTCGTGCCCTTGATCGTCATCGTTGTGCTTTCTGTTGCCCTTGTTGTTCGCGTTCTGATTTTTTCCCTCATGACGCTTCTGCAAGTCGGAACTCTCCTTAGTATTTCTTCGTTCTTCGGCGGAGGGGCGATTAAGGAGTCACCTGATGATAGCTCACATCACAAAGGGCGCGTTGGCGCTCACCGTGCTCAGTAGCTTGGTGCTACTTGGGACGCCCACATTTGCAGTAGAACCGGACGTCAACTCCCCTGCGGGCCCAGAGCTCCCGCTCCCCGCACGGATCGACCTGATTTTCAGCAAGACGACCAATCTGGAGCGATCATCGATCCCAAAGTAGAAGGCGCTGAGCCGAGTATGGCACCAGACGTAGTAATTGTTGAGCCGTCAGTGCCAATTGAGGAATAGCGTCTTTGCCGATCCGCTATGTAAGTTAAGCAGGATCCTTGAGCCCCGTTCCTCAGCGGGGCTTTTTGTTTGGGGAATGAAAGGGAGCGCCGGGCTACTACGTTCGGCGCCCCTTCCATCTTGAAGCGGCGGCTTTGAGCTTACACAATTAGGCGCTGCGGGCGCAGTTTGTGCTTTCGCCGCAATCCAACACCGACTTGATCGAAGCGTTAGAACCCAACCCAAACGCCGCCACGGTAGTAGCCGCGTCCTTGGCCTGCGTCCCGCATCCTATACTTTGGTCCAATGGCGTAATCGTCGTCATAGATTGTGACCGAAGCTTCAGGCGGATAGTCGAGTCGGTCTCCGGTCCGCCAGCAGTCGCCGTCAGCATTGCAAACGACGGCAGCCGACGCGCTGGTCGTCAAAGCCAATGCCGCCACCACACCTAGAATTGCAGTTCCAAGATGTTTCATTCCTCGTACTCCTGACGTCTCGTTTGATGTAGAAGGGGCGCCGGGCTAATTTCGTTCGGTGCCTCCTTTCCCGTGAACGGGGATGGGCGGCGGGCCGCGCTGGCGCACCGCTGCGAGCTGTCAAACTTTTCTGCGACTAATTCGTTCCTCTGTTCGGATTCGTACCAACTCCGCGCTTGACCGAACATTCCTGTTTTGGAATCGATAGGCAAAGACGGGGTGTGTAGAACGAGGAGCGTTCACATGCCGGGTGATCCAAAAGAATGCCGGTTAAATGCCGCGCGCTGTCTCAGCCTCGCCGAACGCGCTCGCTCTCATGAGCGGCGTCAGAGCTTAACCAGCATCGCTGCCATCTGGGCGAAGCTCGCTGCCGAGATTAAATCTGACCAAGCGCTGCTGCTCGCCCTTTCAGAAATGGAATTTGGCGAGCAACTCGTGATCAACGGAAACGGCCCCGGAACTCAACGTCAATTTCGACGTTCATCGGACAAGCATTGACACGGTTCGCAGGCCCCCGCCACGCCAGCTGTCAATGCCATCGTAGCCCCGGCTGAGTATCAGCGTTCCCGGGGCTTTTTCTTTTTGCGTCTGCCAGGTCGGGCGGGGAACAAATCCTCACCAGGCACTGTTGCATTTGATGACCAGCTTTTTTCTTGAATGGCTGGTTAGGCCCGGTGCCCCTCTCTCCTGTGCAAACAGACTGTGGTGCCGGGCCGCCTATAAGGTCCGGCAATGCACAACAACGAATTGCACGAGGACGAAAAAGAAATTCAAGAGTGGCGCTGGCGTGAGGCGTCCGGTGCGGTGGTTCTGACTCTAGCAGCTATAGTGCTGATGTTGCTGGTCGCAACGCTTTCATAGAGCGCTCGCTTCGGCGGGCGCCCTTTGCTAAAAGCGAAAGGGGCGCCGGGCTGAGAGGCCCGGCGCCCTTGTAGTCGCTTCTATGCCTAGGCTTTGCACTCGGCCATCTTGGACATCGCGGTCATGGCCTCCGCCTCGGAACCGTACTGACCCATCATGCTAAACTGCTCGGTCGGGGTCGGTGGGGTTCCCTTGTTGACCGAGCACTTCTTGGCTGTCTTGTCGAACATGATGTAAAAATTGTCGGCTGCCAGAAGCGGCGACGCGAAGCCGACGATCAGAACCGCTGCGACTAGATATTTCTTCATGGGGTTTCTCCTTGGGGGTTCTTGCCCCCGACCCCATTCAATTCCGTTGCTGCATCAACTGAAATACACGTCTCCGGCATCCCAGCGTGATACGGCCATTAAGCAGTCGTCTTCGGCGGGCGCCCTTTCTCTTTTGGCGGTCGCCTGCTATCTGGAGTTCATGCGTATCGAGTATCTGTTCGCCGCTTCCGTGACCGTTGCCGATCAAGCCGCCCGCAGGAAGGGCTGGCGTCCTGCCGGCCGGGCAGCGTGGCTTAAGGCCGATGGCACCACCGTTTGCTTCATCTGCTTAAGGAACAGCTCGCCGCTGTGCCGGCGGGCGCAAAGGTGCATCGCGCTGCGTAATACTTTTTTCCGTCGCACTATTATTGCTATCGCAGCCTTAAGTCGCGAAGCCGCCTACATCTCAGAGGATAGTGCGAATCTCAAAGAGAAGCCCCGCTAGGCTTTACGGGGGGTACGCCTATTTACGCGGGGCTTCCTGGTCCTTATGGGGGGACCTGTGACGAGAGAGGGAAAACCTCGCCACCTTAGTGGCTTAGCACCATGAAAATTTGAGTCAACTCCAAGTAGCGTCACGCTCTGGCCTAAACCGCCGGAGCGTGACTTTTTCTAGCGGCTCTTCTTAATCACCCTCGCCTTCTGCCGAAGCGTGATTAGCTTGCCAGGCCGGCGCTTCACCGCTTCAAGATAAGCTCCGCATGCGCTGGCAAAGTCCGCGGTCAGCGCAATCACCTCTTCTATATGCGTGTCGGCGTCGTCCCAGAGCTCGATGCAAAAGGGTAGATCATCGTCGCGGCCGGCCATCGGCGAGTATGAGAACGAAACAGGAACTTAGTCAAGAGTGTGTCGAGGGCAATTACGAAAGCCAGAAAGATTATCGGAACCAACTTCTTGGGGCCGCCTCCTCGTAATTCTCGAAAAAGGCACGGCTGGCTTAGCAGGTTCCGCGACCGCTATCCCGTTGCCGGTTGCTTGCGGGGGGCGGATCTCAGAGGGAGTTTAGCCAAAGCCTCGCCACTTCCCTGCGTCCAGGCCGCCGAACAGATACTGGACGGCCATGTCGTGCAGGGTGCCGTCAGCCAACAGAGTTCGGTTGAGAAGACTGCGGGTAACCTAGAGGACCGCGCTACTTGGGAATATCCTATTGATTCGCCGCCTTTGGGTCGGGGGGATCAATGGGCACAATCATTAGATTTCCGAAGCAGTGCCAGTCCGCTGTCGTCAACTATTACGGCCTCGAGCTCTTCGTGGAGTCGTGCGGAAAATTGCTAAACACTTTGCCCGTCGAAACACGCAGAGTCTGCCAGACAAGAGCTCCACCGACTGGTCGAAAACCTGGTTCAGTTTATGGATACGTGCCAGGAGGCTCGCAGCAGCGAATAACCTCCGGTTGGAGGAGAAGAGGCTGCGGACCTGCTGGGGCGGCCCACTATACCGGTTTTGGGCAGCCTAGCCTTATGACTCCGGTTCCTCGACGGCTTCCGGAGCGATGAATACCTACGATCCGCAGGTGGAGTTGAGCCGAGCAGGACACGGCCACATTATGCTTAATCTGGGGAGAATAATATTGGCAGGCGTTTGGACAGTTCGGACGCCAATGGCGGGCGACTGGAGCTTAAGCGTCATGCTCGGCCCCCCTAAGTTGATGTTGGGGATTATGTCCCGCATCCGCCGCTCAAGGCCGAGATCGAGCAGGAGCCGGCGTAGGGTGTTCGTCGCAGTCGCTTGTTCCCCGAAATTGAGAGCTGTGCCGCCGGCAGCGTCCGCTTCGGCCATCTCGCACCACACCGCTAATTGGGTAGCCCTGCGGATGATGATGCTCTGGGCTTCCGAGGGATCGCCGCCAATGTCGTTGGTGAGCTAGGCTAGGAGCGCCTGGCATAGGCCGTGCGGCCGTCCACACCGCCTACGAATAGGTCTTTGCCGTTGCTTACTTGGCTTCTAGCCCAGGGCTTGGCGAGCCTTGTAGCGCGGCTGGGAATGGCCCGGTTTTCACCCTCATTTGGGGCTGGATTAGACAGTGATTGGGGCAAGTCCCCTCCTGATACAGAAATCAGCCAATTATTGAGCCCTAATATCGTTTTGCGAGGAAGATAACGCTAGAGTGGCTAAGGGCGGTCTGCACGCTAAAACGCCGTCAGAAGCTGATTGCTCGCGTGGCAACGATTCGGGATGAGCTTGAAGCGGCTGCTAGACAGCTTACCGGTAGTGAAAGGGCGCTTCCGGAACATTGCGCAGTCGGAGCTTGTTTTGAAACAGCCGGTCGGGAGCTAGTCCTCCCCACTTAGGCATTATTGCATGGCCGCCTAGGGTCTAGCGTCTCCTTTCCATTTGAGCGGGACGCTGCGCCGCAGAAAGGAAACGATAATGCTTATTCGTGTCAGTTTACTCGTTTGCGTCGCTTTGGTCGTTATTGGCTGCGATGACGACAAGTCAGATAACGAGGCGTCCATTTGCAAAGGGCTCACCCAAACTGACTGTCAAGCCAAGAGCGAGTGCGTATGGAACTCCGAGAAGGGCAAGTGCAAGGGAAACAAGGCCGAGGACGAACCTGAGACCACAAGTCCTCCAACACCCTCGCCTCAGAGCGAACAGCCTTCTGCACCGCCACCTGCGCCGCGTCAATAATAACCGTCGTTTAGCTACTCTTGTATTGAAGGCGCTCGCTTCAGCGGGCCCCTTTTCTGCTTAAGAAGGAACGGAACGCCGCTGCGCGACATTTCTGGGCTATGGACAGCACAAACAATAATTCCGGCAATGTGGTCCGGTCATCCGGTCAGACCCGCCGACTGCTGATGACCATTATCGGCATTTCGGTGATCGGCATGTTGGGTTTGATAGTGCTTCTCTGGCTCAGTGACTTCCCTGGACCCACTTACGGGAGCGCGGACAAATCGGAGGCGCCCCCTGAAGATGTGAGGCGCAACCAATAGGTTCGTCAACCGAGGCGATCTGCATGGACTGTGTTCTATAGGTAAAGCCGATAAGGCTCGCACTAATAGGCGCTCGCTTCGGCTGGCGCCTTTTGCTGTTCTGTGGCCGGGAACTAACATCCGCTTACTGAGTTTTAGAGGCAGACTGGGCTGACCATTACTACCGGCCCCTCCCGATGGTCAGTCCCCACAGACCTTGAGCAAGAGCCCCACGCTGGGGCTCTTGTTTATCTGAGCGCAACGTTTGGGCTTGATTGTTTCGTGTCACCTTTGCCCTCGCACTGTTGCTTGTAGGACTCATTGCCGCCGTCCACCTCGGAATCCTATACTGGCGCGTGCAGATCGAGGCGAAGTAAGACCGTAATGCCCGCCGCTTCGCCGCTCTTTGGACCGCAGAGCAACTCCCTGGCGGCTTCAAACTCGTCGACGGTCCCGCGATTAAAGTGACGGGAAGCGTCCAAAAGTGCGGACCACGCCGTAGGCGATGAGGCTAAGGACGAGAAGGCACGCAAGAGCGATCAATATGCCGAGAATGATCGGCGTGCTTGCGTCCGCCCCCTCAAGCAAGGTGAGGGCGCGCGTAGCCCCGATCACAATCAAGACGGTGCCCACCACGAATACGGTTGCCGCGACCACGATAGCCAAGCGATGAAACTGCCGACGTCGCTCTAGTTTGGCGCTGAACATTGTGGCAATTTTACCCTGACCGGGCGCGGGCGAAAGGCAGGAAGAGGCTTGCTTCGGCGGGCGCCCGTTGCATTAGGACTGAATTAAACACATCGATCCAAAACGGCAGTTACCGATACCGAGAAGTTCAGCATGATGGGCCAATATGGCTCCGAGGCGGAAGCCATGACGGCGATGCACGCTATGAAAGAGTGCAAAGGCTAAGAAGACTCTAGGCACGGCTTATTCGGGGGCGCTCGCTTCGGCGGGCGTGGCGCCCCGACTTTGCCTCTCAGGTCCATCGCGTTTAGATAGTGGATAATTGAAGGGCGCCCATCAGCCTAACAGCGAAATCAGGTACATTGTCGGCGGCTCCTTGGTGCGAGCCGAACCATATCCAACTTAGCCCCGTCCCTAGCGGGGCTTTTTGTTGTTGTGGATAGGCACTGCGTAATTGTCCGACTCCCGACCTTCCCGTGCTGGAATGACCCCCTCCAAAAATGTGGGAGGGGTAATGCTACACGGGAGGGGTCCACATGAAATCGTGCTTGCAAACACGGCCGTCTTGGTACATCTGCTCCAGCGTTTAATCGATGCCAAGTTGCTTACACGACGCAGCCAACGTACTTGTGAGCAATCCGAAGCAGGTGACTGATGTTCACATTCTCGCCGCCGATATTATTCGCAAGGAGTTGGTGCCAAAGGTCTAGGGCGTTTCTGTGAACACATTTTGGCAGGTACCCGAAGGATTCGTCATGCCTGATAACGAAGCAGAGCTACAGGCCCGCATGGACGCCAACGCGAGGACTGTGGCTCACGATCTGAATTCAGGATCACCTTGGCCCCGATGGCAAGATCACCGACATGGTGGCCTTCATGTTTGCTATAGTGAACGCTATCAAGGCGGCTCGTGAGCAAGGACAGATAGACGCCACCGGCGAACTCGGTCGAGCGGAGATCAGTAACTTTCCCACGTCTCGATAAAAGGCTTCAATCGCTCCTGCTTATGTCTATGCGCGACCAAAAACGCGGAGCGCCTAACTCTATCGGGACGCGGCTCGGTGCCAAAGTGGGAGAGACAGAGGAGAGCACTCCCGCAAAGACTATCCAATTTTCGAAGCTCCTCGGATTTGAGAACGTGACCGACAGCCTCTTACAGGGTGTCGATTTCCAGAACGAGACGCTGGGCGACAAGCTTGGTGCCAAGATTGGACCGGTGGAAGTCACCTCGCCTGCGAATGGCATCGACTTTCAGGACGATACGTTCGGCGCTCAGACTCGGCGCAAAGGTTGGTGACCTAGAGGCGGAGTAAAAACTCGTCATAAAGAGGAAGGGCATTCGCTTTGGCGGGTGCCCTTTACTCTTTAAGGATCTAATTTTTTTCCTTCAATTGGCTACAACCGCCCGGACTGTTTAGGTCGCACTCAAAATAAGGGAGGAGGATTGTGCCAGAAGGCACTTCCACTGGCTTTATACCGCTAGACGAGCCGTTGCCGTTACCCTGGCTTTGCCCGACATCATCATTGTTTTTCTTAGACTTTCCGTGATCGTTCTTCTTCTTTTGCTTTCCGTAATGGTGGTTGTCATTGTCATCGTTATCGTCATGGTCCTTGTGATTTTTGTTCTTCTTGATGGAAATGACCAAGGAAGACGTGCTTAGCGTCAGACCCGAAACAGCATCGCTCCAACCAGCCTGGGCCACCTGGCCACCGAAGCCAAACATCAGCGCGCCGACCGACAAAGCAAAACAAGCTGGCTTTAGCATGCAGACTCCCGGGGTCAGAATTCGTGAACCGACCTGTTCTACCACCTTTGAAAGTTTCCGGCCAAGGTCGTCGCTCACTGTGGAATCGGTGAACGCGCCCCGTCACCTGAGCGCGGCCTCACGTAAATCTTCCCAACGGTAGATGAGCAGCGCCGGGTGAACCTCATCGACAAGCGCATTAAGTTCTTCGTGACGGCCATCGGATTAGAACGCCCGGTCGCCGCCTCTTATCGCGTCGAGGTGGTCTCGCATGCAGTTTAGTTAAGCGCTCGACCTTCGTTCTCAGGCAGGCCGAGTTCGGCTAGAAGCGAAATCCCAAAATTTAGATCGCTCCGGCAAAGGGCATGACTTTAAGCTTCGGGCTTCATAAACCCCTGCATTGTCCGCAACAGAAAACCAATGGCCCGTCTGCGGCCAATTGATGCCGTCGTGTAGCGACCGTGCTTAAGCGCATTTTTGTTACCCTTTGGAGCGCCTGATGACCTGCCTCCGTGCATGCGGCACCGGCCGTTTGGCATCGCCGGCGATAGGCATGGGCTCCCCCTTCGCGTTTTCGCCCCACAGCGCCGGCTGAGGTGCATCGGTAATTTGCTTTGCATGGGGTTGTTCCTCTGATTTTTCTTTGACCCCCCCTGGGGTCTCGACCAGACCGACCACGGCTTGGCCGCCGGCATGCACGTGAACGTGCTCTACCGTAACCTTCTGCTGCCCCTTGCCGCGGTGACGGTTCAACGCCTCCAGGAGCGCGGCATAGGAACGTGAGAGCTTGTTCGCCTGGTTGAGATTTTCACGGCGACCTTCAAAGGTCTGTTCGCCCAGCATGGCCCGGCGATAACATTCCATGGCCGCGTTGTGTGCCGCCAGCAACTGCGCAGCGATCATGCCCTCGAGCTCGTCTCGCGGACCGATACCGATCAACGCAGCCGTGACTGCCGCCAAGTGCCGATCAATCGCCTCATCATCTGAGTGTTTCAGCCAGAGCGTTTGAATGGTCTGGTTGGCGATTGTGTTGTTCCAATCGTCCGATGCCGAGCCTCCGACCATTTTCAGTTTGCCAGCCTCTAGGGCAGGCTCTTTTGCGACGATCACCCTGGTCTTTTTATCTCCGTTACCTTCCTTTGCACTCATCACGAACCCCTCTTGTTAATCCGCTGACTGGTTAGAAACGCCGCTTAGACCACCCCGCGGTCCCCAGTGTCCCTGTCCCACGGTCCTGTCCCATGGGACAGGCACTAGGGAATGTCCCGTGGGACAGCGCCCTCATTCCTCTTCTCCGAGTCGACGGGCGATGGTGGATTTGCCCAGTCCGGTGCGGTCGGCAATGTCCCGAACTGAAAGCCCCTGCTTGCGTAGAGCGCGGATCGTGTCGATATCGTCACCCGACTTGATGTCGGTAATTGACCATTGGTTGCCGATCAGCTTGGCCTCAAAAGGCTCTGCGCCTTCCTGGAAGCCTCTCGCCTTCTCGAAGTAGAGCTCGAAGCGGCAACCTTGGTCGGCGGCATAGTCGGGCGGCCGGCGTAGGCTAATCACAGTGTCGAGCACGTCCTCCTTGCGAGAGGTCCCGCGCTGAGTTCCAGACTTGCCCGCGTGGTGCACGAATAGGACCGACTTGCCGGCTCTTCGCTGGGATAGCGCCCAACGCTGAACCGGTACCCAGCTGTCGCTTTCATTTTCTTTGACGCCGGGACAGAGGGTCGAGAGGTTATCGACAATGATGAGATCGGCGTCAGCCACCACGTCATCATAGAATTGCTGCGACTTTGGATCGCTCAAATCCGGCAAGCCGAACTCCGTCAGATCGGAAGCCGCGATCTTGAGGTAATCCGGATCCGCAAGACCGAATTGGCTAGCATCGGTGACGGCCTGGAAACGGGCCTGCAGGTCTGCTCCGGGCATTTCACCGTCGAGAAACAACACCCGCCAAGCTGACTCACAACGCCACCGTAGGAAGCCGCTGCCGCTTGCGACCGCCCAAGCTGTTCCTATTGCCACCTGAGTTTTGCCGATGCCGCGAGGAGCGTGAAGCATCGCCAAGCCGGCCCGCGGCAACCATGGCGCAAGCATTGTCTCGCGGAGCGGTAGTGGCGTCTCGAGGAATTTGTCGAGCGCGATAGCGGTCACCCGAGAATCTGTGCCCTCTGGCGCCTCTACCTTCTTGCCGTTCTGCAAGAATGGATCGTAAGCGTCGTATTCCTCTTGGACGGTGCAGCGATCTCCAATGACTTCGCGAAGATGGGCAGCCCTCATGCAGCCCGCCTTTCAGCTGCCGTGCTAATCGACGGCTGAGCCGACAGGCCGCAGCAGACCTGATTGAACTCGGCAACCTCGGCGGCAAGCGCGTCCTGCTCGTCGGCGTCTAGGCCGACATGCTCAAATCGGAGCTCGGCGCGGCGGATTCTGAGATTGCAACTCGTCGCGCCAGTCAGCCATCGCCGCCAGACACTGGATCCGGCGCTCTAGCCGATCACTCCAGACTTGAAGTTTGTAAACGCTCGGTCTAAGTTCGGGCTCTCCTGAATTGAATGTCTCCTTTGCCCGGTTGCCGCCTGCCAGCGGCGCCGGGTTTTGCTTTTCAGGCTTCATTTGTTTCCTCCAATCCGTTAGATCGATGATGGCCGGCAGGCCATCTCGATTGACGAGTGCTGTTGCGATTAAAATGCAGAGCTGTGGGCCGAGCTCGCGCCACAGAGTGCGCGCGATGTCTTTGGGCTCGGCGTGCTGATCGAGGTAGATCATCCGCGGCATCGACGCGCGATTCCATCTCACGCTGCCATTCCATCCTGGCTGCATGCGTGATGCGCCGGCATCGTCCGTTCATGTAGAAGCGGGGGCCGTGGCCCTGCTGCCACATCTCATAAAGTCTCACGCGGCTGATGCGCTCTGCCTTGCAGAACTCATCGACCGTGTAGCTGGGCTCGTGGGGGATGAAGTTGGTTTCGTGCATCGCTATCTCCTTGTGTTCGCATGACACGGAGATAGGCGAAGTACGCAATGACGTGTTACGCCGAAACTCGCCGCCTATTATGGCGGGATCACCAGACAGGCGCTCTTTGGTCGCTCCATTAATTGTCGCGACGACCTCAAAATCGGCTGGGGCCTCGTTCCAGGACGGAGCAACTTAATCGCGTAGCGGCAGGAATTTACCTTCATCTGGTCGCGTAATCCCCAGTCGTCCGCAGATTCCGAACTGTTTGTTCATTGCCTTCCACATAATCGTAGAGAACGCAGGGCCATGCCTTACCGCAGAGTGGGCCAATTGTTTGGCCGCCGCCCCATTCTTGGGTTCCCATGGCTTGATATCGCGATCTTGCCAGGAATATGTGATCCTCGGCTTCGAGACCAAATTCGTCGTCGGAAAGCAACCATTCACGTAGCGGCTTAGTTCGTCCCCGCGAGGCCTGAACCAACGCTGCCGAAGAGCGGTAGATGGGCCGATTTCGCTGTACTAACGCGATGCTCTTCTTGAGGTGGACGCATCTCTTTTCTGCCTCAGAAACTCGTAAACTTGTTCTCCAACTTCCTGCCAATCCATCACAGCGCCCTCACATTGGAAGGCGTCTTGCCGAACTTCGGCCCGTGCTTTCTAACGGACTCGGCAACGTAGCTCGGCGCCAGGTGTCCATAGTGGCGCTCGACCATGCGCGTGTCGGAGTGGCCAAGATTCTTGGCAACCACCATGAGCGGCATCCCGGCCATGACGGACAGGCTCGCCCAAGTATGCCGCAGAGCATGGAAGTTTAGCGGCGGATCGATGCCGGCGTTCTTGCACGCTTCCAGTATCAGCGGGGCTTGGCGGCTAGGCGTCCATTCCTTGCCAAGCAGCGGTGCGGAGCTCGGCCGGCCCGCCGCTAGACCACCAAAAAACTCTCTGCCCTCGTCCGTCAGAACAATGTGCCGGTCTTTGTGCGTCTTGCTCTTGCGGATATGCAGCGTGCCGGAGTCGGGGTTGAAGTCCGACACCCGCAGCCGCGCCATCTCTTGATAGCGAGCGCCAGTTTCAAGCGCCGCCCGAACAAGGGTTCGGAAGTCACCTTGTGCGGCGTTGATGAGCCGCTGCGCTTCGGCAACGGATAAATAGCGAGCGCGAGGGATATCCACTCCCCGGAACATCTCGACCCGCTGCCAAGCGTCGTTGTTCTCGACCTTCTGCTCGCGCCAGGCTTGGTTGAGCGCGGCCTTAAGTAAACTCAGGCAGCGATTGGCGGATGCTTGCCGCTTGCGTTGTGTCTCAGGCTCCTTAACGTCGGCGGAGCGGTAGGCTTGCTCTGACCCCTCTCTTGGTTCGTTTGCGAGCCGGCGTTGCGGCAATGCTGCGATGCCAGTCACGGATCTGGTCGGCATCGAGCTCGGCAATCTTGGTGTCGCCAAAGACTGGCAGGACAAAAGCCTCAAGACGCTTCTTGGTGTCATGACACGACGCTCGGCCCTCCAGCCGATCGATGTAAGCGACAACGGCATCCTTGACCGTGTAGGCGCCTCGCTTGGTCGTCTTGCGAGTGCCCCGCGCATATTCCTGAGCCTGCCAAAAATCGAGAACCCGCTCGCCATCGGCGTCGAGAACGTCATCGGCTTCGGCAATGGTTTCGAGGTTGTAGGTTTGATTTCCGAGATAGCGGCGAATGACCCACACACCGCCAGTCTTGCCCTTGCGGTAGCCGACGTGAAGTCCGCGACCAATAGCGCGCCAGTAAGGCTTGCCGCTCACCGGGAGTTTGCGGCGGGCCTCTCGGCTTTCTATCGTTCTGTCCCGAACGCGTCTGGCCATGGGCCCGTGTCTAACTCTGTCCAATATACGGACAAGAACGGCCACGTCTACGCAGGAACGTAAGCGTACGGAATCCTTACTTTCCTAAGACGATGGCGCACAGTGGCGCACAGCTTAACCTTTTACTCACTCTGATACGGCACCATGATTCCTGTTGGTAGTGGGCGCGGGGGGGACTTCAGTAATCCCGCGTCAGAGTTGGGGACGATTGGTTATGCGTACGTTCCGTTGGAACGCTCCTATCATCATTGGGGCGGGCGCACTCTTGTTTTCAGTATTCGCGCCCGCCTCTCTTCCCCTTAAGGCCGGGGAGAGCGGAGCGGATGTGACTGCAGCCCTCGAGGGCCAGCAGCTCGGCCTCAGCGAGCTCAAAGCGAGACTAGACCGCAGCGACCGGGTCGCGGCGATGCAGGCGCTCGATCTTGCGCTGTCCGAACTCGCCGACGGCGTAACGCTGGTCTGGCAGCGCCCGGAGCGCGGCTTGGTCGGGCGGATCAAGCCGGTATCGGCGTTTCGCGACGACAAGGGCCGGGTATGCCGGCATGTCCTCTACTCGCTCGCGCTCGGCACCTATCAGCGGCAGATCGAGGGCGTTGCCTGCCGGGAGCCGGACGGCTCCTGGTCGCTCTCGGGGTAGAAGGGGGTTCACATGTCTCAAGTCAGTCATTTCGAGGCCGCCGCCTCGAATCGTTCACGGCGAAGACGCAAGGACAGCCGGCAAACCGGAGGCCGAGGGGGAGCGTTTCACCCCTCTCCTCACGCGCGATGAGCACACCTTCTCACGCATGAGGAGAGACGAGCGCGGACCGCGCATGTTCTCCACCCTATGCGCTCCCCGTTGGAAGCAGAGCTAGCCTAGCCCGCGCCGATTGGCCTCAAGACCGCTCGGCCGAAAAGCCTTCCGGCCCGGGGGCCGCGAGCCTATAAAGCGCCTTCCTTGCGAAGGGCGCTGGTTTCGATGGCTGAGGGCGGCAGATTGATGGCGGGCAAGCGCGGCGTCGTGTTCGGCGTCGCCAATAACCGCTCGATTGCCTGGGGCATCACCAAGGCGGTGACCGACCAGGGCGCCGAGGTGGCGCTGACCTATCAGGGCGACGCCATCAAGAAGCGGGTCGAGCCGCTCGCCCATGACGTGGGCTCGAAGCTGGTACTGCCTTGCGACGTGACCGACGAGGGATCAGTCGAGGGCGTGTTCACGGCGCTGCGCGAAGCCTGGGGCAGCATCGACTTTCTGGTTCATGCCGTCGCCTTCTCCGACAAGGAGCAACTCGACGGGCGCTATGTCGACACCACCCAGGGCAATTTCACCCAGACGCTGCTGATCTCCTGCTACTCGTTCACCGCGCTCGCCAAGCACGCCGAGGCACTGATGCCGAACGGCGGCTCGCTGCTCACCCTCACCTATTACGGCGCCGAGAAGGTGATGCCGCATTACAACGTGATGGGGGTGGCCAAGGCCGCGCTCGAGGCGAGCGTGCGCTATCTCGCGGTCGATCTCGGCAAGAGCGCGATCCGCGTCAACGCCATCTCGGCCGGCCCGATCAAGACGCTGGCCGCCTCCGGCATCGCCGACTTCCGCTACATCCTGAAGTGGAATGAGAACAACTCGCCGCTCCGGCGTACCGTCGCCATCGAGGATGTCGGCGCCGGCGCGCTCTATCTGCTGTCGGATCTCGCCCGCGGCGTGACCGGCGAGATCCTGCATATCGACGCCGGCTATCATGTGGTCGGCATGAAGGCCGAAGACGCCCCCGACCTCTCGGCGGCGAAGGAGTAGGTCTGCCGCGTTCAGGCTCCCTGCTCGGCCAGCTCCGGTGCGAGCACGCTGTGAATCTGCGCCACCACAGCGGCGCCCTCGCCGACCGCCGCGGCCACGCGCTTGGTCGATCCGGCGCGCACGTCGCCGATGGCGAACACGCCCGGCTTACTGGTCTCGAGCGGCAGCGGCGGCCGGGAGTTCGAATGCGGGCATCTCGCTCCGGTCACCACGAAGCCTTTGCCGTCAACCGCCACGCAGCCGTCGAGCCAGGACGCGTTGGGATCGGCGCCGATGAACAGGAACAGGTGATGCAACGGGCAGGTGTGGACCTCGCCGGTGGCGCGCTCGCGAAACACCGCGCCAGTCAGCCCGGTCTTCTCGTCGCCTTCGAGCCCGACCACCTCGGTGCCGGTGTGAAGCTCGACATTGGGCAGCGCGGCGATGCGGTCGATGAGGTAGCGCGACATCGAGGATTCCAGGCCGCCCCCGCGCACCACTAAATGCAGGCGTTTCACCTTGGGCGCGAGATAGACCACCGCCTGCCCCGCCGAATTGCCGCCGCCCACCAGCGCCACCTCCTCGCCTTCGCACAGCTTGGCCTCGACCGGCGAGGCCCAGTAGGAAATGCCGTGCCCTTCGAACGTGGCCAGGTTGGCGATCGCCGGCCGCCGGTAGCGGGCGCCGGAGGCAACGACGATGGTGCGCGCGCGCGCCGCGCCGCCATTGGTGAAGTCGAGGCGCATGGGATCGCCGGGGTCGCGCCCCGGCGCGCCGCAGTCGAGCCGCGCCACTTCGAGCGGGATGGCGATCTCGACGCCGAATTTCAGCGCCTGATTGAAGGCCCGTCCGGCCAGCGCCATGCCCGATATACCGGTCGGGAACCCCAGATAGTTCTCGATCCGCGCCGACGCGCCGGCCTGTCCGCCAAAGGCGCGCTCATCGAGCACGAGCACCGACAGACCCTCGGACGCGGCATAGACTGCGGCGGCAAGCCCCGCCGGTCCCGCGCCGACCACGGCGACGTCGTAGATTTTTTTCGGGTCGAGCTCCGGCGTGATGCCGAGACAACCGGCCGCCTCGGCGTTGGTCGGACGCCTCAGCACGATCCCGTTCGGGCAGAGCATGATCGGCAGCTCGTCGGGGAGGACGCCGAAGCGCTCGATCACGGCGCGACCGTCGGCGTCCGTGGCGTCGAGCACGGTGCAGGGATAGCCGTTGCGCCCGAGAAAGCCCTGGAGTCGGGTCAGGTCGGGCGTGCCGGGCTCGCCGACCAGGATGGACCCGACCCCTCCGGATTCAAGCAGTCCGACGCGCCGTAGAATGAACGCACGCATCATGATCTCGCCGATGTCGGCCGAGCCGATCATCAGGGCGCGCACATGGGCCGCGTCGAACGGGAGCGCAGTGCAGCCTTCGGCTCCGGCGCGGCCCGCGGCAAGCGACTGGCGCCCGGCGAGCTGGCTGACTTCGCCCGAGAACTGACCGGCGTGATGGGTGGTGATGGGCGTCTCGCGATTGAGACCGTCGCGGCGGACGACATCGATCGCGCCCCTGAGCACGAGCCAGGCCGGCGCATTGGCCACGCCAGCGTCGAACACCACCTCGCCGGGCGCGAAATCCTGGGCCGGTCCGCTGGCAAAGCGCTTGGCGGTCTCGACCTGGCCGGCGTCCAGCACCGGAAACATCTGGTGGCTGCGGGTGTCAATAACACTCATCGAAACTCTCCGTGGGCTGTGCGCCCATTCTACCATGCAAGGCAAAGCCGCCCCGCGCGGGATATCGGGTGCGCGAAGGCCGATGGCGAGTCCCGAGAAAGGGTTTGTTGCGAAGTTCGGGGTAGGCTTCCCCCGCTTGCCGCAGCCCTGCCACGCTCCTAAAAGAACCCATGTCGCACAATAGTTTCGGCCATCTGTTCCGCATCACCACCTGGGGCGAGAGCCACGGGCCGGCGATCGGCTGCGTGGTCGACGGCTGCCCGCCCGGCATCCCGATCACCGAGGCCGAGATCCAGGCTTATCTCGACAAGCGCAAGCCCGGCCAGTCGCGCTACACCACCCAGCGCCAGGAGCCGGACGAGGTCCGCATCCTGTCCGGCGTGTTCACGGGCGAGGACGGCACGCAGGTCACCACCGGCACGCCGATCGCGCTCGAGATCGCCAATATGGACGCGCGGTCCAAGGACTACGGCGAGATCAAGGACAAGTTCCGCCCCGGCCACGCCGATTACACCTATCTGATGAAATACGGCTTGCGCGATTGGCGCGGCTCGGGCCGCGCGAGCGCGCGCGAGACCGCCAACCGCGTGGCGGCGGGCGCCATTGCGCGGAAGGTCGTGCCGGGCATGAACGTGCGCGGCGCGCTCACCCAGATCGGGCCCTACGAGATCGACCGCGGCAACTGGGATTGGGACGAGGTCGGCAACAACCCGTTCTTCTGCCCCGACGCCAAGACGGCGCGGGTGTGGGGCGAGTTCCTCGACCAGGTGCGCAAGAACGGCTCTTCGGCCGGCGCGGTGATCGAAATCGTGGCCGAGGGCGTGCCGCCGGGGCTCGGCGCTCCGGTCTACGGCAAGCTCGACCAGGACATTGCGTCCGGGCTGATGAGCATCAACGCGGTCAAGGGGGTCGAGATCGGCGCCGGCTTCGCCGCGGCGGCGCTGTCGGGCGAGGAGAATGCCGACGAGATGCGCATGAAGCAGGACGGGACGCCGGAATTCCTGACCAACAACGCCGGCGGCATCCTTGGCGGCATCTCGACCGGGCAGCCGGTGGTGGCCCGCTTCGCGGTCAAGCCGACCTCCTCGATCCTGACCCCGCGCCGCACGGTCGACGCTCAGGGCCATGACACCGAGATCTCGACCAAAGGCCGTCACGATCCTTGCGTCGGCATCAGGGCGGTGCCGATCGGCGAGGCCATGGTCGCCATCGTGCTGGCCGACCACTATCTCCGCCACCGGGCCCAGACCGGCAAAGGCTAGAGCACCAGGCGGGCGCCGATCAGAAATTCCTCGTTGCCGCTGCCGCCGCGAATCGGCGAGGCGATCTCGCCGACCACGGTCCAGCCGGCGTCCTCGATAAACGCCCGCACCTTTTCCACAGCTTTCCGCCGATCGGCTTCGTTCCGCACGATGCCGCCTTTGCCGACTGCCGCGCGTCCGGCCTCGAATTGCGGCTTGACCAGAGCCACCAGCCAGGCGCCCGGCGCGGCCAGGCGCAGCGCGGCGGGCAGCGCCAAGGGCAAACCGATGAAGCTGACATCGGCGACGATGGCGGTCACCTCCTCGCGAATCACGTGGCGGTCGAGGGCCCGTGCGTCGGTGCCTTCCATGACGACGACCTTGGGGTTGACCGTGAGCTTGGCGTGGAGCTGGCCCCGGCCGACATCCACGGCATAGATTTTGGCCGCTCCGCGGGCGATCAGGACGTCGGTGAAGCCCCCGGTCGAGGCGCCGATATCGAGCGCTACCGTACCAATGGGATCGAAGCCGAAGGCATCGAGCGCCGCCGCCAGCTTGAGTCCGCCGCGGGAAACGTAGGCGCAGGCCTCGGGGCTGACGGCCAGCTCGGCATCCCCGGTCACCAGGACGCCCGGCTTCGGCGTCGGCTTACCCGCGACACTGACGCAGCCGCGCCGGATCAGGTCGGCCGCTTGGGTCCGAGTCGGGGCCAGCCCCCTCTCCACCAATAATCGATCAAGCCGCGTTTTTTTGTAGATGGGCACAAAAGCTTCTCATATGCTTCGCGGGCGTCGGGGAATCTCTCGCGCGCGGGGTCAAGCCGGGAGCGGCCGGGCACCGCCAACAACTATACTGCGGAGCGCCCCGCTCGGCGCGCATACGCGGAGGTCTCGTGAGCCCGGACAGTACGGCTTACCTTACCGATAAGTGCGAAGTCCAAAATCGTGACGTGACTGGCGGCAAGGCCGTCTACGCTCGGGATGCGCTCGAAGCCGGCGAACTGGTCGCCGTGTGGAGTGGACGCATCGTCGGCGCCGACGAGCTTGACGAGCTGCCCCCTGAGATCAGGCGTCACACGGTGCAGGTCGAGGAGAGGCTCTATCTCGCCTCGCTCTCGCCCGACGAGCCGCCGGACTTCATCAATCATTCGTGCGAGCCGAATGCCGGCCTTGACGGTCAGGTGGCCATCGTCGCCTTGCACCGCATCCAGCCCGGCGAAGAAGTGACCATCGATTACGCCATGTGCGACGGCTCGTCCTACGACGAGTTCGAGTGCGAGTGCGGGTCGACACTGTGTCGCGGCCGCGTGACGGGCGAGGACTGGCGCAATCCCACGCTGTGGGAACGCTACGCCGGACATTTCTCGCCCTATCTCGAGCGCCGCATCAAGGCTCTCAAGCGGCGGCGTCTTCGCCGCAAGCGGAGCCTGGTCGCCGTCGGCACGGAGGCCACGGAAAGTACCGCATGAGTGCGTTTGAACTTCAGCCCCAACAAGGAACCAGACGATGCTGACGGTCAGCAGCTACGTTGCGCCGAGCGCCATCGAAGGCCTCGGCGTTTTTGCCGGTGAGTTCATTCCAGCCGGACGTCTGATGTGGGATCTCAACCCCAAATTCGACATCTTCATCGACCGCCTCGAGATCGAGAGCTTCCCGCAACACATGCAGGATTTCATCGCCCGCTACAGCTATCCGCATCTGGAGAGGCCGGGCGTGGTGGTGGTCGACAGCGACAACGGGCGCTTTATGAATCACTGCCTTACGCCCAACACCGACTTCCGTGTGTTCGACAAGGGCTATGCGCTGGTGGATATCTCGCGAGGGGAAGAGCTCACCTGCAATTATCACGAGTTCGATCCGACCTTCGCGGGCTTCTTCCCGGCGGTGCAGGCGGCCATGTCGGCGGCCAGGCTCCATGCCGGCGGCCGCTGATAGGTCGCTTCGACTCTGCGCTGGCGGTAAGTGTTCTCGGGCCGTGAACGGGTAAGTTAACCTTGACTTTGCCGGAGACGGAATGGGCCGAGGCAGTTTCCGAATTTGCTAAGGCCTGCAAGCTCGACTAAACAAAAGCGCCGGCCGTAATCGCACCGACACGAGAGCATCCAGCCCATGATGAGCCGTATCCAGGCCTGTCTTCTTGCGGTCTGCCTGGTCGTGGGCGCCCTGTCGTCGGCGATCTCGGCGCGAGCGGAAGAGAGCCTGCTGTGGATCGAGAAGGCGAGCGAAGGCTTCATCTCGCTTGCCTACGGGTCGCTCGATACGGCCAAGCCCCCGCTGTTTCTCCTGTCGTGCTTCGATGCCATGGGCATCGCCGTGCTCGACGTGCATACCCAGATCGACGGCGTCAAGCCGGGCGAGGCGCTCACCATCGAGCTGTCAGCCGGTGACGCCAAGACGCAGCTTCCGGGCGAGGCGTCGCTCGACGAGGCCAATGGCGTGATCTTTGCCGAGGCAAGCGATATTGCGGTCAAGCCGGTGCTGGACGTGTTGCGCCAAGTCGGCCCGGTGACGGTGACCATCGGCAAGACCAGCACCACGCTGTCCGACCAGGGCCGCGCCGACGGGGTCGGCAAGTTCAGCCAAGACTGTCAGATCGATTAGGCGTCAGGCGAGGCGGGCGGTTTCGGCGGCGCCGATATCCTTGCCGAGCGCTATGAAGACCGCGGCGACGATGCCACGCGCATCGAGACCGGCCTCGGCGTACATTGCCTGCGGCTTGTTCTGCTCGATGAAGCGGTCGGGCAAATGGAGCGTCCGCACTTTGAGGCCGCGGTCGAGCAGACCCTCGCGGGCGAGCGCCTGGAGCACCATGGCGCCGAAGCCGCCGCTCGCTCCTTCCTCGACGCTGATCAGCACCTCGTGGTTGGCGGCAAGCTGACGTAGCAGGTCCAGGTCGAGCGGCTTGGCAAATCTCGCGTCGGCTACGGTGGTGGACAGCCCGAAACCCGCGAGCTGGTCGGCCGCCGCCAAACATTCCGGCAGACGGGCGCCGAACGACAGCAACGCCACTGCCGAGCCTTCGCGCAACACGCGGCCTTTGCCGATCTCGAGTATGGTGCCGCGCTTGGGCAGCTCGACGCCGGTGCCCTCCCCGCGCGGATAGCGGAACGCCGACGGGCCGTCGTCGATCGCCGCCGCGGTCGCCACCATGTGCATCAGCTCGACCTCGTCGGAAGCGGCCATCACCACCATGCCCGGCAGGCAGGTGAGATACGCCACGTCGAAGGCGCCGGCATGGGTCGGGCCGTCGGCGCCGACCAGCCCGGCCCGGTCGATGGCGAAGCGGACCGGCAGCTTCTGGATGGCGACGTCATGCACGACCTGGTCGTAGGCGCGCTGGAGAAAGGTCGAATAGATGGCGGCGAACGGCTTCAAGCCTTCGGCGGCAAGTCCGGCGGCGAAGGTCACCGCGTGCTGCTCGGCGATGCCGACGTCGAATGAGCGCTCGGGAAACACTTCGGCGAAGCGGTCAAGGCCGGTGCCCGACGGCATGGCCGCGGTGATGGCAACGATCTTGTCGTCGGCGCGCGCTTCCTCGATCAGCGCATTGGCGAATACTTTGGTGTAGCTTGGCGGCGTGCCGGCGGCCTGCGCCTCCTGCGCGCCGGTCACGACATTGAACTTGCCGACGCCGTGGAATTTGTCGGCCGAGATTTCGGCAGGGCCGTAGCCTTTGCCCTTCTGGGTCACGACATGAACCAGGATCGGGCCGTTCCTCATGTTGCGCACGTTGCGCAGCACGGGCAGCAGATGATCGAAATTGTGGCCGTCGATCGGCCCGACATAATAGAAGCCGAGCTCCTCGAACAGCGTGCCGCCGGTCCAGAAGCCGCGGGTGAACTCCTCGGCGCGGGCCGCGCGGCGCAGCCAAATCTTAGGCAAGATTTTTTGAGCGAGCTGCTTGAGAAAGCGGCGAACGCGCCGATAGGTGCCGCCGGAGATCAGCTTGGCGAGATAGGCGCTCATCGCGCCGACCGGCGGCGCGATCGACATGTCGTTGTCGTTGAGGATGACGATCAGGCGCGAATCCATGGCGCCGGCATTGTTCATGGCCTCATAGGCCATCCCCGCGCTCATGGCGCCGTCACCGATCACGGCAACGACGTTGTGGCTCTTGCCGTCGAGGTCGCGGGCCACCGCCATGCCGAGACCGGCGGAGATCGAAGTCGAGGAGTGGCCGGCGCCGAACGTGTCGTACTCGCTCTCGGCGCGCTTGCAGAAGCCCGACAGGCCGCCGGCTTGGCGCAGCGTGCGGATGCGGTCGCGGCGGCCGGTCAAGATCTTATGCGGATAGGACTGATGACCGACATCCCAGATCAGCCGGTCGGCGGGCGTGTCGAACACATGATGCAGCGCGATGGTGAGCTCGACCACGCCGAGGCCGGCGCCGAGATGGCCGCCGGTCACGGCCACCGCGGCGATCAGCTCCTGCCGCAGCTCTTCGGCGAGCGGCTTAAGCTCGTGGTCCTGAAGGGCGCGCAAATCCTTGGGTTCGTGGATCCGATCGAGCAGCGGCGTAGGACTTTCGGCGCTCATTCGCTTTACCCGGCTGATTTCTGGGAAAAGGAGAGAAGGATCAAACGCGTAGTGCACCTTTATCGGCCGCGAGCCTGGCTTGCAACTATCCTATGAGACCGGCCAAATCGTGTCATGTCCTCAAGGCTGCGAGGGCTGGAAGCAAGCGCAGCAATAGAGGAAGGCTAATCGCCGACGTCGAGGGGCTCGGTGCCGGTCGGCTCGCCGTTCTGGTTGAGGGAGATCTTCTCGACCCGCGCTTCGGCCTTGCGCAGCAGCCCGTCGCAATGGGTCTTCAGCGCCTCGCCCCGCTCGTAGATCAGGATCGAGGCTTCGAGCTCGACATCGCCCTTCTCCAGGCGGTCGACGATCGACTCGAGCTCCTTGAGCGCCTGCTCGAAGCTCATGGTCTTGATGTCGGAATGGTCGGTCGGTTCGGCCATGACCTGCCTTAGCCCCTTCCGGCCATGCCAATCAAGAGGCTCGCCTCAGGAGGCACACCTCAAGAGGCAGCGCCCATCAGCGTCTCGACATGGATTGCGGTGGAGGCGCCGAGCGCGTCGAGGTCGTAGCCGCCTTCGAGCGTCGAGACCAGCTTGCCGCCGCAATGCTTGGCGGCCGCCTCCATCAGTTTCTCGGTCACCCAGGCGAAATCCGCCTCGACCAGCCTGAGCTGGGCCAACGGGTCCCTGACATGGGCGTCGAAGCCGGCCGAGACCAGCAACATGTCGGGAGCGAATTGGTCGAGCGCCGGCAGGATGCGCTGCTCGAAAGCCAGGCGGAAATCGTCGCCGTCGTCGCCGGGGGCAAGCGGCGCATTGAAGATATTGCCGACGCCGGTCTCGTCCAATGCGCCGGTGCCCGGAAACAGCGGCATCTGATGGGTCGAGCCGTAGAACAGATCCTTGTCGGTCCAGAACGCGGCCTGGGTGCCGTTGCCGTGATGCACGTCGAAATCGATCACCGCCACGCGGTCGGCGCCGTGCTTGGCGCGGGCATGCAGCGCCGCGACCGCGACGGTGTTGAACAGGCAGAAGCCCATGGCGCGGGACGGCTCGGCATGATGGCCCGGCGGGCGCACGGCGCAGAAAACATTGTCGGCATTGCCCGCCACGACCTGATCGACCGCGTAAATGCAGGCGCCGGTCGCCCTGAGCGCGGCCTCCCAACTGCCCGGCGATACCACCGTATCGGGGTCGAGCCAGGCGTGGTCGCGCTTGGGAATCGAGGCCTTGACCATGTCGACATAGGCCTTGGGGTGCAGCCGCTCGATCGCGGCCAGATCGGCAAGCGGCGCCTGCTCGCGCTTGAGCGCCTTGAAGGCGGGGGCGGCCAGCGCATCGTCGATGGCGCGCAAACGATCCGCCCGCTCGGGGTGGCCGTAGCCCGTGTCATGCTCGAGGCAGGCGGGATGGGTGAGCAGCAACGTGGTCATGAGCAAATGTATGGTTACCGCGCGGATTCGGTTCGCATCACTCTAGCTTGACCACGCCGCGGTAACACGCGAAATGGCGCGATGCCCGTCGTTCCCGCCACTCAAGAGGCCATCAGGCACGCAGCGGAGGCGCTCGCCCGCGGCGATATCGTCGCCTTTCCCACCGAGACGGTCTATGGGCTCGGCGCCAATGCGCTCGATGCGCGCGCCGTGGCCAAGGTGTTCGCCGCCAAGGAACGGCCGCGCTTCAATCCGCTGATCGTGCATGTACCCGGCCTCGGCGAGGCCGAGCGCTACGCCGTGGTGAACGACACCGCACGGAAACTTGCCGAGGCCTTCTGGCCCGGTCCGCTGTCGCTAGTGTTGAAGAAGCGCCCCGCCGGCGGCATCGTCGACCTGGTCAGCGCGGGGCTGGAGACGATCGCGCTCAGGGCACCGGCCCATCCGGTCGCGCAAGCGCTGCTCGCCGCGGCGAAGCTTCCCATCGCCGCGCCGAGCGCCAACCGTTCGGGCCGGATCAGTCCCACCATTGCGGCCCATGTCGAGGCCGAGCTGGACGACCGGCCGGCCATGATCCTTGACGGGGGCCCCTGCCCGCTCGGCATCGAGTCGACGGTGGTCGCCGTGTTGGGCGACGCGCCTGCTTTGCTCAGGCCGGGGGCGCTCGCGCGCGAGGCGATCGAGCTGGTGCTCGGTGCGCCGCTGGGCGCCGCCGCAGCCAATCATCGCGGCGCTTCGCCGGGCCAGCTCGAAACTCATTATGCGCCCTCAACGCCGCTCAGGCTGGGCGCGGTCAGCGTCGCGCCCGATGAGGCTCTGCTGGCATTCGGCGGCGCCGTACCGGCCGGTGCGCGCGCCACCATCAATCTGAGCCCGAGCGGCAATCTCGAAGAGGCTGCGGCCAAGCTGTTCGCGGCGCTGCGAGACCTCGACCGGTCCGGGGCCACGGCCATCGCCGTGATGCCGATTCCCGCCCACGGGCTCGGCGAGGCCATCAACGACCGCTTGCAGCGCGCCGCCAATCAGCGCTAGCGCTGTCCTATGAAGCCCGAGCAGAGACACCAGAGGCCGAGCCGGGAAACCATCGATGCGCTGGTCCGCATCGTGGGCGAGGACTACGCTATTCGCGACGAGGCGGCGATGGCGCCTTATCTCGTGGAATGGCGCGACCGCTATCGGGGCAAGGCGGCGCTGGTGCTCAAGCCCGGCGAAACCGAAGAGATCGCCGCGATCCTGAAGCTCGCCAACGAGAGCAAGACCGCGATCGTGCCGCAAGGCGGCAATACCGGGCTGGTCGGCGGGCAGATCCCGTTCGAGACCGGCCACGAGGTGGTGGTGTCGCTCGAGCGGCTCGATCGCGTGCGCGATATCGACCTCGCCTCCAACACCATGACGGTGGAAGCAGGCCTGGTGCTGGCGCAGGCCCAGCAGGTGGCGGCGAGCGCCGGCCGCCTGTTTCCCTTGAGCCTCGCCTCGGAGGGCAGCGCGCAGATCGGCGGCGTGCTTGCCACCAATGCCGGAGGCACCGGGGTGCTCGCTTACGGCAGCGCCCGCAACCTGGCTCTCGGCCTCGAGGTCGTGCTCCCCGACGGGCAGGTGTGGAACGGCCTCAAATCGCTGCGCAAGGACAATTCGGGCTACGACCTCAAGGACCTCATGATCGGCTCGGAGGGGACGCTCGGCATCATCACCGCGGCGGTGTTGCGCCTGTTCCCCAAGGTCGCCGAGAAGGTGACCTGCATGGTCGGATTGAGCGCGCTCGACACCGCGCCTGCCGTCTTCGCGCGACTCTCGGCGTGCGCCGGCCCGGCGCTGACCGCATTCGAGGTCTTGCCGCGCATCGGCATCGAATTCGTGCTCGCTCACGGCAGCCAAGTGCGCGACCCGTTCGACTCCGCCTATCCCTGGTACGTGCTGTTCGACCTCACCAGTCCGCGCGAGGGGGAGGAGCTGGCGCGGCTCGCCGAGAGCGTGCTCGGCGAGGGCGTCAAGGCCGGCGAGATCGACAGCGCGGTGATCGCCTCCTCGCTGGCGCAAAGCGAAGGGCTGTGGCGTTTGCGCGAATTGATGAGCGAGGTGCAGAAGCACGAAGGCGGCAGCATCAAGCACGACATCGCGGTGCCGGTGGCAAGCGTGCCGGAATTCGTGGCGCGCGCCAATCAGCTGGTCGAACTGCTGATCCCGGGCGCGCGGCCTGTACCGTTCGGCCATCTCGGCGACGGCAACATCCACTACAATGTCAGCCAGCCGCCCGGCATGGAGCGCGCGATTTTCTTGAACTATTGGGAGACGCTGAACGCCGCGGTGCACGAGATCGTGCTCGACCTCGGCGGCTCGATCAGCGCCGAGCACGGCATTGGCCGGTTGAAGCGCGATCTGCTCCCGCATGCCAAGGGGCCGGTCGAGATCGAGCTGATGCGCAAGATCAAGGCGGTGTTCGACCCCAATTTCATCCTCAATCCCGGGAAGCTTCTATGAAGCGGCTTGAGACCGACGAGCTATGGACCGCGATCGACGACTATCTCGAGGACTGCCTGGTCCCGGGCGATGACGCACTGGAAGCGGCACTGGCGGCGAGCGAACAGGCCGGGTTGCCTCGGATCAATGTCGCGCCCAATCAGGGCAAGCTGCTGATGCTGCTGGCGCGGGCGATTGGCGCGCGCCGCATCTTGGAGGTGGGCACGCTCGGCGGTTACAGCACGATCTGGCTAGCGCGCGGCCTTCCCTCCGACGGTCGCCTCATCACGCTCGAGGCCAATTCCGATTATGCCGAAGTCGCCCGCGCCAATATCGCCCGCGCCGGGATCGACGCACAAGTCGAGGTGCGGATCGGCCGCGCGCAAGACACGCTGCCCGGCCTCGCGGCGGAAGGTCCGTTCGACCTCATCTTTATCGACGCCGACAAGCCCGGCACGCCCGGCTATTTCCAATGGGCGGTCAAGCTGTCGCGCCGCTTCTCGCTGATCATCGTCGACAATGTGGTGCGCGAAGGCGCCGTGCTCGACGCCGACGGCGACGCCAACGTTCAGGGCATGCGCCGCTTCTTCGAGCTAGCCGCCACCGACCCGCGCGTCAGCGGCACCGCGCTCCAGACCGTGGGCGCCAAGGGTCATGACGGGCTTGCCATCCTGCTCGTCACCGCCAGCCCGTAAACTGATCGAATTAGAGTTGGCCCTCAAGCCGGTCGCCCGGCGTCGCGCTTCTTTCGGCGTCGCCGATCGGAGCCGCGCATTGCTTAAGGTACTCGTCGGCTTCGGCGCCAGTGAGGCTGCGCTTGGCCGCCTGGGCTTTGCAGATGTCGGCAATCTCCGCCGCGCTGGCGGTGGAGCCGCCGCCCTCACCCTCGGCGGGGTCTGCCGCCTGAGCCGAACTGACCGCGAGCAAAAGAGCGGTCGCAGCCACGCAGGCCGTCAGCAGCGTAACTTTCTTGTACATGTTCTTTTCCTCAGCGGTGTTCTTGAGACCGAAGTATGGGTACCATATAAAGGACAGTCATCCAATCTGGTCGACAAAGCTGTCCATTAAATTTTCTTCAGGCTGGCCAGCGTTCCGAATGCAGAACTTGGGAGGTCGTATGAAAAAGGCGAGTTTGATCGTTGCCTCAGCCGCAATATTGGCGGGAGTCGTCAGCGCAATGCCCTCTCAGGCATTCGCCTGCTATTGCGAGGCCCGCAGCTCATCAGCATGGGGCTGGGGAGCGCACTCTTATTGTTCGACGGCGAAAAGTCGCGCCTTGGCCGAATGTGCCGTGCGCACGCCGCGTGGTCGCTGGTGTTACATTACCTTCTGCCGATAGGACAAAGAACGCTGCGCGTCTTCAGCGCTTGATCGTCTTCGCCTCCACCAGCAGCGCCTGATGGGCCTTCTCCAGCGCCGCGGCGTTGGCCTCGTCGAATTTCGGAAATTGCAAGTCGAGCGCTTCCAGCCGCTCGACCAACACGGCCGCGACCAGCAGGCGCGCGAACCATTTGTGATTGGCCGGGACGACATACCAAGGCGCGTGCGCCGTCGCGGTATGGCGGATGGTGTCGTCGTAGGCCGCGATAAATTTGTCCCACAGCTTGCGCTCCTCGACGTCGTAGAGCGAGAACTTCCACCTTTTGTCGGGATCGTCGATGCGCGCCAAGAGGCGCTCCAATTGCTCGTCCTTGGAGATGTTGAGGAAGAACTTGGTCGGCACCGTGCCGTTGCGCGCGAGGTGCAGCTCGAAATTGTTGATGTCCTCGTAGCGCTGCTGCCAGATGTCGTCGGTCACGAGCTTCGGCGGCAGGTTTTGCTTTTCCAGCAGCTCGGGATGGACGCGTACGACCACCGTCTCCTCGTAATAGGAGCGGTTGAAGATGCCGATGCGGCCGCGCGCGGGCAGCGCGACGGTGCAGCGCCATAGAAAGTCGTGCGCGAGCTCGAGCGAGCTGGGTCGCTTGAAGGAATGGACCTCGCAGCCTTGCGGATTGACGCCCGAGAGGACGTGCTTGATGACGCCATCCTTGCCCGACGTATCGATTCCTTGCAGGATCGCAAGCACGGCCCAATGCCCCTCGGCATAGAGCCGCTCCTGCAACTTGGCGAGGCGCTTCACGCCGGTCTCGAGCAGCTCCTTGGCTTCCTTCTTGTCGATGTCGAGTCCGCAGGTGTCGCCGGGGTCGCAGTCGGCGAGCTTGAAACCGTCGCTCTTGTCGATGCGAAAACGCGCGATGATTTCGGCTGGGAGCATCGGCCTGGTCCTCTAAAGTAGCGACGGTTCGAGCGGCTGTTGGATGCCGGGCTCGTCGCGTTTGGAGTCGTTGATCTTGGGGTGCATCTCGATCGCCTCGAGCAGATCGTCGGACGCCGGTTGCAACAGCGCAAGCGCCGTCGCCGCATCCGTCCCCTTGACGTCGAGCCACGCCTCGAAATGCTCGACCGGCAGCACCACCGGCATACGGTCATGCAACGGCTCGACCGTGCGATTGGCGGGACAGGTAAGAATGGCGACGCTATCGATCTCCGCGCCTTCGGCATCGCGCCAGCGCTCATAGATGCCGGCAAAGGCGATCAGCTGGGGCGCATGCGGGCGGAGCAAAAAGGGCCGGCGCTTGCCCTTGGGCCCGGTCCATTCATAAAAGCCGTCGGCCGGCACCAGGCAGCGGCGATAGCGCATGGCCTGGCGGAACGACGGCTTGTCCAGCACCTCTTCCGAGCGCGCATTGATCAGGGTGGGGAATTGCTTGAGGTCCTTGACGAAGGACGGCAGCAGGCCCCAGCGCATCAGCCGGAACTGACGCTGGCCTTCGCGGTCGTGGCGCACCACGGCGACGGCTTGCGTGGGTGCGATGTTGTAGCGCGCCGGAAAGTTCGGCGTGTCGCGATACCCGAAATAGGCGCGCACCGCTTCCGGCGGCGAGGTGAGGCTATAGCGCGAGCACATGGGGGCCGGGTCCCGGTAACTGTTTGGCAATCATGATCGGGCAACACTCCATCCGTTCCAGAGGCCCCCAGTTGCGTTAGTCTATATGGCGATGTTTGCTGCCGAGAACCCCGATCCCCGACAAGGGGAAATCCACGAGGACGTGAGCCGGGAGGACATCGTCTCGGCCTTCCGTTCGGCCATGATCGGCCATTTCCGTTCACATATCCCCGGCACCAACATCAACAAATCGACGCTGCTCGCAAGCGATTATCTCAACCACTTCCACGAGTTGGTGATGCTGCTCGAGGCGATCTCGTCGGAGCCGCAGGGCTTTGCCGACGACCTCCTGTCCTGGCGGCCGCTGACCTACGAGGAGCATTTCGCCGAATCGGGGTTCCGCGACAAAAACCTGGCCATCGCCGCTTATCGCCGGGCGCCTCCGAAGATCAGGGCACGTTTCGACGAGGCGGTGGCGCGGCTGCATGGCGAGGCGGTCACGCTGGTCGCCGAGGTGGCGGGCAAATTGACCGGCAACCCCAAGGCCCTGAACAAGACTTGCGAACGGTCCGCCCAGCGGCTTCGCGTCCTGATTGACGAGGCCAACGCGATCGCCAACGGCGAAGCGCTGGCCGACAGGACCGATCCCGACACGATCAGCGATGTCGGCGGCCAAGCCGCGATCGACGCCCTGTTCGGTACCCGCTGATTGACGTGACGATGCCGGCGACCCAAGCTGAAGCCGGCTCCATGACCGCGCACCTTCCTCCCCGCCACGATCTCGCGCCCCGCGACGGCGCGAGCATCGCCGTGTTCAAGGACCGCAAGGTGCTGTTGGTGAAGCGCGGCACCGCGCCGTTCGCCGGCTTGTGGAGCTTGCCTGGCGGCAAGATCGAGAGCCGCGAGACCCCGCGCCAGGCGGCCTGCCGCGAGCTCAAGGAGGAAACCGGCATCGAAGCCGAGGTCGAAGGGATCATCGACACGGTCAAGGTCGCGCCGGGGGGTCCCGGCGACACCGCAACCTATCGGCTCACCGTGTTTTACGGGCGCCCCATCGGCGGGAACCTCAGGGCGGGCAGCGACGCCGAGGCGGCCGAATGGGTGCATTTGGACGATATCGACGCCTTGCCGATGACCGAGGGCGCGGCTGAGCTCATTTGGCTAGCGATGCACCGGCTCAGGACGCCCTGACGGCTAGATTTCAACAAAAATTGGCGCTAGTCAGTCTGTCATGAGACGGGCGCGCTTCCTCATCCTTGGGTTCGGCACGCTGTGCATGGCGTGGTCGTGCCTGGCCTTTGCACCCGCCGCCGAGGCCCAGTTCTTCGATTGGTTCAGCCAGCCGAAAGCGGCAGCCCCCAAGCCGAGGGTCAGGGCCAAGCCTCCCGGCGACGACCTGCCGCCGATCGTGCCACGGGAGAGCTCGGCGCCCCCTCCTCCCGACGATCGCCCCTATGACAACAAGCTGATGCGGCTCGCCGAGATTCTCGGCGCCGTGCACTATTTGCGCGAGCTGTGCGGGGCCGAGGAAGGGCAGATCTGGCGCGACCAGATGAAGGAAATCCTCAGGAATGAGGGCACCACCGCCGTGCGGCGCGCCAAGCTGGTCAATAGCTTCAACGACGGCTATCGCGGCTATCGGCGCACCTATCGCAGCTGCACCCAGTCGGCCACGCTTGCGACTGTGCGCTTCAGCAGCGAAGGGGCATCCATCGCTGCCTCACTCGCCCAAGGCTCGACCTTCGCCAGCAAGGGGCCGACCGACGTCAAGCCTGAGGACTCGCCCGATGCCAACAGCGATGCTCCAGCGCCCGCGACGGACCAGACCGGGGCCACGCCGGAGCCTGCATCCGGAACCCCTGCCTCCGAGCCAAATCAGGCGGGAGACAGCGCTCAGGCCGCTCCGCCGGACCCGCTAGACGCGGGAGCGCCCGATTCCCAAGAAGAACCGCCCGACTGATCCCTAAAACTTAATCGTAAAGATTAACCGTTAGTTCACTCTGTCGTCCTGGGGGCGGAGGGGGGGTGTAGTTGTGACACTCAACCGGGTTTCCGCAACCAAAAGGGGGCGCCAGATTTGCGATCAGTACCGCGCACGCCGCGATCCTCGCAGAGCGAAATACAAAAGCACGCGGCGCTCAGATATATCCTCGATGCCTGGGAAGAGGCGCTGCATGACGGCATCGAGCCGGAAATGCTTGCCAATGCCGCTCTGTTTGCGGCGCTCGCCGATCTGATCGGCGTTTATGGCGAGGACGCGGTGGCCAAGATGACCAGTGGCCTGTCCCGCCGCATCCACCACGGCGAGTTCACGTTGCGGCGCACGTCGCAATAGGTCGACCGGATCGACCTAGCGGATGATGCCGTCGAGCAGCAGGATCAGCCCGAAGGCGATCAGCACGCCCCCGGCGATCCGATTGATGAGCTTCAGCCGTGCCTCGGTCAGCTTGTGCCTGATGGTGGCGATCAGCTCGGACAGGCCGAGCCACCATAGGAGGCTGCCGCCCATCACCGCCCCAACGAGGAGCAGCGCGTCAACATAGGTGTTGAGGCCGCCGACCAACGAGCCGAGGCCGCCGATCATCGCCGCCATGCCGAGAATGGCGCCCGGATTGGTGACGGTGAGGAAGAAGGTCTGGGGGATGATTCCCGTGTGCTCTAGAAGATGGGACTTCTCGCCCACCGGAATGGTCAAAGCGGGCCTCGTGAGCAAGAGCGCGAGGCCAAAGCCGATCAACAGCAGCCCGCCGATAAATTGAATCCAGCCGGCATAGGCACTCATCGCATCGGAGATCGCGGTGACGCTGAAGGCGGCGATGGCCGCCAACAGGCCGTCGCCTGCCACGGCACCGAGGCCCGCGGCAAGTCCGGCCCAGAAACCGCCCGCCACCGCCCGCTGAATGACGAGAACGTTGACCGGTCCGATCGGCGCCGCCATCAGCACACCGATGCCGAGGCCGGCGAGCACAAGCTGAAGGGTGGTTAGGACGATTTGCGCGCCTGCCTGCAACGCCAGGGCCTATTCGCTCATCGAGGAGGCCGCGCGCCGAGGCGCCATCGAGACCTGCACTTGCGCTCGCATCCCGATCTGCGACATTGATCGCGCTGTCATGGAGTCAGGCATGAATCGCCGCAGAATCCTTGTCGTGATTGCCCTCGCCGCATTGGTAGCTGGCACTGCCGCCCTTGTCCATGCTCAGAACGAAGCACCCAAAGCGCTTCCCGGCGCGGCCTCCACGGCGGCCAAAACGGGCGGCAAGACCTCCGGCCAGACCCCTGAGGTGCTCTACGATTTCAACGCGCTGCCCGACCCGGTCAAGCGCATGCTCGAACAGATCGCGGCGGCGGCGCAAAGCGGCGAGATCGAGAACATGCGGCCGGTGTTCGAATCGAACGAGCTGAAGCCGATGGTCGCCGCCGCCTATGTCGAAGACCCGATCGCCTATTGGAAGAAACAATCGGCCGACGGCACCGGGCGCGACGTGCTTGCCGCCATGCTCAACGTCATGTCCGCCGGCTATGTGCGGGTGGGACAAGCCGGGGACGAGATGTATGTCTGGCCCTATTTCGCCGAGACCGATCTTGCGCAACTGACGCCGTCGCAAGACGTCGAGCTCTACCGCATGGTCGCGCCGTCGCTCGCCGTGCCGATGAAAAAGTCCGGCAAATACAGCTATTACCGGCTCGGCATCTCGCCGAACGGCGTCTGGCATTATTTCATTCAGTAGGCTGCAGCGCCTCGCCGAAGCGGACCGGCCGGCCTTCGGGCTGGCCAAGCTCACCCTCCCACATGGCCAGCCGCCCGCGCACCAGCGTACCCACCGGCCAGCCGCGCACGCGCCGCCCGGCGAACGGGGTCCAGCCGCATTTGCTGCCGATCCAGCCGTCCTCGATCACGCGCTCGGCCTTCAAGTCGACGATGGTGAGGTCGGCGTCGTAGCCCACGGCGATCCGCCCCTTGCCGGCGATGCCGAAAATGCGCTGCGGACCGGCGCTGGTCAGGTCGACGAACCGGGCGAGCGTGAGGCGCCCGGCAGTGACGTGGTCGAGCATGACCGGCACCAGGGTCTGCACGCCCGGCATGCCAGAAGGCGTGGCGGGGTAGCTCTTGCTCTTCTCTTCGAGCGTGTGGGGCGCGTGATCGGAGCCCAGCACGTCGACCACGCCCCGCTCCAGCCCCCACCATAGAAGCTCGCGGTGATGGCGGTCGCGGAGCGGCGGGTTCATCTGCGCTTTGGTGCCGAGCACTTCGTAGGCATCGGGCGTGGCGAGCGTCAAATGCTGCGGCGTCACCTCGACCGATGCGATGTCCTTATGCAGCGCGAGCAGCGCCATCTCTTCGCCGGTCGAGACATGGAGCACGTGCACGCGCTTGCCTGCTTGCTTGGCCAGCCGCAGCAGCCGCTCGGTCGAGGCGAGCGCGGCTTGCGGGTCGCGCCACTCGCTATGGCTTGACGGGTCGCCCTCGCGCTGGAGCTTGATGCGCTCTTTGAGCCGCGCCTCGTCCTCGGAATGAAACGCGGCGCGCCGCCGGATGGTGGCGAGGATGCGCGCCAAGGTCTCCTCGTCGTCGACCAGAAGATCGCCGGTGGAGGAGCCCAGGAATGCTTTAACGCCGGCGGCGCCCGGCTGGCGCTCGAGTTCGGCGAGATCGTCGACATTGTCGCGCGTGGCGCCGACATAGAAGGCAAAGTCGCAATGCATGCGCCCCGTGGCCGCCGCGACCTTGGCGGCGAGCGCCTCGGCGCTCGTGGTCGGGGGCTTGGTGTTCGGCATTTCGAACACCGCAGTGACGCCGCCCAACACCGCCGACCGGCTGCCGGTTGCCAGGTCCTCCTTGTGCTCAAGTCCCGGCTCGCGGAAATGCACCTGGCTATCGATCACGCCGGGCAGAATATGGAGGCCGGCGGCGTCGATGGTTTCGCCGGCAAGCCCCTCGCCGATCGCGCCGATCTCGGCGATAAGGCCTTGCCTGATGCCGATATCGGCGAGGCCCGCGCCGTCCTGATTGACGACGGTGGCGCCTTTGAACACAAGATCGAACGTGTCGGCCACGGGCTTCTCTTGCGGGGACCTGGCCCCTCCCATAAATGTCGATGGCCTTGGTAGCAGAAGGGCCCGGTATGAGCCATTGCCATGCGAGTGTTTTGCCCTCCCGCGGCGCGATCCGCGTGCGTGGAGCCGATGCGCGCAAATTTCTGCAAGGGCTGATCACCACCGATACCGGCAAGGCGCAAGGGACCAACGCGATCCATGCCGGCCTGCTGTCCCCGCAGGGCAAGATCCTGTTCGATTTTTTCGTGGTCGAGGACGGCGACGGCTTCCTGATCGATGTGGCCAAGGACAAGGCCGATGAGCTGGTAAAGCGCCTCAATTTCTATCGGTTGAGGGCTCAGGTCGATATCGCCGAAGAACCGGCGCTCGCCGTGGCGGCGGGATGGGGCACGACTCCTGGCCCGCACCAAGGCGCCATTATTTATGCCGATCCCAGGCTCGCCGCGCTCGGCGTCCGCATGCTCCTGCCAAAAGGCACGGACCTGGCCATGCTGGGCTGCGACCCGGCAGCGGAAGCGGACTACCATGCCTTCCGCATCAGCCAGGGCGTCCCGGAAGGCGGGCGCGATTACGCCTTCGGCGAGACCTTTCCCCACGAGGCGCTGTTCGATCAGTTGAACGGCGTCGACTTCGCCAAGGGCTGTTATGTCGGCCAGGAGGTCGTGTCGCGCATGGAGCATCGCGGCACGGCGCGGAAGCGCATCGTGCCGGTCGAGGGTGGAACGCCGCTGCCTGCGTCCGGCACCGACATCGAGGCTGACGGCGTGCCGATCGGCACGCTCGGCTCGGTGAGCGGCAAGTTCGGGCTCGCCATGATCCGCCTCGACCGCGCCGAGGCCGCCCTGGCCGGCGGCAAGCCGCTCATCACCGGCGGGGTCAAAATCGAGCTGCGGCGGCCGTCCTTCGCCCGCTTCGCGGTGCCGGTCGCCGAGGTGCCGGCATGATCGGCAAAGCCGCGTCCAAGCGCTGCCCATGGCCCGGCACTGACCCGCTCTATGTTGCCTATCACGACGAGGAATGGGGCGTGCCCGAGCGCGACGACCGCGCGCTTTACGAGAAGCTCGTGCTCGACGGCTTTCAGGCCGGATTGTCCTGGATCACCATCCTGCGCAAGCGCGAGGCGTTCCGCCGTGCCTTCGATGATTTCGCGCCGGAGAAGATCGCGCGCTACTCGACCAAGAAGGTCGAAGCGCTGATGCAGGATGCGGGCATCGTGCGCAACCGCATGAAGATCGAGGGCGCGATCGCTTCGGCGCGCGCCTGGCTCGAGATCATGGAGCAAGACGCGGGCTTCGGGCCCTATCTGTGGGACTTCATCGGCGGCAAGCCGATCGTCAACCGGCATAAGCGGATGGCCGACATCCCGGCCGAGACCGAGCTGTCGCGCGCGCTGTCAAAGGACCTCAAGGCGCGCGGCTTCAAATTTTGCGGCCCGACGATTATCTATGCGTTCATGCAGGCAACCGGCATGGTCAACGACCACTTGACCGGCTGTGTCCGTCACGCGGCGTGCGTGAAGCTTGGACGCGCGTTGCCTTAACCGCGGCCGCGCGGATCCATGCTGCGCGGATAGGTACGCTCTTCTTGGATCTTGCCGTTGCGCTTTCTGATGCGAACCGAGCCCATGCCTTTGACGGCTCTCTCCAGGACTCCGCCCTTGGTGGCCGCCGCCTTGGTGGCAAACCGCTTGACGACTTGCCCCGAGCCTTCGTGCTTCAGCTCCCACTTCTTGGACTTGTCGTTATGCACGAGGGAATATCTAGGCAGTTTAGCCATTTGCTTCTCCCGATCTCGGTTGATCCTGTACTTTGGCGAGAATCGTCGCCATGAATGACACTATGAGCGCATCTAGTCTACTTCTACATGGCGTGGTCGGACAATTATTCGTCATGCCCCACACCATGATTTCGGACGATCTTGGTGCGAGACCTGATTGATCATGCAGAGTGTCGCTGCCGATACGGGGGCACGTGCCTGGCAACGCATGTTGAGCGGGCGGCGGCTCGACTTGCTCGACCCCTCGCCGCTCGACATCGAGATCGAGGACATCGCCCATGGGCTCGCCCGGGTCGCGCGCTGGAACGGTCAGACCGACGGTGAGCACGCCTTCTCGGTGGCCGAGCATAGTCTCCTGGTCGAGCGCATCGTCACCGAGCTCGAGCCCAAGCTCGACCGCCAGTTCAGGCTGGCGGCGCTGATCCATGACGCGCCCGAATATGTGATCGGCGATCTGATCAGTCCGTTCAAGGCGGCATTGTCGCTCGACTATCGCGCCTTCGAGGCCAAGCTGCTCGCCGCGATTCATTTGCGCTTCGGCGTGCCGGCGGAGCTGCCTGACGGCGTCACAAAGCTGATCAAGCGGGCTGATAAGATCGCCGCCTATTACGAGGCCACCGGTTTGGCCGGCTTTTCGCGGTCCGAGGCGCGTCGCTTTTTCGGCCAGCCGCGGGGCTTGAGTACAGCTCTCGTCAACCGTTTGTCGCACTTAAGCCCCCTTCCTGCGGCACAGGGAGAGGCTGAGTTTCTTAAGCGATTCAACGAGCTGCATCGGACCGCGTCACGGCCGCAAACTTGACCCGAAGGCACTGCGAACAATGACCACGCTGATTTTGCCCAGAGAAACGACTAGAGTGGCGCCCAGCATGAACCCCAAAACCATCTATGTGGCGCCGTTGAGCCTGGTCGAGACCACGGTGGCCAACGCCAATGTCAGCCATTTGGTGACGCTGATCAACGGCGAGACCCTGATCGACACGCCGCCCAGCATCGGCCCGGACCGGCATTTGCGGCTCGCGATGAACGATATTTGCGAGCCTCAGCCCGGCCTCGTGCTGCCGTGCGAGACGCATGTGGCCGACCTCGTCAAATTCGCCCGCGAGTGGGACCGTCAGGCGCCGCTGCTCATTCATTGCTGGGCCGGCATCAGCCGCTCAACGGCGGCGGCCTTCATCTCGCTCTGCGCGCTGAACCCGGAAGGCGCCGAGCTCGAGCTCGCGCAACGGCTGCGCCGCGCTTCGCCGACCGCCTATCCCAACCGCCTGTTGGTCGCGCTGGCCGACGAGATCTTGTCGCGCGACGGCCGCATGATCACCGCCGTCGAGGATATCGGCCGCGGCCGGGTCGCCGAGGAAGCCCAGGTCTTCGCGTTGCCGGCGTTGCTCGCCGCCTGACAGCCGCCATGGCCGCCAGACCGAAATCGATTGTCGCGCAGGAACCGCAACGGCCCGATCCGCAGATCGAGCTGGGGCTGAATGCCGCCATCGTCACGGTGCGCGACGGCCAGCCTCACATCCTGGTGGTGCGCCCGGGCACGGCGGGGTCGGGCACGTGGGACGCGCTGCCATTCGGCCCGTTCGCGCCACGGGCCCATCGCACGCTCGAGATCGGCTTGCGCGAATGGGTGAAGCGGCAGACCGGACTCGAACTCGGCTATGTCGAGCAGCTCTATACGTTCGGCGATCGGGGCCGGCACGCCGAGCCCGGCGGGCAGCACACGCTCTCGGTCGGCTATCTCGCGCTCACCCGCGAGGCTGACGACGAGCTGCTCGGCTCGCATTGGTCACCGTGGTACGCCTATTTTCCCTGGGAGGACTGGCGCAAGGGCAAGCCCGACATCCTCTCGACCGAGATCGAGCCGCGGCTCAAAGAATGGGCCGCTCGCCCGCCGCTCCGCGAGGAGCCGGTGCGCGCGCTCCGACGTCCCGAGCGCTTGCGGATCGCCTTCGGCATCGGCGGCGGATGGGACGAGGAGCGCGTGCTCGAGCGTTACGAGCTGCTGTTCGAAGCAGGCTTGGTGCCGGAGGCCAAGCGCGACGGACGCAGTGCCGCCGAGCACTGGTCGAACTTGCCCGAGCTTGGGCGTCCCATGGCCTTCGACCATCGGCGCATTCTCGCCACCGCGCTTGGGCGGCTGCGCGGCAAGTTGAAATATCGCCCCGTGGTGTTCGAGCTGCTGCCGCCGGAATTCACGCTTTACGACTTGCAGAAGACGGTCGAGGCCATCTCCGGTACGCTGCTGCATAAGCAGAATTTCAGGCGATTGGTGGAGCAAGGCGGACTGGTCGAGGCCACCGGCAACGTATCGACCGCGACCGGTGGGCGCCCTGCCCGGCTTTACCGGTTCCGCCGCGAGGTGGTGCTGGAGCGCCCCGCTCCAGGCTTGAGGGTCAAGGCAGGGCGCGGCTGAAGTCTAGAGCGCGATACAACAGCGAACTTCTGATGCGGATGGACGTTGGAATAGGACGAGTGCAGTAAGCCGGAGAACAATCGTGAATCGAATTGCAGCGCGAAGCATGCTCAGGTTTTGGAGCCTGGCCTTGGCTCTCCTGGTGATCGTAGGGGTATCGGCGATGGCGTGGTGGCAGTTGGGCTTTGCCAAGGAAACCCTGATCGAAACCAAGTCGGGGCCGGTCAAGGTCGAGACCGTGGCGACGAAGCTCCAATATCCCTGGGGCCTCGCCTTCCTGCCCGACGGCCGCATGCTGGTAACGGAACGGCCCGGGCGGCTTCGCATCGTCGCGAAGGACGGCACTCTGTCCGAGCCCATCAAAGGCGTGCCCGAGGTGTTTGGGCAAGGACAAGGCGGACTGCTCGGCATCACGCTCGATCCCAAGTTCAGCTCCAACAAACTGATCTATTTCGCCTATGCCGAGCCCGGCGAAGGCGGTCCGGGCACGGCAGTGGCACGCGCCAAGCTTGGCGAGGACAGTCTCGACGACGTCGAGGTCATCTTCCGGCAGAAGCCCAAAGTCGACGGCGGCAACCATTTCGGCGGGCGCGTGGTGTTCGCGCCGGACGGCAAGCTGTTCGTGACCCTCGGTGAGCGCTTCAAATTCGATCCGGCGCAGGACCTGTCGAGCCATCTCGGCAAGATCGTGCGCATCAATCCGGACGGTTCGGTGCCTGACGACAATCCCTTTGTCGGACAGGACGGCAAGCTGCCCGAGATCTGGTCTTACGGTCACCGCAATGTGCAAGGCGCCGCCATCCATCCCGACACCGGCAAGCTCTGGGAAAACGAGTTCGGCCCCAAGGGCGGCGACGAGTTGAATATCCCGGAAGCCGGCAAGAATTACGGCTGGCCGGTCGTGAGCTGGGGGAAGCATTATGACGGCAAGGAGATCCCCAACCCTCCGACCCACCCGGAATTCGCCGACGCCATCGCTCACTGGACCCCGGTGATCTCGCCGTCCGGCATGACCTTCTACACCGCCGACACCTTTCCCGAGTGGAAAGGCAATTTGCTGATCGCGGGCCTGTCCTCGGAGGCGATCGTCAGGCTGACGCTCGACGGCGAAAAGGTCACCGGCGAAGAGCGGATACCCATGGGGACCCGCATCCGCGACGTGGTGCAAGGGCCGGACGGCGCGGTTTACGCGCTGGTTGACGACCACAAGGGCAAGATCCTGCGGCTTACGCCGGCCAGCCCACGAAGCTAGACTGATCGATGGTCCAGCGCGGCGTCTCGCTCGGTCTGTTCGGCAGGTTCGGCCGTTCAGCGGCGTTGCGCCAGTTCGACGGCGCGCTTCGCTCGGTCGATCTCCACCCCAATCTGGTGCCGGAGGCGGTCAAGCTGACGGCGGTGAGACTGCTCATGGAGCACGCGCCCGCCGAGGAGCCGGCGCCGCAAGCCTATCGGGCGGCGGCCGAGATCATCGGCTATTGCATGATCGGCGCCGAATCCTTTGCCGGCGCCAATGACCCGGCGCTGGCCGCGCAGGTCGAGCGGCGCATCGAGGCGGCGCTCGATACCGGCGCCAGCCTCGACGCCAAGCTCGTGCTGCTGACGCTGCACGCCAAGGTCATCCAGCCGAGCGTGGTCAACCATTTCCAGCTGGAAAGCGGGTGAGACCGCGAGGGTTTTCGTCCCTATTATTGCCGCACTAGCAGACTCTATACGACCCCTCCCCCGTCCCTGGCACCTCACCCATGAAGCCGATCATCTCCATCGAGAACCTGTCCAAGACCTATTCGTCGGGCTTCGAGGCGCTCAAGAACATCAATCTCGACATCCGCAAGGGCGAGATCTTCGCCCTGCTCGGCCCTAACGGCGCCGGCAAGACCACGCTGATCAGCATCATTTGCGGCATCGTGACGCCGACCACCGGCAAGGTGATGGTCGACGGCCACGACATCGCCACCGATTACCGCGCGGCACGCGCCATGATCGGGCTGGTGCCGCAGGAGCTGACCGCCGACATGTTCGAGTCGGTGTGGGCGACGGTCAGTTTCAGCCGCGGGCTGTGGGGCAAATGGGACGATCCCGCTTATCTCGAGAAGGTGCTGAAGGACTTGTCGCTGTGGGACAAGAAGGACTCCAAGCTGATGACGCTGTCGGGCGGCATGAAGCGCCGGGTGTTGATCGCCAAGGCGCTGTCGCATGAGCCGACCATTCTGTTTCTCGACGAGCCGACCGCCGGCGTCGATGTCGAGCTGCGCAAGGACATGTGGGAGAACGTGCGCTCGCTGCGCGAGTCGGGCGTGACCATCATCCTCACCACCCATTACATTCACGAAGCCGAGGACATGGCCGACCGGATCGGCGTGATCAACAAGGGCGAGCTGATCCTGGTCGAGGACAAGACCGAGCTGATGCATAAGCTCGGCAAGAAGCAGCTCACACTGCAACTGCATCACGCGCTCGACGCCATACCTGGCCGAGCTCGACGGGCACCATCTGGCGTTGGCCAATGGCGGCAGCGAGCTGGTCTACACGTACGACACCCAAGGCTCGCGTACCGGCATCACCGGGCTGCTCACCGACTTGTCGCAGGCCGGCATCAGGTTCAAGGACCTCGACACCACGCAAAGCTCGCTCGAGGACATCTTCGTCGATCTGGTAAGGCGCGACCGATGAACCTCCCGGCAATCGCGGCGATCTACAAATTCGAGATGGCGCGCTGGGGGCGCACCTTCCTGCAAAGCATCGTGTCGCCGGTGATCGCCACCTCGCTCTATTTCGTGGTGTTCGGCGCGGCGATCGGCTCGCGCATCACCGAGATCGACGGCATCAGCTACGGCGTGTTCATCGTACCGGGCCTGGTGATGCTGACGCTGCTCACCCAGAGCGTGGCCAATGCCTCGTTCGGCATCTATTTCCCGCGCTTCACCGGCACGATCTACGAGCTGCTGTCGGCGCCGATCTCGGCGTTCGAGATCGTGATCGGTTATGTCGGCGCGGCGGCCACCAAATCCATCCTGCTCGGCTTGGTCATTCTCGCCACCGCTTGGCTGTTCGTGCCGCTCCAGATCGCCCATCCGCTGTGGATGATCGGTTTTCTGGTGCTCACCGCGGTGACGTTCAGCCTGCTCGGCTTCGTCATCGGCCTGTGGGCCGACGGCTTCGAGAAGCTCCAGCTGGTGCCGCTGCTCATCATCACCCCGCTCACTTTTCTCGGCGGCACGTTCTATTCGATCCACATCCTGCCGCCGTTCTGGCAGACGGTGACGCTGTTCAATCCGGTGGTCTATTTGGTCAGCGGCTTCCGCTGGAGCTTTTTCGAGGTCGCCGATGTGAGCCCGATGATCAGCCTGGCCATGGTCGGCCTGTTCCTGGCGATTTGCCTCGCCTTGGTGTGGTGGATCTTCAAGACCGGCTACCGGCTGAAAAGCTAAGCGAAGGACGCGGGTCGGCGCGCAGGATTTTTACGAGCTGCGTAAGAACATCGCGGCGCTCTCAACCAACAAATCCGGAACTTCAAAATTAGTTGGCTCACGCCTGGATTTTTCCCGGAAAAGTCACTATATATAGTCTACTATCCGACTGGGGTTCTTCCAGACCTTTATTCCCAAGCCTTTGGAGCTGGCAGCCAGTTGCGGATGTTTATCAGCGAAGTTTACGCAAGACTCTGCTGAAGGCTGCCAGCGTTATGCTGGCTTCTAGCCACGATGGAGCGGCCGTCCCTCCTCGCGTACGCGTGGGATGGGGGCTTATTTCTAACGACAGATTGAAGGTAAGCGTCATGCCCACATTCGATTACACGGCGGAAGCCGAGCTGTTCCCCACAAGGAGCTGGAAGGCGCGTTCGCGCGGCATCACCTATAAGCGCTTCGACGAGGCTGCCGAGGCGGTCCGCTTCGCGATCGAGGAGCTTCCGGCCGATTGCCTGTTGGGCACCTATCTCGAGGTCGAGGAGGCGCGCTTCGACAGCCGCGGCATCCGTCGGCTGTACGACAGCGCCGATTTTCCGCTGCCGCGCGCGGGCGCGAGCAAGAGCAAAAGCAAGCCCAAAAGCAAGAGCAAGACCAAGAGCAAACAAGCGGCCTAGAGCCGAGGCTCAGCCAGATTGAAGGGTCCCATGCAGACCTATGTCGCGGAGATTGACGGCCGCGCGATCTTCGCGTTTCGCGCCGACAATGACGCTAACGCCCAAGCCTGGCTCGATATCCATGCCGTCATGCGGCACACGTTGGAGACGCTTCACAGCGGCGGACACCGCATCTGGAACGGCCGCGCGCACATCCTCGCGCGCAGAGCCAGCACCGGCGAAGCAAAGATCTGGAGCAAATTGAGCGGCAACGTAGCCGAGGTCGATCCGTTCGAGGATGCCAACACCATCACGGTGTGGTTGATCCCGACCTCCGACGACCGGCGCGTCAGCCAGTCCCCCTAAAACCCAGTCCCCTAAAAACCAACGAGCCGCCCCCGAAGGGACGGCTCTAATTTTATCAAAGCTCGTGTCGTCCGTGAGGACTAGAGGGCTTCGATCGTGGCCACGGCGGTCTTGCCGCTGCGGCTGTCTAGCTCGGTGTCAAAAGAAACTTTCTGGCCCTCGACCAGTCTGCCGATGCCGGCGCGCTCAAGCGCAGTGGCATGTACAAACACGTCTTTGCCGCCGTCTTCCGGCTCGATGAAGCCGAAGCCCTTTTGCTCGTTGTAGAATTTCACAGTGCCCTTAGTCATAAGGGGTCGTCCTTTCGCTGTAGTCAGTTGCAGTTCTGCTCAAGGTCGCGCCAGAAGCGCGGCCCGAAGCGTTTCGTCGATGTTTGGAGGGTCTGAACGTGCGCCTGGCAATCAGCGAAGGCGTAACGGCCACATGGTCCGGCCAAATGTCGATGACGAGTACATAAGCCAACAAGATGACAATTACAAGGCGGAAATGTTCGCCCCCGCTGCGACAGGCTCTCGTCGCATGTTAGGGTTACGTCACCATGAGTGATTTGATTACGACCGACGACGCCGCTGTCCGGCGATGCGCCCAAGCTTCGCCGCTCGATCGGCCCGGTGCAGATGGCGCTGTACGGTCTCGGCAGCATGCTGGGCGCCGGCATTTACGGGCTGATCGGCAAGGCTGCGGGCCAAGTCGGCAACGCCGTGTGGCTCGCCTTCCTCGTGGCGCTGGTCGCGGCGCTGCTCACCGCGCTGTCCTATGCCTCGCTCGGCTCGCGCTATCCGCGGGCCGCCGGCGCGGCCTATGTCACCGAGCGCGCCTTCGGCTTCCCGTTGATGAGCTTCATGGTCGGGCTTGCGCTGGTGTGCTCCGGCCTCACCTCGATCGCCACGCAAAGCCAGGTGTTCGCCGCCAATATCGCCGCGCTTGTTCGGCATCGAGAGCCTGCCGGTGTCGCTGCTCGCACTCGGCTTCCTGTTGATCCTGACCGGTCTGGTGTTCCGCGGCATTCGCGAATCGATGTGGGTCAATGTGCTGTGCACGCTGGTCGAGGCGGGCGGCCTCGTGCTCGTTATCCTGGTCGGTATGTCCTATTGGGGATCGGTCGACTATTTCGAGACCCCGGTGCTGCCCGGCAGCGACCACACCATCTTGCTCGTCATGCAGGGCGCCGTGCTTGCCTTCTTCGCCTTTATCGGCTTCGAGGACATGTACAACGTGGCCGAGGAGGTGCGCGAGCCGGAGCGCACGCTGCCGCTCGGTCTGATCCTCGCCATGGCCGCCGCGGCGCTCCTCTATATCGCCGTCGCGGTCACCGCCGTTTCGGTGGTGCCGTGGGCCGAGCTTGCCGAGGCGCCCGGCCCCATCACCGAGGTGATGGCGCGCGCCGCGCCGTCGGTGCCGCCGGTTGTGTTCACCGCGATCACGCTGTTCGCCGTGGCCAATACCGCGCTGGTCAATTACATCACCGCCTCGCGCCTGATCTACGGCATGGCGCGGCAGGGACTGCTGCCGGCGAGCCTCGGCGACGTTCACGCCACGCGGCAGACACCGCATATCGCCATCGCCGCGCTGTTGCTGGTGCTGGCGCCGCTGGCGCTGCTCGGCACGATCTCCGAGCTCGCGGCGGCAACCGTGCTGCTCCTGCTGCTGGTGTTCATGGTGGTGAACGGCGCGCTGTTCATTTTGCAAGGCCGCAAGGGCGAGCACCGGGGACGGTTCGAAATCCCGCGCTTCGTGCCGGCGCTCGGCGCGATGGTATGTTTCGTGCTGATCGCGGTGCGGGTAGCGTCCGGCGATGTGGTGGCGCCGCTGCTTGCCGGCGGGTTGCTGCTCGGCGCGCTCGTGATCTACGCAGTGATGCGGCGGCTGCGTTAGCTGCGGGACTCGGCGAGCCGGTGCGGCGGATGTCGCTGATCGCCTCGGCGGTTAAGGCGGCGGACATAAGTGATCACGGCCTCGGGCCGCTCGGCTTTGACCTTCAACGCCGCGATCAAGGCGTCTTCGGCCCTGACCACGAGCCGGTCGCCTTTGCCTTCGACGCTGATGCCGACGGTGAATTGCGATTGCACGCCGATGCTCCTTTTGCCGAGCACGCCCAGACCGGCGCTCAAGCCTAGCAAAAGACGGCGCTTCTCGCACAGGAATTAAGGGAAACTGCGGCGAGCCAAGCCGAAGCCTAGGGCGCGGCGGCGCCAAATCCCGCAGCCGGCGGCGGTGGCGGCGATCGAACCGAAGAGGTCGGCGCGGGGTCGGCGCTCGGCGCCGCTTGCGGCTTGGGCGTAGGCGCCGGCTCCGCGTTGTCGGCCACGGCGGCGGGCTTTGCCCCCTTGCCGAGGATCGCCGCGGCGACGCCGCCATCGAGGCCATAGATGTCGGCGAAGGATTTGACCTTGCCTTCCTCGTCGACCACGGCGGTGAAGTAGGTGGTGTGGACCGGGACGCGATGCCTCAGGCTGACGCCGCTGTTGTAGCCGCTGGCCAGCAGCTTATCGACCTCTGCCTGCGGCAGCCCTTGGTCTTCAGCCAGCACGGCGGCGGCGACTTTGCCGGGATTGGCGACGCGCGGGCAGTGATGGCCCTCGGCGCGCACGGTCAGATCCAGGAGATTGCGCTTGATGGTGTCGTGCATATAGACGGAGTGCCGGTTGGGGTAGAGGAATTTCACCTTGCCCAGCACGTTGTCCGGCCCGGGCGCCTGGGTGAAGCTGATCGCCCCCATGTTCACCCGGTTCCAGTCGATCGAGCCCGGGTCGACCCGCTTGCCGTTGTAGTTCACGTTGAGCCCATGCTGCTTGAGGACCGCGGTGTTGCTGCCGAACATGCCGCCCCCTCCCCGCAAGCGCGGCAACAAATCCTCTCTGATGATAGTCGAGGGCACCGTCCATTCCGGATTGAACACGATCGATTTCAGATCGGCGGAGAAGATCGGCGTGGCATAGACCGGTTTGCCGACCACGATCTTTTCCGACTTGATGGTCTTGCCGTTCTTGACCACGACCATCATGAACTCAGGGATGTTGAGCTGGAGGTAGAGGTCCCCGAGATTCTCCGGCATCCACCGCCAGCGCTCCATGTTGACGATGATGCGCTGCATGTCGCGTGGCTTGGCTCCGGCCTCGCTCTCGGCGCGGGCCTTGAGCAGCGCCTGGTGCAAGCGCTGGAATTGTTCATGCTTGGGATGGAGCGACTGGAGGTAGGCGTCGGGCTCCGGCGTATCGGCGATCTCCGTCAGCACGACCTTCGGATCGCGGAAGGTCGGCGTCATGTCGACATTCTTGAGCTTGTCGGGATCGGTCCTACCGCCGCGCGCATAACGGGCATATTTCAGAATGGCGAGATCGAGCTTGATCTCGCCGATCGCCTGCTCCTCCACCGAGTCCGGCAGGTCGCCGGCCGACGGCAAATCGAACGCCGAGCTGGTAAGACCCCAATCCTCCGCTTTCAGGATTTCGTCGATGGCGGCCTGCGCCTCGCTGGAGAAACCCATGTCGGTCATCCAGACCGCCTCGCCGCGAGAATTGTAGAAGGCCGCCAGCGCCGCGAGGTCGCCGTCGGAAGCCGCCTGGCGGAGCGCGGGATCCGCGGCCTTGGTCCTGATGGCTTCAACCAGCGGCGAACCCGGCGCCGGAATGGCGACGGTCTGAACTTGTGTGACGCTGGGCTCGCCGGGAGCTTGTGACGGTTCGCCGGCCGGAGCCGCGGCCTCCGCCGACGGATCGGCGGGCGCCGGCATGGCGGGGTCAGGCGTGGCGGTCTGTTGATCGGCGGGGTCGGTCCCGCCCGCATTCGGATCGTCGGCCTCGTCCACCGCAGGGTCGCTTTGCGCGACCGCCGGCGGAGACACAAAAGCGCCAAACAGGAGAACTGGAGCCGCCACAACCAGGGCGGCAATCGCGAACCGACCAACCATCCCGGACCCCTCGTACCGGGCTCAGGTTAATCCCAGACGATGGCGAGGGCCACTAGGTTTTGCCCAATTCGTGGGCTTGGCGGCGAGTTCCGCCGGCGCGCTGCTTGCGGGCCACAGGGGGCTTACGAGGCAATGGCGTCGCAGCCCTCTTTCAAAGAGCCCCCAATCCCCTATACTCTAACTGAGAATAGGCGGGAGACCCGGCACTTGTGCCGGATGTTTTAGAACCCATATATGCTCAGTATGAGCATTACGGGAGGATTTGTTCGATGACCAGGCTCCAGAGCAGCATCACACTTGGCGGCCGCAAGGCGAAGGTGGAGACGGCTCTTCCGCCCACTCTCCTGCCCGACCTCGCCTATACGCCAGAGGTCGCGCGGGAGACCGCCCATCTTTACGAGCGCGTGGCGCGGGTCATTCCGCCGATCGAGTGGCCGGGCTTTGCGCCTTACATCAAGGCCATCAACGATCTCAAGCGCGCGCGCAACGCCGTGGTGCTGGCGCACAACTACATGACGCCGGAGATCTTCCATTGCGTCGCCGACGTGGTCGGCGACTCGCTCCAGCTTGCCCGCGAGGCGGCCAAGACCGACGCCGAAGTCATCGTCCAGGGCGGCGTGCACTTCATGGCCGAGACCTCCAAGCTGCTCAACCCCGACAAGATGGTGCTGATCCCCGACAGCCGCGCGGGCTGCTCGCTCGCCGCCTCGATCACCGGCGCCGACGTGCGCGCCTTGCGCGAGGCCTATCCCGGCGTGCCGGTGGTGACCTACGTCAACACCTCGGCCGAGGTGAAGGCCGAGTCGGACATCTGCTGCACCTCGTCGAATGCGGTGCGCGTGGTGGAATCACTCGGCGCCAAGCGCGTGATCATGATCCCCGACGAGTATCTCGCCAAATGGGTGCAGACCCAGACCAAGGTCGAGATCATCACCTGGAAGGGCCATTGCGAGGTGCATGAGCGCTTCACCGGCGAGGAGCTGCGCGCCTATCGCGAGGCAGATCCCGGCGTGAAGATCATCGCCCATCCGGAATGCGCGCCCGACGTGCTGGCCGAAGCCGATTTCACCGGCTCGACCTCAGGCATGATCAAATGGGTACACGACCATCAGCCGTCCAAGGTGCTGCTCGTGACCGAGTGCTCGATGAGCGACAACGTCGCGGTCGAGGCACCCAAGGTCGAGTTCGTGAAGCCCTGCAATCTCTGCCCGCATATGAAGCGGATCACGCTGCCGAAGATCCTCGACAGCCTCGTGTTCCTGAAGGAGGAAGTCACGGTCGATCCCAGCATCGCCGAGCGGGCGCGCGCGTCCGTCGAGCGCATGATCAACCTCAACCATTGACGCGTGCCGCATAGGATCGGGTGCATCCTCCAATGACAGCGCACAGCCAATTCCCATCGTCAGCGACTAGCGGCGGCGTGGTCGTGGTCGGCGCCGGCCTGGCCGGCCTGTTCACCGCGCTCAAGCTGGCGCCGCTGCCCGTCACCGTGGTGGCGGGCGCGCATCTCGGCGAAGGAGCGTCCAGCCTGTGGGCGCAGGCGGGCATCGCCGCGGCGGTGGCCGAAGGCGATACGCCAGAGGCGCATGCGGCCGACACCATCGGCGCCGGCGCCGGCATCGTCGATGACAAGATCGCGCACCTGCTGGCGCGCGAGGCGCGTGACCGCATTGCCGACCTGCTGTCCTACGGCGTCCCGTTCGACAAAGACCTCGAAGGCCATTTCAGCCTGGGCCGCGAGGCGGCGCACGGCCGCAACCGCATCCTCCACGTCAAGGGCGACACCGCCGGCCGCGCCATCATGGCTGCGCTGTTCGAGGCGGTGCGGCGCACTCCTTCCATCAACGTGCTCGAAGGCTATGCCGCTTGCGATCTGGTGCTAAGAGACGGCCGCGTGGCGGGCGTCGAGCTTGCCGCCACCTCGCCTGACATCCTGCCGCCGCGGCTCGTCCTTCCCGCCAGCGCCGTCGTGCTGGCGACCGGCGGCGCCGGCCAGATCTACGCCATCACCACCAATCCGCGCGAGGCGCGCGGCGAGGGCATCGCCATCGCCGCCCGCGCCGGCGCGGTGATCGCCGACGCCGAATTCGTGCAGTTTCATCCGACCGCCATCAATGTCGGCCGCGACCCGGCGCCGCTCGCCACCGAAGCGCTGCGCGGCGAAGGCGCGCTCCTGATCAATGCCCGCGGCGAACGGTTCATGCGCGCCGTCCACGACGATGCCGAGCTCGGCCCCCGCGACGTGGTGGCGCGCGCGGTCTACCGGGAGGTCGCCGCCGGCCGCGGCGCCTTTCTCGATTGCCGTTCCCTCGCGGCCACGCTCGCCGAACATTTTCCCACGGTGGTGGCCGCTTGCCGCGCCGCCGGCATCGATCCGGCGCGCGAGCCGATTCCGGTGGCACCGGCGGCCCATTACCACATGGGCGGCATTCTCACCGACGCGCGCGGGCGCAGCACCGTCGACGGGCTGTGGGCCTGCGGCGAAGTCGCCTCGACCGGCGCCCACGGCGCGAACCGGCTTGCCTCCAACTCGCTGCTCGAGGCCGTGGTGTTCGGCGCCCGCGTGGCCCACGACGTCGCCTCCACCCTGCCCTCCGCCACGCTCACCGCCCCATACGAGGTGCCCGCGCCGCCTGCATTTGAGAATGAGACCGACACCGCCGAGCACAGGCTGCGCCTGGCCATGACGGAAGATGTTGGCGTCATTCGTGACGAGCAATCGCTGGTGAAGGCTCTGGCGACGATCGGCGCGCTGGAGCGCGATAATAGCGACCGGCGCCTCGCCAATATGCTCACCACAGCGAAATTGATCGCGGCTGCGGCGTTGGCGCGCGAGGAAAGCCGCGGCGCGCATTTCCGCAGCGACTATCCAACGCCGAACGACCGGCTCGCCCGGCGGAGCTTCCTCACTTTGGCTGAGGCCGGGGCCATCGCCCGCGAGGCGGCCGGGGCGCGCGTCTCGGCGCTCCGGCGTCGGGCGTCCGCCCGCACCGCGCTCCATGCATGAGCGCTAAATCCCCTGTCCCGCTCCAACTGCCCCCGCGTTTGGTCGAAACCGCCGTCGCCGCTGCGCTCGCGGAGGATCTCGGCAGCGAAGGCGACATCACCACCGACGCCATCGTCCCTGCCGGGGCGACCGGCGAAGCTGCGATCGTGGCGCGCCAAGACGGCGTGATCGCCGGGCTCGATCTGGCCGAGGCTGCCTTCAAAGCGCTCGATCCCAAGACTAGCTTCGTGAGAGTGGTCCAGGACGGCGGCGCGGTCGCAAGCGGCGGCACGATCGCGACGGTGATCGGCAAGACCCGGGCGCTGCTCACGGCCGAGCGGACCGCGCTCAATTTCCTCGGCCGCTTGAGCGGCATCGCGACGCTGACCGCTGCCTACGTCAAAGCGGTGGAGGGAACGGGCGCGCGTATTTCCTGCACACGCAAGACCACGCCCGGTTTGCGGGCGTTCGAGAAATACGCGGTCAGGGCCGGTGGCGGCGTCAATCACCGCTTCGGCCTCTATGACGCAGTGCTGGTGAAGGACAATCATATCGCCGCCGCGGGCGGTCTCGCGCAAGCGCTCGAGCGCTTGAGTGCGCGAAGCGGCCATCTCGTCAAGATCGAGGTCGAGGTCGACACGCTCGATCAGCTCAAACAGGCGCTCGGCTTTCCCATCGATGCCGTGCTGCTCGACAATATGGACGTCGAGACGCTGCGTCAGGCGGTCAAGTTGGTGGCGGGACGGGTGAAAACCGAGGCGTCAGGCGGGGTGACGCTGGAGAGGGTGCGGAAGATTGCTGAAACCGGCGTCGACCTGATCTCGGTCGGAGCGCTTACTCACTCGCCGCGTAACCTAGACTCATCGCTGGAGTGGAAGGACTAGAGCTGGGTCCGGTCACCGACGATACCAGCGAAAGCGCCGGCGTGAGCGAGAACATCGAGGTCGTAGATGCCTGCGCCGGCTCCGGCGCGCTCGCCTCGCCGGCCGCAGCCTCGACGATGTAAGGCTCCTCGTTGCGCTTCTTATAGAAGATGTGCCGGCCGATCTTGTCGATCATGCTCATGCTGCCGGCCCAGCGCGGGTTCACGTAATTGGCGTGGTAGAAGGTCGAATAACCGACCTCAGGCAGCCACAGCTCGCCGGCCGTGATCTGCTTGGCGATATCCTGGGCGAGCGCCCATTGATCGTTGTTGCGCGGATTGTCGGTGTGGCCGTCGCAGGCGAAGGAGAACTGACAGCCCTTCTGCATCTGGCCCTGATAGACGACACCGCAGATGGTCTCGGGGAAGATCGGGCTTCTCACCCGATTGAGAATGACCTGAGCGACCGCGACCTGGCCGCGCATCGGCTCGCCCCTCGCCTCGAAATAGATGGCGGTGGCGAGGCAGCGACGCTCGCGTTGCTCGAACTCGGCCTGACTCTCGCCCTTGTAGCGGAAGTCCAGCCCGTCCGGTGTCGGGTGGTAGGCAATCTCCTCGGCTGACGGCCGGAAAGCATCGACATCGAGCGTCGAGGTGAACGCCGAGGCGGTTACCGCATTCATCAGCACCGCGCCGTCGGGCGCGGAACCTCTCAGCGCTACCGCCGAGCTGGTCGGATTGAGCCGGTCGCCTTTGGTCGCCCCGTTAACCTCGTTGCGCCTCCACAGCGCGCCGGTCACACCGGGGTCGCCGCCGGCACTCGCGGCAATCAGCTGCTTGCCGGCGGAGGTGACGGTGTTGGGTGTGAGATAATGGTCGGCCCTCGGCCCTTTGCCGCGGGCGTGGAACAGGAACGCGGCCTCGCGCGGCAGGCGCTGCGGCGCGGCCTCGGCCCGATGCGTCACCACTTGAGCCGAACCTTGGCCTGCGAAGTAAAGCTCGATTTGGAAGGCAATCGGGTTGCCCGGCACCGCCGCGACATAACCCAGACCGATCAAGGGAAGCGGCACGAGCGCAGCTATGCTGTGCCACATCCGACGAGGCAAACGCCGGCCCATTGTCCCTCCAGGTCCCCGTAACCCGCGGGAAAATCCGTCCGACGCGCCGGCCGGCATTCCCCCGCTATTTACCCTGCGCCGCAGAAATACGCCCGCGCGCACAAAGTCCCCAACAATCGACCAGGCAAAATGGTGGGAAAATCAGTCGGTTAGTTGCAAGTCCCCCACCGGTACCAGCCCGGATTCCCGTCTCGTTACCTTAACCGTGACGGACAAATTAGAGTAAATTGTGGTGAACGGCAACGCGGGCCAGGCTTTGTTGCCTGGCATCACTAACGGTCCGTTACCGCCTGCTTCAGAGCGGCCTGAGCGGCGGCGAGGCGGGCGACCGGCACCCGGTAGGGCGAGCAGGACACGTAATCGAGGGCGATTTTCTCGCAGAACCCAATGGTTTCCGGGTCGCCGCCATGTTCGCCGCAAATGCCGATCTTGAGCTCGGGGCGGGCCTTTCGCCCGCGCGACGCGGCGATCTCCATCAATTCGCCGACCGCCTCGTCCAGCGTCACGAACGGATCGTGGTGGATAATCCCCTTGTCGACATACTCGCCCAAGAATCGCCCGGCATCGTCGCGGCTCAAGCCGAACGTGGTCTGGGTGAGGTCATTGGTGCCGAAGGAGAAGAACTCAGCACTCTGGCCGATCTCGCCGGCCATCAGACAAGCCCGCGGCAGCTCAACCATGGTGCCCACCGAATAGGCCACGTTGGTCCCGCGCTCCTTCTCGACCGCGCGGGCGATACCGGCAATGCGCGCCTTGACGAGGTCGAGCTCGCCCTTGGTGGCGACCAGCGGCACCATGATCTCGGGGATGACGCGGTCATGCAGGGCTTTGCCCGCCTCGATCGCCGCCTCGAAGATGGCGCGGGCCTGCATCTCGACGATCTCGGGGAAGCTCACCAGCAGACGCGCGCCGCGCTGGCCGAGCATGGGGTTGAACTCGCTGAGCGCGCCGATGCGGCGGCGAAGCCTAGCCGCGCTCACGCCCATGCCGGCGGCGACCTCGGCGATGACCTCCTCGCCATGCGGCAGGAACTCATGCAGCGGCGGATCGAGCAGGCGGATGGTGACCGGGAGGCCCGCCATGATCTCGAACAGCTCGATGAAATCCTGGCGCTGGGCCGGCAGGAGTTTGGTGAGCGCAGCGCGGCGCCCTTCGGGCTCCTCGGCGAGGATCATCTCGCGCATGGCGAGGATGCGGGTATCCTCGAAGAACATATGCTCGGTGCGGCATAACCCGATGCCTTCGGCGCCGAAGGCGCGCGCCTGGCGGGCATCGGCCGGCGTATCGGCGTTGGCCCGCACTTTCATGCGGCGGAAGCCATCGGCCCAACTCATCAAAGTGTGGAAGTCGTCCGACAACTTCGGCTCGCGCATGGCCACGCGGCCCTTGATGATCTCGCCGGTCGAACCGTCGATGGTGACCACATCGCCCTTGTGCAGGAGGGTGTTCCCGGCCGCCAGCGTCTCGCGATCGAGATCGATCACGACCGCGGAGGCGCCGACCACGCACGGCCGCCCCATGCCGCGCGCCACCACCGCCGCGTGGCTGGTCATGCCGCCCCGCGTGGTGAGAATGCCGACCGCGGCATGCATGCCCTGCACGTCCTCGGGCGAGGTCTCGACCCGGGCGAGAATTACCGTGTGGCCTTGCGCCTTGAGATGCACCGCCTCGTCGGCGTCGAACACCAGTTCGCCGGAGGCGGCCCCGGGCGAGGCCGGCAATCCCTTGGCGAGAACCGTCTTCTCGGCCTTGGGATCGAGCGTCGGATGGAGCAGCTGGTCGAGCTGCGCGGCATTGATGCTACTCACCGCCTCTTCGCGGCTGACCAGGCCGGCTTCGGCCATGTCGACGGCGATCTTCAGCGCGGCCTGGGTCGAGCGTTTGCCCGAACGGGTCTGCAACATGAACAGCTTGCCGTCCTGCACGGTGAACTCGATGTCCTGGATGTCGCGGAAATGCGCCTCGAGCTTGGCGCAAGCCGCTTCGAGCTCGGCGAACACGTCGGGCATCAGCCCTTCGAGCGACGGCTTGCTCGAATTCGAGCCGCGGCGCGCCGCCTCGGTCAAAGGCTGCGGCGTGCGCAAGCCCGCCACCACGTCCTCGCCTTGGGCGTTGACCAGGAACTCGCCGTATAGCTCGCGTGCGCCGGTCGAGGGGTTGCGCGTGAACACCACGCCGGTGGCGCTGCGCTCGCCCATATTGCCGAACACCATGGCCTGGATGGTGACGGCGGTGCCCCAGTCGTCGGGAATGTCGTGCAGGCGGCGATAGGCGATCGCGCGCGCGTTCTGCCACGAGCCGAACACCGCGGCGATGGCGCCCCAGAGCTGCGCGTGCAGGTCTTGGGGGAAGGGATTGCCGAGCTCGGTCTCGACCACGGTCTTGAAGCGGCCGACAAGCTCCAGCCAATGCTCGGCGCCGAGTTCGGTGTCGAGTTCGAAGCCGTTGAGATGTTTGTAGTTCTCGAGGATCTCCTCGAACAGCTCGTGATCCAGGCCGAGCACCACGTCGGCATACATCTGAATGAAGCGGCGATAGGTGTCGTAGGCGAAGCGCCGGTCGCCCGAGCGCTGGGCCAAGCCTTCCACGGTTTGGTCGTTGAGGCCGAGATTGAGCACGGTGTCCATCATGCCGGGCATCGAGGCGCGCGAGCCCGAGCGCACCGAGACCAGCAGCGGATTGTCGACCTCGCCGAACTTCGCGCCGACGATCTTGCCGACGTGGTCGAGCGCCGCGCCGACCATCGGCTTCAACTCGTCGGGCAGCTTGCCGCCAAGCTCGTAATAGGCGACGCAGACCTCGGCCGAGATGGTGAAGCCCGGCGGCACCGGCAGACCGAGCCGCGACATTTCGGCAAGATAGGCGCCCTTGCCGCCGAGATTGTCGCGCTCGGCGGCGGAACCGTCGGCACGGCCGGCGCCAAAATTATAGACCCATTTCGGCATGGTCTTCGGCGCGGGCTCCGCTCTCGTGATGGTGTGTTCCATGATCGTGCCGCCCTTGTAGCGGCCCCCCGACCTTCACACAAACCACTCTCGGCGGAAATGGTTTAAGAGCGGCGGGCGCTCGGCACGCGCAATTTGCGGTCGGCAATGAAATCGCCGGTGCCGATCAGCCGGGTGCGGGGCGCTTCCTTCAAGGCATAGGCCCAGGCCTCGACGCTGCCGCCTTTGTCGAGATGGACCTCAATCGCGATGCGGTGGAACAGACCTGCCGATTCCGGAAACTCCCGCTCCTCATCGGTCGGCGCGACGCCCTCATATTTGTCGAGGTCGGACAGAAGCCTCGGGTTCGGCCCGAGCGCGAACACGCTGCCGATCACGCGGTATTTTTCGTCCGGTGCGAAAAACGCGCCGGGCCAGCTGCCGAAATCATACAGGAGACCGGGCGTGCTGCCCTTGCCGATATGCCGCGCTCCCACTCGCAAGCGGTGCGCCATGGGATGCGCGCTTTCGGCTCTGAGCGTACCGTAGACGAAGAGATGTTCCGCCATGTTCGTCCCAGTCATTCCGGCAGCTTGATCAGGCCTTGGTCATCCAATCCCCAATGCGGGTTGAAGGCGACCTCCCAGACGTGGCCATCAGGATCGGCGAAATAGCCGTTATAGCCGCCCCAAAAGGTCTTGGATGCCGGCTTCAGGATACGGGCACCCGAGCTTTGCGCTTTTGCCATAACAGCATCGACCGCGGCTTCGCTTGCGACATTTTGCGCAACCACGATGCCGCCATTGCCGTTCCATACCTCGCCGGCATTAGCATCCTCGCGCTGCGTCTCACGGCCCCACAGCGCGAGCACGATGCCGCCGGCGCGGAAGAAGCTCACCTCGTCCTGGCTGGCAGTGTTCGACTTGACGAAGCCGATGCTCTCATAGAAGGCGGTGGCTTTGGCGATGTCGGCGACGCCGAGCGTGATGAGGGTGACATTCGGCACGAGGTTAGCCCTCGATCTTGCTGAAATCGGCGACGGTCAGCGTGGTGGCGCGGATGCGGTTCAACAGCCGCAGGCGGTTCTCGCGCAGACCCGGCTCCTGGGTGTTGACGGTGACGGATTCGAAGAATTCATCGACCGGCGTGCGAAGCAGCGCCATGGCCGCCATGGCCGCCTCGAAATCCTCGTTGGCGACCGCCGCGGCCGCCGCCTGCTCGACCTCGTCGACGGCCTTGGCGAGCGCCTTTTCCTCGATTCGTTTGAGCAGGTTGGGATCGGGCGCTTGGTCGTAGCTTACGTTGTCTTTCTTCTCCTCGATGCGCAGGATGTTGATGGCGCGCTTGGTGCCGACAAGCAGATTGGCGCCGTCCTCGGTATCGAGGAAGCGGCCCAGCGCCTCGACGCGCTTCACGATCATCAAGAGATCGTCACCGCCCAGAGTGAACACAGCATCGACCAGGTCGTGCCGCGCGCCTTGGTCCCTCAGATGCACCTTGAGGCGGTCGGCGAAGAAAGACGAGGAGGCTTGTTGAAGCAACCCGAACGTCCGACTTCGGCCAATTTGACCGAAAGCTCGGGAGACGACTTGCTCAAGCAGGGGCAGTCGAACATTGTTCTCGAGCACGATGCGGATGATGCCGAGAGCGGCGCGGCGCAGCGCGTAAGGGTCCTTGGACCCGGTCGGCTTCTCGTCGATGGCCCAAAAGCCCACCAGCATGTCGAGCTTGTCGGCCAGCGCCAGCGCGATGGCGACCGGCTCGCGCGGCACCTCGTCCGAAGGCCCCACCGGCTTGTAATGAGCGGCGATGGCGTTGGCGACCGCCGGGTTCTCCTGCTGGTCGAGCGCGTAATAGCGGCCCATCACCCCTTGCAGTTCGGGGAACTCGCCGACCATGCCGGTCAGCAGATCGGCCTTGGCGAGGATGGCGGCGCGTTCGGCGTCGTCGGGCCTGGCGCCGACCAGCGGCGCGATCTCCCGCGCCAGCGACCGCAAGCGCTGGATGCGGTCATATTGGCTGCCGAGCTTCTCGTGAAAGATAATGTCCTTCAGCTTCAGCACGCGGTCTTCGAGCATCACCTTGCGGTCCTGATCGAAGAAGAACTTGGCGTCGGCCAGCCGCGCGGCGATCACCCGCTCACTGCCTTCGACGATGGCCTTGCCGCCGTCCTTGGCCTTGAGATTGGCGATTAGTATGAATCGGTTGGCGAGCTTGTCTCCCTTGCGCAGCGAGAAGCATTTCTGGTGCGCCTTCATCGAGGTGGCGAGCACCTCCGCCGGCACCTCGAGGAAGGCTTGGTCGAATGAGCCGATCAGCGGCACCGGCCATTCGGTCAGTCCGGCGTTCTCGGCGAGCAGGCCCTCGTCCTCGACCAGGGTCAGCTTCTCTGTCTTCGCCAGCGCACGGGCGCCATCGAGAATGATCTTGGCGCGCTCGTCGCCGTCGAGCACCACCTTGGCCTCGCGGAGCTTCTTCTGATAGTCGGCGAAGTCCTTCACGGCGAAGGGTTCGGGCGCCATGAATCGATGCCCGCGCGTCTTCTTGCCGCTCGCGATGCCGTCGATCTCGAACTCGACCACTTTGCCGTCGAGGAGGCAGAGGATGGAATGGAGCGGGCGCACCCAGCGGAGCCTGCCCGCGCCCCAGCGCATCGATTTCGGCCAGGGGAAGCTCTTGACGATGTCGGGCACGATCTCGGCCACGACCTCGGCGGTGGCGCGGCCGCGCTTCTCGATCGTCGCTAAATAATAAGCGCCCTTCTTGTCGTCGCGCTGCTCGGCCTGATCGACGGAAGCGAGCCCCGCCGATTTGAGGAAGCCCTTGATGGCGGCTTCGGGCGCATCGACGCGCGGACCCTTCTTCTCCTCGCGCACATCGGGCGAGCGGGCGGGCAGCCCGTCCACCACCGCCGTCAACCGGCGCGGCGTGGCGAAGGTCCTTATCTCTTTATATTCGAGACCCGCCTCGGCCAGCTTGGCGGCAAGCAGGCGCGCCAAATCCTCGCGCGCGCGGGTCTGCATCCGCGCCGGGATCTCTTCGGAGAATAGTTCAAGCAGAAGCTCAGCCATGCCTAGCCGATGCGGTTGTGAAAGCCGAGATCGTAGTCGGCGATGGCGAAGATCAGCCGATTCGTTTCAAGGCTGTAGGGGATGACACTTAAGATGAGGTCTGACTGCGCCCCGGCGGCCGGCAACAGCGGCACCAGCACATGCGACGGCACAGTCTCCAGAAAATCGTAGAAGCGCATGAAGGCGCTCTTGCCGCGCTCGACATGGAAGGCGCCAACCGCCCAGGACACCGGCAGATGGTTCTCGTCGGTGTAATCGAGATAGAGCGGAAAACTGGCGAGGTCGGCGGCGAACGGCGACGAGCGTTGCGCGCAAGTCGGTATCCTCGATTTCGGAGATCGCCAGGCTGGCATCGAGCTTCAACATCAGTTGGAAGCTTGTCGGCGTGGACCGCCACACCCGGCCGGTCCAGGATCGCAAGCGCGGCTTGAGCGCCGGAGTGCGCGATTGCGGCGGTGCCTCCTTGTCGCGATAGGTCTCAAGCATCGGCGCCGCCCGCCTCGGTCTTGAGCCACGCGGCGCAACAGGCCTTGGTGAGATCGCGCACGCGCAGGATATAGGCCTGCCGCTCGGTCACCGAGATCACGCCGCGCGCGTCGAGCAGATTGAAAATATGCGAGGCCTTGATCGCCTGGTCGTAGGCCGGCAGCACCATCGCATGACGCTTGCCGTCCTCGCCCTTGGCGAGCAGCGCCTTGCATTCCTTCTCGGCGTCGCGGAAATGGTCGAGCAGCAGCGCAGTATCGGCGTATTCGAAATTGTAGCGGGAATATTCCTGCTCTGCTTGCAGGAACACGTCGCCATAGGTGACCTTGTCCTTACCCTCGCCGCCGTTGAAGTCGAGATCGAACACGCGGTCGACGCCCTGCACATACATGGCGAGACGCTCGAGCCCGTAGGTCAGCTCGCCGGACACGGGATCGCAGTCGAAGCCGCCGACCTGCTGGAAATAGGTGAACTGGGTCACCTCCATGCCGTCGAGCCAGACCTCCCAGCCGAGCCCCCAGGCGCCGAGCGTCGGGCTCTCCCAATCGTCCTCGACGAAGCGGATGTCGTGCTTCAAGGGATCGATGCCGATGGCGACCAGGCTTTCCAGGTAAAGCTCCTGGAGGTCGGGGGGCGACGGCTTAAGGATCACCTGGAACTGGTAGTAGTGCTGGAGCCGGTTAGGGTTCTCGCCGTAGCGGCCGTCCTTGGGCCGACGGCACGGCTGAACGTAAGCGGCGCGCCAGGGCTTAGGCCCGAGCGAGCGCAGCGTGGTGGCGGGATGGAAGGTCCCTGCCCCCATCTCCACGTCGTAAGGCTGGAGGATGACGCAGCCCTGATCGGCCCAGAAGCGCTCGAGCTTGAGGATCAGGTCCTGGAAGGACGGCGGCCGGTTGGACCGGTCAGATTTGGTCAGCTTGCCCATCTTGAGCCCTCAGCCCACGCGCAAGGTTTGGCGCGGACGCTAGTCGCCTTGGCGGCGCAAGGAAAGCCATAGGTTGTGGGCGATAACAATAGCCGGCACGTTAATGTGGCGCACTCAGCGCAGCCGTTTCGGCCGGTAGATGCCGGTCAGCGGGTCGAGTTCGAGCGGCACGACCGGGTGCGCCTCTCGCTCCATGGCCTCCTTGGCGGTGCGCAGCTCGGCGGCGATGCGGGCGCGCTCGCGCACATACCAGCGCCGTCCGGCCAGCAGAAGGCCGGCGCCTGCGGCTACCAGAAGAAGGACCTGCGGCATCACTAAAATCCGAAACGCGACCAAAGCGCGCGCGCTTCGATCGCCGAGATGAGATCGGCGGCCCAACTGCCCGGCGAGAGGCCGAACTCGAAGCCGCCCTCGGCAAACACGCTCGCGCCTGCGGCGGAACCACGACGTCGAGGGCATCACCAGCCTGAGCCGGACCTCGTCGCCGTAAATCTCGCGCATCTTGGTGCGGAGGTCGGACAGCCCGTCGATCAGGCCGAGCTCGAGCGCGCGCTTGCCCGACCAGAACTCGCCGGTGAACAGGTTGATATCGGCCTTGTCGAGCTTGGCGCCGCGCCTGGTCTTGACCAGATCGATGAAGCTCTGATGCACGTCGCGCTGCAGCGCCTTGATGCGGGCGACATCCTCGGGCTTCTCCGGCAGGAACGGATCGAGCGTGTCCTTGTTGTCGCCGGCGGTATAGACGCGGCGCTGCACGCCGATCTTGGCGATCATCTCGTTGAGGCCGAACGTGGCGGTGATCACGCCGATCGAGCCGACGATCGAGCTTGGGTCGGCGTAGATCTCGTCACCGGCGCAGGCGAGCATGTAGCCGCCCGAGGCGGCAACATCCTCGGCGAACACATAGACCTTGAGATTCTTCTCGGCGGCCAGCGCCCTGATGCGCTGATAGATCAGCGTCGATTGCACCGCCGAGCCGCCGGGAGAATTGATCTGGATGGCGACCGCCTTGGCGCCGCTCATGGCGAACGCCTTGTCGATGGCGGCGGCGGAGGTCGAAAGCGACAGGCCGGGCCTGAGCGGCGTGACCGCGCCGATCGCGCCGCTAAACCTGAGCACGGGAACGATCGGCCCGCGCTTGGTCCAAGCGGCGGGCAGATAGCGCTTCAGGCCGAGATCGTCGATAAGAGAGTTCATGGCTGCTTAAGGTATAGCGGGCTCGCGCCAAATCAAAGGCGGCGCGCGGTCCAATGTGCCAATAAAAATCAGATAGAGCGCGGCCTTTAAGCGTTTGGTTAGCGCAAGTCTGGAACCGACATCGGGCGGTCGGAATTCCTTGCTATGATTGGCATCGAAGGTGGGGTGCACCCCATCCTTGCGGCGCGTCTCGGCGGACGACGAGCGCCGCTCCGATCTCTCTAGGAGGTAAGTATGAGCAAGCTTGCAACTCTCGTGGTGGCGGTGGGAGCCTTCGCGCTCGCCGTCGTCACCCTTGTCGCCGAGTTCCGCGGAAGCCGGTTGGCGCCGTGGCGGCTGGCGCGCCCCTGGCGTGAACGTCTATGTCGGACCGCGCTGGGGCTGGTACGCTCCACGCTATCGCTATTGGGGGCCCTACGCCTCAGGTTACCCCTACGGTTATTACCCGTATTGGCGTGGCCGTTACTACCGCGGCTGGTACTAGGCACGCGCGCCGCCAAGGCGATTGACGATTACGAGGGCCGCGTCCGACCAGGGCGCGGCCCTTCGATTTGGCGGCGCTCCTCTCCCTGAACGGCAGATGAACGGCGGTCTCAGCTTCGGTTCAGGCCGGGCGGGCTAGACCTTCGGGTGCTAGTCAAGGTTCGCAGCTCCTTGCGGGCCTTGCGAGCCCCGAGACCCCTCCTCACGCTCGGGCGAACGCGAGGGCTGCCGCCTTACCCCCCTAGGCGGCGGCCCTTCGCTTTGGCCGGTCGCAGTCGGAGAGGCTCGCCTTTCCTCAGCACGGCTTCGGCCTCCGCCGTGTACCGCCCGTCGTCTTCGTGCAGCAGGAGGCCGGGCAGCAGACTGAGCCCGGCGCGGCTCCCCTTCTTGGCCTGGACGATGATGCGCGTCGCGGGCTCATCCCGCTTGGAGAACAGCGGAAAGACGGCGATAGCGCCGAACCGCCCATCAAGCAGCTCCAGCAACTCGCCGAGACAGTCGGGCCGATGGATCAGCGTGAGCAGCGCGCCAGGCTTGGCCATGGCGGCGAAGAACCGCACCCAGGCTGCAAGGCCGTCTTGGGCCATGACATGAGCAGACGCGCGCGCGGCGTCGGGCGCCGCTCTCACCCTGCCTTCGGCGTGGAAGGGTGGATTGGCGATGAGATGATCGTAGCTTTCCGCCTTCAGCCCGGCGGCGGCGAGCGCCTTGCCGGGCGAAGTCACATCGGCGGTGACGATTTCGAATTGCTCGGCAAAACCGTTCCGCGCGGCATTGTCGGCGGCAAGCGTAGCGAGCGCGGGATCGATCTCGACCGCGGTTACCAGGATGCCCGGAACGCGCGCCAGCAGACACAGCCCGGCGACGCCAACGCCCGCGCCGATATCGAGCACGCGCTCGCCCGATTTGGCCGGAACGGCTGCAGGCGAGAAACACCGCGTCGCTCCCGGCCCTGTGCCCGCCGCGCGGTTGGACAATGCCGATGCGGCCGCCGAGAAAATCGTCGGTCGAAGTGGCGCCCGCCGGCGCCGTAGCCTTAAGCTTTTTTGTCGTCGACGATGACATGGCCGATGCCGGCCTCGGTGAGGATGTTGCGCGCTTGCACAATCTTGTCGGTCTCAACCAGCACGCGCCGCGGCAAGACGCCGATCGAGCCTTCCAGCACGCTCATATTGCTATCGGCCACCATAAAGGCGATGTCCCCTTCCTCCAGCAAGGCGCTGACATAGGACAGCAGGACCGCGTCGTTGGACCGCAACAATTCCTTCATAGCCTGCCGATCCTCGTATCCTCGGGCTGGCGCCTTGACCTTGGCGGCGGACCCGCCGACATTATCGGTAAAACTGCCTCCCGGCCGATTTAGGAGAAGTCCTTTGGGCGTTGTAGTTAAGCTTGCCGGCGCGAACGATCCAAGGGCCAGCCTCGCGCCGTTGGTGGCGCTTGTCGAGGAGGACATGGCCCATGTCAACCGCATCATCCTCGATCGCGCCAGATCCAATGTCGAGCTGATCCCCGAGCTTGCCCGCCATCTCATCGATTCCGGCGGCAAGCGCCTGCGTCCCATGCTGACGCTGGCCGCCGCCAGGCTGTGCGGCTATGGCGGCGACGGCCATGTGCGGCTCGCGGCGAGCGTGGAGTTCATGCATACCGCAACGCTGCTGCACGACGACGTGGTCGATGAGAGCAATCTCCGCCGCGGCAAGACGGCGGCGCGGCTGTTGTGGGGCAACGAGGCCAGCGTGCTGGTCGGCGATTTCCTGCTCGGCCAGGCCTTCAAGATGATGGTCGATGTCGGCTCGCTCGGGTGCTTGCGCATTCTGTCCGACGCCGCGGCGGTGATCGCCGAGGGCGAGGTGATGCAGCTGATCACCGCCAAGAACACCGAGACCACCGAGGACGACTATCTCGCGGTGATCGACGCCAAGACCGCGGCGCTGTTCGCGGCGGCGGCGGAAGTCGGCGCGGTGATCGCGGACCGGCCGAAATCGGAGGCCGCGGCGCTGCGCTCTTATGGCCGCAATCTCGGCCTGGCGTTCCAGCTGGTCGATGATGCGCTCGACTATTCCGGCGAGCCGTCGATGCTCGGCAAGAGCGTCGGCGACGATTTCCGCGAGGGCAAGATCACGCTGCCGGTGGTGCTGTGCTATCGCCGCGGCACCGAGGCGGAGCGGAAATTCTGGCAGCGCACGCTCCAGGACGGCGAGATCGGCGAGGACGATCTGGCCGAAGCGTTTGTGTTGATGAAGCGCCACAACGCGCTGTCCGATACGCTGGAGCGGGCGCGCCATTACGGCGCCATCGCCCGCGACGCGCTGGCCATTTTCCCCGATTCAGAGGTGAAGGCGGCGCTGCTCGAGGCGATCGAGTTCTGCGTCGAGCGCCCGTTCTAGCCGCCAAGCGCGCTGGCGGCGATCCACCACTTGGGAAATTCGGCGGCGAGCTGCGCACCGGCGCGCGTGGCGTCGCTCTCGCTGGCAAACAGCGCAAAGCAGGTCGGGCCGCTGCCCGAGAGCCTCGCCAGGCGGACGCGGTCAAGCGCCAGCAGCGCGGCGAGCACCTCCCTGATCTCCGGCACGAGTTGCGCCGCCGGCCGTTCGAGATCGTTGCCGCGCGGCGTCACATAGGCGAGCAGCGCCTCGAAGTCACCGTTGAAGTCCAGGGTCTCGGCGTCGTGGCGCGGCGATCCCACCAAGACATCGGCACCAAGCGCGGCATAGACCGCCTCGGTGGCAAGCGGCCGCCCCGGGTTTGCGAGCAGCACGCCGCAAGACGGGAAGCCCGCAACCGGCTCGACCATCTCGCCGCGGCCGGAGATCAGCGCGGGCCGGCTCTTGAGGCAGACGCTCACGTCGGAGCCGAGCTGCGGCGCAAGCTCGGCCAGAATGGCATCGTCGAGGGCACCGTCATTGGCGCGGGCGATCAGGCGCAAGGCAGCGGCGGCATCGGCGGAGCCGCCGCCAAGGCCCGAGGCGACCGGCAGCAGTTTGACCAAGCGAAAGCGCCCGAGCGTCAGGCCCGGCACCTTATTCGACACAAGCTGAGCGGCCTTGATGATGAGATTATCGCCGCCCAAGGCTCCCGCGAAGCGGCCTTCGACCGTAAGCCCGAGTGGCCCATTGGGGTCGAGTTCGACCTGATCGCCGAGCGAGGCAAAAGCGACCAGGCTTCTCAGCTCGTGAAAGCCGTCGGCGCGCCGGCCGAGCACCTCAAGGGTGAGATTGAGCTTGGCCCGGCCCGTATCACGGAGCGCCGTCATGCCGCTCCTCCGCACGCTTCGCCAAGGCGTCTATTGCGGCGACTTTTGACCCGCCTGGATGGTGCGGTCTTGCGCCGATTTGGTCTCGGCGGCTTCCGGCAGCCCCGCCGCGATCTTCTGCTTGAGAGTGAGGACCTGTTCCTCCTCCGGCTTGAGCGTCAGCGCCTGCTGCCACTGATATTTGGCTTCGAGCGTACGCCCCACCTTCCAATAGGCATCACCAAGGTGATCGTTGATGATCGGGTCGTCGGGCTTTAGCTCGACGGCGCGCTCGAGGTTCTCGACCGCCGCCGGCAGATTGCCGAGCCGGAAATAGGCCCAGCCCAAACTGTCGACATAGTAGCCGTCGTCAGGCTTGAGCTTCACCGCCTTGCGGATGTAGTCCATCGCCTGTTTCAAATTGCTGCCCTGGTCGACCCAGGAATAGCCGAGATAATTGAGCACCAGCGACTCTTCGGGCGAAAGCACCAGCGCTTCCTTGAAATCGGCCTCGGCCGCCGGCCAGTCCTTCATCCGCTCGTTGCACACGCCGCGCGAATAGAACAGCGTCCAGTTGTCCTTGGTCGGCTTGGGGATCAGCGCCAAAGCGCGGGTGTAGTAATCGCGCGCCTCCTCGTAGCGCTCATGCGAACGCAGGATGTTGCCGAGCGCATCGAGCGGCCGGACATCCTTGGGGTCCTTCTTGATAAGCTCCTCGAGCAGCGCTTTGGCTTCGTCAACCTGCTCCAGCGAATTGAGCGCGAACGACTTCTGGATCTGCACGTTCAGCCAGAGCGGCGAATCCGGCTTGATCTGGCCGAGGGCCTGCATCTCCAGCTCGTATTTCTTGGCGCCGTCGTAGGCCTCGGCGAGCGCGGCATAAGCGAGCGGGAAATCGGGCTCAAGATAGAGCGCGAATTGCAGGAAGATGATGCCCATGTCGAGCCCGCCCTCGCCGGCCAGCGCGTCGCCAATGCCGTAGAACACTTCGGCGAGGCCCTGGGTGGGGCTGGTGATCAGCAGCGCCGGGTCCTTGCCCTCTTCGATCTCGGCGAGCAACGCCTCGGACAGCGGATGGGTCGACGACTTGGCGATGTGGGTCTTTAAGGTTTGGCGGGCGAGCCGGCGGTTATTGTTGTTGACCGCATGACGCGCATAGGCGTCGGCCACTCTCAGCGTCGACGGATTCTTCTTGAAGGCCTGGGCGAAAGCCTGGCGCGCCACGTCATGCTGGCCGGCCAAGTCGGCGATCAGCGCCCGGTGATAGCGCTGATAGAACTGCGCCCAGTCGGCATCGCTCAGACTGTCGAGCGTGGCAAACGCTTCGTCGGGCTTGCCGTCGGCCTCTTGCACCCAGGCGCGGGCGAGCGTCGAAGTGAGATCGGCGATCGGCCCTTGGCGCGCCGCAGCGAAATCCTCGTCGGCGTCTTTGTACCGGCCCTGCTTGAAGGCCTCGCAGCCGAGCAGGAAGCGGGCGATGCGGTGGGCCGGCTCGATCTTGACGAGCTCCTTGGCGAGCACGATGGCGCGATCCCAATGGGCGGAGGCGGCCTCGAGCAGGAAGGTCTGTTCGAGAATGATCTCGTTACCGGGATCCTCGGCCAGCGCCTTGGAATAGAAATCAGCGGCGGCGATCGTGTCGTGGTCGCCGCGGGCCACGCGCCCGGACAAATAGTTGCCCAGCAGCGTGCCGGAATCGTCCGGGATATCCGAAATGACTTCGGAGTAAGCCGCCGGCGCGACGACCAGCGCCGCCAGCAGAAGAGCGCGCGGCGCCCATTGGCGCAGCGCCGTCCTACGCACCATAGTCATATTGTCTCGGCTGTCATGCCGTCCCAAACTGTCGGTTCCGGATAATCCCCGCGCAAGGTTAAGCGCTTTTCGGGCCTTGAACAAACCAAAAGCTTGCTTGAAGCCTAATCGCGGCTGGTTTGTGGCCGGTTACCGCGGCATCGCGCCCCGTACTCACATATTCACGTAATTCGGTCCGTCACCGCCTTCGGGCGGCACCCAGGTAATGTTCTGGGCCGGGTCCTTCACGTCGCAGGTTTTGCAGTGAACGCAATTCTGGGCGTTGATCTGAAAGCGGAGCGTGCCGCCCTCCTCGATCACCTCGTAGACCAAGGCCGGACAATAGCGCTGGGCCGGCTCGGCATAATCCGGCAGGTTCTCCTCAATCGGGATCGCCGGATCGGCGAGCTTGAGATGCACCGGCTGGTTCTCGGCGTGATTGGTGCCCGACAGGAACACCGAGGAGAGAATGTCGAAGCTGATGACGCCGTCCGGCTTGTCGTAATCGATCGGCTTGGCATCCGCCGCCTTGTGCAAGGTCGCATAGTCGGGCTTCAAATGTTTGAGCGTGTGGCCGAGGAACGGAAAGATGGTGTTGAGCCACATGTCGATGCCGCCGAGCATGACGCCGAGCCGCGTGCCGAAGCGCGACCATAACGGCTTGACGTTGCGCACGCGTTTCAGCTCCTTCGCCATCGAGCTTGCCGCGACGGCTTGCGGATAGGCTTCGAGCGTGTCGCGCGAGCGCCCCTGCGCGATCGCCGCAAACGCCGCTTCGGCCGCCATCATGCCCGACAGCATGGCGTTGTGGCTGCCCTTGATGCGCGGCACATTCATGAAGCCCGCGGCGCAGCCGATCAGCGCTCCCCCGGGAAAGACAAGTCGCGGGATCGCCTGGAAACCGCCTTCGGTCAGCGCGCGGGCGCCATAGGCGATGCGCTTGCCCCCCTCCAAATGCGCGCGGATCGAGGGGTGGGTCTTGGCGCGCTGAAATTCCTTGAACGGGTTGGTGTAGGGGTTGGCGTAATCGAGATGAACGACGAAGCCCACCGACACCAGGTTCTCGCCGAAATGGTAGAGAAACGAGCCGCCGCCGGTACGGTCGTCGAGCGGCCAGCCCATGGTGTGCTGCACGAGACCGGGCTTGTGCTTCTCCGCCGGCACCTCCCATAGCTCTTTCAGGCCGATGCCGAATTTCTGCGGGCCCGACTCCTCGTCGAGGCCGAGCTTGCGGATCAGCATTTTCGACAGCGAGCCCCGGGCGCCCTCGGCGAACAAGGTATATTTGCCGGCAAGCGCGATGCCCGGCGTGTAGCTGTCTTTATGGCTGCCATCGCGGGCGACGCCCATGTCGCCGGTGATCACGCCCTCGACCTCGCCATTCGCGCCGAACATCACATCGGTGACGGCGAAGCCGGGATAGATCTCGACGCCGAGCGCCTCGGCCTGCTCGGCGAGCCATTTGGTCAGGGTGCCGAGGCTGCCGATATAGCAGCCGTGATTGCTCATCAGCGGCGGCATGAAGATGTTCGGCACGCGGATGCCGCCGGTCTGCCACAGATAATAGAAGCGGTCCTCGGTGACCTTGGTTTGCAGCGGCGAGCCCATGTCGCGCCAATCGGGCAGCAGGCGGTCGAGCGCCACGGGATCGATCACCGCGCCGGACAGGATATGAGCGCCGACCTCGGAGCCCTTCTCCAGCACCACCACCGAAACGTCCTTGTCTTGCTCGGCGGCGAGCTGCTTCAGCCTGATGGCAGCGGCAAGCCCCGCGGGTCCGGCGCCGACAATGACGACGTCGAACTCCATGGTTTCGCGTTCGGCGGTCTGGGGCTCGGTCGCTTCGCTCAAGGCTCTGCTCCAAAAAGACGGGAATCATTCCCGTAAGCGGCAGGACTCCGGTAGCCATCAATATGGTATTGACGCGTGGGAAACGCCAAAGACAGCGGAATGACTGCAACGGAACGACAGGCGGTTCAAGCCTTATTGGACTGGTACGCGGCGATGGGCGTCGATGAGGCGATCGGCGAACAGCCGGTCGACTGCTTTGCCACGCCGGCGCCCCGTCCCACCTTGCCACGCACCACGCCGCTGCCGCGCCCGGCAGCAACGACCGATGTCCGCGCCGCGAGCGTGGCTCAGGCCCTCACCCTTGCCGAGCTCGAGGCCCTGGCCGCCGCCTTCGACGGTTGCGCGCTCAAGCGCACGGCCAAGAGTCTTTGTTTCGCGCGGGGGCGCGAGAATGCAAGGCTGATGCTGATCGGCGAGGCGCCCGGCCGGGACGAAGATCTGCGCGGCAAGCCCTTTGTCGGGCGCGCCGGCCAATTGCTCGACCGCATGCTGGCGGCGATCGGTCTCACCGAGGAGCATGTTTACATCACCAACACCGTCTATTGGCGGCCGCCGGGCAACCGCACGCCGACGCCGGCGGAAGTCGAGGCCTGCGCGCCGTTCCTGGCTCGGCAGATCGAGCTGCTCTCGCCCGAGGTGATCGTGCTGCTCGGCGGCGCCGCGGCCAAGACCATTCTCGGCATGACCGAGGGCATCATGCGGCTCAGGGGCAAGTGGCTCAGTTATACTTGCGCCGGCCGCGACATCCCCACGCTCGCCATGCTGCATCCGGCCTATCTGCTGCGGAACCCGGAGGACAAGCGGCTCGCCTGGCGCGACCTGCTGCTGGTGAAGGAGAGGCTTGAGGCGACATGAGCCGCATCGACGAGACCAGGCCGTTCATCCCGGTGCGGATCGCCGTGCTCACGGTGTCCGACACGCGCACCCACAAGACCGACAAGTCGGGGACGCTGCTGGTCAATATGATCGAGGAGTCAGGCCACGAGGTGGCGGCGCACGCCATCGTCGAGGACGATCCGAAGGCGATCCGGAAACAGGTGAAAGGCTGGATCAAGGATCCCGCCATCGACGTGGTGATTACCACCGGCGGCACCGGCTTCACCGGGCGCGACGTGACGCCGGAAGCGGTGAAACCGCTATTCGAGAAGGAGATCGACGGCTTCTCGGCGCTGTTCCACATGCTCAGCTACCAGAAGGTCGGCACCTCGACGGTGCAATCGCGCGCCTGCGGCGGCGTGGCGGGCGGCACCTATATTTTCTGCGTGCCGGGCTCGCCGGGCGCGTGCCGCGACGCCTGGGACGGCATTCTCAAATCCCAGCTCGACAATCGCCACCGGCCCTGCTCGTTCGTCGAGATCATGCCGCGCCTGGAAGAGAAGCGGAAAAAGCGCGCCGAGGACGATTGATCAGACGGCGAAGGCGCGGGCGTGCCCGTTGGTGACGATGGCCGGCCGCGTCAGCACACCGGCATGGGCCCCGACCACGCGATTGCGTCCACCGAGCTTGGCGTCGTAGAGCGCGGCATCGGCGCGGGCCAGAATCTGATCCACGGTGTCGCCCGGCCGCCCCTCGCCGACGCCGATGCTCCAGGTCAGAGTGATGCGCTCCCTGCCGGTATCGAACGGGCGCGACGCCAGCCTCAGGCGCAGCTCCTCGGCGATCTCGATCGCTTGCGGCAGAGGCTTGCGTTCCAGCAGGAGCGCAAACTCGTCACCGCCGAGGCGACCGGTCACCGCCTGTTCCAGGCGTGCGGCGCGCGCGCAGATGCGGATGGCCTCGTCGCCCGTCTCATGCCCGTAGGAATCGTTGATGTGCTTGAAATTGTCGATGTCGAGGATGATGGCCGACAGGCTGCCGTCAGGCGGCGCGACGCGCGCGCAAGCTTCCGTCGCGCGCTCGAAGAAGCCGCGGCGATTGCACAGTCCGGTCAGCGGATCGATGGTGGCGAGCCGGATCAGCTCGTGCTGCATGGACAGGATGCGTTCGGCGGCGCGGAGCCGCGCGAAAAGCTCCTCAGCCAGAGGCGGCTTGCCGATGAAATCGTCGGCGCCGGAATCCAGCGCCTCGATCAGGCTGCGCTGGTCGTATTGGCTGGACATCATCAGCACGTAGATCGGACGCCGGCAGGTGGCGAGCAGCCGCGTCTCCCAGCACAGCTCGACGCCCGACATATGTTTGAGCTCGGCGCTGGTAATCAGGGCCTCGATGCAGTGATCGGCCCTGAGCTCGGCAAGCGCTTCAAGTTCGTCCGAGAAAGGAAGAACATCGTGCCCGCGTGCTTCAAGCATGCGAGCCACGATCAATCGCGTGGTGCGACTGGGATCGACTAGAACGATGCGCATTGAAGCTGCCCATTTCTTGATATTTCAAGGTGCTAGGACATTCCCCTTAAGTTTAGATTAAACGCGAGACAGGTGCGGCATTTTGGTCGGCGGGATGAGGCGCGCGGCGGATGCGCGCTCGCGCCGAAAGTCCTCCGCGATATCGACGTCACTCAGCGTCGCGGCGAAGGCGACGCGCTTGCCGTCGAGATTGGCGACCGTGTCGGCCAGCGCGTAAGCGCTCGACCAGCGCACGCCGGCAAAAGGGTGAAGCACACGAGGGCAGCGCCTCAGCCCGATCAGCCAGTAGCCGCCGTCTAGCGCCGGACCAAGCACGGCATCTGCGCCGCCGAGCAGCCGGAAGGCGTCGGCGATGTGCGCTGCGCCGATGGCCGGGATGTCGCTGCCAACGATGATCGCCGGTCCCGGCGGCAGGGCCGCGAACAGGCATTGCATGCGGCGGCCGAGATCGCCTTGGCCTTGCGGCAGCCGGGCGATCCGTCGCCGCGACGGCCAGAAGACCGTGGTTGCGTCGTGGCCCGGATCGACGGCCAGCACTGTGCGCCAACGCCGGTCTTGGGCCAGCCGTAGCACGGTATGGGACAGGCAGTTCCGATAGAAGCCCGCCGCGGCGACATCGCCGATGTCGCGCCCGAGCCGCCGCTTCACGCGGCCCAGATGCGGGCTCTTGGCCATGATGATGAGATGCCTGGCGAAGGTCGCGCGGCGCCTAGCCATAAAGCCGCGCCAGCACCCGCGGCGGCACGCGAAGGTAATAAAGCAGGATGCAGCCGAGATTGCGCAAGCTGCGCGCGAGATAGCCGTCCCGCCGATAGCGCTCGCCGCTGGTCACCGCGCGCGATTGCAGCATCACCAGCTCGCGCCGCTTGAGCCGGCGCACCAGATCGACGTCTTCCATCAGCGGCAGTGGCCGGAAGCCGCCGAGCCGGCGGTAGAGCTTGCGCGAGATGAGCAGGCCCTGATCGCCGTAAGGCAGCGCCAGCACATGGCAGCGCAAGCCGACCAGCGATTCCATGAAGCGCGGCATCAGGCCGTCATCGTCCAGCGCGAACTGGAAGGCGGCGGCCGCCTGACCGCGCCGGCCGCTATCGACCCGCTCCATGAAGCTTTGCGCCTCCTCGGCCCAGCCGGGATCGAGCACGGTATCGGCATGAAGGAACAGCAGCCAGTCGCCGCGCGCGTGGCTGGCGCCGGCATCGAGCTGAGTGCCCCTGCCCGGCCGCGCCTCGATCAGATGGGTGCCGGCCGCCTCGGCGATGGCGCGGGTCCCGTCGGTCGAGCCGCCGTCGACCAGGATCGCCTCCTGCACGATGCCGTCGACCACCGCCGGCACGAGCGCCGTGAGCGTATGCGCCAGCGTGCTCTCGGCATTGAGCGTCGGGATGATCACCGAAATCATGGCGCGGACTATAGCCTCTGGCCTTTGCCGGGCAATCGTCACATCGCGATTACCATGAACATGTTCTTGCTTTGTTCCAAACGAGTAACTATATAGGCGGTATGTCCGTCGCCTTGCGAAAACCCATCGATTCGGAAAGCTTCCCGCTCGAAACGGGGGGCGTCGCCGCCGGTCGCAGGCATGGCCGGGGTGCCCAGACCAACCGCTCCGGCCGGTTCGAGCCGGTCGCCTATGAGCCGGTCGACGATGGCTGGGACTCGCTCGGCGAACTCGATGCGCTCGCCACCGAAGTGCAGGAGGTGCCGGCGCGCCGCATCATCACCCGCAACGAATCTCCCGATATCGGCTTCGACCGCTCGATCAACCCCTACCGGGGCTGCGAGCATGGCTGCATCTACTGCTTCGCCCGGCCGACCCATGCCTTTCTCGGCCTGTCGCCGGGGCTCGACTTCGAGACCAAGCTGTTCGCCAAGACCAACGCTGCCGAAGCTCTGACCCGCGAGCTGGCCGATCCCCGCTATGCGGTGCGTACCATCGCCATCGGCACCAACACCGACCCCTATCAGCCGATCGAGCGGCGCTACCGCATCATGCGGCGCATCCTCGAGGTGCTGAGCGCGGCGAACCACCCAGTCGGCATCGTCACCAAATCGGCGCTGGTGCTGCGCGATCTCGATCTGCTCACCTCGATGGCCGAGCGCGGCCTGGTGAAGGTGGCGCTGTCGGTGACCACGCTCGACCGCAAGCTCGCCCGCGCCATGGAGCCGCGCGCGAGCACGCCCGACCGGCGGATGGAGACGCTCGAGCGGCTGGTCCAAGCCGGCATCCCAACCTCGGTGATGGTGGCGCCGGTCATTCCCGGCCTGACCGACATGGAGATGGAGCGCATTCTGGAGCGTGCCGCGGCGGCCGGCGTGCGCCAAGCCGGTTACGTGCTGCTCCGGCTGCCGCTCGAGATCGGCGATCTGTTCACCGAATGGCTGCAAGCCAATTGCCCTGACCGCGCCAACCGCGTGCTGTCGCTGATGCGCTCGACCCGCGGCGGCAGACTATACGAGGCGAAGTGGGGGGAGCGCATGACCGGCGAAGGCCCCTATGCCTGGATGATCGGCCGGAGATTCGAGCTCGCCGCCGAGCGGCTGGGCTTGAACGAGCGTTCGATCGAGTTGCGCACCGATTTGTTCACGCCACCCACCCTGCCCGGCCAGCAGCTGAAACTGTTCTAAGCGCTTTTCCACAAAGAACGCGGCGCTGCCGCCGAACAAGTTGCCAAGCCGGCGCGGTTTGCGCCAGAGTCCCAGGCCATGGGACTGCCTGCCGAGTCGTTGCCGCTTCGCCCCGAGCCCAGTTTCGACTTCGAGGCCGAGCTGATGGACCGCTATCGGGCGCCGGTGGCCGGCATCGACGAGGCCGGACGCGGGCCTTGGGCCGGCCCGGTGGTGGTCGCCGCCGTGATCCTCAATCCCAACCGCATCCCCGAAGGGCTGAACGATTCCAAAGTGCTCACGCCCGAGGCGCGCGAGGACCGCTATGCCGAGATCATCGCCACCGCGATCGTGTCGGTGGTGGTCGGCCATGTCAGGCGGATCGACCGCGACAATATTCTGCAGGCGAGTTTGTGGGGCATGCGGGTGGCCTATCGCGGGCTCGGCGTGCCGGCAGGATGCGCGCTGATCGACGGCAATATCATTCCGAAGCGCTTTCCCTGCCCGGCGCGCGCCGTGGTCGGCGGCGACGGACTGTCGCTGTCGGTGGCCGCGGCCTCGATCGTGGCCAAGGTCACGCGCGACCGGATGATGGTGAAGCTGTCGCGCCGCTACCGCCGCTATGGTTGGGAGAACAACAAGGGCTACGGCACGCGGCAACATGCGGCCGCCATCGAGAAGCACGGCGTGTGCACCCATCATCGCCGCTCGTTCAGCCCGATCGAGCGGGCGCTGCGGCTGCTCACCAACGGGTCTGATTTGCCCCTGCCCGACGAAGGTCAGGGCTAAGCCGGAAGCCAATCGGCGATGCGGCGCGCGATTTGGCCGGCGCCCGGCTCGAGCACGAGCATGTGGCCGTGGCCGTCAAGCTCCCAGAACGTGGCGTCGCGATACGGTTTTGCCGTCTCGCGCGCCGTTTGCGGCGACACGATCTTGTCGTCTGAACCGACCAGGCACAGCACCGGACAGGTGACGGCGTCGGTATCGACGACGGTCGCCCCGGTCAGATCGAACATCCAGAAAAACAACTCGAAGAAGGCGCGGCCGGACTCCGGTCCGAATCGGTCGAACACCGCGCGCTGCTCGGCTTCCGGCACGCGGTTCAGCGTGTAGATGCGGGCGAGATCGAAATCGGGGTCGATCACGCTCTTCCAGAACGCGCCGAGGCCGATCAAATCCCGGTCGAGCTTCTTCTCCGCGTCGGTCGGCGGCAAAATGCCGGCGCGCGGCGCCGGCGCCACCAGGACCAGCGCGCGAGCGAGGCCTTGCGCCGCCAATTGCTGAGCAAGCACGCCGCCCATGGAGTGACCGAGCAGCACCGGCCGAGGCGGCAGCGTCTCGAGGAAGGCCTCGAGCTCGGCGCGGTAATCGGCCATGCCGACTCCGACCAGGTTCTTGCCGCCAGCGACCGCCTTCGTGCCGTGGCCGATCAGATCGGGCGCGTGGCAGGTCCAACCGAGGCCTTCGAATACCGCCGTGAATGTGTCGAAGCACCAGGCGCCCTCATTGGCGCCGTGAATCATGACGATGTCCTTGGTCATGGCGTGATCCCGGTTTTCCCTGTCCGTCGCGGCCCGAGCAGCCGTGGCGCGGAGGATCGGTAGCACAGCGAGGCCAAGCGCAGCCTCAAGGAATTCGCGTCGATCGGGCGCCATGTGGTTCCGTTCCGGGATTAAGTCCCCCTTTACGCAACTCCGCCAGCATAGCCCAGTCCCGCCGAATAGCGGGCGCGTGCAGTATTGCGTAACCTTGGTGGGTGGCATGGGTGTGGGGGACAAGGGCGGAGCCAAGCTCCCGCTCGACCGAATCATCGTCGGCGATTGCATCGAGGAGCTGAAGCTCCTGCCCGAGGGCTCCGTCGATCTCGTGTTCGCCGATCCGCCGTACAATCTTCAGCTCAACAGCGAGCTTTACCGGCCGGACAATAGCCGGGTCGATGCCGTCGACGACGATTGGGACAAGTTCGGCAGCTTCGCCGCTTACGACAGTTTCACCCGCGATTGGCTTTCGGCCTGCCGCCGCGTGCTCAAGCCCGCCGGCAGCCTGTGGGTGATCGGCAGCTATCACAACATCTTCCGCGTCGGCACCATCCTCCAGGATCTCGGCTTCTGGGTGCTGAACGACGTGGTGTGGCGCAAGACCAATCCGATGCCGAATTTCCGGGGGCGCCGCTTCACCAACGCGCATGAGACGATGATCTGGGCGTCGATGGGCCCTAAGGCGCGCTACACCTTCAACTACGAAGCGATGAAGGCGCTGAACGAAGATTTGCAGATGCGCTCGGACTGGCTGTTCCCGATCTGCTCCGGCGCCGAGCGCCTGCGCGAAGGCTGCGGGCGCAAGACCCATCCGACGCAAAAGCCCGAGGCGCTGCTTCATCGCCTGATTCTGGCGTCGAGCCATGAGGGCGAGATCGTGCTCGATCCGTTTCTCGGCTCGGGCACCACGGCGGTGGCGGCCAAGCGGCTCGGGCGGCGCTTCATCGGCATCGAGCGCGACCAGACTTACGCCGACGCCGCGGCGGCGCGGCTCGCGGCTCTGACGGCGTTCGACAAAGACTCGCTGCAAGTCGCCAAAGGCAAGCGCGGTGAAGCGCGCATTCCGTTCGGCGCGCTGGTCGAGCTTGGACTGATCTCACCCGGCACGATTCTCTACGACCCGGCGGCCCGCCACGAAGCCAAAGTGCGCGCCGACGGCTCGATCGCCTGCGGCAGCGCGCAAGGCTCGATCCACAAGATCGGCGCGCATGTGCAAGGCGCGCTGGCCTGCAACGGCTGGACTTTCTGGCACTATCAGACCGATGGGCGGCTCAAGCCGATCGACGCTTTGCGCGAGGCGGCGCGGGCGAAGCTCGCCCCGCAGGGCTGACGCGCTCCTGGTCGAGGGCGTGCAGCAACACCTTCCGCATCACGCTCGGCAGCGCGGCGCCCGACAGCTCGCGCAGCTTCAGCCAACGGCAGCGCTCGGGCTCGGCTTCACGCTTTGGCTTCGCGTCGCGTTCGACACTCAGCGCGGTAGACGGTCAGCTCCAGACGAAAATGCGTGAAAACATGTTCGACCAGCCCTGGCAATTTCTGCCAGTCGGCTTTAAGCGGCGCGTGGCGCGCGACTGACTTTCCGTTCGGCGCCGCCTGTTCCCAGGGCGACGACGGCGTTTCCAGCATCCCCCCGAGTAGCCCGCGCAGCGGCCGCTCGCGGAGCAGCACGGCACCGTCCTCGCGCAGCGCGACGAAGGCGATGCCGCGGCGCAGCGGGCGTGCAGTTTTTTCTTCGCGGTACGGCAGCACCTCGGCAAGCCCTTCGGCATAGCCCCGGCAGTCCGGCCTGACCGGACAGAGGCCGCAGGCCGGACGGCGCGGGGTGCAGATGGTCGCGCCGAGATCCATCATCGCCTGCGCGAAGTCGCCGGCGCGCTTGGTAGGGGTCAGCGTCGCCGCGAGTGCCTTGATCTCAGCTTTCGCTTCCGGAAGCGGCGCGGTGACGGCGAACAGCCGCGCCACCACCCGCTCGATATTGCCGTCGACCGGCGTGGCCCGCCGGCCGAAGGCGATGGCCGCGATCGCCGCGGCGGTGTAGCCGCCGACGCCCGGCAGCTGGCGCAACTCGCTCTCCTCGGCCGGAAACGTGCCGCCATGCCGGTCGGCCACGGCGCGGGCGCAAGCATGGAGATTGCGGGCGCGAGCGTAATAGCCAAGCCCGGCCCAGGCGGCGAGCACCTCGCCAAGCTCGGCGCGCGCCAGCGCTTCGACATCGGGCCAGCGGCGCAGGAAGGCGGCATAGCGCGGCAGCACCGCCTTGACCGTGGTCTGCTGCAGCATGATCTCGCTCAGCCAGACTCGGTAGGGGTCCGGCGTCTCGCCAGGCGCGCTGCGCCATGGCAGCACGCGCCGCTCGCGGTCGTACCAGGCAAGCAGGGCGACAGCGATTCCCGGCTCGATCGGGCTCGCCCGTCGCGTTTTTTCCTTCTGCACAGTTGGAACTCCGGCCGCGCGTCTCATTGGGCCATGGTGTAAGCTCGGATGACGCGAAGCAAGCGGACGGCGCAATCCCTCCACTACCGGTTCGGGGCGATGGACGACAGCGGACGAAGAGCGTGGACGCGACATTCGAGCTGGGCGCGGCCGATCGGCGCCTACGCCGCCCGCGCGCTCGATCCCGCGGCGCGTGCCCGCGGCTTTGCCACCACGGCGCTGCTCAGCGAATGGCCGGCCATCGTCGGCGCCGAGCTGGCCCAATTCACCATGCCCGACAAGGTGGTCTGGCCGAAGCACCGGGACGGCGCCGAACCCGCCTCCCCGGCTAAAGGGCATCGGGTCGAAGGCGCGATCTTGGTGCTCAGGGTCGAAGGGCCGCGGGCCATCGAGGTGCAACATCGCTCGGGGCCGATCCTGGAGCGGGTCAATGCCTATTTCGGCTATCGGGCGGTCGCCGAGATGCGCATCTTGCAGGCGCCGGTGGCGCGCAAGGCCGCCCGTTCCGCCGCCCCGCCGCCGCCGATCGACCCCGAGGCGCTGCCGCCAAGCGCGGAAATCGAGGATCAAGGCCTAAGGGGCGCCTTGCTGCGCCTCGGCTCGGCCGCCCGCGCCAAGCTCACAAGAGGTTGAGGGCGCGTTCTCGCTCTTGCCAGAAAGCAGGTGTTTCAACGAAGGTAGGCCCAGCCTGAGCCTGGGCCGGGCAAAATCATCAATTGGAGTGGAAAGAGTGGCGAAAAGCGGGAAAAGAGCGGCGGCCAAGCCAGAGCCGAACAAGGCTGAGGCCGCGGGAACGGACAAGACTTGGCTCTATATCGCCGGTGCGGTGGCGGCGGCCGTGCTGGTCGGCGGGATCGTCTATTGGCAGTCCAGCGCCGGCGGCGGTGCGGGTCCGGGCGAGAAAAAAGACCCCGACCTCGCCGAGCTGATGGCGCCCGGCCCGTTGGAGGACATCTCCCTGGGCAAGGACGACGCCCCCAATACCATCGTCGAATATGCGTCGATGACCTGCCCGCATTGCGCCCAGTTCCACACCGTGGTGCTGCCGGAGCTGGAGAAGAAATATATCGACACCGGCAACACGCGACTGATCCTTCGCGAATTCCCGTTGGACGGGCTCGCGGTCGCGGCCTTCATGCTGGCGCGCTGCGCCGGGTCTGATCGTTATTACCCGATGGTCGGCGCCCTGTTCGAAACGCAAGAGACCTGGGCCCTGCCCGGCGCCGACGGCAAGGAGAAGCTGTTGCTGATCGCCAAGCAGGCGGGCTTCTCCAAGGAGAAGTTCGACGAATGCTTGGCCGACAAGGAGCTGTTCCAAAAAATCGTCGACACCCGCACGCGCGGCAATGAGGAGTTCGGAGTCAATTCCACGCCGTCGTTCTTCGTCAACGGCAAGCGGCTGACCGGCGAGCACACGCTCCAGGATTTCGAGACCGCGCTCGGCGGGGGGAAGGCCCCTTCAGACGGAGCAGCGAGCCCGGAAGGGGAAACGCCGAGCCAGCCCGAGGGCGCGGCAGGCCAATAGGGGCCGACGGTGATGCTGCTCACAGCGGCCAGAGCGTCGATGCTGATAGCCGTCGCCGTCGCCCTGTCAGGCTGCGGCGGCGGCGCCATGGGCCCGGCCCCGCCGATCGACAAGGCGACCTACGTGCCGCCGCACGCGGAACTGATGGCGCCCGGCCCGCTCGGCGAGCGCGTGCTGGGCAAGCCGGGCGCGCCGGTCACGGTAATCGAATATGTCTCGCTGACCTGTCCGCATTGCGCCAATTTCCAGAAGCAGCTGTTTCCCCGCATGAAGAAGGAATTCATCGACACCGGCAAAGTGCGCTATATCGTGCGCGAGTTTCCCATCGGCCGCACCGCGGGAACGGCGGCGATCGTCAACGCTTGCGCGCCGGAAGACAAATATTTCTTCCTGCTGAACCAGTTCCTGACCCGCCAGGGCGAGTGGGTGAGCCAGGAAGTGCGCCCCGACGCCATTTACGCGGTCGCCAAAGCGAGCGGGATGAGCCGCGAGACGTTTGACAAATGCCTAACGAATCAAGTGATTATCGATGGCTTGACGGAGGTCAAGCAGCGGGGGCGCCAATTCAACGTCATCGGCACGCCGACCTTCTTCATCAATGGCCGCAAGGCGCAGGGAGAGGTCACCTACGACGAGATCAAGGCCATGATCGAGCAGGCTCCGGCCTCTTCGTCATGACCTTTCGCGGCGCCGCCCCAGGGCTTAAATGCTGCGCGTAAGGTCTTCCACTAACGAGGCATTTTCCGCGTGAAGATCACCCGTCTTCGCCTTCTCGGCTTTAAGTCGTTTGTCGAGCCCACCGAGCTGCTGGTCGAGCCCGGGCTGACCGGCGTGGTCGGGCCCAATGGCTGCGGCAAGTCGAACCTGCTCGAGGCGCTGCGCTGGGCCATGGGCGAGACCTCGTACAAGTCGATGCGCGGCACGGCGATGGAGGACGTGATCTTCGCCGGCTCCGAGGCGCGGCCGGCGCGTAACAGCGCCGAGGTCACGCTGTTCATCGACAACAGCGCGCGGACCGCGCCGGCCGAGTTCAACGACTCTGACGCGCTCGAAGTGACGCGCCGGATCGAGCGCGAGGCAGGCTCGGCCTATCGGGTCAACGGCAAGGATGCGCGGGCGCGCGACGTCAGGCTGCTGTTCGAGGACGCGGCCACCGGCGCGCGGTCGCCGGCGCTGGTGCGTCAGGGGCGGATCGGCGAGATCGTCAACGCCGCGCCGCAAGAACGCCGCCGCGTGCTGGAAGATGCCGCCGGCATTGCCGGTCTGCACAGCCGCCGGCACGAGGCCGAGCTCAGACTCAATGCCACCGAGGCCAATCTCGCGCGTCTGTCCGATCTGATCGGCCAGCTCGCGTCGCAATTGCAGGCGATGCGCCGCCAGGCCCGGCAGGCCCAGCGCTATCGCGAAATCTCCGGCAAGATTCGCGAGATGGAGGCGCTGCAGCACCATCTTCATTGGGTCGGCGCCTGCGCCCATGTCGAGCAGGAGGAGGCGTCGTTCCAGCAGGCCCTTGCCGCCGTGGCGCAGGAAACCAAGGCCGAGGGCGAGGCGCTGCGCCAGCAGGCGGAAGCCGCCGAGAAGCTTCAGCCGTTGCGTGACGAGGAGGCTGCGCGCGCCGCCGTGCTGCATCGCCTGAGCGTCGAGCGCGATGCGCTGGAACGCGAGGAAGCGCGCGCCAAAGCGCGCCAGGCCGAGCTCGAGACAAGATTGGCGCAAGCTTCGCGCGATCTTGCCCGCGAGGAGGAACACATTGCCGAGGCCGAGGGCATCTTGCGCGGGCTTGGCGAGGAGAGGCGCAAGCTCGAAGCGGCAAGCTCCGGCGACCATCAGCAGCCGCAATTGCGCGACGCCGCCGCCAGGGCGAAAGCGACCCTCGATTTATCCGAGCAGGCTTTGCGCGAGGCGACCACCGCGCTGGCCGAAGCCCGCGCCGAGCGCGGCCGGCTCGACGGCGAGAAGGTTGAGCTTGAGGCCCGCGCCGCCAAGCTTGCGGCCCAGGCCGCCGAGCTTGAACAGCAATTGGCCAAGCACGAGGCCGAGAGCGGCAGCGAAGGTAAGCTCGCCCAACTCCATGTCGGTCTTGCCGAGCTGATCGCCGCGGTCGAAGCCGCCGAAGCCGAGCTTCAGACGGTCGAGGCCGACGAGGAAAAATCGCGGTTCGATGAAGCCAAGGCGCGGGCGTTGGCCGCTTCGGCCAGACTGGTCTATCAGGAAGTCGACACCGAGCTCGCCACTCTGACCAAGCTGCTGGCGCCCGCTCACGATTGGTCGCCGATCGTCGAAGAGATCAAGATCACCGCCGGCTACGAGCAGGCGCTCGGCGCGGCGCTCGGTGACGATCTCGATGCCGCGAGCGACGAGACCGCGCCGTCCCATTGGCGCGCTATCACCGGTCAAACGGATCAGGCGTTGCCGGACGAGGCGACGCCGCTCAGCCAATTCGTCAAAGGGCCGAAGGCGCTCCGCCGGCGGCTTGCCCAGATCGGCGTGGTCGAGGCCGGGCGCGGCCGCGCGCTCCAGGCCATGCTCGCGCCGGGTCAGCGGCTGGTGTCGAAGGAGGGCGATCTGTGGCGCTGGGACGGCTATAGCGTCCAGGCCGGCACGGCGAGCGCGGCCGGCGCGCGCCTGGTCGAGCGCCGCCGCCTGGAGGCGCTCAAGGTCGAAGTTGCCACGGCGGAGGCCCATGCCGCCGAAGCCGAGGCCGAGCTGCAAGCGGCGAGTGCCAAGGCCGAAACCACCCAACTCAAAACCAAGGCTCTGCGCCAGGAGGCCAAGACGGCGCATGCCGAGCTTGACCGCGCGCGCGATGCCATCGCGGCAGCCGAGCACGAGGCGCAATTGGGCGGCAAGGCGCTCGGCGCACTGGTCGAAGCGCTGATCCGCACCAGGGCTGCCCACAGCGAGGCCGAGACGCAGGGCGCGAAGGTCGCCGCCGGTCTGCTTGAGCTCGCTTCGCTGGCGGCTCTGGAATCGGCGCTCGAAGCGGCGCAAATCAAGGCGGCTCAGAGCCGCCAGGTCGCGGCGCGCGCCGAAGCCGCACTCGAAGGCTTCGAGCGCGAAGTGCAGATGCGGCAGGAGCGTTTGGAGGCGATCGGCGCCGAGGAGGGTTTGTGGCGCAAGCGCATCGACAATGCGCGCGAACAGATCCTCACGCTGCGCGCGCGCGAGGAAGAAACCAGCGCCGATCTGGCCGCGCTCGCCAACCTCCCCGCCGAGATCGAGCAGCGCCGCACCAAGCTGTTCGACGCCATCGCCGCCGCCGAGCGCGAGCGCGCCAAGGCCGGCGACGAACTCGCTCTTGCCGAGACGGCGCTGAAGGGACGCGAGAAGGCGTTGCGCGAGGTGCAGGAGCGGCTCGCCGAGGCGCGTGAGGCCCGTGCCCGCAGCGAGGCCCGGCTCGAATCGGCGCGCGAGCGGCGCAGCGAAACGGCGAAAGCGATCCGCGATCAGCTCGATTGCGCGCCGGAAGCCTGTCTGATCTCAAGCGGATTTGAAGGACGGCGCCGCCATTCCGCCGGTGGAAGAGGTCGAGGCGCGGCTGCTCAAGCTCAAAGGCGACCGCGAACGGCTCGGCGGCGTCAATCTCATGGCGGAAGAAGAAGAGGCCAACCTCGCCGCCCAGCTCAGCGAGATGGAGCGCGAGAAGGCCGACGTCGAAGAGGCGATCCTGCGGCTGCGGCAAGGCATCGCCAATCTGAACCGCGAGGGCCGCAAGCGGCTGCTCGAAGCCTTCGAGGCGGTCAACGAACATTTCGGGCGGCTGTTCAAGACGCTGTTCGGCGGCGGCTCGGCCGAGCTGAAGCTGGTGGATTCGGACGATCCGCTCGAATCGGGGCTCGAGATTTTCGCCTGCCCGCCCGGCAAGCGGCCGCAAGCGCTCACGCTGCTGTCGGGCGGCGAGAAGGCGCTGACCGCCATGGCGCTGATCTTCGCCGTGTTCCTGACCAATCCCTCGCCGATCTGCGTGCTCGACGAGGTCGACGCGCCGCTCGACGACGCCAATGTCGAGCGCTTCTGCCTGCTGATGGAGGAGATGGCCAAGGAGACCGACACGCGGTTCCTGATCATCACCCACCACCCGCTCACCATGTCGCGCATGAGCCGGCTGTTCGGCGTGACCATGGCCGAGCGCGGCATAAGCCAGCTGGTTTCGGTCGACCTCGACACGGCCGAGCGCCTGCGCGACGCGAGCTGATAAAACGCCCCGAATTGGGGGGCCCTCAGAGCCTCCCGGACTTCCTTGACAGGGGCAAATCCCTAACTAAAGTGCCGGCCAAGCTTGAGGACCAGCCGGTCCTTTAGGGCTCTCCCGGAATTGAGCAGTGCCAATGGCCGGAGCCGAAAATCAGTCCGGCCGCGAACGAAACGGCCGCGACGCCGACACTCTTCGGCAGCGGCTCGACGCTCTTGGCCAGGAGATTGCGGGGGCTCAGGCCCGGCATCATAAAGCTTCCGCGCCCGCGCCGCAGGGCCAGGGAGCCGCGCTCGGCCAGGCGCTCAAGCTCGGCATCGAGCTGGTCGCAGGCGTCGCGGTGGGTGGCTTTATCGGCTGGGCGCTCGACCGCTGGTTGGGGACGGCGCCCCTGATGATGGTGGTGTTTCTGGGCTTGGGTGCTGCGGCAGGGATCATGGGTGTGGTGCGGACCGCCAAGCGCATGCAGGCGGACGCCGCATCGGTCAAGGACCTGCCGAGCGTGATTGACGACGACGACGATGATTAGGGGCGTGTGACGGTGATCGGAGCAGCATTCGCCGCCGAAGAGGCAGGGCATGGGGGCGCGCATGACGGCGGCCTGCCCAATCCCATGCACCAGTTCGAGATCAAGCGGCTGATCCCGTTCGAGCTGTTCGGCTTCGACGCCTCCTTCACCAACTCGGCGCTGTTCATGGTGATCGCGGCCTCGCTCATCACCCTGTTCACGGTCTACGCCATGCGCAGCCGCGCGCTGGTGCCGTCGCGGCTCCAGTCGGTCGCCGAGATCTCCTACGAGTTCATCGCCAATATGGTGCGCGACAATGTCGGCACCGCCGGGATGAAATATTTCCCGTTCGTGTTCACGCTGTTCATGTTCGTGCTGGCGCTCAACATGCTCGGCATGGTGCCCTACTCGTTCACCGTGACCAGCCACATCATCGTCACCTTCGCGCTGGCCGCGTTCATCTTTCTCGGCGTCACGGCGATCGGCTTCTGGAAGCACGGCGTCAAGTTCCTCAAATTCTTCGTGCCGGAAGGCGTGCCGGTGGTGATGCTGCCGCTGTTGGTGGTGATCGAGGTGATCTCTTATCTCACCCGCCCGCTGTCGCTGTCGGTGCGGCTGTTCGCCAATATGATGGCCGGCCACACCATGCTGAAAGTGTTCGGCGCCTTCGTAGTGGCGCTCGGATTTCTCGGCGGCTGGGCGCCGCTCGCCTTCATGGTGGCGTTCACCGGTCTGGAAATTCTGGTGGCGTTCCTGCAAGCCTATGTGTTCGCCATTCTGACTTGCATCTATCTCAACGACGCCCTGCATATGCATCATTAGCCACCGCAGCCATCCAGCAATCGTTCCAAGGAGAGAGACATGGATCCAGCAGCAGCAAAATTGATCGGCGCGGGCCTCGCCTCGATCGCGCTCGTCGGCGCCGGCATCGGCATCGGCACGATCTTCGGCAATTATCTGCAAGGCGCGCTGCGCAACCCGTCGGCGGCGCCGTCGCAATTCGCCAATCTGCTGCTCGGCTTCGCCCTGGCCGAGGCCACCGGCCTGTTCGGCCTGGTGGTGGCGCTGATCATCCTGTTCGTGTTCTAGGCTGACGGAGGCCGATCTCCGGCCAGGGTGACGCGACCATGCCGCAATTGAACCCGCTCGACTGGGCGCCGCAGCTGATTTGGCTGCTGATCACCTTCGGCATCCTCTATTTGCTGATGCTGAAGGTGGCGCTGCCGCGCATCGGCGCGGTGATCGACGCCCGTGCCGCCCATATCGCCAAGGACCTCGCCACCGCCGACAGGCTCCGGCGCGAGACCGAGGAGGCGATCGCGGCCTATGAGCAGGCGCTGGCAGAGGCCAAGCAGAAGGCCCACGCCATCGTCGAGGCGGGCCGCGCCAAGCTGAAAGAGGAGACCGCCGCCGAGCGCGCCAAGCTCGACAGCCAGCTCGGCAAGAAGAGCGCGGAGGCGGAAGCGCGCATCGCCGAGGCCAAGAATTCGGCCATGCGTGAGGTGAACGCCGTCGCCGCCGACGTGGCGGCCGACATCGTGCGCCGGCTGATCGGGGTCGCCCCGGCCAAGGCCGAAATCGACAAGGCGGTCGTGGCCGCGCGGAAGGACTGACCATGGACCTCCTGTTCGAGCCGGAATTCTGGGTCGCGGTATCGTTCTTTTTGTTCGTCGGCGGGCTGCTCTATCTCGGCGTGCATAAGAAGCTCGCCGCGGCGCTCGACGCCAGAGCCGCGACCATCGCCAAGGAACTCGAAGCGGCCAAACGCCTGCGCGAGGAGGCCGAGAAAGTGCTCGCCGATTACCGGCGGAAGCAGGGCGACGCGGTCAAGGAGACGCAAGCAATCATCGACCTCGCGGCGAGAGAGGCCGAGATCCTCGCGGCCGAAACCCGCCGCTCGATGAGCGAGCATTTCGAGCGGCGCATGAAGCTGGCCGAGGACAAGATCGCCCGCGCCGAGGCCGACGCCTTGCGCGAAGTGCGCGAGGCCGCCGCCGATGCGGCGGTGGCCGCGGCGCAGACCGTGATCGCGGCCAAGCTCACGGCCGAGGCCGCCGACAAGCTCGTCACGCAAGGCATCGACGCGCTCAAGGGCAAGCTGAACTAATTTCAAGCGATTTTGTAGACAGACTCGGCTAGCCGCTGGCCGACGGCCGCGCGATATCGATATCGCACCATAGCGGGCCGGTCCTGAGCGCCGCCGCCAGCTCGTCAAGCGCCTGCAGCGCATCGGTCAAGGCGACCGCGACATCCGCCGCCGGCGCCAGCTCCTCGGCGAAGGAATAGTCCTTGAGGATGGCGAGCGCGCGCTCGAGCGAAGGCATCGCCGCCTCGTTCTTTTTGATCTGGTCTTTGGCCGAGGCCTCGTGCCAATCGAGCACCTTGGCCAGCATGTTGTCCTGGCCGTTGGCCTTGCGCCTGACCCGGGTGCGCAGCTTGGTGGTGCGCTCGATGGCGCGGCTGTGGCTGGCGATATTGGCGCGGCGCTGGGCCATGTCCTCGCGGATCGCCCCTTCGATCAACGCCCCGATATCGAGCGCCGTGATGTCCTGCTCGGCATTGATGATCAGACCGAGCTTCTGGGCGATCACCTCGATCGCGCTGGCATCGAGGGTGTCGGCCCGCGGCGGGTCGATCTCGCCGGTCAGGTCGTAGCGCTCGCGGCGCTCAGGATCCGACAGGACGGCGTAGGCGGTGGCGATCTCGCCGAAGGCGCCGACCGAGCCGCCGCTGTCGGGATGGGAGGTTTTGGCCTTGCGCCGATAGGCGCGGTGAAGGTCGTCCTGAGCCGCGCCGCGCCCGACTCCAAGCACGCGATAAAGATCACTCACTGACTTTCCCCCGTCACTCGCGAGCCCGACCGCGGCATGCAACCGCAAGGTAGTTGGTTAGCCGGAGGCTGGCTCAAGATTGGGGCATCAAAGTGAACAGAGCGGGGCCAATCGCACCGGCTGGCCGGATTACCCCTACCCCGCGCCGGCGACGTTACGGTCGAAGGCGACGAACACCTTGTAGTCCTCCGGCCGCGAGCCCACCACGATGGGGAAGGCGATCTCGCGCACCATGGAGAAATAGCCGGCCGGATCGCCGGCCGGGATGGTGGCGGTGATGCTCATCTTGTCGGTGGCGAGCGTGGTTTGCTGGGTGCCGGCGACGCGGATATTGATGCTCAGCGTCACCGTGCCGGGTCCGCCCTTGGGGCCGAGCAGCACCCGCCCGGCGAAGCCGTATTTGACGATCACGCGGTCGGAATAAAGCTGGCATTCGCGTGCCATCTTGGTGATCTCGCCGCGATGCACGACCGAGTTCGCCTCCCCCACATGGCCGGGCTGATAGACGGTGAGCAGCCGGTCGCGCGGCCAAGCCACCACTTGCGGGCAATGGGCGCTGAAGCCGGCCGGCAGATCGGTGCCGGTATCGGCCTTGGCCGTCTCCATCAGGCGGTCCTCGGTCACCGCCGAGGCGGAGGTATCTTCGTCGCCGGAACCGAACGGGCTGGAAAGCCTGGACACGGCGCAGCCCGAGACCACGACGGCGGCGGCTATGAGCCCTAACGGGGCGCATCGGTATAGCCACCAAAGAGCGTCGGTACGCCTCACCTGACCCCGTCCTCGGCTTGACACGCCAGGCATCCCTGCCTGATATGCCCGCTCGATCTAAGTTGCTTTGAAACCGCGCGAATTACCGGTTTTGAGTATTTGCGCGCCAAACTATCTTTAGTCGGCAAGCGCGACAAGGCTAGACTGGGGCCGCCAGCGGCCAGATTAACGCATTCTCCGGGACCACTATGAGCGGCACGATCACGGCCAATGGGCGGCAAGCCGACCGGCCTCCCCTCACCATCTATCTTGCCGCGCCGCGCGGCTTCTGCGCCGGAGTCGACCGCGCCATCCAGATCGTCGAACTGGCGCTGGCCAAATACGGCGCGCCCGTCTATGTGCGCCATGCCATCGTCCACAACCGTTACGTGGTCGAAAGTCTCAAAGCCAAGGGTGCGGTGTTCGTCGAGGAATTGGACGAAATTCCGGACACCGAGGCCCCCATCGTATTCTCGGCTCATGGCGTGCCTAAGGCGGTGCCCGAGGCGGCGCGCGCCCGCAATTTGTTCTTTCTCGATGCCACCTGCCCGCTGGTGTCCAAGGTCCATGTCGAGGCCGAGCGCCAATTCGGCGAGGGCCGCGAGATCCTGCTGATCGGCCATGCCGGCCATCCCGAGGTGGTCGGCACCACCGGACAGTTGCCGGACGGCGTGGTGCATCTGATCGAGACCGCCGACGACGCGCGGGCCTTCGTGCCGCGCGACCCCGGCCAGCTCGCGGTGATCACCCAGACCACGCTGTCGGTCGACGACACCAAGGAAATCGTGGGCGTGCTGAAAGAGCGCTTTCCCGGCATGATCACGCCGCGCAAAGACGACATCTGCTACGCCACCACCAACCGCCAAGAAGCGGTGAAGCGGATGGCGCCCTCGTGCGACCGCATGATCGTGGTCGGCTCGCCCAACAGCTCCAACTCGCTCCGTCTGGTCGAGGTCGCCGAGCGCGCGGGCTGCCCCTATGCAGTGTTGATCCAGCGCGCGGCCGAGATCGACTGGGCGATGTTCGACGGGATCAGCCGGCTCGGAGTCACCGCCGGAGCCTCGGCGCCGGAGGTGCTGGTCGACGAGATCATCGACGCCTTCAAGGCGCGCTTCGCCGCCAAGGTCGAGACCGTCACCACGGCAGAAGAAGCCATCTCCTTCAAGCTGCCACGCGAGCTCAGAGAGATGCCGGCGCTGTAAATGGCCGTCTATACCGACGTCTCCGACGAAGAGCTCGAAACCTTCATCGCCAGCTATGCCATCGGCGCGCTGACCTCGTTCAAGGGCATCGCCGAAGGGGTGGAGAACTCCAACTATCTGGTCCACACCGAGAGCGGCCGCTACATCCTCACGCTCTACGAGAAGCGGGTCAGGCCGGAGGACCTCCCCTATTTCCTGGCGCTGATGGAGCATTTGGCGGCGCGCGGCATCACCTGCCCGCTGCCGGTGCAGGATCGCGCCGGCCATACCCTGAAAAAACTCGCCGGCCGCCCGGCGGCGCTGATCACCTTTCTCGAGGGCTTATGGGTTAGGCGTCCCGGCATCGAGCATTGCGCCAGCCTCGGCGAGGCGCTCGGCCGGTTCCATCTCGCCGGCCAGGATTTCCCCATGAGCCGGGCGAACAGCCTGTCCCTGCCCGGCTGGCAGTCGCTGTTCGGCTCAGTCGGCGGCGCCGCCGACAAGGTCAAGCCGGGACTCGCGGGCGTGATCGAAAAGGAGCTGCGCTATTTGGAAAAGCACTGGGCGGGAGATCTGCCGCACGGCGTGATCCACGCCGATCTGTTCCCCGACAACGTGTTCTTTCTCGGCGACAAGCTTTCGGGCCTGATCGACTTCTATTTCGCCTGCAACGACATGCTGGCCTACGACGTCGCCGTCTGCCTCAATGCCTGGTGCTTCGAGAGCGACGGCAGTTTCAACGTCACCAAGGCGCGGGCGCTGCTCGAAGCGTATGAACGGGTACGGCCGTTGACCAAGGCGGAACTCGACCGGCTGCCGATGCTGGCGCGCGGCGCTTCGTTGCGCTTTCTGTTGACGCGCACCTACGATCTGCTCAACACCGACGCCGGCGCGCTGGTGAAGACCAAGGATCCCAACGAATATCTGCGCAAGCTCAGATTCCATCAGAAGGTGAAGTCGACGCGCGACTACGGACTGAAGGAGCGGCCGGCGCATGGCTGAGCGGCCCAAGGTGGTGATCCATACCGATGGCGCTTGCTCGGGCAATCCGGGGCCCGGCGGCTGGGGCGCGATCCTAGAATCGGGCGCGCACCGCAAGGAGCTCAAAGGCGGCGAGCAGCTGACCACCAATAACCGCATGGAGCTGATGGCGGCGATCGAAGCGCTCGACGCGCTGAAGGCGCCGTCCGACGTCGCGCTCTATACCGACTCGAATTATCTGCGCGGCGGCATCACCAGCTGGATCAAAGGCTGGAAGAAGAACGGCTGGCGCACCGCCGACCGCAAGCCGGTGAAGAACGCCGAGCTATGGGAGCGGCTGGAGAAGGCCGCCGAGCGCCACAAAGTGAGCTGGCATTGGGTCAAAGGCCATGTCGGCCATGACGACAATGAGCGCGCCGATGAGCTTGCCCGCGAGGGCATGGAGCCCTTCCTCGGCGCGCGTAGCCGGCGCTAACCGCTCAGCTTGGCGATCAGCTTGGCGGCGGTGCTCTCCACCGCGACGCCGGGCGAGTCCTCGACATTCAGCGCCTTGACCACGCCGTCCTCGACCAGCGCCGCATAGCGCTTGGAGCGGGTGCCGAGCCCGACGCCCGAGCCGTCGAAATCCATACCGATCTTCTTGGTGAACTCGGCATTGCCGTCGGACAGGAACAGCACCTTGCCCTTGCCGCCGGACTTCTCCTCCCAGGCGCCGAGCACGAAGGGATCGTTGACGGCGACGCAGGCCACGGTGTCGATGCCGAGGCTCTTGAACTCATCGGCGCTCTCGATGAAGCCGGGCAGATGCTTGAGATGGCAGGTAGGGGTAAAGGCGCCGGGCACGGCGAACAGCACCACCTTCTTGCCGCCGAACACTTGGGCGGTGGTGACCTCCTTGATGCCGTCTTGGGTCATCACCCTGAAGGTGGCCTCGGGCAGGCGGTCGCCGATCGCAATGGTCATGGTGCTCTCCTGGACACTGAAACGCGCGGCACCATAACGGGTTACCCGGCAATGGCCAAGGCGCCCTATTCCGCCTGCCAGGCGGATTTCGGTCGAGCCCTGATCCGACACGAGGACCAACGCCAAACTCTTGCCCTTGAGCGCTGCGGTCTCCGCCGGCGAGACGAAGCTGACGGTAAAGCGCTGCTTGCCGTCGGCGATCGGCCCCAGCGGCGCCGGCACCGGAACGAACACCTCGCCGCCATCGATGAACAGATCGGTGCCGGTGGCGCCGGGCGGAAAGATTGCATCGATGACCAGCCCGGGCTGGTCGGCGTCGAGCTTCGCCTCGATTTTGCTCACCGACGGCAACGCGCCGTCACGGGCGGGCTTCGGTACGCGGGCCAGGAAGCTCTCGAGCAGCAGCGCATCGCCCTTGCCGGCTTTCGGATCGAGGGTGAGGCCGAGGCTCACATCGTTCGGAACGCAGAGGTCCTTGCACAGGCCGAACGCGAAAGCGAGCTTGAGCTCGATCGGCTCGCCGTCACGCTCGGGCGTGAGCTTGACCGGAAACACTACCTGGTCGTCATAGCCGATCGCCGTGCCGCCGGCGTCGGCGAAGCGGTGCGGTGCGGGGTAAAGCACCTCGGCATGTTTCAGGTTCTTCGACCCGGTCCAGTCGAAACTGGGCGGCACGCCGGAATCGCCGGGATTGCGCCAATAGGTCTTCCAGCCCGGATCCATGCGAAGTTGAATGCCGGCAATGAGCGCGGGCGCGCCATCGACATCGACCGTGCCCGACACCAGCCGCACCTTCGAATTGGTGGAGGTCACCCACGGCGACGCGCTGTCGCCCGCGGCGAGAGCAACACCGACGCCGACACCAACCATGGCGGCAAGCGCCAGCGGGAAAGAAAGGCGCGCGGCGCTGTGCTGAAAAAAGGCAGAGACCATCGTCATATTCCTGGGGTCGGTTTCGGGCGCAACTTTAGCGGCAGGAAAGATGCAGTGCGACTTGAAGCAACGAGAAAAGCGTCACTCTTTCGTGAGCGCAATGCGACGAAAATGCCGCGCGCCGCGTTAATCCCGCAATGGCCCTTCCCAATGGGTAGAACTGTTGTAGTCTGGTAGAATGTCAGCTCGTAGCGCAAAAGCACGCCCGCAACGCGACGGCTATCTCGACGGCCAGTTGCTCATCGCCATGCCCGCCATGGGCGACCCGCGTTTCGCGCGGTCGGTGATCTATCTGTGCGCGCATTCCGCCGACGGCGCCATGGGCATCATCATCAACCAGCGAGCGCCGAATATCAGCTTCACCGAGCTGTTGGAGCAGCTCAACATCGTGCCGCCGGAGGACCGCATCAGCCTGCCTTCGGCGCTGCATGCCATGGCCGTGCATCTCGGCGGCCCGGTCGAGACCGGACGCGGCTTCGTGCTGCACAGCGCCGACTATTTCAAGGCCGAGAGCACGTTGCCGATCGACGAAAGCGTGTGTCTCACCGCCACCATCGACATCTTGCGCGATATCGCCAAGGGCACCGGCCCCGACAAGGCGCTGCTTGCGCTCGGCTATGCCGGTTGGGCGCCGGGCCAGCTCGAAAACGAGATCCAGGCCAATGGCTGGCTCAACTGCCCGGCCGATCCGGTGCTGATCTTCGATCCCGAGGTCGACCGCAAATATTTGCGGGCGCTGAACAAGATCGGCATCGACCCGGTCCGCTTGGTCAACGACGCCGGTCACGCCTAGCGTCTGACATCTCCTAGGACGTCGACGGCACGGTCCCGCCGGGCAGAGCCGGCAACGGCGAAGGCCCTCCCACCACATCCAAGCCTTTGGGCGCCTGGGGCTCGGCCGGCGCGCGGGCGCGTTCCCGCTCGCGGCGTTTGCGGTGACTGGCAAGGGCGGCAAGCAGGCTCGCCACGTCCTTAGCCGCCATCGGCTCGCCGTAATAATAGCCCTGGCCATACTCGCAGCCGATCGAGCGCAGATAGCTCGCGTCGGCCTGCGTCTCGACGCCCTCGGCCACGACTTCCTTGCCGAGCTCGTGCGACAGCGCGATCACCGAGCGGAGGATCAGCGGGGTCGAGCCGTTGAGCCCGCTGTCGCGCACCAGCGAACGGTCGACCTTGATGGTGTCGACCGGGAAGCGGTGCAGATAGCTGAGCGATGAGTAGCCGGTGCCGAAATCGTCGAGCGCCAGGCTCGCGCCGAAGGTCTTGAGCCAGGTGAGGATCTCGACGGCGCGTTCGGGATTTTCCATCACCAGCGACTCGGTGATCTCGAGCTTCAGCGTGCCCTTGGGCACCGCCTCGCGCGCCAGCATCAGCCTGATCTCCTGCACCATGTCCTGGCGGAATAGCTGGCGGCTCGACACATTGACGCTGACGAACAGCGGATCGCGGTCGCGCGGCAGCATTTTGTGCCAGCGGCTCGCCTCCTCTAGCGCCTGCCCCAGCACATAGCTGCCGAGCTCGACGATCAGCCCCGACTCCTCGGCGAGCGGGATGAAATCCTCGGCACCGAGCCGTCCGCGCGTCGGATGGTCCCAGCGCATCAGCGCTTCGAAGCCGGCCAGCTGGTTCGACGCGAGCCGCGTGATCGGCTGATAGAGCACGAGGATCTGCTGGCGCTCGAGCGCCTTGCGCAATTCGCTTTCCAGCGGCAGCTTGCTCTCGTCCTCGCCGCGCATGGCGGGATTGAAGATCTCGATGCGGTCGGCGCCGCCGCGCTTGGCGCGCAGCATGGCCAGCTCGCCCTCGCGCAACATGTCCTGCGCCGTCGCCTGGCTCGAAGTCGTGCACCACGATGCCGATCGAGGCGGTGAGGATGATTTCCTTGGAGCTGATCTTCATCGGCGTGCGCAGCGCGCGCCGGACCCGCTCGGCCAGCGTCGCCACGTGATGCGGATCGGTCTCGGAGATCAACAGGATGGCGAACTGGTCGGCGCCGAGACGCGCCAGCGTGTCCTGCGGATTGAGGTGGCGGCTGAGTCTCCGGCCGAGCGTCAGCAACATGCTGTCGCCGATCACCAGGCCGAAGCTCTTGTTCACGTTCTTGAAGCGGTCGATGTCGATGAACAACACGGTGGGACGGTTGGCCTGGCCTTCGCGCGCGCGGGTGATGGCGCCTTGGAGGCGATCCATGAACAGCTCGCGGTTCGGCAGGCCGGTCAGGCTGTCATGCACCGCGTCGTGGATCAGCCGCTCATGCGAGCGCTTCACATTGGTGACGTCGCGCATCAGGCCGGTGCAGCGCAGCAGCCGGGCGTTCTCGCTCGGCGCGGCATGTGCCTGGAGGTCGTACCACAGATAGGTGCCGTCCTGGCGCCGCAGGCGGAAATCGATCTGGAGGTCGCCGCCCTGCTTCTCCTGGAGCGACCACAACATCAGCCGGAACCGCTCGCGGTCGGAGGCGTGCATGTATTGGAGGAAATCGTCGACGGCGACGTTGAGCGCGCCGGGCTCGAGCCCAAGCTCCTGCTCGACCTCGTTGGCCACGGTGATTTGATCGCGGCCGGCGTGCCACTGGAAGATGTGAGTGCCGGAGCCGTCCACCGCCAGCGACTTGAGGTGAACCAGGCTCGGCGGACCCAAGCTCAAGGGAGCGCCGCCCGACCGGAAGGCGAATTGCGTCACGGTAAAGCCGAGCAGCACCAGAATCAGCACCAGGCCTGCGACCAGGCCGGAGACCGCGAGGTCGCCGGACAGTTTGCCGAGCACCACCATGGCGGCGCCGAACAGCCAGACGATGAGCAGCATCCAGCTCGGGATCAGCGACAGCGCGCGGTCCTGGCCGCGCAGGGCAAAATAGGCGATCAGCCCGGTGCCGACCCCGGCGACGGCAACCAGCGAGGCGCGCGCCAGCCCGGCGGCAGAGGTCGGGTCGACAATCGCGACGAAGATCAGTGCGAATTGGGCGGCGATCCAGCCCCAGAACAAGGTCCTGATCCAACCATGCCAAAGCCCGATGCGGAGGAAGGTGTAGAGGAACAGCACGAGACTCGCGGCGAGCCCCGCTTCGGCGGCCGCGCGGTACAGCGCGGTGCGGTCGGGGCCCACCGGGAACAGCTTGTTCCAAAAGCCGAAATCGACGCAGAAATAAGCAAGCGCGGCCCAGGCGACCAGCGCGGTGGCCGGGAAGATGGCGCGGTGGTTGGCGGCGAAGATGGCGGTGAGGAAGATAGCGAGCAGACCGGTGATGCCGAGCAGCACGCCGTTGAACAGCATGCGGTCCTGCTGCTTGGCCTGGTAGGCGTTAGGGTCCCAAAGATTGAGGCGCGGCACCATGGTGGAGGCCAGCTCGGCGGCGAAGGTGACGGTCTGGCCCGGCTCCAAATTCAGCCTGAAGATATCGGCGCGCGCGCTCTTCAAGAGTCTCGGGCCGGAAGCCGAGCGAGGGCGTGAGGGCGGAGATGCGCGGCGCATCGAGGGTCGGCCAGAACACGCGGGAATTGGCGAGCGTGTAACGCGGCGCGACCAGCCAGCGCACGATGCGCTCAGAGGTCGGATTGGTCAGGGCGAAGACGAGCCAGCCGGGATTGGTGCCGGGGGTCGAGGCTGACACCGCCATGCGGCCGATATAGCCGTCGGGGCCCGGCGCGGTCTCGATCTGCAAGCGATCGCCGCGGCCCTCATAGAGCTCGCCCTTGGCGGTGATGTCGATTTTTTCCTGATTGGGCTCGACGGTCATCGCCTCGATGGCGTGAGCGATGCCGGCGGACAGCAGGACGAGAGCGGCGGCGCAAGCGAGTGCGGCCATCCGCCCGACTAGCTGCCAGGAAGGCGCCGCTTCACCTCGCACTGAGGCGCTCAACTCCGCCATTCCTCCCCCGTCGTCCTTGCTGCTTACCGATCGCGGCCGCTTACCGGCACGGATCGGAGTCAAGCAGCGCGTAAAGCAGATGGTCCTGCCACACGCCGTTGATCCGCAAATAGCGACGCGCGAGGCCCTCGCGCTTGAACCCTGTCTTCTCCAACAGCTTGATCGAGGCTGCATTGGACGGCAGACACGCCGCCTCCAGCCGGTGCAACTCGAGCGAATCGAACACGAACGGGACCACGGCGCGGACGGCCGCCGTCATATAGCCCTGCTTGGCATATTTGGCGCCGACCCAATAGCCGAGGGTACAGGACTGGGTCACGCCGCGCCGCACATTGCACAGCGTCAGGCCGCCGACCAGGCCGCCGGTCGAGGCGGTGAAGATGAACAGCGCATAGCCCACGTCCTCGCGGAGATCGCGCAAATAGTGCCGGACGCGCCGGCGAAACGAGGCGCGGGAGAGTTCGTCGGTGGCCCAAAGCGGCTCCCACGGCGTCAGGAACTCGCGGCTCTGCGCCCTGAGCTCGGCCCAGGCGGGGTAATCGGACATTTGCGGCGTACGCAGCGTGACATATTCGGACTCGATGACCGGCCCAAGATCGCTCGGGGTGGCGGTTCGCAATAACGCCATGGCCTATAACATCCCTTCACGCGGCCCTGGTTGATGGAATGGTGAATTTTTCCGTCACTCGGTCGAATCTTGCAACCTTAAGAATAGGCCCAACCGTAGCAAGGCTTATCGGGGCGGCAAGCATGCGCGCTACCAGCTCTTGCAAGTCTTGGGCCTCGACCTGCTCCACCCTCTCGACCAGCTCCTCGGTCGTGAGCGGGCGGCCATGGATCAGGATCTGGCGGGCGAGCTGCTCGGCGCGCGCGCTTGAGCTTTCCAGCCCGGCCAGCAGCCCCATCTTGAGCTGAGCCTTGACGCGGGCGAGCTCCTCGAGGCGGAACCCCTGGTCGGCCGCCTTGACCAGCTCGTCGCGGATCACCGCGAACAGCTCGTGCGCCCGATCCGGGCCGCCGGCAGCGTGGATGGTGAACATGCCGCTATCGGTCAACCCGCTGGCGAACGCGTAGATGGAGTAACACAGCCCGCGCTTCTCCCGTACTTCCTGGAACAAGCGCGAGGACATGCCGCCGCCGAGCGCGCCGGCGCAGATCTGCGCGGTGAAATAGTCGGCATGACGGTAGGCCGCGCCCTCGAAGGCGAGCACGACATGGGTCTGCTCGAATGGCTTGTCTGAGCGCCTCACGCCGCCGGCATAGCGCGCGGCTTCGGGTTGAGGCGCAGCATCGACGGCAAAGCCGCCGAGCCGGCGCTCGGCCTCGGCCATCAGCGCCGCGTGGTCGACCGCACCGGCGGCGGCCAGCACCATGTTGGGGGCATGGTAATGAGCGGCCAGATAGGAGCCGAGATGGGCGCGCTTGAAGCTCCGCACGCTATCCACCGTGCCGAGGATCGACCTGCCGACCGGCTGATCGGGGAAGGCCGCCTCCTGCACCAGATCGAAGGCGATATCGTCCGGCGCGTCCATGGCCGCGGCGATCTCCTGCAGGATCACGTCGCGCTCGCGGCCAAGCTCGATGCGGTCGAAACGCGGCGCTAGGATGATGTCGCTCAAGATGTCGAGCGCGAGCGGCATGTCCTTGCGCAGCACGCGGGCGTAATAGGCGGTGGAGTCGACACTGGTCGCGGCGTTGAGGTCGCCGCCGACATTCTCGATCTCTTCGGCAATTTGCTGGGCGCTGCGGCGCGCCGTGCCTTTGAAGGCCATGTGCTCGAGGAAATGGGCGATGCCGTGCTCGGCTCGCGCCTCGTTGCGGCTGCCGGACCCGATCCAGATGCCGAGCGAGGTGGTCTCGACCTCGGCCATGGCGTGGCTGACCACGGTCAGGCCATTGGCGAGTTTTGATTGGTGGATGCTCACGCGCGCACCTCGGCCCGGCGGGCGCCGCTGCCGCCGGTGCGGGCATGGCTCCCGATGAAGCTCGCCACGGCGCCCAACTCGTTGGGCAAGAAGGCGCAGCGCTCGTGCTGGCCGAGCCTGAGCCGCAAGCGCTCGGGCTGCTCCGGCACGCGGCCGCAAGCGCGCTCGACCGCCTCGGGAAATTTGGCGGGATGGGCGGTGGAGAGGACAACCATGGGAGCGGCCCCAAGCCCTCCCTCGGCGCGCGCCGCCGCCAGAGCAACGGCGGTATGCGGGTCGATCAGCACGCCGGTTTCCTCCACCAGCCCGCGTATCGTCATCTCCGTCTCATGCTCGCCGATCGCATGGGCCGAGAACAGCGCGCGCAAGCCGGCAAGCTCACCGTCATCGAGGCGGAACTGTCCCGTCCGGCGCAGCTCGGCCATCAGCGCTGTCACCCGCGCGGCGTCGCGGCCGGCAAGCTCGAACAGAAGGCGCTCGAAATTGCTGGCAAGCTGAATGTCCATGCTCGGGCTTGAGGTGGCGACCACGCCCTTGGGCTCGTAAACCCCCGAGCCAAGAACGCGAGGCAGACTGTCATTGAGGTTCGTGGCAATAACGAGGCGCGCGACCGGCAAGCCCATCGCCCGCGCCGCGTAACCCGCGAAAATATCACCGAAATTTCCGGTGGGCACGGCGAAGGCCACTGTCCGGTGGGGCGCGCCGAGACTGACGGCGGCGGTGAAGTAATAGGCGATCTGGGCGAGGATGCGCGCGAAGTTGATGGAGTTGATCCCGGTCAGTTCCAGCCGGTCGCGCAACGCCAGGTCGCCGAACAGCGCCTTGATGATGTTCTGGCAGTCGTCGAAGGTGCCCTCGACCGCGATGTTGTGGACGTTGGCTTCGGTAGCGGTGGTCATCTGGCGGCGCTGCACGTCGCTGATGCGGCCCTTGGGATGCAAAATGAAAATGTCGATCGCCTCAAGCCCGCGAAACGCCTCGATGGCGGCGGCGCCGGTGTCGCCCGACGTGGCGCCGATCACCGTGGCATGGGTGCCCTTGCGCAGCAGCGCGCGGTTCATCAGCCGTGCCACCACCTGCATGGCGAGGTCCTTGAAGGCGAGCGTCGGCCCGTGAAACAATTCGAGGATGAAGGTGTTGGGCGCGATCTGGCGGAGCGGCGCCACGGCCGGATGATGGAAGCTGCCATAGGCCTCCTCCAGCACCGCTTCGAGATCGGCGAGGCAGGGATCGCCTTCGAGAAAGGGGCTCATGACGCGGTAGGCGGCATCGGCATAGTCGAGCCCGGCCAGCCCGGCGATTGCCTCGGGTTCGAGCCTGGGCCACGCTTCCGGCATATAGAGCCCGCCGTCGCGGGCGAGCGCCGCAAGCAGCGCGCCTTCAAAGGAAAGCGCCGGCGCTTCACCGCGCGTTGAGACAAATTTCACGACGGGCCTCTAGGGCAAGAAAAGGGGGTTTTCTCGGGGCGACCCTAGCGGTCGGCGCGGCCGCCCGCAACAGGAGGGCTGGTGCGGCGGTAAACGCTTCGCACGTAGACGCCATAGATCACCAGCAGGCAGGCGGCCAACAGAAACCAGGTGCCGGCATATTGCAGATGGTTATTGGGGATTTCGAGCCGGGTCTGGCCGCCTTCCGGCCAACCGCCGGGGACGCTGGTCTTCTCGGCTTCGAGGAAGAACGGCGCCACCTGGATCACGCCGCCGGGGAAGGCCGAACGCGCCATGCCCTGCAGGTCGCGCCAGAACCAGCGATTGGCAGCCGGCTCGTTGTCGGGGGTAAACAGGTTCCGGGTCTCGGGCGCCCGCACGATGCCGGTGACGGCGACCACGTTCTCGACCTGCCCCAGGGCGCGCGAGGACGGGTCCTTCAACTCATCCGGCACGAAACCACGGTCGACCAGCACCATGTCGCCGTCGGCCGTCTCGAGCGGGGTGATGACATCCCAGCCGACCCGTCCCTCCGACACGGTGTAGAGATAGCGCTCCTTGGCGTGGTGAAAGCGACCGTCGACGCGGACCCGGTAATAGCTCGGATCGCGCCCTTCGCGCGCCTTGGCGATCGCTTGCTTGAGGGTGATGGGATCGCCCTTGGTGCGCGTCTCGATCCGCGCGATCAGCCCCTCCTTCCAATGGAGCCGCTGGAGCTGCCAGACGCCAAGGCCGATGAGCACGGCAAGGGCGGCAAGCATCAGGGCGGTGAGCCCGAGAAGGCTTTTCTTCTCCATCGGAGGCCGGTCTATTCGGAGACGAGCTTGCCCTCTTCGGCCTTGTGTCTGAACTGGAGCGCGATCAGCACTCCCTTGAAGGACCGAAGCAGGACGAGCGGCAAGAGGATGGCGAGCGGCCCCCACAAGGCGGCGTGCAGCCAATAAGGCGGGGCGTAGCGGATTTCGGCGATCAGCGCCAAGCCGGTCACCACGAAGCCGGTCACCAGAATGACGAATACGGCCGGCCCGTCGCCGGAATCGGCGAAGCCATAGTCGAGGCCGCAGACGTTGCAATTAGGTGCGACGGTCAGATAGCCGGCATAGAGCTTGCCGCGATGGCAGGAGGGGCAGCGTCCGGCGAGGCCGGTCCATAGCGTGGAGCCCAAAGACGGCACGGCCGCTCCGCTTGTTGCTTGGGCCATGGCGAGTTCCTCAAATAAAAAGGGGCGGCCCGAGGCCGCCCCCGCTGACGGCGCTGAACGCCCTAATGGGTCGGGTAGTTGCTGCCGGCGCCCCACACATAGATGCAGGTGAACAGGAACAACCACACCACGTCGACGAAGTGCCAATACCAGGCGGCGGCCTCGAAGCCGAAATGCTGCTTCGGCGTGAACTCGCCGCGCATCGCCCGGATCAGGCACACCGTCAAGAAGATGGTGCCGACGATGACATGGAAGCCGTGGAAGCCGGTCGCCATGAAGAAGGTGGAGCCGTAGATGTGGTTGGCGAAGCCGAAGCCGGCATGCATGTACTCGTAGGCCTGGGTGGTGGTGAACAGGACGCCGAGCACGACGGTGCAGACCAGACCCCAGATGAGCCCCTTGCGATTGTTCTCGAGCAGCGAATGATGCGCCCAGGTCACCGTCGTGCCCGAGGTGAGCAGGATCAGGGTGTTGACGAAGGGCAGACCCCACGGATCGAAGGTGTGTCCGAAATAGCCGAGCCCGGGCACGCCGGTATCGGCGCTCGGGACCGGCGGCCACTCGCCGCCAAGCACCTGGGTGCGGGCGTAGGTGACGGCATCCTGGGGATAGAGCGCGGCATCGAAATAGGCCCAGAACCAAGCGACGAAGAACATCACCTCGGAGGCGATGAACAGGATCATGCCGTAGCGCAAATGAAGCTGCACCACCGGCGTCTCGTAGCCTTCGTGCGCCTCTTTGAGGACGTCGCGCCACCAGCCGAACATGGTGAGGATCACCAGCACCAGGCCCGGGACCAAGTACCAGAGTTCCGGGGCGCCGGCCTTCTTCGACATGAAATACATCAGCGCGCCGATGGCCAGCACGAAGGCCCCGACTGAGCCGACGATCGGCCAGATGCTCGGATTGACCAGGTGATAGTCGTGCGATTTAGCGTGGGCGTGGGCGTCGGCCATTGTGTTCTCCCGTTCCTCCCAAACTTAACGAGGCGGCTTTCGCCCCTCTATCAATCACGATCCCGATTTGTCGGCCGCCGGCGCGGCGGCCACGCCGGCCGCCTTGTCGGTGCGGTAGAACGTATAAGACAAGGTGATCTCGGCGATGTTCTTGGTGTCGTCATTCTCGACGATCTTGGGATCGACGAAGAACGTGACCGGCATCTCGGCGCTGGCGCCGGCGGCGAGCGTCTGCTCGGTGAAGCAGAAACACTCGATCTTGGTGAAGTAGAGCCCGGCCTGCTCCGGCGTCACGTTGAAGATGGCGGTGCCGGTCACCGGCGCTTCGGTCCTGTTGGTCGCCTTGAAGAAGGCGAGCGCGGTCTCGCCGATCTTCACCTCCATGGTGCGCTGCTCCGGCGCGAAGCTCCACGGCAGAGCGGGATCGACATTGCCGTCGAAGCGGACGGTGATGGTGCGGTCGAGCACCTGGTCGGCGCCTTTGTCGGCGCGCTGCGGCGTGCCGTTATAGCCGGTGGCCTGGCAGAAGATGCGGTAAAGCGGCACGGCGGCAAACGACAGCCCAACCATGGCCGCGACCAGCCCGGCCAGCGACAGCGCCAGCATGCCGTGGCGGCGGGGCGTTTTCGCTTCGTCTTTGCGGGGTGTGGTCATGGTGCTGGCTTAAGCGTTAGAGCGGCCGTTCGACGACATTGCCGCCGAGCCTGACGATGGTGACGATGAAGAACAGCACCACGAGGGCTCCCAGGATCCAGGCGATGGCCATGGATCGTTTGCGTTGACGGCGTTGGCGCTCTTGTTCCGCATCGGTCATCACGACGTCCAAAGAAGCGGCACGGCGCCGCCGTCAATGCCGAAACCCTGCTCGACGAGAAGAACGGCGAACAGCAGGAACAAGTACAGGACCGAATAGGCGAACAGGTTCTTCGCCGCGCGGTCGGCCGCCTCCCCTACCCGTTGCCGGTAGCAATCGAGCGCCATGACCACGAACAGCGAGCCGAGCACGGCGGCGGCGGCCATATAGAGCGTGCCGCCGAGCCCGATGATGGCGGGCACCATGCCGAGCGGCGCCAGAATGAGACTGTAGATCAGGATTTGCAGCCGGGTGGCATCGGGACCCGCGACCACCGGCAGCATCGGCACGCCGGCGCGGGCATATTCCTTGGTCCGCAGCAGCGCCAGCGCCCAGAAATGGGGCGGTGTCCACACGAAGATGATCAGGAACAGGACGACGGGCGCGAGACTGACGCTGCCGGTCGCCGCCGCCCAGCCGATCATCGGCGGCACCGCGCCGGCCGCTCCGCCGATGACGATGTTCTGCGGCGTCGCCCGCTTGAGCCACATGGTGTAGACGAGCACATAGAAGGCGATGGTGGCGGCAAGCAGAGCGGCCGCCAGCCAATTGGCCATCAGGCCGAGGCAGAGCACCGAGAACGTGGCGAGCACCATGCCGAAATCGCGCGCTTCCTCGGGCGCAATGCGCCCGCGCGGTACGGGCCGCGCGGCGGTGCGCGCCATGGTCGCGTCGATATCGGCATCGAACCACATATTGAGCGCCCCGGCGGCGCCGGCGCCGGCGGCGATGCAGATCAGCGCGGCGATGGCCAACACCGGATGCATCGAACCCGGCGCGGCGATCAACCCGACCAGAGCGGTGAACACCACGAGAAACATCACCCGCGGCTTCATCAGCGCGACATAGTCGGCTACGTCGCCGCCACTGGCGGCGTCGATCGTCTCGGCGGTTATTGGTGTTGCGACGTCGGCCATGCCTCACTCACTCGCTGATCATTTGATGCGCGGCAGCGTCTCGTAGCTGTGGAACGGCGGCGGCGACGACAGCGTCCATTCGAGCGTGGTGGCGCCGGGCCCCCAAGGATTGGCGGCGGCGTGCTGACGACGGGCGAAGGCCTGAACGATGCCGAACAGGAACACCAGCATGCCGGCAAAGGCCATATAGGAGCCGAGCGAGGCGATGAAGTTCCAACCGGCGAAGGCATCGGGATAGTCGGCGATGCGGCGCGGCATGCCGGCGAGCCCAAGGAAGTGCATCGGGAAGAAGGTGATGTTGGCGCCGATGAACATCAGCCAGAAATGCAGCTTGCCGGTCGCCTCGGAATACATGTAGCCGGTCATCTTCGGGAACCAGTAGTACCAGCCGCCGAAGATCGAGAACACGGCGCCGAGCGACAACACGTAGTGGAAATGGGCCACCACGTAATAGGTGTCGTGCATCGAGCGATCGACGCCGGCATTGGCCAGCACCACGCCGGTCACGCCGCCGATGGTGAACAGGAAGATGAAGCCGAGCGCCCATAGCATCGGCGTCTTGAACGACAACGAGCCGCCCCACATGGTGGCGATCCAGGAGAAGATCTTCACGCCGGTCGGCACGGCGATGACCATGGTGGCGAACACGAAATAGGCTTGCGTGTTCACGCTGATGCCGGCGGCGTACATGTGATGGGCCCATACCACGAAGCCGATCACGCCGATGGCGACCATGGCGTAGGCCATGCCGAGATAGCCGAACACCGGCTTGCGCGAGAAGGTCGACACGATCTGGCTGACCATGCCGAAGCCCGGCAGGATCAGAATGTAGACCTCGGGATGGCCGAAGAACCAGAACAGGTGCTGCCACAACAGCGGATCGCCGCCATGGGCGCTATCGAAGAACGCGGTGCCGAAATTGCGGTCGGTCAACAGCATGGTGATGGCGCCGGCCAGCACCGGCAGCGACAGCAACAGCAGGAAGGCGGTGACCAGGATCGACCACACGAAGAGCGGCATCTTGTGCAGCGTCATGCCCGGCGCGCGCATGTTGAAAATGGTAGTGATGAAATTGATGGCGCCGAGGATCGACGAGGCGCCGGCGAGATGCAGCGACAGGATGGCGAAATCCATGGCGATGCCGGGCGTGCCCTTGGTGGTGAGCGGCGCATAGAGCGTCCAGCCTGCGCCCACGCCGGTGCCGCCGGGCATCCCGGGCATGAACAGCGAGGTCAGCAGCAGCGCGAACGAAGCCGGCAACAGCCAGAAGGAAATGTTGTTCATGCGCGGGAACGCCATGTCCGGCGCGCCGATCATCAACGGCACGATCCAGTTGCCGAACCCGCCGATCATCGCCGGCATCACCATGAAGAACACCATGGTCAGCCCGTGGGCGGCGACATAGACGTTGAACACCTCCGGGTCGCCGAACAGCTGCATGCCCGGATACATCAGCTCGATGCGCATGGCGATGGAGAGGATGCCGCCGATGATTCCGCCGGTTAGGGCGAAAATCAGGTACATCGTGCCGATGTCTTTGTGGTTGGTCGAATAGGCGTAGCGACGCCAGCCAGTGGGGTGATCTTCGTGGTGGGCCGCTTCGGCATGGGCGTGCTGTGCCATGGCAGTTCTTCCTTATCTTCTTGTCCGTCTCATTCCGGTGTCGGTCTGATGGATCGTGGGCGGCCGCTTCAGACGCTCACAATGATTGCTCCTACTCGGGCGCCGCAGCAACTTTCTTGGCGTCGTCGCGCGCGGCGCTCGCCTTGGTCTTGGCGAGCCAATCGGCGAAGTCGGCTTCCGACACGACGCGCACGGCGATCGGCATGAAGGCATGATTGCGCCCGCACAACTCCGAGCACTGGCCGTAATAGACGCCCTCGCGCTCGGCCCTGAACCAAGTGGTCTGCAGGCGTCCGGGCACGGCGTCGAGCTTCACGCCGAAGGCCGGCATGGCCCAGTCGTGAATCACATCGTTGGACTTGACCCCTACCACCACGTTCTTGCCCACCGGCACCACCACTTCGCGGTCGACGGCGAGCAGGCGGGGCTGGCCCTCCTTCAGATCGGCTTCCTGCACCATGATCGAATCGAAGGTGATGCCGTGGTCCGGATATTCGTAAGTCCAGTACCACTGGCTGCCGGTGGCGGTGATGGTGAGGTCGGGCTTGGGAATGTCGTATTGGGCGAACAGGAGCCGGAACGAGGGAATGGCGATCGCCACCAGGATCAGCACCGGCACGATGGTCCAGGCGACCTCGAGCGTCGTGTTATGGGTGGTGCGCGAAGGGTCGGGATTGCGACTCTCGTTGAAGCGGCTCATCACGTAAATGAGCAGGCCAAGCACGAACAGCCCGATCACCGTGATGATGATGGTGACATAAGTGTGGAACGAGGTGATCTGCTCCATGATCGGCGAGGCGGCCGGTTGAAAACCGAGCTGCCAAGGCGCGGGCTGGCCTTCCTTGGCATAGGCAGCGCCGCACAAGGCAATGGGCGCCGCCGCCACGAGCACCGTCGTCAATCGATCACGGATCGCCATTCTTCCACTCCTGAAGCCTGCTCCCACAGTCCAAAACTGGTCTCCGTCAAGAAAACGGCGGAGTTCCGATATTGGGCGCGGGCGCATAAGTGTCGCCTGCGCCGCATGATCGAAGCAAGGGCGGCGCGGAAGTTCAATAGCGATAAAGAGCGTCGCCCCCAAATGTTGTTTTGCTTGCCCAGACTCCCGCAGAGTTGGCGGGGCTGGAGGCTATTTTCGAGTGTTCAAATCATAAAGGGAATAGGTTGGCAACACTGATGATTCAGAGCGTCACTGCGGCATATGCACGCTCGCCGCGCAAGTTTTCTGCCTCGCCAAGATTTCCGGCTAGGCTTCCGCGTCGAAATTTGGCCCCAATACTCGGCGATGGCGGTTTTCTATGTTGCGCATCTCCGCTTCACTGCGCCGCTCCCCACAATCTAGTCTCTTGCGAGGCGATTCGCGCTTGATCGCGCGGGCGCGCAGGTCCCATTAGCCCAATGGCCAAGATACCCAGCTTTTCGTTTGTTGCGTCGGCCGCGCGGCTCATGGCCGCCCTCGGCCTGGCGCTCAGCCTGGTGCTTGGCTTCGGCGTCCAGGCCCGGGCCCAGGACGCCGCCCAAGAGGCGGCTCCGGCCGCCACCGGCCCCGGCAGCATCGTGCGCGAGACGCATGGCGCCTGGCAGGTCTCGTGCCGCACCCCGCCCGGCGCCAAGGAGGAGAAATGCGCGCTGGTGCAGAGCGTTACCGCCGAGGATAGGCCCAATGTCGGCCTGACCGTGGTGTTCTACAAGGCGATCGGCGAGGACAAGAAGCTGTTGCGCGTAGTCGTGCCGCTCGGCGTGCTGCTGCCGACCGGCTTAGGCCTCAAGATCGACGGCGCTGACGTCGGCAACGCCCCGTTCCTCAAATGCGGCAAACGCGGCTGCGTGGCCGAGGTGGTGTTGCAGGACGAGGTGATCGCCAAGATGAAAACCGGCACGACCGCCATGTTCATCATCTTCGACACGCCCGAAGCCGGCATCGGCATTCCGGTCGCGTTGCAAGGCTTCGGCGACGCCTTGGCCAATCTGAAATAAGCAGCTCTCAGACAAAAAGAATCGGCCTGCCGCCGGTCAAGCCCGTTATTCCGTAGCGCAGCGGGGAATGCTGAACGTCGCGGCGGGAAGCTTGGTCGTTTCGTCGCCGCAGGCACGGTCAAGCTGAGCCTGCGTGAGGTCGTGCGTATAGGTCAGGTCGGCGCCGCTCAGGATCGCCCCGGATAAATCGGCTCCGCTCCAAGCCGTTGCGCATAGTTTCGCGTTGCTGAGATCAGCGCCCCGAAAGATGGCGCGGGTGAAATCCTGGTCGTAGCAGGCATCGAACGACACCATACGGGCGCCACTGAGATCGGCGCCGGCAAGGTGCAGGAAGGATCCGGTCGCGCGGGAGAGATCGGCACCGCGCAGCTTTGCGCCATCGAGATTTGCGGTGTCCAATTTCGCTTCGGACAGATCGGAGCCAGTGAGGTCGGCGTCCTCCAGATCAAGTCCATGGAGGTCCGCTGCCGCCAAATCGCAGCCTCGACAGGAGCCGGTAGATTTCAGCTTCGCCAGATCCCCGGCATCAAACGCAGCCGCGCTCGATCCGAGCAACAAAAGTCCAGTCACAATGCCCCAGCGCAGCATGTCCGGTCTCAGTTGCCAGTGTTCTGCATTTACGCAGCCCAAATTACCACCTCTAGGGGTGGTCGTTACCCTCGAAATGAGACCTCCGAACCGGCTTTATTTCCGATCTCAAGCATTGAGGCATGACGGTCTGACGTGGCTTGCATGGAGGCCGTGAAAGCGCGAATATCCGCAACCTCATTGAGGAACGGCGCAAGACATGCGGCCAACAGGACTTAAGAGAACTAGTTCTTGGTTGTGTATCGTGCCCGCCGCAGCATTTGGCATCTTAGCTCTTTTTGCCGGCTCAACTTCTTCCTTCGCCCTTACTCCCGCCGTCTGCGGACCTTATGCCGACAAGGCGGTCGAGCAATCGATCGAATATCTCCACCTCGGCTGCAAGACTGGAAAATCTCAGTGGTGGAGCGAAGATCGCCAATATCATTACGGCTGGTGCATGCTCGAGCCGGCCAATAGCGACGCGGCCGCGAAGGGCGAAGAGGATCGCGAGAAGGCTCTGGCCGAGTGCGCCGCTCAAATCGAGGCGGAGGCAGAAGAACCACAAGATCCCGATGCCACAGGCCCCAAAAAGAAAGTGGCTGAAGGACTCGAATGCCGCATGCGATTTGGCGACGTGGAGTTCCGCGACGATCAGGTCGAGGGCGGCATCGCGCCCAACGCCGGCGGGGGCGACGGATGGAGCGCCGTCTGCAACTATTATCACCCCAACGGTACGATGAGAGTTTCCAGCAGTTGGGCAGTTTGGCTGCCAGACAACATACCCGGCCCCCGCATTGTGGTCGGCTGTGTCAAGCACAAGCCGAAGCACGAACAGGAAGGCACGACCTCGACTGGTTACTTCGTGAATAGCGAGGACAAATTCGCCGCGGCAGGTTCAAGCGGCGACACTGCGTTCATGATCAAGCTGGCGCAGGGCCCGGCAAGTTTTGCGGCGCGGGACATGCTGACTCTGGCGCATCTCAAGGGCGCCAAAGCCTGCTGGTAGGCGCGGGCGAGCACTGCTTCTCGGCGTTTCGGTCAAGTGCGGCGACGCCTTGGCCAATCTGAAATAAAGCAGCCCTCAGACAAAAAGAATTGGCGACAGAGAAAGGAGACTCTGTCGCCGATGACATCCGTCTTTGGGGGACGGACTAACGTCCCATCCGTGCAGGGTAGCAGAAAGGGACGGTGACTTAGTCCCCATATGGTTAGCTGCCTACCGCCGGTCAAGCCCGCATGCCCGTTCCGCCAATCGCCAGCCACAAGGGAACCGGAAGGCTCGTCGCCTGTTTAGTGAGCATTCGCTGAACAGGGAGTATTACCGATGGCAGATAAGAAAGTTTATGTATCGAACGACGGTGGCGTCGGCGCCGGGTTAGTTATGGGCGTCATTCTAGTCGCGCTGGTTGTCTTCGGCATCTTGTTCTACTCGGGTGCGTTGAATTTCGGTAAGCGTACCGTCGATGTAAACATCGAAGCCCCCAAGATGGACGCGCCAGCGGTCCCGAAGCCGGACAAATAGTCTGGTGGAGATCGCGCGTCACATGATCGGTCGCCAGTGGGGGTTGTTGGCTGCCCTGATCGTCACATTGCTGGCGGTCGGAGCAAATGCCGGGAACTCCCACTGGCAAACCATTCGCGATGCCGGGTTCGGATTCACCTTCTCCTACCCGCCCGCGCTGTTTGACCGTCTCCCGGACGACGAGAAGCCTTCCTTCTATTATTTTGCCGCGCCGGACGGCGAAGCGAAGTTCCTGGCCGGCGCTTGGCATGAGCCCACCGCCGGCACGCCACAGAAATTCAAACAGTGGCTGCTCGACAACGCTCAAGGCTACGACGAGGTCACTTATCGCCCGCGCGGGCGAACCTGGTTCGTATTGAGCGGCTACCGCGGGGAACAGATCTATTACGAGAAGGTCATGTTCTCGTGCGGCAACCAAGTCGTCAACGTGTTCGCGATGGTCTATCCCGTCGCCGAGCGCAAGCGGTTCGACCCGGTGGTCGAGCGCATGGAAGACCAGTTCCACCCCGGCCGGCGATGCCCCTGACGGGCGGTCGCCCGCAGTAACAGTGTCTCCAGGGCGGGTGCGACGCTCGAAGCTAGAACTCAGAACGGCGACTACAGTGCCTGGGTGTCGAACACCCGGTCGATGTCGCCTTGCCAAGGGCCGTGATAGGCGGCGAGCAGCCGGTCCGACGGCGAGCGCCCGTCTGCGACGGTCTCGATCAGCGGCGCCAGCGCCTTGCTTTCGTCCTCGCCCTTGCGCGTGAGCCGGGCGCGGCGCTTCAATCCTGATTCGGCGAGTTGCACCATGGCGCCGGCGACGTCGTGCACGGTGCCGCCACGAAACGGCGCCCGCAAGCCTTGTCGCGGCACGGCGTCACGCAAGGCTTGCATCTCCGCCACAGTCCAGTCGCCGGTCAGGGCCAAAGCCCCATCGAGCGCCTCCTGGTCGTAGAGCAGCCCGGTCCACAGCGCCGGCAACGCCACGACCTGCGCGAACGAGCCGGCATCGGCGCCACGCATCTCGAGGAAGCGCTTGAGCCTGACATCGGGGAATAGCGTGGTGAGATGATCGGCCCAATCGTCGAGCGTCGGCCGCATCCCCGGCAAAGCCGCAAGCCTGCCCGCCAGAAAATCCCGGAACGACGCGCCGGCCACGTCGATGTAGCGGCCGTCGCGATAGACGAAATACATCGGCACATCGAGCGCGTAGTCGACATAACGCTCAAAGCCCATGCCGTCGTCGAAGGCAAACGGCAGGAGCCCGCTGCGATCGGGATCCGTGTCGCGCCACATCTCGGCGCGGTAGGACTGATAGCCGTTAGGTCTGCCGTCGGTGAACGGCGAGTTGGCGAACAATGCCGTCGCCACCGGCTGAAGCGCGAGGCCTGCGCGCAATTTGGCGACCATGTCGGCCTCGTCGCTGAAATCCAGGTTCACCTGCACGGTGGCGGTGCGGAACATCATGTCGAGCCCGCGCTTGCCCCGCTTCGGCATATAGCGCGCCATGATGCGGTAGCGCTCCTTCGGCATCACCGGCGTCTCGGCGAGCGTCCATTTGGGCGAGAAGCCCAGCCCGAGAAAACCCATGCCGAGCTCGCCGCCGATCTCGCCCACTTCGGCGAGATGCTGGCGGAGTTCCTCGTAGGTCTCGTGCACGGTCTGGAGCGGCGCGCCTGACAGTTCGAGCTGGCCGCCCGGCTCGAGGCTGACAGTGCCGCCTTTCGGGCAATCCCGGCGGCTGAGCGCGATGATGTTGCCGTTCTCAGTGACGGGTTCATCCCAGCAGAAACGCTCATGAAGCGCTTCGAGAAGCGCGGCTATGCCGCGTGCGCCGTCATACGGCACCGGGCCATGACCTTGGCGGTAGAAGCCGAATTTCTCGTGCTCGGTGCCGATGCGCCAATCGCTCTTGGGCTTTGCTCCGGCTTCGAGATAAGCCACGAGCTCGTCCCGTGACGAGATGACGGGGCGTTCCGGCCCACTCACCCGTGTCGACATGAGGAGAGCTCCGTAGGGTTAAGCCGCTTTAAGCGGACCGCGAGTGGGAGGGGCGGCCTTTATGGCGCTGTCCGCGCGCGGCTGACAAGCGATCCTTACTGCCAGTCGCCTAAGGCGGCGTTCACAAGGGCGAGAGCGGCGACCGCGGCGGTATCGGCCCGCATCACCCGCGGGCCTAAGGAAATGGGGAGGACGTACGGCTTTGCAAGCAGTGCGGCGCGCTCCTCGCGGTCAAATCCGCCTTCGGGTCCGATCAGCACGGCCAGCGGCCCAGGCCGGCGCGCTTTGAGCGCCTCGATGGGCGAGGCATGCGGCGCCGCCTCGTCGGCAAAAATGAGCAGGCGCGTCTCGTCCCAAGCGGCAAGCAGCTTCGACAATTTCTCCGGCTCCATCACTTCGGGCACGCGCAAAATGCCGCACTGCTCCGCTGCCTCGACGGCGTTGGCGCGGAGGCGCTCGGTGTTGACGCGCTCAGCCGTGGTGTGGCGCGTGATCACCGGCCGCAGCGTACTCGCGCCGAGCTCGGTGGCTTTTTGCGCCATATAGTCGAGGCGGGCGCGCTTCAGCGGCGCGAACAGATAATGGAGATCGGGGCCGTCCTGTTGCGGGCGCGTCTGGTGCTCAAGGCGAGCCTCGGCCCCCTTCCGGCCGATGGTGGTGAGCTCGGCGCACCATTCCCCGTCTATGCCGTTGAACAGCAGAACCCGCTCGCCCGGCTTGAGTTTGAGCACCGTTCCAAGGTAATGCGCCTGATCCTTGGCAAGCGCGATCTCGGCGCCAGGTTCAAGCTTGGACTTGACGAACAGGCGCTGAAGCTTGGAGGACATAGCCGGCTAGGACTGGCGAAACAGCGAGAGCGCCGAACACATGACACGACCCCCGGCCCAAGGTAAAGCGAGCGCGGTGGCCGACGCGGGCGCTCGGAACTGGGTGGATCGCTTCGCCCCGGCGGCGCTCGCCCCCTTTCTCAGGCTTGCCCGCGCCGACCGGCCGATCGGCTTCTTCCTGCTGGCGCTGCCCTGCTTCTGGTCGGTGGCGCTGGCCGGGCGCAGCATCGAAGAGGCCTATCCCGACCCCTGGCTGCTGGTGCTGTTCGCGCTGGGCGCGCTCGTCATGCGCGCGGCAGGCTGCACCTATAACGATCTGGTCGATCGCGACCTCGACGCGCAAGTCGCGCGCACGCGCGGGCGGCCGCTGCCGAGCGGTCAGATCACCCCCCGCGCCGCCTTCATCTTCATGCTGGTGTTGTGCCTGATCGGGCTTGTCGTGCTGCTGAGCTTCAACAGCACCACGATCTGGCTCGGGCTCGGCGTGATCCCCATCGTGGCGCTCTACCCCTTCGTCAAACGATTCAGTCATTGGCCGCAAGTCGTGCTCGGCCTCGCGTTCAACTGGGGCGCGCTGCTCGGCTGGCCGGCCGTGTTAGGCCGCCTCGATTGGCCGGCCGTCGTGCTCTACGCCGGGGCGGTCGCCTGGACCATCGGCTACGACACGATCTACGCCCATCAGGACCGCGAGGACGACGACCTGATCGGACTGAAATCCACCGCGCTCAAATTCGGCCGCGCCACCAAAGCGTGGCTCGCTTTGCTCTACGCCATCGCCTGGCTCGCCATCGTTGCGGCAGGCATCATGGCCCATGCCGGCACCGCCTTTTTGCTGTTGATGACGGCGGCGGCGGCGCAGCTTGCCTGGCAAATCGCCACGCTCGACATCGACGATGCGGAGAATTGCCTCAAGCGCTTCCGCTCCAATCGCGATTTCGGCGCGATCGTGCTCGCCGCCATCGTGATCGACATGGCCCTTGCGGCAATATTCTGAGTTGCTTCGCCGGCGCGAACGCGCAAAAAGCAACCGGGCCCCAGAGCTTGTCGCCCTGAGACCCGGATGACGCCTTGCTGTTAGCTTCCCCGTTTGGCTGGCTGCCTTGAGGCGGCCTTTATTGCCACGATGCTGCCAGAGAAGCTTTCCGAAGCGCTTAATGGACGTTGTTAATGTCTGGTATGCGCCGCTTGTCTGCTTACATGGTTTAGAGAACTCTTCTGAAAAGTTTCGCAAATCTTCCGCCACCACCAGATGACCGCCATCGAGCCAACCAAACAACGCCTTTCCGCTCCGTCTCTCGAAGAAGATTACGCACTTCTTAAAACGGCGGTCCGCGACGCAGGCGAACTTGCGCTCACTTATTTCCGCCAGCAGATCCTGGTGAACCGGAAACCCGACGGCTCGGAGGTGAGCGAGGCCGACCTGGCGGTCGATACCGCGCTCAAGCTCGATCTCCACACCAGGCGGCCGGACTATGGCTGGCTCTCGGAAGAGACCGACGACGACCAGGAGCGGCTCAAATGCCGCCGGGTGTGGATGGTCGATCCGATCGACGGCACCAATGCCTTCCTGCGTCACTTGCCGGAGTGGACGGTCTCCGCCGCGCTGGTCGAGGACGGCGTGCCGGTGCTCGGCGCGGTGTACAATCCCGCCACCAAAGAGTTCTTCCGCGCCATGCGGGGGAACGGCGCCTTCCTCAACGATCAGCCGATCGTCGCCAGCAAGAAGGATACGCTCGACGGCGCGCTGCTGATCGCCAGCGGCGGACTATTCAAAAAGAAGATCTGGAAGGAGCCGTGGCCCGAGGTGCAATCCAAATGGGTGAACTCGGTGGCCTACCGGCTCGCGCTGGTCGCCTGCGGCCAGGCCGACGCCACCATCTCGCTGTCGGCCAAGAGCGAATGGGACCTTGCCGCCGCCGCGCTGATCGTCGAGGAGGCCGGCGGCACCATCACCGACCACCACGGCGAGACCCACCGCTACAACCGCGCCTCCCCCCGCTTTCCGAGCCTGGTGGCAAGCGGCAAGGCGATGCATCCGCTGTTGATCGAGCGCACCGAGCGCGTAGACCTCTAACCAATCGACCATGACGAGTTTGAAGGGGGAAGGATGAGCCATGGCCGCAAAGGACGGCACCAAGAAGACCCGGCAGCAATTGCTTCACCTCGTGTTCGGCGGCGAGCTCGCCTCGCTCGACACGATCGAGTTCAGCAACCTCAACGCGCTCGACATCGTCGGCATCTATCCCAACTATGCGCAAGCCTACGACGCCTGGAAGGACGCCGCGCACCGCACCGTCGACGACGCTCACATGCGCTACTTTATCGTGCATCTGCATCGGTTGCTCGACCCCGAGCACCCGGAGCGGTGAGACCGCATAGCGGCATTTAGCCCAACGGGTTTTTGGCCTTAGAGGCTCGTGCTGCCGCATGCTAGAACGGCTGTGGCGGATGGCAATTGCCTGCCGAAACCGTAGAAAAATCGGGGAAATGCGTGAAAGACCTACTGTTCAGGGACGCGAACATCGTCACGCGGGGCTCCGACCAACTCCAGGTCAACTATACCACTTGGCAAATCGTAGGGCGCATTTGGCGGGAGCATTTGCGGCCGCGCATTGGACTCCTGCTGATTGCCTCGGCCGCCATGCTGCTCACTGCAGCGACCACCGGGGCTATACCGTTCCTGATCCAGCGGACGGCCGACGATGTGTTCGTCGGCAAGAGCGAGCAGATGGTCTACTGGATCACCGCCGCCATCGTGATCGTAACCGTCGTCAAGGCCTGCGCCGAGTATATCGCCGACGTCACCGTCGCTTATCTCGGGCACCGCTTTGTCGCCGATCTCCGCATTCAGATGTTCGCCCGGCTTGCCCGCGCCGACCTCAACTGGATCCAGACTGGTCCATTCCGGGCGTCTGCTGTCGAGCTTCCTCACCGATTCCACTCTCATCCGGCAGACGGCGAGCCGCTCCATCGTCACGCTCGGCGAGAATTACCTCAAGGTGATCATTCTGATCGGCACCATGTTCTACATGGACCCGCGCTTCGCGACCTTGATCCTGATCTTCATGCCGATCGCCTGGTTCTTGCTCGGGCGCCAGCGACGCAAGATGCGCAAATCGACCTCCAAGTCGATTGCAGGAAACCGGCGACCTATCGGCGCTCATCACCCAGACGTTACGCGGCATGCGCGTCGTGCGCGCCTACCGGCAGGAGGACAGGGAGGAGGCCCGCGCCGCCTCGACCGTCAACCGCGCGCTCGAATTCGCCATGCGCGGCACCCGTGCGCGCGCGTTGTCGAGCCCCTCCGTCGAGCTTCTGACGGGGCTAGGCTTCGCGCTCGCCATCTATTTCGCCGGCACCAAAGGGGTGCGGGGCGATCTGAGCCTCGGTCACTTCATGGGCTTTATGACGGCCGCTCTGCTGATCTACGCGCCGCTCAAGAGCGCGGCGACTCTGCAGACGCAATTGCAGGAGGGCATCGCCGCCTCGAGCCGGGTGTTCGGCGTGATCGACCGTGAGATCAGTCTAATCGAGCTGCCCGACGCCAAACCGCTCAAGCTCGACCGCGGCGAGATCGAGTTCAGGAACGTGTCCTACGCCTATGAGCCCGAAAACAGCGTGCTGAAGGGCGTGAGCCTGACCGTGCCGCCTGGGAGCACCGTGGCGCTGGTCGGGCCGTCCGGCTCGGGCAAGAGCACGCTGGTCAATCTCACCTTGCGCTTTTTCGATCCCGACCGCGGCAAGATTCTGATCGATGGCCAGGACATCAAGCATGTCACGGTCGACAGCCTGCGCGACGTCATTGCCTTGGTCACCCAAGACCCAGTGCTGTTCGACGACACCATCCGCGCCAATATCGCCTACGGCGCCAAGCCGGTCGACGAAGACCAGGTGATCCACGCCGCCAAAGCGGCGGCCGCGCATGACTTTATTATGTCGTTGCCCAAGGGCTACGACACGCGGGTCGGCGAAGCGGGCGGATTGCTGTCCGGCGGCGAACGGCAGCGCATCGCCTTTGCCCGGGCCATCTACAAGGATGCACCGATCCTGCTGCTCGACGAGCCGACCAGCTCGCTCGACTCCGAGGCCGAGGCCAAGGTGCAGACCGCGCTCGAAGAGCTGATGCGCGGCCGCACCGTGCTGATGATCGCGCACCGCCTGTCCACGGTGAAGAAGGCCGACCTGATCTGCGTGCTCGACCAGGGTCGCATCATCGAGACCGGCCGCCATGACGAGCTGGTCGCCAAGGGCGGCCTCTATACCAGACTACACCGTACCCAGTTCGGCATTGCCGGGGCCCATGCGGGACCGTTGCCCGGTGAGGCGGCCGAGGAGGCCGTCGCCGTGGCCGGCAAGTAGCAGCACCGAAGCGCCATGTTGAATTGGCTGCCAATGTCTAAGCTCACTGGGGCCGGAGCCAGCGATCCATTGACCAAGCCGGAGACGATCAAGCCTGGGCTGTCGATCAAGCTCTATCGGGCGCTCACCAGCCTGGCGGCGCCGTTCACCCCGTTGATCCTTGCCTGGCGCATGCGGCGCGGCAAGGAGGAGCCAGGACGTCGGCCCGAGCGCTACGGTCTGTCCAGCGCGCCGCGGCCACCCGGCTTTCTCGTCTGGTTCCATGCCGCCAGCGTCGGCGAGGCCAATGCCGCGCTGCCGGTGATCGACGCCATCGCCACCGAGCGGCCGGAAATCCGCATGCTGCTCACCACCGGCACCGTGACTTCGGCGCGGCTTGCGCGCGCGCGCCTGCCGCGCGGCGTAATCCATCAATATGTGCCGTTTGACAATCAGACCTTCGTGCAGCGCTTCTTGACTCATTGGCGCCCAGACCTGGCCGTGCTGGTCGAGTCGGAGATCTGGCCCAATCTCGTGCTCGAGACCAAGGCGCGCGACATCCCCCTGCTGCTCATCAATGGGCGCATGTCGGCCAGCTCCTATCGACGCTGGCGGCGCCGGCCCGGCTTGAGCCGGCCCCTGTTCACGGCGTTCGACCTGGTGTTGGCGCAGAACGGCAGGCTGGCCGAGCGTTTCGCCCTACTCGGCGTCGCCCGCACCCTCGACGTCGGCAATCTCAAGGCCGATGCCCCGCCGCCGCCGGCCGACCTGCCCGGGCGGCGCAAGCTCGATGCCGCGCTTGACGGCCGCGCGGTGTGGCTCGCCGCCAGCACGCATCCCGGCGAGGACGAGCAGGTGATGGCGGCCCATCTCAAAATGCGGATCGCGCGCCCGGATCTGCTCACCATCATCGTGCCGCGGCACCCCGAGCGCGGGCCGCTGATCGCCGAGCAGCTTCGCGCCGCACAATCTCAAGGTCGCGCTTCGCTCGCTGGGAGAGCTGCCCGTGGCGGACACCGACATCTATGTGGCCGACACTATCGGCGAGCTCGGCTTGTTCTATGCCGTCGCGCCGGTTGCTTTTGTCGGCGGCTCACTGGTCGATCGCGGCGGCCAGAACCCGGTCGAGCCGATCAAGATCGGCGCCGCGGTGCTGACCGGCCCCAATTGGCGGAACTTCCGCGATTCCTACAGCGAGCTGCTTGGGGCCGGTGGCGCGATCGAGGTGCGCGACGCGGCGAGCCTCGCCGAGGCGGCGCTTACGTTGCTCGAGGATGGAGCGGCGCGGCGGGCGATGACCGAGCGCGCGAGCCGCACCATCGCCGGCATGAGCGGCGCCTTGCCGCGCACGCTGGTCGAGCTCGAGCGCTACCTCCCGCCGAAGACGAATTTCAAACATGCCTCTTGAGGCGCCGTTCTGGTGGTATCGCCGCAAGGGCGCGCTCGCCTCGGCGCTCGCGCCGTTGGGCCGGCTCTATGGCAGCGTGGCTGAAGCGCGCTTCGCGAAGGCGCAGCCTTACCGCTCGCGCCTGCCGGTGATCTGCATCGGCAATTTCACTGCGGGCGGCGGCGGCAAGACGCCGACGGCGATCGCCGTGGCGGCGCTGCTCGCCGAGCTCGGCGCCAAGCCCGCGTTCCTCACGCGTGGCTATGGCGGCGCGAGCAAGGGGCCGGTGCTGGTCGAGGCGGGTCAAAGCGCCGGCGAGGTGGGCGACGAGCCGCTGCTGCTGGCGGCAGCGGCGCCGACTTTGGTCTCGGCCGATCGCGCGGCAGGCGCGCACGCCATCGAGGCGACCGCGGCCAGCGTCATCGTGATGGATGACGGGTTTCAAAACCCCGGCCTTGCCAAGGACTTATCGCTGATCGTGGTGGATGCCGAGGCGGGACTCGGCAATGGCCTGATCATGCCGGCCGGGCCGTTGCGGGCGCCGCTCGATGCGCAAATGGCACGGGCGGACGCGCTGGTAGTGATCGGCGACGGCAACAAAGCGGGGTCCCTGATCGAAGCCTTTGCGCGCCAAGGCAAGCCGGTGCTCAAGGCCCGCATGGTGCCGCGTCAGGACAGGCGCTGGCTCGGCGTGCTGCCGGTGATCGGCTTCGCCGGCATCGCCCGGCCCGAGAAATTCTTCGCCACGCTCCGCAATTACGGCGCGCGGCTGGTCGATACGCGCGCTTTCGCCGACCATCACCGCTATAGCGAGCGCGACGCGCGGCGGCTGCTCGACGCGGCCAAGGCGCAGAACGCCATGCTGGTCACCACCGAGAAGGATTTCGTGCGGCTGCCCGACGACGAGGACAGCGCGCGGGGCGAGCTGAAACATCGCTGCCGCCCGTTCCTGGTCGCGGTGGAGTTCGAGGATGCGGAGGCGGTGAAAGAGCTGCTCGCCTCGCGCCTTACTCGGCCGGCGCGGGATGGGTCTCGCGGAAACGCTTGAGCGAGGCGGCGGCGTCGGCATAGGCCTCTTGCAGCTCGACGCTCCAATAGCGCAGCTCTTCGAGCGGGATGGTGCGCCCGGTGACGGCACAGCGCACGAAGTCGCCCGGCGTGAGCACCTGCACCTCGCCGTCGAGATATTTGAGCTTGGCCTCGCCCTTGAAGCCGAGATTGCGTTCGAAGCGATTCATCAAGGCTGAATGGCCCCTCGGTTCTTGTCGTTGTCCGTCACCATAACCTCAAGCAATCCGACAACGCCAGTACGCTGTACGGTTTTGCGCAAGAAGTTTTCGGAAAAGCGGCTGATGCTTGGCGACATCGTGCCTAAAGCAGGGAGCCCTGCTTGCCGTCGCTCGGCCGCGCGGCCGCTTTCGCTTTCGGCTCGGTCTTGCGCTCGCTCGCGTCGGCATGAGCACCGATATGGCCATCGGCGAACTCGATGTCGAGAGCCGCGCCCGGCTTCACCTCGGCGGCACGGCGCAGCATCGCGCCGTCGGCGGCACGCACCAGGGCGAAACCGCGCGCCAGCACGTTGTGATAGCCGAGCGTCTGGAGCAGCTTTGCCTGGCCGTCGAGCTTCGCCCGCGAGCGCGCGAGCAGCGCGGCGACCGACCGTTCGCCGGCGCGGTCGAGGCGGATCAGCCGATCCGCGGCGGACTTGGCGGTGCGTGCCACGATGTGAGGTCTGAGCCGCGAGGCGCTGCGCTCGAATGCGCCGCGATGGGCCCGCGCATTGGCGAGCAGAGCGCGCGGCAGCCTCCCGCTCGCGGTATCGAAGCGCTGGCGCGGCAGGTCCAAAATATTGGCCTTGCGCGGCAGCCCGCGGGCGAGCCCCGCGAATCTGTGGCGCTGGCCTTCGATCCGGCGCCGGAGCGAGGTGGTCACGCGCAGGCCGTGCTGCGTCACCGTGACCATCAGCTCGGCGCGCACCGGCACGGCGCGCTCGGCGGCGGCGGTCGGCGTCGGCGCGCGGAAATCGGCGACGAGATCGATGATGGTCCAGTCGGTCTCGTGGCCCACCGCCGAGATCAGCGGGATCGCGCTGGCGGCGGCGGCGCGCGCCACGTTCTCCTCGTTGAAGCCCCACAGATCTTCGAGACTGCCGCCGCCGCGCGCGACGATGATCAGATCGGGCCGCGGCACCAGCCCGCCGCCGTCGAGCCGGTTGAAGCCGATAATGGCGGCCGACACTTCGACGGCGCAGGTCTCGCCCTGCACCCTGACCGGCCACACCAGCACGTGGCAGGGGAAGCGGTCTTCGAGGCGATGGAGAATGTCGCGGATCACCGCGCCGGTCGGCGAGGTGACCACGCCGATGATGCGCGGCAGATATGGCAGGGGCCGCTTGCGCGCGACGTCGAACAGGCCTTCGGCGGCCAGCATCTTCTTGCGCTGCTCGAGCAACGCCATCAGCGCGCCGGCGCCCGCCGGCTCGAGCTCGTCGATCACGATCTGATATTTCGACCGGTCGGGATAGGTGGTGACCCGGCCTTTGACGATGACTTCGAGCCCGGCCTCCGGCTTGAATTTGAGCCGCTGATAGGTGCTGCGCCAGATCACCGCCTCGATGCAGGCCTTGTCGTCTTTCAGCGTGAAATAGCAATGGCCGCTCGAATGCTGGCCCTTGAAGCCGGAAATCTCGCCGCGCAGCCGCACCAGGCCATAGGACTCCTCGACCGTCCGCTTGAGCGCGAAGGCGAGCTCCGACACGGTATATTCGACGAGATTGGTCGCAGGCTCTGCGGTCTCGATGCGGTCGGCCATGGTGTCAAATCATCTGGTTTCGCCCGGCGCGCCATTCTCGTGCTAGAGAGCGCCAGATTGGGGGCCTGAGCAATACTCGCCTCGGCCCCTCCTCACAAGCGGAGCGTGAGCGAAGGTGAATGTGCTTCTGATCGGTGGCGGCGGCCGCGAGCATGCGCTCGCCTGGAAGCTCAAGCAAAGCCCCCTGCTCGATCGTCTCTATTGCGCGCCGGGCAATGCCGGTATCGAGGCGCTCGCCGACTGCGTGGCGCTCGATATGGCCGATCATGCGGCGGTGGTCCGCTTCTGCACGGATAATGACATCGGGTTGGTGGTGATCGGGCCGGAGGCGCCGCTGGTGGCGGGGCTCACCGACGATCTCGAAGCGTCGGGCCTCAAAGTGTTCGGGCCGTCACGCGAGGCGGCGCAGCTCGAAGGCTCGAAGGGCTTCACCAAGGACCTCGCCGCCGAATACGGCATTCCCACCGCCGCCTATCGCCGCTTCAGCGATGGCGCCGCGGCCAAGGACTACGTGGCGACGCTGAGCGCGCCGATCGTGGTCAAGGCCGACGGGCTGGCCGCCGGCAAAGGCGTGGTGATCGCGCAGACGCGCGCAGAGGCCGACGCGGCAATCGATGCCTGCTTCTCGGGCACGTTCGGCGCTGCCGGGACCGAAGTGGTGATCGAGGAATTCCTCACCGGCGAGGAAGCGAGCTTCTTCGCGCTCACCGACGGCGAGACGGCGCTGCCGCTCGCCACCGCGCAAGACCACAAGCGCGCCTATCGACGGCGACCAAGGTCCCAACACCGGCGGCATGGGCGCCTACTCGCCGGCGCCGATCATGACGCCAGCGCTCTGCGCCCAGGTCATGGAGGAGATCATCGAGCCGACCATGCGGGCGATGACGGCGCGCGGCACGCCCTTCAAGGGCGTGCTCTATGCCGGGCTGATGATCGAGCACGGAGCGCCCAAGCTGATCGAATATAATGTGCGGTTCGGCGACCCCGAGGCGCAGGTGCTGATGATGCGGCTCAAATCCGACCTGCTGCCGGCGCTGCTCGCCGTGGCCGAAGGCAGGCTCTCAGGCGTCGCGCTCGACTGGCACGACGAGCCGGCGCTGTGCGTGGTGATGGCGGCCAAGGGCTATCCCGGCGCCTACGACAAGGGCTCGGAGATCAAGGGCCTCGATGCGGCCGGGGCCGATCCCAAGGTGCAGATCTTCCATGCCGGCACCAAGCGCGACGGCAAGCGCATCCTCGCCGATGGTGGCCGCGTGCTCGGGGTCACCGCGCGCGGCGACAGCATCGCCGAAGCCAAGGACCGCGCCTATGCCGCGATCGACAAGATCGACTGGCCGCAAGGCTTCTGCCGCCACGACATCGGCTCCCGCGCCGTGGGGTGACTGCCCGAGGGAGGCGCTAACTGCGCCGCGGCGAGGATTTCGCTTGGCGATGCTTAGCTGGACCCACTTCGCGCATGACGCCAAAACGATAGGAGCGCAGATGGTCGCCGCCGTCATACAGAGCAAGCTCGAGCTCAAGGTCGGTCGGGTCGCTGCCGTCAGGCAGGAACAGCCAGGCGGTGATCTGCGCTTCGGATCGCGGCGCCACCCCGCCATGATGCTCCTCATGCGCGGCAATGGCGAGGTCGAGCGGGATGGATGTCTTGGGCTTGTCGGTGGCGGGATCGGACCAGACCTGGAAATCGCCTTGGCGCGTCGACACCGACTGGATCGGCGACATCAATCGGGCCGATCTCGGCCTGACGCGCTTCAGCTCGTCAACCACCAGGCCATAGGGCGCGCGATTGGCGACGGCGATGTTGAGCTGGTACCAGCCGTCTTTGAGCTTCTGGACATTGGCCCTGATGACCGGCGCGGCGCCGGTCCGGGTCGACCGCAACGCGAACCTGACGGTCGAGGCGGCGATCAGAACGATCACCACCACGGCAATGCCAAGCTGGAGGATAAGTGACGACTCCATGGCCGTTTCGCGCCCCGGTCAATCTCACGGCGAGGCGTTGCTTGACGCCCTGCCTATCTCTAAGCTCTTGCCAGAACAGATGCGGAGATTCGTATGCCCCAGCGATTGTCACGCGCGATGAGATTGGCTGCAAGCCTGGCCGGGACGGCCGCGATGGTGTTCGGGCTTGCTCTTGTTACGGGAAGCGAGACCGCCGGCGCGGCGCCGGGCTTCATCGCCGGCGTCGCCGCTCCGGCCTCTCAGGTCACGCCAGCCCGCATCTACCGCCGCGGTCGCACGCCGATCTATCCCTATTACTACAATCCAGGCCGCCCCGGCGGGTACAGCTTCTATTTCGGTTTCGTGCCTTACGCCAAGGGCGACTACGAGCACGCAGGCGCTGCAAAGGAGCCTCTATCCGCAGAATATAGAATGGCCTCCCGGCGTGCCCGGCCCGCGCCCGGGCTGGGGACCGAAGCGTTCGGATTGAGCCGTGAGGCTCAGCGCCGTTCCGCGAAAAATTGCTTGAGCAGAGCGCCGGCTTTGGTTTCGCCCAGACCGCCGACCACTTCCGGCGCATGATGGCAGGTCGGCTTGCGCGAAGAAGCGCGGGCCATGCTCGACCGCGCCGCCTTTGGGGTCGGCCGCGCCGAAATAGAGGCGGCGGATGCGGGCGAAGGAGATCGCGGCGGCGCACATGGCGCAGGGCTCGAGCGTGACATAGAGGTCGCAATCGGTGAGCCGCTCGCTGCCGAGCTTGGCGCAGGCGGCGCGGATGGCGAGCAGCTCGGCATGAGCGGTCGGGTCGCGCATGGCGAGGGTGCGGTTGCCGGCGGATGCGAGCACCTCGCCATCGGCGCTCACCACCACGGCGCCGACCGGCACTTCGCCGAGGTCGTGGGCGCGCATCGCCTGGTCGAGGGCAAGGTCCATGGGCCGCACGGTCTTGCTACGCGCGGCCTCATCTGCAAGCTTTGGCGTCATGGGCGGCAAAGTGGAGGCTAAGCGCGGGCAGGGTCAAGCCCCGCCGAAAATTGGCGCGAATCAGCCCGTGGCCATGGCCGGCGCGCCCATGCGCATCGCCAAGGCGATCGCCCATGCCGGGCTATGCTCGCGGCGCGATGCCGAAGCCTGGATCGCGGCCGGCCGCGTCGCCGTCAATGGCAAGGTGCTGACCACGCCGGCGCATGTGGTGTCGCCCGGCGACGCGATCATGGTGGACGGCAAGCCTCTGCCCGAGAAGCAAGGCGCGCGGCTGTGGCGCTATCACAAGCGGCGCGGCTCGGTCACGAGCCACAAAGACCCGCAAGGGCGCAAGACGGTGTTCGAGGTGCTGCCGCCGGAAATGCCGCGCGTGGTCTCGGTCGGGCGACTCGACATCAACACCGAAGGCCTGCTGCTGCTCACCACCGACGGCGAACTGGCGCGGCATCTCGAATTGCCGAGCACCGGCTGGCTCCGGCGCTATCGGGTGCGCGTTCACGGCCGGGTCACTCAGGAAGCGCTCGACCGCTTGCGCCAGGGGGTCACCCTCGACGGCATCCATTATGGGCCGGTCGAGGCGCGCATCGACCGCGAACAGGGATCGAATCAGTGGCTCACCATTGCGTTGCGCGAAGGCAAGAACCGCGAGGTGAAGCGGATCGCCGAGCATCTCGGCTTGACCGTCAACCGGCTGATCCGCGTGTCGTTTGGGCCGTTCGCGCTCGGCGATCTGCCCGAGGGCGCGGTCGAGGAGGTCAAGCGCCGCGTGCTCGCCGATCAACTGGGCGCGAAACTCACGGAGCAATTCGGGCTGGTCGCGCCGGAGAAGCTGCGCCGCCAGGCGCGCCGCAAATGACCCGATGCGCATTATAGCCGGCAAATTCAGGGGCGCGGGACTGGCGGCGCCGAAGGGCTTGGCGACGCGGCCAACCTCCGATCGCGTGCGCCAGGCTTTGTTCAACGTGCTCGAGCATGGCGCGCCGGGTTTGGACTTCGACGGGGTGCGCGTGCTCGACCTGTTCGCCGGCTCCGGCGCGCTCGGGCTCGAAGCCTTGTCGCGCGGCGCGCGGTTCTGCCTGTTCGTCGAGGAGAGCGCCGAGGCGCGCGGCGCGATCCGGCGCAATGTCGAAGCTTTGGGCTTGACCGGGGCCACCAAGATCTGGCGGCGCGACGCCACCAAGCTCGGGCCGGCGGGACGGATCGAGCCGTTCGATCTCGTGCTGTGCGACCCGCCTTACGGCGCGGGACTGGGGCAACGCGCGCTGGCCGCCGCGGTCGAAGGCGGATGGATTGCACCGGATGCGGTTGTTGTGCTCGAGGAGCGCGCGGGCTTCGCCATCGACTGGCCGGCGCCGCTCGCGGAGATCGACCGCAGGCGCTACGGCGATACCGAGATCGCCATCGCAAGGGCCGGAGCTTGAAGGCATTTTCCCCCCTTAATCCTTGAGCAGTTCGGGCTATGCTTTAAGTGCGGAATGCGCCGTCAGGACCAACCATGACCCTAAGAGCCTCGCTCTCCGTCCCGCTGCTCGTGGCGGCGTTGTCGGTATTCGGGGCGGAGAACGCGGCCTTCATCTCAGGGGTGTGGCAAGGCGACGCCAATTACGACACCGACGGCAAGTTCTCCGACTGCACCATGACCGCGCAAGCCGATAGCGGCATCCTGATCGGCTTCGTCATCAGCAAGCATTTCGACTGGGGGCTGGTGCTCGCCGACGAGACCCGCACATTCAAGCTGGGGGAGACCGAGCCGGTGGTGCTGCTGATCGATCAACGCGACCCGATCCCGGCCCTCGCCAAGGTGGTCGACGTGCACGGCATCGTCATCCCGCTCAAGGATTCCGATCCGGTGCTGGAGGCGCTGCGCGAGGGCAAGGTGCTGACCATTGTCGCCCAGGAAGCCAAGATCAGCTTCAAGCTGACCGGCACCAAGGAGGCGATCGCCGAGCTTGCGGCCTGCGTCACCGAGCATATCAACAGCGAGAAGGTCTGACGCTCAGCGGCGTGAGAACAGCTTCTCGATGTCGGTGAGCTTAAGCTCGATATAGGTCGGCCGGCCGTGATTGCACTGGCCGGTGAACGGCGTCTGCTCCATGTCGCGGAGCAGCGCATTCATCTCCTCCGGGTTCAGCCGCCGCCCCGCGCGCACGCTGCCGTGACAGGCCATGGTCGACAGCACATGGTCGAGCCGGCCGGCCAGCAGCCGGGTCTCGTCTTCGCTCTCAGCCTCGGCCAGCTCGGCGGCGAGATCGGCGAGCAGGCCCTTGAGGTTGCAGGTGCCGAGCGGCGCCGGGACCTCGCGCACCAGCAGCGAGCCCGGGCCGAACGGCTCGATCACCAGGCCCAGCCGCTCCAGCTCGCCCGGCGGCGGCGCAGAGGCTGGCCGCAGCGTCGCCGTCGAGCTCGACCACGTCGGGAATGAGCAGGAGCTGGCGGGCGATGCCACCATTGGCCAGCGCGCGCTTGAGGCGCTCATAGACCAGGCGCTCATGCGCGGCATGCTGATCGACGATGACCAGAGCGTCCTCGGTCTCGGCGATGATGAACATGTCGTTGATCTGGGCGCGGGCGGCGCCGAGCGGATAGGTCGCGCCGAGCGTATCGGCATCGCGCGCGTTGCCGCGGGTATCGGCACTCGGCTCGCCGATGGGCCCGAGCGGGGCCTGGGCACGCTCGGCGAAGCCGAAGTCGCGGCGGCCATCGCTGTCCGGCGCCCGCGGCATGGGCTGAGACGAAATGCGGGCAAGGGCCGCTGGCGTGAGCGAGGATGTGGCGCGGTGACCCGCGGCGCCGAGCGCGTCTCGGAGCGCGCCGATGATCAGCGAGCGCACGCCATTGGGATCCCGAAACCTCAGCTCGGTCTTGGCGGGATGGACGTTCACGTCGACCTCTTGCGGCGGCAGCGTCAAGAACAGCGCCAGCATGGGATAGCGTCCGTGCGGCACGAGATCGCCATAGGCCGCGCGCACGGTGCCGGCCAGCAGCTTGTCGCGCACCGGACGGCCATTGACCGCCAGATAAAGCTGGAGGCTGTTCGGCCGGTGCAGCGTCGGCAGGCCGGCAAAGCCCTCGATCGTCACGTCGCCGCGCGTGGCGCTGAGCGGCAGCGCATCCTTGACGAAGTCAGGACCGAGAATGCGGCCGAGCCGGACGAGGCCATGATCGAGCAGACCGGGCGGGCAGGCTTCGAGCCGGAAGGCGGTGCGCTCCTCGCTGGCGAGACTGAAGGCGATCTCCGGCCGCGCCAGCGCGAGCCGCTTCACCATGTCGGAAATGGCAGCGGCCTCGACCCGTTCGGTTTTCATGAATTTGAGCCGCGCCGGCGTGGCGTAGAACAGATCGCGCACTTCGACCCTGGTGCCGGCGGCCAAGGCGGCAGGCTTGAGCTTGGACTTGCGGCCGCCATCGACGGCGATCTCATAGGCCTCGCGCGCGTCCGCGGCGCGGCTCTGGATGGTGAGCCTGGCGACGGAGCCGATCGACGGCAGCGCCTCGCCGCGGAAACCAAGCGTCATGATCGACGACAAATCGTCGCCGGCGAGTTTCGAGGTGGCATGACGCTCCACCGCCAGAGCGAGATCGTCGGCACCCATGCCGGAGCCGTCATCGCTGACGCGGATCAGCCGCAAGCCGCCGCCCGAGACCGCCACGTCGATCCGGCCTGCGCCGGCATCGATCGCGTTCTCGATCAGCTCCTTGACGACGCTGGCAGGCCGCTCGACGACCTCACCCGCGGCGATGCGGTTGACGAGGTTCGGCGGCAGCTGACGGATTGCCATCTGATGCCCCACTGCGCTCGCCGGCGAGATACCGGCGGGTCAGCATTTTACCCGATTCTACCGCCGGCTGGTCGAACGGGTCGACGCCCAAAAGATGCGCCGCAAGGATCGTTTCGAGCATGAAATGCATCATCAGGGCGCCCAGCGCCGCTTCGTCGAGCACCTCGAGATCGATGGTGCGCACCGGGCGGCCCTGGGCCATCAGCGCCTCGGGGATGGCGCGCTGCTGCGCGGCGACCAGGTCGCCGGCGGCATGGCCGGCGAGATAATCGGCGCCTACGAGCTTGGCGAGGTCGGGGGCCACGCGCGGGCCGCGGCCGGCGCAATTCTCCCGAACCACGGTGATGAGGTGCTGCGGCGCGCCGTCGAGATAGAGCTGGAGCTGGCTGTGCTGGTCGACCGGGCCGAGAGCCGCGACCGGCGTGGTGCCCTCGCCGTTCTTGCCGAGGCTCTCGCCCCACAGCTGCACATACCAGGCGGCGAAGCGCGACAGGCGGTCGGCATAAGGCAGCATCACGGTGGCGCGGACGCCGCGGTCCTTGGCGAGGCCAATGGCGACAGCAGCGCCGAGCGCGGGGGCGAAGTCCCCTGCCCGCTTCGCCGCGAGCATTGCTTCGACCACCGAGCGGGCGCCCGCGCGCAACGCCTCGACATCGAGGCCGCGGGCGAGCGCCGGGAGAAGCCCGACATTGGTGAGCGCGGAGAACCGGCCGCCGATATTGGGGTCGTGGTCGAGGGTCGGAATGCCGAAATGCTCGCACAGCGCGCGCAGACCGTTGGTCGCGCCCCGCGCTTTGGGCTCGGTGACGGCCAAGAACAATTCCGGGATGCGGTCGGCCAGATCCGCCTGGCGCACGGCCTCGATGGCCGCGGTGATCTGCACCAGCGTCTCGGGCGTGCCGCCCGACTTTGAGATCACCACGAAGCGCGTGCTTTTGAGATCGAGGCCGGACAAGGCCAGCTCGAGGGTGCGGGCGTCGAGATTGTCATAGAAGCGCGTGCGCGGACGCGTCTCGCTGCCATGTTTGTCGTCGCCGGGGATACCCCAGCCGCCGAGCTGAGCCAGCGTCTGGCCGCCGAGGCTCGATCCGCCGGTGCCGAAGAACACCAGGGTGCGCGCGCCGTGGGTAAGCCGCGTCAGCGCCTCGCGGGCCGGTGCGATGTCGTCCCGCCATTCCGGCACGCGCAACACCGGCAGCGTGGCGTCGGCATATGCCTGGCGCAGCGACGCAAGCCGGGGCTCGAGCTTGGCGAGGTTCGCCTCGAGCGAGGCCTGCGGCAGCCCGGCAGCGCCGATGCCGGACTCAAGACAGCCTGCTACGGATTGCGACAGCTTCATGGCTAGGCCCAAAAGGATTCGGCTCCACGTGTAATGTCATTGCCCGGCTTGACCGGGCAATCCAGTAACCCCGGACTTCGTACGATCCGGGATGCGGTGGTTACTGGATTCCCGCCTTCGCGGGAATGGCAATGTTCTTTAGCCCGGGACCTTAGCCTTGGCCGCCACCGGCTTGCCGACGATGGTGGTGATCAGGCGATCGGCCTCGATCAAGCGCCCGGCCACGCGTTTGATGTCGTCGAGGGTCACCGCTTCGAGCAGCTCATTCCGCCGATTGACGTAATCGATGCCGAGCTCCTCGATTTGGATCCACAGCAGCTGGTTGGCGATGCTCGACGACGATTCGAATCTGAGCGCATAGGCGCCGGTCAGATAGCTCTTGGCGTCGGTGAGCTCCTCCTCGGTCGGCCCCTGCTCGGCCACCCGCCGGAGCTCGCTCTCGATCACATCGAGCGACTGACCGACCGCCTCGTTCTTGGTGGCCACGTTGCCGATGAACACGGCGCCATGCCGATAGGGAAAGAGATTGGAGTGGACCGAATAAGCGAGCCCGCGCTTCTCGCGCACCTCCTCCATCAGGCGCGACGAGAAACCGCCGCCGCCGATGATGTAGTTGAGCACGTAGGCCGCGATGAAATCGTCGTCATGGCGGGCAATGCCGCGATGGCCGAACTGCGCCACCGATTGCGGCACGTCCATCTCGATGATCTCGCGGGTCGGGCCGAGCGGCGGGTTGGCCTCGGCCACCGGCGCCAGGGTCGAATGAAGCGGCAGGCCGCCGAACACATGGTCGAGCGTCTTGCCGAGCGTGTCGGCGTCGATGTCGCCGACCACCGAGATCACCAGCTTGTCGCGGGCGAAGACGCGGGCGGCATAGTCCCTGAGGTCATCGGGAGTGATGGCGGCGATGGAACTCATGGTGCCCTTGATCGGCTGCCCGTAAGGATGATTCTGAAAGGCAAGACGGTCCCAGGCGAGCGAGGCCACCGTCCCAGGGTCGTTCTCGTCGAATTTGAGCCCGGCCAGGATCTGGACGCGCACGCGCTCGACCGCGTCCTGATCGAAGCGGGGCTTGGTGAGCGCCAGCCGGAGTAGATCGAATACCTGGTCCTGATTCGCCGACAGCGTCTGTAAATTGCCGAGCATGACATCGCGGCTGGCGTCGAAATCCATCCGCATGGCGAGCCCCTGCTCGCGCTCCTGGAAGGCAATGGCGTCGAGCTCGCCGGCGCCCTCGTCCATCATGGCGGAGATGAAATAAGCGAGGCCCTCCTTGCCCGGCGGGTCCTGAGACGCGCCGCCGCGGAAGGCGAAACGCATGGCGATCAGAGGATTGGCGTCGCTTTGGACGAGCCAGGCTTCGATGCCGCCGGGGCTGATGACGCGCTCTATCTTCATGCTGGAGACCTCAGCCGCCGGCGCGGCCGTAACGATAAGCGCCGCCGCGGCTAGCCCCGCACCGTGAAACAGGAAGGGCACAAGCCGGAGGCTGACCCCCATGACGGCTACGACTTGCCTTTGGTCGGGGCATGGACCGGCTTTTGACCAATGCTGCTGGTGTGTTCAGGGGTTGGCAGCAGATAGCCGGTGACCGAATTCTTGTCGACAAGATATTTCCGCGCCGCCTCGCGGATGTCATCGACGGTCACGCGCATCAGCCGGTCGGGCCATTGCTCGACGTCGGCGACCGTCATGCCGGTGGCGAGCCGCCAGCCATACTGGCGGGCCATGCGCGATTGACTGTCGGAGGCGTACACGAACTCGGCGAGATAGGAGGCGCGCGCGCGGTCGAGTTCCTCCTGCGTCACCCCATTCTGGCGCAGATCCTCGATCGCGCGGGCGATGCCCTGATCGAGCTCGTCGGCGGAGACGTTCTCGGCGGCGATGGCGTAGAAGCCGATCCGGCCGGAATCGAGGCCCGAATCCGAATACCAGCCGCCGGCATTAGCCGCCTTGCGATCCTCGATGACCATTTGCCTGTAGATCTTGCTGATCGACCCGGTGGCGGCGATCCGCATCAGGAGGTCGAGTGCCTCGGCCTCGCCCGGCTCGGCCGATGCATAGCTCGGCGCGAGGTAGTAGCGCTGCACCGTGGTGCGGCCGGCGCGCTCGTCCTCGAGCGTCACCTTCACCGGCGCGTAATGCGCGGGCTCTTTCCGGCCGGGAGCGGCCGTTGACCGAGCCGTTTGATGCGATCTTGCCGAACGTCTCCTCGGCAAGCTTCCTCACTTCATCAGGCTCGACGTCGCCGGCGATCACCAAGATGGCGTTGTTGGGCGCGTAGAACCGGCGGTAGAACGCGAATGCATCCTCGCGATCGAGCGCCCTGATCTCGTGCTCCCAACCGATGATGGGGATGCCGTAGGGATGATTGGTGTAGAGCGCGGCCATCATCTGCTCTTGCAAGATGCTGCCCGGATCGTTGTCGACGCGGGTGCGGCGCTCTTCGAGGATGACCTTGCGCTCGGTGGCGACGTCGTCCTCGGAGAGTTGGAGATTGGCCATGCGGTCGGCTTCCATCGCCATCACCTTGGGCAGGCGATCCTTGGCCACGCGCTGGAAATAGGCGGTCACGTCGTGATTGGTGAAGGCGTTGTCCTCGCCGCCGTTCTTGGCGATGGTCTTGGAGAACTGGCCGGTGGGAATGAGGTCGGTGCCCTTGAACATCAGATGTTCGAGGAAATGCGCGATGCCGGACGAACCCGGCGGCTCGTCGGCGGCGCCGACCTTGTACCAGACCATCTGGGTCACCACCGGGGCGCGATGGTCGGGGATGACCAAGACCTGCAATCCGTTGCCGAGCGTGAACTCGCTCACCCGCTGCGTGGCGCGTGTGCCATCGGCCGCGACGGCGACCGCCAGCGTGGCGAGGCAAAACGAGGCCAAGAGCAGGCCCGCTTTCGGATCGAGCACGGCGAGAAATTGATCGAACATCCACATCATCTTGGAACGGGACCGAGCGTGGTTCACGGGGCGAGACGGAGCAAGGTTCGTGCCGAACGAGGGGCCTTGTCTCGCTGCCTCACATTTCAGGCGTCGAGCCGGAGATTTTCAAGCCAAATTCCCTCGGAAGCGGCCGCCGGCAATCGTTAGGCCGTTCATCAATAAAGGGCGGTTGGGTTCTTGTAGCTTTCGGGCGCTGCCGGATGGAACAGGTCCTCGGTCGGGGTAATGACCTGAGCCTCGTGCGGCGTGAGCGGCTTAGGCTTGGTCTGTGCCACCTCCTCCGTAGGCTTGTCCGCGGGATCGGGCTCGGGCACGTCGTCGACCGGGGCTGCTTGCTTGTCCTTGCCCAACCATTTCTCGATCAAAGGGTTGGACTTGCCTTTGAGCGGGTTGACGGGATCTTGGACACCCTTTTCCTCGGCTTTGGCGTCCGCCTTGGCCTTGGCAACCTGATTTTGCACCTGCTCGGGATTTTGCGGCCAGTCTTGGCGGGCGGTCGCCACGGCGACGCCGTTGCCCGGTTGAGGCAGGGCCTTGGTATCGGGCGGCAGCAGCAGCGGGGGCCGCTCGCCCATCTTAACGTCAGCCTCTTGGCCTTTATCGGAAAGGCCCATGTAATCGAAGACCTTGCCTTCGAACTGCACGCCGCCGCAGCCGCCAAGAGCGAGCGTGGCGGCGAACGCCGTGGCAAGGATCGCGGCTCGGCCGGGGCCGGATATGTCAGCGATGTGCCCCAAGACTCCCCTCGTTCCCCCGAGACTCCAGGGTTTCCCTACATCTTAGAAGGGTTTCCGACCTTTTTGTGACCCCTGAATAGGGAGTCATATAGAAGTCCCACCACCCCGGCAACAATGGCCGTGTCGGCGATATTGAACACGTACCATTGGTAGCCGAAGGCGTGCAGCGAGAAGAAATCGGCGACCGCGCCATAGGCGATGCGATCGATGGCGTTGCCGATCGCGCCGCCGATGATGAGGCCGATCGAGGCCGCTGCCAGCGATGAGGCGAGGCGCGCCAGCCAGACCGCCAAGGCAAGGCTGGCGGCAAAGGCGAACAGGATCAGCCCCCACCGCCCAGCCGCGCTTTCCTGCGGCAGGAGCCCGTAGCTGATGCCCCGATTCCACACCAGCACCAGGTCGAAAAACGGCGTGAGCGCGACCGGCGCCTTGGCGCCGATATCGTAGACGTAGAGCATCCACGCCTTATTGGCCTGATCGATGAGCACCGTCAGCGCGGCAATGCCGAGACCGAACGGCGACAAAGGGCCCCACAGCCAGCGTCTCATCATGGCGCTACTCGGCGGCGGCGCGGCGGGCATCGAACTGCCTGACCGCGGCCGCATCGCGCAACGAGAGCTCGGGGAATTCCGGGTCGGTGCCGACCTCTGCCAGGATCTTCCAGGATCGCGCGCATTTGGTCCCGGTGGCGCGGGCGAACACCACCGCCACGCCCTTCACGTCATCGAGGCGGAAGGCGTCTTGCGGCCCATCGCCGAGCATGAGCCGGGCGCCGCTGGTGATGGCGATCTCGGCCAGATCGACGCCGGACAGCGCGGCGCGCAACTCCTTGTCGGCGACATAGACCTTCGGCGCCGCCTCCAAGCTCGAGCCGATGCGCCCCTCTTTCCGCTCGATCTCGAGCGCGCCGGTCACGACGCGGCGCACTTGGCGGATCTTGCGCCATTTCTCGGCCAGCGCCTCGTTGCGCCAATCGGCCGGCACGGCCGGGAATTGCCGAAGATGCACCGAGTCCTGATCGCCGGGGAAGCGATTGAGCCACGCCTCGTCCATGGTGAAGCAGAGCATCGGCGCGAGCCAGGCGGTGAGCGCCTCGAACACACGATCGAGCACGGTCAGCGCGGCGCGGCGGGTGAGGCTGTCGTAAGGATCGCAATAGAGCGCGTCCTTGCGGATGTCGAAATAGAACGCGGAGAGATCGTTGACGCAGAAATTGAGCAGCGCATGGAAGGCGCGCTTGAAGTCGTAGTCGTGGTAGCCGGCGCGCACGGTCGCGTCGAGCTCGGCCAGGCGGGTCAGCATATAGCGCTCGAGTTCGGGCATGTCAGCGTACGGCACCGCCAGGCTTGGGCGATAATGCGCGAGATTGCCGAGCAGGAAGCGCAGCGTGTTCCTGAGCTTGCGGTAAGACTCGACATTGGCCTTGATGATGTCGGCACCGATGCGCAAATCTTCCGCATAGTCCGAGCTCATGGCCCATAGCCGCAAGTATCTCGGCGCCCGACTGGCGGATGACATCCTGCGGCGCCACCACATTGCCGAGCGATTTCGACATCTTGCGGCCGTCCTCGTCGACCACGAAGCCATGGGTGACGACCGCGTCGTACGGCGCGCGGCCGCGCGTGCCGCACGATTCCAGCAGCGAGGATTGGAACCAGCCGCGATGCTGGTCGGAGCCTTCGAGATAGAGCGAGGCCGGCCAGCCGAGATCGGGCCGCTTGTCCAGCACGAAGGCATGGGTCGAGCCGGAATCGAACCAGACATCGAGAATGTCGTCGACCTTCTCCCAGTCGTCGGGCTTTTCGACCAGGCCGGTGAGGAAGCGCTGCTTGGCGCCTTGCTTGAACCAGGCATCGGCGCCCTCGGCGCGGAAGGCCGAGAAAATCCGCTCGATCAGCTCGGTCGAGCCGGCAAAGCCCGCGCGCGGGATCACCTCGCCGCTGTCCTTGTGGCGGAACACGGTGATCGGCACGCCCCAGGCGCGCTGGCGCGACACCACCCAATCGGGCTTGGTCACGATCATGCCGGTGATGCGGTTCTCGCCTTGCGGCGGCACCCATGCGGTGTCGTCGATGGCTTTCAGCGCGCGGTTGCGCAAGGACTCGGTGCCCTCGATTGGCTTGTCCATGGCGATGAACCATTGCGGCGTGGCGCGGAAAATCACCGGTTTCTTGGAACGCCAGGAATGGGGGTAGTCGTGCTTGTGGCGCGAGCGCGCGATCAGCGCGCCGGCCTCGGTCAGGGCCGCGATCACCGCGAAATTGGCGTCGCCGAACTTGCCCTTGTCGTCGACCACGCGCTTGCCTTCGAAGCCCGGCGCGTCCTTGGTGAAAAAACCGGCCTCGTCGACGGTGAAGGGGATCTTGGTGTCGATGCCGCGCGCTTCGAGGGCGGCGCGATTGTCCTCCCAGACCTCGAAGTCGTCGGTGCCGTGGCCGGGCGCGGTATGCACGAAGCCGGTGCCGGTATCCTCGGTGACATGCTCGCCGGCGAGCAGCGGCACATCGAAATCGTAACCTTGGCCGCGCAATGGATGCGACGCAGAGACAATGTCGCTTGGCTTGACGTCGTGACGGCGCTCGAAGGCGGTTACGCGGGCCGCGCTCATGACGCTTTCCGCCAGCGCGTCGGCCAGTACGAGCATGTCGCCCTGCTTGGTCCAGTTGTCCTCGGGCGCTTCCGTCACCTCATACAGACCGTATGAGATGTCATTGGAGTAGCTGATCGCTCGGTTGCCGGGGATGGTCCAAGGCGTCGTAGTCCAGATGACGACGCTTGCGTGTTTCATGCCCTCGCCCGCGCCCGTGAGCGTTTTGACCGGAAACTTCACGTAGATCGCCGGGCTCTCGATCTCCTCATATTCGACCTCGGCCTCGGCCAGCGCCGTGCGCTCGACCACCGACCACATCACCGGCTTCGAGCCGCGATAGAGCAGGCCGTTCATGGCGAATTTCATCAGCTCGGCGGCGATGGTCGCCTCGGCGTCGAAGCTCATGGTGGTGTAGGGATGCGCCCAGTCGCCGACCCCGCCGAGCCGCTTGAACTCCTCGCGCTGCACGTTGAGCCAATGCTCGGCATAGGCGCGGCACTCGGCGCGGAAGGCGATCATCGCGTCTGAATCCGACAGATCGGGCTTGGTCTTGCCCTTGGCGCGGTAATTCTCCTCCTCGACCTTCCATTCGATCGGCAGGCCGTGACAGTCCCAGCCCGGCACGTAATTGGCGTCCTTGCCCATCATCTGCCGGCTGCGGACGATCACGTCTTTCAGGATCTTGTTGAGGCCGGTGCCGATATGGATGTGGCCGTTGGCGTAAGGCGGCCCGTCATGGAGGATGAAAGGCTCGCGGCCTCGCGCCTCCTCGCGCAACCGCTCGTAGAGGCCGAGTTTCTCCCAGCGCTTGAGTAGCTCCGGCTCGCGCTCCGGCAGGCCGGCTTTCATCGGGAAGTCGGTCTTGGGCAGGAACAGCGTCTCGCTCCAATCGCGTCCGGTCTGCGACCTTCGCCGTCTCAGCAATTCTGGCGACGAGCGACTGCGGTTGTGCTTCGCGTCCGGTCTGGACCTCCGCCGTTTCGGCGGCGATCCTGGCGACAAGCGACTGAGGCTTCGGCGCTGTTATCTTCTTTGCGCGTGCGCGAGCCTTTTTCGGCTTGGCTTTTGGTGCTGTGCGCTCGGCGGGGCGCTTCGGTGCGGCCTTAGGCCTCGCCTTGGACTGCGGTTTTAGCTTGGCTGTCTTCCTGGCTGCCTTGGTTGTCTGCGGCTTGGTCTTGGCCTTGGCGGTCTTCCGCTTCGGCGCAGCCTTGACGGGTTTGCGCTTGGACGCCGTTTTCCGCTTGGCCGCCGTCTTGGACTTGTGTGCCGCCGCCTTCGGCTTGCGCGCTACGGCCTTCGGCTTCTTTGCCGTCTTGGCTTTGCGCGCAGAACCGCCCCGCGCCGCCTTGGCGGACGTCCTGCCGCTTTTTGAAGTTCTCGCCATGATCCTCTGCGTGCCTGTTCCGCCGCTTCGACCCCCGCGGCGTTCTAGCAACCGCGCTTCTCACATGCCAGCGCCTTCCTGCGCTCGGCCGCTGCCATCAGCGCCGCGCCCCTGCTAAGCTCGAGGCAAGGAACCGAATGAGGGGAGGCTGGCATGATTCGTCTGGCATTTTGCGCGTTGGGACTTTGGCTGATGGCACTGTCTCCAGCGCCGGCCGCCCCATCCGACGCTGCAAACAACAAATCGCAGTCCGCCGCAGCGGCGGGTCAGGCGGCAGCGGACAAGTCGATCGAGACCATCAACGCCGCCCGCGCCCTCACCGCCGAAGCGCTCAGCAGCGCGCCGCTCGGCTTCCGCCGCATTCTGTTCGTGCGCGAGGTGCCGGAAGGCTTCGCCGCCTATCAGCCGCGCGACAACAACGTCTTCACCGCGGACGAGCCGCTGATCGTCTATACCGAGCCGATCGGAGTGGACTGGACCAAGGGCGGCGACGAATTCTCGGCCAAACTCTCGGTCGATTTCGAGATCCGCTCGCCCGACGGCAAAGTGCTCGCCGGCCAGCGGGGCTTCGGCGAATTCGCGCTGTCGGCGCGCGAGCCGCCGCTCGATTTCATGACTCATGTCAAGCTCGACGTGACCGGGGCTCCCGCGGGCCAATACATTCTCGGCCTGACCATGCACGACACCAAGAGCGGCAAGTCGACCACCGTGGATTTGCCGTTCGAGGTCAAGTAGCAGGCCCCGGCTTGGCCAGCGCGCGCGCCAGCGGAAAGCGGAGCATCGGGTCGTCGGCATCGATCTTGGTCAAGACGGCACGCGCGCGATCGCAGTCTTCCGTCATTTGCGCGGCAAGCGCCGCAGGCGCGGCGAAGGTCCGGTCCGGGCGGAGAAATTCGATGAACTCGGCCTCGACCTCCTGACCGTAGAGATCGCCGGCGAAGTCGAGGAGATAGGCTTCGAGCACCGGCTCGCCCGCGCCGAAGGTCGGACGACCGCCGACATAGCCGGCAGCCTGATGGCGCGATCCGTCATGGTCGACGCGCATGGCGTAGATGCCGTGGCGCACGTCCTGGCCCGGCGCGAGCTCGAGGTTGAGCGTGGGGAAGCCGAGGTGCTTGCCGCGTCCGGCGCCCTCGCCGACTTTGCCGCGTACCCGCCACCAATAGCCGAGCTCGTCAGCTGCCGGCCTCACCTCGCCGGTACGCAGATGGTCGCGAATGCGGCTCGACGAAAACGTGGTCCCGCCGGCGCCGACCGGCGCAACGACATCGACGCCGAAGCCGAGCACGCGGCCGAGCGCGGCGAGTTCCTCGGTCGTGCCGGTGCGGCCCTTGCCGTAGGAGAAGTCATGGCCCACCACCACGTGGCTCGCGCCTAGGCCCTTGGCCACCACTTCGGTGGCGAAGTCTTGCGCGCTCAGCGAGGCAAGCTCGCGATCGAATGGGATGACGAAGGTCTGGTCGAGGCCCAGCGCCTCAAGCAGCTCGAGCTTCAGCGGCAGCGGCGTGAGCCGGAAGAACGGCGTGTCGGGGGCGAAGAACTCGCGAGGATGCGGCTCGAACACCACGGCGCCGGAGCGGCGGCCTTCACTCTTGGCGATGTCGATGGCCGCGCGCAGCACTTCCTGATGGCCGCGATGGACGCCGTCGAAATTGCCGATGGCGAGCGCCGCGCCCTTGAGCTTCGCCGGCACGTCCCGCCACGAGCGGACAATGTCCATCGTGAGCCTTCAATCCTGCCCTATTGGCGCGGCGTGCGGCGATCGACCATCATCACCGCCTCGCCCTCGAGCACGGTCTTGCCGTTGACGGCACAATCGCAAGCGAGCATGGCCCGCCCCTTGTCGGGATCGAGGCCGGTGACTTTGAGCGTCGCCACCACCTCGTCGCCGATATAGACCGGGGCCTTAAACTTCATGCTCTGGGAGAGATAGATGCAGCCCGGACCGGGCAGCTTGGTGCCGAGCACGGTGGAGAACAGACTGCCGGTGAGGAAACCATGGGCGATGCGCTTCTTGAAGATGGTCGAGGCGGCAAACTCATCGCTCAAATGCACCGGGTTGACGTCGCCGGACAGTTCGGCGAAGGCGAGGATATCGTCGTTGGTGATGGTCTTGGCATAGCTCGCTTCCATGCCGACCGACAAATCCTCGAAATAATAGCCATGGCCTAAGCCGCCGGCGCCGTTCCCGTTACTGGTCATTTGGATGGTCCCTGCTCCCTCTCGATTGGCAAAGGGCAAAATAGCGAAGCCCTTGCTGCACCGCAACAAATCCCTGGCCAGTCATCCGGGCCGCCGAAAAGCCGTTTGCGGACGGTGTTTAACCATCCATTCACGGCCGAACCTTAATCTTGGGCCGAGGACAGGTCTTTCGCTCCCATGCCGGTTGCAAGCCTCACGTAACGTCAAACAGAAGCCTCGTCCGCGCCAGGACAGGAGGAACTCATGGCTGTCGATCACAGCATGCCCGTGCTCATCGTCGACGACTACAAGACGATGATCAGGATCATTCGCAATCTTTTGAAGCAGCTCGGCTTCGCCAATGTCGATGAGGCCGGCGACGGCAGCGCCGCTCTCGACATGATGCGGACCAAGGACTACGGCCTGGTCATCTCCGACTGGAACATGGAACCGATGACCGGCTACGAGTTGCTGCGCGAAGTGCGCGCCGACGATCGCCTGTCGCGCACGCCGTTCATCATGGTCACCGCCGAATCGAAGACCGACAACGTGGTCGCGGCCAAAAAGGCCGGGGTCAACAATTACATCGTCAAGCCGTTCAACGCGGCGACGCTGAAGGCCAAGATCGACGCCGTGTTCGGCGAATAACGACGCAGATAAGGGGTTGGGTATTATGCCAGAGCGGGGGAAATCGACCGCACGGCGCCGCGCGGGGGGCCGCGCGCCCGCCAGACGGCGCGAGAGCGGCCGTTCGGTCGCCGAAGAGATCACGGTGCTGGTGAACACGCTGCGCGAGCTGGCCGCCATCCGCGCCACCGCGGAGGACGCCGCCAGCCGCATCCTCAATTCGGCGGAAGGCCTGCTCGCCTTCGCCGACAATGAGGAAGCCAAGAAGGCGGAAGAGGCGATCCTGTCGATCATGACGGCCTGCGGCTTTCACGATCTGGTCGGACAGCGCGTGACCAAGATCGCCGAGACGCTCGATCGGGTGATCGCCACGCGCATGAAGGCGGACCAAGGCCGCAAGCGCGCCGCGCCCAAAGCAGCCAAGGGCCGGATCACGCTCGAAGGACCGGGGCTGCCCGGCACCAGCGACCAGGACCAGGCAAGGATCGACGCGCTGTTCCGCGACAACTAAGCGCTACCATTTCAACGCGCGCATGGCGCCGAGCGGACGCCGCTCGGCGGATGCGAACAGCTCGGCGAGATGGGCGCGATCGAGCGCCCCCGCGCCGCCCTCCCCGCCGCCATTCGCCGGCACATGCAATCCGCTCGCCACGAACACGGCATCGATGCCGAGGCCGGCAGCGCCGGCGATATCGGTATTGACGCCGTCACCGACGGCGAGAACTTCGTCCTTGGCCACGCGCTCGCCGACCAGCGTGCCGATCGTCTCGAGCGCAAGCTGGTAGATCGGCGCATAAGGCTTGCCGGCATAGATGACGGAGCCACCCTGCCGCTCATAGAGCTGCGCCAGCGCGCCGGCGCACCACACCAATCGGTCGCCGCGCTCGACCATCTGATCGGGATTGGCGCAGATCATCGGCAGCTCGCGCGCGGCCAGCGCGCGCAACAGATCGGCATAATCTTCGGGCGCCTCGGTCTCGTCGTCGAACAGGCCCGAGCAGACCACGAGCTCGGCGGTCTCGTGCGGGCCGAGCTTGACGTCGAGCCCGTGGAAGATGGGCCGGTCGCGCTCAGGCCCGAGATGGAACACGGTCGCGCCCTTGTGCTTGGCAAGTTCGTGGCGGGTGAGATCGCCCGAGGTGACGGTCGCGTCATAAGCGTCGTCGGGCACGCCGAGACGGCGGAGCTGCTCCTGAACCGACGGGCTCGGCCGTGGCGAGTTGGACAGCAGCACCACGATGCCGCCTTGGGCGCGGAACGCGCGCGTGGCGGCGACCGCGCCGGGGAACGCGCGATGGCCGTTATGCATGACGCCCCAGATATCGACCAACCAGGCGCGATAACGCGAGCCGAGTTCCTTGATCGAGTCGAGCACGGGAATTTCCGGGGCGGCGACGGTCATGGCTGCTCGGTAGAGGCTGGTGCGAAGGGGGTCAAGACAAACGCTCTTCTTACCGCGGCGCGTTCGCGTCCGGCTTGGGGGGTGGCGCGCCGAAAGACGCATAATCCTATATGGCGCGTGCCGTGCGGCACGCAGGCGCCTTCCGGCGCGCCAGTCGCGATCATTTCCGGCGCCGGCCCCGCTTTCGCCCCAGATGTCCCGCCGCGATCCTATCGTCCCGTTTGGGTTCCTACTCTCCGCGCATTGCGCCGTCCAAGAGAGGCGATCGTCAGCGTTTGAACTAGACCCTAGGGTCGTCAGCCAGCTCCTGGCAGGGCCTCGTAGTGGACCCGGGGGGAGCCCGACGCCGCCCCGAGTGCTTCACTCGCGTCGAGTGAAACCCGCAGGGACACCGCACCTCGTCCGCACCTCACGACGCCTCGCGAAACGCCCCTTCAGAAGGACGAGGTGAGAGCAGAATAACCGAGGTTTGCCGCCCGGGGATTGAGCGGGGATACTCGGCGAACGTTTCCCCTCTCCCCTTGAGGGAGACGTCAAAAGGCGCGCGTGCTCTCCCACAAGGGGAGAGCGGGCAGTTCGCTGTACCGCTCAGGCAAGCAACCCTGGTGCCCCGCATGGAGCCGGGTGTCGCGATTATTCGACCATCGGCAAGTGAAGGATCTATCCGAAACCGACCGGATTTCCTCAGGTTTTTATGACAATTCGCTACGTTTTGCTGGACAGGTTCTGAGGGTTCTTAGAATGCTCGTAGGGCATAGATCATGCCGGACGCCGCCGGCATCAGCCGCGCCGGCGCCGCTTATAGGAGGTCACGCCACCATGACTTACGCTTGCATCAAAGCGGGCGCCGCCTTGCTGGTGCTCGGCGGATTCGCCGTTGCCACTCCCGCGCTCGCCGTCTCGCCGCTGCCGTTCGCCGCCGATCCGGCCCTCATTCCGGTCCAAGACGAAGAGAACCAGGAGGTCTGGCACGATCTTCGTCCCGATGTAACGCCGCCGGAAGCCGCCGTCGGCGACGACGATCCGCTGGCGCCGAAAGAGGAGATGAAGGGGCGGCCCGAAGAGGAAGGCTCGGGCAACACGGAAGAGAAGGCGCTAAAGGAAGACGGCTTGATTCCGGAATAGGTCCGGCCTCGCGTCAGGCCGCGTCGTCGTCAATCCCACGAAACAGCGCAGGGCCCATCGGCTTCGGCTTGCCGAACAGATGGCCCTGCGCCAGCTCGACGCCGTGATCGAGCAGCCGCTCGACGGTGTCTTCGTCTTCGACCTTCTCGACGATCAGCTTGATATCGAAGTCCTCGAGCGCGCGCTTCATGTCGGCGGCGGAGAAGGCACCGCCTTTCTCCTCCATACCGTGCAGGAAGGTGCGCGCATCGATCTTGACGAAGCGAAACGAGCGTTCGCGCAAGCCGATGAAATCGACGTCGAGATCGGCGACGTGGTCGAGGGAGAAGCCATAACCGAGCGCGCCCAGCGTATCGAGCGCGCCAAGCTCGGCAGCGTTGAGCCCGAGAATGGCCGGCTGGCCGACCTCGAAGATCAGGCTCTCGCTGAGCCCGCTATTCTCTTCCATGAACTCGACCAGCTCGGGAAAGAACTCGGGGTCGAGCAGGGTGTTGACCGAGATGTTGCAGAACACGCCCTTGATGCGCGAGTCGGAGCCGAGCCGCCGCAGCGTCTGCACGCTCTTCACCAACAGCACATTGTCGATCAGGGGGATCATGCCGGAGGCCTCGGCCGGCGGTAGATAGGACGCCGGCAGGATCAGCGTGTCGGCCTTGGTTCTGATGCGGGTGAATGCCTCGAAATAGCGGGGCCGGCGCTCGGGCAAAGTGACGGTCGGCTGCAGATAGAGATCGACGCGGCCGGCCTCGATCGCCTGGCTGACGATTTCGAGCATCTCGTTATCGCCGATCCCGGCGGTGTCGGCGGCAGCTAGGGGCTCCTCCTCCTCGACGGGAGGCAGCGTCACACGCGGGGTCTCCACCCGCGGACTCGGCCGCGGCGGAAGGGTGCGTTCGACTGGCTCGGCGCGGACGGTCTCGGTCGCAGGCGTCTCCTCGGGAATAAAGACGATCTCCTCCTCTTCGATCTTGAGGACGGGAACGGTCTCCTCGTCCTCGAGTTCGACGGTCTCGATCTCAAACTCGTCCAACTCCTCGGCGGCGGGCTCGATCTTCTCGATTTCGGCGAAGGCCGCCGCCGCCGTGGAAGCCTGCTCCGCCCCTCCCGGCGCCGCGGCCGCGATCAACTCATGGCTGAGCTGCTTGATCAGCCCTTCCAGGATGCGCAAGTCGCTGGTCATCTTCTCGCGCTGACTGCGCGACTCGCCTTCGAGATCCGCGCGCAGATTCTCGATCTTGGCGTGGACCTCGTCGAACTCCTGAGCGAACTGATCGACCCGGCCGAGGCCGCCGGCGCGCTCGCCGGCGCCCAAATCGCCCATCGCCTGATCGAGCCGCTCGACGCGGTCGCCGAGCTGATCGAGCCGCAACACATCGTCCTCGACCCGGTCGATGCGTTGCAGGTCCTTGTCGATCATTTCGAGCGCTGCTTCGAGATCGTTCAGGCGGTCGCCGGAGACGCCCGTGGGCCGGGCGGTGCGCGCCACCATCAAATAAGAGGCGGCCATCACCATGTAGAGCGCGCCGGCGGCGATCAGCGCCGGAATTTGGGCGATGCCGGAATGAAGGATCAGCCCGACCGCGAACGCGGTCGCCGTGACCGCCATGGCGACCAGGACGAGCACGTCGAGCATGGCAAGCCCTCCCGAGGAAGCGCTCCGTCTAGAGGCCATGGTAATGGTGTCAGCCACGCTGGCAACCTCGCGCAAAAATCATGCGGCGACAGGCCCCTGTAAGGCAACAGCAATTCGCCCGTCCGTCAGGATTTGTTTGATAGCAGCCTCAAGCGCCGAAACCAAGCCTGCGAGACTTAGCGCAGACCTTTGAGAATGCGCCCGACCTTGCCGGTAATGGCCTCGATGTCGGCCTCGGAGGCGATCAGGGCCGGCGCCAGCACCAGCGTGTCACCGACCACGCGGATCACCACATCCTCGTCGAAGAAGGCCGCGTCGAAGGCGCGCGCCCCGCGCAAGCCCGGCGCGCCGTCGACCGGAGCGAGGTCGATGCCCGCGGCCAGACCGATGGTCCTGATGTCGACGACATGCGGCGCGCCTTTCAGCCCATGCACCGCGTCGGCGAACACCGGCTCGAGCGCGCGGGCCCGCTCGAACAGGCCCTCGTCGCGATAGAGGTCGAGCGCCGCATGCGCCGCGGCGACGCCGAGCGGATGGCCGGAATAGGTGAAGCCGTGAGCCAGCTCGGGCACGTGATCGGGGCCTTGCATGAAGGCGTCATGGATCTGCCCGCGCACCAGCACGCCGCCAAGCGGCGCGGCGCCGCCGGTCACGCCCTTGGCGAAGCAGATCATGTCGGGCACGACCTGGTAGCGCTCGGCGGCAAAGGCGTGGCCAAGGCGGCCGAAGCCGGTGATCACCTCATCGAAGATCAGCAAGATGCCGTTCGCCCGGGTGATCTCGCGCAAGCGCTGGAGATAGCCTTGCGGGCTGGCGAACACCCCGGCCGAGCCGGTCATCGGCTCGACGATCACGGCGGCGATGTGGGCGGCATCTTCGAGCGCCAGCAGGAAGGACAGGTCGTCGGCCAGCTCGCCGCCCCATTCCGGCTCGCCGCGCGCGTAGCCCTGCCGCTCGCGCGAATAGGTCGAACGCAGCTGATCGACGTCGAGCAGCGGTTCGAACAGATTGCGGTTCGGGGCGATGCCGCCGACCGAGGTGCCGCCGATGCAGGAGCCGTGATAGCTCCGCTCGCGGGAGACGAACCTGGTGCGGGTGCTGGCGCCGGCGAGCTTGTGGTAGGCGAGCGCGATCTTGAGCGCGGTGTCGACCGCTTCGGAGCCGGAATTGCACAAGAACACGCGCTGGAGGGGGTCGGGGGCAAGCTTGGCCAGGCGCGCGGCCAGGTGAAACGCCGGAGCGTGCCCGGCCTGGAACGCGGGCGCGTAGTCGAGCCGGCCGGCTTGGCGGCGGATGGCCTCGACGATCGGCTCGCGGCAATGACCGGCGTTGCAGCACCACAGTCCCGACATGGCATCGAGCACCTGGCGCCCGTCGGGGGTGTAGTAATGCATGCCGGCGGCGCGGTCGATCAGCCGGGGACGCCGCTTGAAGGCGCGATTGGCGGTGAACGGGAGCCAATAGGCGGCAAGCTCGGCTTGGTCGAGCGCGGCGTATGAGGGAGCGTCTTGCGGAGGCATGGGGCCCTTTAGAGCAAAGGACGTTTGCGCGCCGGGTTCAAGTTGAAATTGGCGGATTGGTGTACGTCACGCCGCCGCAGCGCCGTCGAGCGGCAAGTCGATGCGGCACTCCACACCGTCGGCCTTGATGTCGTGGCTGACTTTTGCGCCCGGCAGGCTGCTGGTGATGAGCATGCGGCCGAGACCCTCGCGGGTCGGCGGCGCGACGGCCGGCCCGTCATGCTCGCGCCAACTGAACAGCAAAATCACGCTCTCCTTGGTCCAGGTCACCTTGACCATCCCGGTATCGGCCGACCAGGCGCCGTATTTCAGCGCATTGGTCGCCAGCTCGTGCAGCACGAGCGCAAACGGCGTGGCCGAGTTGGCCGGCAATTGCGTGGGCGGTCCGTCGATCTTCACGCGCGAGGGATGGGGCGCCAGCGTGGTGACCAGCGCGTCGGCGAGCGCATGCAAATCCGCCCCGTCCGCCGCCGTTGCGGTCAGCAAATCCTGAGCGGCGGCAATCGCCATCAGCCGCCCGCTGACCGAGTGGGACATGTCGTCGGCGGCTTTGCCGGACTTGATGGTTTGCAGGCAGACCGAGTTGGCGATCGAGAACAGGTTCTTGATGCGATGTTTGAGCTCGCGGTTGATGAGCCCGAGCTGGTAGTCGCGTTGACGTAATTGTTGATGCGTGGTCATCAGCACATGCACCAGGGCAACATTGACCCCGGACAAGCCGATGAACAGCAGGAAGCTTGCGGCGAAGACCGCAACCTCGCTCGCTCCGGCCGGGGCCGGGGTCCAGGCGGCGCCGGCTACCGCCGAAAGAACGAGCACGAGGATCGACGGACCGAGGCCGCAAAAATAAGCGGCGACCAACACCGCCGGGAAAAACGTGATGAACTGCAAACGCTCGGGAACCACATAATCGAGCAGATAGCGCGCGCCCAGCGCTACCGCGAAAATCAGCAGGGCCAGCGCATAGTTCCTTACGGCGCTGGCACCGTTACTCGGTGACTGAGTTTGCATCTTTATCGTTGGCCCACCACGCTTAAGCCCCGCGACGAATGGCGTGTGTCGTACTGTCAAATTTGTAGGCTAGGCTGGGCTGATTTCGGTCGCGGGCGTTGCCCGCCATCCAGCCTTCAAACCACAGGTTCTCGCCCATGACCAGCAAAAGCCGCCCCTCACGCGTAGCCATTTCGTTGCTCGGCCTCCTTCTCAGTCTTCTTGCCGCCGCGGGAGTCCCGGCCAAGGCCGAGCAGGCGACGCCGGTCGACCTGGTCGATGCCCTAAACGGCGTCTTCGGCAAGCATCCCGGCGACCGCGCCGCCCATTCCAAGGGGATCTGCCTGACCGGGACCTTCACGCCGTCGGCCGACGCGCCGAAACTGTCCAAGGCGCCGCATTTCGCCAAGGAGGTGCCCGTCACCGCCCGCTTCTCGCTGGGCGGCGGCAACCCGCAAGCGCCCGACAACGCTCAAGACAATGTGCGCGGTCTGGCCGTGAAATTCGATCTCGGCAACGGCGCGAGCACCGATCTCGTGACCATCTCGGCGCCGGTCTTTTTCGTGCAGACGCCGGAGCTGTTCGTCGAGTTCCTGAAGACGATTGGATCGGGCGACCAGGACAAGATCAAAGCCTTCTTTGCCGCCCACCCGGAATCGACCCGGCAGAACGCATGGCTGACCTCGCACCCAGTGCCGGCAAGCTATGCGGGCGTGGGCTATTGGGGCGTGCACGCCTTCACCTTCACCAATCAAGCCGGCGAAGCGGCGCTGGTGAAATACAAGCTGATCCCGGAGGCGGGCGAGCTCGGGCTCACGCCCGAAGAGGCGCAGGCCAAGGGGCCTGACTTCTATGCGGCCGAGCTCAAGGACCGCTTGGCCAAGGGCCCGGCGTCGTTCGATCTCACCGCGATCATGGGCATGGCGGGCGACCAAACCACCGACCCGACGCTTCGATGGGACGACGAGGACAACCGCCCCACCACGCCGCTCGGCAAGATCAGCATCGAGGCGATCGCGCCGGATGCGACCTGCAACGCGTTCAGCTTCCTGCCGGGCAATGTGGTGGACGGCGTCGCCGGGCCGGCCGACGATCCGGTGTTCCAGGCGCGCTCGCCGGCCTATATCGTCTCGTTGACGCGGAGACTGGCCCCGGCGCAGTAGCCAGATTGGCCTAGCGCGGCGCCCGCCGCCGTGGCAGAGGCTTGCCATGTCCAAACAAAGACCCGGCCGATCTCTCGGACAAGGCGACGCTGTTCCAGGCCTATGTCGACCTGGTCAATTCGGAGCGGGAGACGATCTGGGCGCGGCATAATGCGCTGCTCGTGGCCAATTCGCTGATTGTCGGCGCGCTCGCCATCAGCCCGGCGGCGTTCTGGACGAGCAAATGGGCTCCGCTGGCGATGCTCGGGGCGGGCCTGCTCATCAGCATTGCCTGGTTCCTGATCACCATGTCCGGCTGGTCGGTGATGCGGCGGCATGCCGAGGTCGCGAGCGAGTTCGTCGCCACCCATTACCGGCACCTGCCGAACCCCTTCGCCGACCCCACCTATCACCGGTCGAGCTTGCGGATTCACGTCCTCGCGCTCAGCATGATCGGCATCTTCATGCTGATCTATCTCGGGTTGGGCTATATCCGACTGACTTCGGTCTAGGACTTGAGGCAGGCGCGGGAGCCCCGGCCCCTCGCCTCGTCTTGACAGAGCGCGCTCCCGACAGTATCTCCTGCACAGCGGTTGGCACTCGCTACGGCTGAGTGCCAACGCGGCACAATCCTTAATTCCCAGGCAAGTTCTCGGAGAAAAAATCCATGAAATTCCGACCCTTGCACGATCGTGTGGTCGTGCGCCGGCTCGAGGAGGAGCTGAAGACCAAAGGCGGCATCATCATTCCCGATACCGCAGCGGAGAAGCCGCAGACCGGCGAAGTGATCGCGGCAGGGCCCGGCGCCCGCGGCGAGGACGGCAAGCTTCAGCCCATGGGGGTCAAGGCCCGCGACAAGGTGCTGTTCGGCAAGTGGTCCGGCACCGAGGTCAAGATCGACGGCGAGGATCTCCTGATCATGAAGGAGTCCGACATCATGGGGATCCTCGGCTAGACGCCGGGCTCCCTGCCCCCACCTAGAACCCAAGACAAACACCGGAGCAAATTCAAATGGCAGCTAAAGATGTGAAATTCGCCGCCGACGCGCGCGAGCGGATGATGCGCGGCGTCGATATCCTCGCCAACGCCGTCAAGATCACGCTCGGGCCCAAGGGCCGCAACGTGATCCTCGACAAGTCGTTCGGCGCCCCGCGCTCGACCAAGGACGGCGTGACCGTGGCCAAGGAGATCGAGCTCGAGGATAAGTTCGAGAATATGGGCGCGCAGATGCTGCGCGAGGTCGCCTCCAAGACCAACGACACCGCCGGCGACGGCACCACCACCGCCACCGTGCTGGCGCAGGCCATCGTGCGCGAAGGCTTGAAGGCGGTCGCCGCCGGCATGAACCCGATGGATCTGAAGCGCGGCATCGACAAGGCCGTGATCGACGTGGTCCAGGACATCAAGAAGCGCTCGAAGATGGTGAGCGGCTCGGCGGAGATCGCCCAGGTCGGCACCATCTCGGCCAATGGCGAGAAGGCGATCGGCGACATGATCGCCAAGGCCATGCAGAAGGTCGGCAACGAGGGCGTGATCACGGTCGAGGAGGCCAAGAGCCTCGACAGCGAGCTCGAAGTGGTCGAGGGCATGCAGTTCGACCGCGGCTATATCTCTCCCTATTTCATCACCAATGCGGAGAAGATGATCGCCGATCTCGAGAACCCGTACATTCTGATCTACGAAAAGAAGCTGTCGGCCCTCCAGGCGCTGCTGCCGCTGCTCGAGGCGGTGGTGCAGTCGGGCCGTCCGCTGCTGGTGATCGCCGAGGATGTCGAGGGCGAAGCCCTTGCCACGCTGGTGGTCAACAAGCTGCGCGGCGGCCTGAAGGTCGCGGCGGTCAAGGCGCCGGGCTTCGGCGATCGCCGCAAGGCCATGCTGCAGGACATCGCGGTGCTGACCGGCGGCGAGCTGATCTCCGAGGATCTCGGCATCAAGCTCGAGAACGTCACCGTGCAAATGCTCGGCAAGGCCAAGAAGGTGGCGATCACCAAGGACGACACCACCATCGTCAGCGGCGGCGGCAAGAAGCCCGACATCGAGGCCCGCATCGGCCAGATCAAGCAGCAGATCGAGGACACCTCGTCGGACTACGACAAGGAGAAGCTGCAGGAGCGGCTGGCCAAGCTCGCCGGCGGCGTTGCCGTGATCAAGGTTGGCGGCGCGACCGAGGTCGAGGTCAAGGAGAAGAAGGATCGCGTCGACGATGCGTTGAACGCGACCCGCGCGGCGGTCGAGGAAGGCATCGTGCCGGGCGGCGGCGTGGCGCTGCTGTGGGCGTCGAAGGCGATCAAGACCAAGGGCGACAACGACGACCAGGAGGCCGGCATCAACATCGTGCGCAAGGCCTTGCAGGCGCCGATCCGGCAGATCGCCGAGAATGCCGGCGTCGAAGGCTCGATCGTGGTCGGCAAGGTGCTCGAAAACAAGTCGGCCTCATACGGCTACGACGCGCAGAACGACGAATATGTCGATCTGATCCAGAAGGGCATCATCGACCCGGCCAAGGTCGTGCGCACGGCGCTGCAAGATGCGGCGTCGGTGGCCGGCCTGCTGGTCACCACCGAGGCCGGTGTGGCCGAGGCGCCCAAGAAGGGCGGCGGCGACGGCCATGCGCACATGCCGGGCGGCGGCATGGGCGGCATGGACATGATGTAGCCTAAGCCATTCGTTCTAGTGCCAAGGGCCGCCCCGTTCGGGCGGCCCTTTTTCTTGGCTCGAGGGCCGGCCATTTGCCGCGGGACTTCCGGCCCTGCCTCACTTAAGGCTTACGCAAACGTAATTTCCCGCGCGCCCGAGTTTCGCCCTATCGTCGGCGCGTTTTGCCCCCATCGGGAGCTGTTGGAGCCGCTTCGCGACATGGCGAATTTCAGAACCACGGTCAAAGAGTTCACGCGCATCGCCGTGCCCTATTACCGGTCGGAGGACCGGTGGGCCGGCCGCGTGCTGCTGTTCACCGTGATCGCGCTCCAGCTGTTCCAGGTGTGGCTGAACGTGCGCTTCAACGCCTGGTACAACACCTTCTACACGGCGCTGCAGGACAAGGACTGGAACACCTTCATCTGGCAGCTCGGCGTGTTCAGCATTCTGGCGGCGTTCTTCATCGTCAGCGCCGTCTATCAGCTCTATCTGCAGCAATGGCTCCAGATCAGGTGGCGGAACTGGCTCACCCAGCGCTATATCGGCCGCTGGCTCGGCCAGGGCACGCATTACCGCATGCGGCTCAAGGGCGACCAGGCCGACAACCCAGACCAGCGCATCGCCGACGACATCCGTGAGTTCGTCGACAGCACGCTCAATATCGGCATCGCGCTCTTGGGCTCGATCGTCACGCTGGTGTCGTTCGTGGTGATCTTGTGGACCTTGTCGTCGGCGACGCCGCTGATGATCGGATCGGAATCCTACCAGATCCCCGGCTATCTGGTGTGGGCGGCGCTGATCTACGCCGTGCTCGGCACCTGGATCACCCATCTGGTCGGGCGCCCGCTGATCCAGCTCAATTTCAATCAGCAGCGCTATGAGGCCGATTTCCGCTTCTCGCTGGTGCGGCTGCGCGAGAACGCCGAGGAGGTGACGCTGCTCAACGGCGAGGGCGCCGAAGAAGCGCGGCTGCGCGACCGGTTCGGCTGGGTGATCCGCAATTGGTACGACATCATGCGGCGGCGGAAGCGGCTGACCTTCCTGACCGCGGGCTACTCGCAGGTGGCGCTGATCTTCCCGTTCATCGTGGTGAGCCCGATCTATTTCTTCGGCTCGCTCACGCTCGGCGGGTTGATGCAGATCGTCTCGGCGTTCGGCCAGGTGCAGAGCGCGCTGTCGTTCTTCGTCTCGGCCTATACCGCGATCGCCGACTGGAAGGCGGTGTTGAACCGGCTGTCGGGCTTCGAGGCCTCGATCGATTGGGCGGAAGGTCTGGACCGGACCGCGCCGCGGGTCGGATTCCTGACCGACGGCGGCAAGGCGCTGTTGGTCGAGGAGCTCAGCGTCGGACTGCCCAACGGCCAGGAGATCGTGCGGCTCAAGGAATTTTCGATCGAGCCGGGCGAGCGGGTGCTGGTGACCGGACCGTCAGGGGCCGGCAAGACGTCCCTGTTCAGGGCGCTCGGCGGGGTATGGCCGTTCGGCACCGGCTCGATCCGGGTGCCGCAAGGCGCCAGCGTGCTGGTCCTGCCGCAGCGGCCCTATATGCCGCTCGGCACGTTGCGCGGCGCGCTGGCCTATCCCGCGCCTCAGGATTCGTTCAGCGCGGAAGAGATCGACGACGTGCTGAATGCGGTCGGGCTCGGCGCCTTCCACGACCAATTGGATGAGACCGCCTATTGGGCCGACAAGCTGTCGGGCGGCGAGCAGCAGCGGCTGTCGATCGCCCGCGCGCTGTTGCAGAAGCCGCATTGGCTGTTCCTCGACGAGGCCACCGCGGCGCTCGACGAGGGCTCGGAGGCGGCGCTCTATCGCCTGTTGATCGAGCGGCTGCCGGACACCGCCATCGTGTCGATCGGCCACCGCTCGAGCCTGGTCCCGTTCCATTCCCGGTTCTTCGAGCTGAAGCCCGACGACACCGGACGCCACCATCTGCGGGAAGTGATCGCGGACGATGACACGCCGCCCGAAGATGCGCTAAATCTGAGCCTGGCTTAGTGGTCGAACCTGCTGCGGGAGGAATGGATGGCGAGAACCCTGCTTGCCGGCGTAGCCGTGGTTCTGTTGGTGCTCGGGTCAAGCGCACCGGCGCAGGCCGTCTCCCGGTCCGAGTGCTCCCTCCGTCAAACCATCTGCGTGAGCGGCTGCAACAAGGACAGAAGCTGCGAGCGCCGCTGCCATTCGCGATATCAACAGTGCATGTTCAAAGCCGATTAGGGTCGAGGCCCGATGTGCCCTTCTGCCTGGCGCGGTCTTGGACTATGCTCATGGCCGGATTCGCCGTGAGGTGGCTGACGATGCGCATGCTGATCGCATTACTGGCGGTAGCCCTGATGCCGACCCTGGCGGAACTGAGCCTCGGCGCCGGACAAGCACAGGCGGCGGCGAGCTGCAGACAAAGCTACAATGTCTGCCTCGCCCGGTGCGCGCCAAACAGCCAAAGATGCCAGCGCTGCCGGACCAAATATAAGTATTGCGTCTTCCCCATGCCCTATATGGGCAACCTGCTCTAGCGGCAGGGCCGGGCGACCGCAGCGCGGTCAGTCTTCGACTTTGGTCTTGCAGCCGCTCGAGGCGTCGAGCCCGTCCGGCGCGTCCCAGTCGTTGGACGGCACCTTCGGGAAGGACGTGCCGTACTCCTGCTTCACCATGGTGAACTTGTTGGGCACGTTCGAGTTCTCGGCCGGAAAGTCGACGATCCAGAAATAATCGTAGGTCTCGTCCGGCCAGGTCGCGGGCACGCCCGGCAGAATGTCGAGATTGAGCAGCTGGCGGAGCGTCACGCCTTGACGCTCGAATTTCTCATCGAGCTTGGCATTGGCGATGTGCTTGTGCTCCCACACCACCACCACGGTCTTGCCCTTGAGCGTGGGATTGTCGAGCAGCCCGCGCGCCGCCTCCTGGGTGCGCTGGTTGAGCGCCTTGGTGAAATCGTCCTTGCTTTGCCCGCTCTCGGGCACCACCGAATACAGGATCAGCGGCTTGTTCCAGCTGGCCACCGACGGCGCGGCGAGCTCGATCGTGTGCAGGGTGATGGCGAAGAAGAAGGCCGGCTCCTCGCCGGCGGCGAACAGCGACTTGGTCGCGTCCTTGCCGAGATAGGTCAGCGCCAGGGCCTTGGCGCGCTGCTCGCCGATCTCGCAGAGTTTCCAGGAATCGGCCTTCTCGCCGTGGCGCAGGATGATGATGCGCGACGGCGCGGCCAGCGCGGCGTTGGCGAAGGCGACGAGCAACAGCGCGAGAACGAGGCGAATCATCATGGCGCCGGACAGTAGTTGCTTCATGCCCCTCTCGCCACTCACGTCATCGTCATCCTGAGGTGGCCGACGCAGTCGGCCCTCGAAGGATGCGGTTTGCTTTGGTGCCATCCTTCGAGGCTCGCTTCGCTCGCACCTCAGGATGACGCTTGCGCAAGCCCGGCGAGGATGGCCTCACGCAGCTTCATGGCGGCCTTGTCCCACGGCGCGGCGCGGGCGGCGAACAGATGCGCCTGCGATTTCAAGATCAGCCCGTCGTCCAGGACTTTCAAATGATTGGCGCGGAGCGTGGTGCCGGTCGTGGTGATGTCGACGATCAGCTCGGCGGTGCCGGCCGCGGGCGTCGCTTCGGTGGCGCCGACGCTCTCGACGATGCGATAGCCGGCCACGCCCTGGCGCGCGAAGAAGCGCCGGGTCAGATTCATATATTTGGTGGCGACGCGCAGGCGCCGGCCATGCACCATGGCAAATTGCGCGGCGACGTCTTCGAGGTCGGCCATGCTGGCGACATCGATCCAGCAATCGGGCACGGCCACCACCACGTCGGCGCGGCCGAAGCCGAGCGGCGCCAGAAATTCGACCGAGCGGTCGACATCGGCCAGCGTCTCGCGGATCAAGTCTTCGCCGGTGATGCCGAGCTGCACGCGGCCGGTCTTGAGCTGGTGCACGATCTCGGCCGCCGAGGTGTAGACCACCTCGACGCCGTCGAGGCCGGCGAGCGTGCCGCGATAGCCCCGCTCATGGCCCGTGCTGCGCAACGCCAGACCGGCGCGCTCGAACCGGGCGGCGGCCTGGTCCTTCAATCTTCCCTTCGAGGGCACGGCGATCGAGAGCTTGGTGGCCATCACCGGTCTCCCCGCGCGGCGGCGAGCAGGCGCTCGGTGTGGATGGCCGAGCCGATGGCCGGCACCTCCCTCGGCGCGCCGAGATGGGCGAGCAGGCCGTCATAGCGGCCGCCGCCGGCAATGGCTTCGTCGATGCCCTCGGCCTCGATCTGGAACACCAGGCCCGAGTAATATTCGAGGTTGCGGCCGAACTCGGCGGCGAAGCTCGCGCGCTTCAAGTCGATGCCGCTCTCCTTGAGGCGCTCGAAGCGGCGCGTGGCGGCCTGAAGCGCCCGGCCGAGATCGATGCCGGCGCCCTTGGCAATCATGGCGACGCGCTCGACCGCCTCCAGCGGCGGTCCCGACACCGCGAGATAATAGTCGATCACGGTGGCGACCTCTTTGCGCAAGGGGTCGGCCCGGAGATCGGCGGCGTGGTCGAGCAGCCGCGCGGTGATCTCGCTCAAAGACCGGTTGCCGGCAAGCGGCAGGCCGCCCTGATCGAGATAGGCGGCGACCAATTCCTCGGCCCGCTCGGGGCTCTCGCCCGACAGCTTGCCGGCGAGCGCCATCACCTGGCCGTCGCCGTTCGGCCGCTCGCCCTTGGCAAGACGTGACAGCAGCGCGTGGAAGGCGTGCGGGCGCCAGAAATAATGACGGAGCTTCAGCCGCCAGCGCTCGGGCAGCGCCAGCGCATCGAGCAGCGCGTAGAACAGGCCGATATCGCCGAAGCGCAGGCGGAAGTCCTTGAGCCCGGCGGCGCGCACCGCCTCCACCGCCAACAGCACGATCTCGACATCGGCGCTTTCTTGGTCGGTCTCGCCGAAACACTCGATGCCGGCCTGGCGGAACTCGCGCGGATGGGCGCGATTGTCGCCGAGCGGCTGAAAGCGGAAGGCGGGGCCGTTATAGCAATAGCGGGCGGGCCGATCGGCCTTGGGGTGGCGCTCGAGATAAAGCCGCGACACCGGCACGGTCAGGTCAGGCCGCAGACACAGCTCGTCGCCGGCCAGGTCGGTGAACACATAGGTGCGGCTCCGCACCCCCTCGCCGATCTGGTCGAGGAAGATATCGGCGGGCTGGATGATGGAGGGCGCAACCTGCTCGTAGCCGGCGTTGCGGAAGGTATCGAGCAGGGTGGCGGCTTGGGCTTCGAGAGCCTCAAACTCTTTCGCCGATTCAGCGGCCATGGCTCAAGCCTTGTGGCGGGAGAGGACGCGGCGGACGGCCTCGACAAGCTGCGCTTCCGGCACGGCGAATTGCGCCTCGGCCTGCTTCTTCAGATATTCCTCGCGGTCCTCGATCGAGGTGAGCGTGGCGCCGAGGATCAGATCCTTGATCTGCACCTCGCCCCTCGCCTTCTCGTCGCCGCCCTGGATCACCACGCACGGGCCGCCGCGCTTGTCGGCATATTTCATCTGCGCCTTCATGCCGGACTCGCCGAGATAAAGCTCGGCGCGGATGCCGGCGGCGCGAAGCTCCTGCGCCATGTTCTGGTAGTCGGCCATGCGGTCGCGGTCGAGCACCAGCACCACCACCGGGCCTTGGCGTCGCGCTGTCGTTATATTTGCCGAGGCGCTGGAGGCCGAACAGCAGCCGCGACACGCCGATGGAGATGCCGGTGGCCGGCACCTTCTCGCCGGTGAAGCGCTCGACCAGCCCGTCATAGCGTCCGCCGCTGACCACCGAGCCGAGCCTGATCGGCTGGCCCTTGTCGTCTTTGATGGGCGCGGTCAGCTCGGCCTCGAACACCGGGCCGGTGTAATATTCCAAGCCCGCGCACGACTGAAGGGTCAATGCGAATGCGGTCATCGTAACCAGCAGCCTCGATCAGCGCAGCACATCGCGCCTAGTTCTTCCGCGCCCGTTCGCCGACCGGAACTACCGTGCGCATCTGGATGTTCGCCAATGTGGCGGCGTCACCTAGGCCGCGCGCGCTCGAAATGCCGATCTTCAACTCGAACGAATTAGCGATCTCGATCGATTGCGCTTGATCAGGCCCGCGCCCTTCGTGTGTCGCCGCTTTCGTCCTTGCGGCCCTTGCCAAGAAGACGCTCGGACGCCTCGCCACCAAGCCGATCGAGCTTGTCGATGCTCGCAGGACCGCGAGGCGCTTCCGTTTCGTCTCCGCCAAGTCCGATGCGCTGTCCAGCACGCCGTCGAGAACTTTGCGGTTGTTGACCTTCACCACATATTGCCCGCGCGGGACGCCGAGCGCTTCGAGCGTGTCGGCGGCGAGCATGCACAATTCGGCGTCGGCGGCGACCGATGAGGCGCCGACCGTGTCGGCGTCGAACTGGGTGAATTGGCGGAAGCGGCCCGGCCCCGGCTTCTCGTTGCGCCAGACCGGGCCCCATTGATAGCGGCGGAACGGCTTGGGCAGGGTCTGGTAATTCTCCGCCACGTAGCGGGCGAGCGGCGCGGTCAGATCGTAGCGCAGCGACAGCCATTGCTCGTCGTCGTCCTGGAACGAGAACACGCCCTCGTTGGGCCGGTCCTGGTCGGGCAGGAACTTGCCGAGCGCGTCGGTATATTCGATGGCCGGGGTGTCGAGCGGCTCGAAGCCGTAGGACTCGAAAACGCGCCGAATCGTGGCGAGCATTTGCTCGCTGGCGCGAATTTCGCCCGCGGAAATGTCGAAAAGCCCCTTCGGCAGGCGGGCCTCGGGGGATGAGGGCTCGGTCTTCTTGGTCATGGAATTGGCGGCTAAAGGAAACGGCTCCGGCCGCCCGCTTCTAGCCCATGATCATTGATCAGTCATCAATGAACCGGCCCTCCTCGCCTCAGCGGGAAGAGGAATCTTGGCCTAATCGACCCGGGCGGTCTGCTTGGCGAGCTCGACCAGGGCCTCGATCGGATGGCCGGAGTCCTTGAGCGGGCCGATCGCCTCGGGCGCCGGGCCGCCGGTCGCCCAATCGAGCATCTCGATGGTGTGGACGAACGGGGCGGAGGTGCCGCGTTGCAGCTGCATCATGCAGCCGATATTGGCGGTGACGATCAGCTCGGGGTCGACCTTGGCGATGTTGGCGAGCTTGCGCTCGCGCAATTGGCCGGACAGCTCAGGCTCGAGCAGATTGTAGGTGCCGGCCGAGCCGCAGCACAGATGGCCCTCCGGAATCGGCAGGATGTGGTAGCCGGCCTGCTCCAGCAGCGACAGCGGCAGAGCGTCGAGCTTCTGGCCGTGCTGGAGCGAGCAAGCGGCGTGATAGGCGATCTTCAGACCGGTCCACATCACCGGCGGATTGAGCCCGATCGTGTCGATGAACTCGGTGATGTCGCGCGCCAGACTGGAGATATAGGCGGCGCGCTCGGCATAGCCGCGGTCGCGCGCGAGCAGACTGCCGTAGTCCTTGACCATGGTGCCGCAGCCCGAGGTGGTGACGACGATGGCGTCGAGCGGCTTCTCGCGAATGACCGCGGTCCAGGCGTCGATATTGCGGCGGGCGTAATCGCGCGCCTCCTCGTCCTTGCCGAGAGAATGCACCAGCGCGCCGCAGCAGGTCTCGTCCTTGACCACCACGACGTCGACGCCGTGCCGCCTGAGCAGCCTGATGGCGGCGCGGCTGATCGAGGGCGCGAGCACCTCCTGCACGCAGCCGAGCATGAGCGCGACGCGCTTGGCCTTGGGGTCTTTGCCGATCGCCGATCTCGGCCTGGTGAGCGGCGCTTTCGGGATGCGCCGGGGCAGCAGCTCAAGCGCGGCGGCGGGCCGCTCGAATCCGGCGCGGGCGATCAAATTGCGGAACGGCCGCGCCAGCCAGCCCAAGGTCAGCGCCAGACGGAAGCGCCGCGGGTTGGGCAGCACCTTGCTCACGATCCAGCGCCAAGTCCGCGCCTGCGGCGTGCGGTGGCCCTTGGCCTCGATGCGGGTGCGGGCGAGATCGACCAGATGCATGTAGTCGACGCCGGAAGGACAGGTGGTCATGCAGGAGAAGCAGGAGAGGCAGCGGTCGATGTGATAGGTCATCGACGGCGTCACCTCGCGCTCCTCGAACATCTGCTTCATGAAATAGATGCGGCCGCGCGGACTGTCGCGCTCGTCGCCGGTCAGCACATAGGTCGGACAGGTGGCGGTGCACAGCCCGCAATGGACGCAGCGGCGCAGAATCGCGTCGGCGCGGGCGATGGTCGGGTCGGCGAGCTGGACGGAATTGAAATTGGTCTGCATGTGCTCGCTTATATCCCTGCGTACATGCGGCCGGGATTGAGAATGCCGACCGGATCGAATGCTTTCTTGACGGCCGCCGTGAGCGCCATGAGCGGCGGGTCGAGCGGCTGGAACACGTCGATACCGGCCCTCGCTCCCGTCTCGGCCCGGATCAGAGTGGCATGGCCCCCGAATTCGGCAAGGGTGCGGCGGATCTCGACCGCGCCGGCGTCGGAGATCGGCGGCGTTTCCAGCCAAATAAGCCCGCCGGACCAGTCATACATGACGCGCACATCGATCTTGCGAGCGAGGCTCGCGATAAGCTTCGGCGCGGTGGACGGCAGCGTGGAGATGCGCCAGAGCGGACCCTCAGTGTTCTGGAACATCTTGAGCGCCTTGACCTCGTTCCAGAAGATGCGGCTGCGCGCGGTGTCGAGCTCGAGCGCGGGCGCGTAGGCCTGCAGCATCTGTTTCAGCCGGCTGGAGCGGTAACGGGCGGAAGCGGGGAAATTCTCGACCCTGATGGCGGTGACCGAGGCCCCGGCATTGGCGATCTCCTGGTCGGAGAAGCGCTCGGCCAGCCCGGCATGCAGATGCACCGTGCCCGACACCTCGAACGGCGTGCCGAGCGCCAGGCACAAGGCCTCGACCCCGTTGACGTCGGCCAGGCCGAAACACAGCACGGTGCGCACCTCGCGCTGGGCCGGCAGCACCTTGAGCGCGACCTCGGTCATGACCGCGAGCGTGCCCCAGGAGCCGGCGATGGCGCGGGCGAGATCGTAGCCGGTGACGTTCTTCATCACCCGGCCGCCCGACCGGATGGTGTCGCCGCGGCCATTGACGGCCTGCACGCCGAGCACATGGTCGCGCGCGGCGCCCGATAGGATGCGGCGGCTGCCGGACAGATTGGCGGCGACCACGCCGCCGATGGTGGCCTGCGCCGGGGGGAAGCCGAGCACCGGCCCGAGGTCGACCGGCTCGAACGGGAACTCCTGGTCGTTCTCGGCGAGCATCGCCTCGATCTGGGCGAGCGGCGTGCCGGCCAGCGCCACCACCACCAGCTCGCTCGGCTCGTAAAGCGGCACGCCGACCAACCGCTCGGTGCTCAGCACCGCGCCGTGCTGCACCGGGCGGCCGATCTCGCGCTTGGTGCCGCGCCCCATCACCTCGAGCGGCGTGCGGGTATCGGCCGCCTCGGCGACCAGATAGGCCAGCTCCTCCACCGTATCGGGAGCATGGAAGCCAACGCGCATGTGACCGGTCACTGGGCGCCTCGTCCTTCCAGCGGAAACACCTTGCCGGGATTGAGCAGCCAGTCGGGATCGAAGGCGGCCTTGACCCGCATCTGCTGCTCGAGGTCGGCGTCGGTAAATTGCACGCTCATCAATTCGCGCTTCTCGATGCCGACGCCATGCTCGCCGGTGAGGCAACCGCCGAGCTCGACGCACAGCTTCAAAATCTCCGCGCCGCACAGCTCGACCCGCTCGAGCTGGAGCGGATCGTTGGCGTTGTAGAGGATCAGCGGGTGCAGATTGCCGTCGCCGGCATGGAAGATATTGGCCACGTCGAAGCGGTAGCGCCGGCAGATCCAGCCGATCTCGTCGAGCGCCTTGGACAGCTTGGACAGCGGGATGACGCCGTCCATGCAGTAATAATCGGACAGCTGGCCGATGGCGCCGAACGCGGCCTTGCGCCCCTTCCAGATCTTGGCGCTTTCCTCCGCGCTCTGGCTGCGGCGCATGACGAGCGGGTGGTAGTCCTCGGCGATCTCGGCGATCCTATCGAGCAGCGTGTCGATCTCGTCCTCGGAGCCCTGCACCTCGACGATCAGCAGCGCCTCGACGTCGAGCGGGTAGCCGGCGCTGACGAAATGCTCGCAGACGTGAACGGCGGGGCGGTCCATGAACTCGAGCGCCACGGGGATGACGCCGGCGCCGATGATGGCTGCGACGCAGGCGCCGGCGGTCTCGTTGGAGTCGAAGCCGAGCAACATCGGCCGGGCGCCTTCCGCCGCCTTGAGCAGGCGCACGGTCACCTCGGTGACGACGCCGAACTGGCCTTCGGAGCCCACGATCAAAGCGAGGAAATCGTAGCCCGGCGCATCGAGGCTCGGGCCGCCGATATCGAGCACCTCGCCGGTCATCAGCACGATGCGGACACCGAGCACATTATTGGTGGTGACGCCGTATTTCAGGCAGTGAGCCCCGCCGGAATTGGTGGCGACGTTGCCGCCCACGGTGCAGGCGATCTGGCTCGACGGATCGGGCGCGTAGAAGAAGCCGTCGCCCGCGACCGCCTCGGTGATGCCGGTATTGGTGATGCCGGCCTCGACCCGGGCCACGCGGTTCACCAGATCGAGGGACAGCACTTTGGTCATGCGGGTGAGACACAGCACGATGGCGTCTTCGAGCGGCAAGGCCCCGCCGCACAGCGAGGTGCCGGCGCCGCGCGGCACCACCTTGATGTGGTTCTCGTGGCAGAAGCGCAGGATGGCGCTCACTTCCTCGGTCGAGTCCGGCAGCACCACGGCGAGCGGCAGGCAGCGATAGGCGGTCAACGCGTCGGTTTCGAAGGTGCGGCGGCCCTCCTGGTCGGTGATCAGGGTGGCGTCGGGGGCGACCTTCTTCAGCTGCTTCAGAATGTCGTTGCGCCGCTGAAGGATCGAAAGATCCGGGCTGGGCAGGGAAATATGCGACATCCTAGGCTCCGAGCGCGTCCGAGCAATTGTTTGAAGGAGACCGGCCCACAGTCTTTCGCACGCAAAGGGTTGGCGGGCAATACGCCCAAGCTGGGGCGCACGGCACCCCCCGGAGCTTGGCTGCAACTCGGCGCGTTCAGCCGAGTTAGGATGTCGCAGGCGAGGCTTTTGGCGGGTTTCGGGGGTTCTGCTAAAGTCCCGCGTCAACAAGAAGCGGGGCAAGGCGACGGTGCTGGGCAGTCTTCGGGGCTCGACCGAGATCTCCTGAGGACGATTGTTAGGAGGAACGGAGATGAGGACATTTCAGCTTGAAGGATTTGCCTATGGACTTGCCGCGGTCGCACTCCTGGCGGTGTGCGCTCCGGCTTCGGCCGAGGGCGATGCCACCAAGGGCAAGGCGGACTTCGCCAAATGCGGCATCTGCCACAATTTCGAAACGAACGGCGTTGGCCCGGAGCTCAAGGGCATTGTCGGACGAAAAGCGGCCAGCGTCGCCGGCTTTGCCTACTCGCCCGGCCTGAAGAAGCTTGGCGACGAAGGCTTCACCTGGACCGAGGAGCATCTCGACAAGTGGATCGCCGATCCCAAGGCGATGATTCCAGACTCGCCCATGGCCCAATTGTTCCCAGGCGTACCCGACGCTCAGGAGCGGGCCGACATCATTGCCTATATGAAGACGCAATAGATCGTCTCAGGGCGCAGGCGTCGTCTCGGCCGAGACATTCGGCGCGGGCTGCGTGACCGTAGCGGGCGCGGGCTCGGAGCCGCTTGTCGCCTTGGCGCGGAATTTCTCGATGTCGTCGAACACCGTCCGGAAGAAATAGTCCCGGTCGCCCTCCTCCTTGGCGATCTCGGTCCAGGCCGAACGCATGGCGGCGAGCACGTCTTGGGGAAAATTCTCGATGCGGACGCCGGCCTTGGCAAGATTGGCCAGGGCTTCGGTTCCGAGCCGCGCGCTGTCGGTCAGGGTCGATTGCAGCGTGGCGAGACACGCCCCTTGGATCAGGCCGCGCTGATACTCCGACAGCGCATCCCAGCGATCCTTGTTGATGAGAAGGTCGAGCACGGTCTCGGGCTGATGCCAGCCCGGCATATAAATGAGCTTGATCTTGTCCTTGAGGCCCTGCCGTTCGTCGACCGCGGGCGGATAGATCTCGGCGGCGTCGATCTTGCCGTCCTCGAAGGCGGCGACCACCTCGCCGCCCGGCACCAGCACGGTGATGGCGCCAAGCCGCGACATGACCCTGCCGCCGAGGCCGAAAATGCGCATGCGCAGGCCGTCGATGTCGTCCTTGGTGTTGATCTCCTTGGCGAACCAACCGCCGGTTTCGGCGCCGCCGAAGGCGCAGGGCATGACGTGCACCGTGAGGCCGGCATGGTCGTACATCTCCTGGCCGAGCTTCCGGCCGTTGCCGTCTTCGAACCAATCGAGATAGAGCTTGGCGTCGGGACCGAAGGGGAAGCCCGAGAACAGCGCCGCGGCAGGGAGCTTGGCCGCCCACAAGCCCGCCGGGGCGAAGCCGGCATCGAGGGCGCCGCTCGCCACCTTGTCGAGGATCTCGTCGGGCTTGGTGCCGTCCCCCGGCTGCTTCAGGTTTAGCAACAAGGCGCCGCCCGAGCGCTCCTTGAGCAGTTTGGCGAAGCCCGCGGCCGGCGCGCCGAGGCCCGGAAGATGCGTGCCATAGGCCACGGCCGTGACCAGGGTCACGGACTCCGCGTCAGCCGCGAGAGCGCGCCCAGCCGGCAGCAGCATAAGCGCAAGCATGGCCAAGGCTCGTGCCAGCATCCTTCTCCCCTTTTCGGTCCGCCCCGGTGTTATCACCCGGGAATTCGGATTTCTTGAGTCGCGCCCGCCGATGCTACATCCTGGCTCCCATCTCCCGCCACAACGTGCAAAGCTTGACCGGCGCCATGATTTCCACGTCTGCCGCACAGCAAGGCCCGTTTGTCGGCCTATTCGTCACTTGCCTCGTCGATTTGTTCCGGCCAAGCGTCGCCTTTGCCGCGATCAAGCTGATCGAGGCGGGGGGCGGCCAGGTCGCGGTGCCGCGCGCCCAGACCTGCTGCGGGCAGCCCGCTTATAATTCCGGCGACCGGCGCGACGCCATGGCGATCGCCCGCCAGGTGGTCGAGACCTTCGAGCGCTTCGACTATGTGGTGGCCCCGTCGGGGTCGTGCGCCGGCATGTTGCGGGTCCATTACCCGCGCCTGCTGGCCGACGATCCCAATTTCGCCGAGCGCGCCGAAGCGCTCGCTGCCAAGAGCTACGAGTTGACCTCGTTTCTGGTCCACGTGCTCGGCCTCACCACAGTCGACGCCGCCTATCAGGCAAGCGTCACCTATCACGATTCCTGCTCGTCCTTGCGCGAGCTTCACGTGCACGATGCGCCGCGGCAATTGCTGTCGAGCGTCAAGGGGCTGTCGCTGGTCGAGCTTGACGAAGGCGAAGTGTGCTGCGGGTTCGGCGGCGCCTTCTCGGTCAAATATCCGGATATCTCGACCGCCATACTCGACGCCAAGGTGCACGACATCGCGGGCAGCGGCGCCTCGACGGTGCTCGGCGGCGATCTCGGCTGCCTGATGCATATCGCCGGGCGGCTTGTCCGCACGCGAGCCAAGGTGGAGGCCCGTCACGTCGCCGAGGTGCTGGCGGGCATGACCGACGAGCCCGCCATCGCCGCGCCCAAGCAGAAACGCTAAGGACAGCAGGCCGATGGCAAACGCCAAGCACAATTTCAAGGCCGGCGCGGCGCGGGCGCTCGCCGACACCGCTTTGAAGAAGGCGCTGCAGAACGTCAAACGCGGCTTCGTGGTCAAGCGCGGCACGGCGAAGGCCAAGCTGCCGGAGTTCGACACGCTGCGCGAGGAGGCCCGCGCCCTCAAGGACCATACGCTGTCGCATCTCGACCTTTATCTCGAGGCTTACGAGCGCAAAGTGATCGAGAGCGGCGGCCAGGTGCATTACGCGCCAAATGCGGCCGACGCCCGCGCCATTATCCTCAAGCTCTGCCAGGAGGCAGGCGCCAAGCTCGTCACCAAGGGCAAGTCGATGGTGTCGGAGGAGATCGGACTCAACGCCCATCTCCAGAAGGCGCGCATCGAGGTGGTCGAGACCGATCTCGGCGAATATATCGTGCAGCTCAGGGGCGAGCGCCCGAGCCACATCATCGCCCCCGTCATCCACCTCAACAAGGAGACCATCGAGGCCGATTTCCGCCGCAGGCATGAGCGCCTGCCGCGCGAGCGGCGGCTCGACCAGGCGCAATATCTCGTGGCCGAAGCCCGCAAAGTGCTGCGCGAGAAATTTCTTGCCGCCGACGTCGGCATCACCGGCGCCAACCTGCTGATCGCCGAGACCGGCTCATCGGTGATCGTCACCAATGAGGGCAACGGCGACCTCGTCTCGACGCTGCCGCGCATGCATATCGTCATCGCCTCGATCGAGAAAATCGTGCCGACGCTGGAGGACGCTGCGACCATCCTGCGGCTGCTCGCCCGCTCGGCTACGGGGCAGGAGATCACCACCTACACCACCTTCGCCACCGGGCCCCGCCGAGACCGCGACCCCGACGGGCCGAGCGCCTACCATGTCGTGCTGCTCGACAATGGCCGGAGCGAGATGCTCGGCAACGAGTTCGCCGACATGCTGCGCTGTATCCGCTGCGGCGCCTGCCTAAATCATTGCCCGGTTTACGGCGCGATCGGTGGCCATGCTTACGGCTCGGTCTATCCCGGCCCGATGGGCGCGGTGCTGACGCCGCAGCTGCAAGGCATCGACCGCGCCCGCGACCTGCCCCACGCGTCGAGCTTCTGCGGACGGTGCGAGGCGGTGTGCCCAATGGACATTCCGCTGCCCGACATGATGCGCTCCTGGCGGGAGCGCGACTTCGCGCGCGGCAAGGCGCCTTTGTCGGAGCGGCTGGCGCTGAAGCTGTGGGCCTACGCGGCCAAGCGCCCGCGCCTCTATCACGCGCTGGCCGGACGCATCGCCGCGCTTTCTCGCGCGGCGGGGCGGCGCGCGGGGCGGGTTGAACCGTGCGCCGCTGCTCAAGGCCTGGACCGCGACGCGCGACCTCCCTGCCCCGCAAGGCAAGACGTTCCACACTCTCTACGCACGGACGCGGCGGAAGGAACGCAGATGAGCGCATCAGACGAGGCTCGCGCCACGGTGATGGACCGCATTCGCTCGGCGCTCGGCGCGGCCAGTCTGGACCGGACGCGCCGGGCGGCGGTCACGCGGCGGCTCGAGCGCCACCCGCGCAACACCATCCCAGCGCGCGCCATGCGGAGCGGCGAGGAGCGCGTGGCGCTGTTCACCGACATGCTCACCAAGCAAGATGCCGATGTGAGCCGCGTCGCCACGCCGAGAGAGGCGGTCGGCGCCATTGCGTCTTATCTCGGCACCTGCAACTTGCCGCCTCGGCTGCGCCTGGGCGCCGATCCCGTGCTGGCCGGGCTCCCCTGGCGCGAAGCCTGGGACATCGAGCGCGATTTCGGACCGGCCGAGCCGGGCGACCGCGCCTCGCTGTCGCGCGCCGCGGCGGCCGCAGCCGAGAGCGGGACCCTGTTTCTGGTGTCAGGCGCGGACAATCCGACCACGCTCAATTTCCTGCCCGAGGCGCACATGATTCTCGTCGCCGCGTCGGACATTGTCGGCTCCTATGAGGAGGCTTTCGACCGGCTGCGGGCCATTCACGGCGAGGGGTACCTGCCCCGCACCGTCAACCTCATCAGCGGGCCGTCGCGGACGGCCGACATCGAGCAGACCATCGTGCGCGGCGCGCATGGTCCAAGCCGGCTCCACGTGCTGATCCTCGGCTAGCTGGGCCACCCCGCCATGGCTGCCACTTTCCGCTGTTTTCGATGATCAGCCTACGCTTACTTCCGTTCCCCCCGGGGTTCGGTTATGGTGCGATGCACTCACCTACGGGCGAAGATTAGTCCGGCTCTAAGACCGGTTCGGGGTGGCCTTTCATGCGTCTCGCCGTCTGGCTGATCGAGCGTCCCCGCTGGTTCAAGCGGGCCCTCCTGATCGTCAACGACCTCGCGCTGTTGAGCCTGGCGATCTGGGCGGCGTACACACTCAGATTGAGCCGGCTCTATGTCCCGCCAAGCCTCGATAAGTGGCTGCTGCTGATCGCGGCTCCGCTCATCGGCGTCGCCGTCTTCTATATGCGCGGACTGTACAAGCTGGTCACCCGCTTCATCGGGCCGGAGGGCACGACCCGCATCTATATCGCGGTGATCATCGCCGCGCTGTTGTGGGCGGTGGCGGTGCTGATGATGGCGGTCAAGGACCATCCGCGTTCGGTGATCGTGATCTATGCCCTGATCGCCGCGCTGCTCATTCGCCTCAGCCGGCAATGGGCCGGGGCCATGCTGCTCTCGGCCGCTCCGGAACACAAGCCGGTGAGCTTCGACGCGCGCAAACCGGTGATCATCTACGGCGCGGGGACGCTCGGCATCCAGCTGTTGCGCGCGCTTAACGAGACCGGCGGCTACAAGATGGTCGCCTTCATCGATCCCAATCCCTCGCTCGCCGGCCAGCTGGTGCATGGCGTCAAGGTGCTGCGGCCGGAGAAGATCGGCAAGGTGATCGCCGACGAGAACGTGAAGGAGGTCCTGCTGGCCACGCCATCGGCCTTGCGCGCCGATCGCAGGCTGGCGCTCAAAGTGCTGGAGGCCTTTCCGGTGGTGGTGAAGACGCTGCCGGCGCTGGAGGAGATCGCGTCAGGCGATGTCCAGGTGAGCGACCTCCGGCCGATCGACGTCGAGGATCTGTTGGGACGCGATCCGGTGACGCCCAATCTCGAGCTGCTGGCCGCCAACGTGCAGGGCAAAGTGGTGATGATCACCGGCGCCGGCGGCTCGATCGGGTCGGAGCTGACGCGCCAGCTGCTTAAGCTCGAACCCAAAACGCTGGTGCTGTTCGATCTGTCGGAAGTGGCGCTGTACGATATCTCGATGGAGCTCGACGACCTCAAGCGCCGTCTGCAGATGGAGACCGAGGCGGTCGCCACCGTCCCCACCGACTTGGTCGCGGTGCTGGGATCGGTGCTCGACCGCAAGCTGGTGACCCGCACCATTCAGGAGCGCGGGGTCGAGGTGATCTATCACGCGGCGGCCTACAAGCACGTGCCGATCGTCGAGGCGAACCCGTTCGCCGGACTCCAGAACAACACGTTCGGCACACTGGTGGTGGCCGAGGCGGCCAAGGAATGCGGGGTCGAGCGCTTCGTGCTGGTGTCGAGCGACAAGGCGGTGCGTCCGACCAATATCATGGGGGCGAGCAAGCGCCTCGCCGAGCAGATCCTTCAGGCGCTCGCCCAGGAGAGCGGCACCGCCACCATCTTCACCATGGTCCGGTTCGGGAACGTGCTCGATTCCTCGGGCTCGGTGGTCAAGCTGTTCCGCAACCAGATCAAGGCCGGCGGCCCGGTCACGGTCACCCACCCGGACGTGATCCGCTATTTCATGTCCATTCCGGAGGCCGCCCAGCTCGTCATTCAGGCCGGCACCATGGCGGCCGGCGGCGAGGTGTTCGTGCTGGAGATGGGCACGCCGGTCAAGATCGACGACCTCGCCCGCACCATGATCCGGCTGTCGGGGCTCGACGTCCGCGACGACAAGCATCCCGACGGCGACATCGCCATCGAATATGTCGGCCTGCGGCCCGGCGAGAAGCTTTATGAGGAACTGTTGATCGGCGAGAACACCACCGGCACCAGCCATCCGCGCATCTTCAAGAACTCCGAGCCGGTCGTGCCCTATGACGATCTGATCGCGGTGCTGGAACGGCTCGAGGACGCGATCCAGCGGCTGGACGAGGCGGAGATGCAAGACTTGTTGCGCGCGACCGTCGAGGGCTACGTGCCGGCCAGCGGCGGGCATCCGGTCGCGGGCAAGGGCGAATGGCAGCCCGCCTCGCGCACGCTGCACTAGAGGGCATGCCGCAACTCCAGCCTGCGCTATGGGCCGTCGCGATGGTGGCGGGATGCGCGGGCCTCTCGGCCCTGTTGATCCTGATCCTGCGGCCGATCCTGATGCGCTATCTCTTGGCTCATCCCAATGCGCGGTCCTCGCACCAGGCCCCTACCCCGCAAGGCGCCGGGCTCGCGGTCATGGCGTCGGTGTTCGCCGGCTGCGCGGTCGGCCTTCTCGTCTGGGCGCCGGCGGGCGAGCCGACACTGTTCGGCGTTCTGCTGGCGGCGGCCGGCCTCACTCTGCTCGGCGCCATCGACGACGCGCATGCGCTCTCGGTCTGGTCGCGGCTGCAAGGACAATTGCTCGCGGCCATTGTTGTGGTCGGGTTGCTGCCCACCGAGTTCCGCCTGTTTCCCGGCCTGATGCCCGCCGGCGTCGAGGACGTGCTGATGGTGATCGGCCTGATGTGGTTCGTGAACGCGGTCAATTTTCTCGATGGGCTCGACTGGATGACGGTGGTGCAAGTGGTGCCGATCACCCTTGGTGTCGTCGTGCTCCAGGCGCTCGGCGCCGTGCCTCCGTCGATCGGCCTGCTGGCGCTCGCCCTGCTCGGCGCGACGCTCGGCTTTGCAATGTTCAACAAGCATCCGGCTTCGATCTTTCTCGGCGACGCCGGCAGCCTGCCGATCGGTCTTTGTCTCGCCTTCATGCTGATCTTCGTGGCCGAGACCAATCTCGCCGCGGCTTTGCTGCTGTCGCTTTACACGCTGGCCGACGCGACGGTGACGCTGTTCCGCCGCATGTTGGCCGGAGAGCGGATTTCCTCGGCGCACCGCACGCATTTCTATCAGCGCGCCGTGGCTCAAGGATTGAGCGTGCCGCAGGTGACGGCGCGGGTGTTCCTGCTCGGTGTGCTGCTGGCGATCCTCGCGGTCGTCACCGTGCTGGCGGATTCGCTGTTCATCGATCTCGTCATGGTCGGCCTCGGCCTGCTCGCCACAGGGTCGATGCTTTACGCTCTGGCCCATGGACGGTGAGATGGCCGGACGGGTGCTGATCACCGGCGCTTCGGGCTTCATCGGCAAGCGCCTGGTGGGCGCTCTCGCCAATGAGGGGTGGCAGGTCAGGGCCGCGTCACGCGATTTCTCCGCCATCCCGGTGAGGAACGGCGTCGAGCGCGTGGCCCTGCCCGACCTCGCCCGCCCCGCCGATTGGTCCGCCCTCCTTGCGGACGTCAGCCATGTCGTCCATCTCGCCGGCATCGCGCACGCCCCCGGCCAGCTGCCCGACGAGGTCTATCGCCGCATCAACGCCGCTGCCGTGGGCGAGCTTGCTACGGCGGCCGCGCGCGGCGGGATCGAGCGGTTCGTGTTGATGTCGTCGGTCAGGGCGCAAGCGGGCCTGTCGGCCGACCATGCTCTGACGGAACAAGACCGGCCCGCGCCGACCGACGCCTATGGGCGCACCAAGCTCGACGCTGAGCGGCTGGTGGCCGAGAGCGGCGTCAAGTTCACCGTGCTGCGACCTGCCGTGGTGTACGGCAAAGGCGTCAAAGGCAATATTGCGGCGCTCGCCACGCTGGCCAAGACGCCGATGCCGCTGCCGTTCGCCGGCCTCGACAACCGCCGCTCGCTGCTTGCCCTCGACAATCTATCGGCGGCGATCTTGCTGGTGCTCGGCGCCGAGCAGGCGGCGAACGGGACGTTCCTGGTCGCCGACGCCGAGCCGATCAGCGTGGCGGACCTGGTCGCCGCCATGCGCGAGGGGCTCGGCCGCTCCCCTCACCTCGTCAAGGTGCCGCTCGGCGGCGTCAAACGGCTGATGAAGTCGTTCGGCAAGGAGGCCGAGTGGGAGCGCATCTCGGGGAATTTCGTGGTCGATGCGTCCAAACTGATGGGCATCGGCTGGCGGCCGGCCATGTCGACCCATGACGGCATCGTCAGGATGATGCGGGCCGAGAACGGCGCCGCTCATGGCCCATGAGCCGGTCGTAAAGCGCGACGGTTTCCCGGCCGATCGCCTCGGCGGAGAATTTGCGCTCGACCAGGCGCCGCGCATTGGCGCCGAAAAGCTGCCTCAGCTTGGCATCGCCGGCGAGCTTGGCCATGGCATCGGCCAGGGCCGCACTATCGTCCACCGGCACGGTGAGCGCGGTCTCGCCGGCAATGGCGATCTCGCGGCAGCCCGGCGCATCGGTCGCCACCATGGCGCGGCCGCACGCCGCCGCCTCGAGCAGGCTCTTCGGCAGACCCTCGCGGCGCGAGGCCAGCACGGCGAAATGCGCGCGCGCCCACACCTCCCTGATATCGGCGACGTGGCCGAGCCAGTGGATGCCGTACAGGCTGGCGAATTCGCGGAGCTGCTCGGGCGCGAGCGAGCCCGGATTCTCCCGGTCGCAATCGCCGGCCAGCAGCAGCTGGAGCGGGACGCCACGCTTGCCGAGCAGCGCGTAGGCTTCGATCAGCGTCACCACGCCCTTATCGGCGAGCATGCGCCCGACATAGGCGGCGGTCACCGGCGGCGGTGGCTCAGGCAGCGTCGTGAGCAGGTTGGTGTCGACGCCGGAGCCGGGAATGAGCACGACAGTGCCGGGCGGCACGCCGAGACCGATGACGAAGGCGCGGTCGTCGGGATTTTGCACCACGGTGCGGCTGCGCCGTCGCCCGAGCAGGCGGGACAGCGCATAGCGCACGATCTTGCGGGCAAGCGCGCTCACCCCAGCCTGGCCGATGAACAGCGTGCCGAGTCCGGTCAGACTATTGACCACGGCGATGGCGGAGAGCCCGAGGCTCGCGGTGGTGCCGAGCAGAACCGGCTTGAGCGAGATATTGTGGAGGATATCCGGGGCGAGCCGGCGAAGCAGGCGCCGCAGCTCGACCACGGCGGAAAAACTGCCCCAGGGCGACAGGCTGCCCCGGCTCCAGGAGAGCCCGTGGGCCACGAAGCCCTCGCGCTCGATGGCCGCCTTGCCGTCCTTCAGCCTTGTGGCGACATGGACCTCGTAGCCCGCGTCCTTGGCGGCGCGGGCCATCGGCAAGCGATGCGACAGAAAATACCAGTCCTCGGTGACGACATAGAGGATGCGGGGGGCCATCGCCGAAGGCTTGTATCAGCGCCCGCGGCTTTGCGGAACAGCTTGAGCTTGGTCAGCGATCCTGGCGGGCATTTCTGGTTTTTGCCGCCTTTGCGCCCTTCCGCTGCCAAAAAAATTAGGGTATCTTGCGCTTCGGCTGACAAAAGAGCGGCTTCGGGGGATTACCATGAAATATCTGAGCCTGGTTCTGGTCCTGTGCGGTGTGGCGAGCTTGGCCACGGCACCGGCGCGCGCCTTCGAAATTCAGGGCGAAAACGCCAGTCTCCAGGACGGCTCGACTCCGTTCATCTCCCAGCCCAACCAATTCATCAACTCGGACTATACCAGGGGCAGTTCGCTCGCCTTGCCCTATATCGGCTCGGCCGACAGCGGCTATGTCTCGGATTACGGCAACTCCATTCCGATTCCGGGTCCGGGCATCGACCGGCCCTCCCCGGCCTGGGCCTACTCGCCCCGCTACTAAATCGCGCGCGGCAAGATCGGCCGACGCTTCAACTGCCTTCTCACGACAGAGCTTGTTGGTGCCCGGCATAGCTGCGGCACGACGTGGGATGTCGGGTCGGGAAGGCAATTAGGCTGGTACCGCTGGGGGGATTCGAACCACCGACCTCTTGATCCACAGTCAAGCGCTCTAACCAACTGAGCTACAGCGGCCTACTCGCCTCGGAGCGAACCTATGCGGAGGGAGCGCGGCTTGCAAGCGGGGCCCCGAAGGCCGGTCATCGTGCTCGACAAGGTCTGAACAAAGCCGAAGTCGAAGGTTCGAACGTAAAGAAAAAGGCCCGGGGCGCGAACCCCAGGCCTGTTTTGCGCGCGGCCCCCTATCGTCTATCGGATCGCGTCCGCGACCAGGTCGGGGGTCGAGCGTTACGCCTTCTTGATCGCGTCGAGCGAACGGGCGACTTGGCCCTTGATCGGCTCGGCGGTGTCGGCGGCAATCTTGCTGGTCAGCGCCCTGACCTCGTTCGCCTGATTGGCGAACACCTCGAACTGATGGCGGATGAAGGTCGACTGGAGTTCGACGATCTCGGCGAGGTTCTTGGCGCCGGCGAGATTCTTGGCCAGATCGAACGCGGAATTCAAATTGCGCTGGGCCAGGTCGATCATTTTGCGATTGAAGGCAGTCGCACCCTGACCGGCGGCGTCGAACGACCGCTCGAGCGCATCGATGGCCTCTTCGAGGGCATCCTTGCCGCGCTCGTAGGCCTCGCGGCTCTGGTTCACGGTCTTCTCGGCGAGCGCGCGGACGCTCTCCGGCACGGTGGTATCGAGCTTGAAGGTCTCGAACTCCTTGGCAGCCTGACGGAAGCTGTCGCGCGCCTGCTCGGCGGCTTGTTGGGGTGAATAGGTCTCGCTCATTGCAGCACCTCTTGGATACATTTCGGCTCGGGGGTTTCGGCCTGGCCCGTCGGCAAGACGGGTCGCCGCAGCCTAACTTTGTTGCACTGCAATATAATTGTTGCATCGCGATAAGGCAAGGCTGCCTAATGAGGCGTCAGCACTTTTTTAGCCCTGAACACGAAGTTTCCGGTTTCGGCCTAGGCAAAGCACCGAATTCGCCTAAATTTAGTGGATGAGTTCGAGCGAGCACCCCAAGATTGGGGTGCCTGGCGTCTAGCTCAAGCCCTGGCCAAGGCGACTGAACGCGCTCGTTCCTGCCGATTAGGGGCCGTAAATGGCCGACCTCAGAGTGCATAAGCGCATCGACCAACTGGACGGCGACCGCGAGGCGCTCGAGCACATCGCCCGGGCCCTCGAAGGACGGGTGGTGACCGGGGCCGGGTCTGCTGCCGCCGAGGACGGCGATGAGACCCAGTCGCTGCATCTCACCGCGCAAGGCCTGAAGGTTCTGCTCGAGGCGATGCCGGCCGCGGTCGGCATCCTCGACGGGGGCGCCCTGGTTTATGTCAACACCGCCTTCGCCTATGCGTTCGGCTATCGCTCGGCGGCGGAGCTGATCGAAGCGGGCGGGCTCGACGCGCTGCTGGCAGATGGCGCCTCACTCGCTCAGCCGAACGGCGCGGCGCGCAGCGCTCCGGTCGATGCCCTCACCCGCTCGCGCCGCAAGCTCAGGGTCGCCTTCGCGGTTGTGCCGCTCGATCCCGAGCGCGACGTCAAGCTGCTGCGCTTGGTCGACCAGGCCAGCCTCGACGAAGAGACGGCGCCCATCCCGCCTCCGGTGGCGACCATCGCCGTGGCGGCGGAGACGACGGTTGTGGCGGCGGAGCCGGCGCGCCCCGAGACCGACGCCGGCGGCCGCCTCGACTTTCTCGCCAAGGTCAGTCACGAGGTGCGCACGCCGCTCAACTCGATCATCGGCTTCGCCGAGTTGATGTTGCAGGAGCGGTTCGGCCCGATCGGCAACAAGCGCTATACCGGCTATGTCGAGGACATCCATCATAGCGGGCTCTACGCGCTCTCCTTGCTCAACGACCTGCTCGACATCTCCAAGATCGATGCCGGCAAGTTCGAGCTCAATTTCACCGCGGTCGACGTGCCGGAGATCGTCGAGGATTGCGCGGCGAGCCTCCAGCCGCTGGCCAAGCGCTCGCGCATCGTGCTCAGGACATCGCTCGCGCCCGACCTGCCGTCGGTGGTCGCCGATCCGCGTCGGCTGAAGCAGATCCTGCTCAACCTGCTCACCAACGCCATCAAGTTCACCAAGGAAGGCGGCCAGGTGATCGTGTCGGGGACGCTGGTCGACGGCGAGCTCCGCATCAGGGTGCGCGACAACGGCATCGGCATGTCACGCGACGAGATCGCGTTCGCCATGCAGCCGTTCCACCAGCTCGACACCGCGCCGCGCAAGCAGACCGGAACGGGCCTCGGCCTGCCCGTCACCAAGGCGCTGGTCGATGCCAACCGGGCACGGCTGGCGCTATCGAGCGAGCCGGGCATCGGCACCTCGGCCGATGTGATCTTCCCGGCCGAGCGCCTGTTCACCTCCGGCTAAGCCGCAGCGGCCAGCTTGCCGCGCCTCACGACATTTGCTTCGTGCGCTTGCGAAATCTCTGGCATGGAACAGACCTTTGCAACAGTTTTGCCACATGTTGCTGTGGCGTATTTTTGCATTTACTCGTATAGACGGACACAATACTTGGCGACTAGAGATTAGAAGGCTTCTAAAGTCGGTTAGATTACGATAATCTTGTTGACATCCCCCGAGCCTAAGCCTTAAGCGAAGGAATGCGCCCCCTTGGCGCGCGGCCGAGGGGGAAATCTATTGAAGTCCGATACCGGGGCCTTGAACCCCGGCCATTGGAGGAGTCGATGCGCTTTCCGGTCGCGCGCGCTTTGGCGCTTGCGCTTGTCGTCCCTGCCCTCGCCGCATCCAGCGTTCAGGCCACCGAGCCCGGCGAGGTCAATATCTATTCCTACCGCCAGCCTTATCTGATCGACCCGCTGCTCAAGGAATTCACCGGCGAGACCGGCATCAAGGTCAATGTGATCTTCGCCGAGAAGGGCCTGATCGAGCGCATCCAGGCCGAGGGCCGCAACAGCCCGGCCGACGTGCTGCTCACCGTCGATGTCGGCAATCTCACGCAGGCGACCGCCGCCGGCATCGCCCAGCCGATCAGTTCGTCCGTGCTCGAGGCTGAGATCCCGGCGGCCTATCGCGCCGCTGACGGGCAGTGGATCGGGCTCACCCGCCGCGCCCGCGTGGTCTACGCCTCGAAGGCACGGGTGAAGCAGGACCACATCACCTATGAGGAACTCGCCGATCCGAAATGGCGCGGCAAGATCTGCATCCGCTCGGGCCAGCATGTCTACAACGTGGCGCTGATCGCCTCGATGATCGCGGCGCATGGCGAGGCCTGGACCGAGACCTGGCTGAAAGGCGTGAAGGCCAATCTCGCGCGCAAGCCGGCCGGCGACGACCGGCTCCAGGTCAAGGGCGTCTATGCCGGCGAATGCGACCTCGCGATCGGCAACACCTATTACATGGGCGCCATGCTCAAGAACGATAAGGAGCCCGAGCAGAAAGCGTGGGCCAACTCGGTCAACATCCTGTTCCCCAACACCGGCGATCGCGGCACGCATGTCAACATCTCCGGCGCGGTGATGGCGAAATACGCCCCGCATAAGGACAACGCGATCAAGCTGCTCGAATTCCTGGCCTCGGACAAAGGCCAAGAGATGTATGCCGACGTGAACAACGAATATCCGGTCAAGGACGGCGTGCCCTGGTCTCCGCTGGTCAAGTCGTGGGGCGACTTCAAGCCGGACCCGATCTCGCTCAACGAGATCGCCGGTCTTCGCAAGACGGCGAGCGAGCTGGTCGACAAGGTCGGCTTCGACGATGGTCCAAGCTCATAAGGGGGCAGCAATGAGCTTCTACAAAAAAATCGACAGACAGGCTGGGCAGCGCTTCTCCACGGCGCCACGAAGCGGCGCGGAGTGGCTGGTGGGCGTGGGCTTCAGATGTTGGCTCGCCGGCTACGATACCGGCGACATCTCGTGCTGGGAGAACGGCTGGAACGCTTATGCGCGGGCGCTCGGCACCGAGCGCGCCAAGCGGGCGGTGACCGAGCTTGCTTGCTGGGTCAGGGCGGTGCGCGCCACGGCCGCGCGCAAGATCGAATATTCGCCGGTCGGCTGTCCCGGATTCTGCGCCGATGAATGCATGGCGATCTCGCTGATCGCGGCCTCGCAGCATCACCGCTGTCCGGCCATGCGCGCCTGCGCGCTGGCGCTGACCGGCTCCGACCTGGTCGATCCCGTGCTCGATGCCGCCAACGTATTTGCCGACGTGCTGCAAGAGGCCGATCAGCTTCTGTCGCCGGAGGCGGTCGCGGCGCTGATGGCCACGGGGCGCAAGGGAGGCGGGGACGGCCTCGCCCAACGCCGCTAGGGGAGAGGCGATGGCCCGCGGCGCGGTTGCCGAGCGTCCGTCTCTGCGCCGGCGGCTGGCGCGGCCCAAAGAGAGCGGCAATCTCGGCTGGTCGGCGGCGGCGCTCCTGATCTCGCTGATCGCGCTCCTGCCGATCCTCGCCATCGCAATCATCGCGCTCAAGCCGAGCGGCGATACTTGGCCGCATCTGATCGAAAACGTGCTGCCGGGGTCGCTCCGCCGCACGCTGCTGCTGATGGCCGGCGTCGGTAGTTTGAGCCTCGTGATCGGCACCGGCACCGCCTGGCTGGTCACCATGTACCGCTTCCCGGGACGCCGCTATTTCCAATGGCTGCTGCTGCTGCCGCTGGCGATCCCGACCTATATCATCGCCTACACCTATCTCGAGCTGCTCGACTATTCCGGGCTGGTGCAGACCGTGTTGCGCGATCTGTTCGGCTGGCGCGACGCGCGAAGCTATTGGTTCCCCGACATCCGCAGCCTCGGCGGCGCCATCCTAGTGATGAGCGCGGTGCTCTACCCTTATGTCTACATCACCGCGCGGGCGAGCTTCCTGGCGCAGTCGGTGTGCGTGCTGGAGGTAAGCCGCACGCTCGGCCGCACCGCGTCACAGACGTTCTGGCAAGTCGCGCTGCCGCTGGCGCGGCCGGCGCTGGCCGCAGGCGTCGCGCTCGCGCTGATGGAGACGCTCAACGACATCGGCGCGGTCGAATTTTTCGGCGTGCGAACTTTGACGGTCGCCGTCTACGACACCTGGCTCGACCGCAACGACCTCGCCGGCGCGGCGCAACTCGCCTGCGTCATGCTGCTGTTCGTGTTTGCGCTGCTGCTTGATCGAGCGCGCGCTGAGGGCCGGGCGCCGCTTCCATCACACCACCGGCAAATATCGCGACCTGCCGGAAGAGTCGCTTGGCGGCGCGCGGGGCAGCCTCGCGGCACTCGCCTGCGCGCTGCCGGTGCTGTTCGGCTTCGTGCTTCCGGCCGGCGTGCTCGTTCACGACGCGCTCGCTCATGTGGCAGCGGGGTTGGCGCCGGAGTTCTGGCGCGCCGCACTGAACAGCCTGCTGCTTGCCGCCGCCGCGTCGATCCTTGCGGTCGGCTTCGCCGTGGTGCTGGCTTACGCCCGACGGCAGACGCGCTCGACGCTCATTCAGGGGGCGAGCACGCTGCCCGCCATCAGCTACGCGGTGCCCGGCACGGTGCTGGCCATCGGCCTGCTCATTCCGCTCGCCGGCCTCGACAATTCGGTCGACGCGTTGATGCGGTCGCTGTTCGGCGTGTCCACCGGGCTGGTGCTGTCAGGCACCGCCTTCGCCATCGTGCTCGCCTACACCATCCGCTTCCTCGCCGCATCGCTCGGCGCCGTCGAGGCCGGCTTGAGCAAAGTCTCCCGCAATATCGACGCCGCCGCGCGCACGCTCGGCGCGACCGTCAGCCAGATGCTGTTCAAGGTGCATCTGCCCCTGCTCAGACCGGCGCTCGGCGCCGCCGCGCTGCTGGTGTTCGTCGATTCGATGAAGGAGCTGCCCGCGACACTTTTGCTCAGGCCGTTCAACTTCGACACGCTCGCCACCCAGGTGTTCACCCTGGTGTCGCTCTACCGCTACGAGGAGGCCGGACTGTCCGCGCTCACCATCGTAGTGGTGAGCCTGGCGCCGGTGCTGTTGCTGCACGGGATCATCGTCGGCAGCAGGCCCGGGGGATCGATGAGCCGGACGGCCGCGGCCGCCACCGGCCCTGACTGGGCCCTCCGCATTTCGTAATCACCAACAAAATGCGGGAGTTGATCTCGCCATCTTGCCCCAATCGGGATAGAAAGGCGGGGTCTTAACGCAATGGCAAAAGGGCCAAGCCGCCGCATGCGGCTCGCGTCCGAAACGGGTGGGTAGGGACCGTATGAAGCCGCGCCAAATCCCTTGGAAATGGCTTCTGCTCGGCCTGATTGCCCTTGTCCTTGCCGGCCTGGCGATGATGCCGCGCCAGTTCGGCGACTCAGCGCGCCTGGCCGCGCGAGTCACCGAAGCGCTGTCCGCCTGGACCGGAGGCGAGGTCAAGCTGACCGGCCCGTTGAGCGTGCAGTATTTCCCCGACGTGGCGATCAGGAGCGGCTTTGAAGTCACCAATGCCTCGCGCCTGCCATTGGTGAAATCCATCGCGACCAGCGACGCCAGGCTCTCGCTCGATCTCGCCGCGCTGCTGTTTGGCCGCATCAAGGTCGATGCCTTGCGGCTGCTCAGGCCCGACATCACGCTGAAGGAGGCGCCGTCGCTGGTGATGGGGCCGGACCAGACGCTCCGGGCGAAGGTGGTGAACCTGCTCAGCGGCGCCCCGGTCGGCGTGCTCCGCCTGCGCGACGGCACCATCCATTTGCCGACGGCGGACGGCATCGAAGCGATCAAAAAGGTCGAGGCGCGCTTCGACGTCAGCTCGGGCAGCGGGGCGATGTCGAGCTCCGGCTCCTTCCAGATCAGGGGCGAGACCGTCCGCTTTGCGCTTGAAAGCGGAACACCCGCCGACACCGCGGACGGTCTCCGCATTCCGGTCAACCTGACCCTTACGGCATCACCGGTGGCGGCAAAAATGGCCGGCACGGCATCGTTCGCCAATGGGCTTCAGCTCGACGGGAATTTGCAGACCGAGATGGCGAACGCCCGCGACTTTCTCAGATGGACCGGCGTCACGTTGCCCGCCGGCAAAAGCCTGCAACATCTGTCGGCATCGGGCACGGCGCATTGGAATGGCACGACGCTGACGTTCGACGACGGCACCTTCGCGCTCGACGGCAATGAGGCGGTCGGCCTGCTCGCCGTGACGCCGGGACCGCGGCCACGCGTCGACGGCACGCTTGCCTTCGACCGGCTCGCGCTCGATCCCTATCTCGGCAGCGGCGTGCCGCCGGAGGCGGGGGAAGCCGCGCAGGAAAATCAACCTTTGTTGAAATATTTCGATGCCGACCTGCGCATCTCGGCGGGGGAGATCACCGCTCCCGTGGTCAAGCTTGGGCGCGGCGGGTTCACCATCAGCGCCAAGCGAGGTTTGGTCGCGGGCGATGTGGGCGAGCTTGAGTTGTGCGGCGGCTCGGCAACGGGCCGCGTCGGTCTCGACCTGTCGCAAGACCGCGCGACGGCCACCGCCACGGCGACGATTTCGGGGGTGCCGGTCGATGACTGCTTGAAGCAGCTCGCGCTCGATGTCCCGGTCAACGGGACTGGCGGGTTGAGAGCCGAGCTCTCGGCCGAGGGCCGCACTTACGACGAACTGGCCCAGGCGGTGGCGGGGAGCTTCAAGTTTGACGCCCAAAACGGCGCCGTTCCGGTCGATATCACCCGGTTGCTGGCGGCGGCACCCGCCCTGGACGGCGACGGCTGGAGCCGCAACAGCGTCACCTTATTCGACCAACTCAACGCCAATTGCCGCCTCGCTACCGGCCATATTTGGTGCGATACCTTCACCATGCAAACGAGCCGAGGCGTGATTTCCGGATCAGGGGACGTCGATCTGGGACAGCAGACGATCGACTGGAACCTGTTCGTGGCGGATCACGCGCGGCCGCTAAGCGCGTCGCGGTTCAGCACGGAGTCCCCGCCGCTCATTTCGATCAGTGGAGCGTTGTCGCAGCCAATGATCCGGAGGGCAGACCGGCCAACCCTGGGCGATGGGTCGGTGCAGACGAACCCAGCGTCCAACCAAGTATCGCCGCGCTGATGCAACTGAAAGCATGACGGTGTCTTCGCAACTCGATCACCAAGGTCGCGGAATGCTGGCGGTAGCGAACGCCATCGGCCGGCGCTGCGCGCTTGCTGTTGCGCTCGCCGCTTGCCTCAGCGGCTCGGCCGGCGCCCGGGCCGAGGATACGCTCAGTATCGCCACCTGGGGCGGCGCCTATGGCCAGTCGCAGGAGATCGCGTATTTCGAGCCATATGCCAAGGAAACCGGCACCAGCATTTCGACCGAAATCTATGACGGCACGCTCGCCAAGCTCAAGCAGCTGATCGACGGCGACGCGCCTGCGGTCGATGTGGTGGACGTCTCGGCGGCGACGCTCGGCATTCTTTGCAATGACGGGCTGCTCGAGCCGATCGAAGCCTCGAGCCTCGGCGCGTCGCCTTCGGGGGAGAGCGCCGAACAGGATTTCTATTCGGGCGGACTGTCCTCGTGCGGGGTGGCGAGCGTGGCCTGGTCGACGGCGATCGCTTACGATCGCCAAGCCTTCAGCAAGGCCCAGCCCGCGCAGATCGCCGACCTGCTCGACCCCAAGAAGTTTCCCGGCAAGCGGGCCTTGCCCGACGGAGCACGGTACACGCTCGAGCTGGCTTTGCTCGGCGACGGCGTCGATCCGGCCAGCGTCTATACCGACCTTGCCACGCCGGAAGGCGTCGACCGTGCGTTCAAGGCCTTGGATAAGATCAAGGCCGAAATCTATTGGTGGGACAATGCGCAAGAGCCGATCACCTGGCTGCTGGAGAAGAAAGTGGCGATGGCGGCGGGCTATAGCGGCCGCATCTTCCGCGCCGCGGTCGGCGACCGCCAGCGGCTCGGCGTGATTTGGGACGGCCAGGTTTACGATCTCGACCTGTGGGCCATCCCCAAAGGCGCGAAGAACAAGGACGGGGCGATGCGCTTCATCACCTTTGCCACCGACCCGGCGCGGCTGGCGGCGCAAGCGCAGCTCATCGCCTATGGCCCGATGCGGAAATCGGCGCTCGAGCTGGTCGGCAAGCACCCCGTCATCGATGTCGAGATGAAGGGATTCCTTCCCACCGCGCCCGACAACTTCAAGAAGGCGCTCAAATTCGACGACGCATGGTGGAGCGCGCATGGCGACGAGCTGCAAAAGCGCTTCGAGGCGTGGCGCGGTCCGCTTTCGCCCGGACAAGGCAAGCCGCCCGTCGCCGAAATGAAGCCCGCCGAGCCCGCCACCGGCGCCACACAAGCGGCTCCGTGACCCTCTCCGCGTATCGATTTGACAAAGCGATAGAATTTCGCGCGCCACGCAGCGCAGCGCCATCGCTCGGCTAACAAGCTCGCGGCGCTCGCGCGTGCATCGTGTTGCACGAGCCGCACGTCAAGTCTCAACTGATGCCGCCACCTGAAAAAAGAAAATGCGGGTAAGACTGAACTCTCGTTTGCGTTGTCTGTCGTCTTCGTGTCATGCTTCGTGTTGGAGAGAGTCCTGCGGGTAAGTCATCCACGGACATCCCTCTTACACAGGATGCACGACCAAAGAGGGCGACGCCGTCTTGGCGAGCCGGTCTCCGGTTCAACCGTCAAGGTCGGTCAGCTGAAGAGGCCAAGCACTGCCGGAGCGGGGCCGGCAGTGCACTTTGGCCCCGCCTCGTGCCAATCTCAAAACGGCCGATAGAGTCCGAGCGCGAGGTAGAAGCTCGGGTCGTCCTCGAGATAGTTGCCGGTGAAGCCGCTCGACAGCGTGACCTCCAGGGCGCGCAAATTCACCCGCACGAATCCGCCGCCGCGTCCGGCGTTGTATTCCTCGTTGCCGAGCGCGCCGCCTTCCAGCCCCAACGACAGTCGCTCGCGCAGCCGAAGCCCCAGCCGCGCCAGCGCCCAATATTGCTGGAACGCGGTGCCGTAAGAGGCATCGACGGATAGAAAGTAGCGCTCCGAGAGGTTGGCCCAGGTTTCGGCTTGCAGTCGGAGACCGAGCGCGCTGCCCTGCACGCTGTTGTTGGGATCGTGCGGCGAGATGATCTGGCTGTCCGATTCGATTCCGGCGAAGAGCTTTACAATCAGTCGGCCGCCCGGATGGAATTGATAACCGACCAACGCGGAGCCGAAATATTCCTCGCCGTTGAACTCGGTCGCTACCCAGTCGACACCCACCGGAAGCGCGCCGTCATAGCGATAGCGGCCGTAACTGGCGACGGATCGGAGCCGCCAGCCGGGCGCATAAAGTCCCTTGCCGAAGGCGTAGCCGCCGCCCAAATACGCGCTAGCGTAGTTGTCGCTCGCTTCGAAGCCGGTGAAGAACTCGTTGCGTGGGGCTTCGGAGTCCGCGCAAGCCCTGGGCGGTATCAGGGTGATGGCGAGTGCAAGGGTCACGACCCCGCTCGCGCGGAGCCCGGTCGCCGCCCACTTGCCAACTGCCCCCCACAAGGCGAACACCCGCCCGCCGCATCGCCTCGACTATGCTGCATCTTCGGCGCCGGCCCTAAAGGAGGTTTAGCAACCGCATGGCGTACAACTGGAGTCACCACAATTAGAGGTAGTATTTTCTGCGTGAAAGCCCCCAAAACCGTGATTTGTTCAGCACAGCCCGGAATGAAATGAGGCCCGATCAATTCGACAGCTGGCTCACGGTCGATCGGAAGGGCCTCTATTGCCGCCCCGGCGGCTTTCATATCGACCCTTATGGCGGGGCCAAGCGCGCGGTCGTCACCCATGGCCATTCCGATCACGCCAGGCCCGGGCATGATCACGTGCTCGCCACGGCCGAGACGCTCGGGGTGATGACCACCAGGCTCGGCACGCCGGCCCGCTCGGGCACCCAGGCTGCGTCTTACGGCGAGCCGATCGCCATCGGCGAGGTGACGGTGACGCTCTACCCTGCCGGCCACGTGCTCGGCAGCGCGCAAGTGCTGATCGAATGGCAGGGCGCCCGCGCCGTGGTGTCGGGCGACTATAAGCGCGGCGCCGACCCCACCTGCCCCGCGTTCGAGCTGGTGCCATGCCATCTGTTCATCACCGAGGCGACGTTCGCGCTGCCGGTGTTCCAACACGGCGACGTGCGCGAGGAGGTGGCCAAGCTGCTCAAATCGCGCGCGCAGTTTCCCGACCGCTGCCATGTGGTCGGCGTCTATGGCCTCGGCAAATGCCAGCGCCTGATCGCGCTGCTGCGCGAAGCGGGCTATGACCGCCCGATCTATCTGCACGGCGCGCTGATCGCTTGCTGCGCGCTTTACGAATCGTACGGCGTGCGGCTCGGCGACTTGCGGTCGGCCACCGGCGCCAAGCGCGAGGAGATGAAAGGCGAGATCGTGCTGGCGCCGCCTTCGGCCATCGCCGACCGCTGGTCGCGCCGGCTGCCGGATCCACTCACCGCGTTTGCCTCGGGCTGGATGCGGGTCCGGGCGCGGGCGCGTCAGCAAGGGGTCGAGCTGCCGCTGGTGATCTCCGATCATGCCGACTGGCGCGAATTGACCGAGACTATTGCCGAGACCGGCGCCGAGGAGGTGTGGGTCACTCATGGGCGCGAGGATGCGCTGCTGCATCACATCCAGATGACGGGACGCAAAGGCCGCGCGCTTGCGCTGATCGGCCGCGAGGACGAGGACCAGTGAAGGCCTTCGCCGCGCTGCTCGACCGGCTGGCTTATACGCCGTCGCGCAACGACAAGCTCCGCCTGCTGGCCGATTATTTCGCCGAGACGCCCGACCCCGACCGCGGCTTCGCGCTGGCCGCGCTGACCGACGGATTGTTCTTTCGGCTGCCGGTGCGGCGCATCCTGACCGAGCTGCTCGGGCCGCGCGTCGATCCGGTGCTGTTCGACTTGTCGCGCGACTATGTCGGCGACACCGCCGAGACTATCGCGCTGATCTGGCCCGAGAGTGCCGCGCCCGGCAAGCCGCCACGGCTGGCTGAGATCGTCGAAGCATTGCAGGCGGCGGCACCGCCCGAGGCCCCTGCCCTGCTGGCCACCTGGCTCGATCAACTCGATGCCACCGGGCGCTGGGCCCTGCTCAAGCTGATGACCGGGGCGCTCCGCGTCGGCGTCTCGGCGCGGCTGGCCAAGACGGCGCTGGCCGAATGGTCGGGCGTGCCGCTCGCCGATATCGAGGAGGTGTGGCACGGGCTGAGCCCGCCTTACCAGGAGCTGTTTGCCTGGCTCACCGGCCAAGGTCCGCGCCCCGACATGGCAGGCCGGGCGAGGTTCCGGCCGCTGATGCTGTCGCATCAGATCGAGGACAAGGAGATTCAGTCGATCGAGCCCGAGGACTTCGTCGCCGAGTGGAAATGGGACGGCATCCGGGTGCAGGCTGCCCATCAAGGCGGCGAGAAGCGGCTGTTCTCCCGCACCGGCGACGACATCTCCGGCGCCTTTCCGGAATTGGTCGAGGCCCTGCCCGAGGGCGTGGTGCTCGACGGCGAGTTGCTGGTGATGCGGGACGGCGAGGTCGCGCCGTTCAACGATCTCCAGCAGCGGCTCAACCGCAAGACCGTGACGGGGGCCATGCTCAAATCGCATCCGGCCCATATCCGCCTCTACGACATGTTGTTCGAGGGCGAGGAGGATTTGCGCGCGCTGCCCTTCACCGAGCGCCGCAAACGGCTCGAGGCCTGGCACCAGGCGCATGGCCCGCGCCGCACCGACATCTCCACCATCATCGATTTCGGCTCGGTCAAGGAGCTCGAAGCGTTGTGGGCCGGCGCGCGCGAAACCGGCATCGAGGGTTTGATGCTCAAGCGCCGGACGAGCCCCTACCTCGCCGGGCGTCCCAAGGGCCATTGGTATAAATGGAAGCGGGCGCCGCTCACCATCGATGCCGTGCTGATGTATGCGCAGCGCGGCAGCGGCAAGCGCTCGTCTTATTATTCGGACTACACGTTCGGCGCCTGGCGCACGAGCGAAGACGGCGAGCCCGAGCTCGTGCCGGTCGGCAAGTCCTATTTCGGCTTCACCGACGAGGAACTGAAGGAACTCGACGCGTTCGTGAGGAACCACACCGTCGACAGTTTCGGCCCGGTGCGCCAGGTCGAGCCGAAGCTGGTGTTCGAGGTGGCGTTCGATTCGGTGCATCGCTCGAGCCGGCACAAATCGGGCGTGGCCATGCGCTTTCCCCGCGTCCACCGCATCCGCTGGGACAAGCCGGCGGAAGAGGCCGACCGGCTGGAGACGCTTGCCGCTATGATCGCCGAGTGATGAAGCGCGATGCGTCACCCCATGAGGTGGCCGGTCTCACCTGGGACCAGGTGAAGGCGCGGCTTGCCGGCGGCGCCGCGGCGATCCTGCCGATCGGGGCCGGCGCCAAGCAGCACGGCCTGCATATGCCGATGGCCACCGATCAGCTGTTCGCCGAGTATTTTGCGCGGGCGCTGGCAGACAAGACCGATGCGCTGATCTGGCCGACCCTCACCTACGGCGCCTATCCGGCCTTCGTCGCTTATGCCGGCAGCGTCAGCCTGTCCGACCGGACGTTCCAGGCGGTGGTCACCGAGATCGCCGACGCGTTGCTGGGGTTCGGCGCCGGCCGCGTGGTCATTCTCGACACTGGCTTGAGCACCATCGCGCCGGTCGAGGCGGCCATAGCAGCTATTCGCGAGCCCTCGCGGGTCCGCCATGTGAAGCTGTTTGCCGGGCCGCGCTTTGTGAAAACCGCCGATGATCTCAAGCAGCAGCCTTACGGCACCCATGCCGACGAGATCGAGACCTCGCTGATGCTGGCAATCGCGCCCGAGCTGGTCGACATGACCCGCGCCGAGCCGATGCCGTTCTCACCCGCGGGGCCGGCACGCGGACCGCTCTCGCCCGACGACCCCTCCGCCCCAAATTACGCGCCGAGCGGCAGTTTCGGCGATCCCACGCTGGCGACGCGCGACAAGGGGTTGCTTGTGCTCGCCGCGATCCTAGAGGATATGGTCGAGGCCAGGGATGAACCGACAAGAAACGAGGAGGACCGACCATGAGGATGCTGCTGCACGCCATGTTTCCCACCGAGCCGTTCAACGCTCTGGTGCGGAGCGGCAAAGTGGGCGAGATCCTGCAAAAGATCGTGGAGGAGCTTAAGCCGGAGGCGGTCTATTTCACCGAAGAGGACGGCATGAGAGCGGCGCTGATGGTGGTCGAGGTCGCGAGCCCCTCTGACGTGCCCAAGATCGCCGAGCCGTTCTTTCTCAATTTCGACGCGGAGGTCCGCCTGAGGATCGTGATGAGCCCGGCCGACCTCAAGTCGGCCGGATTGGACGCGCTCGGCAAGAAATGGGGCTGACCTAAATGTGGTGGGCGTGGTCGCCGGACGCCATTTTCTTCAAGGCGGCGCGGTCGACCTTACCGGTCGGATTGAGCGGCATCTTGGCGAGGAACACGATCTCCTCGGGCGCCTTGTAGCCGACTTTGGCGCGGGCGAACTGAATGAGCTCGGCCGCACCCGGTTTCGCTGCGTCCTGCTTCAGCTCGACATAGGCGCGCACATTCTCGCCATGCAGGAGATCGTGCACCCCGATCACGCCCACAGCTTCGACCGAAGGGTGGTCCAGCAGCGCATCCTCGACCTCCTGAGGCGCGATGTTGGAGCCGTCATGCACGATGATCTGCTTCTTGCGGCCGCAGAACCATAAATAGCCGTCTTGGTCGGCCTTCATCACGTCGCCGGTGTCGAGCCAGCCGCCGTCAAACACTTCGGCGGTGGCCTTGGGGTCGTTCCAATAACCGCATGAGCGGCTCGGCGCGGTGATGAACACGCGCCCTTCCCGGCCGTCCGGCCTCTCGCTGCCCTGCTCGGCGCGGATGGAAAATACGAAGCCGGGATTTGGCAGGCCGATCGAGCCGAGCTTGTCGAGGCCGGTCGGCGGATTGTTGGCGGCGATGCCAAGCTCGGTCATGCCGTAGCCCTCGTGGATCTCCTGCCCGGTCAGCTGCGTGGAACTCCTTCTCGAGCTCCGACGCCACCTTGTCGCCGCCCGAGCGGGTCATGCGGAGCGAAGCGAAATCCTCGGCGGTGGTGTCAGGCTCGCGGATGAGATGCATCAGCGTCGCCGGCAGAACGGTCATGACGGTCGGGCGGGTGGCGCGCAGCAGCGGCCCGAGCTCCGCATGGTCGAAGGTTCGCGCCAAGGCCACCGGGGCGCCGGTGGCGAGCGCGGCCATGGCGAAGGAGAAGCCGCCGACATGCGAGCAGGACGAAGCCGGCAGCATGACATCGGCTTGGGTCAGTGCGTAGCCCTTGGCCACGCTGGCGAACATCCAGCCGAGAGAGTCGAAGGTATGGGTCACGCCCTTGGCCGGACCGGTGCTGCCGGAGGTGAAGAAGATGGCGGCGGGCGCGTCAGGCTGCGGCGCCGGCAGGACCGTGGCCGGCGGCTCGGTCGCGACCAATCGCTCGAAGCACAAATTGCCGTCACTTTCCGCGCCGTAGGTGATGACGCCGAGCGGCAGCTTGGCCGCCTTGCTCGCGGCGATATCGGCGGCGCGTTCGGCATGGGCCAGAATGATGCGCGCCCCGCTCACCTCAAGGGCATGATCGATCTCGGGCGGCGTATAACGGTAGTTCAGCGGCGTCATGACCAGGCCGGCCTTGAAGCAGGCGAGGTAATGGGCGATCAGCGCGGTGCGATTCGGCATCAGCGACGCCACGCGGTCGCCGGGCTTGAGACCAAGCGCGAGATAGTGGCCGGCAAGCCGGTTCGTGCGCTGCTCGAGCTCGGACCACGACCAGGACTCCTCCAACGACATCAGCGCCGGTTGGCCCGGGCGATGCTTCAGGCCGACCTCCAGCATGGTCGGCAATTGGACCGGCCGGTCCAGCGCAGGACCCGAATGCAGCATGGCACCCCCCGTATCAGCCCGAGTCTCACCGGGCCTTATCATATTCGGCCGCCATCCCTAAATATTGGTGCAGCCGAGTGGCCCCAGTGAAAGGCGTCTCCATGCTTGTCCGGAACTTGACCTTGCTCAGCCTGTTCGTGCTGGCCTTTGCCACTGCGGCCGAGCCGGCCCACGCTCAGGACATGCAGATCTGCTACGACACCGCCGACAAGGTGACCGAAGGCGGCACGATCGAGGAGGCGGAGAGAAAGGCCGCGCATGAGGCGTGTCAGCGCGCGCTGGCGCAGACTTCGAGCGTGGTGCAGAAATACCATCTCCAGGAGGCGGATTTCGACATTCTCGGTCGTCCGCCGAAGCCAGCTGATTGAGGCTTAAGCGGCGCGCGCGCCGGTCGGCTGCACGATGATGGCGCCGTTGTCGCCGCGGATGATCTCCTCGTCGGCGAGCTTGAAATTGTCCATGCGCACGGTGAGATAGCGGTCGAAATAGTCGTTGAGCGGCTTCTCGATCGATTTATCGTAATCGGGCCGCACCACGTGGGTGGCGCCCTGCACCACCTTCACCACCTTGCCGTTCTTCACCACCAGCTCGCCGGCCTTGAACACATATTCGGGCGTGGCGAACATCGCCTCGCGGTTGGGATCGTCGCGATAGACGGTGATGTCGCCGCGGGCGCCCACCCCCAGATGGCCGAGATTCTGCAGGCCCAAGCTCCTGGCCGGGCCGGCGCGGGTCAAGATGGCGATCTCGTCCAGCGTATATTCGCGGGTCAGCGTCTTGAGCAGCTCGCTCTGGGCCTGCGCGTCGGGATTGATCTTCTGCAGCATGTCGTCGCGGAAGCCCTTGTCCATCAGCAGCCTGATGAGGTGGGGATAGAAGAAGAACGGCGCGCCGTTGGGGTGATCGGTGGTGAGGAAGATGCGCCACGGATCGTCGAACAACAGGAAGGTCTCGAGCCCGATCACCCATTGCATGGCGTTGACGAAGCTCTTGTCGCGATAGCGCATCGGCACCACGCCGCAGCCGGCGTCGCACTCGATATCCATGATCACCGGCTTCTTGGGGTGCGCGCTCTTGCCGATGGCGTATTGGCGCATCGAGTCGCCTGAAGCGGTGCAGGTCTGGCCGAACAGCACCTGGCCGACGTCGATCGAGACGTTGGGCGTCTTGTTGACCAGCTCGGTGAGGCGCGCCGCGCCCGAGGAGAATTTGCGGTCGCCTTCGGTGCCGTAGCTCAAGAACTGGGTATGCGTCATATGCATGCGCAGCCCTTCGGAGGCGCGCACCGTGGCCAGCGTCGATTCGATATTGCCGGGCACGCCGAGATTGCAGCCGTGGATGTGCAGCGGATGGGTGACGCCGAGCTCTTCGATCGCGCGGGCGAGCGTCTGGATGATCTGCCGCGGCGTGACGTGGTAGTAGACATGCTCCTCGTCGAGATCGAGCGCCCGCTGATTGAACTTGAAGGCGCTGATGCCGCCGGGGTTGACCACCTTGACGGCGATGGCCTGGGCGGCGTGCATGGTCCAGGCGACGTAGTCCTTGATCGCCTTGAAGTCGTTCTTGGCCGCAAGCTGGCGCAGGAAATAATCGTCGGACCCCAGCATGACGAAGGCGCCCTTATCGACCATCGGCGTGTCGCCCATCTCCATATGCGCCTGGCGGGCATTGGCGGGCAGCATGGCCGGCTCGAAGCAGGCGGTGTAGCCCATCTCGGCATAGCGATAGCCGGTGACATGGGTCGAGGGCACGGAGCGGCCGGAGCCGGCGCGGGTCAGCTCGGTGCGGGTGACCGGGTCGCCGCGATGGTCTTCCGGCAGCAACATGCGGGCGATGGTCATCTTGCCGCCGCCGATATGGGTGTGCGGGTCGATGGCGCCGGCCATGACCACCCGGCCCTTGACGTCGTAGGTCGCATCGGCCCGGACATTGGGCTTCGGCGCGACGATCTTGCCGTCCTCGACATAGATGTCGCGGACCTCGCCGCTCACTTTGTTGGCGGGGTCGTAGATTTTGCCGCCGGTCAGCTTGATCAGCATGTGGTGGGTTCCCGGACCTAAAGCGCCGATTCGATTGAGGCGACCACCTCGGCGGCAATCGGCAGTTCGGCGCGCCCAAGATCCTTGAGCGGCAAAGACACGACATTGTCCACCCGCACGAGCCGCCCGGCATGATCGACGCCCGGCGTGCCGACCGGAATGAAGACGTCGGGCGTAGCGGTCAGCTTGAGCCCCGGCGTGCCGAGCACGATGGTGGGAATTTTGGTCGGCGGCGGCACCAGCGTCGGCCCGATCGAGGCGATCCACATGAGAAGGTCGCCCTCGCCGTCTTTCAGCATGCGGCCGATGGCGTGGCGGTACGGGTCGTAGTCTGGCGCGCCGCTGGCATAGCTCACGCGCAGCGGATAGCCGCTGATCCAGGTGCACACCGCGGCCGCGGTGATCGCCCCTTCGGCGCCGCCGAGCGCCAGCCCGGCGAAGCGCGTGGTCTGGTTGAGGTCCTTGACCAGGCCGGTGAACTGCTCGACGGCGAGGTCGGCATGAGGGAAGTTGAGCGACGGCGGCGCCCACACCACCACGCCGTATTTGGCGTTGCGGCACAGCTCGGCGAGCGCGTCGATCTCGGCCAGTTTCACGCCATAGGCCTTGGGCGGCTTGACGGTGAAGCCGCGCAGCCGGGCCCTGAGCAACGCCACGACGTCGCCCGCCTGCTCGTTGTCACAGGCCAGCGTAATCACCTCGCCGATGCGCGAGCCCTTGGCGCCGGAGCGGTCGAGCCCCTTGCCGATGAACACCACTGTGCGTTTCGGCGCCGTCACGTCGAACATCGAGTCGGGCGGCGAGACGATGCGCTCGAAGAACCGGGGGTGGAGCTTATGGATGTCGCTGCCGGCGATGATGAGGAGATCGGCGCGATTGCGCACTTCCGTCAGGGTCGACATGATCCAGCCGGTCGACTGCACGATCTTGAAGTTGCGGTATTGCGCCTCGCTCAGGGCGTGATCGACCACGCCGCCCGAGCGTTCGGCCAGCGCCAGCACCGCGCGCATGCCCTCGACGTCGGTGGCGAGCCCGCCATAAAGGGGGAGCTTGGCCTTTGAGATCAGCTTGGCGGCGTGCTTGACGGCCGTGGCGAGATCGACATCCTTGCCGCCGACCTGCGGATTGGCCGCAGGGAGCTTGCGCTCGAACCCTGCCACCGATTGGCTACAGCCATTGTTGACGACTTTTAGCCCCTCGTCCGTCCGCTCGACGGTGAGGTCGTCGGGCAGCGTCCCGCAAAAAGGGCTGGCAACGTTCTCGAACAGTTCTTTATTGGCGCGCTCGGCCTTCGCTTTGCGCGCGCTGGAACTCGGCATCAGGGCGATCTCCCCCAAAAGGCGGGGAAAGAAAGCATGGGATGGGCGGCAACACAACTCTCCAAAGGCCGCGCTCGCGCGCGGTCGGCGGCGTGCCGCCCCGTCCCATCCCGGATTTCTATGCGTTGAGGCTCATCATGCGGGTGAAGTGATGGTCGGCGAGCTGGCTTTCGCCGAGCACCTTGCAACCTGCGGCGGCGACTTTGTGATCGTTTTCCACCGAGCTGCCGCTGACGCCGATGGCCCCGAACAGCTCGCCATTCTGGATGATCGGCAGGCCGCCAGGAAAGGTGATGAGCCCGCCATTGGAGTGCTCGATGCCATAAAGCGGTTTGCCCGGCTGCGACAACTTGCCGAGCTCGCCGGACCCCATGGTGAAGAAGCAGGCGGTCCTGGCCTTCTTGATGGCGATGTCGATCGAGCCGACCCACGCATCGTCCATGCGCACGAAGGCCCGCAAATTGGCGCCAGAATCGACCACGGCGATACACATTTTGGTTTTGAGGGTCACAGCCTCCTTGCGGGCGGCGGCGATGGCCTTCTCGGCTTGCTCCAGGTCGATATGCATGACTGGCTTCTCCTTGTGGTGGGGTCTAAGGATCAATAACGCTTGAACGCGTGAATCGCTCATAAACGCCGGAAGGCGTCATATCGCCATAAGAAAAGGCTGGCATGTGGCACCATGCCAGCCCATCGGGCGGACCGTCCGCCCGACCCTCGCGCTAGGGAGCGAGGCGCTATTTCTTGATTTCCCAGGTCGTGTTGTGCGGGATGTCCATCGCCGTGTAATTGCCGGCGCCGGCCAGGTTGGGCATGGTGACGCAGGAAAACGGCTCGGTGCCGGTGATGCCGGCATATTTGCCGGTGCCGCCGGTGATGATGTGGGTGCCGCAATCCATCTCGGGCTGCGACTTGTCGAGATCGCGGGTGTCGAAAGTCGAGAAGATCTTGTCGCCGTCGGCGTCGGCCAGGACGCAGGCGCCGTCGATATATTTCTTGGCCCCCGAATCGACGCTCAGCGCCGTGCAGCGCGCCGACATCTTATCGAGCATCTTTTCGCCCTTCAGATTCTCGGTGGTGCCGACCGCTTCGAGCACGGTGGCGGTGCCGAGCTCGGGAATCTCGATGCTCTGCAAGGGGCGGAAAATGAAATGGGTGACGTAAGGCGTCGTGCCCTTTTCGGGCACGTCGGCTAGGACCGCGCCGGGGGCCAACGCCAACAGCACTCCGGCCAGGAGCGCTCCCTTGACCAGGGTCATCGCCGCGGCGGGCGCGGCGATCATGCTTAAAGTGGTTTTCATCCGATCCTCCATTGGATCGTGGGGGTCACGATCCGGTTGCTGTTCCGTCTCCTCAACGTTCGTCGAGACAGAGAGCTAGCCATGCCGGCGCGCGCGCCGCATCGCCCGAGCGGCCTAAGCCATTCGGTCGATGGCGCGGTCACACAACTGTCAGCGTGGGCGGCGGATGGGAGGGACGAGGCGGCCGACCAGGGCCAGCAGATCGGTGCGGCGCGACACCCCGGTCTTGGTGAAGATGTGATTGCGATGCGTACGCGCCGTCGCCTCGGCGATGCCGAGCGCCGATGCCGCCTCGGTCAGGCTCGCGCCGGACGCGAGATGCTGCAGCAGGCGCGCCTCCGCCGGAGTGAGACTGAAGATGCGCGCCACGGTGCCGAAATCGGCGGGCGACACCGCGCTCGGCGTCACGAACACCGCGGCGGCGGTTTGCCTGTCCTCCCGGGAGGTGGGCCGATTGCCGCAGGCCAGCGGCAGAACATGGGCGGTAGCGGCTATCATGTTCTTGTCGACCAGCGGAACGCCGATGCCGGCCGCGCCGATGACGCTGGCATCGGCCTGCGCCGTGGCGATCGCTCGCCGCAGCTCCTTGGTCAGCTCGCCTTGCAATGCGCCGAGACAGCCGCCAAGGGAAATGATCGGCGATCTGGCATCGAGCATGCGTTGCGCGGCTTGGTTGGCGTGCAGGATGCGGCCGTGGTCGGCCACGATGATCACGCCGATGACGATGCTATCGAGAGTGCGGCCGAGCGCGTCGAACAGGTGAGACTTCACCTGGTCATCGCGGGACTGTGCTTTGCCCGCGATGCCATTCGTCTTGCGCGCGACCCTGTCCCCCGAGATCGACATCGTTCGCCTCCTAGGCCACGACCACGGGGGCGTAGCTGAGAGCGGTGACGAGCCACACCGAAGCGAGGCTGGCGATGGCGCCGAACGTGCTGCACACGAGCACGTACGGAAATTTCGTGTCGGTGATCGAGCGGGTCATTGCGAAATCCTCCATCCAGCTGATCGAGATCATCTCGATGCTCATTGCTGGTGTGGGGATGATGCATCGTCCGGCGCAATGACGCTGTGGCATTTGCCACACCGGAATCATTTCTGATTCTTTTTTCTTCGCGCGACACACGATGCGATGCGCGCGCATCGCGCGCGCACATTACGACATATAAGTTTCAGGATGAGTGTTGAGCGTCGCGCCGCATTTGCACAACGTCGACGGAGTCTCGTCGAGATCGAGACTCCGTCAAACTGAGTCAGCCGGGCGAACTACGATGTCCAGTCGGCACCGGCGGGAATGGGCGACAAGCGATAGAGCGGACGAGTCGACGGTTGATCGGATTTCTTCTGTTCGATGTTTGCGGTGTCGGGTGTTGCCACCACCGGCGCGAAGGCGTGGGAGGTCACAAGCCAGACAGCCGCAATGCTGATCAAGGTTGTTCCGACGGTGCTGCCGATCAGCGCACGGGGGAACAGACGCTTTGTCATCGGGCGGGTCATGGCGAATATCCTCTGAGTTTCCATGGTGCGGTGTGAGGACCTTCACATCATCGCGGACGGGGCGAGCCTAAGCGATCATCGCCTGCGCGACTGAGTGAGCGGTGACGAGCCAGACCGAGGCGAGGCTGACGATGCTGCCGAGCATGCTGCACACCAGCACATAGGGGAACGAACGGTCGGCCGAGAACGGGTCTTTATGTGAGTTGGAGCGGGTCATGGCGATCTCCTTAAAATTCGCGCTCAAGACCATCCTGAGCTTGCGATGGAATCATGCCGGCTTTCTCGGATTCGCGCTGTGACATTTGCCACACGCTAAAAAGGCAGGTGAAACCGCGGTTTTTGGCCCTTCCCGGCGGTCCGGAAAAGCCCCCGCCTCACCCGTTCGGCCGTTGCCGCCCGTGGCCCACACAGGCGAAGCTGGCCGCTTCCGGGCCTCTTTCGGGATTTCCGCCGGGTGGGGCCCGGTTTATTGTTGGCCGGTTTTGCACGAGGCGCAGGGAACGAGATGGCGCAGCCTCAAGCCAAGGAACAGCGCAACTCGCTGAAGGGGATCGCCATTTTCGCGGGCCTGACCCCCGACGCGATCGAGCGCATCGAGCGGCGCTGCGCCTGGAAGCGCTATGCCCCGGGCGAGCCAATTCTCGATTATCTCGATAAATCCGACGACGTATTCTTCATCGCGCTGGGCGAGGTCCGGGTAACCATCTACTCGACGGTCGGGAAGGCCGTGAGTTTTCGCGAAATGGGCACCGGCGAGATTTTCGGCGAGTTTCCGGCCATCGACGGGGGCTCCCGCTCGGCCTCGGTCGAGGCCCGAACCAATTGCATGATCGCCTCCCTGTCGGGAGCTTCGTTCCGGGAGCTCCTCCAGTCGGAACCCGGCCTGGCGCACGCTTTGCTGCCGCGGCTGGTGAAGACCATCCGGGCCTTGACCACGCGGGTCTACGAGTTCAGCACGCTCGCGGTAAACAACCGCATCCAGGCCGAATTGCTGCGGCTGGCGAGCTTCGGCTCGCGCGAGGGCGTGAGCGCGCGCATCGTGCCGGCGCCGACCCATGTCGAGATCGCCAGCCGGGTCAGCACCCACCGCGAAGCCGTCACCAGGGAGCTCAACCGCCTGTCCCGAATTGGGATTATCGAACGGCGCGGCGGCACGCTGCTGGTCAAGGATGTCGACCGCCTGGCCGAGATGGTGCATGACGCAACCGGCGAGTAAGCAGCGGAAACGCCCACGACTCGCGTGAGGATTGTGCGACTGCTAAGATAAATCAGCCACGGCCGGTTGCCATCCACCTTGTGGCTGATGCCAGGTTGCGGCCCCGCAGCTCTAAGTTCGCCTCTCAGGAGGCTCGCGTCATGGACGAGTTGAGCAATCACGGAAGCAGGGCGGCGCGGGGCAAGGCCGCGCGGCAAGCTGCTCCCGCCGCAACTGCGGACAGTTCAAGCGACGACAAGAGATCCCGCAAGAAGCTGCTCGACGAGATCGCCGAGCTTCGCCGGCAACTCAACGCCAAAGATGCGCTCGACCCGCTGCGCAAGGCGCATGAAAGCGCGGGCACCAAGCAGCGGGTGCAATACCTGCTCGCGGTAAGCCCCGCCATCATCTACACCACCCAGGCCTCGGGCGATTTCACCTGCACCTTCGTCAGCCAGAATCTGCGGGCGATCATGGGCTATTCGCCGGAGGAGATGACCACCGATCCGAAATGCTGGCCCGGCCATCTCCATCCGGATGACGCGCCGCGCGTGTTCGAGGAGATGCGCCCGCTGATCGCGCGCGGCGGCGGGACCGTCGAGTATCGCTTCCGCCATCGCGGCGGACATTATATTTGGATCCAAGACACGTTCAGGGTCGTCAACGACGATGCCGGCCGGCCGTTGGAGCTGGTCGGCGCCTGGGCCGACATCACCGAGCGCAAATCGATCGAGACCGAGCTGAGCGGCACCAGGCAGCGCCTGCAATATCTGCTCTCGGTCAGTCCCGCCATCATCTACACCACCAAGACCTCCGACGATTTCGGCTGCACCTTCGTCAGCGAGAATTTGCGCGCGATCATGGGCTATTCGCCGCAAGAGATGACCACCGACCCGAAAAGCTGGCCCGATCATCTCCACCCCGACGACGCCGCTCGCGTGCTCGAGGAATGCGCGCCTCTGATCGCGCGCGGCGGCGGCAGCGTCGAATATCGCTTCCGCCACCGCGACGGCCATTACATCTGGATCCAGGACAGCTTCCGGGTGGTCAATGACGAAGACGGCAATCCCCGCGAGCTGGTCGGCGCCTGGGCCGACATCACCGAAAGCAAGCATGCCGAGCAGGCGGCGCTCGACGCCAATATCCAGCTGCAAGACACCAAGCGCTACCTGACGCGGCTGATCGAAAGCTCGACCGACGCCATCGTCGCCACCGACAAGGACGGCAAGGTGGTGTTGTTCAACGAGGGCGCCGAGACGCTGCTGGGCCACCGCGCCGCCGAAGTGATCGGCCACCCGAGCTCGGAGCTTTATGCCAGCGAGGAGCATGCCAAGGACGTGCTGCGCGAGATGCGCAAGCGCGGCGGCACCGTGGCCGGCTTCGACGGCATGCTCAAGTCCAAGGACGGCACCAGCATTCCGGTGCTGATCTCCGCCTCGGTGCTGTACGGCGATCACGGCGAGGAGATGGGCACGGTCGGCTTCGCCACCGATCTGAGGACGCGCAAGCACGAGGAAGAGGAGCTCCGCAAGGCGCATGACGAGCTGGAAAGGCGCGTGGACGAGCGCACTACCGAGCTGAAAGCGGCGCAGGAGCGGCTGCGCTATCTCATGACGGTGACGCCGGCGATCGTCTACACCAACCAGGCGAGCGACTATACCTGCACCTTCGTGAGCGAGAACGTCTCCCGCATCATGGGCTTTTCCTCATGGGAGATGCTGGAGGACAAGGATTTCTGGACGGTGCGCCTGCATCCTCAGGATGCCACGCGGGTGTTCGAGGAGATGGCCCCGCTGGTGGAAAAAGGCGGCGGCACGCTCGAGTACCGCTTCCGGCACCGCGAGGGACATTATATCTGGATCCAGGACACGTTCCGCGTGATCCACGACAGCCACGGCCGCCCGTTCGAGATCGTCGGCTCGTGGGCGGATATTTCCGCCCGCAAGAAGGCGGAGACCGCGCTCGGCGAGCGCATGGCGGTGATGAACGACCTCGAGACCCTGGTCGGGGCCAGCCCGGCGATCATCTACACCACCCAGGTCTCGGGCGACTATGCCTGCACGTTCGTCAGCGAGAACCTCGAATCCATCATGGGCTATGCCCCGTGGGAGATGCGCGACGACAAGAAATTCTGGGTCAAGCGGCTGCATCCGGAGGACGCCGACCGCGTCTTCGCCGAACTGGACCGGCTGGTCGGCCAGGGCGGCGGCAGCCTCGAATACCGCTTCCGGCATCGCGACGGCCACCACATCTGGATCCAGGACACGTTCACCGTCACCAACGACGACGAGGGCAAGCCGAAAGAGATCGTGGGCTCGTGGGCGGACGTGTCGGACCGCAAGCGGGTCGAGGCCGAGCTCAAGCGCCTCGCCGAGCAGGTCGAGCTGCGCAACCGCTTCATTCGCGAGACGTTCGGCCGCTATCTGACCGACGAGGTGGTGTCGACCGTGCTCGAATCGCCTACCGGACTCCAGATCGGCGGGGAAAAGCGCAAGATCACCATGATCATGACCGACCTCAGGGGCTTCACCTCGCTGTCGGAGCGTCTGCCGCCGCAACGGGTGGTGGCCCTGCTCAACCGCTACCTCACCACCATGGTGTCGGTGATCAAGCAGTATCAGGGCACCATCGACGAGTTCATCGGCGATGCGATCTTCGTGCTGTTCGGGGCCCCGGTGTGGCAGGAGGACGACGCCCAACGGGCGGTCGCCTGCGCCGTGGCGATGCAATTGGCGATGGCCGCGATCAACGAGCAGAATCGCGAGGAAGGCCTGCCCGAGATCGAAATGGGCATCGGCATTCACACCGGCCAGGTGGTGGTGGGCAATATCGGATCGCCCGAGCGGATGAAATACGGCGTGGTCGGCAGCCACGTCAATCTCACCTCCCGCATCCAGTCCTATACCACCGGCGGCCAGATCCTGATCTCGGAGGCGACCCGCCAGGACGTGGGACAAATCCTCAAGCTCGGCAAGCAGACCGAGGTGAGGGCCAAGGGCATCGAGCATCCGATCACGCTCTACGAGGTGTTGGGGATCGGCGGCCGCCACAAGCTTCAGATGACCGAGGCGGCAGAGACGCTCATCCCGTTGGCCGACGAAATTCCCCTGCGCTACGAGGTGCTCGACGCCAATCAGGCCGGCGGCAAGATGTCCAAAGGCGGCCTCACCAAGGTCTCCTGCAAAGGGGCCGAAGCCAGGCTGGAAACGCCGGTGCCGAATTTGAGCAACCTCAAAATGCGGCTGATCGGCAGCGGCGGCAAGGAAATCCCCGGCACGCTCTACGGCAAGGTGCTGGGCGCGGTGCCGGGCAGCACTGCCGATTTTTCCATCCGCTTCACCTCGGTGTCGCCCGAGATCGAGACACTGTTGCGCGGGCTGACCGCAAGCGTGGCGGCGGCCGACGAGCCGGCGGCACCGCGCGGCGCCCCCTCACGGCCGGCTTGATTTTCAGGCGCGCGGACTGGCGAATTGCCCGCGGCCATAACCTGCGCCATACAGCGTCCCATGACATCCGATCGATCCGGCCCGGTGGCTAGACTGCGCGTGGTGCTCGGCCGCGATATCGCGCTCGGCCCGGGCAAGGCCGATCTGCTGGAAGGCATCCGCAAGACCGGCTCGATCGCCGCCGCCGGCCGGGGCATGGGCATGAGCTACAAGCAGGCTTGGCTGCTGATCGACACCATGAACGGCTGCTTCGCCAAGCCGCTGGTCGAGGCGGTCAAAGGCGGCAAGTCGGGCGGCGGCGCGCATCTCACGCCGCTCGGCGAAGAGGTGCTGGCCCGCTTCCGGCGCATGCAAATGGCAACCGATAAGGTCATTGCCGACGATATGGCGGCGCTCAAGCGGGCGATGCGCAAGGCGCACGACTAGGCGCGCGGCGCGGCAAGCGAAATAATCCGGTTGACGAGCTTGCCCTCGGCATGCCCCACTTTCTAGCGATATGGTCAAGAGGCTATATCGCTTGAGGAGTGGCGGTGATGCGATCGCTCTGCCTGGCGGCGATCCTTGGCGGTTCTGTTCTGGCGCTGGCTGGGGCGGCACCGGTCCGCGCGCAAGACGTGCCGGTGGTGGCGGCTGCCGCCGATCTGCAATTCGCCCTTCCCGAGGTCGCCAAGGCCTTCACCACGGAGACCAAGCGCGAGGTGAAGCTCGCCTTCGGCTCCTCCGGAAATTTCTTCCGCCAGATTCAACAAGGCGCACCGTTCCAGATGTTCCTGTCGGCCGACGAGCAGTTCGCTCTCGACCTCGCGGCCAAGGGCCTGACCGTCGGCGACGGCACACTCTATGCGCGGGGCCATATCGTCATCATCGCGCCGCACGGCTCACCCTTGAAAGTCGACGGCGAGCTTGCCGATCTCAAGGCGGCGCTGGCCGATGGGCGCATCAAGAAATTCGCCATCGCCAATCCCGAGCATGCACCTTATGGGCGCCGCGCCGAGGAGGCGTTGCGCCATGCCGGCCTATGGGAGGAGATCAAGGACAGATTGGTGCTTGGCGAGAATGTCGCGCAGGCCGCGCAATTCGCGACCTCAGGCGCGACGCAAGGCGGGATCGTTGCCTACTCGATCGCCCTCTCCCCTAACGTGTCTAAGCTTGGCACCTATGCGCTGATCCCCGAAGAGTGGCACCAGCCGCTGAACCAACGCATGGTGCTGCTCACGGGGGCCGGCGAGACGGCACGGTCCTTCTACGAGTTCATGCGCGGCCCGAGCGCCCGCGCCATCATGCGACGCTACGGCTTCGTCCTTCCCGGCGAATCCTCCTGAGCGGCCAGATGGATTGGGACGCGCTCTTCCTTTCGCTCCGGCTCGGCGGACTCACGGTGCTGGTGCTGATCCCGCTGGCCGTCGCCCTAGGCCGCTTTCTGGCGGTGCGGTCGTTTCGCGGCAAACCGATCGTGGAGGCGGCGCTGGCGCTGCCGCTGGTGCTGCCCCCCACGGTGCTCGGCTTTTATCTGCTGGTGGCGTTCGGCTCGGGCTCGTGGCTCGGCCATGGTTATGAGCGGCTGTTCGGCCACACGCTGGTTTTCTCCTTCCAGGGACTGCTGGTTGCCTCGGTGATCGTCAATATCCCGTTCGCGGTGCAGCCAATTCAACGCGCCTTCGAGGCCATCGCCCCGGATTTGCGCGACGCCGCCGCGACCTGCGGCATGTCGTGGTGGCGCATGATGCGGCGGATCGAGCTGCCGCTTGCCTGGCCCGGCATTCTGACCGGCATGGTGCTGACTTTCGCCCACACGTTGGGTGAGTTCGGCGTGGTGCTGATGATCGGCGGCAGCATCCCCGGCGAGACCGAGACCATCGCCATTTCGATCTACGATCGGGTGCAAGCCTTCGACGACGAAGCGGCGGGGCGGATGGCCGCGCTGCTGCTGCTGATCTCGATCGCGGCCATCGCCCTCAGCTACGCCCTGTCGCAACGCATCGGCCGCCGCCATGGGTGACGCAATCACGCGCGCGGGCCTTGCGGTGACGCTCCGCCAGGACGCTCCCATCGCGCTGGATGTCGAATTTGCCGTGGCGCCCGGCGAGATCCTGGCGCTGGTGGGACCGTCGGGCAGCGGCAAATCGACCACGCTCAGGGCCATTGCCGGCCTTTATACGCCGTCAGGCGGACGGGTCGCGTGCCGCGGATCGGTCTGGCTCGATCGCGACGCCGGCATCCTCGTGCCGCCGCGGCAGCGCCGGGCCGGCATGGTGTTTCAGTCCTACGCGCTGTTTCCGCACCTGACGGCCGTCGAGAATGTGATCGAAGCGCTGGGCGATGTTCGTCCCGATCAGCGCCAGGCTCAGGCCCGCGTGCTGCTCACGCGCATGCATCTCGACGGGCTCGAGGACCGCCGGCCGGCGCAGCTTTCCGGCGGCCAACAGCAGCGCGTGGCGGTCGCCCGCGCGTTGGCGCGCCGGCCCGACGTGCTGCTGCTGGACGAGCCGTTCTCGGCCGTCGACCGGGTGACGCGGCGGCGCCTGCGCCGCGAACTGATCGAACTGCGCCGCGAGCTGTCGATGCCGGTGATCCTGGTGACCCACGACCTCGACGACGTGGTCAGGCTGGCCGACCGGATGTGCGTGCTGCATGGCGGGAAAATCCTCCAGACCGGCACGGTCGAAGAGGTGATGGCCCGGCCGGCCAGTCCGCTGATCGCCGAGTTGCTCGATTTGGCAGGCGAAGATGCCGAGCCGCGAAAGTCGTCGGCGCCCGGGATCAGCCGATCGGCCGGTATTTGCAGCTA
>CAWEUF010000004.1:0-9677 GCA_963812105.1 uncultured Alphaproteobacteria bacterium
TCGGAAGCTCTATTTGGCAGCAGGCTGCAATGGGTGTCACGGCATGGGCGGCGGCGGCATGGGTCCGCCTTTGACCAACGAGGTGTGGGTCTACGGCAAGGACGACGACACGCTGTTCCGCCTGATCGCGCTCGGCACCGACGAATTGCAGAAGCAGGGCTTTAGCCGCAAGGGCTCGGAGAACGTGGTCGGACCGATGCCGCCCTTCGGCGGAATCGTCAAATCAGACGACGACATGTGGAAGATCATCGCCTGGATCAGGTCGGTGAACCCGACTTCGGCAGCCGCTTCAGCCGAACCGTCAGCCCATTAGCAAGGCTCGCAACCGGCGCTCACTCTTCCGGTTCGTCACTGCGGCCGATCACCGCTCGTACCGAGCCATCCTTGCGGTGGAGGAAGGCGCGTCCGCCATAGATGCGGGCACACTCGCGCGCCTTGCTCCACGCGTCCTTCTGCTTGGTCCACATCAAGAACCAACCTTTTTCGTCGCGGAGCCGCCAGCTGAACTCCGTTCCCTCCGGGCTGAACGGGTTGGGCCGATATTCCACGTGCCATTCCTTGTTGACCGGCTCATCGCTCACAAGCGAAGTCCTTCAATGCGGGCTCGTCGCCTGAACGCCGCGATGGCCTAACCGCCATTGGCGCCGCGGTGATCGGCAAGATCTCTCAGCGCGGCAGTGACCAATCGCACCAGTTCGCTTTGGCGTCTGACGCCGGTGCGCGCGTAAGCCGTCTTAAGATCGCGGACGCTCAAATAGAGGGCGTCGAGAAACTGCGCTTCCGGGTCCGGCATGGCACGCGATCTCTTGCCGATACTGGCCCCATGCTAATGCCCGCCTCCCTGAGCCGCCATGGGATTTCTGGCCGGTTTCGGTCGCTTCTTTGCCGGCCCGAAGCATCTCAGTTCGCTTGATTTGCGGAGGCCACCGGCGTGCAATGTGCCATGCCGCACCGCATCGCCATCGTCGAGGGCGACATCACCACCCTCGAGGTCGACGCCATCGTCAATGCCGCCAATAGCAGCCTGCTCGGCGGCGGCGGGGTCGACGGCGCCATCCACCGCGCCGCGGGTCGAGACTTATATCAAGCCTGCAAGACGCTCGGCGGCTGCGACACCGGCGAGGCCAAGATCACGCCGGGCTTCAAGCTCCCCGCGCGCTATGTGATCCACACCGTGGGTCCGGTCTGGGGCGGCGGCGAGCGCGGCGAGGATCGGTTGCTGGCCGACTGCTACCGCAATGCTCTCGTGCTCGCGCTCGAACACCGCCTCACCTCGATCGCCTATCCGGCCATCTCGACCGGGGCCTACGGCTTCCCGCCCGACCGCGCCGCGCTTATTGCGCTCCGCACCGTGCTGGCCGCGCTCGAACATAACGAGACGATCGAGCGCGTGGTGTTCTGCTGCTTTAGCGCCGAGTCCCGCGATTACCACCAAAAGGCGTTAGCGACAGCACGCTAGTCGTCGAGCAAGCCCCAGGCTTCGATTTGCGCCAACTCGCCGGCAATGAGCTTGTCGCCGATGTCGCGGCGATAGCGCGCATTGGCCACGACGACCTTATCGGCGAGAGCGTTGGCGGCGTCGCGCGCCGCGCGCACGGTATCGCCCGTGCCGGTGACCACCAAAGTGTAGCCGCTGGTGCCGGTGGTGACCAACCCGCCCTCGTGCAGGCCGACCTCCCCGTAATGCACATTCCGGCGCTCGGCGGGCGAAAGGTCGGCGGCAAACAGCACCGGCAACCCGACGGGCTCCTTCACCTGATCACGATAATATGGAAACGGCGGCGTGGTGATGACGATACCCACGGAAAAGCCCGGCTCGGTTTCGAACCGTTGCGCTGTCCGTTGGATCAGCGCGCGAAACAAATCCCCCCACGGCTCTCGTTGCAGCGGATCCAACACGGCGTAGCCCGGATAGCCGAACCGGCAGGTGAACTCCAGCGGCCAGATGCCGCTCGCATTGACGACGGTATTGAGGTTGATGTAGCCGCAATAGCCGTTCTCCCTGAGCAGCGGACGCATCTTAGCGAGCGTGCGCTCGAAAAACCCTGTGGTGCGCGCATAGGTGACGACCGTTCCCATTTCGCCGGTCAGTTCGCCGAGGTCGCCGGGGAAGAAGCGCTTGTGTTCCCAGTCGAGACAGGCCGGCTCTAGAAAATCATCGCCGTTGAAATAGGCGCCGACGCCCATTTCGATCCCCTCGACGAAATCCATCAAGATGAAACTGGACTCGGCCAAGGTGCGATCGCCGGCTAGCACCGCGCTGGTATCGAGGCCCTGGGAGTGCCGCCCCACGAAGGTCGCCGCATTCACCCCATTCGACTTGAGGACGTAGCGCCCCGGACGTCTCTCGATAAACCGCCGCCCGTCCTCCGGGTCGGAAAACTCGAACACCGGCGCGGTCGGAAGACCGAGCGCTGAAAGTGTTTGCTGGGCGAAGGCGCGATCGCCTTCCAGCTTGGCGCCGTAGGCGCTGCTGCCGATCACGTTGAATCCGTCGGCTCGCAGCCGATCCTGCAGGGCCCCGCGCCCGCCGCCCACGTTCTCGAACAGAATGCATCCGTCCCGGCCCGCTGCGCGGATCCAGGGCAGCTCCGCTTGCCAATCCGCGACCTTGGTGACGAGCCCAGTCAGTGTGTCTTGGCACAGCGGCTGGCCGATACAGACCTTGACCTCATGCCCCGCTTCGACGAGCCGTAGGTAAAGCGAAGCGAGATCGGCTGCCTCACCGACCCCGAGAAAGCGCATGGCTCCGCTCTCCGTCGCCTAGGCTGCTCGGCTCTGCGGCAAGTTGAGTCCGAAATGTCGCCGATAGCGCTCGAAGCAGCGCGCTCCGTGCCACAGGCGCAACACGGCCCCTTCGCCGATCGCCGCGGCACGGCGCGGCTCCTCGCCGACCAGCGAGCGCAGCACCTCCCGGTTCCAACATTCCGAGTGCTTGATGTCTAGGACGGCGTGCAACGTGAAATAGAGCCGCTTCTTGGTCGGGATCCGTAGACGCTTCAGCCCCTGGTCGACGAAGCCCGCTCGCGAGGGCGCCGTCATTTCGATGACGCCGAGTGCGCCGATCGATTGGAAGCAATAGCGGCGGCTGCGCGCCAGAGCCAGCATGGCATTGCCAAGCGCCAGCGACTCAGCAACCACCCGGCTGGGCTCTGCATCAATTTCGAGGTATTTGGCGAGACGTTCCAGCAGCGGGCCATGCATTGCGGTATCTCGACCGCGGCCCATTTCGTCCCAATAGTTCCGGGCCATCTCGAGCTTGGCGGTGACCGGCATCTTCACCTGGGTCATGGCCAGCAGGTCGTCGAAGCCGGCTTCGCCGGCGACTTCCTGCGTGAGAAACCACAGCATGTCGTCGTACGTGGCGGCTTCCGCCAACCAGGGAAACAATGCATCGCCTTGGCCCGGACCGGTTGTCTCGAGCTGTTCGAACCACTCGATGAAGTCATCGACCCCGGTCGGGATGTCCGCCACGAGCGGTTCGATTTCACGCCGGACGGTCTCGATATATTCACCTTCGGCTCGCGTCACCCGGCCGTAGTCATCAAGTTCTTCCCGCCACCGTGCTTCGGGAAATCGCGGCTCAAGCTGGTGCGCGTTATAGTTTGCCAGGCCCCGATGGAAGTCTTCGAACGCGCGACCCTCAAGCGCATGAGCGCCGGTGGTCCAAGAGAGGTCGACAGTGGTCACGAACCTAATCCTTTATTGCGGTGAGGCCGATGACGGCGATCCGATCAACATCGGCATAAGCCTGCCGATCGAGTTCTTCGCCGAAGACATCGGGGTCGATTTCCTCATAAACGAATTGCAAACCAGGAAGTTGCACCAGGGGCTTCACGGATTCGAAAAAAGGATCGACGCCGCCGACGATAGGCGTTCCGGTGTAGAGGACGAGGCGCCCCCCTGGCGCCAGCCTCGCCAGGCTGGCCTCGACGATCCGCACGGCAAGCTCAATGCCGCGTGCGCCTCCGCCATGGCGGTAAAGCCGGCGGTCGTCGTCAACCAGATAGGGCGGATTGGCGATGATGAGATCGGCGTCACCGTCAACCCCGTCCAGCACATCGCTGAACACGGGTTTTGCGCCTGGAACACCGTTGATGACGGCGTTTACCGCGCTGAACGCCAACGCCGTGCGGTTGATGTCCGCGAGCACGATTTCGGTAACGTTCAGCAGTTTGGCCGCGAACAGCCCCCCGGCGCCGCTCCCACAACCGATGTCCACCAGCCGGCATGGCTTTGCCGCCGGCACACCGGCGAGCGAGGACTGCAGCAGCCTGACGAACCGATAGGTATCGGGTCCGAAAAAGACCGCATCCGGCTCGGTAGTGGGAAAGCTCGAATGAGCGAATAGGAGCTCGCCGACGGTGGCGAACCGCACGCCCGACCGAAAGCCCGCTTCGGTCTCCAGCAAGGCCCCCGCTGCTGCGAGAAGCTCGACCAGGGTCGGGTCGACATCGCCTGGTCGGAAGGGCCGGTTCCAACCGAACACGGACTGTAGTCCGGGCGGTCCCGGCGGACGGCCGACCACCCGGCGATGGGTGGCCGGTGTAGCCGCCACGAAGCGGTAACCGCGCGCGCGGAGCTCCGTGCCCAGAGCGATCAGCGCCAGAGCCTTGGCATCCATGATATTTGCGTTACCCATGGCGGGGCGAGATTGCGAAAACTTCGGTAAGCTAACGCGCTTACCCCCGATTTGGACCACCGCGCCCGGCGACGAAGGAACGCCTGCGCCCGCGCAGTGCCTTTGTTTCGCAGCGGGGGCGGTCTAAGCTCGGCCGTGGCCAGGCGAATCGACGCCTGCCCCCAACCGTGAAGGCCGGTCCTGAACATGTCCGAGCTCGACCCGCTTCTGCTGTCGCGCATCCAGTTCGCCTTCACCATCTCGTTCCACATCATCTTTCCGTCTTTCACCATCGGGCTGGCCGCCTGGCTGGTGGTGCTCGAGGCGCTGTGGCTCAAGACCGGCAAGCCGATCTACATGGACATCGCCCTGCATTGGGCCAAGATCTTCGCCGTGTCGTTCGGCATGGGCGTGGTCTCGGGCGTGGTGCTGTCCTACGAGTTCGGCACCAATTGGAGCGAGCTGTCGCGCCGCGGCGGCAACGTGATCGGCCCGTTGATGTCCTACGAGGTGCTGACCGCCTTCTTCCTGGAGGCGGGCTTTCTCGGCATCATGCTGTTCGGCTGGAAGCGGGTGCCGAAAGCGGTGCATTTCTTCGCCACCTGCATGGTGGCGCTCGGCACCGTGATCTCCGCGTTCTGGATCCTGTCGGCCAACAGCTTCATGCAGACCCCGGCCGGCTTCACCATCGACGATTTGGGCGTGCTGCACGTCGCCGACTGGTGGGAGGTGATCTTCAACCCGTCCTTCCCCTACCGGTTCGTCCATATGGTCGCCGCCGCCTATCTCACCACCGCCTTCATCGTGGCCGGCATCGGCGCCTGGTACATCTTGCGGGATAGGAGCGTGCCGCATGGCAAGATCATGCTCGGCATGGGCTTGAGCCTGCTGGTGTGGCTCGCCCCGCTCCAGCTCGTGAGCGGCGATCTGCACGGACTGAATACGCTCGAGCACCAGCCGGCCAAGATCGCCGCGCTCGAAGCCCATTGGGACACCGGCCGGAACGTGCCGCTGATCCTGTTCGCCATCCCCGACCCCAAAGGCGAGAAGAACGATTACGAGATCTCCATTCCGGCGCTCGGCAGCCTAATCCTGACCCATGAATGGGACGGCGAGGTCAGAGGACTGAAATCGTTCCCGCCCGAGGACCGGCCCAATCCGATCATCCCGTTCTTCGCCTTCCGCATCATGGTCGGCATCGGCATGATCATGATCGCCGTGGGCATTGTCGGCTCCATCCTGTGGCTGACCGGACGGCTCTATAGCAGCCGGTGGTTCCTGCGCACGCTGGTCTGGGTCTCGCCGCTGGGCTTTCTCGCCGTGCTGTCGGGCTGGTTCGTGGCCGAGGTCGGCCGCCAGCCCTGGACGGTCTATGGCGTGCTGCGCACTGCCGACGCCGTCTCGCCGGTCCCGGGCGGCAGCGTGCTCACCTCGCTCATTCTGTTCGTGCTGGTCTACGGCATCGTGTTCGGCGCCGGCCTCTATTACATTGCCAAGCTGGTGCAGCGTGGTCCCGACGCGACCCCGCCGGTTCCCGAGCGCGGCGAGGCGGATCTGTCCCATCGCCCGTTGGCGGCTTCAGGTGATCCATGACCGGCACGGAGAGCCAAATGACGGAATTCCTGCCGGTGATCCTGCCGCTGGTCTGGGCGGCGATCCTGGCGCTGGCGGTATTCCTCTACGTGCTGCTCGGCGGCTACGATCTCGGCCTCGGCGTGCTGTTTCCGCTGGCCCCGTCGCACAAGGACCGCGACGCCATGATGAGCTCGGTGGCGCCGTTCTGGGACGGCAACGAGACCTGGCTGGTGCTGGGCGGGGGCGGCCTGCTCGCCGCCTTCCCGCTCGCTTATTCGGTGATGCTGCCGGCCCTCTACATTCCCATCATTCTCATGCTGATCGGACTCATCCTGCGCGGCGTCGCCTTCGAGTTCCGCTTCAAGTCCGCGCGCTATCGCTGGACCTGGGACCTGGCGTTCAGCGTCGGCTCGATCCTCGCCGCTCTGATGCAGGGCCTTCATCATCGGCGCTTTCGTCCAGGGCTTCGCCGTCACCGACAATAAATTCTCCGGCGGCGCCTTCGATTGGCTCTCGCTGTTCTCGGTGGTCACCGCCATCGCGCTGCTGTCCGGCTACGTGCTGCTCTCGGCGCTATGGCTGATCATGAAAGGCGACGAGGCCTTGCGCGAATGGGCTTACGGCGTCGCCCGCACCGCGCTGATCGCCTTGGCGGTGTTCATCGTCATCTTCAGCGTTTGGACGCCGTTGCTCCAGCCCGAGATCGCCGCGCGGTGGTTCTCGCCCGGCAACATGGTGATGCTGAGTCCGGTGCCGCTGGTCACGGCGGCAAGCGTCGTATTGCTGTGGCGGGCGCTCGATCAACGTCAGCGCTACATGCCGTTCCTGCTCGCCATCGCCATCTTCATGCTCTGCTATACCGGCCTCGCCGTCAGCCTGTTCCCGTTCATCGTCCCGCCCGACATCACCATCTGGCAGGCGGCCGCCGCGCCCAAGAGCCAACTCTTTATGCTGTACGGCGCGGTCCCGCTGCTGCCCATCATCCTGGGCTACACGGCCTATTCCTATTACGTGTTCTGGGATGCCACCGAGCACGACGCCTATCACTGACCCTTCCCGGGCGCCCTTTCTCGGGCAAAATGCCACCAAGCTTGTCAGCCCTCTTTGGCGCCTCTAAACTTCGAGGAGGGTGATTGAAACGGGGGTCGCGTTGGAGGTCATTGCCCTGCATCGCCAGGAGGCGCGCCACGCGTTCTTCGCTGAGGCGCCGACGCGGCCGATTTTCTTCGATGCCGCGATCAAGGCCTGGGTTGTCGCCGACCCGAGCCAATGCGAGACTTTGCTGCTCTCGCCGCATCTCCATGTCGCGCCGTTTCGCGAGAACTATGAGGAGATGGCTGAGCGGCATCCCGACTTCTCGTTTCCGAATGTGCTCTTTGCGATCAAGTACGTGCCGCTTTGTCTTAATGGCGACGAGCATCGCGCAGCACGACGGCGGCTTGCCGAGCATATCGCCCGCCATCGCGCAGCCGCATCGGCGGCGGCGCCCCATCTCGTCGAGCGTTGGGTCGGCAAGCTCGATGCCGGCGGTCAATTCGAGCTGATGGCGGAGGTCGTCGAACCCCTCGCCCGCCAGTTTCTGTTCGCCCTCAACGGAAATGACGAAATGCCGGCGGGCTTCACGCGCGATGCTTCGGCGATATTCGACCGCATGATCGGACCGAGACGCCGTCGTGAAGTCGACGACACACTTGGCTTGCTCAGGGCAAACATCCGGCGGCGCCTTGGACCTGATGCCAGCGAGGAGGAAGAGGGCTGGCGGCTGGCGCTGCTCATTCTAGGGCACGATCCGCTTGCCGGAAGCTTAGCCGCGACTCTCTACCGGGTCCTACTCGCGCACCCGGGCGTCCCATTGAGCGAGATCGATTATCCGACCGCGCCGATCGACTCTTCCGTGGCTTTTGCTGAGCGGGTCGTCGAAGAGCCGTTCCAGTATCAAGGCATCAGCTTCAACAAGGGCGATCGCATTCGCATGCTGTTGCAGAGCTTCCAATATACGGGCGAGCCCGCTGGCCGCATGCGCATGTTTGGTGCCGGCGCGCATGTTTGTTTGGGACGGCAAGCGGCGCTCGAACTCTGGTCCCTGATGGCAAAGCGGCTCTCCCAGATCGGTGCTCGATTCGAGCTGCTCGACTACGCCTTATGCGACCGCGACTACGTCTTTGCCTACCCAGCCAAGTTCTCGATCGCGATAACCCCATGACCCTCGAAGAGGCACGCGACCAAGTCGTGTTGGCGATCCACGCCGTCACCGGGGCCCTCGACAGCCAGGTGCTGGCTGCCAAGCTTAACGGCAAGAATCGTGACGTCGCCCTCTCCGAGCTCGACCTCGACAGCTTGGCAGCGATGGCCGTGTGTCTCGAGATCGAGAACGGCACGGGCGTTGCTCTCGATCTCGGCGATGTAGCATCCCATCCGTCGGTGGACGGGTTGGCGCAACTCCTGGCGGGTCGCGCCTCAGCCAATGCTGGATGATATCGTCCATGCACTTTATGCTTGTCGCTCGGAGCGAGAACTTTGGCGCGCCCACAAACGCGCCGGGAACGTCCTTACGCCGCTCGAGATTGGCGCCCTCATGGAGTTCTCGCACCGGCTTCCGCGAGCATCGCAGCGCTGGCTCGAGGACCTAGTTTCATTCGGCCGGTTCGACTCAGGCGAGCCGCAGCGCTTCTGCCGTCAGCCTATCGCCGCGAATATTGACCTTTATCGCGACCCCTTCGTTCCCTCCGAGCAGAAGCAGCTCATTTTCGGCTTCTGTGGCTCCGGCGGGCGCATGATGATGCCAATCGCCTGCGTACTGCAATATCTGGCAAGCGACCATTGCGACCTCGTCCTGCTGCGCGACCCGACGAAAATGCACTACATCCTAGGCATACCGCCCTATGCCAGCAGCTTGCCCACCCTCGCCCTCCGGCTGGCTGCAAGTTTCGGCGCCGAGAACTATCGGCGCACGGTCTGCTACGGCACCAGCATGGGGGGGTTCGTGGCGTTGCAGTGCGGCATCCTCATTAAGGCTGACGCCGCCATCTCCATTAGCGGCCGATTCGCTTGGCACCCTGCTCGCCTGCTCCGGGATCCGACCGAATTTATCCCGGCCTTCGACCCCCTCTGCGTCTGCAACGCAGCCACGGCAACGAAGCTTGTGTGCTACTACAACGCCCACGACCTGGATCGCGAGGACGCCATGCTTCTCGCGCGCAAGCTGCCCGTAGAGTGCATCCGCATGTCCGACGCTCCGGAGCACAACGTCATTCTCGCGCTCTGGAATGAAGGACGGCTCAGGGAATTCTATGAGGATGTGTTCGAGCTTCCGGGTTCGAAGGCGACGTCAATGTCGGACGGCACGATGCCGGCCTTTACACCTAATGCGGTGGCAGACTCGCCGGCGCCCCGGGTCGCCAGTGGAGAGCTCGGGCGCAGCAGGTCTTGACCATGGCGCGTCCGACCAGGCAGGCACATCGGCCTCACCGGTTGCCCGATA
>CAWEUF010000005.1:0-25277 GCA_963812105.1 uncultured Alphaproteobacteria bacterium
TGACCACATTGTTGAGCGCGGTCGGCGCCAGCCTGATCTGCTCGACCGTGCCCTTGAAGGTCACGTCGGGATAGGCATCGACAGTGAAGCTGACCGGATTGTCGCTGGTGATCTGGCCAATATCGGCCTCATCGACCTGGGCCTCGATCTGCACCTTGGAAAGGTCTTGGGCGATGGTGAACAGCTTGGGCGCCGTCATGCTGGCCGCGACCGTCTGCCCGGTCTCCACCGTGCGCTCGATCACCACGCCGTCGATCGGCGAGCGGATATAGGTGCGTTCAAGGTCGATGCGGGCGCTGTCGAGCGTGGCCTGGCGCTGCGCCAGAGTGGCCTTGGCGTTATCCACCTGCGCCTTGGCGATAGCGAGGTCGGCCGTGGCGCTCTGCTGCGCCGCCGTGGCCGTGTCGAGCACGGCCTGGGCACCGACGCCCTTTCTCACCAGCTCGGCGGCGCGCGACAGATCGAGCTCGGCCTTATGCAAGTTAGCCTCGGCGCGCTGGACGCTCGCTTCCTGGAGCGCCACATTGGCCGTGGCGATGGCCAGCCCCGCTTCTTCCTCGCGCACCTTGGTTTCGAAGGTCGACGGTTCGATGCGGGCGAGCACTTGGCCCTGCTTCACCTCGGAGGAGAAATCGGCGTTGAGCTCGCCGATATTGCCGGACAGCTGCGAGCCGATCTCGACCGTGCCGAGTGCGCGCACCGTACCGGACGTCGCCACCACGCGGCGGACATCGGCGCGCGTGGCCGCCGCCGTTTGGATGTCGAGCTTAGCGGCAGAGCGCTGCTGCCAATAATAGTAGCCGGCGCCGGCCGCCAGACAGGACACCAGGAGCACCGTGAGCCAACGTGCCGCCATTTCCGCCCGCTTCCTCGAGAACTTCGCTCTTAGCACGAACGGCCGTGATCGAATCCTTACAAAACGGCAAGGATATGAATGAGCTAGACCAGGGGCTTAGCGCCTCAGCGGATCTCAACGCGGCGGCAGCAGGTCGATCAAGTCGCGCTTGACCAGCTTGCCATTGGCGTTGCGCGGCATCGCCTCGATAATGAAGACTTGGCGGGGCTGCTTGTCGGGATGCAGCTTGGACCGGCAGTAGGCCAGAATCTCCTGCGGTTGCGCGCTCGAACGCAGCACGACGAACGCCGCGACCTCTTCGCCGAGCTTCTTATCCGGCCAGCCCACCACCGCAACCTCGGCGATGGCTTCGTGCCCGGCAAGCACCCCTTCGACCTCGGAAGGATAGACCTTGGCGCCGCCGCGAACGATCATGTCCGAGCTGCGCCCGACAATCTTCAAGAACCCATCCTCGAGCGCGCCGATGTCGCCGGGATAGATCCAGCCGTCGATCAGCAGATCGGAGGTTCGCTCATCCTCGCCGCTGCCGAGCGACATCGGTTCTCCGACGCCCGGCGTGCGCGCTCTGATCGCGCCGACCTCGCCGGCCGGCAGCGGCCGATCCTGACCGTCGACAATTTGCACGCGGACATGCGGCAGAGGGCGGCCGACCGAATTGCCGTGAGCGTCGATGTCCTTGCTCTCCAGCAGCGTCAGCATGCCGGCCATCGTGCTTCCGTAATTTTCCAGAAACCCCGGCGTGAGCGTTTGCCGCGCGGCAATTTTCTCCGCCGGTGCCATCGGCGCCCCGCACGACATGAGATAGGGCAGCGATGGGAACAGGGGGGCCTTCGCTCCTGCCAAGCCCATCAGGCCTCTGACCGTCGCGGGAACCGTCAGCATCGCCGTCGCCTCCGAGCTCACGATGGTTTCGGCGAGCTGCTCTGAGCTGATCAGGATCGGGGTGAAATACACGCTGCCGCCGTCGAGCAGACAGGACAAGACGTTCATGCGCGTCGCGGTAAAGGACAGGGGCGCAGTGGCGATCAGCCGGCAGCCCCGCACCCATTGCGGACTGGTCACCACCAGTGCGGCGCGGGTGTAGAGACAATTATGCGACAGCGCGACCGGCTGCGGCAGTCCCGAGGTGCCCGACGAAACGCCGATGACCGCGATCGGATTGTCCAGATTTGTGGTCGGCACCGGAACCGGGCTGGCCCGCGCCTCCTCCTCGGCCCATGCATCGTCGCTCCGGACCGCCTCGTAGCTGTCAACGCCGGGGCCGGGACGATCCTCCACGAAGAATTTGAGGCCGAGAGCGTCGGCAAGTTTCTTGCGTTCGGGAGCGCGGGTGCGGAAATCCACCACCAGCGCGGTCGCCCCGCACAGCCATGCGCCAAGCATGAGCAGAAACGCCTGGGTCGTGCTGGTCTGTGCGATCCCGACGCGATCGCCGCTGCCGATCCCTCTGCGCTTCAGCAGTTCGGCAATGCGTGAGGCTCTGCCGACCAGTTGCGAGAACGTGAGGTTGGTGTCGGGGGATAGAACCGCGGGGCGGTCGGGCCAGCGATTGGCCAGAGCGATAAAGGCGTCGGCGAGATTGTGACTCATGGATAGCGACCGGAAGAGTTACGCAACAAGTCGGAATCCCTGACCGGCCCGTCTACCCCGATCGTTGGCTTAAGCGCCATCGGTTGCACTCGGCCGGTACTCAGCCGGAAAATACTCGGACACCAGAAAGATCGGCCGGCCGCCGGTGAATGTCCGGTAGGTCCGCTCGATCAGCATGGTGTCGGCGGCGACGTTGAGATGTTGCGCGAGCTCGCCGGCCGGCCGCTGCCGAACGCGCGGACGGTCCTTGAATATCTCTAGGCGGTGCAAAATCCACAAGGCCCCGAGCGGCACGCGGCCTTCCAGCAAATCGTCACGCAGGCGCGGCGGCAGCTGATCGGTGGCGATCACGACTTCGGCGTAGACATAGGGCGTACCCGACTTGCTGCCCCGCAACACGATCTGCCGCTGCATGACATTCGCGCCGGCCTCGAGCTCCAGCGGTGGGACCGGGTGAGGGGTCTGCGTGATCGTCACTGCAAGTTTCACGAGTTCGATCGGCTCGAGAAACATTGCCGCCAGCGTCTCCGTCAGCGTGCCATCGGTGGTGACCAGAATGCGCTGCACCAGGCCGAGGCTGTGGATGTTGAAGTCCTCGATCGGGACCGCAAGGTTCATGCTCTTCCCCCCACCTTCATGGGCCAATCCTAGCGCGGCCCACAGCCGGTGACGACGCCTAAGTTGACGCGCGGCGCACCGAGAAGCGCCGCTTGAGGCCAGTTTTCGCTGGCCTTTCCGTCGTTGCGCTTTAGAAGTGCTCGCGTCTAAGATCGCCGGGGGCGCCTTGCTTCCTGCCAGAGGCCGTGCTTGGCTTGGTCGGGGTCAGTTTAGTTGCTTGTTGCGGGGGAGTTGACAATGGACGCTGTTCATCAAACTGAACAGACCCTCGTCATCGTCCTCATCCAGCTCATCATCATCGTGATCGCCGCACGGCTCGCGGGGAGCGCTGCCGCGGCCATTCGGCAGCCGCGTGCCGTAGGCGAAATCCTCGCCGGCCTGCTGCTTGGCCCCTCCTTCTTCGGCCATTTCTTCCCGGATTTGTGGAGTTCGGTCTTCACGGCGGCTTCATCTCAGCCCGTGATGATCCTCTCTTACATTGGCCTCAGCCTGCTGATGTTCCAGATCGGCAATGATTTCGAGCTCGGCCACCTCGAACACGGCAGGAACAAGAAGGCCATGGTCGCCGTCACGCTTGCCAGCGTAGCGACGCCCCTCGCGCTGGGCTTCGGCATCGGCCAACTCACCGCATCGATTTTTGCACCCGGCGTCGATGGCCTTGCCTATTCGCTGTTCGTCGCGGTCGCGCTCGCCATAACCGCGGTGCCGATTCTCGGGCGCATCTTGCGCGAATATTCGCTGGGGCGGACCGAAACAGGCGTGATCGCCATTTCAGCCGCGGCCGCCAACGACGTGATCGGATGGTTCCTGCTGGCCGGCATCGCTGCCTATGCGTCGGCGGCATTCTCGTTGCAGCAGCTCGGCCTGCAAGTCGCGGGGCTTATAGCCCTCCTTATGGCGCTCTGGTTCATCGGCCGTCCGGTTGTCGACTGGTTGGTGCGAACCTTTCCCATCGCAAATGACAGGGTGCCCGCGTCGCTCATGGCCACGGTCATCGCCCTGATATTTGTCGCCGGTATCTGCACGCAGCAGCTCGGCATCTTCATAATTTTCGGCGGGTTCGTCCTCGGCCTCATGTTCCATAAGCACGGCGCCTTCGTGGAAGCCTGGCGGCATCAGGTTGGTCAATTCGTGCTCGTGTTCTTCCTGCCGGTCTTTTTTACCTATACCGGCTTACACACCAACATCCTCGGGCTCGACACGGTCACGGATTGGACCTGGTGCGGCGTGATCTTTGCGACGGCGGTACTCGGCAAGATCGTTCCTGTCTATTTTGCCGCGCGCGCGACCGGCATCACTCCTCACGATTCGGCCATGCTTGGGGTGCTCATGAACACTCGCGGGCTCATGGAGCTGATCGTGCTCAATGTTGGCCTGTCGCTCGGCATTATCCCTCCCGACGTGTTCGCGATGCTGGTGATCATGGCGGTGGGCACCACGATCATGACGGGACCGCTGTTGCAGCTCTTGTTGGTGCGCTCCGGTTCTCGCGTCACCACTCTTGTCGAGGCCTAATGTTCGCCGAGAAATCGGCACTTCCAGCCGCGAGCCGCGCAACATGGCACTGCGTTGTGGCCGGTATGTTTTTTGTGCAAACTAGGGTTGCTAAGCCAAAATCAGCGACATCGTCGGTTCCAGGAGGGTCAAATGAAAATACCGGTAGCCATTATCGGGGGCGGGCCGGCCGGTAGCGCCAGCGCCATGGGGCTAAGGGCGCACGGCATCGATTGCGTGATCATTGAGAAGGACGTGTTCCCTCGTTATCACATCGGCAAATCCACGACCGGAGAGTGCGGTAACTGCATCCGCGCGCTCGGTCTGGAAGCCGAAATGAACCGCCGGAAATTTCCCATCAAGCGGGCGGCGGCCATTTTCGGCGCGGGAGGAACCAAATGGGCTCTCGACGTAGCCAGTCGTGACAAGGACTGGAACCTGTTCAAGCAGAATACTTGGCAGGTCAGGCGCGACGAATTCGACAAGATGATGCTCGACACGGCAATCGCGCGCGGCACCGATTTCATTCATGGCCAAGTTACGGCGCCAATCGTCGACGACGACGGCACGGTTCGCGGTCTTAAGGTGCGGGCGGCCGACGGCGGCACCATCGAGGTTCAGACGGAGATGGTGCTCGACTGTTCCGGCCAGCACACCTATTTCGCTAATATCGGCGTGACCGGGCCGAAATTTGTCGGCAACTACGACAATCAGATGGCGATGTTCTCGCGCGTCGCGGGCACGGTCCGCGACGATACGCTAGGCGACACCCTGATTTTCTATCAGAAGAAGTTCCATTGGGCCTTCTTCATCCCTCTCACCGACGAGATCGTCAGCGTCGGGGTGATCAGCCCGGCTGCCTATTTCAAGGGGAAGGGGGAGAGCAAGACGGACTTTCTGCAGCGCGAACTGCATGAGCTCAATCCGGAACTCAAACGGCGCGTTCCCGATCGGAAGTTGCTCGAGCCGGTCCGCTCGATCGCCAACTATTCCTATCAGACCTATCGCTTTACCGGTAAGGGCTTCATCTGCGTGGGCGACGCCCATCGCTTTGTCGACCCGATCTATTCCTTTGGGCTATGCGTCTCATTGAAGGAGGCGCAAGCCGCCTCCAATGCCGTAAAGGATTACCTAAACGGCAAGGGGCGCGACGACGAGCGGCCGTTCGCGGCCTACGAAGTCGAGCGCGAACGCGGCATTGACGTCGTCGAGGACATGATGGATGCGTTCTGGGAGTATCCATTCCGCTTCGCCAAGATCGTGCATGATTATCGCGATGAGATGGTCGACATTTTTGCCGGGCGCTTGTGGGAGCGGCAGCCGAGCGCTGCCCTGAAAAAGCTGAGAGGCCTGACGAAGCGCGAGCGCAATTATGACCAAAAGCTCGCCGCGCCGGCCGGCTCCCGGTATCATCCCGAGCGGGCCCATATCTGGGTCGAGGAGGCGGTCGTATAACCCGACAGTTTGGCGAAGCGCTGAGACGATCCGATACGTTTCGTGGGGGAGATTGTGATGACCGTTGAGACCGCGCAGCCTACGATGATGGCGCGTGCGGACCTGGGGCTGCCTACGCCCTATGAAGCGCCGCAAGGCAAGCTTGAAGCAGTGGTTGTGCAGATCTTTGCTGATGTGTTCGGCATCGATCAGGTAGGCGCCAATGACGATTTCTTCGACATTGGCGGCGACTCGCTCATGGCCGAAACCATCAGCATGGAGATTCTTCAGCGCACCAGCTGCGAATTCCAGATGTCCTCGCTGCTCGATTACAGCTCGCCGCGGATGATCGCTGTTGCGCTACAAAGAGCGGAGCCAGGCAAGGATGCGGTTAAGGCACCGATCGTCGCTGACTCCCAAACCCGGCCTCCCATTTTCGTCGTGCACGGCAGGCGAGGCTATACGATGCCCACGCCTCAATTCCTTCAGGCTCTGGCCGGGGGCCAGAAGATGCGCATGTTCGAGCTACCCGGCATACGGGGCGGACATTCCCATGATCGGATTGAAGACATCGCCGACGCCTATATTGGCCAGCTCACCGTCGAATATCCGGAAGGGCCGGTTCTGCTGGCATCGTTCTGCGCCGGAGGGCTGATCGCCCTGGAAATGGCGGCTCGGCTTGCGGAACAGGGGAGGCCGGTCAAGCATCTGGTGTTGATCGATCCGCCCATCCGCAAGAACGGAACTCTCGGCTTCGGCGTCAGTCCTCTCCATCTGGACCTGTTGCACCGAACGAAACTGAGGCTTCGACGGCTTCTACCTCGGCCCTTGCGCCTTCGCTACTACGACCTGAAGTGGAACAAGGCCCTACGCTCGAAGAATTCCGCGCTCGGCCTGTCGACCGCGGCGCAGGCGAAGCTTTATGCCGCCCTCTCCGAATTCTCCCCTCCTGCCTTTGGCGGTCCGGTCACAATTCTCGCGTCATCCCGCCGCATGCCGAGGATGCAGGATGGGACGCATGCGGCTCAGATTCTGCCGAACCGGACGATGCATCGAGTGTTCGACCAACATAAAGACGTCACCAGCGATCCTCGCGCCGCCGCACTATTGCAGACGACATTCGACGCTGCCCTCGCCGAGGGTTGATCCAATCTGGATTCTGGGCCAATAGGCCTGCCCGCATGTGTTGCTCAATTGATCTCCCAGGTCACCCTGACCCGCACTTCGACCGTGGCGGTGCCAGCTTCGATGGGGACATCCTTGGCCATCTCCATGCGGACGGCGGCAGGCGCAAAGTGCGGCTGATAGGAGCTATCCTCCTCGCTGATCGAGAGGATCGGCCCAAGCCCGACGCCGGCAGCCTCGGCATAGAGCTTGGCGTTGTCGGTGACGTTCTTCAGCGCCAGCTTGCGCGCCTCGTCCTTGAGCGCCTCCGGCTCGTCCACGCCGAACGCGATGGAGTCGATCTGGTTCGATCCGAGGCTCACCACCTTGTCGAGGATGGCGCCGAGCTGTTTGGTATCGTGCAGCGAGATGCGGACCTGATTGGTCACGCGATAGCCAACCACCACCGGCGGTTGGGGCTTGTCGTAGGGCCTCTGGTCATAGACGGGATTGACCGAGAAATTCGTGGTTTGGATGTCCTTGGGGTCGATGCCCTCTTCCTTCAGAGCCTCGACCACCTTGGTCATGGCTTCAATGTTTTGATCCAGCGCCTCGCGCGCCGTCTTGGCCTCGCTGGTGACCCCGGTGGAGATATCCACCTTGTCGGGCGTGGTCTTGATGGCGCCTGACGCGGAGAGGGACAGCGTGCGCTTCTCGACGTGGTCATGGGCAAGCGCGGGCAGCGGCTGGAGCGGGGCGGCAAGGAGCAGCAACAGGGCGAGGGGATATTTGGGGGAGGAAAATGACATTGGCGCTCCGCGAGTTGCCAGCCCGCTTCAGCATTGCCTGACGGCGCGGCCAGCGCAAATTAACTTCCGGCAATTCGCGTGAGCCCCGAACTCTGCTATGAGGCGGAACTCCGCCAAGAACTTTGAGCGGATCGTGTGAACGGCGTGGGGCCCGTAGCTCAATTGGTTAGAGCCGGCGGCTCATAACCGTCTGGTTGGAGGTTCGAGCCCTCCCGGGCCCACCACTTTCAAAAGTCGGCGTTGGTTCTATTGAGCTTTTAACTCTGGTTCCCGCACCAGATGGTCAGGTGCGGGAATAGATGTTCCGCAAGAACGGCGGCAATCAATTGCAAGTTCATCGAAGGTTTGCGTGGCCGAACTCGCCGGAGATGCGCTGATCACGCGTGCGTGGTCCGAGGTTGGCGACGCCGCCTTTCTCGGCCTGATCGACGCAATTCGCGCCGCCAACGTGTCTGTTACTAATTGCACTTAGCGGGCACCGCTGGCCAACAAAGTGACGTCGGCTTTTGACCCACAACGGACATGCATTTGACAGACATCGGCGCGCTGAACTAGAACCCCGCTCGGGCTTGGCCCACTCCGCAAACATCCCGCCTAGGCGCTACTCGCTGCGCGACTTACCCTCCTGGGATTTAGTGACGAAATCAAAATTCATTCCCGGAGGGTACCGCCTTGTGGTCAAGCGTGCCAGCGCGGGGCGTGGTTTGTTTGCACTCGAGGGCATCGCCAGAGGCGCGTGCATTATCGAATACACCGGCCGCACGCTCACAGAGGCGGAATGGAATAACAGCCGCAGCCGCTACCTCTTCAAAGTCACTGAGAAAAAAACGATAGACGGCTGGAACAAGAAGAACCTCGCGCGCTACATCAACCACTCGTGCCGGCCCAATTGCGAAATTGAAATTCGCAAGGGTCGCGTGTTTGTGATGGCCAAGCGCGCCATAAAGCCGGGCGAGGAACTCGCTTACCACTACGGTGAGGAGTATTTCGACGACCAAATAAAGCCCATCGCCTGCAAGTGCCTTAAATGCCACCCGGTGAGCAATGACAGGAAGCCCTGCCGGACGAGACGCAGTCGTGGTGGCGTCGGCTGAGACTTCGCATCAAGGCCGATAGAACGGTTTCAGGTCCGCAAGAATCGCCCTTGCCGCGTTGTGGCCCGGCGCTCCCGTCACGCCGCCACCTGGATGCGCCCCCGATCCGCAATGATACAGTCCGCGGATCGGCCCCCGGTAATCCGCGTAACCGAGCATGGGCCGCGCCGAGAAGAGCTGATTGAGTGACAGCGCCCCGTGAAAGATGTCGCCCCCGACGAGACCAAATTTACGCTCCAGATCGAGAGGGCTCAGGCTTTGGCGCCCCACCACGCTCGCAGCAAAGCCGGGCGCATAGTGATCGACCGTCTCAATCATGAGATCGGCCACCTCCTCCCGCGCGTCGTCCCACGATCGGCCATCTGGCAATTCCGGCGCGACGTGCTGACAGAAGAGGCTGGCGACATGAGCGCCCGGCGGGGCGAGGCTGTCATCGAGCGTCGAGGGGATGACCATCTCGATGACCGGCTCGCGGCTCCAGCCATGCTCTCTTGCATCGCGATACGCCTTATCCATGTAGGAAAGGCTCGGCCCGATGATGATGCCGGCGCCGTGGTGAGCCTGCGCCTTCTTTCCCGGTAAAGCCGTAAAGCTCGGAAGCTCCGACAGCGCCACATTCATGCGGAACGAGCCTGAGGCGCATTTGAAGTTTTGCATGCGTTGCAAAAACTCTGGTGGCAACGCGTGGTCCGGCAGAAACTGCGTATAGAGCAGCTTGAGATTGACATTGGCGGCAAGCGCCTTGCCTCTGACGATCTGACCGTCCTTCAACGCGACACCTAGCACTTTGTTCTGTTCGATCAGGATTTCGGCGACCTCTGACTCGGTCTGGATAGTCACGCCGCGTGCCTCGGCAGCCTTCGCCATCGCCTGGGTGATCGCGCCCATGCCACCGATGGCATGTCCCCAAGCGCCCTTCTTCCCGTTCACCTCGCCGAAGGCATGGTGCAACAGCACATAGGCGGTGCCGGGATCGAAGGGGCTGGCGTAGTTTCCCACGATCGAATCGAATCCGAGCAATGCTTTGATTGGGTCGGTCTCGAACCACTCAGACAAGAACTCCGCGGCGGACTTGGTGAAGAGATCGAGGAGAAGGCGTTGCTGCTCCAGATCGAGTTTTCGCATGGTGTTGCCGAGCGCCGCGGCGCGCAAAAGCTCCCGCAAGCCGCGCCGCCCGAAGCCCTTCACCACATTCGGTGGTGCCCGCAGGGCCAAGTCTCGCAAGATATCGGCGACGACTGTGAGCTCCGCGCAATAGCGATCGTAGCGTTCCGCGTCGGCAGGACTGAACTTGCCGATTTCGCCCTTGGTGCGTCCGTCGCCCGTCAACAGATAGCCGCCGTCCGGGAGCGGCAAGAAATTCATCGCAGGCCGCTCGACAATCCTCAGCCCGTGCCGATGCAACTCCAGATCGGCGATGACCTTCGGATTGAGCAGGCTGACCGTGTAGGCGGCAACTGAGTTGCGAAAGCCGGGATGAAATTCTTCCGTGACGGCGGCGCCACCGACGACGGCCCGTCTTTCCAGCACTATGACCTTAAGTCCGGCCCCGGCTAGATAGGCGGCACAGACGAGTCCGTTATGCCCGCCACCGACCACCACGACGTCGAACTGCTGAAAGTCTCGATTTTTTCGGATAGAGGTTGGCATTTCCTGTTCACCTGCCGGCTAGACCGACGGTAAGTGAATGGCTGAGCATGTCGGCTTTCGGAGGTAAAGCAGACGTTCAGTGCGGGAGGCGCTGAAAAAGGGCGCTTTACGCCCGCACCCTGCGCTAAGGCATTGTTCCGTCGCAGCCATGGCACAACTCCCGGTTCACCATTCTCAAAAAACGTAGCCGAACATGGCGATCTCATCGGCATACCAGTCCGCGACCAGATCCCGGGTGTTTCGGGTGAAATGGCTTTGATACGCCAAGTCCCTTTTCCGGCTGCGCGTGATGTTGGTGCGTGGAATCTCAAGCTCCCGCTTCACGCCGGCATGGCCTAGCGCGGTCTTGAAGTCAGCATCTAGAGATTCGTAACGGCCCACATAGTCGACTGCGACCTCGTCCTCGATCGTGTAAATCTCGTAGCTCGTGACATAAGCGCGCTTCTTGCGCGCCATGAACCGGTCGAGACTTGGCTGCTTCGCAAGAGTCTTGGTCTTATAGAGATATTGGGAGATCTGCCGGTCCCACGGATTGCGCACGAAGGCGAATTTGAAATAGTCCCGCCAAATCTCCTCGCCTACATAGGCGCGCACGCGCCAGGCGGGAATGTGCTCGTAATAGCCGACGCTGGGATGATAATAGCGCTCCGGCCGCATCAACAACTTGCGCCACAACTTCCGTCGCGGCTTCAGCGGATGATCGATACGATAATTTTGTGGACCCAAGCCCTTGCGGTCTCCTTCGCTCTCCTCGCGGAATGGCGTGATGACATCGTCAGATCCGCACAGTTCCGACAACGCCGCTTCTATAGCGGTGCCGGCCGTCTTCTCGGTTTTCAGGAAAATGAATTTATGTTGATGAGAAATGATCATCGCCGCGCTCGGAAGCGCTAGAACTCATAAGCGAGCAGTCGGATTTCCGGCGCATACCACTCGTTGACGATGGAGCGGGTCTCGTCGTCGTAATAGTCGCGATAATGTCTTTTGCTGCGCCGGAAGTTGGTTTTGGCGCGCGGCAGCTCCTGATCGAAATCTATACCGACTTGCTTCAGCGCCTTGCGAAGATCCGCGGAGAGGTTTTCGAACTTGCCGACGAAATCCACGCAAACAGCGCCGTCTATGGAATAGATCTCGTAATTGTTGATCCACGCGCGCCGCTTGCGGTGCATGTAGGCAGAAAAGGACGGCGGTCTCGACTTGCGGCGATAACGGAAGTGGTAGGCGGACACTTGACGGTCCCACGGGTTGCGGTCGAAGGCGAACTTGAAATAACTCCGCCAAACTTTGTCGTCGTTAAGCAGCGCCCGGGCCTCTTTCGCGGGGATATGATTGTAAAACCCGTAATCGCCGGGATAAAGCTGGAACCAATAGCGCTTGAGCAGTGGACGAGGACTTCGCCACCAGCCATGAACGCGCCAGTTCTGAGGGCTCCTTGTTTTTTCCCTCAGAGGTTCGTCAACACCGAGGGGCGTTATAATGTCGTCGGGCCCACACAAGCTGCGAGAGCGCAAGCTCGACGCTTGTGCCCGCGGTTTTTCTCGTTCTCATAAAGATGAATTTGTGCTCGTGCGAAACGATCATCAGGCCTCCCGCCGGCGAGATTAAAATTTGCGTGTTGATGCAAGGATTTAAGGATGTTCAATCCAGAGGGTTCGCATAGTATGTCATCCGCGTCGCGGACATCAATGGGGTGGGGCGTGTCAGGCAGTTCTACTCGTCACGCAGGTCTACCATTGATCGGTTCAGGCGAAGGCGCCGGGGTGCTGGAGCACATCTTCGTCATTGCCGGTCCGTCGGGCTCTGGCAAGAGCACATTCATGCGCGAATTCGTCGAGAACAGGTTGCCCTCGGACGTGTCGGCTTGTCTTCCAGCTGAAGCAAAAATTTGGACACGCACGACCGCTAACGAGATCACCAAAAAGGGACTTTCCGGAGTGCTTCGCCGACACCGCCATTGTCCTGGCCTCGTTGTTCATTATGACATCATGCGCGCTCATACACGGGGCTTCGAGAACTATGCCGAGGATCCAGCGATCCAGGCCGTCACCGGAACTCGCGCTGCGTTGACGGTCATGACGCTTCAGCCACGACGAGAGGTTCTCTTTGAACAGTTCCTAGCGCGGGCGCGAACCGAGAAATACGACGAGTGGGGGGATAGGCCAGAATTCAAGCGGCGATTGAAGCTAAAGCTCCGCACCAGTTTCTTTAAGCTCGTGGGAAAGACGCCTAAGCTCCTCAAGGAAGGTCAGCTTGCCTTGCTAAGCGCCTACGCAACTGACGAAAGGCTAAAGAAATGGACGGATGGATGGGAGAGCTTTCTCGATGACGTGCGCCGAGGCCGCGACGATGTGCGGCTGATTTACGTGGCGCCCGATCCGGTCGAGGCCAAACACCCTCGGTTTTGTCTGTTGCGGTGCGTGTGACGATAGAGTCATGGAAGGGATCATGAAGGTGGATCGAGCGGAAGGCGTCAAGAGTTATCCTGAGAGGCGGCAGCGGTCGTTCGGCAGCCAACTCAGGCGCACGCTGCGTCAAGTTCGCTGGAACCTGGCTCTCGGTTTGATAAGAAGTGCTTTCCGCGTGGCGAAGGGGTTCGGCAGGACCTATGAACCGGTCGAAATGGGCGGTCGCCGCTTCGCCAATTCCAGGGACACGGACTCGCGTTGGACAGCTATCTCTCAAGTGCTAAGGGATTATGGCGCCAAAAATGTGCTCGACATCGGCTGCGCAGAGGGATGGCTTATTCGACGCGCTGCAGCCGAATGCAATTGCTTCGCTTTTGGTATTGAAGCATCTGATCGCGTGATCGTGGGTGAGTTGGCGCGACTCCATGACCGAGTCGAGGGTGTCGCAACTGCTAGGGCCTTTGTGACCCCAGAGGCTATTCGCGCTCTCCCCCAATTCGATGCAGTTCTTTGCCTTTCAGTGCTGCATCACGTTATTCGTGGTTTCGGAATTGGCACAGCTGAAGAATTTCTGAGAGCGCTTGCCTCACGAGTACTTAAGGTGCTCATCTTTGAAATCGGCACGGCCGATGAAAGTGCCTGGACGTCAGTTCTGCCGGAGGTGAGGCACGGACAGGAGGCCTTCGTCACTGATCTACTTGAGCGCAGCGGGTTTCACCGTGTGAGAGTTATTGCAGAAAGCGAAGCATTTCACCGCGAGGTTAACCGCATATTGTTCATTGCCGAGCCCATTAGCCAAGAGGCAGTGCGGCACCAGGCAGATAGCGTGACGCCCTAGCTCCGCTGCTTTGCCAGCCAGATGGCGAGGTCCTCGAGGATCGCGCCGAAATGGATCTCGGGAATTTGCAGCGCGGCGGCGATGTCCTTGAGCTTCTTGCGCTCCTCTCCGGCGATCCGGTCGTCGGCGAGCAGCACGAGATAGGCCGCCCTGATGACTTCCTCCTTGGAATCTTCGTCCAATACTCTGGCGGCCGCGGCGAACTCGCCGAGCGTGTCGCCGTTAGCCAAGGCATCCGCCTCCCGCGCGATCTCATCGGTCGAGATCGCGCGTCCGGACTGGTCCTGATAGACCTGCTGGATCAGGCCGGTTTCCCGTTCGTCGAGACCTCCGTCCGACGACGCGACCGCCACCATGGCCTTGAGAATCCAGTCAGCCTCGCTATTCGCCGGTCTGCCCGTCACCTGTTAGCTCCGTGGTTCTCGCCTGACGCCGCCGATTGTGCTTGGCTCCCGCGCCTTTGCCAAGGCGCCTAGAAACGAGGCTTTGGAGCCTGCCGCAAGGGTGCGCTATGACGCGGGGCTTCGCCTCGTTGCCCAAGGGCTTGGAAATGGCCGAAACGCCGCTCAAAATCATCTTTCTCGCCGATACCAGGCCCGGCCACTACCATTTGGCCCAGGGCGTGATCGCGGCACTCGCCAGGCTGCGCCCGGTCGAAGTCACCCGGGTCGAGGTCCAGCGCAAATGGATCGTGCCCACGCGCTGGCTGCGCCGCCGCATCGCCGCCAAGAGCTTCTTCCCGCCGCGCATGCTGCGCATGGCCTATCGCATCGATGCCTACGCGCTGCCCAAGGCCGATCTCGTGGTCTCGGCCGGCGGCGAGACCCAGATGCCAAATATCTGCGTGGCGCGCTTCCTTGACATCCCAAGCATCTTCTGCGGCTCGCTGCTGCGCGGACTGGGCCCCGAGAATTTCGACCTGATCGTGTCGTCCTATGACCGCGACGCCGACAGCAACCGGCATATGGTCGTGCTCAAGCCCTCCGCCATCGACCCCGATGCGCTCGGGCGTCCCGCGTCGGTGCCGCGCTACGGGCCTGAGCGTCGCCCCAAGCTCGCGGGCCTGCTCATCGGCGGCAATGCCGGGCCGTTCCGCTACCGGCGAAAGGAATGGGAGAGCCTGCTCGCCTTCGCCGCCGAGATTTCGGAAGTCTGGGGCACGCGCTGGCTCATGTCGACCTCGCGGCGCACGCCGGATCGCGTCGCCGACAAGATCGCTGCGCTTGCCAAGGACGAGAGCGTGGTCGCCCGGTTCATCGACTACCGCACGGCAGGGCCGGGCACGCTGCCGCAGATCTTCGCCGCGGCCGAAATCATCGTCTGCACCGAGGATTCGAGCACGATGATTTCGGAAGCCGTCTCGGCTCGCTTGCCGGTGGTCGGGGTGGCGCCCGCCGCGCATCGCTTCACCGACGAGGAGCAGAACTACCGCGCCTTCCTGGTCGCCAATAATTGGTGCCGCGTGCTGCCCATCGCCGAGCTGACGCCGTCTTCGTTCGCCCGCGCGCTGTCCGAGATCGAGCCGATCAAGGAGAACCCGCTCGATGCGCTCGCCGCCAAGCTGAAGGAACGGTTGCCTGGGCTGCTCGGTGATAGCGATTGAGTCTCGCGAGCCGATTGGCTAGAAGCTCGCTTCTTCCCGCGTACAAAACCAGGAGCCTCGCGAGCGCTGATGGCCACGCCCCAATATGTCTATGTCATGAACAAGCTGTCCAAGACCTATCCGGGCGGCAAGCAGGTGCTGAAGGACGTGACGCTTGCCTTCCTGCCCGGCGCCAAGATCGGCGTGGTCGGCGTCAACGGCGCGGGCAAGTCGACGCTGCTGCGCATCATGGCCGGCCAGGAGACCGAGTTCGTGGGCGAGGCCTGGGCGGCCGAGGGCGTTTCCGTCGGTTATCTGCCGCAAGAGCCGGTGCTCGACGAAACCAAGGACGTGACCGGCAATGTCATGGAGGGCGTGGCCGAAAAGAAGGCGAAGCTCGACCGCTATAACGAGCTGGCCATGAACTATTCCGACGAGACCGCCGACGAGATGTCGCAGCTTCAAGACACGATCGACGCCCAGGGCCTGTGGGACCTCGACGCCCAGGTCGAGCAGGCCATGGATGCGCTGCGCTGCCCGCCGGGCGACGCCAAGGTTGCCTCGCTGTCCGGCGGTGAGAAGCGCCGCGTCGCGCTCTGCAAGCTGCTCCTTGCCAAGCCCGATATCCTCCTGCTCGACGAGCCGACCAACCATCTCGATGCCGAGAGCGTCGCTTGGCTCGAGCATCATCTGCGCGACTATGCCGGCACCGTGATCATGGTCACCCATGACCGCTACTTCCTCGAGGACATCACCGAATGGACGCTCGAGCTCGATCGCGGGCAGGGCGTTCCCTACAAAGGCAGCTACTCGTCCTGGCTCGAACAAAAGCAGAAACGGCTGGACGTCGAAGGCAAGCAGGAGGAGGCCAAGCAGCGCACCTTGACGCGCGAGCTCGACTGGATCAGGGCGAGCCCCAAGGCGCGCCAGGCCAAGTCCAAGGCCCGCATCCGCGCTTATGACGAGCTTGTCGCCGAGGCCGGCAAGGACAAGTCGGGCAAGGCGCAGATCACCATTCCGCCAGGCCCGCGGCTCGGTGATGTGGTAATCGAGGCGGATCATCTGGCCAAGGGCTTCGGCGACCGGCTGTTGATCGACGGTCTCTCCTTCAAGCTCCCGCCCGGCGGCATTGTCGGCGTGATCGGCCCTAACGGCGCCGGCAAGACCACGCTGTTCCGCATGATCGTCGGCCAGGACAAGCCCGACGACGGCGCCATCCGCATCGGCGACACCGTCAAGCTCGGCTATGTCGATCAGTCGCGCGATGCGCTCGACGGCAAGAAGAGTGTGTTCGAGGAGATCTCCGGCGGCAGCGACGTGATCAAGCTCGGGACCCGCGAGGTGCCGTCACGCGCTTATGTCGGCTGGTTCAATTTCAAGGGCGCCGACCAGCAGAAGAAGGTCGGCCAACTCTCCGGCGGCGAGCGTAACCGCGTCCATCTCGCCAAGATGCTGAAATCCGGCGCCAACCTCATCCTGCTCGACGAGCCGACCAACGATCTCGATGTCGAGACGCTGTCCTCGCTCGAAGCCGCGCTGGAGGATTTTCCCGGCTGCGCCGTGATCATCAGCCACGATCGTTTTTTCCTCGACCGCATCGCCACCCATATCCTGTCGTTCGAAGGCGACAGCCACGTGGAATGGTTCGAGGGCAATTTCGCCGATTACGAGGAAGACAAGAAGCGCCGGCTCGGCGAGGACGCCGTGCTGCCGAAGCGCATCAAATACAAGAAATTCGCCCGCGCTTAACTCGCGGGCTTCACGAATTTCAGCGTCATGCGGTCGCTTTCGCCGATCGCCAAATATTTTTCACGATCCTCATCGCCGAGGCGAAGCGAGGGTGGCAGCGTCCACACGCCCTTGGGATAGTCCTTCGTGTCTTGCGGATTGGCGTTGATCTCGGATTTCTCCGCAAGCTCAAAGCCCGCCTTCTTGGCCAGCTCGATCACATAGTCCTGATTTACGTAGCCTAAGCCGGCTTTGGGATCCTGCGCCACGTCAGGATCGCCGCGATGCTGTACGAGACCGAGCACACCGCCGGGCTTGAGCACCCTGAACATGGCGGCGAAGGCTTCATCCTCGGTGCCTGCTCCCATCCAGCTATGCACATTGCGGAAGGTGACGACGAGGTCGGCGGAGTCCGGAGGCGCGATATCTCCGTCCTTGGTCAGCTTCGTTCGCTTCACTTCGCCGTAAAGCTCAGGCGCGCTCTTCACCTTCTGATCGAATGCTTCGAGCGATCTTTGCACCGCTTCGTAGGACGGGTCGCCAGGGTGCTCGGCGGCATAATACGTGCCGGTGCCCTTGAGATAGGGCGCGAGGATTTCCGTGTACCAGCCCGCGCCCGGATAGACCTCGACCACCGTCATATCCGGCCGGATGCCGAAGAAGGTGAGCGTTTCGAACGGGTGGCGATATTTGTCGCGCGCCTTGTTCTCCTCTGATCTGTGGCTGCCGGCTATAACCTCCTTCAGACGATCGTCCTGCGTCTCCGCGCGCGCGACGAGCGGTGCGGTCGCGAAAAATCCAAGCATCAGAAGCAAAAGGCTCTTGCGTATAGCGATCATGTCTTCCCCGAAGCTGTTGGAATTGCCGATTGCAGGCAGCGTAGCCCGTCCGCGCTAGCGCATCAAACACAAGAAACTCGCCGGTGGCGAGGCCTAGGGTCCGGTCGTGTAACTGATGGCGCTGTAAAATTTTCTGGCGTGGCCGGCGATCAGCTTCGCCTTGTCGGTGCCGTTGATAATTCGCCGCGCGCTGGTCCAGTCCTCCTTCGCCGGGCTGAAATAGTCGGCGAATTTTTTGCCGGTGAAGAGACCCTCCTTCATGCCGATGAACATTATGGGGATGGCGTATCTCACCTCCAGCGCCAGATCTGGGTTCCGGTACAGGTCGACCCCCACCTTCGGGCTCATCTTTTTGTAGTTGTAGTCCCACGTGAGCTGGACGAGCCCGCGACCGTAATAAGGCGGGTATCTCTTTCCCCGTCCGCGTCCATATTCACGTATTGGGCCGAACGTGCGGTCGGTTTCGTGATGCGCGGTCCCTAAGGCATAAGCCAGCCAGCGATCGTCGGCCCTTGGGCTGTTCCTCTCCCAATAGTCGAGGATTTGCTCGAGCGTCTCCCGTGCTCTGGCCGGGACCCTGCCGTCGAACAGACGGAGGTTCACTTGATCGAAGAAAAATCCGCGATTGATCGCCATGGTCCCCCCCACCGCCCACTACAACCAAGCCAAGCTAAGAGGATAAATTACAAGTTGAACGTGTATATGGCGAGACCTCTCGGTCGGCTCGACGCCAAGCCCTGCTTGCCATCCAGCTCCAAAACGCATAAACATATCTTTATGTCAGGTGATACCGAGATCAGAGTGCCGACCCCCGGCCTGTCGCGCGCCGCCGCGCTGGCGGCACTGCGCGCGGCCGGCGAGGCCACGCGCTTGCGCATTCTGGCGCTGCTTGCCGCCAGCGAGCTGAACGTCAAGGACCTCACCCAGATCCTCGGCCAGAGCCAGCCGCGCATCAGCCGGCATTTGAAGCTGATGGCCGATGCCGGCCTCATCAGGCGCTTCCGCGAAGGCTCGTGGGTGTTTTTCCGGCTGGCCGAGTCCGGCGCCGAAGCGGTGCTCGCCGATGCGATCGTCGCCAGTCTCGATCCGGGCGACCTCACGCTCGCCCGCGACCGCGCCAGAGCCACAGCCGTGCAGAAGGCCCGAGCCGAAGCGGCCCAAGCCTATTTCAAGGTCCATGCCGGCGAGTGGGACAAGATCCGCGCGCTGCATGTCGCAGAGCGCGACGTCGAAGCGGCCGTGGACCAGGCGCTGGGCGAGGGGCCGTTCAATCTTCTGGTCGATCTCGGCACCGGCACCGGCCGCATCCTCGAACTGTTCGGCGGCCGCGCCTCGCGCGCGCTCGGCTTCGACCTCAATCACGCCATGCTGGCCTATGCCCGCATGAAGCTCGAGCGGGCCGGCCTTAGTCATGCGCAGGTGCGGCATGGCGATCTCTATAATGTGCCGCTGCCCGACGGGGCGGCCGACGCGGTGGTGCTGCATCAAGTGCTCCACTTCCTCGACGATCCGACGGCGGCGATTGCCGAGGCGTCGCGCTTGCTGGCGCCCGGCGGCAAATTGCTGGTGGTCGATTTCGCGCCGCATGAGCTTGAGTTCCTGCGCGAGCAGTCGGCTCATCGGCGGCTCGGCTTTGCCCGCGATCAGCTCGGCCGCGTGCTCGAAAACGCGGGGCTCAAGCTTGGGCGCTTCCGCGAGCTCAAGCCCGAGCCGTCAGGCGGCAAACTCACCGTGTCGCTTTGGCTTGGCCAGAAGCCGGCGATTGCCGGCAAGAAGCGCAAAGCCGGCTCCAAAGTGGAGGTCGCCGCCTGATGCTTGCCTCTACCGAACATAAGAGCCGTTTTCTCGGCCGCGGCGACATCGAGGTGTCGTTCGAGTTCTTCCCGCCCAAGACCGAGGCGATGGAGCAAACGCTGTGGCGCTCGATCGGGCGGCTGGAGCCGCTGCGTCCGAAATATGTCTCGGTCACTTACGGCGCGGGGGGTTCGACGCGCGAGCGCACCCACGCCACGGTGGCGCGCATGTTGCGCGAGACCACGCTAAAGCCCGCGGCGCATCTGACCTGCGTGGCCGCCACCAAGCCGGAGATGGATGAGATCATCCGCGACTATTGGGATCTCGGCGTGCGCCATGTCGTGGCGTTGCGCGGCGATCCGCCCGGCGGCGTCGGCGAGCGCTACGAGCCGACGCCTGGCGGCTACGTCAACGCCGCCGATCTCGTCGCCGGCATCAAGAAAATTGCGCCGTTCGAGATTTCGGTCGGCTGCTATCCCGAGAAACATCCGGAGTCGCGAAGCATCGAGGCCGACATCGACATGCTCAAGGCCAAGATCGATGCCGGCGCGACCACGGCCATCACCCAGTTCTTTTTCGATAACGAGGTGTTCTTCCGCTATCTCGACCGGGTCCGCGCCGCCGGCATCGACATCCCCATCGTGCCGGGCATCATCCCGATCCACAATTTCAAGCAATGCTCCGGCTTTGCCGTGAAATCCGGCGCCAGCGTGCCTGACTGGCTGGGGCGCCGATTCGAAGATCTCGACGACGACCAGGAGACGCGCCATCTGGTAGCTGCCGCGGTTGCCGCCGAGCAGGTGCTCGGCCTGGTCGACCAGGGCATCACCGAGTTTCACTTCTACACGCTGAACCGCGCCGATCTCGTCTATGCCATTTGCTATTTGCTGGGCTTGCGCCCGGCCAAGGCCTTCGCCGACGCCAAGGTGACCTCATGACCCGCGACCAGCGCATCGCAGCCCTGAACAAGGAGGCGCGCGAGCGCATCCTCATTCTCGATGGCGCCATGGGCACCATGATTCAGCGCTACAAGCTTGACGAGGCGGGCTATCGCGGCGAGCGCTTCAAGGACCACACCCACGATCTCAAGGGCAACAACGATTTGCTGGTGCTCAGCCAGCCCAAGATCATCAGCGAGATCCATGACGCCTATCTCGAAGCCGGCGCCGACATCCTCGAGACCAACACTTTCAATGCCCAGGCCATCAGCCAGGCCGATTACGGGCTTGAGGACATCGCCTATGAGATGAACGTGGCCGCCGCCAAGCTCGCGCGCGAGGCGGCCGATGCCTGGACCAAGAAGACGCCTGACCGGCCGCGCTTCGTCGCCGGCGCCATCGGTCCCACCAACCGCACGGCATCGATCTCGCCCGACGTGAACAATCCCGGCTTCCGCAATGTCGAGCTTCGACGAACTGGTCGAGGCCTACACCGCGCAGACACGCGGGCTGATCGACGGCGGCGTCGACACCATCCTGATCGAGACGGTGTTCGATACGCTCAACGCCAAGGCGGCGGGCTTCGCCGTCGAGCAGGTGTTCGAGGAGATGGGCGTCACGCTTCCCATCATGATCTCCGGCACCATCACCGATCTCTCCGGGCGCAATCTGTCGGGCCAGACCCCTGAGGCGTTCTGGTACTCGATGCAGCATCTCGAGCCGTTCTCGATCGGGCTCAACTGCTCGTTCGGCGCCGAGCAGCTCCGGCCCTCGGTCGACGAGATGGCGCACGTCGCCGGCACCTATGTCAGCGTCTATCCCAATGCCGGCCTGCCCAACGAGATGGGCGAGTACGACGAGAGCCCGGAATACATGGCCGGTCTGCTGGAGGAATGGGCGCGCGACGGGCTGATCAACATCGTCGGCGGCTGCTGCGGCACCACGCCCGACCACATCCGCGCGATTCGCCGCGGCCGCTTCAAAATATCCGCCGCGCAAAGTGCCGGAGGTTGCCCACAAGCTCCGCCTATCGGGCCTCGAACCCTTCGTGCATGGCTAAGGGCTGACATGAGCAACGGCGCGCAAAATTTCGTCATGGTGGGCGAGCGGACCAACGTCACCGGCTCCGCCCGCTTCCGCAAGCTGATCGAGGCGAACGACTATCCCGCCGCGCTGGAAGTCGCGCGCCAGCAGGTCGAGTTGGGCGCCAACATGCTCGACGTCAACATGGACGAGGGCATGCTCGACTCCGAAGCCGCCATGGTGACGTTTCTCAATCTGATCGCCGCCGAGCCCGACATCTCGCGCGTGCCGATCATGATCGATTCCTCGAAATGGACGGTGATCGAGGCCGGATTGAAATGCGTGCAGGGCAAGGCGGTGGTCAACTCCATCAGCATGAAGGAGGGGGAGGGCCCCTTTCTCGACCACGCGCGCAAGATCCGCCGCTACGGCGCGGCTGTGGTGGTCATGGCCTTCGACGAGCAGGGCCAGGCCGAGACCGCGGAGCGCAAATTCGAGATCTGCCGGCGCGCCTACAAGCTCCTGACCGAGCAGGCCGGCTTTCCGCCCGAGGACATCATCTTCGACCCCAACATCTTCGCTGTGGCCACCGGCATCGAGGAGCACAACGACTATGCCCGCGCCTATATCGACGCGACGCGCCGCATCAAGGCCGAGCTGCCTTACGTCCACGTCTCGGGCGGGGTGTCGAACCTGTCCTTCGCCTTCCGCGGCAATGACCGCGTGCGCGAGGCGATGCACTCGGTGTTCCTCTATCACGCCATCCAAGCCGGCATGGACATGGGCATCGTCAATGCCGGCCAGCTCGCGCTGTACGACGACATCGATCCCGAGCTGCGCGAGCTGGTCGAGGACGTGATCTTGAACCGCCGGCCCGATGCCACCGACCGCCTGCTCGAGGCGGCCGAGCGCTACAAGGGCGGCGAGGCGCAGAAGCGGGAAGTCGATCTCTCCTGGCGCGAGCAGCCGGTCGATGAGCGACTGGTCCATGCGCTGGTGCACGGCATCGGCACCTATATCGACGAAGACACCGAACAAGCCCGTGCCAAGGCCGCCCGCCCGCTCCACGTCATCGAAGGTCCGCTGATGGCCGGCATGAACGTGGTCGGCGATCTGTTCGGCGCCGGCAAGATGTTCCTGCCGCAAGTGGTGAAATCCGCCCGCGTGATGAAGCAGGCGGTGGCCTATCTCATGCCCTTCATGGAGAAGGAGAAGCAGGAGCTTGGCCTCGCTCAAGGCGAGCCGGCCGGCAGGGTGCTGCTCGCCACGGTCAAGGGCGACGTCCACGACATCGGCAAGAACATCGTCGGCGTCGTGCTTCAGTGCAACAATTACGAGGTGACCGATCTCGGCGTCATGGTGCCGGCCCAGAAGATCCTCGACACCGCGCGCGAGATGAAGGCCGACATCATCGGTCTTTCCGGCCTGATCACGCCGTCGCTCGACGAGATGTGCCATGTCGCCGCCGAGATGGAGCGCGAGGGCTTCGACCTGCCGCTCTTGATCGGCGGCGCCACCACCAGCCGCGTGCATACCGCGGTCAAGATCAGCCCGAACTATAAGCGCAGCCAGGCCATTTACGTGACCGATGCGTCGCGCGCCGTGGGCGTGGTGTCGAGCCTGATGTCGCCCGAGGAACGGCCCAAGGCGATCGCCAAGGTGCGGGACGAATATGCCGGCGTGACGGAATCCTATGCGCGCGGCCAGGCGGAGAAGCGCCGCACCTCGCTCGCCGACGCGCGCGCCAACAAGCTCAAGCTCGACTGGGCAGGCTACACGGCGCCCAAACCGAGCTTTCTCGGCACGCGCAGCTTCAAAGCCTACGACCTCGCCGAGCTTGCCCGCTATATCGACTGGACGCCGTTCTTCCACGCTTGGGAGCTGAAGGGCACGTTCCCCCGCATCCTCAAGGACGACAAATATGGCGAGGCGGCTCGGCCCCTGTTCGACGACGCGCAAGCCATGCTCAAGCAGCTGATCGCTGAGAACTGGCTCACCGCCAATGCCGTGGTCGGCTTCTGGCCAGCCAACGCCGTGGGCGACGATATCGAGCTCTATACCGACGACGCGCGCACCAAGCGCCTCGCCACCGTGCACACCATCCGCCAGCAAATGGCCCGCGAGCAGGGCAAGCCCAATCTCGCGCTCGCCGATTTCATTGCGCCGAAGGACTCGGGCATTGCCGATTATATCGGCGGTTTCGCCGTGACCGCCGGCATCGGCGAGGAGGATGTGGCCCGGCGGTTCGAGCGCGCCAATGACGATTATTCCAAGATCATGGTCAAGGCGCTGGCCGACCGCCTGGCCGAGGCTTTTGCCGAGGCGCTGCACGCGAAAGTGCGCCGCGAGCTGTGGGCCTATGCGCCGGATGAGACGCTCACCAACGACGAGCTGATCGGGGAGGCCTATATCGGCATCAGGCCGGCGCCGGGCTACCCGGCCCAGCCCGATCATACCGAGAAGCGGACGCTGTTCGAGCTGCTCAAGGCCGAGCAGGCGACCGGGCTCAAGCTGACAGAGAGTCCTATGCCATGTGGCCCGCGGCGGCCGTGTCAGGCTTCTATTTCGCCCATCCCGACTCCCGCTATTTCGGCGTCGGCAAGATCGGCCGCGACCAGGTCGCCGACTACGCCAAGCGCAAGGGCTGGAGCCAAGAGGAGGCCGAGCGCTGGCTGGCGCCGATCCTCAACTACGATCCCAAGCTCATGGCCGAGGCCGCGGCCTAGCGCGGTTGGGCAAGCGCACTCGCTGCGCCCAGCGCCAACAACTCAAATTGTGAAAGAATAGGCCCCGCGGCCCTAGATCATCCCGAGGATGACTGCCGCAAGAAAGCCAAACGACATTATCGCCATGATGGCGGTCACCGTGGCTGTGAGTTCCATCGGAAGCTCCTTTCCGATCGGCGGCGTGCCCTCTAGCCGTCCGTCGAGTGTAAGAGGCCGTTCGGTCATCGCCAAGGCGTTTCCTTGTTGCACTGCACAATAACCTTGTCCCGCAACGACCAACGCCAGTAAACGCGGCCGCCGGACCGGTTCACAAGCCACCGGAAAGTCATTTTTCACGGCCGCCGAGGAGTTGCAAACGCAGATCGTGATGGTGGTAAATGCGCCAATCGCGGCGGCCCGCAGCCGTTTATTCCGGCCGGACAAGGCCGCGAGTCGCCGAGGCACAGTTTGGCCGCGGCCGTACCACAATCCCGGCGCTGTTATAGGTTAATCCAGTTTCATCCTGTTCTGCGGGGGAAGAGACCTGCGTCCGGAAGCGTTGACCGCCCGTTGAGAGGGGATCTCGCGATTGAAGATCACGCACCATTTCAGCTTCAGCGTCTCAGCTTTCTGATTGCGCCCTTCAGGCACAACTCTCACGGTTCCAGTATCGACCCCCAGACCCCATTGCATCACCGTCAAGGCTGGTCACGACGAGCACCAGCTCTTCATCGCCTACGACACCACGAGTCGAGCCGGCTTGCGCCGGCGGCTGC
>CAWEUF010000006.1:0-480478 GCA_963812105.1 uncultured Alphaproteobacteria bacterium
GTGGAGCCAGCGCAGCGATCGCTTCGCCACGATTGGCCGCATCGCTCCGGTCAAACAACTGATCGGGACCATCGCCATCATCGAGCAGGTACGAGCGCGCGGGCACGCCGTCTCTCTCCTGATCTGCGGCTAGCGCGACGACCGTCGCTACGAGAAACGCCTGCCCGTCATGGCCGCTAGTCGTGGTAGGCTGACCACCGCCGCGTAAGACGCTGGCGAATCAGGGAGAACGGCGTTTGGGGGCCGTTCATGGGCGGGCTGTGGCACGGGGGCCAGGCTCTCAACGAGCGACGGTACCGGCGCGCCATCGCGATCATGCGATGTGCACGGTGTTCCTTGCGTGCGGGCTACTCGCACTCGCGACGTCTGATCGCGCTCAAGCCGCTTGCGCACCAACCGCGGGTCCCCCCAATACCGAGGTGCTTTGCTCCGGCCCAACGACTGGCTTCGTCTCCTTTTCCGGAACCACCGTCGATTACACTTTCGACCCGACCTTCGTGGGGACGAATTTCGGCTTCGCCAACAACAACCCCAGCTTCCTCGGCTACAATTTCAGCCAGTTTGCCGAGACGCCGAACCAGAAGAGCGTGGCAAAGGCGATCGACAAGGGCACCGGCAATGAGGGCTTCAACGAGCTGCTCTACGACCTTGCCGCGCTGCCGCCGGCGAATGATTCCCTATGGCCTAACGCTGCTCGGCAACGAGATCGCCACGGTGTTCCCGAGCGTAACGCAAGACGACCGGCGCGCGCTGCTCGCCTCATTCATCGACCGGCTGGGCCCCTCCTGCCTGGAAAAGGGCAAGCGCTACGCGGCCGACCCCAGTTCGCTCGATCCGACCGTGTGGGCGCGGGGCTTCTACCGTAACAACGATATCTCGGATACCGGCGGCGGCACGGTCGGCCTGGAAGGCCATCCCGACAAGCACACCTGCGCCGGGCTCGGCTTCAACTATGCCAACACCGACCTGGCGCTCGACGGCCTGCCGCAATCGGGCCAGGTGCAGGCCTATAGCCTGGGCGCATATGCGCGGCGCGACGGGGCGTTGTTGTTCGCCGACGGCGCGGCGGCACTGACCTACGGCACGATCGATGCCATGCGGCAGATCAGCTTTGCCGGGTTGACCGCCAGGGGCGATAGCCAAGCAACCGGCGCCGGGCTGACCACCGGCGTTGGTGTGGTGCTCCACGCCGGCGCCTTCACCTTCGAGCCGCGCATCGGCCTCGACTACGACCACAACGCCCAGGATGGTTTCACCGAGCGGGGCGGGGGGCCGGCTAATCTCCGTGTTGCAGGCGATGAGCACGATGCGCTGCGCAGCAATCTTGGCGCGCGGCTGCATGCCATCTGGCAATTCGAATCAGGCGCTAGCCTCATGCCGGAGCTCAGCGTCGGCTGGGCGCACGTGCTGCTTGATCCCAGCGTCGCGCTCAGGCAACGCTTCGTCGCCGCCAGCAACGCTTCATTCGTGATCAGCGGCGAGGATCCGCCCGACGACGCGTTTTTGCTCGGGGCCGGGCTGTCTTTTCACCCCAACGCCGCCGACGAGATCTTCATTCGCTATGACGGGGCGTGGGCCGAGCACGATAAGCATGGCACCGCCATCAGCGCGGGCGGCAAAATCCGCTGGTAGCGGTGATCTGCTCGATGCTGAGGAACGCGCTCAAGACGCAAGTAAACCCCGGCCGAGGAGACGGCCGGGGTTGGCACTTGCCGGAGAGATAGTTAGTAGGGCTATCTCGTCGTAGTTTAGCTGAGCTTCAACGGCTCTGCGACGACGGCTTTCTCGTGATGTCCCACGCAGCCGGCGAGGCCGATTGCAGCCGAGATGATGATCGCGCAAGCTATAAAGACACGCATGGCTAATCCCCCGTTCCCCGTAGTTTATGGTCTTGACTATAGATGCTTTCGCCCGAGAAAGCTGTGACACTTTGGACACGGTTTACAGGGAAAAGTAGGAAACAAGGGGCGGCGCGAATGGCGGAAAAGCGCCAAAAACCGCGCGACTGGGAGGGGACGGGCCATGGCGGCGAGAGCCGCAGGCTCGGCTATTCGGGGGACGGAGCTCTGGCGGAGAGGGTGGGATTCGAACCCACGGTACGGTTACCCGTACAACGGTTTTCGAGACCGTCCCATTCGACCACTCTGGCACCTCTCCGAGAGCCCATGTAGCTTGCCGGCTGGCTGACGGCAACCGGAAGGGTCTCGAACCGGCCCGAAATCAACGGGATGACCGGTCTCGAGGTGGTGCTTCCGGCAATTGACTTATCGGCTTCCGCTTCTATATTGCGCCGCTCAAGGCTACTTGCGGCTCGGTTCGCGCGCTTTAGGCGCCGGTTCTTCAAGCCCAGATTTGAACGGATAACGGACATGTTCGCGGTCATTCGCACAGGCGGCAAGCAATATCGCGTGGCGCCCAACGACATCATCGAGGTGGAGAAAATCGCCGGGCAGCCCGGCGATATCGTCGAGCTCGCCGAGGTGCTTCTGCTGGGCGGCGATAAGGGCCCCCAGACGGGAAGCCCCACGATCTCCGGCGCGCTGGTCGCCGCCGAGGTCATCGAGCAACGGCGCGGCGACAAGATCGTCGTGTTCAAGAAGAAGCGGCGCTCGACCTACCGCCGCAAGAATGGGCATCGTCAGGAGCTGACCGCGCTCCGCATCACCGAGATTCTGACCGACGGTAAGAAACCGTCCAAGGCGGCGCCTAAGCCTGAGGCCAAGAGGGCCGAGAAGGCGGCGCCCAAGGCGAAGACCGAATCCAAGCCCGCGGCGAAGAAGGCGGAAGCGAAACCGGCGGCGAAGAAGCCAGCGGCCAAGGCGGAGAAAAAGACTCCTGCCAGGAAGCCTGCTTCCAAGCCGAAGAAGTAGTAAGGAACAGAGCTATGGCACATAAGAAAGCAGGCGGCTCGTCCCGCAACGGCCGCGACTCGGCCGGACGACGGCTCGGCGTGAAGAAGTCGGGCGGCCAGCACGTGATCGCGGGCAACATCATCATCCGCCAGCGTGGCACCAAATGGCACCCGGGCGATGGCGTCGGCATGGGCAAGGACCACACGCTATTCGCGGTGCGCGAGGGCGACGTCGAATTCGCGACCAAGCAGAAGGGCCGCGTCTACGTTTCGGTGAAGCCGCACTAGGCTTCGGCCGCCTCGCGCGCCGGCTCACGCGCGTGTAGCTTTGCTCCGGTGACCATCAGAACTCCAAGACTATTGCTGCGCGCTCTCCTGCTTTCGGATGCGGCGCGCATCAGTCTGCTTGCCGGCGACTTTGACGTCGCGAGCATGACCGGCACGATCCCCCATCCCTATAGCGAGCAGATGGCGGCGAAATGGATCTCGAGCGCGCTAGCCGGCGAGGAAGGCGTGGTGTTCGCCATTGTGCGCTCTGGCGCGTTGATCGGCTGCACCGGCTATCGCGCCTTCGGCGGAGATCATGCCGAACTCGGCTATTGGGTCGGCAAGCCTTACTGGGGCATGGGCTATGCCACCGAGGCGGTGCGCGCGCTCGTCCGCCATGCCTTCGAGACGGGCGGCTTCGCCTATCTCACGGTCGGCCATTTCAGTGACAATCCCGCCTCGGCCCGAATCATCGCCAAGTTCGGCTTCGCCCCCGAGGGTCAGGAGATGCGCGACTGCGCGGCGCGCGGGGCGACGGCGCATTGTTTGACCTACCGGCTCGACCGCGCCACGGCGCTAGCCGGGTACGACAAGACTTAAGGCACCGGCCTCCCCGCTAGTGTATTGGAAAGCCGCCGGTGGTAAGCCGTTGCCATGCAGTTTCTCGATCAGGCCAAGGTCTATGTGCGCTCGGGTGACGGCGGCAATGGCGCCGTCGGCTTCCGCCGGGAGAAGTTCGTCGAGTTCGGCGGGCCCGACGGCGGCGATGGCGGCAAAGGCGGCGACGTGATCGTGGAATGCGTGGCCAATCTCAACACGCTGCTCGACTACCGCTACCAGCAACATTTCAAGGCCAAGAAGGGCGGCCACGGCAAAGGCCAGAACCGCACCGGCGCCAAGGGTGCCGACGTGGTGCTCAAGCTGCCGCCCGGCACTCAGATTATCGATGAGGATGGCGAAACTCTGATCGCGGACTTGACCGAGCCCGGCGAGCGTATCGTGCTGCTCAAAGGCGGCAATGGCGGCTTCGGCAATGCCCGCTTCAAGTCTTCGACCAACCAGGCGCCGCGCCATGCCAATCCCGGGCAGCCGGGCGAGGAGATGCATATCTGGCTGAGGCTGAAGCTGATCGCCGATGCCGGCATCATCGGGCTGCCCAATGCCGGCAAGTCGACCTTTCTCGCCGCGGTCAGCGCCGCCAAGCCCAAAATCGCCGACTATCCGTTCACCACGCTCCACCCCAATCTCGGCATGGTGCGGACTCCCGGCACTGATTTCGTGCTCGCCGACATTCCCGGGCTGATCGAAGGAGCGCATGAAGGGGCCGGCATCGGCGACCGCTTCCTGGGCCATGTCGAACGCACCGCCGTCCTCCTGCATCTGGTCGACGCCACGCTGGACGACCCGGCCGAGGCCTATGCCATCGTGCGCGGCGAGGTGGAGGCCTATGGCGCCGGGCTCGAGCAGAAGCCCGAGATCGTTGCGCTGTCCAAGGCCGACGCCGTGCCCAAGGACGAGATGAAGAAGAAGCTGCGCGCCGTGAAGAAGGCGGCCGGCACTACGCCGCTGATCGTGTCCGCTGCGAGCGGCGAGGGCGTGCCCGAGGTGCTGCGCGCGATTGCCGCCGAGGTGAGAGATCTGCGCGGCAAAGTCAAAGATGGCGCTGCGGCCCCGAAAGGGTTAGCGCGGGGATGGCGGCCATGAGAGCGGAATGGACCGGGGCCAAGCGCCTGGTGGTCAAGATCGGCTCATCGCTGCTGGTCGACACGGCGGCTGGCACGTTGCGGCAAGCTTGGCTCGAAGCGCTGGCCGACGACATTGCGGCGCTGCGCAAGGAGGGCAAAGAGATCATCGTGGTCTCCTCCGGCGCCATCGCGCTTGGCCGCAACGCGCTCAAGCTGCCCAAGGGTGCGCTCAAGCTCGAGGACAGCCAGGCGGCTGCCGCGGTCGGCCAGATCGATCTTGCGCACGCTTACGAAGAGGCGTTCCGCGCCCGCTCCCTGGTCGCGGCACAGGTGCTGCTGACGCTTGGCGACACCGAGGAGCGCCGGCGCTATCTCAACGCACGCAGCACCATGACCACGCTCCTGAAGCTTGGCGCCATCCCGGTGGTCAACGAGAACGACACGGTGGCGACCAGCGAGATCCGATATGGCGACAACGACCGGCTGGCGGCGCGCGTCGCCTCGATGATGAGCGCCGATTGCCTGGTGCTGCTGTCGGACGTCGACGGCTTCTACACCGCGCCGCCCAAGTCCCGGGCCGATGCGCGGCGCCTCGAAGAGGTGACCGATATCACGCCGGAGATCGAGGCGATGGCCGGCGATGTCGGCTCGGAGCTGTCGCGCGGCGGCATGGTGACCAAGATCGAAGCGGCGAAGATCGCGGTCTCGGGCGGCACGCACATGGTCATCGCCCTGGGCAAGGTGATGAACCCGCTGCAGGCCCTCGCCACGCAGGGGACCGGGACGTGGTTCCTGGCCCGCCACGACCCGGTGACCGCGCGGAAACGCTGGATCGCCGGTACGCTCGAGCCAAAGGGCGCTTTGACCGTCGACAACGGCGCGGCCCAGGCGCTCGCCTCGGGCAAGAGCCTGTTGCCGGCCGGCGTGGTGCGGGTCGAGGGGCGGTTCGAGCGGGGCGATGCGGTGTTCATCCGGAACGGCGCCGGCGCCGAGATCGGCCGCGGGCTCACCGCCTATGACCATGACGAGGCCAAGGCCATCATCGGCCGCAAGAGCAGTGAAATCGCCGAGATTCTCGGCTACCTTGGGCGCCCCGAGTTGATCCATCGCGACGACATGGTGTTGCAGCGGAAGAGTTGATGAGCGCGATTGCCGACAGACCCGAAGCGAGCCTAGAGCCGATGATGCTCTATATGGGGCGCCGCGCGCGTGAAGCGGCGGTCGGCCTCGCGCTCGCCTCGACCGAAACGAAGAACGCCGCGCTCAATGCCATGGCCGCGCGCATCGAGGCGGATGTCGGCAAAATCCTCGCAGCCAACGCCCAAGACGTCGAAGCCGCGCGCGCCAAGGGACGCGATGCCGCCTTCATCGACCGGCTCGCGCTCAATGAGGCGCGCGTCGCGGCGATGGCCAAGGGCTTGCGCGACATTGCCTCCCTTGCCGATCCGGTCGGCGAGGTGATGGCGCGCTGGAGGAGGCCGAACGGGCTGGAGATTTCCCGCGTGCGCGTGCCGATCGGCGTGATCGGCATCATCTACGAGTCGCGGCCCAATGTGACGGCGGATGCCGCCGGGCTGTGCCTGAAATCGGGCAACGCGGCCATCCTGCGCAGCGGCTCGGAGAGTTTTCTCACCTCGCTCGTGATCGCCAATAGTTTGAGCGAGGCGGTGGTGAGCTCGGGGCTGCCCGACGCCGCGATCCAGCTCGTGCCGACGGTCGATCGTTCGGCCGTGGGCTTCATGCTCGGCGGGCTCGGCGGCGCCGTCGACGTGATCGTGCCGCGCGGCGGCAAGGATCTCGTCGGGCGGGTGCAGGCCGAGGCGCGGCTGCCGGTGTTCGCCCATCTCGAAGGCGTCTGCCATGTCTATGTGCATGAGGCAGCCGATCTCGATATGGCGAAGCAGATCGTGCTCAACGCCAAGATGCGGCGCACCGGGATTTGCGGCGCGGCCGAGACGCTGCTGGTCGATCGCAAGGCGGCGCCGACCCATCTTGCGCCTCTGGTCGAGATGCTGATCGAGGCGGGCTGCGAGGTGCGGGGCGATCCCGACACGCAGCGCGCCGACAGCCGGGTCAAGCCCGCGAGCGAGGAGGATTGGCCGAAAGAATATCTCGACGCCATCATCGCCGTGAAGGTGGTCGACGGCCTCGACGAGGCAGTCGAGCACATCGCGCGTTACGGCTCGCAACATACCGACGCCATCGTCACCGAGGATCGCGCCGCGGCGGAGATGTTCCTCGCCCGCGTCGACAGCGCCATCGTGCTGCACAACGCATCGACTCAGTTCGCCGACGGCGGGGAGTTCGGCATGGGGGCGGAGATCGGCATTGCCACCGGCCGCTTCCACGCGCGCGGTCCGGTCGGCGTGGAGCAACTCACGATCTATAAATATGTCGTGCGCGGCGAGGGGCAGACCCGCCCGTAAGCGGGTTGCGGCGGAACTCGAGCTTGGCCAAGACATCACAAAGCAAGAAAAAGCGTCCCGCGCCCAAGCCGTCCCCTGCGAAGGGCAAGGGGGCCAAGGCGGCGCGCGCCGCTCGCAAGGCGTCCCCCGCGAAGGGGAAGAAGCTCCGGAAGACCGGCAAACCCAAGGTCAATAAGTCGCGCGAGATCGCGCGGCTGCCGATGGCGGCGCCTAACATGAGCATCGGGCTGCTGGGCGGCTCGTTCAATCCGCCTCATGACGCCCATCGCCAGATCAGCCTGACGGCGCTGAAGCGGCTCGGCCTCGATCAGGTCTGGTGGCTGGTCGCCCCGGGCAACCCGCTGAAAGACCCCGCGGCGCTCGCCAGCCTACAAGACCGCGTCCACGCCGCGCGGAACATGGCAAAAAGCCCGCGCATCGAGGTCACGGGCTTCGCCGCCAGCTCGCCCTATACGATCGACCTGATCACCGAGCTCAAGCGCCGCTTTCCCGGCGTCAATTTTGTCTGGCTGATGGGGGCCGACAATCTTGCCCAAGTCCACCGCTGGCGGTCGTTCGACAAGATTTTCGCGCGGATGCCCATTGCCGTGCTCGACCGGCCGGGCTTCCGGCTCAAGGCGCGCGCGGGCATGGCCGCCCAGCGCTTCGCTCCCTACCGCGTCGACGAATCGGATGCGCGCGGGCTCGCGCGTCTCGAGCCACCGGCCTGGACTATCCTCACCCACAGATTATCGGGTCTGTCCTCGACCGCGCTGCGGGCCGGGAAAGCCAAGAAGAAGAAGGCTAAGGGCCGGGACAAGACGGTCAAGAAAAAGCAGCGGCGACACTAGCTATTGAAAATTTGCCAGCGGCCATACTATGTTTATGGGGCGAAGCGGCAACCGATGGGCTCTTCCCGCGTTTGTGCGTGACGGAGAGCAGGCTGCTTCCCCACGGAGCAATGGCAGAAGGACATTCACCACAACATGCGCTCAGCTAGAGAGGGTGCCAAGCGCGGCACTCCTCCTAACGGATTCGCGTCATTTGGCGCGCATCCGGATCGTCTCCTCAAAGTCGTGCTCGACACGCTCGACAGCTCTAAGGCCGAGCAGGTCGCGATCATCGACTTGAGAGGCAAAACCTCGATCGGCGACCAGATGGTCGTCGCCTCGGGGCGCTCGCAACGGCATGTCGGCGCCGTCGCCGACCACATCACCAAAAAGCTGAAAGACGAAGGCTTTGGCCGCGCCCGGGTCGAAGGGATGCCCCAATGCGATTGGGTGCTGATCGACGCCGGCGACGTCATCGTCCATATCTTTCGGCCGGAGGTTCGCGAGTTCTATAACCTCGAGAAGATGTGGTCAGCGGATCGGCCCATGGAGCAGCTGGTGATCTGATCGAGGGTTGCCCTAGGCCGGTTGGTCTGAAGGCGAGCAAGAATGCGGCTCCTGATCGCTGCCATTGGCAAGCTCAAGCAGGGGCCGGAGCGTGACCTCTTCGCGCATTATCTCGGCCGCGCCGAAGCCGCCGGCCGGAAACTCCATCTGTCGCCGCTCGACGTCATCGAAGTTGCCGAAGCGAAAGGCGCAACCCCGCAGGCTCGCATGGAGGCCGAAGCGGAGATCCTGCTCGCCAAACGACCCGCCTCATACAAGCTGATTTGTCTCGACCGCGGCGGCATACAGCTCGGAAGCGAAGGTTTCGCGCGAACCTTGGCCAAGTATCGCGACGGGGGCGTCCAGGGTCTTGCCTTTTTTATCGGTGGGGCCGACGGTCTCGGGCTGTCAGCCTCGTTCAAGGCCGATCTCATGCTGTCGCTCGGACCGATGACCTTGCCGCACGGTCTTGCCCGCATCGTCCTTGCCGAGCAGATCTACCGCGCGGCGACAATTCTCGCAGGCCATCCCTATCATCGGGCCTGAAACCCCCAAGGTTAAGGATTGGTAAGCCAATTGCCATGATTCTGCCGTACCGCTCCGTTGTCGTTGCCATCGGCTGAACGGCCAAGGCGCATGGCGCAATCCGATCGATTGACTTCTTCACGACAGAGATTTCGATCCGCGCTGCTCGTGGTCGGCCTGGTATGTGCTGTGCCGTGGCTGGCCTGGGCTGAGGAGGATCTTTCCCGCGACGAGGCTAAGCAGAAGCTCGATCAGACCGAGCAAAAGCTGCAGTCGAGCCGCGCCAAGGAGCAGGGTCTTAGCCAGGATTTGGCGGCTCTGGCCGAGGAACGGGCCAAACTTAACAGCGAGCTGATCGAGGCCGGTAAGCGAGTTCAGGCGAGCGAGGCGAAACTCTCGGAGACCGAAGCGAAACTTGCCGAGCTGACCGAGCAGGTCAACGTCATCCAGAGCTCGATCACCGAGCGAAAGGAAGCCATCGTCAAAATGCTGAGTGCGATGCAAAGGATCGGGCGCAGTCCGCCCCCGGCGCTGGTTACGCGCAGAGACGATGCCCTTGCCGTGGTCAGGAGCGCGATGCTGCTCGCCGATGTCTTCCCCGAATTGAAGTATCAGGCTGACAATCTGACCCGCGAGCTTGAGGGCTTGGTCACGCTCGAGAACGGCATTCGCGAGCAGCGCGACGCGGAAAAGCGAGAATCCGATGGTCTCGGCTCCGAGCGTGCCAGCCTCGATCGCCTGTTGGAAGAGAAGCGGCGCGCCACTGCGCAAGGCGAGGCCGAGCTTGCCGATATTCGCCGGGCCGCCGCCGAGCAGGCTCAGGCGGTCACCGACCTGAATGAGCTTGTCGCGCACCTGGATGAGCAGATCGCCAGGGTCGAGATCGCCCAGTACGACGCCGAGATTGCCGCCGAACGGGCGCTCAGAGCCCGCGAGCAGCAGCAAGCCATGGCCACCCCTGACAATGAAAGCGTGGTCGAGATCAAGCCGGCATCGACCCGGGTCGCCTTCGCCAGCCCTGATCGGCTCAAGCCGGCCCAGCCCTTCGAGACGGCCAAAGGCACGCTCAGGCTGCCGGCCCAGGGCAGGCGGGTGAAACGCTTCGGCGATGCCGATGTCGCAGGCTCCACCCTCAAGGGCATGTCGCTGCAAACCCGCGAGGAAGCCCGGATTACGGCCCCTGCCGATGGCTGGGTGGTCTATGCCGGGGAGTTCCGCTCCTACGGGCAGCTATTGATCATCAACGCGGGCGGGGGCTATCATGTTCTGCTTGCGGGGATGAGCCGCATAGACGTAAGCCTGGGCCAGTTTGTCCTTGCCGGAGAGCCAATCGCGGTGATGGGCAACTCGGCGGCGCCGAGTCAAGGCGATGACAGTTCACGCCCCGTCCTCTACGTCGAGTTTCGAAAGGACGGCAGGCCAATAGACCCTGACCCATGGTGGGCCGAGGCTTCCGAAAAGGTGCAAGGATGATGCGGAAATCCGAATACGCGCTGTGGGCGCTTCTGGTGTTGGCCGTGCTCGCTGCCGGTTCGACGATGGTGAGCCTGGCGCGAAGCCAGTCGGCCTCGGCCGCAAACTCGGAAATATACCGGCAGCTCGACCTGTTCGGTGAGGTGCTGGAGCGGGTCCGTTCGGATTACGTCGAGAAGCCTGAGGATCCCAAGCTGATCGAGGCCGCGATCAACGGCATGCTGACCGCGCTCGACCCGCATTCGGCCTATCTCAATCCCAAGCATTTCCGTGACATGCAGGTGCAAACCCGCGGCGAATTCGGCGGGCTCGGCATCGAAGTCACCATGGAGAACGGCGTGGTCAAGGTGGTCTCGCCGATCGAAGACACGCCCGCCGCGCGCGCCGGGCTGATGAGCGGCGATCTCATCACTCATCTCGACAAGGAGCAAATTCTCGGCCTCACCTTGCAAGAGGCGGTGGAGAAGATGCGCGGGCCGGTCAATTCGCCGATCTCGCTCACCATCGTGCGCAAGGGCGTCGAGGACCCGTTCGATGTCAAAGTCGTCCGTGACGTGATCCACATCAACCCGGTCAAGTACAGTGCCGAAGGCGATGACGTCGGCTATATCCGGCTCACCACGTTCAACGAGCAGACCACGGCCAATCTGCAGAAGGCGATCGAGGACCTGAAGAAGCAGCTCGGTCCGAAGCTCAAGGGTTATGTCGTCGATCTGCGCAACAACCCGGGCGGCTTGCTCGACCAGGCCATTTCGGTGTCCGATGCGTTCCTCGATCAGGGCGCCATCGTGTTGACCCGTGGGCGCAATCTCGAAGAGACCCAGCGTTCCAACGCGCGGCCGGGCGACATCACCGACGGGCAGAAAATCGTGGTGCTGATCAACGGCGGCTCGGCCTCGGCCTCTGAGATCGTGGCGGGCGCGTTGCAGGATCATCATCGGGCGACCATCATCGGCACCCGCTCGTTCGGCAAAGGCTCGGTGCAGACCATCATTCCGCTCGGCTCGAATGGCGCCTTGCGGCTCACCACGGCGCGCTACTACACGCCGTCGGGCCGCTCGATCCAGGCCAAGGGCATCGAGCCCGAGGTCGTGGTCGAGGAGGAGTTGCCGGACGAGCTGAAGCAAAAGGCCGATCTGAGCACAAGGGGCGAGGCCAATCTGCGCGGTCACCTCAAGGGCGAGGATGAAGAGGAGGCCGGCGCAGCCGAAGAAGAAGAGTCAGGCAGCTCGTCCTATGTGGCGCCGGATAAGGACAAGGACACCCAGCTCATCTTCGCGCTCGATCTGTTGCGCGGCATCAAGTCAGTCGACACGGAGGCCAAGAAGAAGGCCGAAGCCAATTAGACGCGGGCATTCGCCGGCGAAGGGCTGGCTCTTGCGGCGTGATTACAAGAATTGCCCGGGGAGAGGAGGCGTAGCCCACAACTGGGCCGGCGTGCGGGGAGGTAAAGTCGAATGAAGGCGCTGGCCGTCGCAGCTGGCATCATGTTCTGGACGCTCGTGCTTGGCACCGCGTTTCTCGCCTTCTTTCCGGGCAGCGACGCCGGTGAGCCCGTGGCTATCCTGCAAATCGAACCGGCCACTGCGCCGGGGGACGGGGCCGCGCCACAGGCGGCGCCAGAGACCTCATTACCGCCAGCCTCGACCGACGACGGCATGGACCTGCCGCCGGGCTTTGCCGTACGCCAGGGCGCAACGCCAGAGGCCCCGATCGTCGAGCCGCCCGGTCTGGGCCAGACCTCGCCGATGGCGCCGGTAGCGCCAGGGAGCGAGGCCGGCGAGGCTGCGCCGCCCGCCGCACCCGACGATGCGGCCCCGCCCGACGATATGGATCAGCAAGGGGCCGTCCCGCCGGCCAGCCCAGGCATGCAGCAGGCCGCGCTCGAGACGGCGCCGCCGCCACCCGAGGTCTCGCCGCTGCCCGTGCCCGACACGGAAACCGGCTCGATCACGCTGCCCGAAGTTCCACTCCCCGAACTGGTCGAGGAATCGCAATACGGGCCGTTGCCCAAAGTGGCGCCGGACGGGCGCCGTGCGATCGACATGTATGCGCGGCCGTCGCGCTACGCGTCTGCCGCGGCCGCGGCCAGTGCGCCGCCGCGCGTCGCCATTCTGGTCACCGGGCTCGGCCTGCCCGGGGGTCCTCCGGGCGACGTGATCGAGGGCTTGCCGGCGCCGATCAGCGTCGCCTATGGGGCCTATGGCCGTAACCTCCAGGACGGGGTGACCAAGGCCCGCGCCGACGGTCACGAAGTGCTGCTGCAGATCCCGCTCGAGCCCAACAACTATCCGAGCGAGGATCCCGGCCCTCATACCCTCCTCACCACGCTGCCGCCCCAGGAGAACATGAAGCGGCTGCAATGGCTGATGTCGCGCTATACCGGCTATGTCGGCGTCACCAATCACATGGGCGCCAAGTTCGAGGCCGCGACGGACTCGTTCATGCCGATGCTCGAGGAGCTGAAACGGCGCGGCCTGCTCTATGTCGACGACGGCAGCACTCAGGAGTCGCCCACGGCGCAAGCCGCAAACACCATCGGTCTGGAATATGCCGTGGTCAGCGTGCAGGTCGACGGCGGTCAATCGGCGGCCGAAATCGAGAAGCAGTTGGCCAAGCTTGAAGACATGGCGAAGCAGCAAGGGACGGCGATCGGCGTGGTGCGCCTCAAGCCGGCCGCGGTCAAGCAGCTCGCCGACTGGGCCAGCAAGCTTGAGGGCAAAGGCCTGGTGCTGGTGCCGGTCAGCGCCGCCGTGCGCTCGCAGCGGCCGAGCTGATCGTCGTTCCATGACCGACAAAGAGGGACTGCCCTACCGGCCTTGTGTCGGCGTGATGCTGTTCAACGGCGAAGGCCGCGTGTTCGTCGGACGGCGATCCGATCGGAGCGAGGAAGGCGTCGACAGCACCTGGTGGCAGATGCCCCAAGGCGGCCTCGATGAAGGCGAGGACCCGGAAACCGGCGCCCGGCGCGAGCTTGCCGAAGAGACCGGCGTGAAGAGCGCGCGGTTTGTCGCCAAGGCGCGGGACTGGCTGACCTACGATCTCCCGAGCGAACTGGTGGGCATCGCCTGGCACGGGCGGTATCGCGGCCAAAAGCAAATGTGGTTTGCCGCGCGCTTCGAAGGCAAAGAGAACGAGATCGACTTAGGCCCTCATGACGGGCACGAGCAGGAGTTCGATGCTTGGCAGTGGACGACGCTGCAAGAGCTGCCCGCGCTGGTCGTGCCGTTCAAGCGCAAGGTCTATCTGAGTGTGATCGAGCAGTTCGCCGCGCTCGCGCGGTAGCGGGGCAGTCGCTAAAGATTGAGCGCGGTTTGCACCTGGCGCAAATGATCGAGCCTGGTTTGGGCGCGGTCGCGCAGCATGTCGTCGCCGGCGTCGGCGAGGTCCTCTTCGGCCTCGGTGACGGCCTGGGCCAGCTGGCCGGCGTCAAGCTCGACCAGGTCGATTGCGGTCTCAGCCAGAACGGTGAGGCCGGTGGGACCGATCTCGGCAAATCCGCCGCGGATGAAGAAGCGCCGATGCTCACCACCGGGGAAGCCGATATCGAGCAGCCCGGGACGGAGCGTCGTCAAAACCGGCGCGTGATAAGCGAGCACGGTCATGTCGCCCTCGGCGCCCGGCACCAGCACCTGCTCGACGTCGTCGGAGACGAGCAGCCGTTCCGGCGACACCAGCTCGAATTTAAAGGCGTCAGGCATCTAAGCGGCCTCGGCGGCGAGTTTCTCGGCCTTGGCGACGGCCTCCTCGATGGTGCCCACCATGTAGAACGCGGCCTCCGGCAAATGATCGTAATCGCCTTCGCACAGGCCCTTGAAGCCCTTGATGGTGTCGGCCAGATCGACGAACACGCCGGGCGAGCCGGTGAACACCTCGGCCACATGGAACGGCTGTGACAGAAAGCGCTCGATCTTCCGCGCCCGGGCCACGGCGATCTTGTCCTCTTCGGAGAGCTCGTCCATGCCGAGAATGGCAATGATGTCCTGGAGCGCTTTGTAGCGCTGCAGGATCTCCTGCACGCGGCGGGCGACGGCGTAATGCTCCTCGCCGACGATGCGCGGGTCGAGCATGCGGGAGGTCGAGTCGAGCGGATCCACCGCGGGATAGATGCCCTTCTCGGCGATGCCGCGCGACAGCACGGTGGTGGCGTCAAGATGGGCGAAGGAGGTGGCCGGCGCCGGGTCGGTCAGGTCGTCGGCCGGAACGTAGATCGCCTGCACCGAAGTGATCGAACCCTTTTGCGTGGTGGTGATGCGCTCCTGGAGCGCGCCCATGTCGGTGGCGAGCGTCGGCTGATAGCCCACGGCGGAGGGAATGCGGCCGAGCAGCGCCGACACTTCCGAGCCGGCTTGGGTGAAGCGAAAGATGTTGTCGACGAAGAACAGCACGTCCTGGCCCTGGTCGCGGAAATACTCGGCGACGGTCAGCCCGGACAGGCCGACGCGGGCGCGGGCGCCGGGCGGCTCGTTCATCTGGCCGTAGACCAGCGCGCATTTTGAGCCCTCGGCGCTGCCGGTCTTGCGCGGGTCCTTGTTGACGCCGGAATCGATCATCTCGTGATAGAGGTCGTTGCCCTCGCGCGTGCGCTCGCCGACGCCGGCGAACACCGAATAGCCGCCATGGGCCTTGGCCACGTTGTTGATCAGCTCCATGATCAGCACGGTCTTGCCGACGCCGGCGCCGCCGAACAGGCCGATCTTGCCGCCCTTGGCGTAAGGCGCGAGCAAATCCACCACCTTGATGCCGGTGACCAGAATCTCCGACTCGGTCGATTGGTCGACATAAGAGGGCGCCGGGGCGTGGATCGGGCGCTTGTCGGCGGTCTTGATCGGGCCGGCCTCGTCGACCGCCTCGCCCACCACATTCATGATGCGGCCCAAGGTCGCTTCGCCTACCGGCACGGCGATCGGCTCGCCGGTGTCGACCACCTCCTGGCCGCGCACCAGCCCTTCGGTCGAGTCCATGGCAATCGTGCGCACGGTGTTCTCGCCGAGATGCTGGGCGACTTCGAGCACCAGCCGGTTGCCGTGATTGTCGGTTTGGAGCGCGTTCAGAATCTCGGGAAGCTGATCGGTGAACTGAACGTCGACCACGGCGCCCATCACCTGGCGCACATGGCCCTTGGCGCCCTTGCCTGCGGCGATCTTTTTCTGCTGCTGCTTGGTCTCGGCGATTACGGGTGACTTCTTTGCCATGGCAAAATTTTCCTTACGGTCTCTCGATGACTATAACGCTTCGGCGCCGGAGATGATCTCGATCAGCTCCTTGGTGATCATGGCCTGACGCGAGCGGTTATATTTCATGGTCAGGCGATCGATCATGTCGCCGGCATTGCGGGTGGCGTTGTCCATGGCGCTCATGCGCGCGCCCTGCTCGGAGGCCGCGTTCTCGAGCAGCGCCTTGAAGATCTGGGTGGTGATGTTGAGCGGGAGGAGCTCGGTGAGGATTTCGGCCTCGTCCGGCTCATACTCGTAGACCGCGCCGCCAAGGCTGTCCTCGGCCGGGGCCGCGCCGGTGGCGATGGTGGCGGGGATGATCTGCTGCGCGGTGGGGATCTGGCTGATCACCGAGCGGAAGCGGGAGAAGAACAGCGTGGCCACATCGAAGGCGCCGTCGGCGAACAGGGAGAGCACCTTATCGGACACCCGCTCGGCATGTTCGAACGAGAGCTGGCGGACGCCCCTGAAGTCGATGGTCTCGATGATGAGTGGGGCGTAGAGCCGCTTCAATTGATCGAAGCCCTTCTTGCCGACGCACAGGATTTTCACCTGCTTGCCGTCGGCGGTCAGGCGATTGATATGCTCGCGGGCCAACCGCACGATCGCCGAATTGAAGCCGCCGCACAGGCCGCGCTCGGAGGTGCAGACCACCAGCAGGTGGACTTGGTCCTTGCCGGTGCCGACCATCAATGGCGGTCCGCCGTCGCGGCCTTGCAGCGCGGTGGCGAGATTGGCGAGCACGGCTTCCATGCGGGTGGCGTAGGGCCGCGCCGCCTCGGCGGCCATTTGCGCGCGCCGGAGCTTCGCCGCGGCCACCATCTGCATGGCCTTGGTGATCTTTTGCGTCGCCTTGACCGAGGCGATGCGGTTGCGGAGCTCTTTCAGCGACGCCATGGATCAGCTCACGCGAAGGCCTTGGCGAATTTATCGACTGCGGCCTTGAGCTTGTCGCCGGTCTCCTTGGTGATTTCCTTCTTGTCGCGGATCGAGTCGAGAATGTCGGGATGCTCGGCGCGCATATAGCGCAGCAGCTCGGCCTCGAAGCGTCCCACGTCGGAGACCTTGATCGGATCGAGATAGCCGTTCACGCCGGCATAGATCACCACCACCTGATCCTCGACCTTCATCGGCGAGAATTGACCCTGCTTCAGGAGCTCGGTCAGCCGCGCGCCGCGATTGAGCAGGCGCTGGGTGGTGGCGTCGAGATCGGAGCCGAACTGGGCGAAGGCGGCCATCTCGCGATATTGGGCGAGCTCGCCCTTGATCTTGCCGGCCACCTGCTTCATCGCCTTGACCTGCGCGGCGGAGCCCACGCGCGACACCGAGAGACCCACGTTCACCGCCGGGCGGATGCCCTGATAGAACAAATCGGTCTCGAGGAAGATCTGGCCGTCGGTGATGGAGATAACGTTGGTCGGGATATAGGCCGACACGTCGTTGGCCTGGGTCTCGATCACCGGCAGGGCGGTCAAGGAGCCCGAGCCGTTGTCCTTGTTCAGCTTGGCGGCGCGCTCCAACAGGCGGGAGTGGAGGTAGAACACGTCGCCGGGATAGGCCTCGCGGCCGGGTGGACGGCGCAGCAGCAGCGACATCTGGCGATAGGCCACGGCCTGCTTGGACAGATCGTCGTAGAACACCACCGCGTGCATGCCGTTGTCGCGGAAGAACTCGCCCATGGCGCAGCCCGAAAACGGCGCCAAGTACTGCATCGGCGCCGGGTCGGAGGCGGTGGCGGCGACCACGATCGAATAAGGCAGCGCCCCGTTATCCTCCAGCACCTTGACGAATTGCGCCACGGTCGAGCGCTTCTGGCCGATCGCGACATAGATGCAATAGAGGCTGGACTTGTCGTCGCCGGCCGCGTTGATCGATTTCTGGTTGAGGATGGTGTCGAGGATGATGGCGGTCTTGCCGGTCTGGCGGTCGCCGATGATCAGCTCGCGCTGGCCGCGGCCGACGGGGATCAGCGCATCGATGGCCTTGAGCCCGGTTTGCATCGGCTCATGCACCGACTGACGCGGGATGATGCCGGGCGCCTTGACGTCGACGCGGCGCTTCTCGTCGAATTTGATCGGGCCCTTGCCGTCGATCGGGTTGCCCAGCGCATCGACCACGCGGCCGAGTAGACCCTTGCCGACCGGCACCTCGACGATGGCGCCGGTGCGCTTGACGGTATCGCCTTCCTTGATGTGGCGGTCGTCGCCGAAAATCACGATGCCGACATTGTCGACTTCGAGGTTGAGCGCCATGCCGCGCGTGCCGTCGGCGAACTCGACCATCTCGCCGGCCTGGACCTTGTCGAGGCCGTAGACGCGGGCGATGCCGTCGCCGACCGACAGCACCTGGCCGATCTCGGCGACCTCCGCCTCTTGTCCGAAATTCTTGATCTGCTCCTTGAGGATCGCGGAGATCTCAGCGGCCCTGATATCCATTAGCCAACCTCTTTCATGGCGACTTTGAGGGAATTGAGCTTGGTGCGCAGCGAGGTATCGACCATGCGGCTGCCGACCTTGACCACCAGGCCGCCAAGCAGGCCGGCATCGACCCGCTCTTCAAGCATGATGTCCTTGCCGAGCGCGGCCTTGAGCGCCTGTCTCAGCGCGGTGACTTGGCTCTCGGTGAGCTTGGCTGCGGCGGTCACGGTGGCGCTCATCTCGCCGCGGTGGCGGGCGAGCATGGCGCGGAAAGCGCGGATCATGTCGGGGGTAGCGAACAGGCGGCGGTTCTTGGCGGCGAGCAGCAGGAAATTCCTGGTGAGCCCCTCGATCTTGAGCTGTTTGAGGATGGCGGCCAGCGCCCGGCCCTGCTCCTCGGCGCTGAAGACCGGGCTTTTGACCAGCCGCAACAGGTCGTCGAAGGCATCGAGTGCTTCATTGAAGCGGTCGAGGTCGACGGCGACTTGGTCCAGCGCCTGCTGTTCAAGCGCAAGCTCGAACAGGGCGGTGGCATAGCGGCCCGCGACGCCGGAACTGGTATCTACCTCGCCTGCCACTAAACGCCTTCTCCTCCCGAACGGGCGCTTATTGAGCCGCCTCGTCCCCGGACCCGAAATGATGGGATTGGCGCTTCCGCGTCAACAGGTAGAAGGCCCGCTGAGCGTTCCCCTGGAAGCCCGCGGAGCCTGTATCATAAGGGGGATAAGGGCGCAACCAGCGGGAGACGCTAAACCGCCTGCAAAATAGGGCTTTGCGGGCCCCGATCTGCGCTTGTATTCAGCGTCACCGCGGACCGCCGCGGGAGCGGTTTCGGCACGGTGGAGGACGAGATGGCGACAGGGCAGAGAGGGCGGGCGCAAGCAGCAAAGTTGCCGTCTCTATGGGAGCGGCTGGAGGCGCAGATCGCCTGGTACGACCGCAAGGCATCGGCCAATCAGCGCGCTTACAAATGGTCGAAAATCGCCATCATCGTGCTGGCCATCTCGCTCCCCGTCCTGGCCGAATACGGCCATATCGGCGAGTTCGAGCGCGCGCCGGCCTTTCTGGTGGGGCTCGCCGCCGGCGCCATCCTGCTGCTCGAAGGGCTCCAGCATCTCAACAAATGGCAGGAGAACTGGATCCTCTACCGCTCGACCTGCGAGGGGCTCCGGCACGAGCAGCACCTGTTCTTCGAGAAGGCCGGCCCCTATGCCGGGCTCAAGCCGGAGGCGGCCAATCGGGTGCTGGCCGAGCGCACCGGCGCGCTGGCCATGGCCGAGCACTCCAAATGGGTGCATGACCGCGACGACAAGACCAAAACCACCATCGAGTGAGGGTGCCGCCTCCGAATTGAAGCGGGGGACTCACAAAAAACTGTAGGGATCGACGTCGACGGTGAGGCGGAGGTCGCCTTTGGCCTTCGGCACTTGGCTGAGCCAGAGCCGCAGATAAGCCTGGAGGTCGGCTTCGCGCGTGGCCTTGACCAGCAGCCGGTAGCGGTGGCGGCCGCGGATCACCGAAAGCGGCGCCTCGGCCGGCCCCAGCACCTGGATCTTGGCGGCAGGCGGCGCGGCCAGCGCCACCGACCGCGCATAAGCCTCGACGGCCTCGCGCGAGCCGCCGCTCACCAAGCAGCGAGGCGAGCCGGCCGAACGGCGGCAGCCCGGCCTCGCGCCGCGCCGCGATCTCCCGCTCGTAGAAATTGTCGCGGTCGGCCGAGACCAGCGCCTGGATCACCGGATGCTCGGGCATATAGGTCTGGATCAGGCCGCGGCCCGGGATCGCCTCGCGCCCCGCGCGCCCGGTTACTTGATTGAGCAACTGGAAGGTGCGCTCAGCCGCGCGCGGGTCGGCCTGCGCCAGGCCGAGATCGCCGTCGACCACGCCGACCAGCGCCAGCCCCGGAAAGTGGTGTCCCTTGGCCACGAGCTGCGTGCCGATGATGACGTCGACCTCGCGGTCCTCGATCTCGCGCAAGGTCTCGCGCAGATCGCTGATCGACGGGGTGAGGTCGCTCGACAGCAGCACGCGGCGCGCCTCCGGGAACAGCTCGGCGACCTCCTCGGCGATGCGCTCGATGCCGGGACCGCACGGCACCAGCGAGTGCTCGGCGCCGCAGCTCGGGCATTTCTCGGGGATCGGCACGAAGGTGCCGCAATGGTGGCATTCGAGCCGGCGCCTGAACCGGTGCTCGACCAGCCAGGCCGAGCAGTTCGGGCATTCGAATTTGAAGCCGCATTTGCGGCAGAGCGTCACCGGCGCATAGCCGCGGCGGTTCAAGAACAGCAGCGCCTGCTCGCCGCGCGCCAGAGTCTCGCCGACCGCCTCGACCAGCACCGGCGACAGCCAGCGCCCGCGCTCGGGCGGGCTCACGCGCATGTCGATGGCAGAGATCGCGGGCAGGCCCGCCGCCTTGTAGCGCGTGCCGAGGCGAATATGGCGGTAGCGGCCTTGCTCGGCGTTGACCAGGCTCTCGATCGACGGCGTGGCCGAGCTCAGCACCACCGGCGCCTGGCCGAGATGGCCGCGCACCACCGCCATGTCGCGGGCCTGATAGGCGACGCGCTCTTCCTGCTTGTAGCTCTGGTCGTGCTCCTCATCGACGACGATCAGGCCGAGATCGGGGAAGGGCAGGAACAGGGCCGAGCGGGCGCCGACCACCAGCTTCGCCTTGTTCTCGGCCACGGCCCGCCAGACGCGCCCGCGCAACGGTGCTGAGACGCCGGAATGCCACTCGGCGGGGCGGGCGCCGAATCGTTCCTCGCAGCGGGTAATGAACTGGTTGGTGAGCGCGATCTCGGGCATCAGCACCAGCACCTGCTTGCCGCGCGCCAGCGCAGCGGCGATGGCCTCGAAATAGATCTCGGTCTTGCCGGAACCAGTGACACCATCGAGCAACGTCACAACGAAGCCGTCGCTGGTATTGTCCAGTAGCTCGCGCGCAGCCTGGTCTTGCTCTTTGGTGAGCTCGGCCCGCTGGCGCGGTGAGGTCCATCGGCATGGCGTGCCAGTCGGGCAGCGGCTCGGTCACGAGCGCGCCGGCATCGACCAACCCATCGATCACGCCGGGGCTGACGCCGGCTGCCTCGGCGAGGCTCGACTTGACCCAGACCAGCCCGTTCTTGGCCGTGTCGAGCACGCGGGCGCGCGCCGGAGTCATGCGCTGAGGCTGAGCGCCTGCCAGCCGCACGCCGTAACGCGGCGCCGGCGGATCGAAGGCGCGGCCGGCGCTCATCATCATGCGCAGCACCATGCCGGGAGAGGACAGCGTGTAGCTCGCCACCCAGTCGGCGAAGTCGAGCGAGACGCGCGGCAGGGGCGGCACGTCGTCGACCAGCTCGATGATCTCGCGCAATTTCTTGCGGTCGATCTCTGGCGGCGTCTCGCCCTCAGGACGCGGCCACACCGCGGCGAGATAATCGACCGGCCCGAGCGGCACGATCACGAACTGCCCCGGCTCGACCGCCATGCCCTTGGGCACGAGATAGTCGTACGGCGCCGGCAGCGCGAGCGGCAGCAGGACCGGCACGGTCACGTGGCGCTTTTCCGGGCGCGGGTTTGGGTTTGGTCTTGGCTTTGGCCAGGGGTTACTCGCTGGTTAACGGGGGGTTAACGACTCACGCGCCCATAGTAGACTTGCGCGCGGGCGCCGTTCACAGCCCAAAATGGGGATCGCAAGCTTGGCGGAGAGAGCCGAAGCGCCTGGTTATATGGGGAGCGCTCTCGTCCGCGAGGCGGTCGGGGACTGGCTCGCTTATCTCAGTGTCGAACGCCAGCTCGCCGGCAACACGGCCGAAGCCTATAGCCGCGACATCTCCCAGTTCCTCGCCTTTCTCTCGGGCCACCTCAATCGCCTGCCCGACATGAAGCATCTGCTGGCGCTCCAGGCCCGTGACGTGCGCGCTTTCCTGGCGGCGCGTCGCGGCGACGGGGTCGGCAGCCGGTCGCTCGCGCGCACCTTAAGCGCGCTGCGCATGTTCTATCGCTTCCTCGAGCGGCGCGGCTACGGCAAGAACGACGCCATCCGCTCGGTGTCGCTGCCGAAGCTGCCGCATTCGGTGCCGAAGCCGCTCACCGCGCCGAAGGCCACCGCGCTGGTCGACAGCGCCGATATCGCCTCGCCCGACGCGCCGGAATGGATCCTGGCGCGCGACACCGCGGTCTTGGCGCTGCTGTACGGCTCGGGCTTGCGCATCTCCGAGGCGCTGTCGCTCAAGCGCCGCGACGCGCCGATCAAAGGCCGCGACATGCTGCGCGTGACCGGCAAGGGGAGCAAGACGCGGGTGGTGCCGGTGCTGCCGATCGTGCGTGAGGCGGTCGAGCGCTATCTATCGCTCTGCCCGCTCAAGCTCGGCTCGGACGATCCGCTCTTCATCGGCGCGCGGGGCAAGCAGCTCTCACCCCGCATCATCCAGCTCAGGATCGCGCGGCGCCCGCGCCGCGCTCGGCCTGCCCGACACGGCGACGCCGCACGCGCTGCGCCATTCCTTCGCCACCCATCTGCTCGGTGCCGGCGCGGATTTGCGCGCCATCCAAGAGCTGCTCGGCCATGCCAGCCTGTCGACCACCCAGGGCTATACCGAGGTCGACCGGGCGCACCTGCTCAAGACGTACGATAATGCCCACCCCCGCTCTTAGGCCAAAAAATACTCATTCTTAGCCATTTTTTCGCGCGCCCATTGCAGTACTGACCGGTCAGTCATTATATTGGGGCCGTCCCACTGGAGGGTGGCGCCATGGCCCGAGAGAAAGCACTGCGAAAGAGCGACACGCCGAGCCCCAAGCGGCGCGAGCGGCGCGACACGCGTCCGCAGGAGATCGTCGCCGCGGCGTTCGAGGAGTTCGCCGTCAAGGGCTACGCGGGGACCAGGCTCGAAGACGTGGCCTCGCGCGCGCAGGTGAGCAAGGGCCTGCCCTATCTCTACTTCAAGACCAAGGAGGCGCTGTTCAAGGCGGTCATCAAGAGCGTGATCACCGCGCATTTCGACGTGATGCGCGACAAGATGGAAACGACCACGCTGTCGTCCGAAGCGTTCCTCAAGGGTCCGTTCCTGTCGTTCCTCCAGGAGTTGGTCTGCTCCAGGCGCGCTTTCATCGCCCGGCTGCTGATCGCCGAAGGGCACAAGCATCCCGAGCTCACCGAATTCTATTACGACCAAGTGGTATCGCGCGGCATCGCGACGCTGTCGCGGCTGATCGAGCGCGGCGTCGAGCGCGGCGAGTTTCGCAAGACCCGGTTGAGCGAGTTTCCGCAGCTGCTGGTCGCACCGGCCCTCACCGCCATCCTGTGGCGCCAGCTGTTCGAGCGGCACCATCATCTCGACACCGACGGGCTGCTCGCCACCAATATCGAGCTCTTGACCGACGCCATCAGGGCGCCGGGGCGCGAGCCGGTCGAGAGCGGCACGGGAGAGAAGCGATGACGCGTCGCGCAGCTCTCCTGCTTGCCGGTCTCGCCGCGATCGCCGTGGCCATCGTGCTGTTCACCTTCCCGGCCAACGAGGACGCGGAGTTCCCCGGCTACATGGAGGCCGACCTGGTGCTGGTCGGCTCCGAGCAAGGCGGCCGCGTGCTTGCGCTCAGCGTCGAGGAAGGCGCCGCCGTCAAGCAAGGCGATCCCATCTTCACGCTGGAAAGCTCCGAGCAGGAGGCCTCCGTCGCGGCGGCCAAGGCCCGGGTCGCCGAAGCCGAGGCGCGGCTGGCCGACGCCAAGGCTGAAATACAGCGGCCCGACGAGATCGAGGTGCTCGAGGCCGCGCTCGTCCAGGCCAAGGCCATGCGGCAAGTGGCAACCAACAATCTCGAGCGCGCCCAGGCGCTGTTCGACAAAGGCTGGACCACCAAGGCGCAGCTCGACGATGCCATCGCCCAGCACGACCGCAACGAGGCGGCGGTAGCCGAAGCCGAGAAACGCATCATCGCCGCCAAGCTGCCCGGCCGCTCGGACATGATCGTCGCCGCCGCCGCCAATGCCGAGGCCGCGCGCCATGCGCTCAACGAAGCCGAAAAGAATCTCGGCAAGCGCCAAGTGTTCGCGCCCACAGACGGCACGGTGGAGGAGGTCTATTTCCGGCCGGGCGAAGTGGTGAATGCCGGGCAAAGCGTGATCGCGCTCCTGCCGCCGCGCAATCTCAAGGTCCGGTTCTTCGTGGCCGAGCCGGAGCGCGCCGCCCTCCAGGTCGATCAGCGCGTTGCGCTGACCTGCGACGGCTGTCCGCCCGACCTCCACGCCAAGATCAATTTCATCGCGCGCGAGGCAGAGTTCACGCCCCCGGTGATCTTCTCGCGCGAGCAGCGGCAGAAGCTGGTCTACCTGGTCGAAGCCCGCCCCGAAGGCCCGGCGGCCAAGCTGACCGCCGGCCAGCCGGTGACGGTCACGCTCGGTCCAGGCGAGCAAATGGTGCGGCGATGAAAGAGATCGCCATCGACGTCTCGGGCCTGACCAAGAGCTTCGGCCCGCGCACCGTGGTGCGCGACCTCAAGCTGCAAGTGCCTAAGGGCGAGATCTACGGCTTTCTCGGGCCGAACGGCAGCGGCAAGACCACGACGCTTCGCATGCTGTGCGGGCTGCTGACCCCGGATTCCGGCCAAGGCACCTGCCTCGGCTACGACATTCTCACCGAGCAAGACGAGATCAAGCGCAATGTCGGCTACATGACGCAGCGCTTCAGCCTCTATGCCGATCTGTCGATCCGCGAGAATCTCGAATTCGTGGCGCGCGTCTATGGCGTGAACGATCCCAGGGGCGCGGCCGATGCGCGCCATCGCCCGGCTCGGGCTGGCCGGCCGCAAGGACCAGCTCGCCGGCGAGTTGTCGGGCGGGTGGAAGCAGCGGCTGGCGCTCGGCGCCTGCATCCTGCCGGAGCCGCGCTTGTTGCTGCTCGACGAGCCGACCGCCGGCGTCGATCCCAAGGCGCGGCGCGAATTCTGGGACGAGATTCACGGGCTGGCTGCCGAAGGCATCACCGTGCTGGTCTCGACCCATTACATGGACGAAGCCGAGCGCTGCCACGAAATCGCTTACATCGCCTTCGGCGAGTTGCTCGCCAAGGGCACGGCGAAGGAAGTGGTGGCGGACTCCGGCCTGAGCACCTGGAACGTGTCCGGCCCCGATCTGCACCGGCTCGCCGCCGAGCTTCAGGTGTGCGACGGCATCGACATGGTGGCGCCGTTCGGTACCGAGCTGCACGTCGCGGGCCGCGACAAGGGCGCGCTCGACACGGCGATTGCGGCCGCGAAGAAGGCGGACGGCGCCCATCGCTGGACACGCGGCGAGCCCTCTCTCGAGGACGTGTTCATCCTGCTGATGGACCAAGCCAAGGACAATTTCGCATGATCGCCGCAGCCTATCGATACAGCTCGAGCGAGCGGCGCGATCCGGGCTTTCTGCGGCGCATGTGGGCGATGATCGTCAAGGAGTTCGTCCAGATGCGGCGCGACCGCATGACCTTCGCCACCATGATCTTCGTGCCGATCCTGCAGCTGGTGCTGTTCGGCTACGCCATCAACACCGACCCCAAGCAGTTGCCGACGGCGGTGCTCGTCCGCGACGACGGGCCGCTGACCCGCGCCGTGCTGGCGGCGATGAAGAACACCGATTATTTCGACTTCCGCGTGCAGGTGCGCGATCCGGAGGAGCTCGACCGGCTGATCCGCTCGGGTGAAGTGCAGTTCGCGGTCGAGATTCCGGCGAGCTTCGAGCGCGACGTGCGGCGAGGGGACAAGCCGTCGGTGCTGGTGATCGCCGACGCCACCGATCCGGTGGCGACCGGGACGGCAGTGTCGTCGCTTCAAGGCCTGATCGATACCGCGCTCAAGCGCGAGCTGCGCGGGCCCGACACGCAGCTCACCAAGGCCAACGCGCCGTTCGAGATCGTGTTGCAGAACCGCTACAACCCCGAGGCCATCACCCAATACAACATCGTGCCGGGGCTGCTCGGCGTGGTGCTGACCATGACCATGATGATGTTCACCGCGCTGGCGGTGACCCGCGAGATCGAGCGCGGCACCATGGAAAGCCTGCTCGCCATGCCGATCAAGCCGGTCGAGATCATGCTCGGCAAGATCGCGCCGTTCGTGCTGGTCGGCTTCGTGCAGATGACCATCATCCTCGGCGCGGCGCATCTGCTGTTCGGCGTGCCGATCATGGGCAGCGTATGGCTGCTGGTGGCGCTTGCCACGCTGTTCGCCGCCGCCAATCTCGCCGTGGGCTATACCTTCTCGACCATCGCCGAGAACCAGCTCCAGGCGGTGCAGATGACGTTCTTCTTCTTCCTGCCCAACATCCTGTTGTCGGGTTTCATGTTCCCGTTTCGCGGCATGCCGGACTGGGCGCAAGCGATCGGCGAGGCGCTGCCGCTCACCCATTTCCTGCGCATCGTGCGCGGCATCACACTCAAGGGCATCGGCTTCGCCGACATGCAGATCGACGTGCTGGCGCTGGTGATCTTCATGCTGGTGGCGATGGGGCTGGCGCTTTACCGCTTCCGCCGCACGCTGGATTAGCGGTAGAACGAGCCAGCATTGGAGGCGATGTGCGCGGGCTGGCATTCATCGTGGGGGCGATTTGCTTCTCCGTTCTCGCGCGGGGCTCGGCTCCGCGTCGACAGCCAGCACATGGCGTGCGTCATGCAACGGCGGTGAGAATCGTCGGTGCTGAAGCTTCCGCCCGTCGGACTGCCGGCGGTTGCGTCGGGAGCCGCGGCGCTCGGGACATTGGCGGTAGGGTCGCTGGCCGTCAGCGCGCTCGCTGTCGGTGCCCTGGCCATCGGTGCCCTGGCCGTCGGCAGGCTGGAGATCCGCAAGGCGCGCCTAGGCAAGGTCGAGATCGACGACCTTACGGTGCGCCGCTTCCGCGTCGTCGAGAAGACTGACGGCGACTCCGCCGCGAATGAGTTTCGCAGGTAAGCGTCGCTCACATATGAATGGCGCGCTTGTCGACGGCGAGCGCCGCTTCCTTGACCGCCTCGTTCAGCGTCGGATGGGCGTGGCAAATGCGCGCCAGGTCCTCGGCCGAGCCGCCGAATTCCATCAGCACCGCGGCCTCGGCGATCATGGTGCCGGCATCGGCGCCGATGATATGCACGCCGAGCACGCGGTCGGTGTCGGCGTCGGCCAGCATCTTGACGAAGCCCTCGGTGGTGCGGTTGACCTTGGCGCGGCCATTGGCGGTGAACGGGAACTTGCCGACCTGGTAGGCGATGCCGGCCTCCTTCAGCTCCTCCTCGGTCTTGCCGACGGAGGCCACTTCGGGCGCGGTATAGATCACGCTCGGGATCACCTCGTAATTCACGTGACCCGCCTGGCCGGCCAGCAGCTCGGCCAGCGCCACGCCTTCTTCCTCGGCCTTGTGCGCCAGCATCGGGCCCTTGATCACGTCGCCGATGGCGTAGATGCCCGGCACGCTGGTGGCGAATTTGTCATCGACAATGACGCGGCCGCGATTGTCGGTTTTGACGCCGACATCGCCGAGGCCGAGTCCTTGGGTGTTCGGCGTGCGGCCGACGGCGACCAGCACCACGTCGCAGTCGAGGGTTTCGGCCTTGCCGCCCTTGGCCGGCTCGAGGGTGAGTTTCAGGCTCTTGCCCTTGCTGTCGACGCCCGTGACCTTGGTGCCGAGCTTGAAGACGAGGCCTTGCTTTGAGAGCACGCGCTGGAGCTGCTTGGCGACCTCGGCGTCGAGGCCGGGCGCCACGCGGTCGAGCATCTCGACCACGGTGACCTCCGAGCCGAGCCTGGACCACACCGAGCCGAGCTCAAGCCCGATATAGCCGGCGCCGATCACCACCAGCCGCTTCGGCACCTCGGGCAGCGACAGCGCGCCGGTCGAGGAGACGATGCGTTTCTCGTCGATGGCGATGCCGGGCACGCCGGCCACCTCCGATCCGGTGGCGATGGCGATGGCCTTGGTCTCCAAGGTCTGCTTTTTGCCCTTGCCGTCGGTGACCTCGATCTTGCCGGGGCCAACGATGCGGGCAGTGCCCTGCACCGCGTCGATCTTGTTCTTCTTCAGGAGGAACTCGACGCCGTCGACATTGCCTTTGACGCCCTGGTCCTTGAAGGCGAGCATGGCGGCAAGGTCGAGCGAAGGCTTCACCTTGATGCCCATATCGGCGAAGCCGTGGCCCGCCTCGGCATAGAGCTCGCTGGCATGGAGCAGGGCCTTTGACGGGATGCAGCCGACATTGAGGCAGGTGCCGCCATGGGTGGCGCGCTTCTCCACCACCGCGACCTTCATGCCCAGTTGCGCGGCACGGATGGCGCAGACATAGCCGCCGGGTCCGGTGCCGATGACGATCAGATCGTATTGGGCCATGCCACTCACGCGCTCCGCTCTATCGAGGGGTAATTCAATTCACGAAAATTGTCACCCCGAGAGCACGCGATGCCGTCACAGATCGAGCACGAGGCGCTTGGGGTCCTCGAGCGAGTCCTTGATGTGGACCAGGAATGTGACAGCGTCCTTGCCGTCGACCAGGCGGTGGTCGTAGCTGAGCGCGAGATACATCATCGGCCGGGCTACGATCTGGCCGTCGCGCACCACGGCGCGCTCCTCGATCCGGTGCATGCCGAGAATGCCGGATTGCGGCGCGTTCAGGATCGGGGTCGACAGCAGCGAGCCGTAAATCCCGCCATTGGAGATGGTGAAGGTGCCGCCCTGCATCTCCTCCAGCGCGAGCTTGCCGGCCCGCGCGCGGGCGCCGAAATCGGCGATCGCGCTCTCGATCTCGGCGAGGCTCATGCGGTCGGCATCGCGCAATACCGGCACGACCAGGCCGCGCTCGGTGCCGACCGCGACGCCGACGTGATAATAATTCTTGTAGACGATGTCCTCGCCGTCGATCTCGGCATTGACCGCCGGGATGTCCTTCAGCGCCAGCACCGCGGCTTTGACGAAGAAGCCCATGAAACCGAGCTTCACGCCGTGCTTCTGCTCGAAGGCGTCGCGGTAGTCCTTTCTGAGCGCCATCACCGCGCTCATATCCACGTCGTTGAACGTGGTGAGCATGGCGGCGCTGTCTTGCGCCTCCTTCAGCCGCTTGGCGATGGTCTGCCGGAGCCGGGTCATGCGCACCCGCTCCTCGCGCGAGGCGTCGTCCTTGGTCACCGGCGCGCGCGGCGCGGGCGGCGTCTTCGGCTTGCGCTCCTGCTCGCGCAGCGTCTTGGCGGCACGCTCGACCACGCCGAGCACGTCCTGCTTAAGCACTTGGCCGCGCCGGCCTGAGCCTGGGACCGCGTCCGGCGCGAGCTTGGCCTCGGCGATCAGCTTGCGGGCGGCAGGCGAGGCGGGCATCTCCTCGACGCTGACCTCCTCGCGGCGCACCGGCTCGCGCTCAAGCTCCTTGACCTCGGTCGGTCCGTCGGGCGCGCGTAAGACGGGCTCGTCGGCGACGGCGCTGGCTTCGACCATGGCAAGATCGGATGGCGCCGGCCGGGCCTTAGGCTTAGCCGGCTTGGCCTTGCCGTCGCCGTCGCTGATGGCGCCGAGCACGGTGCCGACCGCGACGGTGTCGCCCTGCTTGACGGAAATTTCCGACAGCACGCCGGAAGCGGGCGCGGGCACCTCGACCGTCACCTTGTCGGTCTCGAGCTCGACCAGGGGCTCGTCGGCCGAAACGGCGTCGCCGGCCTGCTTGTACCATTGGCCGACGGTCGCCTCGACCACGGACTCACCCAAGCTCGGCACCCGGATCTCAGTCGCCATGATTCTCAGCCCCTGCCTTGCCGCCTACCCAAGCGCCTCGTCGACAAATACCTTCAGCTCGCGCACATGCTTGCTCATCAGTCCGGTCGCGGTCGCCGCCGAGCTGGCGCGCCCGGCATAACGCGGCCGCCGGTGCTTGGCGCCGATATGGTCGAGCACCCATTCGAGGTTCGGCTCGATGAAGCTCCAGGCGCCCATGTTCCTGGGCTCCTCCTGGCACCATACCATTTCGGCGTCCTTGAAGCGTGACAGCTCCTGGATCAGCGCGCGGGCCGGGAACGGATAGAGCTGCTCGACGCGCAGGAGGTAAACGTCGTTGGCCCCGCGCTTCTCGCGCTCGTCGTAGAGGTCGTAATAGACTTTGCCGGAGCACAGCACGACGCGCCTGATCTGATCGTCCGGAACGAGCTTGATCGCCTGGTCGGGCAGGAACTGAGCGTCGTCCCACAACAGACGATGGAAGCTCGAGTCCGGGCCGAACTGCTCCAAACTCGATACCACGCGTTTGTGACGGAGCAGCGACTTCGGCGTCATCAACACCAGCGGCTTGCGGAACTGGCGGTGAAGCTGGCGCCTGAGAACGTGGAAGTAATTCGCCGGCGTGGTGCAATTGGCGATCTGCCAATTGTCCTCGGCGCAGAGCTGGAGGTAGCGCTCGAGCCTCGCCGAGGAATGCTCGGGCCCCTGGCCCTCATAGCCATGCGGCAGCAGCAGCACGAGTCCGGACATGCGCAGCCATTTGCGCTCGCCGGAAGAGATGAACTGGTCGACCACGACCTGAGCGCCGTTGGCGAAGTCGCCGAACTGCGCCTCCCACAGCACCAGCGCGTTCGGCTCGGCCAGGCTGTAGCCATATTCGAAGCCGAGCACCGCCTCCTCGGACAGCATTGAGTTGATCACCTCGAACGGCGCCTGGCCTTTGGCGATGTGCTTGAGCGGCGTGTATTTCTTCTCGTTCTCCTGGTCCATCAGCACGGAATGGCGCTGGGAGAAGGTGCCGCGCTCGGAATCCTGTCCCGACAGCCTGACCCGATAGCCCTCGACCAGCAGCGTGCCGTAAGCCAGCGACTCGGCGGTCGCCCAGTCGATGCCTTGGCCCTCGTCGATCATCTTGCGGCGGGCGGCCATGATGCGGGCGATGGTCTTGTGCGGGGTGAAGCTCTTGGGAAAGGAGGTGAGCTTCCGGCCGACCTCCTTGAGCACGTCGAGATCGACGCCGGTCACGCCGCGACGGGCGCCTTCGTCCGCATGGCCGATGCCCGACCATTTGCCGTCGAGCCAGTCGGCCCGGTTGGGCCGATAGGCGTCGCTCGCCGCGAATTCCTCTTCCAGGTAACCGCGGAAATTCGCCTGCATCTGGTCGATTTCGGCGCGGGTCAACAACCCTTCCTCGATCAGGCGTCGCGCATAGACCTCGACCACGCTCGGATGCTGGCGGATGCGGGCATACATCAAAGGCTGGGTGAAGGCCGGCTCGTCGGCCTCGTTATGGCCGTGGCGCCGGTAGCAGAACATGTCGATCACCACCGGCTTGCCGAAATGCTGGCGGTACTCGATGGCGATCTTGGCGACGTGCACCACGGCCTCGGGATCGTCGCCGTTCACGTGGAAGATCGGCGCGTCGATCATCTTGGCGACGTCGGAGGGGTAGGGCGAGGAGCGCGAGAAGCGCGGCGCGGTGGTGAAGCCGATCTGATTGTTGACGATGAAATGCAGCGAGCCGCCGGTGCGGTGGCCGCGCAGACCCGACAGGCCGAGACATTCGGCGACCACGCCCTGGCCGGCGAAGGCCGCATCGCCATGCAGCAAGAGCGGCAGAACTTCCTTGCGCTCGGAGTCGTTGCGCTGGTCCTGCTTGGCCCGCACCTTGCCGAGCACCACGGGATCGACGATCTCGAGATGCGAGGGGTTGGCGGTCAGCGACAGGTGGACGCGATTCTGGTCGAACTCCCGGTCGGAGGAGGCGCCGAGATGATATTTCACGTCGCCCGAGCCTTCGACCTCGTTAGGATGGGCCGACCCGCCCTTGAACTCGTTGAAGATCGCCCGGTAGGGCTTGCCCATCACGTTGGACAGCACGTTCAGCCGGCCGCGATGGGGCATGCCGATGATGATCTCGCCGAGACCGAGCTGCCCGCCGCGCTTGATGATCTGCTCGAGCGCCGGCACCGTCGACTCGCCGCCGTCCAGGCCGAAGCGCTTGGTGCCGGTATATTTCACGTCGAGGAAGCGCTCGAAGGCCTCGGCCTCGATCAGCTTCTTCAGAATCGCCTTCTTGCCTTCCGGGGTGAAGCTGATCTCCCGGCCCTCGATGCGGTCCTGGATCCAGGCGCGCTGCTGAGGGTCGGAGATGTGCATGTACTCGAAGCCGATATGACCGGAATAAGTGTGCTTGAGGATGCCGAGCATCTGCCTGAGCGTGCTGAACTCCAGCCCGAACGCGCCGCCGATATAGATCGGGCGGTCGTAATCCGCCTTGGTGAAGCCGTAGGTCTTGGGCTTGAGCTCGGGATGTTCGCGGCGGGTGACGAGATCGAGCGGGTCGAGATGGGCGGCGAGATGGCCGCGGGTCCGGTAGGCGCGGATCAGCATGCGGGCGCCTAACGTGTCGCGCGCCGCGGCCAGCGCTTGCTGCTCGCTTAAGCCGCCTTGCGGCGGGGCCGGCTGCAGCGCCGGCGCTCCGTTCGACCGGGCCCAGGACGGCCCACGCGCTTCGGCGAGCACATCTTCCTTGCTGTCGTCCAGGCTGGCGAAGAAGGCGCGCCACTCCGGATCGAGCGAGGCGGGGTCCTGTTCGTAGCGGGCGTGGAGCTCGGCGAGGTAGGTGGCGTTGGCGCCTTGCAGGAACGACGTGTGGAGAAACACCTCGTTCAGTTCATGTCTGGTCATCGGATCAACCCTGCCGGTCATTGACGGCAACCGGCCTGCCGGGCAAACAAGGCGAGCTTTGGGCGCCCGCCTCACCTTTCATTTAATAGTCGTGCAAGGGTTGTTCCAAGGGCGGCCGGCGAGTTTGCCACCACAATTCCGGCCTCCCGCATTGCCTCAATTTTGTGCTTGGCGTCGCCTTTGCCGCCTGAGATGACGGCACCGGCGTGACCCATGCGCCGTCCGGGCGGAGCGGTCGAGCCGGCGACAAAGCCGACCACGGGCTTTTTGTTGTTGGCCTTCACCAGGAATTCCGCGCCGTCCTCCTCGGCGCTGCCGCCGATCTCGCCGATCATGATGATCGCCTCGGTCTCGTCGTCGGCGAGGAACAGGCGCAACGCATCGACGAAATTGGTGCCGTTGACGGGATCGCCGCCGATGCCGATGCAGGTCGACTGCCCGAGCCCCACGGCAGTGGTTTGGGCCACCGCCTCGTAAGTGAGGGTCCCCGAGCGCGAGACGATGCCGACCTTGCCAGGCTGGTGAATATGGCCCGGCATGATGCCGATCTTGCATTGGCCAGGCGTGATGACGCCGGGGCAATTGGGGCCGATCAGCCGCGTGTTCGACCCGCACAAAGCGCGCTTGACCTTGACCATGTCGAGCACCGGCACGCCCTCGGTGATGCACACCACGAGCGGCACGCCGGCATCGATCGCTTCGAGGATGGCGTCGGCGGCGAAGGCCGGCGGCACATAGACCGCGCTGGCATCGGCATCGGTCGCCGCCACCGCCTCCCTGACCGTATCGAACACGGGCAGGCCGAGATGCGTCGCTCCGCCCTTGCCGGGCGTCACGCCGCCGACCATGCGGGTGCCGTACGCGATGGCCTGCTCGGAGTGGAAGGTGCCCTGCGCGCCGGTAAAGCCCTGGCAGATGACGCGCGTATTCTTATCGACAAGGACTGACATGATTGAACGCTAGCGGCCTTTGAAAATGGATCGATGACATTGCAAGGATCGCACCAGGAACTGGAGGCGGGACCGCGAGCGGCTCAAGAAGCGGCCTTCACGGCGGCGACCGCTTTCTTGGCCGCATCGTCGAGATCGTCGGCGGGAATAATGGCGAGGCCGGACTCGGCCAGGAGCTGCTTGCCGCGCTCGACATTGGTGCCTTCGAGGCGCACCACCAGCGGCACGGCGATATTGATCTCCCGCGCCGCGGCGATGATCCCTTCGGCGATGACGTCGCAGCGCATGATGCCGCCGAAGATGTTGACCATCACGCCCTTCACATTGGGGTCGGAGAGGATGATCTTGAACGCCTCGGTGACCCGCTCCTTGGTCGCGCCGCCGCCGACATCGAGGAAGTTGGCAGGCTCGCCGCCATAGAGCTTGATGATGTCCATGGTGGCCATGGCCAGACCGGCGCCGTTGACCATGCAGCCGATCGAGCCGTCGAGTTTCACATAAGACAGATCGTGCTTGGAGGCCTCGACCTCGGCGGGATCCTCTTCGTGGATGTCGCGCAATTCGGCGATGTCGGCATGGCGGAACAGCGCGTTGTCGTCGAAGCCGATCTTGGCGTCGAGGCAGAGCAGGCTGCCCTCCTTGGTGACGATCAGAGGGTTGATCTCGATCAGGCTCGCGTCCTTCTCGACGAACAGTTTGTAGAGCGCCTTGATCAGCGCGGCGCATTGCTTGGCAAGATCGCCCTCGAGCCTGAGCGCGGAAGCGATCACCCGGCCGTGGAAGGCGCTGACGCCGGTGGCGGGATCGACCATCAGCGTGACGATCTTCTCCGGCGTGTTGGTGGCCACCTCTTCGATGTTCACGCCGCCCTCGGTCGAGGCGACGAAGGCGACGCGGCCGGTGACCCGATCGACCAGGAGCGAGAGATAAAGCTCGCGCGCGATGGTGGCATCCTTGACGATATAGACCCGGCGCACCAGCCTGCCCTTCGGCCCGGTCTGCGGCGTGATCAGGGGCTTGCCCAAGATGCGGTCGGCCTCGGCATGGAGCTCCTGCAGCGTCTTGACCAGTTTGATGCCGCCGCCTTTGCCCCGGCCGCCGGCGTGGATCTGCGCCTTCACCACGAACGTCTCGCCGCCGAGGGTTTCGGCGTGAGCTGCGGCTTCCTGCGGGGTTTCGGCGACATGGCCGTCCGACACCGGCGCCCCATAGGCCTTGAGCAGGGATTTGGCCTGATATTCGTGAATGTTCATGTCAGTCCTTACGGCCTGCGGGGCCGCACCCTAGTGGATCGTGGCTGTCGACCTTACGCCGTGGCGAGGCTCGGCGCGATCCTTTGGCACAATTCCACCAGCGCTTTGACCGACTCGACCGAGTGCATGAAGGCGTCCTTCTCGGCCGACGTGAGGTCGAGCTCGATGACCCGTTCGACACCCTTGGCGCCGATGATGATCGGTACGCCGGCATAGATGCCCTTCACGCCATATTCGCCGTTCAGATAGGCGGCGCAGGGCAATACCCGCTTCTGGTTCTTGAGATAAGATTCGGCCATTTCCAGCGCGGCGGCGGCGGGCGCGTAATACGCCGAGCCGGTCTTGAGCAAGCCGACGATCTCGGCGCCGCCGTCGCGGGTGCGCTGCACGATGTCGTCGAGCCGCTTCTGGGTGATCCAGCGCATCCTGACGAGGTCGGCCAGCGGAATGCCGGCGATCGAGGAATAGCGGATGAGCGGCACCATGGTGTCGCCGTGGCCGCCCATCACCATCGTGCTGATGTCTTCCGGGCTTATGTCGAATTCCTGCGACAGGAAGAAGCGGAACCGCGCGGCATCGAGCACGCCGGCCATGCCCACCACCTTGTTGCGGGGCAGGCCGCTGGTCTTCTGCAGCGCCCAGACCATGGCGTCGAGCGGGTTGGTGACGCAGATGACGAAGGCTTCCGGCGCATATTTGCGCAAGCCGGCGCCGACCTGCTCCATGACCTTGAGGTTGATCTCGATGAGGTCGTCGCGGCTCATGCCGGGCTTGCGCGGGATGCCGGCGGTGACGATCACCACATCGGAATCCTTCAGCTCGGCATATTCGTTGGTGCCCTTGAATTTCGGCACAAAGCCTTCGACCGGGGCCGACTGGGACAGGTCGAGCGCCTTTCCCTGCGGCACGCCGTCGACCACGTCGAACAACACTACGTCGCCAAGCTCTCTGATACCGGCAAGATGGGCAAGGGTGCCGCCGATCTGACCCGCGCCGACCAGCGCAATACGATTACGCGCCATGAGATCCCCTTTTGTTGGCTGCGCGGTTTCGCCGCCCTGACGGGCTAACGACCACGCGAGGGTTGGTTAAATGCAATCGCGCCCGCTGGCAAGGTGCAAGCCGCGCATGGACCCGATTGGGGCCTTTCGGGTAAGCTCCGCCAAACGGGCGTCCGCCCGGGGGGAGCCGGGGCGAAATGGCGAAACCTCATCCGGCGAGCGGCGGAGAAACGACGGAGTCGTGGCCGCTGGTGGTGTGGGCCGCGCGGCTCAGCGTCTATTTCCTGGCGCAAGGCGCGCTGGTCCTGCTGGCCTATGCCTATTACGGCTTCGACACCGATCCGGACAGTTTCGCGCTCGGCTTCCGCATCGATCCCGTGCTTGCCGCGCTCAATCTCGCCTGGGGGCTGGTGGGCACCTATATCGGCTTCTTCCGCCCGCGCTACGCGACCGCCTTCGTGCTCGCCTTCGCCGCGTTCTATACCGCGCTCGCGGTGCTCGGCAGCTTCACCGCCACCCATCTCGGCATGATGCTCAACGACCGGGTCAACCGGTTCCACTGGGTGATCGTGGCGCTGGCCTGGGCGGTCGGGCTCTATGCGCTCTGGCAGCGCCGCCGCACGCGCTGACCCTCGCATCGTCTCATTGCGGCGGGGCCACCTCCTCGACCAGCGGCTTGTCCTTCGGCTTGATGCGCACGACGAACAGCCTCACCGGCGCGTCGGATCTGTTCAGGCCGCGATGGACGACATTGGGTTGGAGATAATCGGCTTCGCCCGCTGTCATCGCCCGGGGCGGTTGGCCCTCGCGCTCGAAGGTGAAATCGCCCTCGAGCACATAGGCGATCTCGTGCGCGTCGGGATGGATGTGCCAGGGCAGCACCACGCCCGGAGGGAACACATAGGTCTGGGCCACGATCTCCTTGCCGTCCTCGCCGGCGAGCGCCTGCTCGATCAGCATCTCGGTGCTGACCTCGGTGTGATCGCCGGTCTCGCGCGCCAGCACCAGGCTGCCGCCGGCAATGCATGCGGCCAATCCGATGCAAATGATCGCTGCTCTCATCGTCATGGCTTCACCTCACTTGCGCGCATGAGCCCGATCGTTCGGCCGAAAGCCGAGCGTTTCGCCGGCCACGTTGTTTGAGCCTGATCTTATCGGAAAACCGGTCCCCACTTTCCGGATCTGGATAAGCGTCGGCCCCCGCCGGTAGGCGAGGGCCGATTGGCAAAACTGCCGTCAGCTAGAAGCCGATGCCGATCCCGACGCCGCCGCGGCGGCCATAGCCGTAATAGCTCGGGCCATAATAGTAGTCGGAGCTGTAATAGCCGCGCGGCCCGTAATAGCCGGGACCGTAATAGGTCCGGGGTCCGGAGTAAGCATAGACGTCCGGGCCGTAATTGCGCCGATTGTAACGCTGCACATAGCGGTTGTGCCGGGGACCGATCGGCTTCCAGCTGCCGCCGAAATAGCCGTCGCGTTGAATCGAGCCGGCGCTCGCGGGCGGCGCGGCAACCAGCGCCACGCCGGCGATCAGGCCGAGCGCCAGTGCCCCATTACGAATAGCATTGTTCATTAGTAGCCTCCTTTCGTTGGCTTTTTTGCATGTAAGGGCAACGGATGGCGCGCGCGAGGGTTCCCCGCTGCGGCGCATCCGCCGCACCCCCCTCACGGGAGTTTGATGCGCTCTTCGCGCGCTTCTCCGCACCCGGAATACCGGCTAAGCTCCGCAAAGTTTCGGTGGCGTGGGGCGAGGGCGACAAGTGAAGCAAGCTAACGGGTTCTCGCGCCGGCGCGCCGCCGCCATCACGCTCGCTTTGGTCGGCGCCGCGACCATCTTCATCGGCGCCCCGGAAGCCGGGCAATACGAGCAGCCGCCGTCGTTCCAGGCCGGCCAGGTGCTGCCGCCCAACCTGCTGGGCAGCCCCAATTACACCATCGGCAATCAGGTCGGGCTCGACAATTTCCAATATGTGTTCCGGGTCGACACCGCGTGGGGGCCGTTCACCATCGACGGCTCCGATCTGATGCGGGTCCGCGCCCGCGAGATCGCCGCCACCGCCGAGCTGGTTCAGATCGACAGCGCCGGCACGCTGGTCAACGCCGCCGGCCGCACCGCGCTCAAGCCGCTCGCCACCGCCAAGGACCTGGTCACCGCGCCCGGCAAGACCATCGGCGACACCTTCAAGGGCGTCGGCAATCTGTTCGGCAGCGTCGATGCCTCGATGGCGGCGACCGATCCGAACAAGGAGAAGCTGATCCCGTCGCTTGACCGGCGGCGCCACCGCCCGGCGCAAGCTCGCCTACGATTTCGGCGTCGATCCCAACACCCGCTTTCCGCCGCTCGACGACGAGCTGACCAGGCTCGCCACCGCCAACGCCATCGGCGAGACCACCACCAATGCCGGGCTCGCCTTCGTCACCGGCGGCGCCGGCATCGCCATCAGTGTCGGCGGCACCAGCCGCACGCTGCGGCTCGCGCTGCGCGACAAGACCGCGGGCCAGCTCGAGAAAGAGGGCAGGCAATTGCTGGCGTCGATGGGCGTTTCGGGCGGGACCATGGACGCGTTCTACGGCAATCCCAATTTGTCGCCGACCGACAAGGCGATCATCGTCGCCGCGCTGATGAATATGGGCGCGACCGCGGGGCGCGAGATCTTCATCGCCGGCGCGGCCAACGCCCAGAGCGACGAGATGGGCTTCTTCTACCGCCGCCAGGCCGAGCTGATCGCGCTGTTCGACAAGAACGTCGCGCCGGTGAACGCGTTCGTGCGGCTGGGCGCCGCGCCGATGCTGCAAACCGCCAAGGGCACGGTCAGCGTGTTGCCGGTCGATTATCTCTATTGGTCGCCCCCGCTCGAAGGCCTGGTCGCCGGCGCCGGCAACGGCCAGTTGTGGATCACCGGGCGGGCAAGCGAACGGGCGACGGCGCAGCTCGCCGCGCTGGGCTGGACCGTGGTGCCCAAGGCCGGCGCCAAGCTCGGCGAGTAAGCTTCGAGCTATTCGCCCGGAGCGAGATGAGCCGTGCGCGCTTCGTGCGGGCGCGTGTCTTCGTATGCAGCCACACGCTGCGCGTGGGCCTGCGCCCGCCATGAGGCGCGCCGCGATCTGACGGCGAGCCATACGAGCCAGGCCGCGATCGCGGTCAACGCCGCGCCGCCACCGACGATCAGCATCGAACCAGCCTTTCACTGCGTCACCTCCTGAGAAGACTTGTGCCGCTCGGTTTGGTTCCGGGTCCGTTTGCCGCAGTCTCCGCCGCGCACGAGACTGTGATTTTGGCGCCGGCGCGGGGCGGCTAAACTGGCGGCTCCAAACGGAGGACCCATGAAACCTGCCATCACCAGATCCGGCGCCGCCATCGCCACCGCCGTGGCCGCGCTCATTTTGACCGTCGCCGTTCCGACCGGACCGGCGCACGCCGACGCCAAGGGCAAATGCATCGGCGCCAATGCCTGCAAGGGCAAGAGCGACTGCGGCGGCAAGGACGGCTGCGGCGGCCAGAACGCCTGCAAGGGCCAGGGCTATCTGTCGCTGACCAAGGCGGAATGCGACAAGATCCCCGGCACCACGTTCGAGGCCTCCGAGTAGCGCCGACGGCGTCACCTCTTTCTCGTCATTCCGGCGCAAGCCGGAATCCAGGGCAGCGGGCCCGGCGATTGTCGCTCTGGACCCCGGCTTTCGCCGGGGTGACGGAACAGAGCCAGACATGCGTACTCCTTGCCGCGGCGCGATCGCGTCCGGCTGATGAGGGGGATGGCGCGCCGAAAGACGCAAATCTGGTAGCTCGCGATCCGAAGATCGCGCGGGCGCCTCGCGGCGCGCCACACGCGCTCATTTTGGTGCGCTACCGCGCTTCGCGCTACTTGAGCGCTTGCTCGGATGCGCTTGAGCGCATGCTCATTTGCGGAGTCTTGTTCGGCACCGGGCCCCGCTTTAGTCCGGTCCGTCGCGCATCGAAAGCGCCGACCGAGCCTTCAGCCAGCTCCTGGCAGGGACTCGTAGTGGTCCCGGGGGGAGCCCCGATGCCGCCCGGGTGCCTGACTTGCGTAGCCAAGGTTCGCGGGCGCCGCACCTCGTCCCGCTTCACAAACGCCTCGCGACAGCGCCCCTTCAGAAGGACGAGGTGAGCAGCAGTGTAAGCGAGGTTTGGGGCGCGGGGATAAGACTCGCTGGGCAACTCCGTGCCGAAGCAGACGGTCTGCATCTCGGAAGGCTTCGAGTGGACGGGGTTTTGGTGAGACGGTCGCGTCCTCCAAGCGAAAAAATAAGCGCCGGCCGAAGCCGGCGCTGCTTTCACCGACAGATTACGATCACGTGAGCTACTTCTTGCTGCGGTCGGGAGTTTCGGCGCTTCGACTTTAACGTTTACGTCTTTTCCGCCGTCGAGTTTGAAGCCGCCGTTCATGAAAACAAGTCCCACGCCAATGAGGACGACGAGCAGGATCCCGGCTATCAAGCCAGTGCCCACACCCGAACCGTTGTTATCGGCCATCTAAACCTCCAATAATTTTCAATTTACCAGCGCGAGAAACGCGACGACTGGAAAGATGGTTCCGAACGGAACTTTCCCTGGCGAGACTCAGTTTGGGGGTGAACGCGGCGAAAGCACAAACAACGCCCGGCAGCGTCGTGTGTGTAAGCTGAAAGCCGCCGCTTATTGGGGGGCGTCGACTGTCCAGTCGGCGCTCCTTCTTTATTCTTTCAATACGTCGGCGCTCGAAACAGACCCTGGCGGACATCGAACCCAAGTTCGGCTCGCAGGACGTCGGCAAAGTGCGCAGCTACTTGCATCAGCACAAGCCGCGCGCCTACCGCGCGTCGGAGGAATATGAGAGGCGGCTGCCTCTTTTCGTGGGCTATTGCCATCGCTGATCGTGCGCTCGTGGTCCGACAAAACGCCTCAGAGCCAGCGACAATGAGCGGCGCGATGGGAACTAGCGCCGAGCAGTTTGAGGAGGACCGCCCCCACAGCGCTTTTGCCCGGCTAAGGCCCCGAGATATTGCTGACGCGCCTGAAGGGCCTGAGCTTCTTTGCTAGCTGTACCCTGCCAGTCCATGCCGAACCAGAGAACGGGCACCACTAAGCCTGCAACGCCGGCCGCTACGTTCTGTGCGACTTTCCAGCCCTCGTCGCGGCCAAGCTGTTCGACCTTTTTGTTGTTGTACGCGACCTCGGCGTAAATCGCCGTGCAGTCCATCATCTGATCTTGAGGTTGAACAACCGCGACCGGCTGAGGCGTGCGTCCCATGCAGGCGCCAAGCCCCATCACGAAGATGCCGCTGTAAACGTCGCCCAGATCTTTTGCACTCCACCCAAGCGCCTCCCAATTGAGTTAAGCAACTAGGAGAGTGTGGAGTCAAAGAAAGTCGCGTCTAGGTTGTTATAGCTCGAGAGCGGATGGTCACCTGCACTTGCAAATCATTCGCATTTAAGTTAGATATCAGGCTGAGACATCCCGCCTGAGAGGGCATTTCCACGAGGAAAGTCCGTGCTGGGCCTGCCGGTTCGCTGGTCGACGCCGAAATTGCGCCCGCCTCGCTCCTTCCGGCGCATGCCGGACAGGCCCGTCCTTCGGACGCGGCCTCTGGCCGCTCCTCGGCTTCCGTCGGGGCTGCACGCGACGATCAGGACGACGACGATGAGAAGCCTGAGCGATGCTGAACCCGGCCAAGACCGCGGAGTCCGACGCGGACGCGCCGGTGGCGGCGCATGACCAAGGCTGGCGCCGCGCCGGCGGCACGCCGTCGCTCGCCGAAGTGTTCGGCTCGATCCGGACGCGGCCGACCGGTCCGTTGTGGCGCAAGCTGCTCGCCTTTCTCGGCCCCGGCTATCTGGTCGCGGTCGGCTATATGGACCCCGGCAACTGGGCGACCTCGCTCGCCGGCGGCTCGAAGTTCGGCTACGCGCTGCTGACCATCGCGCTGTTGTCCAACATGATGGCGATCCTGCTGCAGGCGCTGTGCATCAGGCTCGGCATCGCCTCCAAGCGCGACCTGGCGCGCGCCTGCCGCGACGCCTTCCCGCGCATCGTGTCCTATCCGCTGTGGTTTCTCGCCGAGTTCGCCATCTGCGCCACCGATCTCGCCGAGGTGATCGGCACGGCGATCGGGCTCAATCTGCTGTTCGGCATTCCGCTCGAGATCGGCGTGCTGCTGACCGCGCCCGACGTGTTTCTCATTCTGTGGATGCAGGCGCTCGGCTTCCGCTGGGTCGAGGCGTTCGTGGTGACGCTGTTCATCGTCATCACCGTGTGCTTCGGCATCCAGATCGCCATGGCCGATCCCGATTGGGGCGAGGTGATCCGCGGCTTCGCGCCGACGGTCGAGATCGTCAAGAATCCGGAGATGCTCTATCTCGCGCTCGGCATTCTCGGCGCCACGGTGATGCCGCATAACCTCTATCTGCATTCCGGCATCGTGCAGACGCGGCGCGTTCGGCGAGAGCGTGCCGGCCAAGCGCGAGGCGATCAAGCTCGCCACCATCGATTCGACCATCGCGCTGATGTTCGCGCTGCTGATCAACGCCTCGATCCTGATCCTGGCGGCGTCGACCTTCCACCAGCGCGGCCAATACGACGTGGCCGAGCTCGGCGAGGTGCTACAAGTTCCTGGCGCCGCTGCTCGGCTCGGCGTATCGCGCCGACGTTGTTCGCCATCGCGCTGCTCGCCTGCGGGCTCAACTCGACGGTGACGGCGACGCTGTCGGGCCAGATCGTGATGGAGGGCTTCCTCGATATTCGCCTGCCGCCTTATCTGCGGCGGCTGCTCACCCGCGGCATCGCCATCGTGCCGGCGGCCATCGTCACCATCTGGTACGGCGAGGCGGGCACGGCCAAGCTGCTGATCCTGAGCCAGGTGGTGCTGAGCCTGCAATTGCCGTTCGCGGTGGTGCCGCTGGTGATGTTCACCGCCGACAAGCGCAAGATGGGGGCGCTGGTCGCGCCCTATTGGGTGACGGGGCTGGCGGTGCTGATCGCCATCACCGTGATCGTGCTCAACATGAAGCTGCTGTGGGACTTCTTCTCCGGCTTGTAACCCTCCTGCTGTCATCGCCCGGCTCGACCGGGCGATCCAGTAATCCCTGCGTTAGTTTAATCGCCGGCACTGGGGTTACTCGGATTCCCGCCTTCGCGGGAATGACAAGACCAGGCCGCCATGATGCCGCCGGATTTGCGGGCGACCGCTAGGGCATGCGCGCTCTGGTCCTGGCGGCGAGCCTCGCCGGTCTTTGCGGTTCAGCCTTGCTGATCTCCGCCGCCTATGCCGCCGATCCGGCCAAGCCCTATCTCGGCATGACCAAGGAGGCGGTCCTCGCCTGCGCCGGCGAGCCTTACGCCAAATATCGGAGCGGGGCCGAGGCCGAGACGCTGACCTATCACTATAGCGGCGCCGGGCCGGTGCCGGCCGCGCCCGGCGAGAAGAAGAAGAAGGATAGCGGCCTAGCCGGCTTCTTTCCCGGCGGCGACAAGAAAGACAAGAAGGAAAAAAAGGCCGACCAGACGGGCGACGCGGGCGAGACGGGCGCCAAGAGCGAGACGGCTGACGCGAGCGAGCCGGGTGCCAAGAAGGGCAAGAAGAAGAAAAAGGACAGCGGCTGGACCTGCACCGCCAGCCTGGTGTTCGAGAGCGGGCTTTTGGCGCGCGTGAGCTTCGCCCATAAGGACGTGCGCAGCCCGTATGACTGGCAGAAGGAAAAAGACCCGAAGAAGCGGGAGGCGATGCGCAGACGCGCCGCTGCCCGACCTGCACCTTCTCGCTGCCCAATTGTGATGCGCTACGCTCGCTGCTGAGCGCTTTAGCCTACGCTCATGAGGGGCGTGGCACACCGCCTCGATATTGTTGCCGTCGAGGTCGAGCACGAAGGCGCCGTAGTAATTGGCGTGATAATGCGGGCGCAAACCCGGCTTGCCGTTATCCTTGCCGCCGGCGGCCAGCGCGGCGCGATAGAACGCATCGACCCCGGCGCGCGACGGCGCCAGGAAGGCGACATGGATATGGCCGGCCAGCGGCTCGCCCTCGCCGATCCAGAATGACGGCTTGCCGCTCTGGAAATCCGCAGCCTTGCCGGGTGGGCCGAAGCCGACCGCGGCGCCATGACCGGTCTGTTCCGCCGACACCTGCATGACGATGCCGTAGCCGAGCGGCTCGAGCGCCCTGAGATAGAACTCGGTGGCCCGGGCGAGGTCGCTCACCGGCATGCCGAGATGATCGATCATCTTCATCCTCTCATGCGCTACCGCTTCGCTACTTGAGCGCTGCCCTTTTGCTGCGCTACCGCATCGCTGCTTGAGCGCTACTCGGCGCGCTCGACCAGCTTGCGCTTGAGCGAGGCGATTGCCTTGGCCGGGTTGAGCCCCTTGGGGCAGGCCTTGGTGCAATTGAGAATGGTGTGGCAGCGATAGAGCCGGAACGGGTCCTCGAGATCGTCGAGCCGCTCGCCGGTCCGCTCGTCGCGTGAATCCTCGACCCAGCGGTCGGCCTGGAGCAAGATCGCCGGGCCGAGATAGCGCTCGCCGTTCCACCAATAAGACGGGCAGGCGGTCGAGCAGCAGGCGCACAGGATGCACTCGTACAGCCCGTCGAGCTTGGCGCGGTCGTCATGGCTCTGGCGCCATTCCTTTTGCGGCGTGGGGCTGTCGGTCTTGAGCCACGGCTCGATGGCGCGGAGCTGGGCGTAGAACTGCGTCATGTCCGGCACCAGATCCTTGATCACCGGCATATGGGGCAGGGGATAGACCGCAATCGCGCCCTTGGCGTCGCCGGCATGCATGGTGCAGGCGAGCGTATTGGTGCCGGCGATGTTCATCGAGCAGGAGCCGCACACGCCCTCGCGGCAGGAGCGGCGGAAGGTGAGCGTGGGGTCGACCTTGTTCTTGATCCAGATCAAGGCGTCGAGCACCATCGGCCCGCAATCCTCCATGTCCACCCAATAGGTGTCGAGCCGCGGGTTGTCGGTCGTGTCCGGGTCGTAGCGATAGATGCGATACTCGCGCCAGCGGCCGACCTGCGTGCCTTCCGGCGGCGGGTTCCACGCCTTGCCCTTCTTGACCTTGGAGTTCTTGGGGAGGGTGAATTGGACCATGGCGAACCTTCTCTCCCGACAATTGGTAGCGGCAGCGTCCGATGCGGGCAAGCCTCGTGTCAGGCGCGGTCGAGCAGCTCGCGCATCTTGTGGGCGAGATCCTGCTGGGTATAGGGCTTGTTGAGCAGGTGGACGTCGGGATCGAGCCGGCCCTGATGGACGATGGCGTTGCGCGTGTAGCCGGTGGTGTAGAGCACCGGCAGGTCGGGGTAGCGCTGGCTCAGCCGGTTGGCCAGATCGCGGCCGGTGAGCGGGCCGGGCAGCACCACGTCGGTGAACAGCAAGTCGATTGCCGGTTGCTGGGCGGCCAGGCGAAGCGCCTCCTCGGCGTCGGCGGCGACGAGCACGCGGTAGCCAAGCTCGGTCAGAACGTCCTTGGCGTAGTCGCGCACACCTTCATTGTCTTCGACCAGCAGGATGGTCTCATGCGGCTTCGCGCGCGGCACGATTGACCCAGGCTCGATCTTGCCGGACGGCGCCGCGGTCATCTCCTCCGCCCCGGTCATGCGCGGCAAGTAGATCTTGACGGTGGTGCCTTCGCCGTCCTCGCTGTAGATGCGCACATGGCCGCCGGACTGCTTGACGAAGCCATGCACCATGGCAAGCCCGAGGCCGGAACCTTCGCCGGTCGGCTTGGTGGTGAAGAACGGCTCGAACACCCGGTCGATGATCTCGTCCGGAATGCCGGTGCCGGTGTCGGTCACGCACAGCACCACATATTGGCCCGCCTGGACGTCGCCGAACCGGCGCACATAGGCGGCATCGAGATAGGTATTCGCCGTCTCGATGGTCAGGCAGCCGCCCTGCGGCATGGCATCCTTCGCGTTCAGCGCCAGATTGAGAAGCACGTTCTCGAGCTGATGCCCGTCGGCGAAGGCAGGCCACAATCCGGCGCCGAGCACGGTCTCGATGCTGATCTCGGCCCCCAGCGTTCGGCGGAGCATGTCGAGCATGCCCGAAACGAGGCGGTTCACATCGAGGCGTTGCGGGTCGAGGGCCTGGCGGCGGGAGAAGGCGAGCAGCCGCTGCGTCAATTGCCCCGCGCTGCGCGCGCCTTGCAGTGCCGCGTCGAGCGACTTTAAGAGTTTGGCCGAAGCGTCCCCGGCCACATCGCCAAGCTGGCGCTTCATGCTGTCCAGATTGCCGATGATGATGGTGAGCAGATTGTTGAAGTCGTGGGCGATGCCGCCGGTCAACTGGCCCACGGCTTCAATCTTCTGAGCCTGCCTGAGCGTCGCTTCGGCTTCCTGGCGAAGCTTCGATTCGGCGTCAAGTTCGGCGTTCAGGTCGAGCAGGCCTTTCAAGGCACTGCGCGAAGAGACGGCCAGCACACCGGCCAGGATGGTCGCCGTGAGCAGTGCCAAGCCGATCAGCGCCGCCAGGATGTAGCGCTGTTGTGCCGACTTGGCCTGCCGCTCCTTGAGCAATTGCTGCTCGGTGGTGAGAACCGATTCGACCTCGACCCTGATGTCGTCCGACACGTTGCGGTCATCGGGCGCATTGATCACGGCGAGCGCCGCCTCGCGCTGCCCGTCCTTGGCCAGCTTGACGCATGTCTCGAGCTGGTCGCGTTTGGCTTGGAACAAGGTGTTGAGATTAGCGATGCGCTCCTGCTGGATGTCGTTGTCGGCGGTCAGCGACGTTAGCAAACCGAGATTTTCCTGGACTCGCGCCAGGGACGGCTCGAAGCGGTCAAGATCCTCTTTGTCGTCGCTCAGCAGAAAGCTGCGGATAGCGCTTTCCGCATCCCGAGTGGCGATCAGCAGTGTCTGCGCGGTGCGCTGCACTTCGAGGGTGTGCAACACCCGCATGTCCGCATCTCTCGAACGGGTCAGGCCCACGATCATCGCCAGTGCCGCGGCGGCCAACAGTCCGAAGCCGACGAGTGTTACCACCCGCGAATTTCGGATCAGGCGGTTGGCCCTGACAATGCGATGCATCGGAAGCCTCCGGGTTACGCGAGTGCCCTGGCGACTTGTCTAGCCCACTGGTAGAGTGCCAGCCAGCGTTGCTTTGGCGAGGGTTTTGGATGCCGCCGCGTATCCTGGTGGTCGACGACGAGCCGCTGGTCTCCATGCTGGTGGAGGACTGGTTGCGCGAACTCGGGTGTGAGGTCGTCGGGCCTGCCCGGTCGGTTCAGCAGGGTCTGGATTTCGTCGGGACGGCACCGCTCGACGGAGCCATCCTGGATGTCAATCTGGGAGGACAGAACTCTTATTCAGTTGCTAATGCCCTGAAAATCAAGGGTGTTCCGTTCGCCTTCACCACCGGCGACGGGTCGATCGACGCAGCGTCCGGGTTCGCCGACCCGATCCTGCTGTCGAAGCCGTTCGATTTCGAAGGGGTGAAGACCGTGCTCGGCAAGCTGCTCGGAAAGCCTTTCAACGACACCTCCGCCTCAGCCTCCTGAGGCTCGCTTGCCGACCGAGATCGAGCCGTCATTCTCGAGGATGGCGAAACGCACTTCCGTCACGGCGGTGCAGCCCTCGTGCCGCAAGGCCTCCATCAGCTCCGAGCGCGAAATTTGCTGGCCGCTCAGCATGTCGTCCTTGACGTGACCGTGGCGCACGAGAATCTTCGGGCGCCCCTCGATCCATCGCTCGAGTTTCTTGCTGCGCCAGGTCGCATAGCCGACCAGAGTAACCAGGACCACCAGCGTCGCGGCCGAGATCAGGCCGCCGGTCAGAGATTTGTCGTCGCCGATCAGCGACGCGTCGACGGTCTCGCTGATGATGAGCAGCACCACGAGATCGAAGGGACTCATTTGTCCCACGTGCTTCTTGCCGATGAAGCGCAAAAGGAAAAACAGAAAAAAATAGACGACGGCGGCTCGAACGATGAGTTCGAGAACGCCGATGTCGGGAATGAGCATGCCAACCTCCGTCCGGCTTGATCCTGAAGTATTCTCGATCAAGCTAAACGGGCTCGGCCCCTTCCCGATCCACTGCCGCGGCCAAGCTGCGCAGCGGGCTCAATACACCCGCTCTTTCGGCTCGATATAGGCGATCTCGTTGGAGAGCGTGAATTTGTGCACCGGGCGGAAGTCGAGCCGCACCTTGTGCGTGCCGTAATCGGCCCAAGACAGCGTGTGCTTCATCCAGTTGGTGTCGTCGCGCTTGGGGAAGTCCTCGCGGGCATGCGCGCCGCGGCTTTCCTCGCGCGCCAGCGCGCCCTGCACGGTGACCGCCGCCTGCGAGATCAGATTGTCGAATTCGAGCGTCTCGATCAGGTCGGTATTCCAGATCAGCGAGCGGTCGGTGACGTCGATGTCGGCGATGTCGTCCCACACCGCGCGGATCGCCGCGACGCCTTCCTTCAGCACTTTCTTGGTGCGGAACACGGCGCAGTCGCGCTGCATGGTCTTCTGCATGCGCAGGCGCAGCGCGGCGGTAGGCGTGCCGCCGTCGGCATAGCGGAAGCGGTCGAGCCGCTCGATCGCCTGCTCGCCGGCGCCCTTGGGCAGCTCGGGAATGGCGCCGCCCTTGACGACCAGCTCGGCGCAGCGGTGCGCAGCGGCGCGGCCGAACACCACCAGGTCGATCAGCGAGTTGGAGCCGAGCCGGTTGGCGCCATGCACCGAGACGCACGCCGCCTCGCCGAGCGCCATCAGGCCGGGCACCACGGCGTCGGGATCGCCGTCCTTCGGGTTGATCACCTCGCCATGCATGTTGGTGGGGATGCCGCCCATATTGTAGTGGCAGGTGGGGATGATCGGGATCGGCGCGTCCTTGACGTTCACGCCGGCGAAGATGCGCGCCAGATCGGAGATGCCCGGCAGCCGCTCGTCGAGAAGATCCGGATCGAGGTGCTCGAGATGGAGATGCATGTAGTCCTTGTCGGGACCGTGCCCGCGGCCTTCCCTGATCTCGATGGTGATGGCGCGCGACACCACGTCGCGCGAGGCGAGGTCCTTGGCCGACGGCGCGTAGCGCTCCATGAACTTCTCGCCGTCGGCGTTGCGCAGGAAGCCGCCTTCGCCGCGCGCGCCTTCGGTGATCAGCACGCCGGCGCCATAGACGCCGGTCGGGTGGAACTGCACGAACTCCATGTCCTGGAGCGGCAGCCCGGCGCGCAGCACCATGGCGTTGCCGTCGCCGGTGCAGATATGGGCGGAGGTGCAGGAGAAATAGGCGCGGCCATAGCCGCCGGTGGCGAGGATGGTCTGGTGCGCGCGGAAGCGATGCAGCGTGCCGTCTTCCATCGACAGCGCGATCACGCCGCGGCAGCGTCCCTCGTCGTCCATGATCAGGTCGATGGCGAAATATTCGATGAAGAACTCGGCCGAATGGCGCAGCGCCTGGCCGTACATGGTGTGCAGCATGGCGTGGCCGGTGCGGTCGGCGGCGGCGCAGGTGCGCTTGGCCGGGCCCTTGCCGAAATCCATGGTCATGCCGCCGAACGCGCGCTGCAGGATCTTGCCGTCGTCGGTGCGCGAGAACGGCACGCCCCAATGCTCGAGCTCGTACACGGCTTCCGGCGCGTTGCGGCAGAGATATTCGATGGCGTCCTGGTCGCCGAGCCAGTCGCTGCCCTTGACCGTGTCGTACATGTGCCAGCGCCAATCGTCGGGGCCCATATTGCCGAGCGCGGCGGCGATGCCGCCTTGGGCGGCGACGGTGTGCGAGCGGGTGGGGAACACTTTGGTGATGCAGGCGGTGCGCAGGCCCGCTTCGCTGCAGCCGACCACGGCGCGCAGGCCCGAGCCGCCGGCGCCGACCACGATCACGTCATAGGCGTGGTCGGTGATCGGATAGGTCCGGCCTTTGATCTGGACCGCGTTATGGGTCGGGCTGTCGTGCGGGGTCGCGTCTTGAGCCATGAGTTCTAGGATCCGAGACTGATCTTCAACAGGGCAACGACGCACGCCAGGCCAATGCCGGCGGCGAAGAAGGTGGCGAGCAGGATGGCGATCACCTTGGCGCCGCCATGGACGTAGTCCTCGATGATCTCCTTCAGCCCGATGCGCATATGGATCGCGGCCGAGATCACCAGCGCCAGCAGCAGCAGCGCGACGATGGGTTGGGCGAGATAGGCGCGCACCTGGTCGTAGCCCGCGCCGAGCTGGGTGACGATCGACCAGATGAGGAACAGCACCAGCGGGATATTGGCGATGGCCGTCACGCGCTGGCGCCAGAAGGTCTCGGTGCCGCCATGGGCGGCGCCGAGGCCGCGCACGCGCTTCAAGGGGGTGGCCATGGCTAGAACGCTCCCTTGAGCCAATAGCCGGCCACCCAGACCAGCACGGTGAGGGTGATCGAGCCGATGAGGGTGGCCCAGGCGAACACCTCGATGCTGACCTTATCGAGGCCGTGGCCGGTGTCCCAGATCAGATGGCGGATGCCGCCCAGCATGTGGTGGATCAGCGACCAGCTGAACAAAAACAGCAGAGCGCGGCCGGCCAGACTGCCGAAAAAGCTCGAAACTTGAGCATATTGGTCGGGGCCGGCGGCGACCGCCACCAGCCACCAGGCGAGCAGCAGGAAGCCGACCGAATTGCCCACGCCGCTGATGCGGTGGGCGATCGACATCATCATGGTGAGCATCGGCCGGTAAATCTGCAGATGCGGGGAGAGCGGCCGCTCTGCCCGCGATTTAATGTTGCCCATCGGTTTTCGGTGCTGCTGTTGCCCAGACGAGCCCAAGTCATAACGCAAATGGCGGGGCTGGGGCAATCGAGCCGGCTCGCGGCTAACTCCCGGGAGGGGGTCAGGCCAAGGGCCACAAGCGACCCCCACCCGGCTCGCGGATCGCGAGTCGACCTCCCCCTTTCAGGGGGAGGACGGGCTAAGGCGCGATGACGCCGCAGGCGATGCGGTCGCCGGCATTGCCGGCCGGGTCGGAGGTGTAATCGTCGGCCACGGCATGGACGACGACGGCCGAGCCGTCCTCGTCGAGCAGCGCCGACTCGGCGCTGAGCGTCACGGTCGGGTTCAGCACCTCGACGGTGAGCTTGCCGCTGTCCGGCACGTGCAGGTTCGGCATGTCGCCGGCATGCGGGCCGTCGGGATTCATCAGGCCGTGCTTGGTGCTGTCGGGATTGAAATGGGGTCCGGCCGACTTGAAGTCGGGCGCCTCGCATTTGCCGACGGCGTGGATGTGGAAGGCGTGCTCGCCCGGCGGCAGCGCGGTCACATCGAGGCTGATCAGCACGCCGCTCGGGGTGGTGGTGAGCGTCGCCTTGCCGATTTCGGTTCCTTGCGCGTCCTTCAGCACGGCGCTCGCTTTATCCGCGGCCAAGGCGGGCGCGGCCAGCAGCGGCACGGCAAGCGAGGCGGCGAGAACGATGTTGCGGCAATTCATGAAACTCTCCTTCGGCGACGATGAACCCGCTCCGACCGAACTTACGCCAGAGCGGTCGCCACGGCCAACAGCAGGATGACACAGGTGACCACGGGAATAATCCAGGTGGAGAGCGGCAATGGCGTCTGGCCGCTCTCCGGGCGGCTGTGACCACTCAACATGCTCAGTCCCGGTAATGCGGCAATGCCCCAAGTCATATGAGGAAAACGCGGGCCTCGCGCCACCGTTCCGCCTCAGAGGCCGATTGCAAAAAAGAAGCCCGGCGGGGGGTGCCGGGCTTCTCATAACTTACTTAGTCGGCGCAGCTGGTGACGGGGGGTCAAGGGGGAACGCTGCGCCAATGCTAAGGTAGAACGTGCGGCGGCCGCATTGGTTCCCACGCGCCAAGATCAGCGCGGCACCGCCACCCAATAATCCATATCGAGCACCACGCCGTCCTCGAGGCTGCCGTCGGCTTTGACCCCCGGGAAATCGGCGCAGGCGCGGTCCTTGACGGCAAAGGTGCGCAGGCGCAGCGCGCCCAGGTCGGAGCGGCCCTTGAGCTCGGCTTTGTCGAGCACCTCGCTCCAGGCATAGATGGTGTCGCCGGCGAAGGACGGCGCCACGTGGCGCGCGCCGTTCAGCCCGAGAACGTGGAAGGCGTTGGCCAGCCCGTTGAAGCTCAAGGCCCGGGCGATCGAGATGATGTGTCCGCCATAGACCAGCCTCCGCCCGAACCGCCCCTTGCCTTCGACGTGCTGATTGAAATGCACCCGCGCGGTGTTCTGGAACAGGCGGGTGGCGAGCTGATGCTCGGCCTCCTCTATTGTTTGCCCGTCGACGTGATCGATCTTGTCGCCGACCGCGTAGTCGCCCCACCGCCTGGGCGAGCCGGCGAGCGCGTAATCGTAGCCGCCGAGATCGAGCTTCGGCAGCGCGGCGCCGAGCGTGGAAGGATCGACGCTCGCGGCAAGCTCCGGCACCACCGGATCGGGCGCCGGCGCTTTCGGGTCGCGCTTATTGACCATCACCCAGCGCGCATAAGACAGCACGGGCTGGCCGCGCTGGTTGCGCCCGGTCGAGCGCACATAGACGGTGCCGTTCTTCTTGCTGGAGTTCTCCTTGACGCCGATCACCTCCGATACCGAGGCGATGGTGTCGCCGGGATAGACCGGGGCGAGGAAACGGAACTCGGCATAGCCGAGATTGGCGATGGCGTTGCGCGAGATGTCGGGCACGGTCTTGCCGATGACGATGTGGAAGGTGAGCAGATCGTCGATCGGGCTGCGCGGATAGCCGATGGCCTGAGCAAACGCGTCGGAGGACTGCACGGCAAAGCGCGGGCCGTATAGCGCGGTGAACAGGCTGACATCGCCGACCGTGACGGTGCGCGGCGTGGCGTGCACGATCTCCTGGCCGAGGGTGAAATCCTCGAAATAGTTGCCGGTGACGGTCTTATCGATCGGTGGGGTTTGCTTGGGGGTCATGTCGCCGCGATTGTGGTGAACCGCCGCGGACCATAGTTTCCGCTTCCGCGTCTGTCACGACCTTCCAGGGGGTCGGAGGGCCGAGTGCCGGGCCCTTGACGCGAAAATGGCGATCCCCACTTTCGTGGGAACCGCCACTTTCAAGCGAAAACTTGTCAGATCGACGCGGCTAATTAAGCGCGGTCGAGCTCGGCAGGCAGATAGCTCGTGACTTCCATGCCAGCCTCAGACTCGGTGATCTCGGGTTTCAGCCACTCTTTCATTGGGTCGTCTCCTTCGGTGAACTATGAGACTAGATAATGGGGTAGGGGCATGAGGACCGCATGACTCGGCCATGAACACGGCCTGAATGCCACATTAAGAAATTCTGACAGGAACAAGTGGCAATCGGCCCCGAAAATCGCGGATTTTGGCCGTCGATGCGGCACCCATCTCAGGACTGAGGCTCCCACGAGCCGCCTATTGGAACAGCACCAGGGCCTGCTCGACGGTGATCCACACCGCCCAGAGCAGCGGGATGCCGACGGCGACCCAGGCGAGCGGAGCGATCTCCACCCGCCGCGGGCTGAGCACGATGCCGGCGAGCCACAGCGCCAGCCCGAGCCACATCAGGAACGGCCGATAGCCGAAATAGCCGGCCAGCTCGGCCTGGGCGATGGTGTCCTGACAAGAGGCCGAGGTGAATAGCAGGCATTCCCACGCCCCGCCGACGCCGCCCTGCTTGGTATAGAAGGTGATCCACCAGACGATCGCCACGGCGATCAGCGCCATGCCGATCGGCTGCAGCCAGCGGATGCCGGGCCGCGTGCTTTCGGCGGCCCTGATCTCGACGGCGTGCATGGCGCGGTCGCGCGCCGTCCTGGTTTGCAGCGCCTCGACCTCCTCGGGCTTCATGAACCACTTCTTATGCAGCGGCCTGATCATGAGATTGCAGACGAAGCCCGCCACCAGCAGGCCGGCCAGCACGTAGAAGATCGGATGATAGATCTGGTCGGGCGGCACGCCCGCGGCCTTGCGCGAATCGTGCATGAAATTGACGATCACCGGACCGACAATGCCGGCGGTCGACCAGGCGGTGAGCAGACGGCCGTGAATGGCGCCGACGAATTGCGTGCCGAAGATGTCGGCGAGGTAGGCGGGGATGGTGGCGAAGCCGCCGCCATACATCGAGGCGATCAGGCAGAAGGCCGCGGCGAACAGGCCGAGCAGGCCGAGCGTCGACAGGGTCGGCGCCGCGACGTAGCAGAGGAAGCCGAGCGTGAAGAAGGTGAAATAAGTGAGCTTCCGGCCGATCTTGTCGGACAGCGAGGCCCAGAAGAAGCGGCCGGCGATATTGAACAAGGAGAACAGGCCGACAAAAGCCGCGCCGACCAGGGCGGCCTTGGCCTTCTGGTCGTCGGTGAATTGCAGGAAGCCGACCGACGGATCGCCGAACAGCCTGCCGCCGAACGTTTCCTGAAGCATCGGCGAAGCGGCGCCGATGATGCCGATGCCGGCCGACACGTTGAGGCACAGCACCGCCCAGATCAGCCAGAACTGAGTGGTCTTGTGCGCGTCCTTGAGGTGCACGTGGCCGGTGGTGATCATCGCCTTGGCGCCGGCGGGCGGGGTCCAGCCCTCGGGCTTCCAGCCCACCGGCGGCAGGCGATAGCCGAACGCGCCGCCCAGCATGAAGACAAAATAGACGATGCCCATGACCACGAAGGTCTCCCACACGCCGACCGAGGTGGGGGTGGCGAAGTGCTTCATCAGCAAGGTGGCCAGCGGCGAGCCGATCATGGCGCCGCCGCCGAAGCCCATGATGGCCATGCCGGTCGCCATGCCGCGGCGGTCCGGAAACCATTTGATCAAGGTCGAGACGGGAGAGATGTAGCCGAGGCCGAGGCCGATGCCGCCGATGATGCCGGAGCCGAGCCACATCAGCCACAGCTGATGGATGTAGACGCCGAGCGCCGAGATCAGAAAACCGCCGCCCCAGCAGATCGCCGCGACCACGCCGGCGCGGCGCGGGCCGACCCGCTCGAGCCAGCCGCCCCAAATCGCCGCGGAGGTGCCGAGCAGCACGAAGAACAGCGTGTACATCCAGCCGAGATCGAACTGGGTCCAGTCGCAATTGGTGGCGAACAGAGCGTGGGCGGTGATGGCGACCTTGCCCAAAAACGTGGTGGCGTCGCCGGCACAGGGGATCGCCTTGTCGAGGCCCTCGGCGACGCCGACGGCGCGGCCGAGCGGCAGCCAGAACACGCTGAAGCCGTAAGCCATGCCGATGCAAAGATGGATGGCGAGCGCGGCCGGCGGGACCAGCCAACGGTTATAGTCGGCCGGCGCGATGATCCGTGCTTTGTCGAACAGACCGCTCGGTTCGCTTGCTTCGGCTGTCACCGCTGAGCGCGCCATAAGTCATTCCCCCCAATTTTTTCGCGCAATTGTTCAATTTTGCCCACAGTCTGACCGGGCTTCGCCACAATCGCAAGACCTCATGCCGCGAGATGCCGCGAGCGCGGGCTCCGATTCTCCCAATGCGGCGGTGGTGCGACACTATTGCTGACATCGGTTGGTCGGTCGGCTATTTTGCCGACGGCCATAGTGCCGGTGTCTGACCTCTCCCCCTTGAAGCAACAGAGTGGACTGAACATGCAAATGACGTTTGGTGCCGCCGCGATCGCGGCAATTCTCGCCTGCACGGTTTTCGTGATGCCGGCTCAGGCCGCCGACGCCAGCGGCATTACCGAGCGCGAGAAACGCGACTGCCAGGTCGATTACAAAAAATATTGCAGCGAGTATGGGCTCGGCACCAGCGCGTTGCGGGCGTGCATGTCGCGCAACATCAAAAAGATTTCCCATGTGTGCGTGGGGGCGCTGGTCGATGCGGGGGAGATGACCAAAGCCCAGGCCGATAAGCTGCGGGGCAAGGGCAAGACCACCAGCAAGAAAAAGCCGACGACCAAGAAGAAAACCACAGCCAAGAAGCGCTGAGCCGCGCACCGCAAATTCAAGCGGCGCCGCCTGGTGCAGACGGCGCCGCGTGCAGATCAACTCGCCGTCAGACTTTGGCGGGCTGCTTCTTGAACTTCGCCGCCTCTTCCGAGCCTTTGGTGGTGTCGCCGGCGGTGTAAGAATGAGCGCCGGCCCCGGCGAGCTTGCCCTTGTCGACGATCAGATATTCGGTGCGGATCGGCTTCTTGGCAAAATAGCTCTCCAGGATCTCGCGGGTGCCCGCGGCGTAGCGCGCCTGGGCCGACAGCGAGGTGCCGGACACGTGCGGGGTCATGCCGTGATGGGGCATGGTGCGCCAGGGATGATCGCGCGGCGGCGGCTGCGGGAACCACACGTCGCCGGCATAGCCCGCGAGCTGGCCGCTTTCGAGCGCGCGGACCACGGCGTCGCGATCGACGATCTTGCCGCGCGCGGTGTTCACGATATAGGAGCCGCGCTTCATCATGCCGATCAGCTTGTCGTTGAACATATGCTCGGTCTCGGGGTGCAGCGGGGCGTTGATGGTGACCACGTCGCAGACCTTGACCAGCGACTCGACGGTGGGGTGAAAGGTCAGCCCCAGCTCCTTCTCGACCTTCTCCGGCAGGCGATGCTTGTCGGTGTAGTGCAGCTTGACGTCGAACGGCTTCAGGCGCCTGAGCGCGGCCAGGCCGATGCGGCCGGCGGCGACGGTGCCGACATTCATGCCTTCGAGGTCGTAAGAGCGCTCGACGCTGTCGGCGATGTTCCAGCCGCCCCTGACCACCCAGCCGTAAGACGGGATGTAGTTGCGCACCAGCGCCAGGATCATCATGACGATGTGCTCGGACACGCTGATCGAGTTGGAATAGGTGACCTCGGCGACGGTGACGCCCTTCTCCATGGCGGCCTGAAGGTCGGTGTGGTCGGAGCCGATGCCGGCGGTGATGACGAGCTTCAGATTCTTGGCCTTGTCGAACCGCTCTTTGGTCATGTAAGCGGGCCAGAACGGCTGCGAGATGACCACTTCGGCGTCGGGCAGCTCCTTCTCGAACGTGGAATTGGGACCGTCCTTGTCGGAGGTCACCACCAGGGTGTGGCCGGCGTCTTCGAGGAATTTGCGCAGCCCGAGCTCGCCGGAGACGCTGCCGAGCAGCTCGCCCGGCTTGAAGTCGATCTTGCTCGGGGTCGGCGCGGTCTGGCCGCCGGGGTAATGGTCGATTTTGGGGACGTCGTCGCGGGCGTATTTGGGCGGATAGCCGTCGACCGGATCGTCATAGAGAACGGCGAGAACTTTGGCCATGGGGGCACTCCTTCATGGGGTGACATGGACGCAACATCGGAACTCCCGTGACGGAGTCCAACGACCCTGCTGCCACTTGTCGCTGTCGAATGGATCAGGCCTGGCGTAGAACACGCCGTTCGCCTCATCCTGGCATTTCCTCGTGCCGGCGGGCGCGATTAGGGGCGCTTCTTGGCGGTGCCGACGGCCGAAGCTTCGCGCCGGGCACCGGCCGGAATCAAGTAGGAGGTTCGGAACGGCCGATAGAAACGCTCTATCGACGCCCGACTCTGGACAAACGCTTAAGCGGCTGAAATGGTTGATGAGCTTTGTGAAAGGGGTGCGATTTTGCAATTACCGAAAACTTTAGTCGAAGGGCATTTCCGCTTCCGCCGCGACGAGCATGCCAAGAACCGCGGCCGCTATTTGCAGCTCGCCGAGCTCGGTCAGGCGCCGTCGGCGATGGTGATCGCCTGTTGCGATGCGCGGGTCGACGTGTCGGCGATCTTCGATGCCGAGCCGGGCTCGCTGTTCATCATGCGCAACGTCGCCAATCTGGTGCCGCCCTATGAGCCCGAGGGCAAATATCACGGCACCAGCGCGGCGGTGGAATATGCCGCCACGGCGCTCAAAGTGCCGCATATCATCGTGCTCGGCCATTCGCATTGCGGCGGGGTGAACACCTATCGCCGCGGCGTGCGCGACAAAATTCCCGAGCACGGCTTTATCGGCCGCTGGCTCACCCTGCTCGACGATCTCAAACTGGTCGAGAGCGACATCTTCGCCTATGGCGACGAGCTCGCCTTCGAGTTCGCCGCGGTGCGCTCCTCGATCGCCAATCTCAACACGTTTCCGTTCATCCAGCAGCGTTTGAAGGACGGCTTGCTCGCCCTGCACGGGCTGCATTTCGACCTCGCCACCGGCGAATTGCTGTGCCTGGAGGAGGAGACGGGCCGCTTCGCCACCTTGCCGGTGTCTTAGGCAGGGCGGCCGCTATGCGCACACCGGATATCAAATCCGCGACACCGGCCGAGATCGATCGATGCGTCGCGACCATGGTGCTGGCCTTCGCCGACGATCCCGCCGCCCGTTTCGTGTTCGCCGATCCGCAGGTGTATTTCGACGTCTTCCCGCGGTTCATCCGGGCGTTCGGCGGAAGAGCCTTCGATCACGGCTCGGCCCACCACATCGACGGCTGCGGCGTGGCGCTATGGATTCCGCCCGAGGTTCAGCCCGACGAGGAAGCGCTCATGGCGCTGGTCGAGGGCGCGGTCGCCGAGCAAGACCGGGAGAGCGCGTTCGGCCTGTTCGAGCAGATGGGCGGTTATCATCCTCACCAGCCGCATTGGTATCTGCCGCTGATCGGTATCGACCCGACGCGGCGGGGCGCGGGTCTCGGCTCGGCGCTGCTCGCCCATGCGCTCGCCATCTGCGATCGGCAGAACATGCCGGCTTATCTCGAGGCGACGAGTGCGCGGAGCGCGCGGCTGTACCAGCGGCACGGCTTCGAGGCGCTCGGCACCATCCAGGCCGGCCATTCGCCGACGCTCGTACCCATGCTGAGAACGCCGCGCTGACGCGGTCAGGCGGCGCGGTCGAGCAGCTTGCGGTTGATGATGGTCTCGGCGATCTGCACGGTGTTGAGGGCGGCGCCCTTGCGCAGATTGTCGGACACGATCCACAGCGACAGGCCGTTGTCGACGGTCTGGTCCTCGCGGATGCGCGACACGAAGGTGGCGTAGTCGCCGACGCATTCGACCGGCGTGACATAGCCGCCGGGCTCGCGCTTATCGACCACCAGCACGCCGGGCGCCTCGCGCAGGATGCGGCGTGCGTCCGCCGCGGTGATCGGGTCCTCGAACTCGATATTGACCGCCTCGGAATGGCCGACGAATACCGGCACCCGCACGCAGGTGGCGGTCACCTTGATCTTGGGGTCGAGGATCTTCTTGGTCTCGACCGTCATCTTCCATTCCTCCTTGGTCTGGCCGTCTTCCATGAAGACGTCGATATGAGGAATGACGTTGAAGGCGATCTGCTTGGTGAAGGCCTTGGGCTCGGCCGGATTGGTGACGAAGATGCCTTTGGTCTGGTCCCACAGCTCGTCCATGGCTTCTTTGCCGGCGCCGGACACCGACTGATAGGTCGCCACCACCACGCGCTTGATCGTGGCGTGATCGTGCAGCGGCTTCAGCACCACCACCAGCTGGGCGGTCGAGCAGTTCGGATTGGCGATGATGTTCTTCTTGGTGAAGCCGACCACGGCGTCGGCATTCACTTCGGGCACGATCAGCGGAACGTCCTGGTCGTAACGCCAGCACGAGGAGTTGTCGATCACCACGCAACCCTCGCCGCCGATCTTCGGCGCCCATTGTTTGGCGATGGCCGAGCCGGCCGACAACAGGGCGAAATCGATGCCGCGGAAATCGAAGGTCTCGAGGTCGCGGCATTTGAGGCGCTCATCGCCGTAGGAGACCTCGACGCCCATCGACTTGCGCGAGGCGATGGCGAACACTTCGTCGGCGGGGAATTCCCGCTCGGCCAGGATATTGAGCATCTCGCGCCCGACATTGCCGGTGGCGCCGATGACGGCCACTTTATAGCCCATGAGGCTGTCGCTCCTTGGTCAATCGGGCTGAGCCCGGTGTTGCGGCCGGTTTACGGGCAATGGCACCCGGTTGTAAAGGTGGCCGATCAGAAACGTTAAGGCCTCGGGCGCGTTCCTCGAGAAGCCGGCGATACAGGCTTGAGGAGTTCATGATGGCTATCACGCGCGCGCTGGTCATTGTGCTGCTCGCACTGCTCATGGGGTGCGACTCGGCCGAACTGCCGGACGAGCAGACGCAAGGGCCGAACCCGACGCTTCCGGCGCCGAGCGGGGCGCCGATCCCGACCGTCAATCTGGCGCGGGCGACCGGCTGGCCAGAGGGCGCACTGCCCAAACCGGCCGAGGGCCTGGCGGTCGCGGCCTTCGCCAGCGGCCTCGACCATCCCCGCTGGCTTTACGTGCTGCCGAACGGCGACGTGCTGGTGGCCGAAACCAACACGCCCAAGCAGGACGCCGCCGGCGGCATCAAAGCGTGGATCATGGCTTGGGCCATGGATATCGCCGGCGCCGGCGTGCCGAGCCCCAACCGTATCGTGCTGCTGCGCGACGCCGACGGCGACGGCGTGGCCGAGACCAGAAGCAACTTTCTCGAAGGGCTCAACTCGCCATTCGGCATGGCGCTGATCGGCGACAAGCTCTACGTCGCCGACACCGACGCGCTGCTCCGCTTCGACTATGCCGACGGCGCGACCGAGATCAAGCAGCAGGGCAGCAAGATCGCCGACCTGCCGGGGGGACCGCTCAACTATCACTGGACCAAGAGCCTCGCGGCCGGCCCCGACGGATCGCGTCTCTTATGTCGGCGTGGGCTCGAACAGCAATGCCGGCGAGAATGGCCTCGACCGGGAGAAGGACCGCGCGCAGATCCTCGAGATCGATCCGGCCACCGGAGAAGCGCGCAGCTTCGCCACCGGCTTGCGCAACCCGGTCGGGCTGGCGTTCGAGCCTGAAACCGCCGTGCTGTGGGTGGTGGTCAACGAGCGCGACGAGCTCGGCTCCGATCTCGTGCCGGATTATCTCACGTCGGTGAAGGAGGGCGCGTTCTACGGCTGGCCGTTCAGCTATTGGGGCCAGCATGTCGATCGGCGGGTGACGCCGCAAAATCCGCGAAGCGGTGGCAAGCGCGATCGCGCCCGACTACGCGCTCGGCAACCATGTGGCGCCGCTCGGGCTCGCGTTCTCGCAAGGCGATCTGCTGCCGGAGCGATTCCGCAGCGGCGCGTTCATCGGCGAGCACGGCTCATGGAACCGCATCCCGCTCAGCGGCTACAAAGTGGTGTTCGTGCCGTTTGCCGGCGGGAAGCCGTCGGGACAGCCGCTCGATGTGCTCACCGGCTTTCTCAGCGAGCGGGGCGAGGCGCAAGGCCGCCCTGCCGGCGTGGCCATTGATCGGGCCGGCGCGCTGCTGGTGGCCGACGATGTCGGCAATGTGGTGTGGCGGGTGACGCCGGCCGCGCGTCCCGCGACGCCCTAAGAACCGCCCGCCACCAACCGAACCTGCGCTAGACTGTTGCTGTCTCGGCGGTTAGCCCGTTCGACCGTGGAGAGGGGGCGATCATGCTACCTGGCGGCGCGCGTCATTTCTTCACGCAGCCCTTGCTCCTGCTTCTTCTGGCCGTCGATCTTGCGTTTCTTGTCGCGCATGTCTGGTTCTGGTCGCGCGGCAAGGTGCCCAACGCCTGGAACCTCCAGCTGGACCGCAGCCTTCCGGAACAATTCCAATACGCGAAATGGATCGTCTGCGCGGCCCTTTGTGCCTGGGCCTTCGTCCGCCGACGCGTGCTTCTCTATCTCGCTTGGACGGCACTGTTCTTCTATTTCCTGTTGGACGATTCCTTGCACATTCACGAAATGCTTGGTTGGCCCGTTGCAGAGCGTCTCGAGTTGGTGCCGGCCTTCGGCCTTCGCGCCAAGGATTTCGGTGAGCTCGCCGTTTCGCTCATCGCCGGCGTGGTTCTGTTGGGACTGATCGCGCTGTGCTATTGGCGAAGCGCGAACGGTCCAGCCCGCAGCCTTACTCGAGCGCTGTTCCCTTGGCTCTGCCTCCTGGTGTTCAGCGGCGTCGGCTTGGACATGGGGCTTCGGCAAACCCGCGAGGGGAACGGCGGCAGGCTTGTGGCGCTGATCGGCCGGATCTTAGAGGACGGCGGCGAGATGGTCGCGGCGAGCCTGCTCACCGTTACGGTCGTGCTGGCGGTGGTTGGTTCGGGACAATCGGCGGATGGTGCCATCGGGCGGCCGCGATCCCCGCCTTGACAGCGGATCGAGGCGACTTAGGCTGGGGCATCCATCCCGGGGACGCTCGTGACATGGCCGGCAGCGACGAGAGCTTTCAACGAGTTCTGGCAGCATTATCTCCGCCATCACGCGCAAGAGGGCACGCGGCTCCTGCATGTGCTCGGCACCGGGTTGGCGGCGCTGGCGCTGGTCGCGGCCATCGTCACCGTCGATCCGCTGATCGCGCTGGCGGGCACCGCGCTCGGTTATCTGCTCGCCTGGACCGGACATTTCCTGGTCGAGAAGAACCGCCCGGCCATGGTGTCCCATCCCGCCTGGGCGTTGCTGTGCGACGTGCGCATGTTCCGGCTGTGGCTCACCGGCCAGCTCGGGTCGGAGCTCGAACAGGCGCGCCTGCGCTGAGTCGGGCCGCGCTCAACCGAACACGGTCGCAAACAGCAAGAGTGCCGCCTTGACCAGGCCGATGACCACCGTCGCGGCCACCGCCAGGCTCGCCACGCCGACGGCCAGGCCGACCAGGACCGCGACGCCGTCCTTCTCGACGATGGCAAGCCCGATGATGGCGATGGCGCAGGCCGGCAGCCAGTTGGCAAACGGAATCGGCAAAGTGAGAACGAGCGCGAGCACGAGAATGGCGATGCCGATCAGGCGCTCGCCGGTCCACGACAACAGCACCGAAAGGCGGGGACGCAGCAGGCGCTCGGCACGCTCAAGCGCGGGAAGGGCGCGGGCGACGACCGCGTCGAAGCCTTGGCGCGGCAGGGTCTGATTGGTCAACCATTGCGGAAACCAGGGTTTGTGGCGCCCATAAGAGAGCTGCGCCGCCAACAGCACGAGCGGCAGGCCGAGCACCGCCGAGAGCAGGGGAATATTCACCGGCACGAGGTTCGGCAGGGCGAAGATGAACAGCAGCACCCCGAAGCCGCGATCGCCGAGCGCATCGCGCAGCGCGCCGAGGCTGATGCGAGGGCCGCTCTCTTGCGCCACGAAGTCTCTCAGCAACTCCGAAGTGCGGCTGCTCTTCGGCTTCGCGGCGAGCCGATGGGCTCCGCGAGGGCCGGGCTGGACTCCAGGCGCGGCGTGCGTCTGCAGGTGATCGATATTGTCCATTACGTGCCGCATCGCAGGGGTGAATTTAGGCCCGGACTGTGAATGTTGGTGCAAGCTACGGGATTCGCGGGCGCCATGGGGATAAAGCCGTCAATTGGGGCAATTCTATTGCCGCCCTAACTTGGACGAGCTTGGCCCCGAACGGCGTTCCGGCTGGACAGCCAAGGACTTGCCCTTTAGCAAAACTGTCATATCGGGCAGGGGGCGGTCTCATGACGAGCCGGGCGCCGAGTTTCGCGGGCCGAGCCTATCTGGCGGCCAGCATCGTTGCGATCCTGTTGGTGCTGTCGGTCATCGCCGGCGCGGTCTTGGTCTATCTGCAAGGCGGCACGATCAATGGCGAGCCCCTCTATCTCTGGATGCTGCGAGAGGACGGCCCGGTCGAGACGCTGACCGCAATCTTGCTCGGCCTGGCGGCGCTATTCGCGCTGATCGCTTCCTTCAGAGTGCCCGACACGTTGCGCTGGGCGCGCCCCTTTCTCATTCTATTTTGCCTGTTCTCGGCGCTGATGGCGCTCGAGGAAACCAGCTGGGGCGAGCGCCTGTTCGACCTCGAGCCGGGAGAATTCTTCCAGGAGCATAGCGACCAGACCGAAATCAATTTCCACAACGTCATGCAGCATTATCTCAAGCACCACGGATTCGTGGTGACCAAAACGCGGCAGATCGCGGCGATCGTGCTGCTGGTGTATGGCGTGATCCTGCCGATCCTCAACGTTTTCGCGCCATTTCGATCCTGGCTGCGGACCTGCCGGGTGGTGGTGCCGCCGCCGGCGCTCATCCCCGGCTTTCTGCTGGGCGCAGTCTTGGCTTGGTTCGATTGGCCCACCAGGCGCGAGGAGGAATTGGGCGAGCTGTTGTTCAGTCTGAGTTTCGCACTGCTGGTACCGCTGTGGCGGCTCCAGCAGAACTATCTCGCCGAGTCGTCAGGCCCGCTCCGAGCCGGCGCGGGCTGAGGCCGGTCACGGCGTGGTGGGCGCCTCCGCCTTCACCTCGGCGCATTTCTTGGTGGTGAACTCGTTGATCATGCGCACCACCTCGGGCCCGAGCACATTGGCCGAGTTGTCGAAGCCGGTGCCGGCATAGATCAACGGATAGATGAAGGTCGGCGCCGAGGCCTCGCCCCAATTGACGCTGGCCTCGGTCGCCTTGCCGTTCTCGAATTTGGCCTCGGGCGCGAGCGTGACCTCGATGGCGTAAGGCTCGCCGCCGTCTTTCTGCGCCAATGTGCAGCGCACCTTTTGCGCCGGCATGATCACGTCATAGGCGGGCTCGCTCATCGCCAAAGCGAGGTCCTTGCGCTTGAGCTCGAGCCGCGACTGGCAGACCGCCTTGCCCCACGGCCAGCCGATCTTGCCGCCGAGCATCTTGACGATGTCCTCCTCGCGCCAGGTCTTGACGATGTCGCACGACACGTCCTCGCCGGTGGGATCGCGGCTGGCGACGATGTCGCAGATTTTCCGTTTGCAGGCCTTGCGCGCGTCCTTCTCGGCCTGCTCCTCCGGCGTCAGCACGCGTTTGGCAGCGCCAGGCGCCCCCCCGGATTTTTCCTCGGGCGCGCCATCTTCGGCGGCGAGCAGGATCGAAAGTGAGCCCTGCGCTATAAGGATCGCTGCCAGGATGGTGAGTGTTCGTTTCATAAGTCCTCTGGCCGCGGCCGCGAAGTATGGGCCTGCCGCAAATGGCCTGTCCAGCGCGGGCGCGGTCCAAGAAATGCAGCCGCTGGTTGCTGATAAGTCTCTCAGGTCACTGATGAATTTTGCTCAGGCCGTCCGCTGAAAACTATTCAGTACGGGACCGTGACGGCGTAACTTAGGCTGATCAGGACGATTTTATTTCATCACCAATTCATTGACGCAGTGGGGGAGACATCTCGTGGGGGACCAAGCACGCCGATTCGTGCCCGGACGGGCAACGATTTCATATGGCCTGGCAGCGCTTTTTCTGATGCTGGCGATCGTACCCGCCGGGGCGCAATTCTATGTCCGTTCGCCTGACGTCGAGAAGGGCGAGACCGAGATCGAGGAACATGGCGCGATCTATTTCGGCCCGGGCGAGGAAGAGCACCTCCGGCAGGGGCACGAGGTGGAGCTCAAGCACGGCTTCACCGACCGATGGGAGGGAATTCTCGAGGGCGTCTTCAAGCAGGACATCGGCGAAGACCTCGAGGCGCGGCAAATCGAAGTCGGCGCTCAATACGAGATCGTGCAGCGCGAGGGAAACGGCCTGGGGGTCGCTTTCCGCACGCTGTACGAGTTCGCGTTGCAGAACGATTCGCCGGACGAAATCCTGTTCGGACCGTTGGCGAAATATGTGTGGGGCCACGATTCGTTCACCACGAACGTGTTCTTCGTCGGCCAGCTCGGCGACGAAGCCGAGATCGACGGGCTCGAGCTCAAGGTCAACTGGCGCCTGAAGCGCGAGCTCAGCGAACGGTGGGGACTCGGCATCGAGGGTTATAGCGAGATCGAGGACCTTGCCCATGCCGGCACGTTCGACGACCAGGAACACCGGGTCGGACCGGTCGCCTATCTCGAGGTCGGCGGCGAAGGCGCCAAGCCGAAATGGGAGTTTGCGGCGGGCGCGTTGTTCGGATTGTCCGAAGCGACCTCGGACGTCACCTTCAAGTTCGATATCGCCGCCGAGTTCTAGGCGGGAGAGGTGCCGTTACGCCGCGTGGTCGAGCGCCTTGACGATGGCCGCGCCCATCTCGCTTGTGCCGACGGTACGGCAGCCGTCCTGCTTGATGTCGGCGGTGCGCAGGCCCTGATCCAGCACCGTGGCGATTGCCCGCTCGATCCTATCCGCCGCCCCGCCGAGCGAGAACGAATAGCGCAGGCACATGGCCAGGCTGGCGATGGTGGCGATCGGGTTGGCGGCGCCCTTGCCGGCGATGTCGGGCGCCGAGCCATGCACCGGCTCGTACAGCGCGCGGCGGTGACCGCGGTCGTCGGCCGCGCCGAGCGAGGCCGAGGGCAGCATGCCGAGCGAGCCGGTGGCCATGGCCGCCTCGTCGGACAGCATGTCGCCGAACAGATTGTCGGTGACGATGACGTCGAACTGCTTCGGCTCGCGCACCAGCTGCATGGCGCAATTGTCGGCCAGGATGTGGTGCAGGGTGACGTCGCCGTAGCGCTCGTGGTGGACGCGGGTGACCACCTCGTTCCACAGCACGCCGGTCTTCATCACGTTGCGCTTCTCGGCCGAATGGACCAGGCGCTTGCGCTCGCGGGCGAGGTCGAAGGCGACCGCGGCAATGCGCTCGATCTCGTAGGTGTCGTAGACCTGGGTATCGACGGCGCGCTTCTGGCCGTTGCCGAGATCGGTGATGGTCTTGGGCTCGCCGAAATAGACGCCGCCGGTCAGCTCGCGCACGATCATGATGTCGAGGCCGTCGACCTTGTCGCGCTTGAGCGACGAGGCGTCGGCGAGCGCCGGATAGCAGATCGCGGGCCGGAGATTGGCGAACAGCTCGAGATCCTTGCGCAAGCGCAGCAGACCGGCCTCGGGGCGCTGGTCGTAAGCCACGCCGTCCCATTTCGGCCCGCCGACCGCGCCCAGCATGACGGCGTCGGCGGCCAGCGCGCGCTCCATGGTGGCGTTGGAGATCGCCTGGCCGTGGGCGTCATAGGCGCAGCCGCCGACCAGATCGGCCTCGGTCTCGATCGACGCGATTCCGCTCCGGTTGACCCAGCCAATCACGCGCTCGACTTCGGCCATGACTTCGGGCCCGATGCCGTCGCCGGCCAGCAAAAGAAGCTTATGGGTTGTCATTGGCGGCGCCGTTCCTATGCTAAGTCCTGGCGACTGTGCCTAACGGGAGTGTGAAATGCTGACAAGGGTGCTGATGGCTTGGGCCTTGATTTGCGGGCTATCCGCGGCGGCGCTGGCCCAGGAAACCAAGGTGCTGGCATTCGGGCTCGGCAACCGTGCCGTGACCGAGGAGCAACTGGCCAAGGGAGAGACTCCGCCGGTGCCGCGGTTCAACTCGCCGGGGGTGGCCTATGTGCTGGCGACCGACCTCAAGCGGGGCGACATCATCGAAATCGCGCTCGTCAAGGACGGCAAGCCGCTGATGCACAACACCGAGACGCTCAGCGAGGACAGGGCGCAGTCCCTGCTTCAGGCCGGCAAGCAGGCGGTCCCGGCGGGCGGCTGGCCAGAGGGTGAGTATCAGGCCTCGGTCAAGATTACCCGCGACGGCAAGACCCTGATCGAGCAGGCAACCGACCCGATTCCCTTCGAGTAGGCTCGAACATATGTCCGCGTGCCGCGTTTCTAGCGGATGGGCCTCACGGCGGTAGCCTTCAATTGCACGCTCAAATCGTCCGGCGAGGCGTCGTCGACGGAGCTTCTGCTCGGCCAGATCATCGCGGCGATGCAGCCGCATGGCGTCGAGGGCGACATCGTCCGGGTCGTCGATCACGACGTGAAGCCCGGCGTCACCTCGGATGAGGGGCAAGGCGATGCTTGGCCCAAGCTGCGACAACAGGTGCTCGACGCCGACATCTTCATCCTAGGTACGCCGATCTGGCTCGGCCAGCCGTCGAGCGTGTGCAAGCGCGTGCTGGAGCGGATGGACGCTTTCTTGAGCGAGACCGACGACGAGGGCCGCATGGTGTCCTATGGCCGGGTCGCTTGCATCGCGGTGGTCGGCAATGAGGACGGCGCCCACCACGTGACCGCCGAGCTGTACCAGGCGCTCGCCGATGTCGGCTTCACCATCCCGGCCAACGCCGTCAGCTATTGGGTCGGCGAGGCGATGGGCGGGATAGACTACAGAGACCTGAAGACCACGCCCGACACGGTCAAGACCGCGACCGCGATGCTGGTCAGCAATACGGTGCATCTCGCCAAGCTGCTCAAGGCCCAGCCCTATCCCGGCTACAAGTCGTGACTTCTACCGGGGCGCGGCAGGGCTTGACATCATCCCCTGACCATCCATATACCATCCAGTTGGATGGAGAATGGATCATGAGCGCTGAAATTCACCGCTTGCGCGAAAAACCAGGCGAGACCGAGAAGATCACGATCAATCTCGGCTTCGTGGACCTCGGCCATATCGATCTGCTGGTGCAGGAAGGCTTCTATTCCAACCGGACCGACTTCATCCGCACGGCGATCCGCAACCAGCTCACGACGCACCGCGACGAGGTCCGGCAGTCCATCGTGCGGCACACGCTCGAGCTCGGCCTGAGACATTACACGCGTGCGGATCTGGAGGCGGTGGCGGCCGCCGGTGAAAAACTCCGCATCAAGGTGCTCGGGCTCGCGAGCTTCGCGCCGGACGTGACGCCGGCGCTCGCTTTGGCGACCATCGAATCGATCACCGTGCTCGGCGCGCTTCACGCCAGCAAGGACCTCAAGGCCGCGCTTGCCGATCGCATCAACTGACGGCGCGAAACACCCCACAAGGATTAAAGCAGTGAACATGGAATTTACGGACGGAATGCGCGCGGCGATGAGACTGATTCAGGCACGGAAGCTCATGGAGGCCACGCGGGTCATTCAAGGCGCTCTGGCGGGCGGGGCAGAGCCCGCGCCTGAGGCCGAACAAGCGCTGTTGATCGAAGGCCAGGTCATCGATGTCACGGCCGACGCCGTGGAGCCTGAATCGACGACTGCCCAGGAGGCAGGCGCAAGCATTGCGCCAAACGTCGCGCCATGGGCAAAGCGCCTGGGCGAGATGTTCGCGGCGCAGGGCGATCTCGGCTTGCCGGGCCTCACTCTCGACGCGCTGAAAGTCGCCAGACCAAAAAAGACGGTCGAGGTTCCGGACGGCGCTCAGTTCCTGAGCCGGACCTTTGTCTGCGCGGCCGGGAGCCGGGACTACAAGGTCTATATTCCTCGCTCTCTTCCGGCACGTGAGCGCGCGTTGCTGGTGATGCTGCATGGCGGCACGCAGGACGGCGACGACTTCGCGGTGGGGACCCGCATGAACGAGCGCGCCGAGGAGCATGGCTTCATCGTCGCCTATCCGAGCCAGTCCAGGGCCGCGAACGCGTCCCTGTGCTGGAACTGGTTCCTGCCCGAGCATCAGAAGCGCGGGGCGGGCGAGCCCGCCATCATTGCCGGTCTCACGCGTGAGATCGTGGCGCGTTACGACGTCGACCCTGAGCAGGTGTTCGTCGCGGGCCTTTCCGCCGGCGGCGCCATGGCGGCGGTGATGGCGGCGACCTATCCGGAGATGTACGCCGCGGTTGGCGTTCATTCCGGCCTGGCTTACGGCGCCGCGACCGATGTCACTTCGGCCTTTGCGGCGATGCGCGGCAATAGCGGCTCGCGGGCGCGGCGATCACGGAAGCCGCGCGGGGCAGAAATCGACCTGCCGCGCGTCCGCACCATCGTGTTCCACGGCGATGCGGACACCATCGTCCATCCCTCGAACGCCGCAGGCATCGTCGGTGCGTCCAAGACCGGCGAGCGCATCGAGCGCGCCGAAACCGACGGCCGGACCTATACCCGCACGGTCATTCGCGACCAAAGCGGGGCTGCGGTGGTGGAGGATTGGCTCCTGCACGGCAGCGGTCATGCGTGGTCCGGCGGCAGCGCGGAGGGCTCATACACCGACCCGCACGGCCCGGACGCCTCACGCGAAATGCTGCGCTTCTTCTTCGAGAATAGCGGAGATCGCCGGGCCTGAACGAGATTCAGGCCCAGGGGTGACTGGCGCGGTGGCCCTGTTCGAAGGACTCGATCGCCTCGGCCTTCTCCAGGGTCAGGCCGATATCGTCGAGACCTTCCATCAGGCAGCGCTTGCGGAACGGGTCGATGTCGAACTTGATCGCCCCGCCGTCGGGGCCTCTGATCTCCTGCGCTGCGAGGTCGATTGTCAGCACCGCGTTGGGCCCACGCGAGGCATCGTCGATCAGCTTATCGATCTCGGCTTGCGGCAGGGTGATCGGCAAAATGCCGTTCTTGAAGCAGTTGTTATAGAAAATGTCGGCGAAGCTCGGCGCGACGATGCAGGAGATGCCGAAATCGAGCAGCGCCCAGGGCGCATGCTCGCGCGACGAGCCGCAACCGAAATTCTCGCCGGTGATGAGGATCTTCGCTTCGGTGTAAGGCGGCTTGTGCAGCACGAAGTCGGGGAGCGGGTCGCCCTGGTCGTCATAGCGCAATTCGGCGAACAGGCCGGAGCCCAGCCCGGTGCGCTTGATGGTCTTGAGATATTGCTTGGGGATGATCATGTCGGTGTCGACATTGATCATCGGCAGATGAGCGGCGATCCCGGTCAGGGTGGTGAATTTCTGCATGGCGTCCTCGTTCCGGCCACGAGCTATGTAGCGGCAAGCGCATGAGCTTTCCAGGGCTTAGGCGCGGGATTTTCTCCGCTTTGCAGGGGGCGAGGCCCGGGCTAACGTCCGCGGGGCCAAAACAGAGGGAACCCAGGCGATGGCAGGACAGGTGATCTACGAAGCGCATCCGGCGATGTTCCGGGCCCATCCCTTTTGGTTCATGCTCTGCTGCCTGCTGATCCTCGCCTTCGGCATCGGCATCGTCATCCTGCTCTATTGGTACATCAAGACGCGCGCCACGGCGCTGACCGTCACCGACCACGAGATCATGTATGAGCGCGGCATATTGAGCAAAGACCGCACCGCGGTGTCGCTCAAGCACGTGCGCGCCGTGCACGTGACGCAAGGCTTCGTCAACCGCATTCTCGGCGTCGGCACCGTCCAGATCTCGACCGCGGGCGACGAGCCCGAGTTCACCATCGCCGATCTGCCCGATCCCCACGTCATCAGAGAGGCGATCGCCAAGGCGCAGGCGATGCGCGACGATCAAAACTGAGCGCGGGGAGGGACGAGACCGATGCCGAGCGCGAGCGACCGACATGACCGCAAGGAAGCGCTCAGGCTGTTCGTGGTCGCGGCTATTGCACTCCTGCTGCTGATCGTGATCGGCGGCGCCGGCTTCTATTATTTGGTCGGGTTGGGCGCATCCGATCCGTTCGCGCCGGGGCTCGGCCTCAAGAACGCGGCGCTGGTCTCGTTCGGCGTGTCGTTCGTGCTGATCTTGGTGATGGCGGTGGTGTCGGGCGGCGACGCCATTTTCGGCGAGCTGCCGTTCACGGTGCTCGGCTTTCTGATCTTCTTCGTGATCTTCTGGCTGATGATCGCCTGGATCTTCTAGCTACTCGGCGGGGCCCAGCGTTTGAGCCTTGGGGGTCGAAGCCGGGGCCTTGGCTTGATGGCCCCCGCCCTGGTCGACCAGCTGGCGATAATATTTGCGCATCGCCTCGCAACGCTGCGGCCCCGGCGGATGCACCGCGTCGCCCTTGAGCTGCGAAATGAAGGTGCAGATATCCTCGATGCCCGCGGCGTCGAGCCAGCCATATTTCACGCCGCGCCTGATGGCGAACAAATCGGCCTTGGTCTCGTCGGCGCCGATGAACTGGTGGCCGCATTCGTGGCTGTAGATGTAAAGCTTCACCTGGGCGGACAGCCCGTTCATCTTCTTGTTGTTGAGGATGAGGAAGCCGGGGAAGGCGCCGCCCCACGAGTTGAAATTGGGATTGAGCACGGTCGGCCGCTTGCCGCAATTGACCGACTTGCCGTCAAGCTTGAGCGCGCCATGGGCGATCAGCTTGCCGTCGGGACCGATCGATTTGAGATAGTCCTCCAGACTCGGACCGGAATTGGGAGAGCCCTCATAGACCCATTCCTGGGCGTGGCCCACGCCGGGGCTGACCACGCCGACGGCGATGGCCAACGCGCCGGCCAGCGCCAGCTTCAAACCTGCCCGTCCGTCCCTCATATCGAGTCGCACTTTAAGGCGGAGAAAAAGCCCATGCAATTGCCGCAATGTCTCACCTCGTGTCGTCGCGGGCGGTAATGCCGCTTTTCTTGGCGAAGCACTGCCTGAGCTGGTCGCAGCGGGCCTCGGGATCGGGGTGCACCGGGCCGTGGCCGGCGATATTGAACACGGCGCAGATGTCCTCCAGCCCGGTCTTGCCGAGCCAGCCTTCGCGGCGGGCGCGCCTGACGGCATAGCAATCGGCGGCGGCCTCGCCCGGCCCGTACAGGACATGGCCGCATTCGTGATAGTAGATCAGCCACTGCACCGGCCGCGGCAGCTCTTTCAGCGCCTGCATGTTCAGCATGATGACGGTGGAGGAGACGGCAAAACCTTCGAAGTCGCGCAGCAAGGTGGCGGTGGTGCCGCAGGACAGCCTGCGTCCCGCGACCACGAGCCGGCCCGGCGCCACCAGTTTGCCCTGCTCGAGCGCGACGGCGTCCTCGGGATGAAGGCTCGAGGCGGCGAGGGCGAGGCACAGCGCGAGCCCCACCACGAGACGGGCAGCCGGTATCATGATCGCTCCCTCTACTGCCCTGTTCCCCTGCCGTGTTGCAGTCTGGGGGTGGGGGGCTAAGGCGTCAACGGCAAAGACGGCCCAACTAGCCGACGGCCTCGGCCTCGATGCGCGCCATGTCGTCGTCCGACAGGCCGAAATGATGGCCGATCTCGTGGATCAGCACATGGGCGAGAATGGCGCCGAGCGTTTCCTCGTGCTCGGCCCAATAATCGAGGATCGGGCGGCGATAGAGAAATACCATGTCGGGCACCGCGCTCACATCCATGACGCTCTTGCGCGCCAGATCGACGCCGGAATAAAGCCCGAGCAGATCGAACGGCGAGTCGATGCCGAGGGACTCGAGCACCTCGTCGGTGGGAAAGTCCTCGATGCGAATGAGGAGATCGCCGGTCAGCGCGCGGAAGCGGGCGGGCAAAAGCCGATAGGCGGCGTGCGCCAGTTCCTCGAACTCGGTCAAGGTCGGCGCCTCAAGCTTGCTCCAGGCGATCTTGCTCATGGCGCCATTATCGCGCGGGTGCTGTGCCACGCGAAGCCAATCTACCAGCGTGCTTAGTGGGAGTTGCGGATGTCGACGAAGCGGCCCGCCAGCGCGGCGGCGGCGGCCATTTGCGGCGACACCAGATGGGTGCGGCCGAGCCGGCCCTGGCGGCCTTCGAAATTGCGGTTCGAGGTCGAGGCGCAGCGCTCTTTCGGCTTCAGCTGATCCGGGTTCATGCCGAGGCACATCGAGCAGCCCGGCTCGCGCCACTCGAAGCCGGCGTCCTTGAAGATCTGGTCGAGGCCTTCGGCCTCGGCCTGCGCCTTCACCAGACCGGACCCCGGCACGATCATCGCGCTCAAATTCTCGTTGATGTGTTTGCCTGCGACGATCTTCGCCACCTCGCGCAAATCCTCGATGCGGCCATTGGTGCAGGAGCCGATGAAGATGCGGTCGAGCGTGATGTCGGTGATCTTCTCGCCGCCCTTCAGGCCCATATAGTCGAGCGAGCGGATCGCGGCCGTGCGCTTGGTCTCGTCGGCGATCTCGGCGGGCACCGGCACGCGGCCCGAGATGGACACCACCTGCTCGGGGCTGGTGCCCCAGGTGACCAGCGGCGGCAGCTGCTCGGCGTGCAGCACGACCTCGCGGTCGAATTCCGCGCCGTCGTCGGAATAGAGCCGCTCCCAATCGCGCTGCGCCAGCTCGAAGGCGCCGGCCTTGGGCGCGCGCGGGCGGCCTTTGATGTAGTCGAAGGTGGTCTGGTCGGGCGCGATCAGGCCGGCTCGGGCGCCGCCCTCGATCGACATGTTGCAGATGGTCATGCGCCCTTCCATGGAGAGCGCCTGGATCGCCTCGCCGGCATATTCGATGACATGGCCGGTGCCGCCGGCGGTGCCGATCTCGCCGATGATGGCGAGGATGATGTCCTTGGCGGTGACGCCGGCCGGCAATTTGCCGTCGACGCGCACGCGCATGTTCTTGGCCTTTTGCTGGATCAGCGTCTGGGTGGCGAGCACATGCTCGACCTCGGAGGTGCCGATGCCATGGGCCAGCGCGCCGAACGCGCCGTGGGTCGAGGTGTGGCTGTCGCCGCACACGATGGTGGTGCCGGGCAGGGTGAAGCCCTGCTCGGGCCCGACCACATGGACGATGCCCTGGCGGCGGTCGCGCTCGTGATAATACTCGATGCCGAAATCGCGCGCGTTCTGCGCCAGCGTCTCGATCTGGATCGCCGACTCCGGATCGTCGATGCCCTTGGAGCGGTCGGTGGTCGGCACGTTGTGATCGACCACGGCCAGCGTCTTCTCCGGCGCGCGCACCTTGCGCCCGGCCATGCGCAAGCCCTCGAAGGCCTGCGGGCTGGTCACCTCATGCACCAGATGCCGGTCGATATAGAGCAGGCAGGTGCCGTCCGGCGCCTCATGCACCAGATGGGCATCCCAGATCTTGTCGTAGATTGTGCGGGGCTTGGCCATTTGCAGCTATTTTGCAGGCTAGGGCTCGTCAGCCAGAGATAGCGTCTCAGCGTCCGGTTTACAAATCCCCAAGGCTCCTGTCATCGCCCGGCTTGACCGGGCGAGCCAGTAACCACTGCCATGTGTTACCTGTTGAACGCGAAACGGCGATTACTGGATGCCCGCCTTCGCGGGCATGACAGTGAGAACTATGCCTAGCCCTTTTTGGGCTTTTTGGCGTCCTTGGCCTTGGCGGGCTTGTCGGCCTTGGCCTTGGCGAGCCTTGGCCTCGGCGGCGTCGCCGCCGCCGTCAGCGTCCTCTTCCTCGGCGGGGACTTCGTCGGCGGTGGTCTCGGCCATCAGCTCGACCGATTTGGCCACCCAGTCGTTGTTCTCGATGGCGCCGTTGAGCTTGAGCTGCTCGTCGATGGCGGTGATCTCGTCGTCGGTGAGATTGGCGATCTGCTCGTACTTGATCAGGCCGATCTTGTTCAGCTTGTGCTCGAGCTCCTGGTTGACGCCGGGGATCAGCTTAAGATCGTCGGGGGTGCCCTTCGGCTTGGTGAAGCCCTTGAAGGCTTCTTTCTTCTTGCCGCGCACGTCCTGGCGCTCAGGGATACGCGCCGCCTTGCCGCGCCGGCCGCGCAGATAATAGAGCTTGGCGCGCCGCACCCGGCCGCGCCGCACCACCTCGATCGAGTCGATCAACGGCGAGTGGATCGGGAACACGCGCTCCACGCCCTCGCCATAGGAAATCTTGCGCACGGTGAAGTTCTCGTTCACCCCGCCGCCGGCGCGCCCGATGCACACGCCCTCATAGGCCTGCACGCGGGTGCGCTCGCCCTCGACCACTTTGACGTTGACCCGCAGGGTATCGCCGGGGCCGAACTCAGGGACTTTGCGCCTTTTGGAGAGGGCGGCAGCCTGCTCTTGCTCGAGCTGCTCGATGATATTCATGGCAATGACCTTTCATGGGCGCCTGCCTTGGGCTTAAAGCCGTGCGGCGAACGCCATTCTTTTTGATTGATCCTAGTCGTGAAGCGCGGGGCTTGAAGCCGCACGCCGGGCTGTTCCTAGCCTAGGTTGCAGCCCTTGTCGATGGATTTGCGCTTGCTCGACCCATCCTGAGGAGGCCGCCGCAGGCGGCCGTCTCGAAGGATAGGCCCTCATGGTTCGAGACGCGCCTTCGGCGCTCCTCACCATGAGGATGAGAGGTTCTTCATTTGCAAGGGTAGAGCGTGAGCCAGTCCGCGGTCTCCGGCAGGATGATCTTGATGCTGTCGGGCTTGGCGGACAGGTCGAAGGTCATCGTGCCGACATGCACCGCGCTCTTTTGCGTGCATTTGGCCTCATAGGCTTCCTGCCCGGGGCCGGCCTCTTTCGGCGCGCCGAGGATGCACAGCAGGTTAGGCCCTTCGAGGATGCCACGGCGGATCTCGAACTCGGCGGAGCCCTCGCGGCAGGCGTCATCGGTGGAGGCGTATTTGCCGAGCAGATGGTCCATCGCCACTTGCGCATGGGCGGAGGCGGGCAAAAGCGCGGCCGCGCACGCGGCAATGAGACGTAGGCAGGCAATTCGAACCATCTCGACCTCGCTTAAGACTTGTCCTTGCGGTGGCGCTGCCACAGATCGGGGCGGCGCTGTTCGGTGAGCTTCTCGGCCTCGGCGCGCCGCCATTCGGCGATCTTCTTATGGTCGCCCGACAGCAGCACCTCGGGGATGGCGCGGCCTTCGAAGTCGCGCGGCCTGGTATAATGCGGATATTCGAGCAGGCAAGCGGCGAAGCTCTCCTCGGTGAGCGAGGTCTCGTTGCCGGCCACGCCGGGCAGCAGCCGCACGCAGGCGTCGATCAGCACTTGCGCGGCGAGTTCGCCGCCCGACAGCACGTAATCGCCGATCGAGATTTCCTCGATGTCGCGCGCGTCCAGCACGCGCTGGTCGATGCCCTCGAACCGTCCGCAGAGCAGAATCGCGCCCGGACCTTGGGCGAGGTCGCGCACGCGGGCTTGAGTGAGGGTGCGGCCGCGCGGCGAGAGATAAAGCGTCGGCGTGCCGGGGTCGGCGCCGGCGCGGGCCGCGTCGATCGCAGCGGCGGCGATATCGGCGCGCATCACCATGCCGGCGCCGCCGCCGGCCGGGGTGTCGTCGACCGAGCGATGCTTGTCGGTGGCGAAGTCGCGGATGTCGATGACGCCGAGCTGCCATTTGCCCTCGGCGAGCGCCTTGCCGGCCAGGCTCAAGCCGAGCGGACCGGGAAACATCTCGGGAAAGATGGTGAGTACGGTGGCGCGCCAAGAGGTCATGCGGGTGCGACGCTCCGTGTTGTTGCCGGCGCCGCGCTCCTCCTTGAGCAGCCAGGTCTCCATCGGTCCGATGCCTTTGATGTCGATGGCCCCGCGCGACACGAACACGAAGCTGTCGCCGAGCGCGTCCCTGACCGCGCCGGATACCTGAATCTCGCCGGGCACGCCGTGCGATTCGAGCCGCGACGCCAGGTTCACCGTCTCGCCCCACACGTCGTAGGAGAACTTGTCGGCGCCGATCACCCCGGCCATGACCGGGCCGCCGGCCATGCCGATCCTGATCTTGAGATCGACGCCATGTTCTGCCGATAGCCGCGCGACCAGATCGGGCAACAGCAGCGCCACGCGCGCCAGCCGCTTCAGGTGGTCCGGTTGCGCGCGGCTGACGCCGGCCACCGCCATGTAGCCGTCGCCGATGGTCTTGATCTTCTCGACGCCATGCGCGGCGGCCAGCCGGTCGAACTCGGTGACGATGTGGTCGAGCAGGGCGACGGTGCGCGCCGCGCCGAGCCGCTGCGCCAGTCCGGTGAAGCCGACCAGATCGCTGAACAGCACCGAAGCCTCGGCCACGCTGTCGGCGACCTTCTCGTCGGGTTTCTCCTTCAAGCGCTCGACAATGGCCTCGGGCAGGATGCTGGCCAGCAGTGAATCGGCCTCGGCCCGGGCGCGATCGGCCACGGTGAAGGCATAGCCGACCACCAGGGCGATGATGCCGAAGGTGGTGGCTGCGGAGGAGATGTAGAGATTGGCGAGCAGCAACGGCTCGGCGACGATCCGGGCGCGCTCCGGCGGGAACGCGAACCATGCGGCGAGATGGAGCGCGAGGGCGACCACGACCACCCCAACCGCGAGACGGGGGCGGGACATGCCGGCAATGGCGAAGGCCACCGCGGCGGCGATGACGTAGTTGATCTGGATGCCCGAGTTGTGGCCGAGCTCGCGCACGAAGAAGAACAAGGCGATGAACTCGGCGGCGGCGAGCAACAAAGCGGCGGCGATGTCGTTGAGGCGGTGGGCGAGCGGCGCGAGCATGGCGACCGCGGCCAGCAGCAGATTGGCGACGATCAGCGGCATATAGGCCATGCCGTGATAGGCGAACACGCCGGCATAGATCGCCGAGAAGGCGGCGATCAGCAGCGCCATGGCGTTGACGATCTTGAGCCGGCGGCGGACGGGGCGCGGATAGGGAGCGGTGCCCCAGTCGACGAATTTGGCGAATGGGCCCAGATGCGGGAATGACGGGGTGGGACGCGTAGGTGCGGTCGTTTCGCTTTTGCTCATGACAGCGCTCGCAAACCCCTGCCAGTGATCCCGCCGCCGCGGGATGGTACAGGAGCTTGCAGGCGTCTGAAAAGGAAGCTGACAGGCCGATACGAGAAGAGCCCCGGACGGTGTGTCTCGGGGCTCTCCTATGCCAGCTAATGACTGATCGACGGCGATCCAATCGGCAGTGTCGGCGGGGACCGAACAGGTCCAGGCGGTAATGTCGGCGGGGACGGCGTCTTATCCAGTCTCGCGACAACAACCGCCAAGCCCCGCATCCGGTTCCGCGGCCCGGCTGCCTTTGCGTGGACCTACTCGCTGAGCTCGGGGAGCACCACGACGATCCGGCCACCCTCGACATCGACCTCCGGCACGGCGTCGCGGGTGAAGGGCACGAGCACGGTCGGGCCGCCGGCGGCCGGCTTCACCTCGATCAGATCGCCGGCGCCGAAATTGTGGACCGCGATCACGGTGCCGATCGGCGCGCCTTCGCTATCCACGACCGCAAGGCCGATCAGGTCGGCATGGTACCACTCCTCCTCGTCGCGCTCGGGCAGGCGGCTGCGCGCGATATAGAGCTTGGTATGGTTCAGCGCCTCGGCGCCTTCGCGCGTGGTCACGCCTTTGATGCGGGCGATGAGCGCCTTCGGGGTGACGCGAAGGCTCTCGATCTCGATGCGGCGGCCGTGCTCGTCGTCGAGCACGCCGTAACGGGCAATCGCCGCGGGGTCCTGGGTATAAGAGCGAAGGCGGACCTCGCCCTTCAGTCCTTGCGCCGCCCCGATCTCGCCGAGCAGCACGCGGTCGTTGTCGTCCGCCAAGGCTATTCGCTGGCGGGCTGCTCGGCCGCGGCCTCAGCCTCGGCAACGGGCTCGGCAGCTTGGTCCTCGGCAACGGGCTCTTCGACCGGCGGCGGTGGCGCGGCGGCAGCTTCGGCGGCGGCCTTCGCGGCGGCCTCCTTTGCCTCGGCGGCGGCCTTGACCTTCTCCTCGGCGGCAGTCTTCTTGGCTTCCTCGCGCTCGAGCCGCTTGGTGCCGGGCTGGCCCTTGTTCGGGTTCATCCGCGCGTCGCGCTTTTGAATGCCGGCCACATCGAGAAAGCGCAGCACGCGATCGGTCGGCTGGGCGCCCTGCGACAGCCAATGCTTGATCCGCTCCTCGACCAGCTTGACGCGCTCGGCCGAGCCTTTGGGCACGAGCGGATCGTAGGTGCCGACCCGCTCGATATAGCGCCCGTCGCGCGGGCTCTTCGAATCGGCGATGACGATGCGGTAATAGGGCCGCTTCTTGGCGCCGGCCCGCGACAGTCTGATTTTCAGCGACATGGCTTCGTTCTCCTAACTCAGGTTGATCTCAACGTTTCTTAGAACCGGGGAGGCCGGGGAGGCCGCGCGGCAAGCCGCCGGGCAGGCCCGGAAAATTGCCGGGGAGTCCGGGAAAGCTGCCGGGCGGCAGCGGCGGCAGCCCGCCTGGCGGCAGTTCTGTCGGCATCTCGGGCGGCGGACCGCCGCCGAACATGCTCCCAAGAATGCCGCGCTTCTTGCCCATGGCCTTCATCATGTCGGCCATCTGGCGGTGCATCTTCACCAGCTTGTTGATGTCCTGCACGCTCGTGCCCGAGCCCGACGCCACGCGCTTCTTGCGCGAAGCATTGAGCAGTTTCGGGTTCTTGCGCTCGGACTTGGTCATCGAGCCGATCATCGCCTGCTGGCGCTTCAGGATCGTCTCGTCGAGCTTGGCGGCGTCGAGCTGCTTCTTCACCTTGCCGAGGCCGGGCAGCATGTTGAGCACGCCGCCCATGCCGCCGAGCTTCTGCATCTGCTTGAGCTGCTCGGCGAGATCGTCGAGGTCGAAGGCGCCCTTCTTGACCTTGCGGGCGATGGCCTCGGCCTTGTCGAGCTCGACCGTCTCGATCGCCTTCTCGACCAGGCCGACCACGTCGCCCATGCCGAGAATGCGGCCGGCGATGCGCTCGGGATAGAACTCCTCGAGCGCGTCGAGCTTCTCGCCGGTGCCGATCAGCTTGATCGGCTTGCCGGTGACGGCGCGCATCGACAGCGCGGCGCCGCCCCGGCCGTCGCCGTCGACGCGGGTCAGCACGATGCCGGTCAGCGGCCACGCGGGCATCGAAATTCTTGGCGAGATTGACGGCGTCCTGGCCGGTCAGAGCGTCGGCCACCAGCAGCGTCTCGTGCGGGCTGCGCGATCTGCTCGATCGCGGCGGTCTCGGCCATCAGCTCTTCGTCGATATGGGTGCGGCCGGCGGTGTCGAGCAGCAGCACGTCGTAGCCGCCGCGCTTGGCGGTCTCGACCGCGCGCTTGGCGATGACCGTCGGGCCTTCGCCGGCGACGATGGGCAGCGTGGCGACGCCGGTCTGCTCGCCCAGCACGCGAAGCTGCTCCTGGGCCGCGGGCCGTCGCGTATCGAGCGAGGCCATCAGCACTTTCTGCTTGTCGCGGGCGGTGAGCCGCTTGGCGAGCTTGGCGGTGGTGGTGGTCTTGCCCGAGCCTTGCAGGCCGACCAGCATCATCACCACCGGCGCCGTGGCGGCGAGGTCGATGCCTTGGGCGTCGGACCCGAGCACCCGCACCAGCTCGTCATGGACGATCTTGATGACCATCTGGCCGGGCGTGGTGGAGCGCACCACCTCCTGGCCGACGGCCTTCTCCTTCACGGCGTCGGTGAAATCGCGCACCACGTCGAGCGCGACATCGGCTTCGAGCAGCGCGCGGCGCACCTCGCGCATGGCTTCGGCCACGTCGGTCTCGGTCAGCGCGCCCTTGCGGGTGAGCTTGTCGAGGATGGCGCCAAGCCGCTCGGAGAGAGTCTCGAACATCAGCCGGCGAAATCCTTCACATAGGTGCGGTACACCCAGCCGGAGCGGCACGGGCCGGTATAGGCCGCCGGCCGCGGCCAAGGCGTGGATACGCCGCAATCCTCGGACTCGTGCGAGTAGACCACGCCGAGCCACTTGCCCCGGTCATCGCAGACGCTCAGCAATTGGTCGGCGTAGACCTTGTCGAGCATGGCATAGTCGCTGCCCGGCCCGGCGCGCACGGCGAGGAAGCCGTCGCCCCTCGGGTCGAGGCCGCGCACCACGCCGACCAAGCCGCAAGCGTCGTAGCCGCGAATCTGCCCGGCGATCACCGGCACGCGCGCGCCTTGAGCGCCGGACGTAGCCGGCAGGCAGGCGAGCACCAGCGCGGCGACGATGCCCAGGCGGCACATTGAACTTGCGTCTCGCCATGCGTTCTTCGGACCTGTCCGGCCATGAGGACAAGCAAAGCAAAACGCATCCGCGGGCGCATCGCGCTGGCGGGTGTTGACCCCCCTGACTCCCCTTTAGGTTTGCGCTACCGCGCTTCGCGCTACTTGAGCGCAGTGCTCAAGTAGGCCGGAGGCCGGTAGCACCCCAAAGATGTTCAGGGCGGCGGCTCTTCGAACGGAGCTGCCTTGAATTTCGGCCGGAATGTCGGCGAGGGCGAGGTCCAAGTCAAGCCGTGTTATGGCCTGTCGCGCCGGAGCGGTTCCGGCAAGACGCGCGGCGGCGTTTCTGTCCCGATTTTCAGAGAAGTGAAAAAGCGGTCGGCATCGGAGGAGGTCGCCGCGCCGCGCGCACCCCAATAGATAAGATCGTAGAAGTTTCGCCCTTTCAGTGCCGAAAACGCACGGCTGTCGATCTCGCCTTGGACGCCGTCGGATTCCACGGTCACTGCGCCTTGCTGTGCGCTCCACGTGACGCTGTTCCACTTGCCCCCGTCGAGCTTCCTTGCGCCCTTGCGGAGGGTTTCCTCCAAGATCGACTTTGGGTTCGAGACGTCCAAGTCGCTTGGATACGCGCCGCCTTGCGCGACAAACGTCGCCTTCCCTTGCCCTTGGTCGACAACATACTGGTGCAGCGTAAAGGGGGTTCCTTTCGCGGTTTTCAATTCCTCTCGAAAATAGAAAACCTCGCCGGGAGGCATCTGGACGGCGAAGCCCCCGTCCGTGCTCGTTACCGCTTGCCACTGTTCCTGGTCTACGGCCTCGGCGCTCGCGGCGAGCGCCAACATGCTCGTTGCCGCGGCTAGGGTGCGGAGATTGCGCATTGCGGTCACCTAGAGGCAGGCGCGACGTGCAACAATACGGCTTCAGCTCGTGGAGTTGAATGCAGCCTGCGGCTTCAAGTCAAGTGGTGCCCGGGAAATAGCTGCCGTGGAAATGGAACGGAATGGCATGCGGCGCGGCCGCCCGGGCCAGCTCGTTGAGGCTCGCGGCGTCGAGCACGAGCAGGAAGGAGCGGTCCTTATCGGTGTCGAGCACCACCGACAGCAGCACGCCATCGTCTTCGGCTGTGGCTGACGGCGAGGGCACGAAGACCGGTTCGCCCGGATAAAGGCCGGCAGCGTGCCAGGTGGCGACTGCCCCGGTGTCGGTATCGATCTTGACGATGGAATCGAGGAAGTCGCCTTTGGTCTGGACGCCGGTGCCCCACACATAGCGATAGGGCTTGCCGGCGTAGGCCTCGTAGTTGATGCGCGGCAGTTCGAGCGGCACATCCGCCAGGATGCGGCGCGTGACCGGGGCCTCGCCGGCCAAGGGCACATGGAACCGGGTCAGCGTTCCGGTCGCGGTGATGGGGGCGCTTGAGCGCAGCCGCGCGAGATAAAGCTGATCGATGATGGTGGCGTCGGGATAGGTGACGACATCGACCGCAAGACGGTCGCCATCGGCGAAGGCATTCACATGGTGAAAGGCGAAGGTCGCGTCCGCGGTAACGGTGCGCACCAGTCTGCCAGTGTCCTTCTCGACCACGTGAAAGACGAGCCCGCGCTCCGGCTCCCAGCGATAGTTCTGGATGAAGGGCTTGCCCGAGAACTTCAGCTCGAGCGGGCTGACCACCAGGGGGAACTCGGTGAGCACGAGGTGATCCTCGCTCATGCCGAAGCTGTGCATGTAAGCAGGCCGCTCGACCGGCAGAGTCGCGACCACCGTCTGCTTGCCGTCGTCGCCGATGCGGCAGAGCCGATACACGCTCTTCATGCCGAAATCGGCGATGTAATTGTAATGGCAGGCGCGCTTGGTGTCGTAATGCGGGTGCGCGGTGGAGACCTGTCCCTTCAACGCCCGGCGATAGCCGAACACGCCAAGAGTTTCCAGCGTGTCGGGCGAGAAGCGCATCGGCATCGCCGTCTCGGTGAAGGCGACCGCTTGCTGCGCATAATCGGAAACATTGACGCAGCAATTGTCGGTGAGCTTGGGATCGAAGATCGCGGCGACGCGCCCGAACAGCGTGCGGCAGGGATCGGTGGCGAACTCGGCATAGGAAATCTTACCGGTCTTGGCGGCGGCCCGAAACGCGTTGCTCTTGAGAAAGCAATTGGCATAGCTCACGCGTCCGCCGGCAAAGGCGAAGCGGTGGAGCATGGCGAGCCCGTCGAACCAATGATTGTAGGTGCGCGGGCCCACCTCGAACTGCGAGGGCCCGGTGCGGAGCAGGGTGCCGGTGAGCCAGGGGGGCAGCGTGCCGGTGACGGGCAGGGCGACCGGCGCGGGTATTTCGGACGTCAGCGAGCGGAAGCCTACGCCATAAGGCAAAGCGGGTTTGTCGAGCATCGCGTCCTCGCCAAAATCAACGCGAGGAGCTTAGGCCGCGTTCCTTAAGACAGGCTCAAGCCGGACGGCCAAATCGAGCAGTTCCTCGTCGCCGCCCGGCCAGCCGATGAACGACAGGCCGATGGGGCAGCCGGCTGCCTCGTTGGCCGGAATCGAGATCTGCGGCAGGCCGCCATGGCCGGCGAGGCAGGTAAAGCCCAGGGTCTCGGCTGCGGAACTCGGCGAACGAGGCGCCGTCGGGAATGCCGCGCTCGGGCGGCAGGGTCGGCGTGGTCGGCAGTGCGATCACGCTGCCCGGCTTGGCCATGACGTGCAGGCGGTCAGCGATCTCGGCGCGAACCTCCCTGGCCGCTTCCGCCTCGGCAAAGCTGATGGCGGCGGCCATGTCGAAGCGCTCCTTGATGCCGGGCCCGAGCTCGACATCGTGCGAGCGGATGAAGGGCAGCAGCGTCGACTGAATCTCGAAGCCCTGAATGACCCGGAAAGCATCGCGCCAGCCGCCGAGATGCGCTCCGGCGACGATGTTCCGCTCGGCTTGCGGCAGCGAGCGGCCGATCTTCGAGAACAGCTGCCAAATCGCCGCGTTCACGCCGGTCTCGGCACGCTCGAACAGGTCCTCGGCAATGATCAGGCGCTTGATCGGCGCGTCAACTCGTTGGCCGTCGAGCAGCACCTGGCCGAGATCGCGAAACAGCTTCGCCTCGCGGGTCAGGAAGCCCACGGTGTCGAAGCTCGGCGCCATCGGCGTTACGCCGTCGAGCGCGATGCGGCCATGCGTCGGCCTCAAGCCGTAGAGCCCGAGAACGAGGCCGGCACGCGGATCGATCCGCCGGTGTCGCTGCCGAGCGCGAAATCGCACATCGACGCCGCGACCGCCGCCGCCGAGCCGCAGGACGAGCCGCCGGTGACGCGTCCTGGCGCGCGGGGATTGACCGGCTGGCCGTAATGGGCGTTCGAGCCGAGCACGCTGTAGAAGAACTCATCGCAAATGGTGATGCCGGTTAAGGACGCCCCGGCCTCGAGCAGGCGGGTGATGACCGGCGCGGTGTCGCGCGCCGGGGTGGCGTGCTCATAAAAGTTCGGATTGCCATTACCGACCTTGCGGCCCTCGATGTCGAACAGGTCCTTCACCATGAAGGTCAGTCCTGCGAGCGGGCCTTGCGCCCGGCCGGCCAAAGGCTCCTTCAGGGTGTGGGGGACGAGGGCGTTGACGGGGTCGCGTTCTGGCACGCTTGATTCTGATAACACGAAGGCGGACCGAACAATTCCCCAAGAGGCTGGAGCGCGGCAAGTGCGGGTCAAGCAGGACGGCGATAAGGGCTTGCCGCGCTCGGTGTGGGCGCTCGGCCTCACCTCGCTGTTGATGGATACCTCCTCGGAGCTGATCCACGGGCTGCTGCCCGTCTTTCTCGTGGTCACGCTCGGCGCCAGCGCGACCGCGCTCGGCGTGATCGAGGGCATTGCCGAGGCGACGGCGCAGATCACCCGGGTGTTCTCCGGCTGGCTGTCGGATGCGCTGGGGCGGCGCAAGGCGCTGACGGTGGCAGGCTACGGCCTGGCCGCGATAACCAAGCCGCTGTTCCCGCTCGCCAGCACGATCGGGCTGGTGATGCTGGCGCGGTTCCTCGACCGCATCGGCAAGGGCATTCGCGGCGCGCCGCGCGATGCGCTGATCGCCGATTTGACTCCGGCCGACAAGCGGGGCGCGGCGTTCGGCCTGCGCCAGTCGCTCGACACGGTCGGCGCCACGCTCGGCCCGGCCGCGGCCATCGGCCTGATGTATCTGTTCAACGACGACATTCGCACCGTGTTGTGGTTCGCCGTGATCCCGGCGGTGCTGGCGGTCGCGGTGCTGGTGTTCGGCGTCAAGGAGCCGAGCCCGAAGCGATCGACAGCGCGAGCCCCGCTTCAGGCCAGCGAGATCGGCGCGCTCGGCGCGGCCTATTGGCTGGTGGTGGTGGCCGGCGCGATTTTCACCCTGGCGCGGTTCAGCGAGGCCTTTCTGGTCATTCGCGCCATGGATGGCGGCCTAGCGCTGGCCTGGGCGCCGGCGGTGATCGCGGTGATGAGCCTGGTCTATGCGGCCTCCGCCTATCCGGCGGGGCGGCTCCAGGACCGGATCGGCGCGCGTCCGCTATTGCTGCTGGGCCTCGTGCGCGCTGATCGCCGCCGATCTCGTGCTGGCCGCCGGATCGTCTCTCCTCGCCATCTTTATCGGCATCGGCCTGTGGGGCTTGCATATGGGGCTGACCCAAGGCGTGCTGGCGGCATTGATCGCGGCCACGGCGCCGGAGCGCCTGCGCGGTACCGCCTTCGGCCTGTTCGGCCTGGTTACCGGGCTGGCGGCCCTGGTCGCCAGCGTGCTGGCCGGTCTCCTGTGGGACCGGATCGGGGCCGGGGCGACCTTTCTGGCCGGCGCCGCCTTCGCCGCCATTGCGCTGATCGCCTTTTTACTCGTCAAGCAAGACCCTGGCGCCGCTGGCAAGTAGGGGCCCGCTCGCCCTATATAGCGGCAAAGGCAAGGCTCCATGCAGGCTCAGGCGATCCACTTCCGCAAGATGAACGGGCTCGGCAACGACTTCGTCGTGCTCGACGCGCGCGACCCATGCCCTCGGCCTTTCGCCCGAGGCGGTGCGCGCCATCGCCGACCGCAACGAAGGCATCGGCTGCGACCAGATCATCGCGCTCGAGACGTCGCGCCAGGCCGATGTGTTCATGCGCATCTGGAACGCCGATGGCGGCGAGGTCGGCGCGTGCGGCAACGCGGCGCGCTGCGTGGCGGCGCTGGTCGCGGCCGAAAGCGGCGCGCCAAAGGTCAGCATCGAAACCGAGAGCGGGGTGCTCGGCTCGACCGTCAACGCCGACGGCAGCGTCACCATCGACATGGGCGCGCCGCGGTTCGCCTGGGACGAGATCCCGCTGGCCGAACCGTTCCACGACACGCGGGGCATCGAGCTGCAGATCGGCCCGATCGACGCGCCGGTGCTGCATACGCCGTCGGTGGTCAATGTCGGCAATCCGCATTGCCTGTTCTTCGTCGATGACGTCGAGGCGCACGACCTCGCCCGGTTCGGGCCGATGCTCGAGCACCACCCGCTGTTTCCCGAGCGCGCCAATATCTCGCTGGTGCAGGTGCTCGGCCCCGAGGCGATCAAGGTGCGGACCTGGGAGCGCGGCGCCGGCCTCACGCGGGCCTGCGGCACGGCGGCCTGCGCCTCGGCGGTGGCGGCGGCGCGGCGCGACTTGACCGGCCGCAAAGTCAGAGTGAGCCTGCCGGGCGGCGACCTGCTGATCGAATGGCGCGAGAGTGACGGCCATATCCTGATGACCGGCCCATATGCGCTCGATTATGAAGGCACGCTGCCGGCGGAGCTATTCGCGCCAGCCCGCGTTTAGCTACGCCCTCCTTCTTGCGGGGGAGGGGATTTCGCCGAATTTTCGTGTTAGAAGCCGCCAATGTCCGATCTCGACATCATCACCTTCGGTTGCCGGCTCAATGCCTTCGAGTCGGAGGTCATGCGCGAGCATGCCTCCGCCGCCGGGTTGAGCTCAGCGGTGATCGTCAACACCTGCGCGGTGACCGCGGAGGCGGTGCGCCAGGCGCGCCAGGCGATCCGCCGCGCGCGGCGCGAGCGCCCCGACGCCAAGATCATCGTCACCGGCTGCGCGGCGCAGATCGATCCCGGCCGGTTCGCCGCCATGGACGAGGTCGATCACGTCATCGGCAATCAGGAGAAGCTCGAAGCCAAGACCTTCGCAGGGTTCGGCGTCGAGGGGACCGAGCGGGTCAAGGTCAACGACATCATGTCGGTGCACGGAGACCGCCTCGCATCTGCTCGAAGGCTTCGGCTCCAGAGCGCGGGCCTATGTGCAGATCCAGAACGGCTGCGACCATCGCTGCACCTTCTGCATCATTCCGTTCGGCCGCGGGCCGTCGCGCTCGGTGCCGGCGGGCGAGGTGGTGGCGCAAGTCAGAAAGCTGGCCGAGAAGGGCTATGCCGAGATCGTGCTGACCGGCGTCGACATCACCGCCTACGGCAAGGACCTGCCCGGCGAGATGACGCTCGGCAAGCTCACGCGCACGGTGCTCAGGCTGGTGCCCGAGCTGCCGCGCTTGAGACTGTCCTCGATCAACTCGGTCGAGGCCGATCCGCACCTCATCGCCGCGATCGCCGAGGAGGAGCGGTTGATGCCGCATCTCCATCTGTCGCTGCAGGCGGGCGACGATCTCACCTTGAAGCGCATGAAGCGGCGCCATGCCCGCGCCGATTCGGTCGCGTTCTGCGAGGCCATGCGCCGCGCCCGGCCCGACCTGGTGTTCGGCGCCGATCTGATCGCCGGCTTCCCCACCGAGACCGAGGCGATGTTCGAGAACTCGCTGTCGCTGGTCGACGAGTGCGGGCTCACGTTCCTGCATGTGTTTCCCTATTCGGCGCGCGAGGGCACGCCGGCGGCGCGCATGCCGCAGCTGCATGGCGCGATCGTCGCCAGACGCGCAAGCGAGCTGCGCGCGAAGGGCGTCGCCGCGCTGAAGCGCCATCTCGACGGCGCACATGGACGGCATATCAACGTGCTGATGGAGACCGAAGGGCAAGGCCGCTCGGCCGATTTCACGCCGGTGCGGCTCGAGGCCGAGCCGGGGGCGGGCGTGCTGGTCGATGCCATCGTGGCCGGCCATGACGGCGCTCAACTCATCGCGGTGCGGCCATGAGCGACGGCCAGAAGGCGAGTTTTTTCCAGCGTCTGCTGGGCATCGGCGATCGGCCCGCCGAGCCCGCCAAGAAGGAACCGCCGCAGGACTCGCCGAAGCGCGACCGGCCGCCGGAAGGCCCGCTCAAGAAAGATCCCATGCCGGATCGGCCGGCCAAGCAGGAGCCCCCTAAACGTAAAGGCCCGGCGAGGGCCGCGAAGCCCAAGGCGCCGCCGCCGGCTGGCCCAGCCGCGCCGCCGCACGACACGCCACCCGACGAGCGGCCGCCCGGCGATCGCAAGAAAAAGAGCGCCGAAGAAAAGGCGGCGCCCTCGGTGTTCGAGCCCAAGACACCGCGGCGCGACAAGCCACAGCCGCCGACGCGGCCCGCGCCGCCGCCGGCAGGCCCCCATGGCGAGCCGAAAGACAAATCCAAGGCGTCAGCCGAGCCGATGCGGAGCTGGTTCGATCAGCTCCGCCACGGTCTGGCCCGTACGTCGAATGCGCTGTCCGACAATCTCGCCGGCGTGTTGACCAAGCGGAAGCTCGACGAGGACACGCTCGACCGTATCGAAGAGGTGTTGATCAAGGCCGACCTCGGCGTGCCGATGGCCGCGCGCATCCGCTCGGCAATCGGCAGAGGCCGCTATGACCGCGGGCTCGATCCCAACACGGTGCGCGACATCGTGGCCGCCGAGATCGCCGGCGTGCTCGAGCCGGTGGCGAGCGATTTTGCCCTGGCGCGGGGCGCCAGCCCGCATGTGTTCCTGGTGGTCGGGGTGAACGGCACCGGCAAGACCACCACCGCGGCCAAGATGGCCTATCAGTTCAAGCGCAAGGGCTTGAGCGTCATGCTCGCCGCCGCCGACACGTTCCGTGCCGCGGCCATCGATCAGCTCAAAGTGTGGGGGACGCGCGTCGGCGCGGAAGTCGTCACCAAGGAGGTCGGCGCCGATCCGGCCGGCGTCGCCTACGAGGCGCTCGAGCGCGCCCGCGCCGAGGGGATCGACGTGCTGCTGATCGACACCGCCGGACGGCTGCAAAACAAGTCCGATCTCATGGCCGAGCTCGCCAAGATCGTGCGCGTCCTGAAGAAACTCGATGCAGCGGCGCCGCACGGCGTGATCCTGGTGCTCGACGCCACCACCGGGCAGAACGCGCTGGCCCAAGTGGAGATTTTCGAGCAGATCGCCGGCGTGACCGGCCTGGTGGTGACCAAGCTCGACGGCACGGCGCGGGGCGGCATCCTGGTCGCCATCGCCGAGCGCTTCAAGCTGCCGATTGCCGCCATCGGCGTCGGCGAAGGACTCGACGATCTCAAGCCGTTCGATGCGCACGACTTCGCCCGCGCCATCGCCGGAGCAAAGAGTGCGAATGAAGAAGCCGCCTAGGCGCAAAGTCCGGGCGCAAGCGGCGCACGCGGACTCTCAGCCGCGCGCTGCTGCCCAAGCTCGCCATCGAGCTCGGACCGCTGCTGGTGTTCTTCGCCGGCAACGCCATAGCGGGCATCTATGCCGGCACGGCCGCGTTCATGGTGGCGACGGTGATCTCGCTCGCCGTGGCGAGGTTCCGCTACCACAAAGTTCCGGTGATGCCGCTGGTCTCGGGCGCGATCGTGCTCGTGTTCGGCGGGCTGACGCTCTATCTCCAGGACGAGACCTTCATCAAGCTCAAGCCGACCATCGTCTATGCGATGTTCGCCGTGCTGCTGCTGGGGGGCCTTGCGATGCGAAAGCCGGTGCTCGAGCTGCTGTTCGGGCCGGTATTCACGCTCACCGAGGCTGGCTGGCGAAAACTCACCTTGCGCTGGATCGTGTTCTTCATCGCCATGGCGATCGTCAACGAGCTGGTATGGCGCAATTTTTCGACCGATGCCTGGGTCAGCTTCAAGGCGTTCGGCTTTTTGCCGCTCACCTTCCTGTTCGCGCTGGCCCAGATGCCGTTGCTGCAGCGCCACGGCGAGCCGCCGTCCGCAGAGCCGGGCGACCCCGAGGCGGAAAAGCGAACTTAAGCCCCCCTTTAACGTTATTCTCCTTGTGCACCTGCGAACACTTGCAAGCGAAATTCCGCATACCGATATCGTGACTGTCACAATCGGCCGCTGGCCCTCTGCAACCGCTCGTTTGCGGTTCGCCCTTCCGGGTTGTAAAAGGGGGTCAGGCGTCCTTGAGGGGCAAGGGTTAGCTCTAGGGAGATACACGTTCTACGCGAAGTGGGGCGTGTTGTCATATGGTTAAAGGAGGCAGAGACCTCGACCGATCGGCCATGCACTTGCTCCATCGGGCGGGCCAGTGCGCCGCGGACATTTTTTCGTCCGAAGCGCGCACCAGCGGGCTGACGCCGCGCCAATATGCGGTGCTGATGGTGGTCGCCGACGAAGAGGGGCTCACCCAGACCGATCTGGTCGAGCGCACCGGCATCGACCGCTCCACCTTGGCCGATATTGTCGCGCGGTTGCTCGGCCGGGGGCTGATTCACCGCCGCCGCGCCAAGGAAGATGCCAGAGCCTACGCCATCAAGCTCAGCCCGCAGGGCGCCAAGGCGCTGCGCGAGGCCCAGCCGGGCGCTACCGCGGCCGACCAGAAGCTGTTGGCCAATTTGCCCCCTGCCAAGCGGCAGGAGTTCCTCGATACCCTCAACCTGATCGTCACCACCCCCCGCAAATAGCGGACACTAGCCTCGCGGCGCGCCGGACGGCGGTGTCAGCAGCGGCAGGATCTTGTCCTTGATGACGGCCTCGGTCAGCGGGCCGACATGACGGAAGGCTATTTTGCCGTCGCCGGCGATGACGTAGGTCTCCGGCACGCCGTACACGCCGAAATCGATTGCCGTCCGCCCCGACGGATCGACGCCCGACGCGCGAATAAGGGTTGCCGTAGCGCCCGAGGAAGCGCCGCGCCGAGGCCATGTCGTCCTTGTAGTCGATGCCGTAGAGCCTGATGCCGGGCTCGCGGCTGAGCGCGAGCAGCATGGGATGCTCGACCTGGCACTCGACGCACCACGAGGCGAACACGTTGACGATGGTCGGCTCGCCTTGGGCGAGGTCCGCCGCGGCAAAGCCCGGAACCGCCGTGCCATCGGCGATCAGGCCGTCGATCGCCGGCAGATTGAAGTCGGGCACCTTCTTGCCGATCAGCGCCGAGGGCAGGCGCGAGGGATCGCCGCCTTGCAGCGCGTACCAGAACAGACCCGCCAGCACCGCGAAGATCAGCAACGGCAGCGCGGGCCCCAGTCGCCGCAAGGATGGCGCGCGGGTCGCCTCGCTCATGGCCGCCGTCTCCGCGGCGTCTTGCTGGCCTTGGCTGCCACCGGCTTGGCCGAGCGGCGCCTGATCCCCTTGCGCTCAAGCTCGGCGATGAGCCGCCGCTGCTTGCGGTCGTCCTCGACGATGACCAGAGCGAGGGCCGCCGTCGCGACGAAGGTCACGCCGTAGGCGGCGAAGATGAACGCAGCGTGCGGGCCGAGATCGAGCATCGCTCAAGCCTCGACCAGAGCGGCGCGCTCGACTTGGCTCTGCTGCATGGCGTGCACGCGGCGCCGGTAAATCTCGGCGCGCATGGCGATGAGATGCAACAGCACGAAGAGCAGCGTGAAGGCTGTCGCCATGACCAGCAGCGGCCACAGCATCGAGGGGTCGATGGTCGGGCCGCCGGCGCGAACGATGCTGGCCGGCTGGTGCAGCGTGTTCCACCAATCGACCGAGAATTTGATGATCGGGATGTTGACGACGCCGACCAGGGCGAGAATGGCGGCGGCGCGGCCGGCGCGGCCCGGCTCATCGATCGCCTGCCACAAGGCGATCAGCCCGAGATAGAGCAGGAACAGCACCAGCATCGAGGTGAGCCGCGCGTCCCACACCCAATAGGTGCCCCACATCGGCTTGCCCCACAGCGAGCCGGTGACCAGCGCGATGAAACAGAAGGTGGCGCCGATCGGGGCGGCGGTCTTGGCGGCGACGTCGGCCAGCGGATGGCGCCAGATCAGCGTGCCGAGCGCGGCTGAGGCGATCAGCAGGTAGCCGAACATGGCGAGCCAGGCGGCCGGCACGTGCACGAACATGATCCTGACGGTCTCGCCCTGCTGATAATCGGGCGGCGCCACGAACAATGCGAGATAGAGGCCGAGCCCAAGCAGGATCAACACCAGCGCGGTGAGCCACGGCACCACGGCGTCGACCAGGCTCAAAAAGCGTGTCGGGTTGGCGAGGCTGATCATGGGGCTGATCTAGTGGGTTTGCGCCACGGTGGCAATGCGGCGGCGACGCTGCTTCATCCTCCCCTTGATGGACATCGGTCGGCTTGCCGGCGCGGGGTGGCCACGCGCGGCGCTGTCGTTTAGGGTGTTATGCGCAGTGCGTTCAATTCAAACAACAAATGGGCGGCGGTTTCCCTGGGAGCACCTGACCCAGCGCGAGTTGCTGTCGGTCAGACTGTGCGACCTGAACGTCGCCATCGAGGGAACCTGGCTCGAGGAACGGATCGAGCGGGTCCGGGAGGAGCTTGCCCAGCGCGACCTGCGCTTCAACCCGCATTTCTGGCTTGCCGACGAGTGGTTCTCGCCGGCCGGGGTGCCGGGCGTCGCGCTGCCCTTCTACCTCGCGCATCCCAAGCTCATCCGTCTCGAGCGCTCGCAGATGCTCGAAGCGGAGGGGGCGACGGCCGAGTCCTGCATGCAGCTGTTGCGACACGAGCTGGGGCACGCCATCCAGCACGCCTTCAACTTTCAGCGCCGCCGCGAGTGGCGGCGCCGGTTCGGCAAGGCGAGCACGCCGTATCCGGAGGCCTACCGGCCCAATCCCGCGAGCCGCCGCTACGTGCAAAATCTCCCCGCCTGGTACGCCCAGAGCCACCCGGAGGAGGATTTTGCCGAGACCTTCGCGGTCTGGCTGCGGCCCCGCTACAACTGGCGCCGGCGTTACAAGGGCTGGCCGGCGCTGCGCAAGCTCGAATATGTCGATCGCCTGATGAGCGAGCTTGCCGGTCAGCCGCCGCGCGTTCGCAGCCGCGCCAAGCCCTACGCCCTGTCCGGAGACCGGACGACCCTCGGGGCCTACTACGAGCGCAAGCGGGCCCACTACTCAGTCGGCTTTTCCGATGCTTACGACCGCGATCTGAAGCGCCTGTTCAGCGAGGCCGAGGGCGCCGGCGACCGGCGTGAGCCGGCGGCGGCATTTCTCCGGCGACACCGCCGCGAGATTCGGGACATGGTCGCAAAGTGGACAGGCGAGTATCAACTCACGCTCGATCAGGTTCTCGAACAGATGATCGGGCGCTGCAAGGAACTGCGCCTGGTGGCCGACGGCCCGGAGCGCAATCTGGTGCTGGACTTCGCCATCATGTTGACAGTACACGGCATGAACTACCTGTACCGAGCGCGCGAATGGCACGCCATGTGAGGCCATAAACTATGCGCAAGAAGCGGGTGCTCGTGCTGACGCACATCGATCTGGTGCCGCCCGACGACATTGGCGGCAAGCCCGACGCGGAGGTCTTCGAGTACAAGACCGAGTACGAAGTGATCAGCGGGCTGCGCGAGTTGGGACACGAGGTGCAGCCGCTCGGGCTGTACGACGACCTCACGCCCCTGCGCCAGGCCATCCAGGACTTCAAGCCCCACATCGTCTTCAATCTGCTGGACGAGTTTCGCGGCGAGGCGATGCTCGACCAGAATGTGGTGAGCTATCTCGAGCTGGTCCAGGTGCCCTACACCGGATGCAATCCCCGCGGTCTGATGCTCGCCCGCGACAAGGCGCTCTCGAAGAAGATCCTGCACTACCACCGCATCCGCGCTCCGCGCTTCGCCGTGGTTCCGGCCGGCCGCAAGCTCAAGCGCAAGCCTGCCCGGCTCGACTACCCGCTCATCGTCAAGTCGCAGATCGAGGAGGCCTCGTTCGGCATCTCCGAGGCCTCCGTAGTCCACAATGACGAAAAGCTGGCCGAGCGGATCGAGTTCATGCACGGGAAGACCGGCACCGCTCTCATCCTCGAGCAATATGTGGACGGCCGCGAGGTCTATGTCGGGGTTATGGGCAATACGCGCCTTGCAGGTGCTGCCGGTCTGGGAGCTGGAAATCAAGCGGCTGCGCTCCGACGCGCCGAAGATCGCCACCCGGCAGGTCAAATGGAACGTCAAGTTCCAGAAGCGACGCGGCGTCAAGATCGGCCCGGCGCGGAACCTGCCGCCCGAACTCGAGCGGCTTCTGGTGAAAACCACCAAGCGCATCTATCGTCTGCTGCAGCTCAGCGGCTGGGCGCGCGTGGATTTCCGCCTCGATGCCGAGGGCCGGCCATATTTTCTCGAGGCCAACCCGAATGCCGACATCGGCTACGGCGAGGAATTCGCGGAAGCTGCCGAGGCTGCCGGCATCGATTACGAGCCGCTGCTCAACCGCATCGTCGCCATCGGCCTCGGCAAGCGCTAGCGCCGCATCGCAACTTCGCCGTCGTCCGCCCGGTGCCGTCCTCGAGAGGCCTACTCACGAATCGGCGTTGGGTTCGCGCGGTGGCGCGCTCGAGCGGCGCAGCCTGAAGAACACGGAGAAATAGCCGAGCCAGAGCAGGGCGGAGAGGGCGTAGAAGACGATGGTCCGCACCGACCAAAACGGCCAAGAGCCGGCCGGGCCGATGGCGATCGCGTTGGGGTACCAACTGAACAGCGTGGAGCGCCACCGATTCCACATGACGGTCATTTCCGTATTGCGGTCCTGCGCGGTCTTGGCGTCGTTGAACACGCGCTCGCTGTTGCGCTTCAGCCACCACCAGGAATCCTCGTTGATCAACTCGAACCCCCGGTCGGACCGGTTGCGCATGTAGATGTATTCGATGTCGGTGGTGTTGCCCTTTGCGTCGGGATCGCTGCGGCGCACTTCCGTTCCGGTGACGGCGCCGGTTGTCCAGGCTGGACGGGCATATTCCCAGCCAAACCAGAGGGGGATGCCCACGACGAGGGCAGCGATGGCCAGAACGGCACTGCCCCTGCGCCATAAGATAAAGGCGAGCACGAGGATCGCGAGCAGGACGATGTAACCGATAGACATCCAAGCCTGGAGCATGACTCAAACCTCACCGCAGATGTGACCCGAACCGGTCGAGCCGCCGCATCTCTGGCGGAGTGATGCCGGTATAGCCGCTTAAGTGGAGCGAAGGAAATGTCCGCTTTGGGTCAAAAGCAGATTATTCACCGCAGCGCATTGCGCAGCGCGGCGGCGGCGGCGATCGGCGCCAGCACGATGGACGCGAGGCTCAGCGCGCACAGCATGAGCAGAGGCGCCCACAGCGAGTGCGGCCCGCTCACGTAAGGCGTGACGGCCGACACGCCGAAGATCAGCACCGGCACGTAAAGCGGCAGCACCAGCAGCGCGAGCAGCAGGCCGCTGCGCCGCAAGCCCAGCGTCAGGCTGGCGCCGATGCCGGCGATGAAACTCACCGCCGGGGTGCCGGCCAGCATGGCGAGCACCAGCGACGGGCTGGTGCCGATCGGCAGATTGAGCAGCAGCCCGAGCAGCGGCGCCAGCAGCGCCAGCGGCACGCCGGTGGTGAGCCAGTGGGCGAGGCATTTGATCGCGGCGACCAGCGGCAGCGGCAACTTGCCGGTCATCAGCACGTCGAGCGCGCCGTCCTCGTAATCGTTGTGGAAGATGCGGTCGGCCGACAGCAGCGCGGCGAGCAGCAGCGCGATCCACAAAATGCCCGGAGCGATGCGCGCGAGCAGATTGAGGTCCGGGCCCAAGCCCAGCGGCGTGATGGCCACCACCACCAGATAGAAGCCGAGCGCCACGCCGACCGCGCCGCCCTCGCGCCAGGACAGTTTCATGTCGCGCTTGAGGAGGGCGAGCGCCGCGCTCACGACACGGCCTCCGTGCCGAGCGCGAGCTTCCGCGCGAATTTGGTGCCGAGCGCGACGTGGCTGGCGACGATGGCGAGGCCGCCTCCGTCGAGATGCGCCTTGATCGCGGCGTCGAGCAGCTTGAGCGAGGCGGCGTCGAGCGAGGTTTGCGGCTCGTCGAGCAGCCAGATCGGGCGGGGCGCGGTGAACAGTCGCGACAGCGCGAGTTTTCGTTTCTGCCCGGCAGACAGAAGCCCGGCGGGAAGATCGGCGAGGGGGGCGAGGCCGAACGCATCGAGCGCGGGCGCAAGGCTTGCATCCTTCGCGCCGAGGAACTCGGCCCAGAAGCCGAGGTTCTCGGCGACGCTCAGGCTGGTCTTCACCGCATTGAGATGGCCGACATAGTGACAGAGCTCGGGCAGCTCGGCGTCGGGCCCGGCGCCGTCGAGGCGGAGGTCCCCGGCGGCCAACGGCAGCAGGCCGGCGATCTGGCGCAACAGGCTGGTCTTGCCGGCGCCGTTAGGCCCGGTGACCAGCAGCGCCTGGCCGGGACCGAGCTGAAAGCTCAGGCCGCTGAACACGAGCCGGCCGCCGCGCTGACAGCTGATCTTGAGGGCGGCGAGGTCGATCTCGTGCGGCATTTGCTCAGCTTTTGCGCAATTTGAGACTGGGACAGGCAGGCGAAGCGGCGAATTCAGTCTCTTCGCGTCATTGTTTCGTTGCCGCAAGGGCTTTTATAGTGGCAGGAAGCGCGCAGTTCGGTGTCGCTTGCGCGCGCCTATCCCTTAAATCCGGCACCCGCGCCGTGCATTGGCCACGCCCTTGCATGCGCTATAGCTGACGTCCTCTGTTAGGAGACCTCCTTGACCGCGGCACTCGACCCCTCGCTCGACAGCTTCAAATGCCGGCGCACGCTCAAGGTCGACGGGGACAAATACGACTATTTCAGCCTGAAAGAGGCCGAGGCCAACGGGCTAGAGGGCATCTCCAGCCTGCCGTTCTCGCTCAAGGTGCTGCTCGAAAATCTGCTCCGCCACGAGGACGGGCGGACCGTCACCGCCGACGACATTCGGGCGATGGCGCTGTGGCTCGCGGAGAAAAAGAGCGATCGCGAGATCGCGTTCCGCCCGGCGCGGGTGCTGATGCAGGATTTCACCGGCGTGCCGGCGGTGGTCGATCTCGCCGCCATGCGCGACGCCATGGCCCATCTCGGCGGCGACCCGACCAAGATCAACCCGCTGGCGCCGGTCGATCTGGTCATCGACCATTCGGTGATGGTCGACGCGTTCGGCTCGGGCCAAGCCTTCCAGTTCAATGTCGACAAGGAATATGAGCGGAACCTCGAGCGCTATGCGTTCCTGCGCTGGGGCGCCGGCGCGTTCGACAATTTCCGCGTGGTGCCGCCCGGCACCGGCATCTGCCACCAGGTCAATCTCGAATATCTGGCGCAGACGGTGTGGACCAAGAAGGCCAATGGCGGACATCCGGTGGCGTTCCCCGATACGCTGGTCGGCACCGACAGCCATACCACCATGGTCAACGGGCTCGCGGTGCTCGGCTGGGGGGTCGGCGGCATCGAGGCGGAGGCGGCCATGCTCGGCCAGCCGATCTCCATGCTGATCCCCGAAGTGGTCGGCTTCCGCCTGACCGGCGAGCTCAAGGACGGCGTCACCGCCACCGACCTGGTGCTGACCGTCACCGAGATGCTGCGGCGCGCCGGCGTGGTCGGCAAGTTCGTGGAGTTCTTCGGGGTCGGGCTCGCCAATCTGCCGCTCGAGGACCGCGCCACCATCGCCAACATGGCGCCGGAATACGGCGCGACTTGCGGCTTCTTCCCCATCGATGAGGAAACGCTCGATTATCTCGAAGCGACCGCGCGCAAGGACAAGCGCATCGCCCTGGTCGAGGCCTATGCCAAGGCGCAAGGCATGTACCGCACCGCCAAGACGCCCGACCCGGAATTCACCGGATGCTCGCATCTCGATCTTGCGGGATGTCGAGCCGTCGATCGCCGGGCCGAAGCGCCCGCAGGACCGCGTGCCGCTCGCCAAGGCGGCGGCCGCGTTCGCCGAGGCGCTCGACAAGGAATATGGCAAGGCCGCCGAAGCGGGCAAGCGGGTGCCGGTCCAGGGCAAGAATTTCGACCTCGGCCACGGCGACGTGGTGATCGCCGCCATCACCTCCTGCACCAACACCTCGAACCCGTTCGTGATGGTGGCGGCGGGACTGCTCGCCAAGAAGGCGCTGAAGAAGGGCTTGAGCGTCAAGCCCTGGGTCAAGACCTCGCTCGCGCCGGGCTCGCAGGTGGTGACCGACTATCTCGACAAGGCCGGGCTGCAGCAGGACCTCGACACGCTCGGCTTCAATCTGGTCGGCTATGGCTGCACCACCTGCATCGGCAATTCCGGTCCGCTGCCCGAGGAGATCTCCAAGACCATCCACGACCATCATCTGGCGGTCGCCTCGGTGCTGTCGGGCAACCGCAATTTCGAGGGCCGGGTCAATCACGACGTGCGCGCCAACTATCTCGCCTCGCCGCCGCTGGTGGTGGCCTATGCGCTGGCCGGATCGATGGCCATCGACATCGCCACCGAACCGCTCGGCACGGGCTCGGACGGCGAGCCGGTCTATCTCAAGGACATTTGGCCGCCGGCCAAGGAGATCGCCAAAGTGGTGCGCAAGGCGGTCAAGAAATCGATGTTCAAGAAGCGCTACGGCGACGTGTTCCGCGGCGATCCCGAATGGCGCGAGATCGAGGTGAAGGGCGGGCTCACCTATGGCTGGGGCGCGGACTCCACCTATGTGCAGAACCCGCCTTACTTCACCGGCATGTCGGCGACGCCGTCGCCGGTGACCGATGTCGACGGGCGCGCGCATTCTCGGCCTGTTCCTCGACTCCATCACCACCGACCACATCTCGCCGGCCGGCGGCATCAAGCGCGACAGCCCGGCCGGGCGTTATCTGATCGACCACGGCGTGGCCCCGCACGATTTCAACTCATACGGCTCGCGGCGCGGCAATCACGAGGTGATGATGCGCGGCACCTTCGCCAATACCCGCATCAAGAATCAGATGGTGCCGGGCGTCGAAGGCGGCGTGACGGTGCATTACCCGTCGGGCGAGCGGCTGCCGATCTACGATGCCGCCATGCGCTACGCGGAGGAGGGCGTTCCGCTGGTGGTGTTCGCCGGCAAGGAATACGGCACCGGCTCGTCGCGCGACTGGGCAGCGAAAGGCACGCGGCTGCTCGGCGTGCGCGCGGTGATCGCCGAGAGCTTCGAGCGCATCCACCGCTCCAATCTGATCGGCATGGGCGTGCTGCCGCTGCTGTTCGCCGAGGGCATGTCGTGGCAGGCGCTCGGGCTGAAGGGCGACGAGACGGTGAGCCTCAAGGGCCTGACCGACTTGAAGCCGATGCAGTGGCTCGAAGCCGACATCACCTATGCCGACGGCGAGACGCGCGCGGTGCCGGTCAAGGCGGCGATCGATACGTTCGACGAGCTCGACTATTTCCGCAATGGCGGCATTCTGCACTACGTGCTGCGGGGTCTGGCCAAGGACGCCGCCTAGTCACCGAGTTGTGACCGTGCGCGAGGCATTTTTAGCCGGAAATCTAGGCTCGTTTCCTGCATGCTACCACCCATGAGGCGCTCCCCCCGATCGAGCGCGAGCGCGGTGGCGGCGCTCGCCATCATCGCCGTTGTGCAGCCAGGAATGGCCGAGCCGGCGACACAGGCACCGAAAGCGGTGCTCGAACTGTTCACCAGCCAAGGCTGCTCCTCGTGCCCGCCGGCCGATGCGCTGCTGGCCGAGCTCGGCAAGCGGCCGGGCTATATCACGCTGTCCTATTCGGTCGATTATTGGAACTATCTCGGCTGGCGCGACACGCTGTCCAGCGGCGCCAATAGCGACCGCCAGCGGGACTATGCGAGCATGCGCGGCGACGGCAAAGTGTACACGCCGCAGGTCGTGGTCGACGGCCTCACCCATGTGAACGGCAGCAACGAAGCGGCGATCGAGATGGCGATGCGCAACGCCGCCAAGCGGCTCAAGGACGTCAGCGTGCCGGTCAACATGCACGCCGAAGGCGACACGCTGGTGATCGGCATCGGCGCCGCGCCCGACAATTCGGACAGGCGCTCGGCAACGATCTGGCTGGCGATCGCCCAGGACGAGGCGACAGTGTCGATCACCCGCGGCGAGAACAGCGGCAAGACGCTCAGCTATTATCACCCGGTCAAGGAACTGACGCCGATCGGCATGTGGGAGGGCGAGGCGATGACGCTCCGGCTGCCGCTCAAGGACCTCAAGACCATCGGCGGGGATTATCTCGTCGCCCTGGTGCAGGTGGAAAATGCCGGGCCGATCCTCGGCGCCGCGCATTATGATCGCCTCTAGCGCCGGTCACCCGCGAGCCGGGCCACATCCCGCCATATCGTGCTGTTGGATTTAGATCGCCCGCCCAAAAACAAAGGGCCGGCTTGCGCCGGCCCGTTTGAGCCTCGCCGTTCGACTGGAACGGCCTTCAAAGGAAGTGGCCCGGTCCGAGAGAAGACCCCGGGGGGGCTGGGGGGCTGAGATTCCGAAGACCTCTCCGTTGGACCGGGCCGAGAGGCAACGATGCCAATGATACGGTTCTTTGGGGCGTGGCAACGGCTGAACTTGGGCCGAACTGTGATTCATGTTTCGTAATGTTACACTTCGTGCGGCGGCTCTAGCGGCTTGAATTTCCCTAACGCTCGGCTCATCATGAAGCTTCCGTTACAGGAGGCGCGCTTGAGCGACACGGAACCCATAGTCTTGCCGCTGGCCCGCAGGGCCGGCGGCGACGCACAGACTTCTGAAGGCCGGCGCGGCGACATCGCCTTCGATCGCCGGGAACTCACCCAAATCCTCAACGTGTACGGACGCAAGGTCGCCAACGGCGAATGGCGCGATTACGCCATCGACATGCTGAAGGAGAAGGCCGTGTTCTCGGTGTTCCGCCGCGCGTCAGAGACGCCGCTCTACCGCATCGAGAAGGCGCCGCGACTGGCGCGGCGCCAAGGCGCCTATAGCGTGATCGCAGCGACCGGGCTGATCTTGAAGCGCGGTCCCGATCTCGCCCGCGTGCTGCGCGCGCTCGACCGCGGCTTGCGCCTGGTCGAGGCCTAGCTCTTCAGCTTACTGGGAAGCGACTTTCCGCCTATTGACTGGGCGATTGCTCTTTCATTTTTTGCAAGGATTCCGCTGCCTTGCGGGCGTACGTCTTCGGCCAATTGGCAAAATAGAGTTGGGACGTGGCGCTGTTGAAGCAATAGGTCTTGTGCGTGTCCGGGTCGGTGAAGTTTATCGAGCAGTCAGTGTGGATGAGCGCGCCAGCCATAAGCCCCACAGGATCGTAATTGTGGAGCTCCCCGCGCAAGGCCTTTGGCGAGTACGACTTCCAAATTCCCAGATCGTTTGCGTGCGGCCGATTTTGCATACCGGGCTCGGCCGCAAACATCGACGTTGCGCCAAAGACAAGGAACATCCCAGCTAGGGCGAGGCTCGCGACACCCCTCATGGCTTTTCCCTTCTGCGTGGTGAGCGGACCTGAACTCTAGCTTCGCTCCGCTCGCCTGCAAAGTAAAAGGCCTGTGAGGTTTCGGGACCTGTTGCCAAACAAAAGGCCCCGGCGGTGACGCCGGGGCCTTGGTGCTAGTAGCTGAGGCTGCTGCTTAACGGCGGTCGCCGAACAGCGACAGCAGCATCATGAACAGGTTGATGAAGTCGAGATAGAGCCGAAGCGCTCCCATCACCGCCTTGCGGCCGGCGACCGACCCGTCATCGTTGACGCTGTACATCTCCTTGATCTGCTGCGTGTCGTAGGCGGTGAGGCCGGCGAACACCAGCACGCCGATCACCGAGATGGCGAATTGCAGCGCGCTCGAGCCGATGAACAAATTCACCAGCATGGCGATGATGACGCCGATCAGGCCCATGAACAGGAACGAGCCCCAGCCGGAGATGTCGCGGCTGGTGGTGTAGCCCCACAGGCTCAGCGCGCCGAACGAGGCGGCGCTGATGAAGAACACCTGGGCAATGCTGGCATGGACGTAGACCATGAAGATCGAGGCCAGCGAAAGCCCCATCAGGCCCGCGAAGACCCAAAAGGCCAACTGGGCCGTGCCGACGCTCATGCTGTTGATCCGGGCCGAGACGAAAAACACCATCGCCAGCGGCGCGAAGATCACCACCCATTTGAACGGGGTGTTGAAGATGAAGTTGCCGAAGGGCGTCAAGCCCGTGATCGCGCCATCGGTGCCCGATACCACCGCCATGGCATAGACCAGGTAGGCCACCACGCCGGTGATCGCGACGCCGCTCGCCATGTAGTTGTAGACGCGCAGCATGTAGGCCCTGAGGCCCTGGTCGATGACACCGGCTTCGGTGCGCCCGACCGGCGTGCTCTGCGCGTAACGTCTGTCGAGATCCGCCATTTTTCCGAGGGTCCTTTCCCCTAACTGCTGGAAGAGTTCACGATAGTCATTTTGGACACGAATATGGGGGTTTGAGCCTAGCGGCGCAAGATGACGAAGCGGTGTTCGCGTTAACCGGCAGCCGAGCCTATTCGGCGCGCAAATAAGGCGCGGCCTTGGCCGACAGCACCCGCCAGGTGGCGAGGATGCCGATGGTCAGCACGAAAGCGAGCGCCAGCAGCACCGTCTGCGCGGCGGCCAGCGGCGAGAATACGAAGGTCAGCTCGAACGCCCATTTGCACAGCGCCCAGGCGGTGATCGTGGCGATCAGTACCGCGAGCGCCGCGGTGGCCAGCCCGAGCAGGCCGAATTCGAGCAGCTCGGCGCGAATGATGCGCCCCCGCGTGGCGCCGAGCGTCTTGTAGATCACCGCCAGATATTTGCGGCGCTCCTGCCCGGCGGCGACCGCCCCGGCCAGCACCGCGGCGCCGATCAACAGCGTGACGCCGGCGGTGGCGCTGATCGCGGTCATGACCTTGGCGAGCAGCTCCTTGGCCGCGTCGACGATGTCGCCGACTTTGATGGCGGTGACCAGGGGGTAGGCTTCGGCCAGCGCCTGGATGACCTTGGCTTCGCGCTCGGGGTCGGTGCCTTTCGGCAGTTCGAGCGTGGTCAGCATGCGGTGGGGCGCGCCTTCGAGCGTGTTGGGCGAGAACACCATGACGAAGTTGATGGCGAGCGATTCCCAATCGATCTTGCGCAAGGAGGCGATGGTGGCTTCGACGTTGCGGCCGAGAATATTCACGGTGATGGCGTCGCCGAGCTTCAGCCCAAGTCCCTTGGCGAGATCGACGTCGAACGATACCAGCGGCGGCCCGGCATAGCCTTTGGGCCACCATTCGCCCTCGGCGATGGTCGAGGCCCGCGGCACGGCGTCGGTATAGGTCAGGCCGCGGTCGCCGGCCAGCACCCAGCGCGAATCGGGCGCGGCCTCGATCTTCTCGACCGGAACCCCCTTGAGCGCCACGATCCGTCCTCGCAGCATCGGCGCGTCGTCGAGCTTGGCGGCCGGTTCGACCGCCCGCACCTTGTCCTTGAAGGCTTCGAGGTCGGCGGATTCGATGTCGAGGAAATAATAGGCGGGCGCGTCGATTTCGATATTGCTCTCGATCTCGGTGAGCAGCGAACGATGGATCAGCGCCACGGCGATGAGCAGCCCGAGCCCGAGACCGAGCGTGACCGCGATCGACCGCGCCAGCGAGCCGGGGCCGGAAATGCTGGCGAGCGCCAGCGCAAGCGACGGCGGCTTGGCGCGGCGGAACTTCGCCGCGTAACGCTGCAGCAGCAGGCCGAAGCCGGTGAGCAGGATGAAGGCAGCGACGATGCCGGCCGAGATCGAGGCGGTGATGGCGCGCTCCTCGGAGGCGGCGATGGCGAGCGCGAATAACGCCAGACCGGCAGCAACCGATCCGGCGGCATAAGGCCAGGTGGAGCGCTCCCGCTCGTCGCTGAGATGTGAGCGCAACAGCACCGCGGGCGACACGCTGGCGGCGCGCCCCAACGGCCACAGCACGAACAGCACCATGGTCAACAGGCCGGCAAGGGCGGCCGTCAGCAGCGCCAGGGGATGCGGTTCGGTCGCCAGCGCGATGGGCAGCGCATCGGTATAAAGCGCGGCGATGGCGGCGGGGGTGAGCGCGCCAATCAGGAGCCCGATGGCGATGCCGACCGCGGCGAGCAGCAGCGCCTGGATCATATAGACCACCAGCACCAGCCGGCTCGGCGCGCCGAGGCATTTGAAGGTGGCGATGATCTCGCGCTTCTTGGCCATGTAGCTCTGGATGGCGTTGCCGACGCCGATGCCGCCGAGCAGCAGCGCGGTCAGTCCCACGAAGCTGATGAACTGGGTGAAGCGGCCGGCGTCGCGGCGAAGCGACGGCGCGGGGTTGGTCCAGTCATTGATGGCAAAGCCTGCTTGCGGAAACTTGCTCTCGATTCCGGTGCGCGCGGCGGCGAGCGCGTCCTTGTCGGTGGCGACATCCACCGGCAGCTTCACGCGGTAGGTCCAGCGAATGAGACTTCCCGGCTGCACCAGGCCGGTCTTGGCCAGCGTCGCCTGCGACATCAACAGTTTCGGCCCGTAGGCGAGGCGGTCGGCGAGCCGGTCGGGCTGCTGGCCGAGCAGCCCGCCGATGGTGACCTTGGCCTCGCCGATCGAGAGCGTGCTGCCGACCTCCAGACCGAGGCGGTCGAGCAGAGCGCGCTCGGCCAGCACCACGCCGGGCGACCGCCAAACCGGGCCGGCCTGCTCGGGCCTGATGACCGCGACCTCGCCGTAAAGCGGATAGGCATCGTCGACCGCCTTGACCTCGATCAGCGCGGTCTTGCCGCCGTCGGCACGGGCCATGGCGCGGAAGCTCGCGGATTCGCTGACCTGGCCGAGAGCGTCCAGCGCCGCGCGCTCCTCCGGATTGGCTTGCCGGTGGATCAATTCGAAGGACAGATCGCCGCCGATCAACAGCCGTCCCTGCCGCGCCAGAGCCTGGTCGAACGAGGCGGCGAGCGAGCCGATCGCGGCCACGGCGGCGACGCCAAGGGCGATGCACAGCACGAACACGGTGAGACCGCCGGCGCCGGAGCGGAGCTCGCGGAGCGCAATCGACCAGGCAAGCGGCAGTCTGAATCGAGCGGCCGAAGGCGCCGCGGTTGCGGCGGCGGCGGTCACGACGCGGCAACCTTGCGCTTGGCGCCAGCGCCCACAATCCGGCCATCGGCGACGTTCACGATGCGGTCGCAGCGTTTGGCGAGGGAGCGGTCATGGGTGATGAGCAGCAGCGTGGCGCCGGTCTTGTCCTTCAGCGCGAACAGCAAATCCATCACTTGCGCGCCGGTGGCGAGGTCGAGATTGCCGGTCGGCTCGTCGGCGAGGATCAGCGACGGCCGGGGCGCCAGCGCGCGGGCGATGGCCACGCGCTGCTGCTCGCCGCCGGACAATTGGCCGGGGAAATGGGAGTCGCGATGGGACAGGCCGACTTCGGCAAGCGCCTGGCGCGCGGTGATGTAGGCGTCGTCCTGGTCGAGGAATTCGAGCGGCAGCGCCACGTTCTCGAGCGCGGTCATGGTCGGCACCAGGTGGAAGGATTGGAACACGATGCCGATATTGGCGGCACGCAGACGGGCGAGACCGTCCTCGTCGAGCGTGGCGTAGTCGGTGTCCATCACCTGGACGCGACCGCCGGTGGCGCGTTCGAGCCCGGCGATGACCATGAGCAGGGTCGATTTGCCGGAGCCCGAGGGACCGACCACGGCGATCCCGTCGCCGGCCGTCACGCTAAGATCGATGCCGCGCAGGATGTCGACCGGCCCGGCGCGCGACGGTAGCGTCACATGCAAATCTTCGAGCTTGATGGCCGAGGCGCGGCGCTGTTTCAGATGCTGTTCCATGGGCGGGGGGACATAGATTTTTTGCGCTACCGCTTCGCTGCTTGAGCGCTAGGACTGACAAATGGCACGTGGATCGGCAATAGAGAAGGGTAAAGAGGTCGAAAAGATGAAACGCGTTGTCGCGCTGCTCACGATGCTGGCCGCTCTAGCAGTGCTGGCGCCGTTGCACAGAATCGAGGCAAGCCCCGGAGCGCCGGTGATCGTGGCGTTCGGCGATAGCCTGACCGCGGGCCTTGGCCTGAAGCAGGATCAGGCGTTCCCGGCGCAGCTCGAAGCGGCGCTCAAGGCGCGCGGCACCGAGGCCAAAGTGGTCAATGCCGGCGTGTCGGGCGACACCGCTACGGCGGCGCTGGCGCGGCTCGACTGGGCGCTGCCCGACGACGCCGACGCCGTGATCATCGAGCTTGGCGGCAACGACGCGCTGCAAGGCATCCCGCCCGAGGGGACCAAGGCGGCGCTGGAGAAGATCATCGAGCGCGTGCAGGCGAGGGGGCTGCCGATCCTGCTCGCGGGCCAGGAGGCGCCGCGCAATATGGGCAAGGACTATGTCGATCAGTTCCGCGCCATCTTCGCCGAGCTCGCGTCGCGCTACGATTTGATCTTCTATCCGTTCTTTTTGGAGGGCGCGGCGCTCAACGACGAGCTGATGCAGGCCGACGGCATTCATCCCAACGCCAAGGGCGTGGCGGTGATCGTCGACAACATCATGCCCAAGGTCGACGAGCTGCTGGCCAAAGTTGCGGCCAAGCAGTAGCGATGGCTGGCTGACGGACCGGGAAAGCATTACAACAGCGGGTCGGCACGCGGGGGGCGCGATCGGCCTTGGCCACCATCTACGATCTCAAGCCGCAATTTCAGGCGCTGCTCAGGCCGATGGCGGCGGCCCTGGCGAAGCGGGGCATCAGCGCCAATGAGGTGACGCTCGGCGCGCTGCTGATGAGCGCGGCGCAAGGCGCGTGGCTCGCGCTCGATCCAACGTCGCGCTGGCCGCTGCTGGTGCTGCCGGTGACGCTGTTCCTGCGCATGGCGATGAACGCCATCGACGGGCTGATGGCGAAGGAGCACCGCCAGGCGACGCCGGCCGGCGCGGTGCTCAACGAACTCTCCGACGTGGTCGCCGACGCGGCGCTCTATCTGCCCTTCGCGCTGATCGCGGGGGTGAACGCGCCGCTGGTCGTGCTGGTGGTGGTGGCCGGCATCGTCGCCGAGATGACCGGCGCGCTCGGCCCCATGCTCGCCGTCACGCGCAACTATGCCGGACCGTTCGGCAAGAGCGACCGCGCCTTGGCCTTCGGCCTGCTGGCGGTGCTGATCGGGGTGGGGCTCACGCCCGGCCTGTGGACCACGCTCTATCTCGCCGCGTTGCTGGTGTTGTCGGCGCTCACCGTGCTCAACCGCGCCCGCGCCATCGTCGCACACGCCAAGGGTAAGCCGTCATGAGCTTGTTCCTCGGCCTGCCCGCCAACGTGGTCTACGCCACCGCCGGCATCTATGCCGTGCTGGCGCTGGCGACGGCGATCGTGGCGCTGCTGCGCTGGCGCAATCCGGGCGAGCGTTATGCCGAGCTCACCGCGCGCACCAATTCGTGGTGGTGGATGATCGGCGCCTTCACGCTTTGCATCCTGGTCAACCAGACCGTCGCCATCGTGTTCCTGGCCTTTATCTCTTACCTCGCGCTCAAGGAATATCTGTCGCTGATCCCGACCAGGCGGATCGACCGCATCGTGCTGCTGTTCGCCTATCTCGCCATTCCCATCCAGTTCTATTGGGCGGCGATCGACTGGTACGGCATGTTCATCGTGTTCGTGCCGGTGTGGATGTTCCTGTTGTTCCCGGCGCTGATGGCGCTGAACGGCGAGACGACTGGCTTCCTGCGCGCGGTCGGCACGCTGTCCTGGGGCCTGATGATGACGGTGTTCACCCTCAGCCACATGGCCTGGCTGCTGGTGTCGGGCGATCAGATCAACCCGATCGCCGGCGGCTTGGGCCTGCTGTTCTTTCTGGTGGTGCTGACCCAGTTCAACGACGTGGCGCAATTCAGCTGGGGCAAGCTCTTTGGGCGGCACAAGGTCACCCCGACCGTCAGCCCGAAAAAGACCTGGGAAGGGCTGATCGGCGGCGTCGCCACCACCATCGCCGTCGCCGCTTTGATCGGGCCGTACCTCACGCCGATGGATTGGCGCTGGTCGGCGCTGGCCGGCGCCATTCTCGGCGTCTCGGGCTTTCTCGGCGACATTACGCTCTCGGCGGTCAAGCGCGATCTCGGCGTCAAGGATACCGGCGGGCTGATCCCCGGCCATGGCGGCATTCTCGACCGGGTCGACAGTCTGACCTATGCCGCGCCGGCCTTCGTGCATTTCATCCGCTATTTCTACTTTCCATGACGGCCATGAGCCAGAACCCGTTCACCCGCCTGCTTCGGTTTTTATTCTTCGCCGTGGTGGTGCGCGCGGTGATCCTGGTCGCGCTCGGGCTGACGGTGCGCCATCGCCAGCGTCTGCCGAAGGACGGGCCGGCGGTGCTGGCCGGCAATCACAATTCCAATCTCGACGCGCTGGCGATCATGTCGCTGATGCCGTTCCGCCTGTTGCCCAAGCTCAGGCCGGTGGCGGCGATGGATTATTTCTACACCAGCAAACTGCGCGGCTGGTTCGCCAACAATATCGTCGGCATCATTCCGGTGAAGCGCGGCAGCGGCAAGGACGGCGGCAATCCGCTAGCACTCGCCGAGGAGGCGCTCGACCGCGGCGAGATCCTGGTGATCTTCCCGGAAGGCACGCGCGGCGAGCCCGAGACGCTGCAAGCCTTCAAGAAGGGCATCGGCCATCTGGCGCATGCGCGGCCCGACGTGCCGGTGGTGCCGGTGTTCATGCACGGGCTCGGCAAGGCGCTGCCGCGCGGCTCGATGCTGCTGGTGCCGTTCAATGTCAGGGTGGTGGTCGGCGAGGAGCTCTACGGCACGGACAGCTATGCGGAGTTCGTGTCGAAGCTGGAGCGGGCCATGACCGCGCTCGCCGCCGAGGAGAAATTGCCGGCGTGGGAGTAGCTACTCCCGCGCGACAATAGGTGTGCCGCCTTCGACCAGCGCCATGGCGAACGCTGCCGCGGCGCCGAGCGCGCCGATCCAGCGCACATGGTTCCAGAAGCCCCAGGTGGCGCGGAACTCCTCCCAATAGCGCTTGCCCTCGGCGCTGGCGGGCTTGAGCTCCACGAGCTTGGTGTTGAGCGGCAGGTTCTTCATCAGCGTCACGCCGAACGGCAGATTGAGATAGAGCAGGCTGCCGATCAGCAGAGACATCGCGCCGGGCTCGCCCCATTTCAGCGGCGCGGCCAGCCCGAGCAGGCCGGCCAGAGCCGCCGTGCCGAAGAACACCGCGAGAAACAGCGGGCCCTTGATCGCGGCGATGATGGACTGCATGGCGGCAATGGCGGCCGGCGCCGGCTGGCGGGATAGGGCCGGCAGCACGAACGCGGCGAAGGCGAAGAACGCGCCGGCGATCAGTCCGCAGCCGAGCACGGCGAGGATGGTCGCAATCGGTAGCAGATGGTCGATCATTCAGCTCCCCTCATTGGCAATTGCGCTTAGCCGATTTCGACATCTTCCCAGAAACCGAAGCGGCCGGCCACATGGCTCATCGACGGGCGCGGCGCCTCGTAGCGCCAGGCGGCGCGCGCGTGGCGCGTGCCGTCGAGCACCACATCGTAGAATTGGACGCCATGCGGACATTGCAGATCGGACGCGGTCTTGGCGGCCTTCTCCAGCAATTCGAGCCGCACCTGCGCGCTCGGGAAATAATGATAGCCGCCATGCGCGACGATGTCGTCGCTCTCGGCGATCACCCGGTCCTTGAGCACGGCCTTCATCGGTGCCACCCTACCAGCCGGGATTGGCGCAGCGGATGCCTTTCGCCTTGACCGAGGCGATCTGGCCGGTCTCGAGCGAGATCTCCCAGGCGCGCCGCACATCGGTCCACCATTCCTTGTCCTCGCTGCCTTTGGCCTCGCCCATGAATTTCAGCGTGGCGTCATCGCCCCCCAGCACGCAGGAGATGGAAAAAACTACGTCCTTCTGCGGCGGCGGGACGAACAGCGCGTCCGACACCACGTAGGACGCCGGCGCGGTCGCGGTCGCCTTCGACACTTCGCGGCTGGTCAGCACGAGATTGGCGCCGTCCTCCTCGCGCTGATATTGGCGGACATAGACGGGGGGCGAGACCAGCCCGCCGCCGAGATCGGTCCAGCCTTCGATGTCGAGCTCGTCGTCAAAGGTCTTGCCGAGATAGCTCTTGGCGAAGCTGACATCGGCGGATTCCTCCTCGCTCGGCTGCTTCGGCTCGGCGGCGGCGAGGCCGGGCGCCAGCGCGAAAGCGGCAAACAGGATGCAGGACAGAGCATGAGTGATGCGGGCCATGAATGATCCCTCGGCACGGTGCGATCAGGCGGCCCACAGTCTAATCACAATCGTGACAAAATCGGCACCGCCGCGGCACGGTTCTCCCGAACACAGAAGGGCCGGCCCAATCGGGGCCGGCCCGGCATTTCCTAGGTCAGGCGGTCACCGCGGGACGGTGCTCGCCGCCGGCGGCAGGCAGGTCCTGGACTTGCCGTTCCAGTTCCAGCCCTTGGCCTTGCAGAGGTCGGCCGGGCTCTGGCAGTTCTTGCCGTCCCACACGCCGCCCCTCTTGCGGCACTGCGCGGCCGGGTCGGGCTTGTGCTGGCAGCTCTTGCCGTCCCACACGCCGCCCTTGGCCTTGCAGAGAGCTGCCGGGTTCTGGCAGGTCTTGCCGTCCCAAACCCAGCCCTTCTGCTTGCACTCATCAGCGGGACTGGTGGGCGGCGAGCACGACTTGCGCTTGTCGTTCCACACCCAGCCCTTCTGCTTGCACTCATCAGCGGGGCTGGTGGGCGGCGAGCACGACTTGCGCTTGTCGTTCCACACCCAGCCCTTCTGCTTGCACTCGTCGGCGGGGCTGGTGGGCGGCGAGCACGATCTTGCGCTTGTCGTTCCACACCCAGCCCTTCTGCCTTGCATTCGTCGGCCGGGCTGGTGGGCGGCGAGCAGGTCTTGCGCTTGTCGTTCCACACCCATCCCTTGGCCTTGCAGGCTTCGGCGGGGGTGAGGCAACGCTTGCCGTCCCAGACTCCCGCCCTTCTCCTTGCATTCGCGCTCAGGGTTTAGCGGCGCGACGCAGCGGCCGTTCTTGTCGCGGTCGTAGCCCTTCTTGCACACGCACTGGCCTTGCGCGTTGCGCTCCTCATTCGGGCCGGGCGTGCATTGCGGGGTCGGCGCGACGCAACGTCCGTTCTTGTCGCGGTCATATCCCTTCTTGCACACGCACTCACCCTTCGCGTTGCGCTCCTCATTCGGGCCAGGCGTGCATTGCGGGGTCGGCGCGACGCAACGTCCGTACTTGTCGCGGTCGTAGCCCTTCTTGCACACGCACTGGCCTTGCGCGTTGCGTATCTCGTTCTTGCCGGGCTTGCAGGCGATCGGTCCGGTCGGCCCGCTTGGCTCAGTCGGCTCGGTTGTCGGCGGCACGCAGCGGTCGCGCTTGTCGTCCCACAGCCAGCCTTTGGCTTCGCATTCGTCTTCAGGGTTCTCCTCCTCGACGGGGGCTTCCTCTTCGATGCAGCGGCCCTTCTGGTCGCGTTCGAAGCCCTCGAGGCACACGCACTGGCCTTTGGTATTGCGCTGTTCGTTCGGTCCGCACTGGGGCTGAGGCGGCGTCGACGGGCAGCGCCCGGTCTTCGGCACCGGCTTGCCGTCCGGGCAGAGCTTGGGCTCGGTGACGGGCGGCTCGGTGACCGGCGGTTCGCTGACCGGCGGCTCGGTGAGGCCGACGCAGAGTCCCTTGTCGTTGCGGACGGTACCCGACTTGCAGACGCAGGCGCCGCTCTCGCTGCGGATCTCGTTGGTCTTGGGCTCGCATTGCGGCCGGTCGGGCTTCTTGCAGTCCTTCGACGGGATGTTGGCCGTCGCCGACGCAGCGTCGTCGCCGGCGATCGTCATTGAACCGCGAGGGGGCCTCGGGGACCGTCATGATGGCGGTGTTCCTGAGCTCGCAATACTTGCCGTCCGGGACAGTGGCCGACACCTTGAGCTCGACGCTCTCGCCTTTCTCGAGGTGGACAGGCGGATGCGTGCAGTGGAACACCCCGCCGACTTTCGGGCAGTGCCATTCCGGCGAGAACACGACCGATGACGGCGCAAAGCCGAACTGCTCGTCGACCACGATCTGGCCGTTATGGGGGTCTTTGCCCATATTGGTCACGGTCACGACGTAGTCGCAGCGATAGCCGCCTGCGGCTGCCACGCAATCGCCCTTGGCCACCTTGGTGGTCTTGAGATTGGTGGGATCGCAGGTCACGAGCACCGCGCCGCCCGGGAGCTCCCAGAACAGGAAGGCGCTCGCTGTGGCGGTATCGGCATCGTCGCCGGCGAAGAAGTTTTCATTCGTTCCGACCGGCCCGGTAATCGTCGCGGTGTTCGGCATGGCACAGCCGGCCGCTTCGAGCGGCGCCAGCGGGATCGTCAGGGAGATGGGAGCGACGATCGAGCCGCCGACGGGAATTGCCGCAGCGGGAGTCGTGCAGGTCAATGGCGGCCCAAACACGCAGCCCCAGCCCACCGGGAAGGGGGCAACCAGCGTTGCCGCCGGCGGGAACGTGTCATCGAAGGTTATGGCACCAGCATACGGTGACGGACCGTCGTTGAAGATCTCGATCGCGTAGTCGCAGCGGATGAGGGCGGCTCCAGCCTTGTAGCAGTCGCCGCTGTTCAGGGCCCGCTTGTCCAGCCTGAGATTGCTGAGCGGCGGAGGCGCGCCGACCGGCACCCAGACGCAGCTGACGAGATTGTTGTCGGCGCCGGGCGCGAGTGGCAGGGCCGGTGGGGCCGCGCCCGCCGCTGAGACGGCGAAGCAATTTTGGATCCAATAGCCCGGGAACGCGCCCGCCAGCGGCATCGGCACGGTAATGGCAAAGACTTCCGACTCGCCGGGCGCGAGTGTGAGCGGCGCCTCGCACGAGAATGGAATTGCGCCTGGGGCCGGCGCACAGCCGAGGGCGGGGACGATGGAGCTAATGGGTAAGCCAAACGGCCCAGGGAACGGCCAGCCCATGAACGTGCTGTCGGTGAACTGCACCGGGCCGCTGAACGGGAAGGGACCGGTATTGGTGATGGTCACGGTGAAGGTGCAGTCGGCGCCGGGCACGCAGGCCGCGGGCGCAGTCTTGGTGACCGTGATGTCGGTGCCGCCTTCATCGCAGGCGACGTCGTGCCAAGGCGCTTCGAGCTCGGCACAGTTGACGAAGCCGAAGCTGCCGCCGGCGAATAGCGGGCCGGTGTCGAGGAACACGTCGATCGAGCGGGTCTCGCCGGGATCGATCGCGTCGGGCGGCAGGCTGCACCACAGATCGGGGGTGGGCGTCGGCGTGCACATCCAGTCCGGTCCGTCGGGGGTGACGCCGGTGATGGTCACCCCGCCGCCGCCGAACGCGGTGGCGACGTCATAGAGGTCGATCGGGTCCGACAGGGTCTCGCCGACATTGGTTACGGTGATCTCGCAATGGATCTCGCCGCCGATGATGCCGGGAAAGCATTCCTTGTCGATATAGATGCCGGGCGTGGAGAGATCGGGCGGCGTGTCCTCGGGATAGGGCGGGACTGACGGCTCACCAGGCTCGCCATACTCCTCCGGGAAGGGCAGCGGCTCGGGTTCGGTGATGGTGCGCTTGTCGCACGGATTGAAAATGGCGATGTCGCCGACATGGCCATAGACGTCGGCGTCGAGATAGAGGCCGTCACTGTCGACGAACCAGGCGTCGTAAGGTGGCTCGTTGGACGGGCGCACCGCGCCCTTGTCGTTGCCTTGCAGCCCGTGGATGATACGGGCGCCGCCGGCAAACACGCGATTTTCGTCCTTGCCCTCGCGCAGATGCTCGCCGGTGGTCCACAGCGTGGCGCGGCACTGGTCGTAGTCGATCGTGCCGTCAGGATCGTAGCCGTAGTTCAGCGCGATGCCGCCCACGGTCGAGCGGTGCGGGGGCTTCAGGCCGACGGCGTATTCGTCGGGTTTCTCCGACCAGCGCTTCTCGGTCTCGTCCCAGACATAGCGCAACACCTTGGACGCCTCAGGCTTGGCGAACACGCTGTAGTCGTAGCTGCCGACGAGCGCGCCGCGCTGCGCCACATAGAGCGCGCCGGCGCCGTCGAACACGATGGCGGTGACGACATTGCCGTTGGGCGTATCGGCGACGTCGATCTCGAACCGCGCGTCGTCGGCGAAGCTGCCGTCGTCATTGAGGCCGACCGACCAGACTTGCGGACCGTCTTCGGTCGAGTAATAGAGCCGCTCGTCCTGCACCGCGACGGCGAACACCGCGCGGCGCTTGTCGGCGAAGCCCCATGTCGACGGAGTCTCGATGTCGAATTTCGGGCTCTCGATGCTCATGCGCGAGGCGGCATCGTAGGGGACGGGCTCGAGCTCGTCCTTGGGCCGGCCGGCCGTGCCGTGGTCGAACGCGCCGAGGTCGCTGCCGTCGAGACTGAGGCGATGAATGAGGCCGGTCTCGAGATCGCTGACGAACAGCTGCTTGGTGGCGGGATCGTAGGTGATGGCGCCGAGGCCGGGGCCGGCATTGTCCTTGCCGTCATGCTTGATATTGGCGAACAGCGAGATCAATCCGGTGACGCCGTCGATCTTCCACACCGAGCCCGGCGTGCCGCCTTTGTCGAGGCCGAACTGTCCCGGCATCCAGCGGGCGCCAGGCTCGCCCTTGACCAGGCGGTCGCCGTCCTGGGTGACGATCTGCAAGCCGAACAGCGAGGTCGAAGTGACGTAGATATTCGGCGTCGCGTTGGCGGTGTCGCCGTCGAGGGCCACGCCGAACACCTGGCCGATCTCGCCGGCGGATGCCTTGAATTTGATCGGCGCGTTGGCGACTTGGCCGTCGGCGGCCCCGCCAAGCTCGGTCAGGTCGAACACCTGGAGCGTCGCGCCGTTGATATCGATGAAAGTCATGTCGAGCGGATGGAGATCGGCCGGCACGGCGCCGATCTGCCGGGCGCCGGAGAACGACGTGACCGCCGCGTCGCCGCGCGTCATGACCGCGGTGTCTTGCGCCCGCGCGCTAACAGGCAGGGAAAAGATCGCGGCGAGGCCGAGAACAGCGGCGCACAGCCATCGTACCGCCCGGTGTCGGGCTTCGAGATCCGCGCAATGGCCCATGACCACACTCCCCCCAAGAGGGGACGTGAGAGGCAGCACGCTGTTCGACCCGATTATACACTCCGCATACTGACGCGGACGGAAAAAGCGGGCGTTTTGGGTGATCGACATGGTGGGTCTCCTGGGCGGCAATCGGTGGGTCATGGACATCTCGGCCGTTAGTCGCACCGACCCGGCAGGAGGTTCACGGCCCCGCGCGCGAAGACTCCGCATGAAGCTAACACCATGATTTAGCGGTCAAAATCATGCCACCCCGGATGGGTGGGGCGCGGCTCGCCTGTTCTTTTGGCGGCCGATCTGGCATGGTTTCGCGACCTGCCGCCTGCCCTTTGAACCTTTTGGCTCAGCGCGGCGTCCAAGGTTTCGCGAGCGGCAGTGACGCCCATGCAACCGCATGCCGAAGAGCGAGCCCTGTTGAAGGCCATCGCGACCGGCGACGCCAAGGCATTGGAGCGTCTCTTCGCCCGCGCCGAGACCCGCGTGTTCCGCTTCCTCATGCGCATGGTGAAGACCCAAGCAATCGCCGAGGAGCTGTTGAACGAAGTGTTCTTAAGTGTTTGGCAAAACGCCCACCGCTACGAGGGACGGTCCGAACCGATGACCTGGATGCTGTCGATCGCCCACAACAAGGCCATGAGCGTGCTGCGCAAGCGGACCGAGGTGCTCGGCATCGCCGAGGAGGCGGGCAGAAATCTCGTGGCCGAGGACGACACCCCCGACGTCGCCGCGCAGAAGCATGACAAGAGCGCCAAGATCAAAGCCTGCATCGCCGAGCTTTCGGCCGACCACCGGACCATTTTGGATCTTGTCTATTATCAGGAGCAGTCGGTGGCCGAAGCCGCCGAGGTGCTCGGCATTCCCGAGGCTACGGTGAAGACCCGCATGTTCTACGCGCGCAAGAAGCTGTCGGAATTGCTGCTCGAGCGCGGCATCGACCGAGGATGGCCATGATGAGCGACGAACTGAGCGAGCGCGACGAGATCGAGGCGCTGCTGCCGTGGTACGTCACGGGCCGGCTCGACGCGCGGGAGCGTGCGCGCGTGGAACGCTATGTGCGCGAGCATCCGGACGTTCAGGCCCATGTGGCGCTGGCCCGCGAGGAGAGCGACGCGACCGTCACCGCCAACGAAGCGATCCATGCGCCGGGACGCGAAGCGCTCGACCGGTTGCTGGCGAGCGTCGCCGCGGCGCCGCGGCGCCAACCGCTCGGCGCGACCTTCGGCCAACTCGCCAACCGATTCAGCGATTGGATCGCCGGTCTTGCCCCGCCGCAGCTTGCGCTCGCGGCAGCGGTCGCGGCACTCTTGGTCATGCTGCAGGCGGCCGCGATCGGTGCGCTGGTGCTGGAGCGGGCCGGCGTGCCGACTTATCAGAGCGCGGGCGGCGAACAGACCACAGGCGAAAGCTTCGCGCTCCTGGTCGGGTTCGCCGACACGGCGACGATGGGCGACATCGCCGCGCTGCTCAAGCGGCTCGATGCGGTGGTGGTCGACGGGCCGCGCGCCGGGCTTTATCGCCTGCGTCTGCCGGACACCGGAGAAGAGGGCCGCAAGGCCGCGATCGAGGCTCTGCACCAGTCGGGGGTGGTGACGACCGTGCTGCTGGAGCAGTGAGATCGTGATGCGCGTCGCACTCTTTCTGTGCGGTCTCGTGGCGGCGTCCGCCACAACCGCGGCGCCAATCGTCCCGCAGGACGCAAACCGCCCGTCGCTGGTGATGCCGGCGGGGGAGAGAACGGGCCCGCAGAGCAATCCGTCCGGCGGCAAGTGGACCTCCCCGCAGACAAATCCCTCAGGCGGGACCGGCCCGCAGATCAACCCAGGCTGTCCCAAAGGCACGGTCGGCAAATGGCCGCTCTGCGTGAGTGTCAAGCCGCCGAAATGCCCCGCGAACACCAAGGGCAAATGGCCCGACTGCGAGAAGATCGTGCGCTACTGCCCGGAGGGCACGACCGGCAAATGGCCGAAATGCAAGGCAAAGCCGACCGCGAGCTGCGCGCAGAAGGGTCTGGTCGGCAAATGGCCTAACTGCCGCGCGCCGGACGAACCGGACATCGCCGCCAAGCCATGCCCCGACGGTCATGTCCGCAAGGGCAAAAACTGCGTGGAGCTGACCAAGGACGACGGCGGCAAGAAGAAGCCGCGCGTGGTCAAGACCGAGGCCCAGGATATTCCGCCGGCCATCGCCGCGTTGGTGACCGGCCGCCCGCACCGCCCCAGGGAGATTCTCGTCCTGGTCGACGCGGCGCGGGCAAGCGAGATCGCCGCGCGGCTGGCCAGCCAATACAATGTCACCGCCGATCCCAGGGTGACGATCCCGCTGCTCGACGGCGCGCTGGTGCGCCTGCGGCTTCCGGCCGGCCGCTCGCTCGAGTCGCTGCTCGCGGCGCTCAGCACCGATCCCGATGTCGAGCTGGCGCAGCCCAATTACGACTATAGCGTCAGCAAAGACAAAACGTCGCCCAAGACCGCGCCGCAATATGCCGGCGCGGCGATCCGGCTCGACGCGGCGCATCGCCTGGCGCGCGGCAACGGCGTGATGGTCGCGGTCATCGACACGGCGATCGAAGACGCGCATCCCGAGCTGGTCGGCGCGATCGCCGGCATGTTCGATGCGGTGGGTGACGGACCGTCGGCGCCCGAGCCGCACGGCACTCAAATCGCCGGCATCCTAGCGGCTCATGCCGAGCTCACGGGCGTCGCGCCCGAGGCCAAGCTGCTCAGCGTGCGCGCCTTCCGCAGCGGCAAGAACGCCCCGGCGCAGTCGACGTCGCTCCAACTGTTGAAGGGAATCGATTGGGCGTTCGACGCCGGCGCCAGGGTCATGAATATGAGCTTCACCGGGCCGATCGATCCGCTGCTCGAGCGCATCATCAAGGCGGCAGCCGACAAAGGCGTGATCTTCATCGCCGCGGCCGGCAATAACGGGCCCAAGGGCGCGCCGCTCTATCCGGCGGCCTATCCGCAAGTGATCGCCGTCACCGCCATCGATGACAAGGACAGACTCTACGGCAAGGCCAATCGCGGCGATTACATCTCAATCGCCGCGCCGGGCGTCGACATCATCGCGCCGGCGCTCAAGGGCGGCTACGCGCTGTCGTCGGGCACGTCGATGGCCGCGGCCCATGTGTCGGGCGTGGTGGCGTTGCTGCTCGAGCGCGACGGCAAATTGGATTGGAGCACGGCCCGGGAGATTTTGTCGGCAAGCGCGCGCAAGCCTAACGGGTCGAGCGGCGGGAAGGCGTTCGGCGCCGGGATTCTCGATGCGGCCGGCGCGCTCGGGGACTCCGCCGCCTCGGCAGACGAAAAGATCGGCGCCGACGGCGCCGATCTTAACCAGCCAGGGAGGTGAACGGCGGTTGCTACAGGTGCGAGGGCGTGGGCACCCGGAAGTTGCGAGTCGGGCTGCCAATCGCCGAGCATTTCTTCAGCGTGTTGAGTCTGGCGAACTGGCCTTCACCCAAGCAACGCACGATACGGCAGTACTGGCCGTTCTCGGAAAACTGAGCGCCGGCGCAACATTGGCCGGGGCCGGCGGGCACGCAGGCCGAGGCCGGGGACAATGAAGCCGATGCCGCGACCAGCGACATGGCCAAGATCGGGATCAACATCGTGGGTTTCATTGTAGTCTCCATCGATTGGCCGGGCCGGGTGGCCTGGCATTGCCTTCTGCACTCGTTTGACGAGGTGGCTCGCAGAAAGGTTCACTGGCGCATCGCGCGCCTTTCCGTAGATTGCCGATGATGCCGAGCCGACTGCCGCCCCTGACGAGGACCGTGTTCGCGGCCGTGATGCTGTCGTGCGGCATGGCGCTGACCGGACTCGGCGCCGCCTGCGACAGCGAGCCGCCGCCGACGCCTGCCGATAAGCGTCTCGATGCCATGATCGGGCAGATGATCATGGTCGGCTTCCTCGGCGACAACGAGCGCGACCCGGGCGTGAAGGCGGTGCGCGATCAACTGGCCAAAGGCATTGTCGGCGGCGTGGTGCTCTATCCGGAGAATATCGGCTCGCCCAAGGAGCTCCGCACGCTGACGGCGTTCCTGCGCAACGCCAAATCCTCAATGGTGCCGTTCATCGCGGTCGATCAGGAAGGCGGCAAGGTGCAGCGGCTGACCGGGCGGAACGGCCACCGTTATTTTCCCTCGGCCTGGAGCGTCGGCAGAAACCCCAGCTACGCCGTGGGCGACAGCGCCGAGAAGCTCTATGCGTCAATGGCGGCGGACGAGGCCCAGGCCGGGTTCAATCTCAATTTCGGCCCGGTGGTCGACCTCAACGTCAATCCCGCCAATCCGGTGATCGGCCAGCGCGACCGCAGCTTCAGCGCCGATCCCAATACCGTCGCCGCGCTCGCCCGCGCCTTCATCCTCGCCCATCGCAATGCCGACATCGTCACCGTGGCCAAGCACTTCCCGGGCCACGGCTCGAGCCGGGTCGACAGCCACAAGGCGCTGGCCGACGTGTCCGAGAGCTGGCGGGAAATCGAGCTCGAGCCCTACCGTGCGCTGGCCAAGGACGGGATGCTCGACGCGGTGATGCTCGGCCATCTCTATCATCCGACCTTCAGCGACGGCGCCAAGCTGCCGGCGTCGCTGTCGGGCCGCGCCGTGCGCGCGCTCAGGGACAAGGGAATCGGCTTCGACGGCGTGGTGGTGAGCGACGATATGGAGATGGGCGGGGTGAGCCACGACTATTCGTTCGAGGAGCGGGTGATCAAGGCGGTCAATGCCGGCACCGACCTGGTGATGTTCTCGAACGTCCAGGCGCAAGACGTCGAGCTCGGGCCGAAGATCCACGCCATCATTGCCGACGCGGTGCGCGACGGGCGCATCTCCCGCGCCCGCATCGAGCAGGCCTACGGCAAGATCAAGGCGCTGAAGCGCCGGCTGATGGCGCACGACCTCGCGGGCAAGGGTCGAGGCCACCCGCGGAAAGCGAGCGCCGCCTGGACCTAGCATAAATATCGACATTTCGCCCTGGATATGCTACTTGAAGTTGTATTTTATCTGGACACACGCAAATTATGTGGGTTGGCTGGTATATAGCAATTTTCTTGACTGGTGGCTGCGGGGCTCTGGCTGGCCGTACGCGGTCTCGACGGTGAGAAATCGAAACAGCGGCTCGAGATTTTCCATCTCATCATCACGACAGCGGCAATCTTTGTCGGCGCGGTCTGGGTGTGGGACGAGTTCAGCCGGGAGCGCCAGGGCGTTCCCCGGCTCACCACTACTGAGACCGTCACCTCACTCCCCGTACCGGATGACCAGGAGTTGCTGGACGTGCGCACGGTTTTGACCAACGCGGGCAAGACCCGCGTGGTCGTCCAGGGCGGGTTCACCCGCGTGCAGCAGGTTCTCCCGCTCGATCAGTCTGTCGATAGAACAATAAATCCCGCGCGGTTCGGAGATCAAGAGAATCGGCGGAATATCAGGAAGGCCGTGAGCCCGAGCAAATTCGGAGTGATTGCCTGGCCTACGCTCTGCAAGCATATCTGGAACAGAACGTTCGTATTGGAGCCCGGCGAGAACCAGGAGGTGAATGAGCAATTCCTCCACCCGCGCAGCACCGACGTGGTCCGGATTTATACCTACCTCGTTTCCCCGGGAGACAACTCGCTTGGTTACGAGATCGGCGCCCTTCACACCCTGGACAAAAAGGGAGCAACCCAAAATGCCGACGCTACGATGGGAAATTCTGGCGGGCGTTTGCTGTGCAGCATTGATGAGCAATCTTCCGATCAGCCTGGCGCAAAATCCGCAATCGCATCTGGCTCAAGGTGACGTCCAGCAGCTCCGCGGAACCCGAACAGGATAAGCGTCCCGCCAGCGTATGAATTGGGGTCAAGAGATCAGGGCGTGCCTGAGCCGGATACACCCCCGGTACAAGCAGATCCCGAACCCGATACTGAGCCTGCCGGCATTCCATTCGGTGGAGAGCGAACTGACGAGGAACGCGCAACGAGCGAGGTCAGTGATAGGCGTCGTGCTCGGTGGCATCCCAGAACACGTAATAGGAATAGGCCGTGTAGCCCAGGATGATGGGCAGCAGCGGGACCGCGCCGTACAGCATAAAGAGTTGGCTCTTGGGCGCGGCGGCCGCCTGCCAGATGGTGATGTCGGGCGGGACGATGAACGGGAACAGGCTGACGGCGAGGCCGGTATAGCAGAGCATGAAGATGGCGATGGCGAGCAGGAACGGCATGTAGCGCTGACGTTGATCGAGCGCCCGCCACAGCAATACGACGCTTGCCGCCGTGACCAGCGGCACCGGACTCAGCATCACCATGTTGCCGGGCGAGAACCACCGCGCGGCGATCTCGGGCTGGAGCAACGGCGTCCAAACGCTGAAGATGACGATGAACGACCGCCAAGGCGATCAGCGCGGTGCGGGCGACGCCGTAAGCCCATTCGCGCAAGGCCTCGTCGCCTTTCATGATCAGCCATAGCGCCGAGAGCAGCACGTAGCCCGACAGCAGCGCGATGGCGGTGACCACCGAGAACAGCGAGAGCCAATCGAAGGCGCCGCCGGAGAATTTATTGTCGGTGACGGCGAAGCCCTGGACGAAAGCGCCGATGATGAAGCCCTGCATCAGAGCGGCGAGGATCGAGCCGACGCTGAACGCCAGGTCCCAGGTCCAGCGATAGCGCGCGGACTTGAAGCGGAACTCGAAGGCGACGCCGCGCAGGATGAGGCCGATCAGCATGAGAATGATGGGAATGTAGAGCGCCGGCAGCATGCACCGAATAGGCGAGCGGGAAGGCGGCGAGCAGGCCGCCGCCGCCCAGCACCAGCCAGGTCTCGTTGCCGTCCCAGAACGGCGCCACCGAGCTCATCATGGCGTCGCGGTCCTTGTGCGACGGCGCCAGCGGAAACAGCACGCCGAGGCCGAGATCGTAGCCGCCGAGCAGCACGTAGAGGAATACCGCCAGCGCCAGGATCGCCGCCCAGACCAGCGGCAGGATCACCGGCAGGAATTCCGTCATTTGGCTCTCCGTGCCGGTCATGGATCACCTGACGCCGCCAACGGCCGATGGGACAGATCCGCCTCGCCGCGCTCGGGAACCGGCGGGGTCGCGTCGGGACCGCGCTGCACCAGCTTGCGCAATGTAATAGAGGCCGGCGCCGAACACGATGCCGTAGACCAGCACGAACAGAATGAGCGAGGTGAGCACGCTGCCGCCCGGGACCGGCGAGACGGCGTCGGCAGTGCGCAGCACGCCATAGACCGTCCAGGGCTGGCGGCCGACCTCGGCCACGAACCAGCCCGACAGCACGGCGAGAAAGCCAAGCGGCGAGACCCAGACCAGCGTGCGCAGGAACCAGCGGCTGCGTATAGAGCCGGCCCGGTCAGCCACAGGACGGAGCCGACAATGCCCACGGCGATCATGATCATGCCGATGCCGACCATGATGCGGAAGGCGAAGAACGGGATGATCGGATTGGGCCGGTCCTCGCGGCGGGAACGATTTCAGGCCTCTGACCTCGCCGTCCCATTCATGGGTCAGGATCAGGCTGCCGAGCGCCGGAATGGAGATCTCGTAATCGTTCTTCTCGCCGCCTGCAGGTCGGGGATGGCGAACAGGATCAGCGGCACGTTCCGGCCGGTCTCCCAATGGCGCTTCGAGCGCGGCGATCTTGGCCGGCTGGTGCTCGAGCGTATTCAGCCCGTGCAGATCGCCGCTCACGAGCTGGAGCGGGGCGAGCCACGACCAGCAGGCTCAAGCCCATGCCGAGCATGATCTTGCCATGCGGCACGCTCCGCTCCGCGCAGCAGGTACCAGGCGCCGATGCCGGCCACGATGAAGGCGGTGGTGAGATAGGCGGCGGCGACCATGTGGGCGAAGCGGTAGGGGAAGGACGGGTTGAAGATCACCTCCCACCAGTCGGCGACGTGCAGCACGCCCAGGTCGTCGATGGTGAAGCCGGCCGGGGTCTGCATCCAGCTGTTGGCCGACAGGATCCAGAACGCCGAGATCAGCGGTGCCGAGCGCCACCATGCAGGTGGCGAAGAAATGCAGCGCCTGCCGGCACGCGCTTCCAGCCGAACAGCATGATGCCGAGAAAGCCCGCCTCCAGGAAGAAGGCGGTCAGCACCTCGTAGGCCATCAGCGGGCCGATCACGTTGCCGCCGCGGCGCGAGAACTCGCTCCAGTTGGTGCCGAACTGGTAGGACAGCACCACGCCCGAGACCACGCCCATGCCGAAGGACACGGCGAAGATCTTGGCCCAGATGCAGGGCGAGTGTCCATGTAGATCGGCTTGCCGGTCTTGAGCCACAGCGCCTCGAGCACCACCAGCCAGGCGGCCAGCCCGATGGTGAAGGACGGAAAGATGATGTGGAACGAGATGGTGAAGGCGAACTGGATGCGCGACAGCAGAAGCGGGTCGAGCTCGGACATGTTCAGGACCGGCCTTCAATCTTGGCGGCGGCGTGCGATTTGCGACTCACATGGCCACGGCCAAGCTTAGCCCGCCCCCGCTGCGAAACAAAGGCGGTGCGCGGCCGCACGATCTCCCTGGCCCGGCGCCCGGCGTGATCAAAATCGGGTTAAGCGCGTTAGCTTACCGCGTAGGTTATCGAATCTCGCCCCGCCATGGGTAATGCAGAATATCATGGATGCCAAGGGTCTGGCGCTGATCGCTCTGGGCAAGGACCTCCGCGCGCGCGGTTACCGCTTCGTGGCGGTTACACCGGCCACCCATCGCCGGGTGTTCGGCCGTCCGCCGGGACCGCCCGGCCTACAGTCCATGTTCGGTTGGAACCGGCCGTTCCGACGCAGGCGATGTCGACCCGACCTGGTCGAGCTTCTCGCTGCAGCGGGGGCCTTGCAGGAGACCGAAGCGGCGCTTATCGGTCGGGCGTGCGGTTCGCCACCGTCGGCGAGCTGCTATTCGCGCATTCGAGCTTTCCGCACTACCGAGCCGGACGCCGTCTTTTTCGGTCCCGACACCTATCGGTTCGTCAGGCTGCTGCGGTCTTCGCTCGCCGGTATGCCGGCAGCAAAGCCATGCCGGCTGGTGGACATCGGTTGCGGCAGCGGCGCCGGGGGACTGTTCGCGGCGCAAACTGCTGAACGTCACCGAAGTCGTGCTCGCGGACATCAACCGCACGGCGTTGGCGTTCAGTGCGGTCAACGCCGTCGATCAACGGTCGTTCCAGGCGCAAGACCGGTGTTCAGCGACGTGCTGGACGGGGTCGAGGGTGACGCCGATCTCATCATCTCCAATCCACCCTATCTGGTTGACGACGACCGCCGGCTTTACCGCCACGGCGGTGGCGAAACTCGGCATTGCAGCTCGCCCTGCGGATAGCCGAGGCCGGCCTGGCGAGGCTGGCGCCCGGCGGACGGCTCATCCTCTACACCGGAACGCCCATCGTCGGCGGCGTCGATCTTTTTTTCGAATCCGTGAAGCCCGCTGGTGCAACTTCCTGGTTGGCAATTCGTTTATGAGGAAATCGACCCCGACGTCTTCGGCGAAGAACTCGATCGGCCAGGCTTATGCCAATGTTGATCGCATCGCCGTCGTCGGCCTCACCGCAAAAAAGGATTAGTTCAGTGATCACCGCCGACGACCTCTCTTGGACCACCGGCGCCTCATGCGCTTGAGGGCCGCGCGTTCGAAGACCTTTCACACCGGCCTGGCAAAATATAACGCGCGCCAGCTTGAGCCGCGATTTCCCGAAGCCGCTTGGCGGGAAGAACTCGACGACTACGGCCGGGTGGCGCGAGCCGAAGGCGAATATATCGAGGCCGTCAGGCGCGAGATCGAACCGTTCGTGGCGGACATCCCGTCCGACGTCGATGACTTCATCGAGTGGTTCGAACAGCTCGAGGAAACCGGTCCGGGCCAGGGCGATCCGCTGTTTCCCTGGCTGGCGGAAGCGGCCACGCACGACGACATGCTGTGGTTTCTGACGCAGGAGGTCGCCGGCGAAGCCGGCTTCGACGACCTGCTGGCCATGACCCAGGTGAAAATGCCGGTCACCGCCAAGCTCGAGATGGCGCGCAACTATTGGGACGAGATGGGCCGCGGTCGGGATACGGCAATGCATGGCCCGCTGCTGGAGCGGCTCGCCAATTATCTCGAAATCGATGCCGAGCCCGGCCGGGTCGTGGCTGAGTCGCTTGCGCTCGGCAATGCCATGCTGGCTCTGGCGCGCAGCCGCCGCTATTGCTTCCAATCGATCGGCGCACTCGGCGTCATCGAAATGACGGCGCCGTCGCGAGCGGGCTTCGTCGACCAGGGGCTGAAGCGTCTGCGGATCCCGACCAAGAAGCGGCTCTATTTCACTTTGCACGCCGTCCTCGACATCAAGCATTCGGAGTGCTGGAATCGCGAGGTGCTGCGCTCGCTGGTTGGCGAGGAGCCGCGCCGCGCCGCGGCGATCGGCGAAGGGGCCGTGCTGCGCTTGTGGCACGGAGCGCGCTGCTTCGATCGCTATCGGCGCCATTTCGGACTCGACTTGCAGCAGAGCCGAGCCGCCTAGGCGACGGAGGGCGGAGGCATGCGCTTTCTCGGGGTCGGTGAGGCAGCCGATCTCGCTTCGCTTTATCTGCGGCTCGTCGAAGCGGGGCACGAGGTCAAGGTCTATATCGGCCAGCCGCTGTGCCAGGACACGCTGGCCGGGCTCGTCACCAAGGTCGCGGATTGGCAAGCGGAGCTGCCCTGGATCCGCGAGGCCGGGCCGGGACGGATGCATTCTGTTCGAGAACGTGGGCGGAGGGCGCGGGGCCCTGCAGGATCGGCTGCGGGCCGACGGGTTCAACGTGATCGGCAGCAGCGCCTACGGCGCCAAGCTGGAAGGCGATCGCGCCTTCGCCCAGCAAACACTTGCAGCGCTCGGTCTTCCCGACCGCGCCGGTGTTCGAGTTCTCCGACCCGCGAGGACGGGCGACGGTTTATCGAGAGCGTCCGGGCCGCTACGTCCTCAAGTCGAATGGGGTCGAATGCGGCGACCTTCGTGGGGCGGCACTCCCAGGGCCTCGATACCAGCGCGGTGCTAGCCGGCGATCGCACCTTGGCCGAGTCCAGCTTCATCCTGATGGATTTCGTCGAGGGGATCGAAATGGGCGTCGGCGCCTATTTCAACGGCGAGGATTTTCTCGAGCCGGCCTGTCTCGACTGGGAGCACAAGCGCTTCTTCCCCGGCGACCTCGGCGAACTGACCGGCGAAATGGGAACGGTCGTCACCTATGCGCGCACCAAGAGCTTTTTCGAGCGCACGCTGGCGCAAGATGCGGCCGCTGCTCAGGGAGAACGGCTATTGCGGCTACATCAACCTCAATACCGTCGTCAACGAGACGGCATCTGGCCGCTGGAGTTCACCTGCCGGTTCGGCTATCCGGGCTACGCCATGCTGGATCCGCTGCAGCGAGAGCCGTGGGGGGATTTGTTTCGCGCGCTGATCCAACGCGACCGCGCAACGGTTCGAAACCGAGCCGGGCTTTTCCGTGGGTATCGTCATCACCACGCCGCCGTTTCCATATTATCGTGATCAGGTGAAGGAGCCCGTCGGGTTGCCGGTGCTGTTTGCCGCCGACCTTTCGCCCGCAGAGCGCCGGAATGTGCATTACGGGGAGGTCGGCCTGCACGAGGGCGGGTTGGTCACCACCGGCACCAGCGGCTACACTTTGGTGGTCACCGGCACGGGCGATACCGTGCGCGCGGCGCGCGACGCCGCCAACGCTCTCGCCGATAAGGTCGTCGTGGCCAATGCGCGCTATCGCCGCGACATCGGCGACAAGCTCATTGCCGGCGAGTTGGCGCAAATCGAAGCCTGGGGCTTGCTCGACGACTAGCGTGCTGCCGCTAACGCCTTTTGGTGGTAATCGCGGGACTCGGCGCTAAAGCAGCAGAACACCACGCGCTCGATCGTCTCGTTGTGTTCGAGCGCGGCCAGCACGGTGCGGAGCGCAATAAGTGCGGCGCGGTCGGGCGGGAAGCCGTAAGCCCCGGTCGAGATGGCGGGATAGGCGATCGAGGTGAGGCGGTGTTCGAGCGCGAGCACGAGAGCATTGCGGTAGCAGGCGGCCAGCAACCGATCCTCGCCGCGCTCGCCGCCGCCCCAGACCGGACCCACGGTGTGGATCACATAGCGCGCGGGGAGCTTGAAGCCCGGCGTGATCTTGGCCTCGCCGGTGTCGCAGCCGCCGAGCGTCTTGCAGGCTTGATACAAGTCTCGACCCGCGGCGCGGTGGATGGCGCCGTCGACCCCGCCGCCGCCGAGCAGGCTGTTATTGGCGGCATTGACGATGGCGTCGACCTCGAGGGTGGTGATGTCGCCCTCGACGATGGCGATGCGGTGCGGCATGGCGCATTGCACGCCGGTGGCCTCCGCAAATCAAGCGAACTGAGATGCTTCGGGCCGGCAAAGAAGCGACCGAAACCGGCCAGAAATCCCATGGCGGCTCAGGGAGGCGGGCATTAGCATGGGGCCAGTATCGGCAAGAGATCGCGTGCCATGCCGGACCCGGAAGCGCAGTTTCTCGACGCCCTCTATTTGAGCGTCCGCGATCTCACCGAATTCGACCAAGCCCTCACCATCCTGTGCGGCCTGTTCGACGTGGGCTCGGCGGCGTTGATCGATTTCGATGCCGCGCGGCCGGATGTCGCGACCCAGGCCGCGATCGGCCTGTTCAGCGGGGGCGTCGCCGCGCAATACGAACGCGAGTTCGCCCATCTCGACCCGGCCCCGCCCGCCTTCATGAAGCGACCGCCCGGCACCGCGATCCCGACCTATCGGCTGCTGCCGGAAGAGAGGCGTCGGCCCGGCATATTCTTCAGCGAGTTCTTCCGGCCGCTCGGACTTGAAGAATGTTTGGGCGGCACGCTCGCTGCCGCCAATGGCCGGTTCGCCATGATCGGGCTGCATCGCGGCCCGGATCGCGCTGCATTCGACGACGACGACATCGCCAAGCTCGAGCGGCTGATGCCGCATCTGTCGCGCGCGCTCCAGCTCAGGCGCATCGTTCTTCGCGCTCGATCGCCGCAACGCGGCCCTGGCCGAGGCCTGCGACCGGCTCGCCGCCGGCATGGTCGGCCTCGACGAAGGGGGCCGCACGCTGTTCGCCAACGAGGCGGCGCGGCGCATGTCGGCCCGTGACGACGGGCTGGCGCTCGACCGCAGCGGCCGGCCTTATGCGGCCGATCGCGCGGCAAATCAGCGCCTGGCCGAGCTTCAGCGCGACGTTGCCTCGGGCGGCTCGGGCGGCTTGGTTCGCGTCAAGCGGCCGCACGGCGAGCCGGCTTATGTCGTGATCGTGGCGCCGCTGTTCCGAGGCGAAGGACCTGGACGGCGGACGGCGGCGGCGCGGGACGCTGTTCGTGATCCACGATCCGCTGCATCGCGCGCCGACCGTGCCGCAGCTGGTGGCCGAGCTGTTCAGCATCCCGCTCGGCCCAGCCACGCTGCTTGCCGCGTTGGCCGCAGGCGAGGAGCTCAGCCGACTATGCCGAGCGCGCCGGCATCTCGATGAACACCGTGCGCTTCCACCTTAAGACGGCTTACGCGCGCACCGGCGTCAGACGCCAAAGCGAACTGGTGCGATTGGTCACTGCCGCGCTGAGGGATCTTGCCGATCACCGCGGCGCCAATGGCGGTTAGGCCATCGCGGCGTCAGTTGAGGACGACGACCCCGCATTGAAGGACTTCGCTTGTGACGGATGAGCCGGTCAACAAGGAATGGCACGTGGAATATCGGCCCAATCCGTTCAGCCCGGAGGGAACGGAGTTCAGCTGGCGGCTCCGCGACGAAAAAGGTTGGTTCTTGATGTGGACCAAGCAGAAGGACGCGTGGAGCAAGGCGCGCGAGTGTGCCCGCATCTATGGCGGACGCGCCTTCCTCCACCGCAAGGATGGCTCGGTACGAGCGGTGATCGGCCGCAGTGACGAACCGGAAGGGTGAGCGCCGGTTGCGAGCCTTGCTAATGGGCTGACGGTTCGGCTGAAGCGGCTGCCGAAGTCGGGTTCACCGACCTGATCCAGGCGATGATCTTCCACATGTCGTCGTCTGATTTGACGATTCCGCCGAAGGGCGGCATCGGGCCGACCACGTTCTCCGAGCCCTTGCGGCTAAAGCCCTGCTTCTGCAATTCGTCGGTGCCGAGCGCGATCAGGCGGAACAGCGTGTCGTCGTCCTTGCCGTAGACCCAGACCTCGTTGGTCAAAGGCGGACCCATGCCGCCGCCGCCCATGCCGTGACACCCATTGCAGCCTGCTGCCAAATAGAGCTTCCGACCCTCCTCGGCGACGCTGGCGTAATCGGCGTAGGGGCTCTTCAGGCTGCCCTTCTCGGCGCTGCGCGCGGTCTCGAGGGGGCTCCCGCCGCCGGTCGCTGCAAGCGCACCCGCAATTTCGGTCGGCGTCCCAACCGCCCAGCCGATACCGGCGAGAGCGACAACGGCAAGACTTCCAGCAACGAGTCTCAGCATGGCGGTTCCTCATCCAATGTGCGCTGCGAGGGGATTCGGTTCAACCCTCCCGGTACGGCGCCTCGCGGCGCGACCCGGTGCCGCAGCAACTTGGACCTTAAACTCGCACCGAAAGGGCCGGTTCCTTGGCTTTTTTGCCGTTACGAGAGCGGCTGACGGGAACTTTTGCCCGATTGACTCGGGGCAGGGATGTTATGTTATATCATCGCGCATGAACGCCGCCCACCAGCACCACGCGCCCAAGCTGTCGCGCAATCAGAGCGAGATCCTGTCCTGCCTGCGCAAGGCCAAAGAGCCGATGAGCGCCTATGCCATCCTCGACCGGGTCAGAACCTCGGGCATCTCCCATCCGCCGACCGTGTATCGCGCGCTGGCCGATCTGATGCAGAAGGGCATGGTGCACCGCCTCGAGTCGCGCTCGGCGTTCATCGCCTGCGGCCATGGCGGCTGCGACGGCAAGTTTGCCTTCGCCATCTGCCGGCAATGCGGGCGGGTGGTCGAGATCCCGTTGTCGGACGACGACCAAGCGGCGCTGCTCGGCCTGGTGCCTGACGAGATTGCACCGGAGCGGGTGACGCTCGAGATCGCCGGCCTGTGCAAATCGTGCCGGGCGGCCTGAGTACGCGCGAAACAAGAGGACATCGGCATGCAGCGGGGGAAAGTTCATCGGCACGTGGCGCTGGTTGCCGACGAGCATGACGCCGCGCCGTCGGTCCAAGCTCCCATGCCGGCAGCGAGCGCCGTCTCGCTGTTGCGCCTGTCGGTGCCGGCGCGGCTCGTGATGGTGGCGGTCGCCGCCGCGCTGTTGTGGGGCGCCGTGCTGTGGGCCTTGGCGTGACCATGTCGCACGCGCAACCGGCGCTCATTTTCCGCGACTTGACGCTCGGCTACGACCGGCATCCTGCGGTGCATCACATCACCGGCGAGGTGAAGCGCGGCGAATTGCTCGCCATCGTCGGTCCTAACGGCGCCGGCAAATCGACCTTGCTCAAGGGCATCATCGGCGAGCTCAAGCCGCTCAGCGGCAGTCTCGATCGCGACGGACTCAAGAAATCCGGCATCGCCTATCTGCCGCAGCAGATCGACATCGACCGCAGCTTCCCGATCTCGGTGTTCGACTGCGTGGCGATGGGGCTGTGGCGCGAGATCGGCGCCTGGCGCGCCGTCGACGGCAAGCGCAATGACGAAGTGGCCCGGGCGCTGGCCACGGTCGGGCTGGTCGATCTCGCCGCGCGCCCGGTCGGTGCGCTGTCGGGCGGCCAGTTCCAGCGCGTGCTGTTCGCCCGCCTGCTGCTGCAAGACGCGGCACTGATTCTATTGGATGAGCCGTTCCGCGCGGTCGACACCAAGACCGTGGCCGATCTCATCGCGCTGATCCTGCGCTGGCACGGCGAAGGGCGCACCGTGCTGGCTGCGCTGCACGACATCGAGCAAGTGCGCGCTCATTTCCCGGCCACGCTGCTGCTGGCCCGCGAGGTGGTGGCCTGGGGCGAGACGCGCAAGGTGCTGACGCCAGCCAATCTCGCCAAGTCGCGGCAATTGGTCGAGGCGTTCGACGAGCATGCCGACATATGCGCGCGGGACGAGCAGGCGCGCGAGCGGGAGCCGGCATGATCGACGCGGTCATAGGTCCGTTCATCGAGTTTTCCTTCATGCGCCGGGCGCTGGTGGGCTGCCTGGCGCTGTCGCTCGGCGCCCCGCCGATCGGCGTGTTCCTGATGTTGCGGCGCATGAGCCTGATGGGCGACGCCATGAGCCACGCCATCCTGCCGGGCGCCGCGATCGGCTATCTGCTGTTCGGCTTGTCGCTGCCGGCCATGTCGTTCGGCGGCTTCATCGCCGGGCTGGCGGTGGCGCTGGCCTCAGGCCTGGTCGCCCGCGCCACGCTGTTGCGCGAGGATGCCTCGCTCGCCGGCTTTTACCTGGTGTCGCTCGCGCTCGGCGTGCTGATCGTCTCGGTCAGGGGCAGCAATATCGATCTGCTGCATGTGCTGTTCGGCACGGTGCTGGCGCTCGACGACGCGGCGATCGTCCTGCTCGCGGCGATCACCACCGTTTCGCTCACGGTGCTGGCGGTGATCTACCGGCCGCTGGTGCTCGAATGCTTCGATCCGCAGTTCCTGCGCTCGGCCAGCAATCTGAGCTCGCCGACCCATCTCATCTTCCTGGTGCTGGTGGTGCTCAATCTGGTGGCCGGATTCCAGGCGCTCGGCACCTTGATGGCGGTCGGCATCATGCTGCTGCCGGCGGTCGCCGCGCGGTTCTGGGCCGAGGATGTCTCGGGGCTGATCCTGGTGGCGATCGGCTGCGGCATGGCCGCCAGCGTGTCGGGCCTGCTGCTGTCCTATCACGCCAATGTGCCGACCGGGCCGGCGATCATCCTCACCTGCGGCGTGTTCTATCTGCTGTCGATGCTGCTTGGCGTCCGCGGCGGCCTGATCTGGGGCCTGTTGCCGCGCAAGCATCTGGAAGCCTGATGTCGTGAAAGGAGTCGTGCCATGAAACATCGCTTGGTAGCATTGCTCGGACTGGCGTTGCTCGTCCTGCTCGGCATTTCGAGCGGCGCGCACGCGGCCGACAAGGTCAAGGCCGTGGCCTCGTTCAGCATCTTGGGCGACATGGTGCGGCAGGTCGGCGGCGACCGCGTGGATGTCGTCACGCTGGTCGGGCCCGACGGCGACGCCCATGTGTTCAGTCCGACCCCGGCCGACGCCAAGGCGCTGGCCTCGTCGCAGCTGTTCTTCGTCAACGGTCTCGGCTTCGAGGGCTGGATGGAGCGGCTGGAGAAATCGTCGGGCTTCAAGGGCAAGACGATTGTCGCCTCGCACGGGGTGAAGCCGCACACCATGGTCGAGGAAGAGGGCCATCACCACGGCGAGGAAGCCGATGACGAGCATGACCATGAGGAGCACGCCAAGGGCGAGGAGCACGAGGAGGAAACCAGTCACCGACCCGCATGCCTGGCAGGACCTCGCCAACGGCAAGCTCTATGTCGCCAATATCCGCGACGGGCTGATCGCCGCCGATCCGGCCGGCAAGGCGGTGTACGACGCCAACGCCGCTAAATATCTCGACGCCATCGCCGCGGAGGAAGCGGCGGTGAAGCAGGCGCTCGGCGCTCTGCCCGAGGCGCGGCGCAGGATCATCACCAGCCACGACGCGTTCGGCTATTTCGGCGCCGCTTACGGGCTGGAGATCATCGCGCCGGAGGGCGTCAGCACCGAGAGCGAGGCGTCCGCCCAGGACGTGGCCAAGATCATCCGCCAGATCAAGGCGGAGAAGATCCCGGCGGTGTTCATCGAGAACATCACCGACCATCGCCTGCTCGATCAGATCGCGCGCGAGACCGGCGCCAAGATCGGCGGCACGCTCTATTCCGACGCGCTGTCGCCGCCCGACGGGCCGGCGCCGAGTTATCTCGACATGTTCCGCCACAATGTCGGCACGCTCACCGCGGCGCTGTCGTCTTGACATTGTCGCGGTCGATGGCGGCCGGGGGTCTGGTGCTGCTGGCGGCGATCGCCGTCGCCACGCTGGTGCCGGCGGATTGGCAGATCCGCTTAGGGCTGCATTGGCTGGTCGAGCATTTCCTGGCGTATTTCGCCGTGACCGCGATCTTCTGCCTCGCCTGGCCCCGGCCGATGGCGGTGGCGGCGGTGCTGCTGCCCGTCGCGGTCCTGCTGGAGGCGGCGCAAGGCGTTGACCCCCGACCGTACCGCCGACCCGGCGACCGCGCTCAGCGCCGCAACCGGCGTGGCGGTAGCGGCGCTGCTCGCCGACCTCGTTTTGGCCCGCGGTAAGCGGCGGAAAGCCTAAGGGCTTGGGCCGCTGGCGCGGCCTCGCCAAATGTGATGTATCCTGCCGCCATGGAGACGCAAGCGCGACGGCGCGCAATTCCGGTCAGAATCGGCCCGGTCACCATCGGCGGCGATGCCCCGATCGTGGTGCAGTCGATGACCAATACCGACACGGCCGATATCGCGGCGACCGTCGCCCAGGTCGCGGCGCTGGCGCGGGCCGGCTCCGAGCTGGTGCGCATCACCGTCGACCGGGCCGAGGCCGCCGCCGCCGTGCCGCATATCAAGGAGCGGCTCGATGTCCTCGGGGTCGAGGCGCCGCTGATCGGCGACTTCCACTATAACGGCCACACGCTGCTGAAAGAGCATCCGGCCTGCGCCGCTGCGCCTCGCCAAATACCGCATCAATCCCGGCAATGTCGGCTTCAAGGACAAGCGCGACCGGCAATTCGCCGAGATCGTCGAGATCGCGATGCGCCACGGCAAGGCGGTGCGCATCGGCGTCAACTGGGGCAGCCTCGATCAGGACCTGCTCACCCGCCTGATGGACGAGAACGCGACGCTGCCCGAGCCCAAGGACGCGCGGGACGTGATGCATGAGGCCATCGTGCAGTCGGCGCTGATCAGCGCGGCGCGCGCGATGGAGCTCGGGCTTGGTCCCGACCAGATCGTGCTGTCGGCCAAGGTGTCGGCGGTGCAGGATCTGATCGCCGTCTACGCCATGCTCGCCGCCCGCTCCGAGCTGGCGCTGCATCTCGGGCTGACCGAGGCCGGCATGGGGTCGAAGGGCATCGTCGCCTCGTCGGCCGCGCTCGGCGTGCTGCTCCAGCAAGGGATCGGCGACACCATCCGCATCTCGCTCACGCCGGAGCCGAACGGCGACCGCACGCTCGAAGTGAAGGTGGCGCAGGAACTGCTGCAGAGCATGGGCTTCCGCGCCTTCGTGCCGCTGGTCGCCGCCTGTCCCGGCTGCGGCCGCACCACCTCGACCACGTTCCAGGAGCTCGCCCGCGACATCCAGGATTTCATCCGCGAGGAGATGCCGCAGTGGAAACGCCGCTACCCCGGGGTGGAGACGCTGACCGTCGCGGTGATGGGCTGCATCGTCAACGGGCCCGGGCGAGTCCAAGCACGCCGATATCGGCATCTCGCTGCCCGGCACCGGCGAGGCGCCGGCCGCGCCGGTGTTCATCGACGGCAAGAAGGTGACGACCTTGCGCGGGCCGGGCGCGGCGGGCGAATTCAAGCAGATGGTGCTCGACTATATCGAGCGGCGGTTCGGGCAAGCCAGCATCGGCCGCAGCGCCGCGGAGTAGCGGGTCTATTTCCCCGAGATGGCGTCGCCGGCGATGCTCACGGTCAGAGCGATCATCGTCACATTGAAGATGAAGGCGACCAGCGCGTGGACCGTCACGGTCTTGCGGATCGCGCGGGACGTTATCTCCACGTCGGAGACCGCGTTGGACGTGCCGATGGTGAAGGCGAAATAGGTGAAATCCCAATAGTTCGGCTTGCCGCCGCCGGGGAAGCGCAAGCCGCTGCCCTTGCCGCGATGCTCGGCATAGTACTCATGCGCGTAGTGCAGGGCGAAGATCGTGTGGATGAATGCCCACGATAGCAGCGTCGTGAGAAACAGCAGCGCGAGATGGGTCGGCTGCGACTCGGTGTCGGGAGTCAAATGCAGCCAGACGATGATGGCGGCGAGACTCGCCATGCCGGCGGTGACCGTGAGAATCGGCACGGCATAGCGCCCCTCGTCCTGCATGGCTGCGTGGCGGCACACGGCGGCAGAGTCGGCGTCGAGCGCCATGAAGAAGATGAGAACCAGATAAAGGGCGATGCCGGCGTCCCAGCCGATCAGCATCCGGGTGACGTGCAAGTAGTCAGACGGCAAGAGCGCGATCAAAGCGAGGCCGAACAGGCCTGACACCAGCAGCCGCCAGCGCGCCTTAACGAAGCGCTTCGGGCTCCAGGCTGGGCGAGCAGAGCGGCCGCCGGCTGTTGCCATGGCCCTATTCGAGGCCGATTCGCGGCGGCGCTCAAGCGCGCCGTTCGGCGACGAAGCGGGCGGCTTCGATCAGCGTCGCGGCCTTGGCGCCGAACGGGGCAACGGCCAATTCGGCGTCGGCGACGAGGGCGTCGAGCCGGGCCTTGGCGGCCTCGGGTCCGAGCAGCGCCACCAGCGTGGCCTTGCCGCGGGCTTCGTCCTTGGCCACCGCCTTGCCGAGGGAAGCGGCATCGCCTTGAGCATCGAGCAAATCGTCGGCGAGCTGGAACGCCTGGCCGAAGGCGGACGCATAGGCCAGCAGCGCCGCGCGCTCGGCCGGCGCCGCGCGGCCGAGCACCGCGCCCGCCTCGCAGGAGAAGCGGAACAATGCGCCGGTCTTGAGCGCCTGCATGGTGGCGATGTCGTTGGCACTGAAGCCTCGGCGGTCGGCGCTGAGATCGAGCGCCTGGCCCTGCGCCATGCCCTGCCAGCCGCCGGCCTTGGCCAGCAGAAACACCAGCTCGGCGCGGATGGCGGGATCGTCATGAGTGTCCGGATCGCTCAAAATCTCGAAGGCGAGCGTCAGAAGGGCGTCGCCGGCCAGGATCGCGGTCGCCTCGTCGAAGGCAAGGTGCAGGGTCGGGCGGCCGCGGCGCACCGCGTCGTCGTCCATCGACGGCAGATCGTCATGCACCAGAGAGTAGCAATGGACGCATTCGAGCGCGCAGGCCGCGGGCGAGCGCGTCGGTCTCCGGGACGCCAAACAACCGCGCCGATTCGATGAGAAGCAGGGGCCTGAGCCGCTTGCCGCCGCCAAGGACCGCGTAGCGCATGGCCTGGCCGAGCCCGGCCGGCCCTTGGCCCTGGCCTTGGGGCAGCAAACGGTCAAGCCGCGTTTCGACGGCGCTTGCCACGCGTTCAAGCTGTGTGAGAAGGGCCATCTTGGGGAAAGCGTGAAATATCGCGGCTCTTTGCCGCAAACCAGCGGTAATCCTTACCCTAATACGACGTTGCTCGATGCGGCAACCAGGAGGTACAAGGCGGCTTATGGCGATTCAGGCGGTCTCGGGCGAGCGGACAGGGAAGCGCATCACAAGACGTTCGAGACACCCGTGGCTCAGGCGCGCCGCGCGCATTCTGGTTTACCTTGCCGTCGCCGTCCTGTTCTCCATCGTCCTGTTCCGCTTCATCGACCCGCCGACCACCAGCGTGATGGTGTTGAACAAGCTCAAAGGCGGCGGAGTTCGCCAGACCTGGGTGCCGCTCGATGACATCTCGCGCCAGCTGCCCCTGGCGGTCATCGCCAGCGAGGACGGCCGGTTCTGCACCCATTGGGGCGTCGACTGGGGTGCGGTGCGGGAGGCGATCAAGGAAGGCGGCGGCCTTGGCGGCTTGCGGGGCGCGAGCACGATCCCGATGCAGACGGTCAAGAACCTCTATCTGTGGAATGGCCGAAGCTATGTGCGCAAGGCGGCGGAGGTGCCGCTCGCCTATTTCATGTCGCTGGCGTGGCCGAAGGAACGGGTGATGGAGGTCTATCTCAACGTCGCCCAATTCGGCCCCGGCATTTTCGGCGCCGAGGCGGCGAGCCGGCACTATTTCCATAAGAGCGCGGCGAACCTTACCCGCGGCGAGGCGATTTTGCTGGCGGCGGCGTTGCCAAATCCGCGCTTCCGCAATCCGGCAAGACCGAGCCGGCATATGCAGCTCATCGCCAGGGTGCTCGACCGGCGCATGCCGATTTTGGCGCAGCGCTCGGGCTGCATCTAGCGGCGGCGGTTTTTGCCGTCCGCCCCTGGCCAGCGCCGGAGATTGCCACTATAAGGGCGGGCTCAAAGGCCTCGCCGCCCGGGCGGGGCCGCTAACAGGGTTCACATCATGGCCGTTCCAAAACGAAAAACCTCGCGCATGAAGCGCGGCAACCGCCGGGCGCATGACGCATTGGCTTCGCCAAGCTATGTCGAGGACAAGGACTCCGGCGAGCTGCGCCGGCCGCATCATATCGACCTGAAATCGGGCCGTTACCGCGGCCGCCAGGTGCTCGACGTTAAGGAAGAGAAATAGCGTCCCGCCCGGCTGGACGGGCCCGGCGCTTGCCTCGCAAGCTTTTGTCAACCAAGCCGGGCGAAAGCCTCCCCACGAGCGCAGCTAACTGTCTTACTCGCGCGATCACCTCCTAGAGCGCGCGGGCGCGTTTTCGCCTTTCTTAAGCCTTGTTGCGTAAGCTGCCGGGCAATAAGCGAGGCGTCAACAAGGCGTCCGTGCGGATAACAGGATGATGGGGGCGTTGAGTGAGTGCATCCTCGAAGGAGCTTGCCCAAATGGCCGCGGCGCCGCCGGCGCCGGCCAAGGGCGCTGGCAGCGTGCTGGATTTCGGCCAGCCGGACTTGGAAACCGAGCACAACGAAATCTCGGGCTCGGATGAAGGGCCGCTCGATCTCGAGCGGGTGCTCACCACCGTGCGCGAGACGGCCTATCGCTGGGACTTCGCCAGCGACCGCATCGATTGGGCGCCCAATGCGCAAGCCGTGCTGTGCATCGCCGGCGTCGACAAGGTCGACAAAGGGCGCGCGTTTGCCCTGCTGGTCGATCCGGAGCAGGCCGGCGCCCGTTATGACGGCATCACCGGCGGTCCGCATGTCACGCCCGAGACGGAATTGCGCTATTGCCTCCGCTATCGCTTTCTGCCCGAAGGGCGCCGCGGCCGGGCGGCGCTGTGGCTCGAGGACACCGGGGTCTGTTCGATCAACCCCGAAGGCCGCCCGCACGTGGCGCAGGGCACGCTCAGGGTCATCAACGACCGCCGCGAGCGCGAGGAACGGTTGCTCTATCTCGGCAGCCACGACGAGCTGACCGGGCAACTCAATCGCACCAGACTGACCGAAGAGCTGACCCGATTTCTCGGCAGCGCGGGGCAAAACCCCGCCAAGGGAGCGTTCCTGCTCGCCGGCGTCAACGATCTCACGCTGGTCAACGAAACCTATGGCTACGACGTCGGCGACGAGGTGATCACCATTGCCGGGCGCCGCATGGGCCGCGCCTTGCGCGGCAAGGATTGCATCGGCCGTTTCTCGTCCAACAAATTCGGCATCGTGTTGCAGGATTGCAGCGAGGAGGGGGTCGAGGCGATCGCCCGCCGCTTGATGGCCACGGTCCGCGACAGCGTCATCGACACCAGCGTCGGCGCGGTGGCGACCACCATCTCGGTCGGCGCCGTGCTGTTGCCCGAACATGCCGGCAGCGCGCAAGGAGCCATCGGCCGCGCGCTTCAGGCGCTCGATATCGCCCGCTCCAGCCGCAGCGACCGCTTCAGCCTCTACCAGCCATGCGAGCGCCGGGACTCCGAGCGCCGGCGCGCGGTGGCCATCGCCGACGAGATCGTGCGCGCGCTCAACGACCGCCGCATGATCCTGGCGTTACAGCCGATCGTCACGTCACGGAGCCACGAGCCCGAGCTTTACGAATGCCTGCTGCGCATGAAGCGGCTCGACGGCACGATTGCCTCGGCCTCGGAGTTCATCCCGGTGGCGGAGCAGTTCGGACTGGCCAAGCTGGTCGATCACCGCGCGCTCGAGCTCGCCATCGAGCTGCTGCGCTCGATGCCCAAGATCAAGCTGGCGCTCAACGTGTCGGCGGCGACCGCCACCGACCCGCAATGGCTGCACGGGCTCGAGGCCTTCGCCAAGGGCTCCGGGCTCGCCGAGCGGCTGACCATCGAGATCACCGAGACCGCCGCCATCTCCGATCTCGAGGAGACCGCCAAATTCGTGACGGCGCTCAAGGCGCTCGGCTGCCGCGTCGCGCTCGACGATTTCGGCGCGGGCTACACCTCGTTCCGTTCGCTGCGGCTGCTCGGCGTCGACATGGTCAAGATCGACGGGTCGTTCATTCAGAATCTCGGCACCCAGGCCGAGGACGAGCTGTTCGTGCGCACGCTGATCGAGCTGGCCAAGAGCTTCGGCATCACCACCGTGGGCGAATGGGTGGGCGACGAGAAGACCGCCAAGATGCTGGAGAAAGCCGGCATCTCCTATATGCAGGGTTATTTCTTCGGCGTGCCCGAACTGACCAAGCCCGAGGCTGCGGCGAAGCCTGCCGGCTAGCCGGGCTCCGAGGCGAGGTGGGCGGCGAGCGCCATGAGCTCGGCGTCGTGGATGCCCGCCTCTTCGAGATGGCGCACCGTGTTCAGCACATAGTCGATATTGGTGCCTGAGCCGCCGACCGCCGAGCGCACCAGGCGCGCCTGGGCTTCGGTCGAGAGCCGGCCGGCATATTGCGGGTGGGCCCGGTCGACCACGTAGCACAAGGCTCCGAACTCCCGGCCCGAGCCGTCGAGCAGGCTGACCGGTCTCGATTGCCTCGACATAAACCTCGGTGACCTGCTCCCGCTGGCGGAGATAGGCGATGGTCGCGTCTCTCTTGTCCGGCGCCACGCGAAACGCCACGCCGCGGCAGGCGCCGCCGTCGTCGAGCCCGAGCACCAGGCCGGGATGCTCATGGGTGCCGCGATGGTGGAAGGAGTAGATGCACAGCGAGCGGTGAGCGCCGATCAGCGCCGCGGGGGCGCGCTCGGTGAACTCGAAATCCGGCCGCCACATCAGCGAGCCGTAGCCGAACACCCACAGCTCAGACATCTGCGGTCAGTCGTCGTGGCCGTGGGGGCGGCCGAAATCGGCCGCCTCGGTGTCCTGGCCCGCCTCGATGATGCCGCGGCGGATGGCGCGGGTGCGCGAGAACAGCGCCTCGAGCGCCGCGCCGTCGTCCCATCTGATCATGCGCTGGAGCGCGGCGAGATCCTCGGAGAAGCGGCCGAGCATCTCCAGCACCGCCTCCTTGTTGTTGAGGAACACGTCGCGCCACATCACCGGGTCGGAGGCGGCGATGCGGGTGAAGTCGCGGAAGCCGCCGGCCGAGAACTTGATCACCTCGGATTGGGTGACCTGCTCGACGTCGGCGGCGGTGCCGACGATGTTGTAGGCGATCAAATGCGGAATGTGGCTGGTGATGGCGAGCACGATGTCGTGGTGGTCGGGCGACATGGTCTCGACCTTGGCGCCGAGCAGGCGCCAGAACGCGGCGAGCTTGTCCACGGCTTGCGGGTCGGTGCCTTCGGGCGGCGTCAGGATGCACCAGCGATTCTCGAACAATTCGGCGAAGCCGGCATCGGGACCGGAATGCTCGGTGCCGGCGACCGGGTGGGCCGGAACGAAATTTACGGTATCCGGCAGATGCGCGCCCATGTCGCGCACCACCGAGCCCTTGACCGAACCCACATCCGACACGACCGCGCCGGGTTTGAGATGCGGGCCGATCTCCTTGGCGACCGCGCCGCAGACGCCGACCGGCACGCACACGATGACGAGGTCAGCCCCTTCGACCGCTTGCGCATTGGTCTCCACCACTTGGTCGGCGATGCCGAGCTCGGCGACACGCGCCCGCGTCTTGGGCGAACGCGCGGTGGCCACGATCTCGCGCACGGCGCCTTGCGCGCGTGCGGCTCTGGCGATGGACGAGCCGATCAAGCCGGGGCCGATGATGGCGATGGTGTCGAACAGGGGCTTGGTCATCGGCGGGCCGCGCCGTTCCCGCCCATGAACGTCGCGAGCGCGTCGATCACCGCGTGGTTCTCCTGCTCGGTGCCGATGGTCATGCGCAAGCAGTCGGGCAGGCCATATTCCTCGACCCGGCGCAAGATGATGCGCCGCTCATGCAGAAACTTGTCGGCTTCGGGCGCCGACTTGCCGTTGCCGTTGGGGAAACGCAGCAGCAGAAAGTTCGCGGCGCTCGGCGTCACGCCAAGGCCAAGCTCCGCCAGCGCCTCGGCCATGCGGCCGCGCCACAACTCGTTATGCTCGGCGCCCTTCTGCACCCAGGCCTGATCGGCGAGCGCGGCGACGCCGGCGTCGATGGCCGGCCCCGACACATTGAACGGACCTCTGATGCGGTTGAGCGCCGCGGCGACGTCGGTCGGGCAATAGGCCCAGCCGAGCCTGAGATAAGCGAGCCCGTAGATCTTGGAGAAGGTGCGCGTCATCACCGTGTTGTCGGTGGTGGCGACCAGCTCGATGCCGGCTTCGTAATCGTTCCGCCGCACATATTCGGCGTAGGCCGCATCGAGCACGAGCAGCACCTCGGGCGGCAGATTTTCGCGCAGGCGCTTCACCTCGTCGAACGGCAGATAGGTGCCGGTCGGATTGTTGGGATTGGCGATGAACACCAGGCGCGTGCGCGGGCTGACGCAAGCCAGGATGGCGTCGACATTGGCGGTGAGATCGGTCTCCGGCGCGACCACCGGCGTGGCGCCGCGCGCCAGAATGGCGATCTTGTACACCAGGAAGCCGTGCGCGCTGTAGATCGCCTCGTCGCCGGGCCCGAGATAGGCGCCGGCCAGCAGGTTCAGCAATTCGTCGGAGCCGGCGCCGCACACGATGCGGGTGGGGTCGAGGCCGTAGAGCTTGGCGATCGCCTCGCGCAAGGCCCGCGCCGAGCCGTCGGGGTAGCGCGACAGATTTTGCGCCGCGGCGAGATAGGCCTCGATGGCGCGGGGGGAGGGGCCGAACGGCGTCTCGTTGGAGGAGAGCTTGATGACCGGATGCGCGCCAGGGAGCGCGCTCGTGCCCGGCACGTAAGGCGCGATGTCGAGAACGCCCGGACGGGCGCGCGGGCCACGGGCGGCCATGTTAGGCTTGCTCCTCGGCGGGGGCTAATGAAGGGCCTCTCATAGGGCCAATCCTTGTGGCAAAGCAAAGAAAAGATTGACTTTCAACGGCAAGCTCCTAGCTAACGCCGAATTGTGGATTATGGGTTTAAGGTGGCCTCATGGTTCGAGACGCGCCCTGCGGGGCGCTCCTCACCATGAGGAAGCAGTTCCTCATCCTGAGGAGGGCCGCATGCCCGTCTCGAAGGATGAGGCCCGGGATTGGAACGATGAGCGAGACCCCGACGGCGCAAGCCTTCACCGATCATTCGTTAAGGCTGGCGCAGATCGCCAACCCGCAGAGCGAGATCGTGCATTTTCCGCCGCACGAGCCGCTCAAGCTCGACTGCGGGGTCGAGCTTGCGCCGTTCTCCATCGCCTACCAGACCTATGGCGAGCTCAACGCGGCGAAATCGAATCTGGTGCTGGTGTGCCATGCGCTGACCGGCGACCAGCACGTCGCCAATATTCATCCCGTCACCGGCAAACCCGGCTGGTGGGAGACCATGGTCGGTCCCGGCAAGCCGATCGACACCAACCGCTATTTCGTGCTGTGCGCCAATGTGATCGGCGGCTGCATGGGCTCGACCGGGCCGAGCTCGATCAACCCCGCCACGGGTAAGCCCTACGGGCTCGACTTTCCGGTCATCACCGTGCGCGACATGGTGCGGGCGCAAGCGCGGCTGCTCGACCATCTCGGCATTCCCGACGTGCTGTGCGTGCTCGGCGGCTCGATGGGCGGCATGCAGGTGCTGGAATGGGCCGCGACCTACAAGGACCGCGTGTTCTCCGCCGTGCCGATCGCTTGCGCGGCGCGCCATTCTTCGCAGAACATCGCCTTCCATGAGGTCGGCCGCCAGGCGGTGATGGCCGATCCCGATTGGTGTCAGGGCCGCTATCTCGACGAGGGCAAGAGCCCGCGCAAGGGCTTGGCCGTGGCGCGCATGGCCGCGCACATCACCTATATGTCGGACGACGCGCTCCACAAAAAGTTCGGGCGCAATCTCCAGGATCGCGACAAGGTCACCTTCGGCTTCGACGCCGATTTCCAGGTGGAGAGCTATCTGCGCCATCAGGGCTTGAGCTTCGTCGACCGGTTCGACGCCAACTCCTATCTCTACATCACCCGCGCCATGGACTATTTCGACCTGGCCGCGGACCATGGCGGCGTGCTGGCCAACGCCTTTCAGGGAACGCCGACGCGGTTTTGTCTGGTGTCGTTCACCAGCGACTGGCTGTTTCCCACCGAGGAGAGCCGGGAGATCGTGCACGCGCTGAACGCCGTCGCCGCCAATGTCAGCTTCGTCGAGCTCAAGACCGATAACGGCCACGACTCCTTCCTGCTGCACGAGCCCGAGCTGTTCGACACCATTCGCGGGTTCCTGGGCGCGGGCGCGGTCAAGCGCGGCATTGCGGGGTCTAACGGGTGGCTGCCATGAACCTCAACGTGCCGCCGCACGCGGTCCGCACCACCGACACCAACCGCGTCGACCTGCTGCTGATCGCCGAGATGGTCGCGCCGGGAGCGCGGGTGCTCGACATCGGCTGCGGCGACGGCACGCTGTTGCGCCTGCTGGCCGAGAAGCGCGGCGTCGACGGCCGCGGCATCGAGCTCTCCCAGGCGGGGGTGAATTCCTGCGTGGCGCAAGGCCTGTCGGTGATCCAGGGCGATGCCGATACCGACCTCGTCCATTACCCGGACCTCGCCTTCGATTACGCCATCCTGTCGCAGACCATCCAGGCGACCTACGCGCCGCGCGACGTGCTCAAGCAGTTGCTGCGCATCGGCAAGCGCGTGGTGGTGTCGTTTCCCAATTTCGGCCATTGGCGGGTGCGGACCCAGCTGATGTTCGGCGGCAAGATGCCGAAGACCGACAATCTGCCGGACCGCTGGTACGACACGCCCAACATCCATCTGTGCACCATCAAGGATTTTCTCGGCCTGTGCAAAGATGCCGGCGCCAAGGTCGAGCGCGCGGTGGCGCTCAACGCCTATGGGCGCAAGCTCGGCGTGTCCATGCCGGGCTTTGCGCAGAATCTGTTCGGCGAGCAGGCGGTGTTTCTACTGTCGCGGTAACGTTCCGCCGCCCTACACCGCCTGGATACCCAGCCCGGACGCATGGGTTTTGCTGTCGAGAACTTCTTGCTCGGAGCAGATCCTCACGGCGAATTTGCAGACGACACCATCGGGACGAAACTCGAAGGCGCTCTCGCCGGTAGCCTCCGCCAGGAACCTGTGGATCAGTCGAGACCCGAATCCGGAATGCCGAGGAGGCGAGACGGGTGGCCCGCCAATTTCTTGCCAGCACACGATCGCATGATCGGGCAGCTCGGATTTTCGCATTTGAATTGCGACCGTGCCGCCCGGCGTCGATAGAGACCCATATTTGAGACAGTTGGTAGCGAGTTCATGGATTACCAAAGCTGTGCCCACTGCCTGCTGCGCATTGAGCGCAACGCTTACTCCTTCGACATGAAACCTCTTGGCCGCGGGGTCGCTGAATGGACTGAGCGCGAACTCGATCAAAGCCGACAACGAGACGCTCGCCCAATCGGCGTCACTGAGCAGGTTATGGGTATTGGCCAGGGCGGCCAGGCGTTCGAGAAACGAGGTTTGAAACGCCTCCGCCGAAGAGGAATGTCTCATCGTTTGCGAAGCGACTGATTGAACCACCGCCAAGGTATTTTTCACGCGATGGTTCAGTTCTGCCAGCAGCAACTTTTGCTGGCCCTGGATGCGCTCTCTCGCTGCGATTTCGGCGCGCGCAGCTTGGTAGAGCCTGGCGTTATCCAAGGCGACCGCGGCGTGGGCGGCGATATGGCAGACAATCTCCTCGCTCTGGTCGCTGAAAACAGCCTCTTTTTCGTGACCGAAGAACAGGCCCCCATGAACCGTCCCGTCTCCGGAAACAACCGGAACCGCAAGATAGCTGACGACAGGAAGGTGACCAGGTGGCGTGCCGTGATAGGGCGAGCTCTGACCGTATCTTGGATCTTTCCGGATGTTCGGAGACCGCACGATGCTTTTTCCGCGAAAGGTGGGGTCGAACACCGCGGTATTGCGCGGCAGGGGGAAGCTCGAGAAGGCGTGCCGGGGAGCGCCGGACAGAGTGTACAACATGTACCGCTCCCCCGCCTCGTCGATGACGTTGTAGAAGAATGCACCGAACTGCGCTCCACTCAATTCGGTCGCGGCATCGGTAACCGCCTGGATGATCGCCTGGGTATCCAGGCTGCCCGCCACGATGGTGCCAACCTGGTTCAGCCGCTTTAGCGTTTGCGTCTGGCGACGCAGCTCCTCCTCTATGCGCCATCGCTCGATCGCGATGCCCGCTTGGTTCACGGCCAAGCGCAGGATCACGCGCTCTTCCTCGGTTGGAAAATCTTCTCGCCGGCAAAAGGCGGTCAGGACCGAACCTGCACCGCGTCCCAACGGGAAGCGCGCAAGCCGGCCGGAAAGCGCAAAGTCCCCGCACGTGATGGTACAATCCCCATCTTTCAACTCTAGAAAGTCGGTCGGGGAAACCGGGTAGGTCCTCGGCGTTCGGCTGTGCCACCGGAGAACTTCGGTGTCTGGATCCGCCAGGACGAGACACACACAATCGACATCGGTAACGCTCAAGATGAGTTGAGCGAGGCTCTCGGCGATTTCTGCCGGGTTCGCCCGCGTCCAAATCGCGGGCAGGCCCGAAAGCGCCACAAGATCGCGGACAAAACGCCCGCCCACGGCGGAAGGGCTGGAGCGAGAGGTGTTACTGGGCGGACTATGTGCATCCATGGAATAGGTCAGCTCCGCCGAGTGCTTAGCTCCTTCAGAAATTCAGCCGGTGGAACGTAGAAGGGATTTTCCTGCACAATCCCGCCGATAATGACGTGAGGATGCGTCCGCATGATATCCATCACCAGCGGCGCGCTGAATCGGTTGAGGTTGTATGTGCACACGACTACGTCGTTGTAGTTGGGTAGCACTTCGTTCAACCTGGTCTCGTATTCGACGATCTCCTGCACGCCCGGCAGCTCTTCAAGGGCCCACTCCATGTTGGCCCACAGCCTCGTCATGGGAAAGCCTTTGGCCGTCCCCTGTTGTAATACCTCCTGGATCAATTCAAGCATCCGGTACTGGTTGAAATGGTTGTCCCGAAGGTAGGCCTCCTCCCAGGCGCGTACCTCCAATTGGCCGTTGCCCTCGGCTGACTCGACGTTGATGCCGCTGTCGGTAAAGAGACGCATACGCTCGCCGTGGTGTGCCTTGTCGGCAACGTGAAAGAGCCGGTCTCCGGCTTCGTATCCGTCTCTGAAGAAGGGGACGAGGAGTTCGTACTCCTCATCGAAGTCGTGGAAAAAGGCGCAGGCGTGGCACGGGCTGTGCAGAGGAAACTGCCCGAGTTGAACTTGGTGTTGCATGTTCGCTTTCTCCCCGACGATAGACCTTTGCCGCAAAAGCAGAAACGGAGAGGGGGGGCTGGCGGTTCCATGAGCCACCGGGGCATGCAAGTTTCAGGGCCGGATCGACCTCGGCGTGACCGCGCCGGCCGGCACCGGCATGATCCGGCGTGCGCGCACCTTGCTGGTCTCGCGCGCCGGCACTGCGGCATAGACCTGCTTGGTGGCCTCGACCATGATCACGCCGGAGAAGGTCGGCCACAGCACCAGGCCCAGCCGCTCCCAGAACAGCGGCCATTTGAGCAGGATGCGCCAGCTGAACGGCGGCATGTAGAGCGCGTAGTCCCATTCCTCCGGCGAGAACATGGCGTCCTTGAGCAATCGGGTGATCTGGCTGCGGCTGAACGGGCTGCCATAGCCGAACGGCGTGGTGTCGACCCGCGCCCATAGCCCGCGGCGATTGGGCACGATCAGCAGCAGACGCCCGTTCGGCGCCAGCACGCGCCACAGCTCGCGCAACAGCTCGAGCGGATTCTCCGACCATTCGAGCATGTGGACCAGCAGGATGCGGTCGGCGCCCTCGTCGATCAGCGGCAGCTCGGTCTCGTCCACCAGCACGATCGAGGATTGGCCGGTCCTCGGCCACGGCACGGCGCCGAGCCTGGCCGGCATGAGCGCGCCGAGCGGCTCGGCCTCGCTCCTAAATTGGGCGAGATAGGGGGTGGCGAAGCCGAGCCCGAAGGTGCGGCAGGATTTGAGATCGCCCCACCGGGCACGCAGGCGCTGCCCCAGCAGCTTGCGCACCACCAGGCCCAGCGGGCAGGCGTAGAAATCCTTGAGATCGACGGCGTCGAGATGCATGGGCGATTGTCACGGCTTACGCGTTTAGACTTCGTTCTCGACTTCCCGGCCCGGCATTTCAATCCCTTTCCGGGAGGTGTTAGGGTCCGGCCCTGGCGAGCGAAACAAAAGAGCGCAGCATGGCACGGCTTCAAGTTCACCAATATCCGACGCGCAGCGACAATTACGGCGTGCTGCTGCATGACCCGGAGACCGAGGCGACCGCCGCGATCGACGCGCCGGACGCCGAGGAGCTGCTGGCGGCGCTGCACGACAAGGGCTGGACCCTGACCCATATCCTGACCACCCATCATCATCACGACCACACCGCCGGCAACACCATCGTCAAGCGCATGACCGGCTGCACCATCATCGGCCCCGCCAAGGAAGCGGGCTCGATCCCGGGCCTCGATATCGAGGTCAAGGAGGGCGACAGCGGTCGAGATCGGCGGCGTCAAGGGCCGCGTGATCGACACGCCGGGCCACACCAAGGGTCATGTCAGCTATCACTTCCCCGACGACAAGCTCGTGTTTGTCGGCGACACGCTGTTCTCGGTCGGGTGCGGCAAGCTGCTGGAGGGCGACGCCAAGACCATGTGGGCCAGCTTGCAAAAGCTGATGCAGCTGCCGCCCGACACCACGCTCTATTGCGGGCACGAATACACCAACAATAATTGCCGCTTCGCGCTGACCGTCGAGCCGGAAAACGATGCGCTCCGGGCGCGCGCCGCGGAAGCCGCGGCGTTGGCCGAGGAGGGCGAGCCGGCGCTGCCCACCACCATCGCGCAGGAGCTTGCCACCAATCCGTTCCTGCGCCCGTCGAGCCCGGCGATCCAGCAGCGGCTCGGCATGGAGGGCAAGCCGCTGGCCGAGATCTTCGGCGAGATCAGGCGGCGCAAGGACCGGTTCTAGGCGTGTCCGAACCGCTGACCGCCGACGAGGTGATCGCGCATCTGGGTCTCAAGCCGCACCCCGAGGGCGGCTGGTTCCGCGAGACGTTCCGCGACGAGGTGGGGCCGCATGGCCGCGCGCACTCCACCGCCATCCTCTTTCTGCTGAAGGAAGGCGAAGTGTCGCGCTGGCATCGGGTCGATGCGGCCGAGCTGTGGCACTGGCATGGCGGCGCGCCGCTGCTGCTCGAGATCAAGCATGGCGGGACGCGCCATGAATACCGGCTCGGTGCCGAATTTGCTCACGGGCGAGCATCCGCAGGGTCGGGTGCCGGCGCATGCGTGGCAGAGCGCGCGGAGTCTGGGTGCGTGGACGCTGGCCGGCTGCACCGTGGCGCCCGGCTTCGAGTTCTCAGGCTTCGAACTCGCCCCGGAAGACTTCGAGCCCTAGGCTCAATCCATGAATTGGCCGCCGTTGATGGTGAGCGTCGAGCCGGTGATCCAGGCGGCCTCGTCGGCGGCGAGGAACACCGCGCAACGGGCGACCTCGTCGGCTTCGCCCAAACGGCCGACCGGGATCTGGCCGACGATCGACTTCATCACCTCCTCGGACACGCCCGACAGCAGGTCGGTCGCGACATAGCCCGGCGCGATCGCATTCACGGTGATGCCCTTGCGTGCGCTCTCCAGCGCCAGCGCCCGGGTAAAACCGATCATGCCGGCCTTGGCCGCGCAGTAATTGACGAGCCCGAGCTGGCCCTTCTGACCGTTGATCGAGGAGATGTTGATCGACCCGGCCGAAGCCGCGCTCGCGCATGCCGTTGATGACCGGCCGGGTCATGTTGAACAGCGAGTCGAGATCGGTGCGGATCACCTCGCTCCATTGCTCGTGCGTCATCTTCTGCAGCATGGCGTCGCGCGAGATGCCGGCATTGTTGATCAGCACCTCGACCGGCCCGACCTCGTTCTCGACATTGATGATGCCTTGCTCGCAGGCCTGATAATCGCCGACGTCCCATTTGAAGACCGGGATCTTGGTGTCCTTCTTGAACGCCTTGGCGGCGTCGTCGTTGCCGCCGTAATTGGCGGCGACGTTATAGCCGGCCTTCTTCAGAGCCTGGCAGATGGCGGCACCGATGCCGCGCGTTCCCCCCGTGACGAGAGCCACCCTTCCCATGCGTTCCTCCATTTGAAACGCTCTTAGCGGCGCTTCATTTTGCAATCAGCGAGAATGTCCTCGCGGAGAACCCGCGAGGACGCGAAATGCGACTTAGCCGGGCGGGATGTCAGTCCCGCTCGACGCACATGGCGATGCCCATGCCGCCGCCGATGCAGAGCGTGGCGAGGCCCTTCTTGGCATCGCGCTTCTGCATCTCGTGCAGCAGGGTGACGAGCACGCGCGCGCCCGAGGCGCCGATCGGATGGCCGATGGCGATGGCGCCGCCATTGACGTTGACCTTGGCCTGATCCCAACCGACGTCCTTGTTGACGGCCAGCGCCTGGGCGGCGAAGGCCTCGTTGGCCTCGATCAGGTCGAGATCGCCCGGCTTCCAGCCGGCCTTTTCCAAGGCCTTGCGCGAGGCCGGGATCGGGCCCGAGCCCATCACCTTGGGATCGACGCCGACCGTCGCCCATGAGGCGATGCGGGCGAGGGGCTTCAGTCCGCGCTTCTTGGCTTCGCTGGCGGTCATCAGCACCACCACGGCGGCGCCGTCATTGATGCCCGACGCATTGCCTGCGGTCACGGTGCCTTCCTTGTCGAAGGCGGGTCTGAGCTTGGCCGCGTCCTCGATCTTGGCGCCCTCGCGGATATATTCGTCCTCGGCCACCACGGTCTCGCCCTTGCGGGTCTTGATCGTGACGGCAGCGATCTCGTCCTTGAACTTGCCGGCCTTCTTGGCCGCTTCGGCCTTGTTCTGCGAGGCGGTGGCGAACTTGTCCTGATCCTCGCGGGTGATCTGCCATTGGCGGGCGACGTTCTCGGCGGTCACGCCCATGTGGTAGCCGTTGAAGGCTTCCCACAAGCCGTCCTTGATCATCGAGTCGATGAACTCGATGGCGCCCATCTTCTGGCCGTTGCGCAGATGGGCGACATGGGGCGCCAGGCTCATGCTTTCCTGGCCGCCGGCCACCACGATGTCGGCGTCGCCGGCGGCGATCTGCTGAGCGCCCAGGGCGACGGCCCGAAGTCCGGAGCCGCACACCTGATTCACGCCCCAAGCGGTCGCTCCGACCGGCACGCCGGCGGCGACGGCCGCTTGCCGCGCCGGGTTCTGGCCCTCGCCGGCGGTGAGCACCTGACCCATGATGACTTCGTCGACGTCGGCCGGATCGACCTTGGCCCGCTCGAGCGCCGCCCGGATGGCGACCTCGCCAAGGGCATGGGCGGGCAGGCTCGACAGCGAACCGTTAAAGGACCCAACGGGCGTACGCGCCGCGCCGACGATGACAATCTCTTCCGCTTTCATACTTCGCTCCACTTCCCCGGGGGACAAGGTCATAACGTAGTGATTCCTGCAATGGAAGCCTAGGGTTGGGCCCTGTTAAGGCTCGCGGCAAAGCCTCTGGTGCTACGCACAAAGATCGTGCTACTGATTTCGCAGTTGCGGCATAAAGCAACCTTGGGCCGGGGCGCCAAGGCGTAGGAGCGAAAGACACGTGGCAAGGGACGCGGAGCAAGAGGGCCGGCCGGTCATCATCAAGAAATACGCCAACCGCAGGCTCTACAATACCGACACAAGCACTTATGTGACGCTCGAGGACTTGGCGGAAATGGTTCGGGGCGAGCGAGACTTCGTCGTCTACGACGCCAAGTCCGGCGAAGACCTGACGCATTCAGTCCTTACTCAGATCATCGTCGAGCAGGAAAGCCGGGGTACCAATCTGCTCCCCATCGGCTTCCTGCGTCAGCTGATCCGCTTTTATGGCGACAGCATGCAGCGGCTGGTGCCGAGCTATCTCGAATTCAGCCTCGATTCGCTCACCCGCCAGCAGGAGCAATATCGGCGGAGATTTGCCCACACCTTCGGCACCGCGGCGTTCGAGGCGATGCAGGAGCAGGTGCGCAAGAACTTCGCCACATTCGAGCGCGCGCTCGGCCTGTTCAGCCCGTTCACGGCGGCAGACTCCGCCGACGGCTCGAAGACACCGGCCGCCGCGACGTCCGAGCGGGACGAGACCAAGAGCCCGAACAGCAAGCCGAGCGAGGACGAGATCGCCACGCTCAAGGCCGAGCTTACGGTCATGCAGCAGCGGCTCGAGCAGCTGTCCCGCCGCTAGGCGAGGCCAACGCAGTCACCATCAGCTTATATGCCAGCCGTGGCTGACGCAGATCGACTGCGCGGCCAGCGCATTGGTTTTGCAGCCGCGTGAGCTAGGCTAAAAGCCGGCCAGGGCGGCGACGCCGCCAAAGATCAGGGCCATGCCGGCGAGCTGGGCCGGCGCGATCGGCTCCTTGAGGAAGGCGCGCGCGAGCAGCACGGTAATCGCGCTGAACGCCGAGGACACCACGGTGGCGAATTCCGGGTTGGGCAGATTGCCGGCGGCGGCGATGGTGCCGAGCGCGGCGACGTCGAGGCAACCCATCAGCGCCAAGAGCGGCAGCCAGCTGAGCGGAACCGGGGCGCCCGGCGAGCGCCACAGATAAAGCGCGCCAATGGTGACAAGCCCGAACAGGCGGGCCAGCCATACTGCCTCGACCTCGCCGAATATGGGCACAGCGGCCTGGCCCGCGGTGAGCGCAATGGCGAAGCCGAAACTCGCCAGAAAGGCGAAGCCGAGCACGGCCTTGAGCTCGCCCGGCCGCAGCGCGCCGGACGCCTCGAAGCGGCCGCCGCTCCGCGACACGATCACGACGCCCGCCATCACCCCGATGATGGCCAGAAATTGCAACGCGCTCGGGCGCGCGCCTTGCGCCACCGCCAAGATCACCGCCAGCGCCGGATAAGAACCGGCGATCGGCGCGACGATCGAGATCGGGCCGCGTGCCAGCGCCGTGAACAGCGCGAGCTCGGCGAGCGTGAAGAAAATGCCGGTGACCGCGACCAGCCAAAGCTGTGCCCACTCCAGTCTGATGGCGCCGCCGCCGATCACGAGCCAGACGCTCAAGGCGATCAAGCCGGCGACCGTGACGGCGAGCACCGTGGGGATGGGTCCGACCGCGCGGGAGGGAAAGCGGGCGAGAAAATCGTGGACGCCCCAGGAGAGCGCCGCCACCACGCCGAGCAGAACTGAGTTCATCGGGTGGCGCGAGCCTTAAGGGCTGTTGGCCTTGAGGAGATCGTCGCGCGCCTGTTCGAGATGCTCGGTGATGAGCGCATAGGCCCCTTGCGCGTCGCGCTCGTGGAGCGCGTGGAAGATGCTCCGATGCTGGCGGTTATAAGCGGCAATCACCTCAGGGGTCAGAATCTTCTCCTTCATGGCGTCCCACTGGGCATGCAGCCGCACATGATTGATCTGGCGATAGACATTGATGAGCAGCGGATTGCCCGAGGCGTGGGCGATCAACAGATGGAACTCGCCGTCCCACTTGGAGAAGGAGTCCTTGTCGTTGATCGAGTCCTCGCCATGGGCCAGCACCGCCTCCATGTCGTCGAGATGACGCCTGGTGGCATGCAGCACGGCGAGCCTGGTGGTGAAGGGCTCGACCGCGAGCCGCGCCTCGATCAGTTGCAGCGGGCTCACCTGATCGGCGAGGTCGCTTGCGCGTCGTGGCGAGGCGGCGGTGGCGCCGACAAAGGTGCCGCTGCCGAGGCGCCGCGAGACCAGACCCGCTTTTTCCAATTGGTCGAGAGCGCGGCGGACCGTGCTGCGCGCCGCCTGAAAGGTCATGGCCAGTTGGCGCTCGGGCGGCAGCCGGTCGCCTTCGCTATAGGCGCCGGTCTCGATGGCTCGCTGGAGATAGGCTGAGATGGCGCGGGGACCCCGGCTCGATTTGGCGAGACCGACCAAGATGGGTTCGGCTTCCCGGCTCCGCTGCTCGGACATGATGCTGTCCTCCTGCTCTAGTTGGAAACCGCTTTGGGCCCGCATGCAAAAATTGGTTTACAACGGATAGGCGCCTTGCACTAATATAAATGCGCGAGGTTCACGGATGGGACTGTGCCCTATTTTCTCGATTGGGTCCATGGGTAGGGACCAAAGTCGGACCAATTTTGCGGCCCGGAGGACTCCCCAATGACCGTCCCTCAGGCCACCAAATACGCCATTATCGGCGCCGGCATTCATGGGCTCAGCACCGCCTTTCATCTGGCCCAAAGGCTGAAGGCGACCGGCAGAGGCTCGGGCGCGGACATCCTCATCGTCGACAAGACCGCGGTCGCGGCCGGCGCCTCGGGCATCGCCTGCGGCGTGGTGCGCAACAATTATTTCCAGCCCGCCATGCGCGAGCTGATGGCCCACTCGGTCGAGGTGTGGGAGAGCGACCCCAAGGCCTACAGCTATCATCCGGTCGGCTACATGCAGATCAGCCCCGAATGCATGCGCGCCGATGTCGCCTCGATCTACGAGCAGCAGCGGGCGATCGGCTACGAGTCGGTGTTCATCGACGGCGCCGAGGCCTCAACCAGATATATGAAGGGCCTGTTCGACGATTGGCAGGCGCAAGGCATCACCTCGGTGCTGCACGAGAAGCGCGGCGGCTACGCCAACAACCAGGCCAGCATGCAGGGACTCGCGGCCAAGGCCGAGGCCGAGGGCGTCCGCATTCTGCCCGGCGTCGAGGTGGAGAGCTTCGAGTTCGGCTCCAACTCAGGCGCGGTGACCGCGCTGAACACCAATCATGGCCGGATCGCCTGCGAGACCGTGGTGGTCGGCGTCGGGCCGTGGGTCAACAAGATCTGGAACATGTTGGAGCTGCCGAAGCAGATCACCGTCAAGGCCAACGGCAAGGTGCGGCATGACGTGCCGATGTGGAAATTCTGGTGCCTGGAAGAAGGCACGCTCGGCGTCGATCCCGCCATGCACCGGACCAATGACGGGCGCTTTCCGCCGGTGCTCCATGTCGATACCGACGCGCCGCTCTATTCGGACCGCGACGGCAAGCTGATCACCGACAAGATCTGGGGCATCTATTACAAGCCCGATTTCAATTTCGGCGGGGTGCAGGGCGGCGCCTCGCCGTACAAGGTCGAGCAGGATCCCGATCAGGTGGCGGTCGACCCGTACGGTCCGGCATCGCCGGAGTTCGTGGTCGGCGAGGAGTTCATCGACATGTGGTGCTCGGCGCTGGCGCACTGCCAGAAGCGGTTCGAGGGCCAGATGCCGCTCTACAAACGGGAAGAGAATTCGGGCGGGCTCGGCTGCTTCACCCCCGACAATTTTCCGGTGTTCGACGTGTTCAGAGAGAATGTCTATGTCATTGCCGACTCCAATCACGGCTATAAGATGATCGGGGTAGGAAAGCTCGTGGCGCAGGAGCTGGCCGGCGAGAAGAGCATGCTGCTCGAGCCGTTCCGGTTCGGGCGCTTTGCCAAGGGCGAGCTGCATCCGACTTCGCATAGCCCATTCCCGTGGAGTTAGCGGGAGCGGGACCTAACGTTTTGCAGTGGTAAGCGGGAGAGTGCCATGGAGCACCGCGTCGAAACGGAAACAGGAAAGAAGGCCAGAAGCTCGGGGCCCATGGACATCGAGCTGTTCGTCGAGGCGCCTAGCCGCAAGGAACTGGTCAAGCAAGTCCGGGAAAAGATCGACCAGCTCGGCATCGATTATCTCTATCTGCAATTCATCTCGGTGACCGGCCGCATCTGCGGCAAGGGCATTCCGGCCGACCACTGGGAGAGCGTGGCGGAGAAGGGCTTCCAGCTCGTCTACGGCGCCACCATGAATCTGTTCGTCAACCGGCGCGGCGACTATCTCGGCTACGGGCCCGAGGCCGCCGAGCTGGTCGGCATTCCCGAGCCTGAGACGTTCATGCAGCTGCCCTGGGACAAGCGGGTGGCGCGGCTCTGGTGCACGCTGTTCCGCAACCGGGAAGAGCGCACCGAGCCGGGGGCGTTCCTCACCGCCGATTCACGCGGCAATCTCCGCCGCCTGCACGAGCAGTTCCAGAAGGATCACGGGCTCCAGCTGCGTCACGGCACCGAGCCGGAGATGATGTGGCTCAAGAAGGGCGACGACGGCCAGCCCGCCGGCGGCTACTCCAACCCGTATTGCTATCATATCGACCAGTTCGAGAGCCTGCGGCCGGTCTATATGCGGGTGATCGACTATTGCCGGAAGATGGGCCTCGACATGATCCAGGGCGATCACGAGGATTCGCCCGGCCAGCTCGAGCTCAATTTCACCTATGACGACGCGCTCAGGACCGCCGACCGGCTCGCCACCTACCGCCAGATCTGCGCGCAGGTGGCGCGCGAGTTCAACATCATCGCCTGCTTCATGTGCAAGCCGTTCATGGGCGTGTCAGCCAATGGTTGCCATCACAACATCTCGCTGTGGCGGGGCGGCAAGGACAAGATCAAGGCGCTCGGCAACGACGAGAAGCATCTGCCCGGCATGGACGAGAACTACATGTACGCCAAAGGCGGCGACAACACCTTCTTGCCCGACACCGACGATGTCCAACTGCCGGGCAAGATCGGGCTGAAGGCGATCGGCGGCATCGTCGCCCATCTCGGCGCGCTGACCGCGGTCGGCTGCTCGACCGTCAATTCCTATCGCCGGCTGTGGGATACCGGCTTCTGGGCGCCGGTGTTCGCCGATTGGGGCTTCCAGAACCGCACCACCGGCTTGCGCGTCTCGGCGCCGGGCCGGTTCGAATATCGCGCGGTGGATTCGATGGTGAACCCGCATCTGATGGCGTCGGTCCTGCTCATGGCCATGGACGACGGCCTTAAAAACAATCTCGATCCGGGACCGCCCGAAGAGCGCAACATCTATCAGGCGATGGAAGCCGGCAAGCAGGTCAGGAAGCTGCCGATGACGCTCGGCGACGCACTGACCGCGCTGGAGAAAGACAGCGTCATCCAGGCCGCCATGCCGGGCGAGATGTACCGCCTCTACAACGAATATAAGCGCGACGAGTGGGAGCGCTTCATGGCCACGGTGACGGAATGGGATGTGAAGACCTATCTCGACTGTCTGCCATGATGGCCGCCGTCAACAAGGGAGAGACGTGACATGTGCGGAATTGCGGGGGTCATCCATCGCGACGGCGCCACCGGCGTCGGCCGGGAGATGACCGCCATGCTGCTGAGCCTGCGCCATCGCGGTCCCGACTCGACCGGGTTCGCGGTCTACGGCGCCTCGACGCCCGACGAATATGTCATGCGTCTCAAGCTCGCCGAGCAGGAGGACATGACCAAGGACCACCACATAAGGGAGAAGATCAGGGGGCGCCAGGCCGAGGTCGACAGAATGCTGGCCGAGATCGGCGCCGAGACGATCGAGGTGGCCGAAGCCACGCCCTATGCCTTCCGGTATCGCTTGCGCTATGCCGGCGACACCAGGCGGCTCGCCGCCGAGATCGAGCAGATCGAGGGCGCGGAGGTGCTGTCGTTCGGCTCGGCGCTCGAGCTGATCAAGGATTTGGGCGACGCCACTCAAGTCTCGGCGCAATACGGGCTTGGCACGTTTCGCGGCACGCACGCCATCGGCCACACCCGCATGGCCACCGAGTCCGACGTCGATATCCGCTCGGCGCATCCCTATTGGGCCTATCCCTATAACGACATCGCCGTGGTCCATAACGGCCAGATCACCAATTACTGGATCATGCGCCGCGAGATGGAGCGGCTCGGCCACCGCTTCATGTCGAATTGCGATTCCGAGCTGCTCGCGGTCTACACCGCCAACAATCTGGAGCAGGGCGCGAGCCTGGAAGATTCGCTGAAATCCTCGATCAAGGATATCGACGGCGTGTTCACCTACGTCGTGGCGACCGAAAACGAGCTGGGCATGGCCAAGGACACCATGGCGGCCAAGCCGATGGTGCTGTTCGAGAGCGACGATCTGGTGGCGCTCGCCTCCGAGGAGGTCGCCATTCGCGCCATCGTGCCGCGCGAGATCGATACGTCGGACCCCTACGACGAAGAGGTGCGCGTATGGCGGAGATAGCGCGCGGCGAGCTGAACGAGCAGGAGCGCCTCTCGCATGAGATGGGGCTGCATACCGAGCAGCTCAAAGGCCGCTTGCGCCAGGCGTTCTTCGATGTCGATCTCACCGAGGCCTCGCACGGCTTCTCGCTGCCCAACGCTTACGACGTCGACTACAATAAGCGCGCCGAGATCGACGCCGCCGACATGCCGGCCAATGCCGTCAATCTGCGCCTGCGCGAATTGATGCAGGACGGCTACGGCACCGTGGTCATCAAGAATCCCGGCGCCAAGCATTCGATCGCGGTCGGCATTCTCAACCGGCTCAATCTCATCATCGAGGGCTCGCTCGGCTATTTCGGCCTCGGGCTGATCGACGGCCCCAATGTGCGCATCTCCGGCCGGGTCGGCTGGTCCTGCGCCGAGAACATGATGAGCGGCACCATCCTGATCGAGAAGAATGCCGGCTCGCAGTTCGGCGCGGCCATCCGCGGCGGCGACCTGGTGTGCAAGGGCAATGTCGGCTCGCGCACCGGCATCGACATGAAGGGCGGCACCATCATCGTCGGCGGCGACACCGGCGCGTTCACCGGCTTCATGATGCAGCGCGGCCGCATGGTGATCTGCGGCAATGCCGGCAAGAATCTCGGCGACTCGATGTATGACGGCACGATCTACATTGCCGGCGAGCCGGCGAGCCTCGGCGTCGATGCGGTGTGGGGCACCGTGACCGACCTCGACCGGGCGTGGCTCGAGCGGAAGCTCCGCATGTACGATCTGCTGCCGGCGGAGGGGGTCGGCGCGTTCCGCAAGATCGTCGCCGGCAAGCAATTGTGGAACTACGACAATCTCGAACCGACCGAAAAGAAACTCGTGCTGTAGCGCGCTTCAGGCTGGGCAAGCGAACGATGAAAAAAGACAAGAACGGCAAAGGTAACGGCACCAAGGCGCCGGCCGAGGCGCAACGCTTCATCCTGGGCCACAGTCAGATTTTCACGCCGGAGGTCATCAACGACATCCACGTGAAGTCCGAGCTTGGCCGCTACCGCATGCGCGGCTTCTCGCTGTTCAAGAAGATTCCGCATTGGGACGATCTGACCTTTCTGCCGGGCACGCTGACCCGCTTCGTGATCGAGGGCTATCGCGAGAAATGCGACACCAAGACGGTGATCGGCCCCAAGGCCAAGCGGCCGATGGTGCTCGACATCCCGGTCTATGTCACCGGCATGAGCTTCGGCGCGCTGTCCTACGAGGCGAAGATCGCGCTCGCGCGGGGCGCCACCATGGCGGGCTCGGCGACCTGCTCGGGCGAGGGCGGCATGATCCCCGACGAGCGGCGCTACTCGATCAAATGGTTCTATCAGTGCATCCAGTCGCGTTACGGCTTCAACCCGCATCATTTGCGGCTGGCCGACGCCTGCGAGTTCTTCATCGGCCAGGGCTGCAAAGTCGGGCTGGGCGGCCATCTGATGGGCCAGAAGGTGACCGACCAGGTGGCCGAAATGCGCTCGCTGCCCGCGGGTATCGACCAGCGCTCGCCGGCCCGCCATCCGGACTGGCTCGGGCCCGACGATCTCGCGCTCAAGATCGAAGAGGTGCGCGAGGCGACCAATTGGGAAATCCCGATCCAGCTCAAGCTCGGCGCCGCGCGGGTCTATGACGACGTGCGCATGGCGGTGAAGTGCGGGCCTGACTCGATCTATATCGACGCCATGGAAGGCGGCACCGGCGCCGGCCCGCATATCGCCACCGAGGATACCGGCGTGCCGGGCATTGCCGCCATCCGCCAGGCGCGCCGCGCCATCGACGAGCTCGGCAAGCGCGGCGAGATCAGCCTGGTCTATGCCGGCGGCATCAGGAATGGCGGCGACGTCGCCAAGGCCATGGCGCTCGGCGCCGACGCGGTGGCGATCGGCCACTCGGTGCTGATGGCGCTCAATTGCAACAAGGAAATCCCGGAGTCCGATTTCGAGAACGAGATCGGCGTGCCGGCCGGCTATTGCTATCACTGCCATACCGGGCGCTGCCCGGTGGGCGTCGCCACCCAAGACCCGGAGCTTAGGAAGCGTCTCGATCCCGACGAGGCGGCCGAACGCGTCTACAATTTCCTGCACACGCTCACGCTCGAAGCGCAGATGCTGGCGCGCGCTTGCGGCAAGACATCCGTGCATAGCCTCGAGCCGGAAGACCTTGCGGCGCTGACCATGGAAGCTTCGGCCATGGCCCAGGTGCCGCTGGCCGGTACCGACTACACCGTCGGCGTCGACAATTATCACAAGATCGGATGAGCGAGGCGCGCGCGATGGCCCCCAAAAGCGACAAGAACGGCAAAGGCGGCAAGAAGTCGAAGCCCAAGAGCGATGTCGATAAGTTTCTGAAGGACGCGGCCGGACTCGACACGGCGCGCGAGCAGCAGATCGGCCAGCACATCGGCTATCGCTACGACGTCAACCTGCTGCCCGATTACGACCGGCTGACCCCTTATCTCAAGGCCTATATGGAATTCATGGGCTGGGACGACCTCAACTGGCTCGAAGACGTGCATATGGGCTACGAGGCCGGCAAGCCCGCGATCTTCGACCGCAACATCAACGGCTGGGTGCGCATCCCGAAGGAAATGAAGCTGCCCGACAATCAGCAGGACCGCGACATGCTGGCGCGCGAGCTGCTGGTGCGCTTCCAAACCTCGCCCAACCATCCTCTCAGGGAGCTGAACAAGGCCTACCGCAAATTCTAGAGGGACACCGTTTCAGCTTCGGCCGAAGCCCAATCGGGCTGGAAGGCAACGACATGCACCGTCTCGGGCAGAGCGGGATTGAACAGGCGGTTATGCCAGATCGCGGCGTCGCGGGCCGCGTCGCCCGGCTTGAGCGCGGCAACGGCGCAGGGCAGGCGATAGACCTGGCTGAACTGATCGAAGGCAAGCGTGCAGCGCCCTTGCGCCGTCAGCGCCGCGGCGAGCGGAGAGTTCTCCGGCAGCACGGCGATCAACCGGTCGCTGAAAGTCTCCGGTCGCTGAAAATAATCGGCCTGCAAATAACTCAGCGCGCGGTCATAAAGGTCGCGCGGGTCGGGCGAGCGCAGCACCTGAAATCGGAAAAACGCCGTGCTCTCGGCGGGGTCGCGCGGCAGCAGCAGAACGGTGAGGGCCGACCCCAAATCCCGGCCCGCTTCATCGAGCAGGCGCGGTCGCATGCCGGGCGAGGGGCGTCCGCCGTCCTGGCGCATGGCGATCTGCCTGATGCGGCACTGCCAGCCGAGAAATCGATCCCGCAGCTGTTGGGCGGACGGCTTCATCTGTTCTCCTTGGTCTCGCCCGACAAAATACGGCAAATCCGCCTGCGTCAGGGAGTCTCAGCGGGGCCCAAAACCGGCGCCAAGGCCATGCGCCGGGCCGGTTTGGCGCCTGATTTACTTACAGGAAAACTAATTTCATGTCGGTTGACGGCATATGGGGGCACCGCCTAGCATCCTAGTTACGATGGGGGGGCCCTCGGAACAGGTGCTGTGGCGATAGCAGGGCGGGCGCTTCAAGCCCGCTCGATCGAACGAGGTAGGCAACGACTTAGGTCAATCGTCCATCGGGGCTGCGGGAGGCGGGTGGAACGCTGTCTCGCCGGCATCGGGAAAAACAGGGGGTACATCAAATGGGCGACAATTTATCTGCGCTAACGACGATCTTCACCGAGTTCTACTACTGGGTGACGGTCGTGTTCATGTTTCTCATCCATGTCGGCTTCTGCATGTACGAAGTCGGCGTCAGCCGAAGACGCAACCACCTCCACACGCTGATGAAGAACACCATGGTGATCCCGGTGGTCACCATCACCTTCTTCCTGTTCGGCTGGTGGATTTATTGGGCCCTTCCCAACGGCCCGTTCATCTACGAGGGCAAGGGCCTCATTCTCGACGGCGTGACCGGCGCCAATCAATACGCGCCGTGGTCGGAGAAGATGGGAACCAACCTTCAAGACCACATCACCGGCGTGTTCTGGGCGGCCTTCCTGCTGTTCTCGTGGACGGTGGCCTCGATCGTGTCCGGTTCGTTGATCGAGCGGGTCAGGTCCGGCGCGTTCTGGATCATCGCGGCGATGATCGGGTCGGTGACCTGGATCACCGATGCGGCCTGGGGCTGGCATTTCGACGGCTGGATGGTGAAGCTGCTCGGCTACCACGATGCCTATGCCTCTGGCGTCATCCATGCCATCGGCGGCGGCACCGCGCTCGGCGTTCTCGTCGTGCTGGGACCGCGGCTTGGCCGCTTCGCGCCCGACGGCACGCCGCGCGCTTTTGTGCCGCATAATCCCTGGCTGGTAACGATCGGTCTGTTCCTGATCTACACCGGCTTCTGGGGCTTCTATGCCGCCTGCAACGTGCCGGTCATCGGACCGGAGACCATTGCCGGACAGATCACCGGCGCGACCTGGACTGCGACCACGATCTATCTGACACCCACCACGCTCAGCGCCATCACGGTGAACTTCATCATGTCGCTGTCGGGGGGGTTGATGGTGGCCTATATCATCTCGAAAGGCGATCCGTTCTGGACCTATTCAGGCGGCCTCGCCGGCATCATCACGGCATCGGCAGGCAACGACTTGTACCATCCGGTGCAGGCCTTCATCATCGGCGGCCTAGGCATCTGGATCGCCTACAAGCTGCACTACTGGGTCGAGCGCAGGTTCAAGATCGACGACGCCGTCGGTGCCGTGGCGGTCCATGGCTATGCCGGCTTCCTCGGTTGCGTGTTCGCCGGCTTCCTGCTGTGGGGCTATCCGTCCTCGCCGTACGAGGGCTACGCGACGATCAATCCGCTCGGCAATACCATCGGCGGCTTCATCATGTTCTTCGTGCTGGGCTTCGTGCCGGGTTGGGTCTTGGCCACGATACTCAACAGCTTCGGCCTGTTGCGCGTGCCGCGCCAGGTTGAGCTCATGGGTCTCGATTTCAAGACCTTGCATGAAGAGGAAGCTGCCCGCGCCGAAGTGCGCAGCATCGAGAAGGCGATGGCCTAATTGCCGTGTGGCAAGATCGGATAAAGGAGAACTGAAATGGGTAGCACTTGGGCTGTCGACCTTAAGGACGTTGGGGCCGTGTATCCCCTGCTTGGCTGGGAGATGATCATGGTCCTGATCGCCGTCGCGCTGTGGATCCTCTGGCACATCCTGCAAATCCGGCAGGAGAACGCCGACTACGCCGATGACATTAAGCGCTACGGCAGCAAAGAATCGATCAAGAAGGCTCTCGACGAGCATCCTGTCTGACCTTAACGGTCCGACTGTGCAGAGGCGCCGGCGGTCAATCGCCGGCGCCTTTCTTTTCTGCCGTCTGCGGTAGGAACAGCCGATAGCGGACGAAATCGTCGGCTTCGACATAATTGTCGTAGAGCCGGCGGGCGGCCTCATTCGACCGGCGGGTGTGCCAATAGATCGGCGACCAACCCCGGTCACGGGCGAGGATGAGGAGATCGTCGATCAGGGCCCGGCCGAGGCCATGGCCTCTGGCCTGGGGGTCGACGAACAAATCCTCCAAATAGCAGGTGGACGTGAGCGTCCACGAACCGAGGTGAAGCACGCAAACGGTGAAGCCGGCTACGGCGTCCTGCCATTCGGCGACGCGCCCGAACATCGGGGAGCCCGGCGTCAGCAAGCGTTGCCAGGTGGCCGCGGTCACCGCCTCGCTGACTTCGGCGTCGTAGAAGGCGACATAGCCGGACCACAGGCGCCGCCAGGCAGCCTCGTCGTCCGGTCTCGGATCACGAATGAGCACTCGGCCCAGCTAGCAATCGAGCGTGTTGGCCCGCTCCCAGGCGCTGAGGTGACGGGTGAACTCGTTCCACTCCCGGGTCTTGAGCTTGACGTAGGCGTTGACGAACTCGTCGCCGAGCTCGCGGCGCAGCAGCTCCGACTTTTCCGTCGCCCGCAGGGCATCGAGCAGATTGAGCGGCAGCTTCTTGGTGCCGGGGGGCGCCTTGTGGCCCTCGGCATACATGTCGATATCGAGCGGCTTGCCGGGATCGGTGCCGCGGGCGATGCCGTCGAGTCCGGCGGCGAGCAGCGCGGCCGGCAGCAGATAGGGATTGGTAGCGCCGTCGGCCAGCCGGAACTCGAAGCGGCCGCCGCCCGGTATTCTGATCATGTGGGTGCGGTTGTTGCCGGTATAGGTCACGGTGTTGGGCGACCAGGTGGCGCCGGAGGTCGTGACCGGGGCATTGATGCGCTTATAGGAATTGACGGTGGGATTGGTGATCGAGCACATGTCGCAAGCCGCGTTCATCACCCCGCCAATGAAATTATAGGCGCTGCGCGACAACCCCAGCCCGTCTTTGTCGTCGTCGAACAGATTCTTGCCGCCCTGCCACAGCGAGACGTGCACGTGGCAGCCGCTGCCGGTGAGATTGGTGAACGGCTTCGGCATGAAGGTGGCGCGCAGCCCGTGCTTCTCGGCGATCGCTTTCACCATATATTTGAAGAACGCCATCCGGTCGGCGGTGGTGAGCGCGTCGTCGAACTGCCAGTTCATCTCGAACTGGCCGTTGGCGTCCTCATGATCGTTCTGGTAGGGCGCCCAGCCAAGCTCGAGCATCGCGTCGCAGATCTCGCTGATCACGTCGTAGCGGCGCATCAGCGCGGACTGGTCGTAGCAAGGCTTGGTGGCGGTGTCGGCGCCGTCGCTGATGGCCGAGCCGTCGGGGCACAACAGAAAGAATTCGCATTCGACGCCGGTCTTGAGGGTGAAGCCCGCCTTCTCGGCCTTGGCCACCATGCGCTTGAGGATATTGCGGGGGGCCTGCTCGACCAGCTTGCCGTTCATGTAAGGATTGGCGGCGAGCCAGCCGACCTCGCGTTTCCACGGCAACTGGATAAGGCTGTTGGGATCGGGAATGGCGAGCACGTCGGGGTCGGCCGGCGTCATGTCGAGCCAGCTGGCAAAGCCGGCAAATCCCGCGCCGTCCTTGGCCATGTCGCCGATGGCCGAAGCCGGCGCCAGCTTGGCCCGCAGCGTGCCGAACAGATCGACATAGGAAATCAGGAAATATTTGATCCCGCGCTCGCGGGCCTCGACTGCAAGATCAACCGCCATGTGACACCCCTTTACTCCATCACAGAGGCCCGCTCAGCCTCCCTATTCCGACGACTTCGCCCCCGGGATCCAGTCGGTGCCGGCGAGCGGCACGCGCGCCATGGCGGCGGCCTCGACGGTCAGCGCCACGAGATCCTCGGGCTCGAGATTGCGAACATGACTCTTACCGCAGGCCCGCGCGATGGTCTGCGCTTCCAGGGTGAGCACCGAAAGGTAGTTGGCGAGCCGCCGGCCGGCCAGAGCGGGGTCGAGGCGCGCGGCAAGCTCGGGGTCCTGGGTGGTGATGCCGGCGGGATCGCGCCCCTCGTGCCAATCGTCGTAGCAGCCGGCAGTGGTGCCGAGCTTGCGATATTCGTCTTCGAGCGCCGGGTCGTTGTCGCCGAGCGCGACCAGCGCGGCGGTGCCGATCGACACGGCGTCGGCGCCGAGCGCGAGCGCCTTGGCGACGTCGGCGCCGTTGCGGATGCCGCCGGACACGATCAATTGCACCTTGCGATGCATGCCGAGCTCTTGCAGCGCCTGGACCGCCGGCCTGATGGCGCCCAGGATCGGCAGCCCGACATGCTCGATGAACACTTCTTGGGTCGCCGCCGTGCCGCCTTGCATGCCGTCCAGCACCACCACGTCGGCGCCCGCCTTGACCGCCAGCGCCGTGTCGTAGAACGGCCGCGAGGCGCCGATCTTGATATAGATCGGCTTCTGCCAGTCGGTGATCTCGCGCAGTTCCTCGATCTTGATCTCGAGATCGTCGGGGCCGGTCCAGTCGGGATGGCGGCAAGCCGAGCGCTGATCGATACCCTTCGGCAGCGTGCGCATCTCGGCCACGCGGTCGGAGATCTTCTGGCCGAGCAGCATGCCGCCGCCGCCGGGCTTGGCGCCCTGACCGACCACGATCTCGATCGCGTCGGCGCGGCGTAGATCGTCGGGATTCATGCCATAGCGCGAGGGCAGCAGCTGATAAACCAGGAGCTGCGAGTGGTGGCGCTCCTCCTCGGTCATGCCGCCGTCGCCGGTGGTGGTCGAGGTGCCGACCTGGGTGGCGCCGCGGCCCAAGGCTTCCTTGGCCTGGGCCGACAGCGAGCCGAAGCTCATGCCGGCAATGGTGATCGGGATCTTGATGTGGATGGGCTTTTCGGCGAAGCGGGTGCCGAGCCACACATCGGTGTCGCAGCGCTCGCGATAGCCTTCGAGCGGGTAGCGGCTCACCGACGCGCCGAGAAACAACAGATCGTCGAAATGCGGCACGCGCCGCTTGGCGCCGGCGCCGCGGATGTCATAGATGCCGGTCGCGGCGGCGCGGCGGATCTCCGACAGCGAGACCTCGTCGAAGGTGGCGGAGGCGCGCGGCGTGGTCCGGGGCGTCCAATCCATCAATAGGCTCCGGCGTTGTCGACGTGGAAATTGTAGAGCTTGCGCGCCGAGCCGTAGCGCTTGAATTCGCTCGCGTCGACCTCGCCGTTGAACCCGGCCCGCTCCAGCACCTGGTGCAGCGCGCGCTTGTGCTCGTCGCGCATCGGCTTTTCGATGCAGTCGGCGCCGAGGCTCTTGACCGAGCCGCGCACGAATAGCCGCGCTTCGTAGATCGAATCGCCGAGCGCATCGCCGGCGTCGCCGAACACCACCAGATTGCCGGCCTGGGCCATGAACGCGCTCATATGGCCGACCGAGCCTTTCACCACGATGTCGATGCCCTTCATGGAGATGCCGCAGCGCGACGAGGCATTGCCGTCGATGCGGAGCAGCCCGCCGCGCCCGGTGGCGCCGGCCGACTGGCTGGCATCGCCCGACACATGGACGAAGCCCGACATCATGTTTTCGGCGACGCCGACCCCGGCGCTGCCGTGGATCAGCACGGTGGCGAGCTGGTTCATGCCGGCGCAGTAATAGCCGACCGGTCCGTTGATCTCGACGGTGATGGGTGCGTTCAGCCCGGCAGCGATGGCGTGCCGGCCGGCGGGGCGGTCGATCGTCCAGTGCCGCTCATTGGTGTCGGGATGGAGGCGATGCAACGACGCGTTCAGCTCTCTGAGCGGCGTTGACCCGAGATCGACGTCCGGCACGATCAGCGCTCCCAGAAATAGACCGTGGCGGGCTCGGGCTCCCAGATGCGCGCCTGCTCGATGCCGGGGAGGCTAGCCAGCGCGCGATACTCGGAGCCGAACGCGACATAGCGGTCGGTCTCGGCCATGATCGCCGGCTTGCAAGCGATGCCGTCGCGCAGCACGCCGAAGCCGTTCTCGGTGCCGACCACGAAAGTGTAGAAGCCATCGAGATCGTCGAGGCTCACTTTGAGCGCGTCGCCGAGCGCCAGGCCCTCGCGCATCTTCCAGCTGAGATAGCCGGCGGCGACCTCGGTGTCGTTCTCGGTCTCGAATTTGAATCCCTCGCGCTTCAGCACGCGGCGGAGATTGTTGTGGTTCGACAGCGAGCCGTTATGCACCAGGCATTGATCCTCGCCGGTCGAGTAGGGGTGCGCGCCATCGGTGGTCACGGCCAATTCGGTCGCCATGCGGGTGTGGCCGATGGCATGCGTGCCGGTCATGGCGGCGAGGTCGAAGCGCTCGGCCACGGTCTCGGGCCGGCCGACCTCCTTGTAGACCTCCATGCGCCGGCCGCGTCCGACCACTTCGATGTCTTGGGCGTCGTCAGCGAGCCATTCCATGAGTCTGGAAAGCGACCGGTCGTCGAGGGCGACCACGGCATGAGTGTCGTGCAGCATGATATTGGCGTCGCTGAAGGCGCGGCCGATCTTGTCGGCCGTCTCCTTCATGGCAGCGGCCGAGGCCGCGCGCAGCGTCAGCTTGGTCTCGCCGTCCTTGCCCGCGCCGTAGACGGCAAAGCCCGCGCTGTCAGGTCCGCGGTCCGACAGCGTGGCGAGCATGGCGGCGGTGAGCCGGCCGAGCTCGGGCTCGAGCGAAGGGTCTTTGATGAACAGTCCAACGATGCCGCACATGCGCCAAATGCTCCGGTAAACGCGGCCTGCACCATGCTACGGGGCAAAGCCGCTCGTCAACCTACATGAAATAAAGTTTCCTATGGGGAAATTCAACTGCGCGGGTAAATGATGATCGAGAGATAGGTCATGGGCCGCTCGAGCAGCTCTTCAGGCCCATGCGGCGCGCCCGCGTCGAAGAACAAGGCGTCGCCCGCCGACATTGGATAGAGCTTATCGGCGTGGCGGTAAATGACCTTTCCGGTCAGCATGTAGATGAACTCCACGCCGTCGTGCTGGAACAGCGCGTAAGGCTCGGCGTCCTCGCTCAGGGTGATGAGATAAGGCTCGACCACGATGTCCCCGGAGATCGAGTGCCCGAGCAGCTCGTAGCGGTGGCCCGACTTGGTGCCGCGCCGCTCGATCAACACGCCTTGGCTGGCGCGCACATAGGAGCAATCGCGGCGCTCCTCGAAATCGGCGAAGAAGCTCGTCATCGGCACGTTGAGCGCGCGGGCGAGGCCTTGCAGTGTCGCCAGCGACGGCGAGGTGCCGCCATTCTCGATCTTCGACAACATGCCGGGCGAGAGTCCGGCTTCAGTGGCAAGCTCGGTGGCGGTGAGCTGGAGGCGCTGGCGGAGCAGCCGCACCCTGCGGCCGATCGATACTTCGAGCTGAAGCTCGCCGGTGGTCGGCGCGTTCGAGCCGGTGGCGTAGGTCTCGGCATTGGCGGGGGCACTGGCCGCGTCGGCGCGCGCCGATGCCGCGCGGCGCCGCGCATGGGTGCGCGCCCTCAGCATCTTTGATGATAGCTTGGTGGTCGCCATGAGCTGAAGCTAGCACGACCGGGCGAGGCTCCACTACGTCCTAGCCGGCAAGGCGGGTGCGGCTCGGCGGCTCGCCGAAGGCGCTTCCATAGGCGCGGGCGAACTGGCTCGCCGAGGCGAAGCCGGTGGCGAGCGCCACATCGAGCACCGGCAGCGTGGTTTCCCGCAGAAGCTGGCGCGCCCGCTCCAATCGCAGCCAGCGATAATGCGCATGGATGCCGTGGCCGATATGGCGATGGAACAGCCGCTCGAGTTGTCTGAGCGAGATGCCGGCGGCGCGCGCCAGGGCCGCGCGGGGCTGCGGCGTCTCGATGCTCAGCTCCATGGCCCGCAGCACGATGAGCAGCTTCTCGTCGGCGACGCCCAGCCGGTAGCGGAGATCCATGCGCTGCGGACCGAAGCCCTCACGCACATGGGTGTGCAGGAACCAGTCGCCGACTGATGCCGCGAGCTGGCGGCCGTGAGCCTGCTCGATGATGGCGACCATCATGTCGAGCGCCGAGATGCCGCCCGAGCAGGTGATGCGGTTGCCGTCGATCTCGAACAGCGACGGCACCACGGTGATTTCGGGAAAGGCCTCGCGAAAGGCGGGCAGATGTTCCCAATGCAGCGTGGCGCGGCGCTCGTCGAGCAGCCCGGCTTTGGCCAGCACGTAAGGGCCGCCCGAGATGCCGCCGATGGTGACGCCTTTGCGGGCGAGCCGCCGGAGCCAGGCGAAGGTCGACTTGTCGGCGAAGGTCGCCGGATTGCCGCCGGCGCAGACGAACACCAAATCGGCCTCGCGCTCGGTGGTGGTGCCGCAATCGGGGATGATGGCGACGCCGTTCGAGGCGGTGACCGGCTTGCCGCCGGGGGCGGCGTGCCACCAGCGGTAAAGCTCCCGGCCCGACAGCAGATTGGCGGCGCGCAGCGGCTCGATCGCCGCGGCGTAGGACATCAGCGCGAAGCCCGGCACCAAGCAGAAAGCCCACGGTGGTTGGCGTATGTGCTGTCACTCGTCACTCGCTCGTCGTGGTGAGGTGCAAGCGCCGTCCTTCGAGGCTCGGGCTTCGCCCTCGCACCTCAGGATGACGGCGCTTGCCTCGAACCATCATGTCGCAAAATGTCAATTATGCGGCGGGAAATGTCAATCCGCCGTCGCGCCGCGGCGCAAGATGGGCCGATGCGCTATTCGCTCGGCAGCCTGCTCGTCAACGCCGTCACCGGCAACCGTCATTGGAAACCGATCTGGCGCGAGCCCGAGCCCAAGCCCGCCTATGACGTGGTGATCGTGGGCGGCGGCGGGCATGGGCTCGCCACCGCGCATTATCTCGCCAAGGAGCACGGCATCACCAATGTCGCGGTGGTGGAGAAGAGCTATATCGGCTCCGGCAATGTCGGGCGCAACACCACCATCGTCCGCTCCAATTATCTGCTGCCGGGTAATCTTCCGTTCTACGAACACTCGATGAAATTGTGGGAGGGACTGGAGCAGGACCTCAACTACAACACCATGGTCAGCCAGCGCGGCGTGCTGAACGTGTTTCACTCCGACCCGCAGCGCGACGCTTATGCCAGGCGCGGCAATGCCATGCGGTTGCACGGCGTCGACGCCGAACTGCTCGATCGCGAACAGGTGCGCGCCCTGGTGCCGTTCGTCGATTTCGACAATGCGCGCTTTCCGATCCGCGGCGGGCTGCTCCAGCCGCGCGGCGGCACGGTGCGCCATGACGCGGTGGCGTGGGGCTTTGCGCGCAGCGCCGATTCACGCGGCGTCGACATCATCCAGAATTGCGCGGCGACCGGCTTCCGCATCGAGGGCGGCCGCATCATCGGGGTGGAGACCGAGAAGGGCTTCATTCGAGCCAAGAAGGTCGCGCTGTCGGTCGCCGGCAACTCGACGCGCGTCGCCACCATGGCGGGTTTGCGGCTGCCGATCGAAAGTCATTCGGTGCAGGCCTTCGTCACCGAGGGCGTCAAGCCGGTGATCGACGTGGTGATGACGTTCGGCGCCGGGCATTTCTATGTCAGCCAGTCGGACAAAGGCGGACTGGTGTTCGGCGGCGATATCGAGGGCTACAATTCCTACGCCCAGCGCGGCAATTTGCCGGTGATCGAGGATGTGTGCGAAGGCGGCATGGCGCTGATGCCGGTGATCGGGCGGCTGCGCATCCTGCGCTCCTGGGGCGGGCTGCTCGACATGACCATGGACGGCTCGCCGATCATCGACAAGACGCCGGTCGAGGGCCTCTATCTCAATGCCGGCTGGTGCTATGGCGGCTTCAAGGCGACGCCGGCCTCTGGTTTCTGCTTCGCCCATCTGATCGCCAAGGACGAGCCGCATCCACTGACCGCCGCCTATCGTCTCGATCGCTTCGCGCAAGGCCGCGTGATCGACGAAAAGGGCATGGGCGCGCAGCCCAATCTGCACTGAGGCCCGACCATGCGGATCACATGTCCCTATTGCGGTGAGCGGGCGCTCGAAGAGTTCACCTATCGCGGCGATGCTACGGTTACGCGGCCCGACAGCCTCGATGCGGCGGCCGAACCCGCCTGGGTCGACTATGTCTATTTGCGCGACAATCCGGCCGGGCTGCATAAGGAGCATTGGCACCACAGCGCCGGCTGCCATGCCTGGCTCATTGTCACGCGCAACATCACCACGCATGAGATCACATCGGTCGAGTTCGCAGGCGAGGGGGATTCGACATGACCTCCCAGCCCAACCGGGTCGCCCAAGGCGGACTGATCGACCGGACGAAGACCGTCCGCTTCAGCTTCGACGGCCGGCAGTTGACCGGCCATCCGGGCGATACGCTGGCCTCGGCGCTGCTCGCCAACGATATCAAGCTGGTCGCCCGCTCGTTCAAATATCACCGGCCGCGCGGCATTCTGACCGCCGGCTCGGAGGAGCCTAACGCGCTGACCGAGCTGCGCTCGGGCGCGCGGCGCGAGCCGAACAGCCGCGCCACCACCATCGAGCTCTATGACGGGCTCGACGCGGCGAGCCAGAACCGCTGGCCGTCGCTCAAATTCGACGTGCTGGCGGCGAACCAGTTGTTCGCGCCGATCTTCGGCGCGGGCTTCTACTACAAGACGTTCATGTGGCCGCGGAGCTTCTGGGAGAAGGTCTACGAGCCGGCGATCCGCCGCGCCGCGGGGCTTGGCCGCGCCGCCGATGCACCCGACCCCGACCATTACGACAAGACATTCGCGTTCTGCGATGTGCTGGTGATCGGCGGAGGTCCGGCCGGACTTGCGGCGGCGCTCGCCGCGGCGCGCTCCGGCGCGCGGGTGATCCTGGCCGAGGAGGATTTCCGGCTGGGCGGGCGATTGCTGGCGGAGCGTGACGATATCGACGGCGCGCCGGCACTCGACTGGGTGAAGGCCGCGGAGGCCGAGCTCGAGAGCCTGCCGGAATGCCGCATCCTGCGGCGCACCACCGTGCAAGGCGTTTATGACGGCGGCACCTATGCCGCGATCGAGCGGGTCAACGACCATGTGGCAGTGCCGCCGGCGCACGAGCCGCGCCAGCGCCTGTGGAAGATCGTGGCCAAGCGCGCCGTGCTGTGCGCCGGGGCCATCGAGCGGCCGATCATATTCGGCGACAACGACCGTCCCGGCATCATGCTGGCCGGCGCGGTGCGCACTTACCTCAATCGCTATGGCGTGGCGCCGGGCAAGCGCGCGGTGATCTTTGCCGACAATGACGATGCCTTTCGCACCGCGATCGACCTCGCCGATGCGGGCGTTGGCGTGGCTGCGGTGATCGACGCCAGGAAGGGCGGCTCGCCGCGCGCCAAGGACGCTGCCGAGAAAGCGGGCGCACGCTATTTTCCGGGTGGTGCGATCGAGCGCGTGCGCGGAGGCCAGGTCGTCACCGGGCTCGACATCAGGGACGCCGACGGAAAGACCGAGCGCGTCGCGTGCGATCTGGTCGCCGTGTCGGGCGGCTGGAACCCGAGCCTCCATCTCACCACTCATCTCAACGGCAAGCCGCAATGGAGCGAGGCGCTCGCGGCGCTGGTCCCCGGCGCGCTGCCGCCGGGCATGAGCGTGGCGGGTGCGGCAGCGGGCTCGTTCGGCCTCGGCGCGTGTCTCGCCGAAGGCCATGCAGCGGGCGCTGCCGCGGCCACCGATTGCGGCTTCACCGCTTCAAGCGGGCGCCGCCGCCAAAGCCGACACTGACAGCGGGACGGCAAGCCCGGTATGGCTGGTCGAGAACAGCCGGGGCAAGGCGTTCGTCGATTTCCAGAACGACGTCACGGTATCCGACGTGAAGCTTGCGGCGCGCGAGGGTTTCCGCATCCCCGAGCATCTCAAGCGCTACACCACGCTCGGCATGGCGACCGACCAGGGCAAGACCGGCAATCTCAACGGCGCGGCGGTGCTCGCCTCGGTCACCGGCCGCTATCTCGGCGCGGTCGGCACCACGACCTTCCGCCCGCCCTTCACGCCCATCGCCATCAGCGCCTTTGCCGGCCATCACCGCGGACCGGATTTCCGCCCGGCGCGGCTGGCGCCGTCGCACGCTTGGGCCGAGGAGCAGGGGGCGGTGTTCGTCGAGACCGGGCCATGGTTGCGCGCGCTCTATTACCCGAAGGCCGGCGAGGAGCCGCAAGATGCGGTCAACCGCGAAGCGTGGACGGTGCGAAACCAGGTCGGGGTGTGCGACGTGTCGACCCTCGGCAAGATCGACGTGCAGGGGAGGGACGCCGGCACCTTCCTCGACCGCGTCTATGCCAACACCTTCTCGACGCTGCCGGTCGGCAAGGCGCGTTACGGGCTGATGCTGCGCGAGGACGGTTTCGTGCTCGACGACGGCACCACCGCGCGGCTGGCCGAGGATCATTATTTCATGACCACCACCACCGCCAATGCGGTCAAGGTCATGCAGCAGCTCGAATTCTGCCAGCAATGTTTGTGGCCCGAGCTCGACGTGCAGCTGGTCTCGGTCACCGAGCAATGGGCGCAATATGCGGTGGCGGGCCCGCGCGCCCGCGACGTGATGCAGGCGGTGGTCGATCCGGCCTACGATCTGTCCAACGCGGCGTTTCCCTATCTCGCCTGCGGCGACGTGACCGCGTGCGGCGGCATTCCAGGCGCGGCTCTACCGCCTGTCGTTCTCCGGCGAGCTTGCTTACGAGATCGGCGTGCCGGCGCGGTTCGGCGACGCTCTGGTGCGGCGGATCATGGAGGCCGGCGCCGCGTTCGGCATCGCGCCCTACGGCACCGAGGCGCTCGGCGTGTTGCGCATCGAGAAGGGCCATCCTGCGGGAAGCGAGCTGAACGGCCAGACATCCGCGCACGATCTCGGCTTCGGCAAGATGCTGTCGGCGAAAAAAGACTTCATCGGCCGGTTCATGGCGGCGCGGCCGGCGCTGACCGATCCGGCGCGGCCGAGGCTGGTGGGCTTGCGGCCGCTCGACCGCGACGACCGCCTTCGCGCCGGCGCCCACCTGCTGCCCAAGGACGCGGAGCCGATTGCCAAGAACGACCAAGGCTATGTCACCTCGATCGCGTTCTCGCCGTCGCTCGGCCATTGGTTCGGACTCGGCCTGCTGGCAAACGGGCCGGAACGGCACGGCGAGATCGTGCGCGCGTTCGATCCCGTCCGCGGCGGCGATATCCTCGTGGAAGTGCGGCCGCCTTGTTTCATCGACCCCGAGGGAGCGCGCCTCCGTGTCTGACCGCCCGCTTCACCCTGTGTCGGCGCTGGCCGGCCTCGCAATTCCCGGCCGCTACGGCAAAGGCGGCGAGCCCGGTATCGTCATCGCCGAACGGTCGAGGCTCGGTCTCGCCACGGTCGCCGCTCGCAAAGGGCGGCCCGGGGCCCTGACGGAGGCCGTCGCAGGCGCCTACGGCGTGGCGCTGCCCGACGGCTCGCGCGTGGCTCATGGCAAGGCGGTGAGTTTCGTCGGCTATGGGCCGGGTCAATGGCTTGCCGTGTCGGAAAGCCTCGCCAACGAGGCGCTCGCCGGCGATCTGGCGCAGCGCCTCGGCGACTTGGCGTCGATTTCGGACCAGAGCGGTGGGCGGACGGTGCTGCGGCTGAGCGGCCCGCGCGCCCGCGACGTGCTCGCCAAGGGCCTGCCGATCGACCTTCACCCGCGCGCCTTCGGTCCGGGCAGCGCCGCGACCAGCACCATCTCGCTGATGGGCGTGCAGCTGTGGCAGGTCGACGACGCGCCGACCTACGACATCGCCCTGTTCCGCTCGCTGTCGGCGAGCTTCTGGCGCTGGCTGACCGCCTCGGCGGCCGAGTTCGGCTACGAGGTCACGCCGTCGTGAGATGAGGTCCGGCAACCCTCCCGCCAGTCGCGGTGTTGGTGATTGCCGTGTACTATTCGGCAAACGTGTCTAGGCGGCGCCGGTCGGGCCGTCATGTGAGTGCGATCAGGAGCGCGGCCGAACAGCTCCCAGCAAAGTGAGACCTGTCATGACTCGTTACTTGATCGCCGCATTGGTCCTGTCCCTCGCAGCCGCCGGCTCAGTCCGCGCCGCGGAAGTCCAGGCGGTTCCATCGGAACCGACCAGGATGGGCGACTCCAAGGACCGCACCGTTTACGTTCAGCTCGTGGTCAAGGCTTGCCCACAGGCCGAGACGCTGCTCGAGCCGATCAACCAGGGCAAGATCTACGACAATGAAAAGTCGTTGACGCTCGAGGAGCGCAAGGCGGCGCTGGTCACCTTGGGGTGCATCGACGTGCCGGTGCCGATGGACTTCCTCGCCGACGCCATGTCGCCCTCGGCGTGCATGGGCCATGGCGGCTATCTCGCGGCCATGCAGTTCCTCGAGCAGCGGCAGGATCTCGCCAAGTTCCCCGCCGTCGGCGCCTGGCAGTGCATCATTACCGACCACGAGGTGGTCGGCGCCGAGTCGATGTAAGCGCGCGACTAGCTCGCCTTCTTTTTCGGCACCTTCTTGCCCTTCTTGCGGGCCTCCGACAGGCCGATGGCGATCGCCTGCTTGCGGCTCTTCACCGTCTTGCCGCTGCCGCTCTTGAGCGTGCCGCGCTTCTCCTTGTGGACCGCGCGCTCGACATCTTTCGAAGCGGATTTGGAATATTTCCGGGCCATGGTCGTAACTCCTCTTGCCGTCGACGGTTGAACGTCGCGCGTCAGGAGGAGTTCCGAACCAGGCAATCGGTCGCGGCTAGGCCGGTTTGATGTCGACCGCCACCGCGCGGGTCACTTCGAGCACGACCTCGTCGCCGACCTCGACTCCTTTGAGATTGACGTTCGGCCCGACCTGGAAGGTCCGGGTCTTGCCGCCGGTGCCGGCAAAGGTGATGGTGCCCTGGTTGCGGTTGATCGCTGCGATGGTGTCGGTGACCTCGACGGTGGTGAGGTCGGTGCCGCCCGACGGCGAGACCGTCACCCAATCCTGCTCGGCCACGGTCGGCGCGTCGAGACCCATGTCGGCCGTTTCGTTGGCGGCGAAGCCATCGCCCTGCTGACCCTTGTTCAAAGTTCTCAACGCGACGGCGACCTCGTCCTGATAGCTGACGGTGATCTTCTCCTTGAGCTTGATCACTTTGATTTTATCGGGTCCGACGATGACCTCGACCCAATTGTTGTTGGGCCCCACCAGCGTCACGACCCGGTTGGTCACGTCGACGAGCTTCGACGGTGGCGACCATAGTGATGACGCCGGCGTCGGCCTCGACCTCGACCGGATTTGCCCGGCTGTCGTCGATGACCATGAAGGAAAGGGCAAACGCGAACACGCCGCGGGTTACCGCAACAAGTACCTGCATGAACTTACCTCCCAATTTGAACGAACGCACTACCAGTTGAAGGTTGCGCCTATCACTGGTCCATGCTGCACGACGTCGAGGCCGTCTTTTCCGTACCGGCCGCGCTCACTATAATCGACGGATAGCGCGCGGTAACCGATAACCGCATGAAGCGGCGTGCCGAGACAGGTGGTGTCGAAGCCGTAGACGCCGACGAGTTGCCAGGAGAACTCGCTGCCGGCGCCGAACCCGCCGACATCGCCTTCGAGGCGCACTTCCTTGCCGGGCGCGATCTGATGCCTGACGCGTCCGCCGACCACCGGGTCGACCCATTCGAGATCGTTCGAGCTGGCGACGGCCACGCTTCGCGACCGCTTGAATTTGAGGCCGAGACGCTCGAGCTCGGCCGTAACCGTGCCGGTCAGGCGGAGCGAGACATCGACATCCTGGTTCCAATAGCGGGCGCTGCCCAACACATCGAAGGCGGTATAGCTGCCCGGCGCGTTTTGCCAGCGGGCGACCTCATAGGCGACGCCGGACTGAATGATGAGGGATTGATAATCGAGCTGAGCATTGCCTCGCACGCTCGCCACGACATCAGGGAAGCGCGCGAGCGGACTTCCCTGCGCCCGGAACTTGCCGGGGAAGCCGAGGTCCATCCACACCACGTCGGTGAACAGGGCCAAGCGCCCGCGGCGCGCCTCGAAATAGCTCATCCAGGCCAGCAGCGAATCGCTCTCGTCGACGATCTGGAAGAAGTTCTTATTGATGTCGGCGGTGTGGCCGCGCGCGGTGACGTCGCCGTCGACGTTGATCATCCAGCCATAGGGGGTGAAGCTGAACTCCCACTTACTGGCGGGCGCCGCCGGCTCGGCATAAGAGAGGTCGGCGGGGAAAGCCGGACTCGCTGCCGCAAGCCAGGCGAAGAGAACCCCAAACGGGGCCAGCAGGCGACATCCACTCACGGCCAATTCCCCCAACGCCCGAGCCCCCCGGCTCGTATCGACTGACCTAAGCCCTCGCTTATAGCCAGCAACCGCGGCACTAATCTTGCCATTTGGCGCCAGCCGCCGATCAGCGCCCGATCAGCGCCTAAAAAAATAGCACTCCTGGCGGGGTTTGGGGACGCAAACCGGCAACAAGGCGCAAAAAATCGGGTTTTAGCGGGAATTACGAGGCTTTGGCTTTGCGCGCGCGCTTGATCGATTTGATGCGGCCGCGCGGCCTGCCGGACACGGCGCCGATCTCCCGGTCCTGCGTTTCCACGAATGTGCGCGCCGGGGTGTCGCCGTCGAGGCCGCCGAGCTCGACCGCCGGAACCTTCCGGTTGGACGTCTGCGTGCCGTCCTCGTAAAGCACGTCGAAAAGCACGAAGCCGTTGGGGCGGGCTTGCTGTTTCTTGGCCATGATGGTGTACGCCTAGACGTCCTCTGGAAGTTTGTCGGCGCCAGGCTCGTCGCTGCGCGCCGCCTTGCGCTTAGCCGTCTCGTCCTGAAGACGCTTCAGCTTTTCCGCCTTCTTTTGCGCCTTGGCCCGGTTACGGTCCGCGCGCTGCTGGTTGTAATTCGGTTTGAAAGCCATGTCGTCGCTCGGGGTTCGGGGTGAACTAGGTCTGCTTCGACCGCCGCGGCTTGACAGCGCGCGGAGCCGAAGGTGGGGCTGCGACTTTCAGCTTCTCGTCTTCCGCCTCTTTGGCGAGGCGAAGCTCGCGCAACCGTGCCGTCTTGAGCATCATGGCCTCATGCTCGCGCTCCTGGTCGAGCTTGAAGGTCTGTTCGCGCTTTTGCGCCTTGCTGAGAAGCGCCTCGGCATTGCGCCGTGCGGCTGAGGCGCGGGAAGACGGTTTGCTCATGTCCATGTCTCTCCTCTAGTGAGGGTAGGCGCGCGCACCCTTGGCAGGGTTACGCGCGGGTCGCTGAACGCCACCGGAGCGCCAGCTGCGAGATCTGTTGCGCCGCTTGCCGGGGGCGCCCACGTCATTGCGGTGCGGCGGCTGATGCGGTGCGGCGGGAGCGGCAATGGCAAGGCGATGCTCGCCGACGGTGACGGTCGATCGCATCAAGCGCTCGATCGCCTGAAGATGAGGCCGCTCGCTATGATCGCAGAACGACAAGGCAGCGCCTTCCGCTCCGGCTCGGGCGGTGCGGCCGATACGGTGCACGTAGCTCTCCGGCTCGTTGGGCAGCTCGTAATTGACGACGTGCGAGATGTTCGGCACGTCGATGCCGCGGGCGGCGATATCGGTGGCGACGAGGATACGCACGCGGCCGCTGCGGAAATCGTCGAGCGCCCGCACACGCGCGTTCTGGGCCTTGTTGCCGTGCAAGGCGACGGCGGCCAAGCCGGATTGGGTGAGATTCCGGCAGACGCGGTCGGCGCCGCGCTTGGTGCGGGTGAACACCAGCACGCGGTCCATGGCGCGGTCGGCGAGCAAGCCCTCGAGCAGCGCCCGCTTCTCCTTGGCGCCGACGAAAAACACGCGCTGGTCGATGCGGTCGACCGCAACCTTGGCCGGGGCGACGTCGACCCGGATCGGGTCGGTGAGAATGTCCTGGGCCAGCTTGGCGATCGGCGCCGGCATGGTGGCGGAGAACAGCAGCGTCTGGCGCTGGCGCCGGCACAGCGAGACGATTTTGCGCACGTCATGGATGAAGCCCATGTCGAGCATGCGGTCGGCCTCGTCAAGCACGAGGATGGAGACCTGGTCGAGCCGGACGAGGCGCTGATTGCAGAGATCGAGCAAACGCCCGGGGGTGGCGACCAGAATGTCGACACCGGCCTTGAGCGCCTTGACTTGGTGATGCTGGCTGACGCCGCCGAAGATGACGGTCGAGCGCAATGGCAGGCCCTTGCCGTAGGCACCGAAGCGCTGGCCGATCTGGCTCGCCAGCTCGCGGGTCGGCGCCAGGATCAGGGCGTGGGGTGCAGCGGGGGTACGCGGCAAACGCTGAAGCGAAAGACGCTGCAAAATCGGCAGCGCGAACGCCGCCGTCTTGCCCGAACCGGTCTCGGCAATGCCGAGCATATCCTTGCCCTGGACAAGGAGCGGAATGGTCTGAATCTGGATCGGCGTCGGCTTTAGGTATTTTTCGGACTTGAGCGCGAGCCGCAGGGGCTCGACCAGGCCGAAGCCGTCGAAAGTAGAAAATGGCACTTGTAAATATTCCTTAGTACGGCAAACACCGGCGAGGCGCATGACATGCGCGGCCGTGAATGGCGTTTTGCCTCACCCCACGCGCTATCTGGGGGCAGACGATGAAGAGAAATTGTCTCGGGATGAGGCGCCGCTTGGGTGCGGCAGCTACGCGCGATCGCGAGCAATCGATGTGGGGGGAACATGGAGGCCCACCGGCAATATGTCAAGGAAAACCGAGTTTTGCGGTAAATCAATCGCGCTGCTTGGCAAGCGGGAGGCTAACCGGTCTTTCGCCGCCGCAGCGGATAGCTCACGCTGTCATAGAGTGCGCGGATGCCGAAACCGTCGAACCGCTCTTCGTTGACCTCGAGCGTGCTGCCGATCAGCAGCTCCGGCGAAAGGACCTCGACGGCGTATTTGATCGCCTCGGCGGCATTCTTGAAGCGCGTATAGCGCATCGGCCGCTTACCCGTCTTGCTCGCGCTGGCATAAAGCTCGGCGGGAGCCCTGTAATCGAACGCGCTCACAGAAGACATTAAAGCATGACCGCCAATTCAAGGCCAGCCTCGGCCCGACTCGCCACGGCGGTGGCCGGTGCCGCCGCCGCGCTAAGGGATTGTCGGCGGGGTCATTCATTGTCAGGGTAGGAGTGCGCGGGCGCGGAAGCCGCGTGACCCACCGGCGCCCGTTCGACTGAAGGTCCGTTCATGCCGCATGTGCCGCCGCTCGTTTCCACCATCGCCATCGGCTTGGTGCTCGCGTTCGCCTTCGGCGTGGCGGCGCAGCGTCTGCGGCTGCCGCCGCTGGTCGGCTATCTGTTGGCGGGCATCGCCGTCGGCCCGTTTACCCCGGGACCGGTGGCCGACCAGAACATCGCCAATCAGCTGGCCGAGGTCGGCGTCATCTTGCTGATGTTCGGCGTGGGGCTGCACTTCTCGCTCAAGGATTTGCTGTCGGTGCGCGCCATCGCCGTGCCCGGGGCGCTGGCGCAGGGCCTGGTCGCCACGCCGCTCGGCATGGGGCTCGGCTGGCTGCTCGGCTGGCCGATCGGCGCCGGCATCATCTTCGGCATCGCGCTGTCGGTGGCGAGCACCGTGGTGCTGCTGCGCGTGTTGCAGGAGCGCCGCCTGCTCGAGACCGAGCGCGGGCGGATCACCGTCGGCTGGCTGATCGTGCAGGACATCGCCATGGTGCTGGTGCTGGTGCTGCTGCCGGGGCTGGCCGCGCTGTTTCGCGGCGCGGAGACGGCGCCGGAGATGGCCGAGGTCGCACGCTCGGTCGGCACGGTGCTCGGCAAATTCGCCTTGTTCATCGCCGTGATGCTGATCGTGGGCAAGAAGGTGATCCCGGCGATCCTGCATTACGTCGCCCATACCGGCAGCCGCGAGCTATTCCGGCTGGCCGTGCTGTCGATCGCGCTCGGCGTGGCCTACGCCGCGGCCGAGCTGTTCGGCATCTCGCTGGCGCTCGGCGCGTTCTTCGCCGGCATGATGCTGAGCGAATCGCAATTGAGCCAGCAGGCCGCCACCGAGTCGCTGCCGCTGCGCGACGCCTTCGCCGTGCTGTTCTTCGTCTCGGTCGGCATGCTGTTCGGGCCGGCGATCGTGGTCGACGCGCCGCTGGCGCTGCTCGCCACCGTGCTCATCATCGTGGCCGGCAAGTCGGCGGTCGCCTACGCCGTCGTGCGCCTGTACGGGCATTCGCGCCCGGCGGCGCTGATGATCACCGCCTCGCTGGCGCAGATCGGCGAGTTCTCGTTCATCCTCGTCAATCGCAGCCTTCAGCTTGGGTTGTTGCCGGTGGAGGGCCGCGACCTGATCCTCGGCGGCGCCATCATCAGCATCCTGCTCAACCCGCTGCTGTTCGCCGTGCTCGACCTCTATGCAGCCCGCCGCGAGAAGGCGCTGGCCGAACAGGCGGCCGCCGACCAAGCGGTGGCGGAAGAGGCGGCGCCGATGCGCGAGCCGATCCGCCCCACCAGCCTCAAGGACCATGTGGTGCTGATCGGCCATGGCCGGGTCGGCAGCTATATCAGCACGGCGCTCAAGGATCGGAACGTGAAGCTGTTCGTCATCGAGGATGACGAGGACGGGGTGGCCGCGCTGAACGCGCGCGGTATCGAGGCGATCGAGGGCAACGCCGCCGATTCCGCCGTGCTCCAGGCCGGCAATCTGCCGGAAGCGCGCTGCCTGCTGGTGGCGATCCCCGATGCGTTCGAAGGCGGCCAGGTGGTGCAGCAGGCGCACGCCATCAACCCGACTTTGCCGATCATCGCCCGGGCCCATTCCGAAGAGGAGATCGACTATCTCCGCCGGCACGGCGCCAGCCTGGTGGTGATGGGCGAGCACGAGATCGCCAAGGCCATGCTCGACACCGTGACCGGGGCCGAGGCGATGGTCGAGCTGGCGGCGGAGGCGCGTGCCGAGCGCGCGGCCGAGCAGGCAGCAGCGGCGGACGAGAAACCGGCGACCGCCAGCTAGCACCGCCGGGCGACTTGTTCCCGTCGCGATGCACCCCATATGCAGCGCCGCCGGCGGAACGAAGTTGTTCCGTTCTCGTTTCTCCAACAGGCCCAACGGGATTTAGCGATGAACAGCCGAGTTGAAATACTGAGCCGATCCGAGCCGGATCCCTGGTCGCGCGGGCGAGGGCCGGCGGAGATCTTGCGCGACTACACCGCGGGCATGAGCCACCAGGACCGGCTCGCCCAGGTGCGCTGGCTGGCGCGGCTGATGGACGACAATTTCGCCATTCCCGGCACCGGCCTTCGCTTCGGCTGGGACTCGGTGCTCGGGCTGTTTCCGGGCCTCGGCGATGTGCTGACCAGCGCCGTCTCGCTGCTGATCGTGCATCACGCCTGGCAGACCGGCGCGTCGAAGTTCACGTTGGCGCGCATGCTCGGCAATGTCGGCGTCGATTTCGTGGTCGGCGCGATCCCGTTCCTCGGCGATCTGTTCGACTTCGCCTTCAAGGCCAATCGGCGCAATGCCAGGCTGCTCGAGCAGCATCTGCACAAGCAGGCGGCGCGGGGCGGCCGCGCCGGTGCGCGGCGGAACTAGCTTCGGACTGAGCGCGTTTTGACTGCAGCACCACGCGTAATCCGAGTTCCTGCCAACATCGCACGGGGTCAGAGCAATGATTGCTGAGACCGACATCTCGCGTTCGCGCAGCACGGGCATCTGCAAGGCTGCCGTGCTCGCTTCGCTCGCCGTCGCTTTGCCGACACTGGCCATCGCCGCGGAAGAGACCCAGTCCGACACGATCGGACCGTGGGAAATCGAGGCCACCTTCAAAGGCGATAAATTCGACCGCTGCGTCATCAACCGCAAGCTCGACGACGACATCGTCGCGAGCTTCGTGCGCACCGGCGAGGATCTCGCGCTCGAGCTCCAATCGCCGAATTGGAAGCTCGATCGCGGCAAGACTTATCCCGTGAAGATGACGCTGGGGCCGCTCAGCTTCGATACCGAGGTGGCCGCCGAGCCCAACTCGGTGTCGATGGACGGTCAAGGACACGAAGTTTGTCGCCGGCCTGCGCAGCGCCAACGCGCTGAACGTGGTCGCCGCCGGAGCAACCATCCGGGTGCCCCTGGACAAGAGCACGGCCGCGTTCGAGCGGCTGGACCAATGCGTGGAGAAGAACGACAAGGCGGTCGAAACCAACCCTTTTGTGGTTCCGGCACGTCAGCCCTAACGGCTGGCGTGTCGGAGGGCGCAGGCCCCGACTGCCTACAGGAAACCAACGCGGACGATGGGGCCAAGCCGGCCGACGAGGCCAAGCCGGCGACGGAAGCGAAGCCGGCGACAGCGGCCAAATCGAAGACCGCGCGGTCGCGCCGGTCAGGGTCGTTCATGCGCAGGGTCGATGGGTTCCTAAATCGCCGCTAGCGCGTCCGCTCAGGAGCTTGCCAGCGCAGCCACCTCGTCGTCGGTGAACACGCGGCTGCGCGTCAAAAAGCGCACGCCCTCCGGGCGCCTCGAGCGAGAAGCCCGAGCCGCGGCCGGGCACCACGTCGATGATCAGCTGGGTGTGCTTCCAATAATCGAACTGGTCGGCGTCCATATAAACCTGGCAGCCGCCGATCGCGCCGAGATGCACGTCGTTGCCGCCGACGCGGAACTCGCCGTCCGGGTAGCACATCGGCGCCGAGCCGTCGCAGCAGCCGCCCGACTGATGGAACATCAGCTTCCCGTGCTTGGCCTTGAGGCGCTCGATCAGCTCGAGCGCGGCGTCGGTGGCGAGGACTCGTTCGACCATTACAATCATCCTTGCATCGCCCGGCTCGGCCGGGCGATCCAGTAACCATTGCGGACGGTCAGCTTATTGCCACCGGGGTTACTGGATTCCCGCCTTCGCGGGAATGACGCCGTGCCGCCCTAGAAGAAGCCCATCGCCTTGGGGCTGTAGCTGACCAGCACGTTCTTGGTCTGCTGGTAATGGTCGAGCATCATCTTGTGGGTCTCGCGCCCGATGCCCGACTTCTTGTAGCCGCCGAACGCCGCATGCGCCGGGTAGAGGTGGTAGCAATTGGTCCACACCCGGCCCGCCTGGATGCCGCGGCCCATGCGGTAGGCGCAGTTGATGTCGCGCGTCCACACGCCGGAGCCGAGGCCGTACAGCGTGTCGTTGGCGATCTCCAGCGCCTCCGCCTCGTCCTCGAACGGCGTCACCGACAGCACCGGGCCGAAGATCTCCTCCTGGAAGATGCGCATCTTGTTGTTGCCCTCGAACACGGTGGGCTGCATGTAATAGCCCTCGGCGAGCTCGCCGTTGAGCGCGAGCCGCTCGCCGCCGGTCAACAGCTTGGCGCCTTCCTTCTTGCCGATATCGACGTAGGACAGGATCTTCTCGAGCTGGTCGTTGGAGGCCTGCGCGCCGATCATGGTCGTGAGCTCGAGCGGATTGCCCTGCTTGACCTTCTTCACCCGGGCGATCGCCTTCGCCATGAACTTGTCGTAGATCGAGCGCTGCACCAGCGCGCGCGACGGGCAGGTGCACACCTCGCCCTGGTTCAGCGCGAACATGGTGAAGCCTTCCAGCGCCTTGTCGAAGAACGCGTCGTCCTGCGCCATCACGTCGGCGAAGAAGATGTTGGGCGACTTGCCGCCAAGCTCGAGCGTGACCGGGATCAAATTCTCGGACGCGTATTGCATGATCAGCCGGCCGGTGGTGGTCTCGCCGGTGAACGCCACCTTGGCGATGCGCTTGTTCTGGGCGAGCGGCTTGCCGGCCTCGACGCCGAAGCCGTTGACGACGTTGAGCACGCCGGGCGGCAGCAGGTCGCCGATAATGTCCATCAGCACCATGATCGACATCGGCGTCTGCTCGGCCGGCTTCAGCACCACGCAATTGCCGGCGGCGAGCGCCGGCGCGAGCTTCCAGGTCGCCATCAGGATCGGGAAGTTCCACGGGATGATCTGGCCGACCACGCCCAAGGGCTCGTGATAGTGATAGGCGACGGTGTCGTGATCGATCTCCGACAGCGAGCCTTCCTGCGCGCGCACGCAGGCGGCGAAATAGCGGTAATGGTCGATGGCGAGCGGGATGTCGGCGAAGGTGGACTCGCGGATCGGCTTGCCGTTGTCGATGGTCTCGACCGCGGCGAGAACCTTCAGATTCTCCTCCATGCGGTCGGCGATCTTGTTGAGGATCTCGGCGCGTTTGGCCGGGGCCGTGTTGCCCCAGGAATCCTTGGCCTTATGGGCGGCGTCGAGCGCCAGCTCGATGTCGGCCGCTTGCGAGCGGGCGATCTCGCAGACCGGCTTGCCGGTGATCGGACTGAGATTGTCGAAATACTCGCCGGCGACGGGCGGGACCCATTTGCCGCCGATGAAATTGTCGTAGCGGGGCCGCAGAGCAACCCGCGCGTTCAACGTCTCGATAACTTGGTGAAGCATGGCGTCCTCCCTAGGACCTGGGCCGCATTCTTCTTCTGTGGCAATCCTCCTCCCGTGCCTTGACCTGCGTCAAGCGGAACCTCAAGTTGCAGTCTGACGCCCGGTCGTGGCCGGGAACAGGGCGCCGTCTGAAGGCGTTCGTCGGGAGACTCAACGATTTGGGAGGGCAAGATGCAGAGAAATATCAATCCAATGATGGCCTTTTTGCTCGGCGTGGTCGTGGTCGGACTCGCCGTGCTCGGCTACATGCTCTACGAGCGGCAGCAGCGCAAAGTGGTCAAGATCGACGTGCCTGGTTTCTCCGGCGAGATCACCAAGGACAATGACGGCGGCGTCGACATCGAGGTCGGCAAGGACCGCTAGCGCTTCGTCCGTCATTCCGGCGCAAGCCGGAATCCAGGGCAACCAACTCCGAGCGCGCGGCTCTGGATACCGGCTTGCGCCGGTATGACGACTATTACGGCACGAGCACCGCGGCGCCGGTGAGCTCGCCCTGGCGCAAGCGCGCCAGCGCCTCGTTGGCTTTGTCCAAGCTCATCGGGGTGACGCTGGTCTTGACCGGGATGCTCGGCGCCAGCGCCAGAAATTCGCGGGCATCGGCGCGGGTCAGATTGGCGACCGAGCGCAGCATGCGCTCCTCCCACAGAATGTCGTACGGGAAGCTCGGGATGTCGCTCATGTGGATGCCGCCGCACACCACCACGCCGCCTTTGCGCACGGCTTTGAGGGCCGACGGCACCAGCGCGCCGACCGGCGCGAAGATGATGGCGGCGCCGAGCGTCTCGGGCGGCATCTCGTCCGAGCCGCCGGCCCACACCGCGCCGAGCGACTTGGCGAAATCCTGGGCGGCGCCATCGCCGGGCTTGGTGAAGGCATAGACCTCGCAGTTTTGCGCTCGCGCCACTTGCGCCACGATGTGGGCCGCGGCGCCGAAGCCGTAAATGCCGAGACGCGACAGCTTGCCGCCGAGCGGCTCGCTGGCATGCTTGAACGCGCGGTAGCCGATCAGTCCGGCGCAGAGCAGCGGCGCCGCCTCGGCGTCGCTATAGGCGGCCGGCAGCTTGAAGCAGAACCGCGCGTCGGCGACGGTGTATTCGGCATAGCCGCCGTCGATCTGGTAACCGGTGAAGAGCGGGTCGTCGCACAGATTCTCCTCGCCGCGGCGGCAATAGAAGCAGGTGCCGTCGGTATGTCCGAGCCACGGCACGCCGACGCGGTCGTCGACGGCGAAGCCGGTGACGCCGGGGCCAAGCGCCGCCACGTGACCCACGATCTCGTGACCGAGAATGAGCGGCAGCTTGGGCTGCGACAGCTCACCGTCGACGATGTGGAGATCGGTGCGGCACACCCCGCAAGCGGCGACCTTGATGAGGATCTGCTCGGGTCCGGGCTGGGGAACGGGCAGCTCGGCAAGTCTGAGCGGCTGGCCCGGCCGGTCGAACAGCATGGCTTGCATGACAGGCGGGATGGCCATGTGCTGCCCTCGCTTGGCGCGGCCAGTGGGCCGTAAGGAACCTCTACCCGGTCCTGCCGATGTCCCGGCAGGGGATGGTAGTACCAAAACTCTCAAGCGCGATGGTTTGTTGCCGCTCGGCCGGCAGCAGGCCCGCGATCGCGCCGGCCACAAAGCAGTAATACTGCGCCGCCATCGCGGTCCTGTCGGTCAACGAGCGGAAGCGCGCCGAGCGCTCGATATTGTCGATCTGCGTGCGGGCGGCCGCCGTGACTCGGGCGAGCGCCGTGGCAACCGGCTCCGACGCGGTTTGCGCCACCTCGCCCAGCAGGCCCTCCACCGCGCTCGAATTCAGCTTGCTGAGCACGCGGCAGCTCTCGCCGGCGACATAGTCGCGATAGGCTGGCGATGCCTGGTCCGGCGCGAGCAGCGCCTTTTGCTTCTCGATCAGCTGATTGGCAAGCGCGCGCCACGCCGCGATGGCAGCATCCGCCCCCGGCGCAGCCTCGAGCACGGTCGTGAGGCTGTCGCCATACACCTGCCAGCGTTCGGCCGGGATGGCGATGGGTGGATCCTTCGCGGCGAAGGCGACGATGTCGCAGCCCTCGATGTTCTTGAAGGCGAGCGCGGGACTGGCGCCAAACACCAGCGCCGCGCACACCCCCAGGGCGAGGTGGGATCTCACTCGACGCTTTTACGGACCTGTTCGAGCAGGGCGGACCGGCTCGTCTGCGGGTTCAGCTTGGAGCGGTAATAGCCCACCATGTCCTTGACGCGCTGATACTGCATCGGCGTGAAATGCTTCATGCAGGCATCGTCGGAATAGTCCATGTAATTCTCGACCGGGTCGAAGCGTGTCTCGCCGGGGCAGGCCGAGGGCTGCTGGAGCGGACAGCCGGTTGCGGCGTTTGCCTCGAAAGCGGTATCGGCGATGTCGTCGCCGGGCGCCTCGCAGCCGCCCTGGAAGGTGTGATAGAGCCCGGCCCAATGGCCGACCTCATGCACCGCGGTCAGGCCGAGATCGTAAGGCCAGGCCCGGGGGTTCGAGGCCTCCGGCAGGCTGGCGTAATGGAGCACGACACCGTCGAGCTGCGGCGTGTCGTTGTACCACCACGGGAAGGTGGCATAGCCCAACAGCCCGCCGCCCGGCTCCGCGGTGTAGATGTTGAGCGAGCCCGCGGTGTCCTTGCCGAGCGCGGTCTTCATCTCGGCTTCGGCGGCGGTGCCGGGCTCGTGAAAGAACCAGGCATCGTTCTCATGCAGGTTGACGTCGACGATCTTGAACTGGAGGTTGGCCGGCGCGTAGGCGCGGTTGAGCAATGCCACCTGCGCCTTGAGCTGACGGTCGGGCAGATAGCCTGCCTGGCCTTGATGAATGATATGGAAGCGGACCGGCACCGTGGTCGTGCCGCGGAAGTTGACGCGGTAGGAGCGGAGCGCGGTGACGACGCGGTTGGCCTGAATCTTCTCGCTCGGGGTGGGGGGCGGCGTGCCGCAGCGATAGAGCCGCGCGCTGCCGTCGGCCGACGGAATTTCCCGCGCCAACAGCGTGCCGATTTTTGCGGTGGTGGTTGCCAAGCAGGCGCAGGCGGATGACATGAGGAACTGACGCCGATTCACGACTACCCTCCCAGGTGGTTCACTGTTGTTAACCGCTGGACCTGGCCCGCCAACCAAGCCCGCGCTACCGAGCGGGCAGAGATTACCCATAGAGGTAAAGGTCCGAAAGCGTTTTCAGCTTACGGTTTTGTCACCTTCGAGGCGTCCGGCGCGTTCCTTCAGCGTGTCCTCCAGCTCCTTGATCCAGACCGCATCCTCGCCGCGCCCCACGCGCATATCGTGGATCAGCGACAGATTGCGCGCGGTCGTCTCGAGCTCCCATGAGGCGCGCGCCACGGCCAGAGCATCGCCGAGCCGGTCGGCGGCGTCGTCCTGGTCGCGGGCCAGCACGGCCAGCTCGAGCAGCGTGGCGTGGTCCCAATAATCGGGGACCTTGGCGGCCTTGCGGGCGGCGGAATAGCGCACCACGGGAAGGATCTCGGCCTGGCGCGGGTCGGGCTTGGCGCTCATCTCCATCAGCGTCACGGCGTTGATGCCGGGATAGGCGTCGCGCCAATCGGCCTCGAAGCCGGCGAGATAGGTGTCGATCGCGCTCTTGAGCAAAGCCCGCGCCTCCGGCAGGCCCTCTTTCTTGGCGAGGTCCCAGCGGTCCTTGTAGATGCGGCCCAGCAGGCCATTGGTCTCGCTCGACGGGCCGAACTCGGCGATCACCTCGGCCAGCACCTTCTCGGCCTCGGCAAACTGGCCCTCGCGGTTCAGCGCAAAGCCGAGCTGCTCGCGCATCATCTTGGCGCGTTGCAACGGCAGCGGCATGCGGTGGTAGAGATCGATCATGGCGGCGTGGGCCTTGACGTCGCGCAGCGACAGGAACAGGTCGACCACCACCCCAGACTCGACTTCGAGCAGATTTGCCAGCGCCGGCTCGCCGGCGATCTTCGTCACCGCGTCGGCGCCATCGCGCACCGCCGCGCGCAGGCGATCCTTGTAGCGCTTCGAATAGTCGACCGCCTGGCGAAAGATGTCGGTCTTGGAATGATCGATGTCCCAGCGCGGCACGCCTTCGACCAGCTGAAAGATCGGGCTGTCGTCATTGTGACTGCCGCGCGCCGCGATCAGCTGAGCGGCGATGGCATCGACCGTCGTGCCGGGGTCGACCGGCTCGCCCGCGCCGTCGGTCTTGTAAGCGAGCCCGCGCACCAGGGCGATGTCGAACGGCAGCACGGTGCCCTCGCCGAACACGATCACCGTCGAGCGCGGCCGCATCGCATGGCGGATGCCAAGCTCGTAGAACACGTTGGGATTGGCGCCGGTAATGTCGGCCACGGCGTAGTGACACAGCATCAGTCGCTCGAACATCGGCTTGTGGATGGCGCCGCCGATCTTCTCCTCGTCGGCGCGGATCGGCTCGAGCCCGGCGCGATCGACCGCCGGGGCGATGATCTTGGCGTAGACGGAGTCGAAATTGGTGACGCGGCCGGCGGCGTCCATCTTCTTGCCGAACGGCATCAGCACGAAGCAGAGCGGCGCGAGCTCAACCGTCTCGTCCACGGCGACATCCTTTCAGCTTGCGGCGGTAGCATAGAGTCCGGCGGCGCATTGCGCCACGCCCAGGGCCGGGCGGGCCTATTCGAGGCTGTTCGCGATCGCGTCCTGGATGGGCTGAGCGGGCGAGCCGAGCCATTTTTTCCCCGCGGCGGTGAGCAGCAAGCCCCAGGCCTTGGCGCCGGTTGGCGAGAACAGCACGTAAAGCTGCTCGTCGCCGCATGCGCCCGGTTTGCAGGTAAAGCCCAGCGCATAGATGTCGTCGCCAACCGGAACCGCGATCGACGGCGAGGGGGGGCCATCCAGGGTCTTGGCGTAGTCCTCGACCCAAGCCGGCGGCGTCTCGCCGGCGAGCATGCCGATCCAGGCCGCACGATATTGCGGCAGCTTCATCAGCTCGGCGAGCAGCGGACCTTTGGGTTGCTCGGCGGCCAAAGCGGGCGCGCTCCCCAATGCGAGCAGCAGGACCAACAACAATCGGGCAAGCATCGGTGACTCCGTCATCCTGAGGTGGGCGGCCAAGCGGGGCCGCGAAAGATGACATGCGCACAGTCCGGCGTCATCCCTCGAGGTCCCTCACGGGGCCTCAGGATGATGGGCGAATGTGAACGCTCAGTGGCGGACGAGCGGCCAGCCTTGCGGGCCCGGGCGCAGCGGAGACACCGCGACCGGCGGCTCGGCGGGCTGGTCATAGGCGCCGGACGGGCGGGCCGTCTCGGGTCCGATCAGCCGACCCTTCGGCACCAGCGAGGATGCTCCCCACAGCGCCTCGAAGGCGAGCCGGCCGAGTCTCACCGACTCCGGAGCTTCGTCGTCGAACAAGGTCAAGGCGTTGCGCTTGTCGGCATCGCGGCGCATGGCGTCACCCGACCAGCACATGGTGCCGCCATAGGTCACCTGCTCATGGGCCTCGAGCAGACGCGGATTGCGCGCCCAGCGGATCAGCTCATGGGCCGGTTCGTGCGGCGCCAGCGTGGACAGCGTGTCGAACAGCTTCTTGAGATCGTCGTCGGGCTCGATTTTGGCGAGCAGTACCCTGGCGCGCACGCCCTTGCGCTCAAGCGCACCGGTCATGCCGATCAGCGCCTTGGCCGGATCGGCCTCGGGCGAGCGTAGGATCATAGTGAGGGAAGCGCCGGCTGCGGCGCTATCGACAAAACGCGACATCATCTGAAGATGCCGGCGAAGCTCGCTCTGTCTTAAATCCCTCGCACTTTCTGAATCGACCACAACGCGCATGTTCCCCCTCGCAACTGTGGAAGTATTTGACGGACAGACGCTATGGCGCTTGGCCATGGCACTGCCATGAATAGCAAGAACAGGGTTAAGGAAGCCTTGAGGCCCGTGCCGTTAACGAACGGTGTCTTAAGGCTGGGCCCGAAGCCGCCGATCGGGGTCGCGTTCGGCCTGAGCGGTCGCGCGCCGGGACGGGCGTCAGGATGAGAAAAAATGGGGTGCGGCCCGGCCGTATGGCCGAGACGGCGCAGCAAGCGGAGCATGACTCGTACTCGAACCGACTAGAACCCTCTAATCAGCCCCACTCCGCCGGTGCCCACTGGCGAAGATTTCCCCGAGCGCATGTGAGCGGTAAATTGTGTCGCGGATACGACCATGCCCTCCCACCGAGAAAAGCGGGTGTGCAGATCGGTAAATTCCCTCTCAACCAGCGGGCGCTACAAGATATCGTTGGTTTTGGGCCGAACGAGTTCGCCGGAGTGGGGAGGGGACCATGGTGCCTTGGCTGGTGCTGGCTGGCATTATCCTTGCGCCCAGCGCGGCCTTCCTGCTGTGGACCTGGCGCGGCCAGCACCGCGACATGGCCTTGATGCGCGCCACCGAAACCACGCGCGCGGCCGATGTCGCCAAGCTGCCCCCCGGAAGCTTGGTCGAGGTCAAAGGCCGGCTGAGATGCGCGGAGCCGGTGACGGGGGACCTGTCGAAAAGCCCGTGCGCCCATTTCGCCGCCACCGTCGAGCGCGACTACGAGGTCGTGCAACATGATGCCGGCCGCAAGACCACTTACCATGTCCGCAAGACGGAGATCGTTCAGTCGACCACGCTGTTCGCCCCGTTCGAGATCGAGGATGACAGCGGCCGGGCCAGGGTGTTGCCCGCGGACGCGATCATCGAGGGAATCGCGGCGGTCGACCGAAGCGATGGCCCTGACGATGCCGCCGGCGCGAGCGTGATGCAGGTTGCGCTCGGCGCCGCGAACCAGCCCGATCGAACCCTCGGCTTCCGCTACAAGGAGATGCACCTGCCGCTCGACGTCGAAGTCTACGTGCTCGGCGTGGTCGGCGAGAATTGCTGCATCGAAGCGCCGCCGGCCGGCGCCAAGGGGCAGCGCTTCCTCATTAGCGTCAAATCCGAGGAGGCGCGCGCGGCGGAGCTCGGCAGCGCCAGCACCTGGATGCTGGGGCTCGGCGTCGCCTGCTTGTTCGGTGCGGTTATCAGCTTGGGGTCGGCCGGGTGGTTGGCGCGAGAGCGCATCAATACCGTGAGCCCGCCGCAAGAGGTGCTGCAAGGAGACAGGTTCTGGTAGTGGTTGCCAAGCTGCACGCACGCGTGACATGCAACTTGTGACCCGGCCGCGGATTGAGTCCGGGAAGGACGAAGCATTTCATGGCGTTTTATTTGGTATCGGCCGTGCCCAAGCACGATTTGATGGAAGAGCTCTCCGAGCGGCTGGTGGGCGAGGAGATCGACGCCATGAAGCCGTTCGGCCAATCGCTCACCTACGCGCTGCGCAATGCCCGCATCAGACGGGATGGTGTCGCGGTGTGGGAGGAAGAGGATTATTGCAGCCCGCCACTCGCGCAGGAGCGCGAAGCCGTGCTCGACGACTATTTCGGCGATCTCCGCGTCGAGCCGGTCAGCAAGGGTGCCGGCTGGGAGAAGATCGCGGGCCTGCCTCGTCTGTTCCCCGAGTTCGAGGCTTGACGAATGCGTTTGGTGTCGACGCCAAGCCGGCATACATAACGGCCTATGACAGAACCCGTTACCAAAGAGCGCGTGCTCGACGCGCTGAAACGCGTCAAAGGCCCCGACCTCGCCGGCGACATCGTCGCGCAAGGCCTCGTCTCCGAGATCGTGATTCACAAGGGCAAGGTCTATTTCGCCATCGAAGTGGATCCGGCGCGGGCCGGCGAGCTCGAAGCGTTGCGCCAGGCCGCTGAGAGGGTGGTGGCATCGGTGCCGGGGGTCGAGGCGGTGACGGTGACGCTGACCGCCGATCGCGCGTCCGGCGGCGGCAATGGGCGAGGCCAAGAGGCGGCGGCCGGCTCGCCGTTCACGCAGCCGGGTGCCGCGCGCGATGCGCGCCACCGCTCGGGCGGCGTGCCCGGCGTGACCAACATCATCGCGGTGGCCTCCGGCAAAGGCGGCGTCGGCAAGTCGACTACCGCGGTCAATCTCGCGTTGGCGCTTAAGGACCAGGGTCTCCGCGTCGGCATTCTCGACGCCGATGTTTACGGGCCATCGATGCCGCGGCTGTTGGGACTGAAGGGCCAGCCGCAACAAATTTCCGGCGACAAGCTGGCGCCGATGGAAGCCTACGGGCTCAAGGTCATGTCGATGGGCTTCTTGGTGGACGAGGAGACGCCGATGATCTGGCGCGGGCCGATGGTGATGTCGGCCCTGTCGCAAATGCTGAAGGACGTGGCCTGGGGCGAACTCGACGTGCTGGTGGTCGACATGCCGCCCGGCACCGGCGACGCCCAACTCACCATGGCGCAGCAGGTGCCGCTGGCCGGGGCGGTGATCGTATCCACGCCGCAGGACCTCGCGCTGATCGATGCGCGCAAGGGCCTCAACATGTTCCGCAAGGTGAACGTGCCGGTGCTCGGCATCGTCGAGAATATGAGCACGTTCATCTGCCCGCATTGCGGTGAGCCGTCGAATATCTTCGGACATGGCGGGGCGCGCGCCGAAGCGGCGCGACTCGGCGTGCCGTTTCTCGGCGAGGTGCCGCTGACGCTCGCCATTCGCGAGACCTCAGACGAGGGATGCCCGGTGGTGGCGACCGATCCGTCATCGCCGGGGGCGGTGGCGTTCCGCGACATCGCGGCGCGCACGCTTGTCGAGCTTGAGCGCAGCAAGGGGACCACGCGCCAAGCGCCCAGAATTGTGATGGAGGGCTAAGGGCTTGCGCATAACGGCGCGACTCAGATAAGCCGATTCGGGCGTAGCCGAGTGCATTCCATGCAACAATTCGGTCGCCGCCATGAAGAAGAAAACAAGCAAGGTGCCGGTGTTTCTGATTTATGCCGGCATCATCCACGCCCTCGGCCTGGCCTTGCTGATGCCGATGCTGATCACGCTGCCGGGCCCGGGCGGCTCGGTCGTCGTGTCACTCCCCGCCGCGATCGACGTCGAGATTGTCCCGGCCTCGCCGCTTGCCGCCAAGATCGAGTCGGATAGCGAGCAGACCTCGGCGCTGCCGTCCACCGAAGCGGGTGCCGGCACCAAGGCTGACGACGAGGGCGAGGCCGTCGCCAATGTCAGTCCCGATGCTCAGGCCGCGCCGGAAGAGGCCCCTGCCGCGACCGAGTCTGCAGCTGAGAAGGTGACGCCGAAGGCGGCCACCCGCGCCAAGGCCGCGCCGCGGGCCGCCAAAAAGCCGGTGGTTCAGCGCGGCCGGACGGCCAAGCCCGCGGTGAAGCGCGCGGCCAAGACCGAGACCAAGATCGCGCCATTCAATGGGGCGTTGAGCGGGCTGTTCAGCCCCGGCGCGCCGGCCAATAATCGGCGGAAATAGCCGCGCTTAGGCTGCGCTCGAGCGCGCCGCGGAGATCGGCGTGACTTTGCCGGCCTCGGGCTTGGTATTGGCGTCGGCCGCGCCGGGATAGCCGTACAGGAAGCCCTGGACTTGCGGGCAGCCGAATTCACGCAACATCGCCGCCTGCTCTTCGGTCTCCACCCCCTCGGCGGTGATGGTGACGTCGAGTGACTTGCCGAGCGCGATGATGGTCTTGACGATCGCCCGCATGGCCGAGTCGCGCGTCATGTTGCGAATGAACTGGCGGTCGATCTTGATCTTGGAGAACGGAAAGCGGGCGAGATAGCTCAAGCTCGAATAGCCGGTGCCGAAATCGTCCATGGCGATATGCACGCCGAGCTGCCGCAGGCGGTTGAGCTTGCCGAGCACTTCCTCGGTGTCGTTGATGAGCAGGCTTTCGGTAATCTCGAGTTCGAGCCGGTCGGGCGGCAACCCGGTCTCGTTGAGCACCTGGGCGACCGTCTCGGCGACGTCGCCGTCGCGGAACTGAGCCGGCGAGAGATTGACCGAAACGAACAGCGGCGCAGGCCAGTCGACCGCGTCGCGGCAGGCGCGGCGCAACACCCATTCGCCGAGCGGCACGATCAGGCCGGTATCCTCGGCCACCGAGATGAAGTGGCCGGGCGCGATCTTGCCGTGCACCGGGTGATGCCAGCGGACCAGGGCCTCGGAGCCGCATTGGCGCTCGGTGGCGAGATCGTATTGCGGCTGATAGACGACCTCGAACTCTTCGCGGCCGAGCGCCAGCCGCAATTCGTGCTCGACCATGCGCCGGCGCTGGAGCGCCTTGTCCATGCTCTGCTCGAAGAAGCACATGCGCTGGCCACCGTCGCCTTTGGCGCGGGCGAGAGCGATGCCGGCATGGCGGAGCACGGTGGTTGCGGTGTCGCCGTCGGCCGGGGCCAGCGCGATGCCGACGCTGGTGGTGACCAGCATCTCCTTGCCGGTCACTTGCAGCGGGCGGCGCAGCGCCTCGACCAGGCGGTTCATGAAGGCCATGACGTCGCCGAGATTGGTGACGTCGACCAGCGCGATGGCGAACTCGTCGCCGCCCAGCCGGGCGATCAGGTCGCCCTGGCGCAACGTCGCCTGAATGCGGGCGCCGATGTCGCGCAACACCTGGTCGCCGCCCGAATGATCGGCGGCATCGTTGATTTCCTTGAACTTGTCGATGTCGAGGCAGAGCACGGCGATGTGGCTGCGGTCGCGCTGCATGCGCGTGATGGCGTCGGCGAGACTGTCGTTGAACGCCTGGCGATTGGCGAGGCCGGTCAGGGCGTCGTGCTCCTCGAGATAGCGAACTTGCGCTTCGGCTTGGCGGCGCTCGCGTCCCCGCATCCACGCAAAGGCGGCGGGCACGGCAACGCCGGCGCCGAGCAGGAGCAGCGTGATGCCGGCAATCAATCCGAAATAGCTCGACAGCACCTTCGCCTGGTCGCTCTGGTCGAGATAGACCACCAACGTGCCGCGTGGCTCGCCGTCCAGGGCGAGGGGGAGCGCAAGCGTAGCAAAGTTGGTGGGAAGGGACGGACCAGACGTTTGGTAGAGGGTGACCTTGGGCGCTACGTCGGCGGGCGCTGCGAGCAACGTGGCGAGATCGCCGTCGAGTTGGAGACCGGAGAGGCCGCTGGTGAACTCCAACTGGCCCTCACGATTGTAAAGCTCGTAGCGCAGCACGCGGCGACCGTAGCCGGTCTTGTTGAGGATATCGGCGAATTGCGGCGTGGCCGAGGGGCTCGCCAGCGCGTAGAACAGCGCGTCCGGCTCATCCAGCATTTGCGCCTTCAGCCGATCGGCGGCGGTGAGCGCCTCGCGCTTGAGCTCGAACTGGGTGATTCTACCGGGCGCGACAAAGGCGGCGGCCGCGATCAGCGCGCTCAGCGCCGCCAAAACCACCCAGTACCAATATTTCTTATGCGACGCCAAGGCCGACATGAATGACCGCCGCGAGGGTCCCGTTGACCGTCGACAGTGCGCAGCGATGCGTTAAGAACGGGAAAAGCTGTTTGATTAATAAAGCCTGCCGGACCGGCGGGCTCGATGGGGGGCACACGGAAGAAACCGCGGGAATGCGGGGATTTTTACCCGCCGGTTACCGACATTGACCGCATCAATTGTCCTTCGCCCCGTCCGATGACGAAATCATGGCCCTTCGGCTTCCGCGCGATGGCCTCGTCGATGGCGGCGTGAAGCAGGGCATCGTCCCCGCTCGCCCTGAGCGGCGCCCTGAGATCGGCCGCGTCCTCCTGGCCGAGACACATATAGAGTGTGCCGGTGCAGGTGACGCGCACGCGATTGCAGGACTCGCAGAAATTATGGGTCATCGGCGTGATGAAGCCGAGCTTGCCGCCGGTCTCGCGCACATCGACATAGCGCGCCGGTCCGCCCGAATTGTAGGCACTGTCGTCGAAGGTGAAGTGCTGTTCGAGCCGGGCTCTCAGCAGCGACAGCGGCAGATATTGCTCCACGCGGTCGGCGCCGGTCTCGCCCATCGGCATGGTCTCGATCAAGGTCAGGCCAAAGCCCCGGCCATGGGCCCAGCGGACCATGTCCTCGATCTCGTCTTCGTTCACCTCGCGCAGCGCCACGGTGTTGATCTTGATCTTGAGCCCGGCGCGCTCGGCCGCGTCGATGCCATGCATCACTTGAGAGAGATCGCCGCGGCGGGTGATGGCCCGGAATTTGGCGGAATCGAGCGTATCGAGCGAGACGTTGATGCGCTTCACGCCGCACGCGGCAAGCGCTTCGGCGTGAAGGGCGAGCTGGCTGCCGTTGGTGGTCAGCGTCAGCTCGTCGAGGCCGCCGCCGAGGTGCCGCGACAGCCGCTCGATCAGCCACATGATGTTCCGCCTGACCAGCGGCTCGCCACCGGTCAGCCTGAGCTTGCGCACGCCCTTGGCGATGAAGGCCGATCCCAGCCGGTCGAGCTCCTCAAGCGTCAGCAGCTCGGCGCGCGGCAGGAAAGTCATGGTCTCGGCCATGCAATAGACGCAGCGGAAGTCGCAGCGGTCGGTGACCGAGACCCGCAAATAGGTGATGTGCCGGCCGAAGCGGTCGGTCATGGGTTGCACGGTCATGCCTGCTCGCCTTGTTCGTCCACGGCTTTAGCCTTGCCCTTGCGGTTGTAGGCCTTGGCGCTCTTAACCACGCGCTTGCGGTAGACCGGCGTGGCAAGCGCGGCGGCCGCGGCGCTGCGGCGCTTCACTGTCTTTTTCGCCTTCATCTTGCGGCTGGCCCGCTTCCTTGGCTTAGCGGGGCCCTTGCGTGAGGTGACCGCCATGGGCTTTGGTCTCTAATATAGTGCTTCGCCCATTTCCATAGCATGGGACGGGGTGAGTCAGGAGGCCAAGGATGGACGACCAACGCTTCAATATGTCGATGCGCAAATACCTCAAGGAGGTGGGCGTGACCTCGCAGCAGGCCATCGAGGACGTGGTGCGCGACGAGGGCCTGGGCGGCAAGGGCAAGCTCAAGGTCAAGATGGTGCTGACCGGCGAAGGCACCGGGCTCAAACACGTGGTCGACGGCGAAATCGACTTAGGCTAGCCGATGGCCGACCCGTGGCCCACCGAGCTTAGGCTCGACAAGGACAAGCGCGTTCTGACCGTGACGTTCGACGACGGGCAGAGCTTCGCGCTGCCTGCCGAGCTGCTGCGGGTGTTGTCGCCGAGCGCCGAGGTGCAGGGTCATAGCGAGGCGCAGCGCGTCACCGTGGCCGGCAAGAAGCAGGTCGGCATCGTGCGGATCGAGCCGGTCGGCAATTACGCCGCGCGCATCGTGTTCGACGACGGCCACGACACCGGCCTGTTCGTCTGGGACTATCTGCGCGAACTCGGCGCGAACCGGGATGCACGCTGGCAGAGCTACCTCAACGACCTCGCCGCCAAAGGCCTCGCCCGCTGAGCTCAGGACTTGGCCTCTTTGGCGAGCAGAGCGCGCTTGCGCGCGATGCCGCCGCGATAACCGGTCAGCGATCCATTCGACCCGATCACGCGATGGCAGGGGATCGCCACGGCGATCGGGTTGGTGGCGCAGGCGCGGGCCACGGCGCGCACCGATTTCGGCGCGCCGATCGCCTTGGCAATGTCCGCGTAGCTCGCGGTCGTGCCTGCCGGGATGCGCCGCAACGCGTCCCACACGCGATGCTGAAAGGCGGTGCCGCGGATGTCCAGTGGCAGGTCGAGACCGAGGCGGGGATGTTCGACGAAGCCGATCACTTGGGCGGCAAGCTGCTCGAAGGCGGGATCGCCGCCGACCAGCCGCGCCCGCGGGAATTGCTGCTTAAGGTCGCGGGCCAGCCCGTCGGGGTCGTCGCCGAAGAAAATGGCGCACACGCCCTTGTCGCTGGCGGCGACCAGCACCAGGCCGAGCGAGCTTGCGCCGATCGCGAACTTGATCTCCGCATTGGCGCCGCCGGCGCGGAATTGGCTTGGGGTCATGCCGAGCACTTCCGATGAGGTCGCGTAGAAGCGGCCGTTGGAGTTGAAGCCAGCGTCGTAGATCGCTTGGGTCACCGTGGCGCTCTTGCCAAGCTCGTCGCGCACGCGCTGGTGGCGGTGAGCGGTGGCGTAGGCTTTGGGCGTTACGCCGAGCCCCGCCTTGAAGATGCGATGGAAGTGATACGGGCTTAAGCCGACCGCCGCGGCAAGATCGTCAAGCGTCGGGGTCTCAGCTGCTGTCTCGATCAGACGGCAGGCCACTCTCACCTTTGCGGCGTGCTGCTCGGCGAGCGAAGGCTCGCCCGGCTTGCAGCGTTTGCACGGCCGGAAACCGGCGCGTTCGGCCGCTTCCGCCGTGTCGTAAAAGCGCACATTGGCGCGGTTGGGGCGCTTGGCGGGGCACGACGGGCGGCAATAGATGCCGGTCGTCTCAACCGCAGTAACGAACTGGCCATCGAAGGCGGCATCGCGGGCCAGGACGGCGGCCCATCTGGCGTCGTCGAGGGCCGCGGTCTGGCTGAGCTTCCGGATGGGGGTTGAGGTCGTGTCCATACGCGGCATTGGCTTTGATCCTGGGTGAGCTCCGGTGATTGGCCCAAGCCTTACGCCAGTGCCGATCCACGCACACCCCGATCCTTGCGGTCGAATTCAGGTCAGCATACGCCTGCCGCCGGTTCCGGCAAACTGCGGGCGATTGCTACAAGCGGCTTCGGCCGACTTGGCGTGTCTCGTTATGCGGCAGCTCGACCCGGTAGAGCGCGCCCTCACCACCGTCGGTCAGGACATAGAGTACGCCGGCGGCATCGACGCGCACATCGCGTATGCGGCCGAGCTGATGCCGCAGCAGGCGCTGCTCGGTCAGCACGCAGTTGTCGGCAAGGGTGAGCTGAACCACCATCTCGCCGGCCAGCGCGCCGACCAAGAGCTCGGTGGTGGCGGGCTGGGTTTCGACCGCGAGGCTCGACGGCGCGACCGACAGCGGCACCCAATAGTGGACCGGCAACTCGGTGCCAGGCTGCTGACTGTTCACCGCGATTGAGTGGCCCTGGTAATCGACGCCAAAGGTAGCCAGGGGCCAGCCGTAATTGCCGCCGGGACGAACCAGGTTCAGCTCGTCGCCGCCTTGCGGGCCGTGCTCGTCGGACCAGAGCTGGCCGGTGGCGCGATCGAAAGCGAGACCTTGCGGATTGCGGTGCCCGTAGCTCCAGATCTCGGACCGGGCGCCCGGCGTGGCGATAAAGGGATTGTCATGGGGCACCGTGCCGTCGGTCTTGATGCGGGCGATGGACCCGGCGGTGTCGGACAGATCTTGCGCACGGGGCGGGTCCCAGCGGTCGCCGAGCGAGATGAACAGATAGCCGTCGCCACTCAAGGCGAGACGGCCACCGATCTGTTCGGGCCGCGGGCCTGGACTGCCCTCGAAGATGATCACTTGGTCGGTGAGGGTGTCGTTGTCCGCATCGAACCTCGCCCGCATCACGCGGATGGTCGAGGCCGTCTCCTCGCCTTGGAGATAAGACAGGTAGACAAGATGGCTTTGCTCGAACTCGGGATCGACCGCGATGTCGAGCAGCCCACCATGGCCGGCATAGAGCACGCTCGGGATCCCTTGGATGGCGATGGTGTCGGCATTGACTCTGACATGCTGCAGCCGCCCCGGCCGCTCGGTCACCAAGAACGAGCCGTCGGGCAGGAGCCCCACCGACCACGGCACTTCGAACGGACCGGCGATGCGGATCGCGGCCAGCGTGCCCTCGGCCAGTACGAAGCCCGCCTCGTCGTCGGGCCCGGTGGTCCAGGTCTTGGAGGGCGGACAGCCGAGCGCTGGACCGGCGACAATTTGCAGAGCGGCGAGGACCAGGATCGTTATCGGGACTTGGTTACAGCGCATGACGGTGGTTAACCTACCACGGCCCAAACGGTGGCTTTTCGTGCCTGAGACGGGGGAGAAGCCTGGGCTATGAGACGGCACCGCTGGCAAAAGCCGCATCCGCTACCATATCGAGAGAATGCCGGAAATGAGCGGGGGGCCGCCTTTGTCATCGGTTCGTCACGCAGCACCCTCAAGCCTGTCGCAAAAACGTGATAATGCAAAGGCAATTATGGAGTCAAAGCCGTTGGACGATTCGACCAGCGCGGCGGAGAGAAGGCATTGAGCGATCAAGCAGATCGAGGCGCCCGGGCGCTTGAGCCGGGTGTCATCGGGCGGGTCGGCCAAGCTGTCATGCGGCCGTTTCGAGAGGTCGCGGCCCGGCTGAGGGCGGCGCTCTGGCTGATCGTCGCCGTGGCCGTCATCATGGCGTCGCTGGTGCTCATCGCCGGCCTGTCCAAGGCTTTCGCCCTGATCGGCTTGGTCAGTTTCGTGGTTTCGGTGGTGCTGTTGCCCCGCCCGGACGGCGATCAAGTTCTGACCGGGGCGCTCGAGCGCCCGACCGCCGCGGCCCGCACGGCCTCGGCCATGCACGCGATGTCGGAGGCCTTCCCGGACCCGGTGATCGTGCTCAACCCGGCCGGGCACGTGCTGTTCTGCAATGCTTCGGCGCGCGGCCTGTTCGCCTCCTTGCGCGAAGGCAGCCACATTTCCTCGGTGATCCGCACCCCGGAATTTCTCGACGCGGTGTCAGCCGCTCCCGAGCGCGGGCGCGCCGTCACGGTGACCTATGCCGAGCGCGTTCCGGTCGGTCGTCGCATGGCGGCGACGGTCGCTCCGCTGACCCGCGGCAGCGAGCGGGGCGGCAGCATCCTGGTGCTGCTGCGCGATCTCACCGAGGTCGAGCGCATCAACCAGATGCGCGCCGATTTCATCGCCAATGCCAGCCATGAACTCAGAACGCCGCTCGCCTCGCTGCGCGGTTTCATCGAGACGCTGCAAAGCAGCGCCAAGGGCGATCCGGGCGCGCGCGAGCGCTTCCTGCCGATCATGGCCGAGCAGGCGTCGCGCATGACGCGGCTGATCGATGCGCTCTTGTCGCTCAGCCGGGTCGAGATGAACGCGCATGTGCCGCCGTCCGATCTGGTCGACCTCAACCATGTACTCAACCACGCCAAGGACACGCTCGAGCCGCTGGCGCGCGAAACCGGCTTCAAGTTCGAGGTGGGGAGCTTCCCGCGGCCGGCGGTCGTGCGCGGCGATCGCGACGAGCTGCTTCAGGTGCTCCAGAACCTGGTGCAGAACGCGTTCAAATACGGCGAGCGCGGCGGCCATGTGAAGATCGAGGCCAAGCACATCCCCTCGCTCGGCCGCCAGGCCGGGCGCTACGCCATCGCCGTGGTCGATAATGGGCCCGGCATCGCGCCCGAGCATCTGCCGCGCCTGACCGAGCGGTTCTACCGGGTCGACGTGGCGTCGAGCCGGGAGAAGGGCGGCACCGGTCTTGGGCTCGCCATCGTCAAGCACATCCTCAATCGGCACCGCGGCGAGCTGGCCATCGCCTCGAAGCCCGGCAAGGGCTCGACCTTCACGGTGATGCTGAACGAGGCGCGCGCAAGCCATCCCGAACGGGGCGCTGCGGTCGGCTAGGCTGGGCGTGGAGTTATCCACAGACGGTCCTGCCGCGCGCTGTCCGCCCGGACCGCGCCGTTATCGAATGGACACAGAGCCGACCTAGGAATTTCGTGGCGCGAGCGAGGCGCCTCGTCCGCCGCGGCACCGAGCCCCAGGCGGACCATCGTTCCATCGAGGAGAGCGACGATGAGGCTTAAGTTTTGTGCCGTGGCCGTAAGCCTGGCGGCGGCGTTCGCGCTCGATCCGGCGCTTGCAGCGAAGGTCACGGGCGCGGGTGCGACCTTCCCGGATTTGATCTATGCGAAATGGATCGAGGCCTACCAAGCCGAGACCGGCGTGGCGTTGAGCTACCAAGCAATCGGCTCGGGCGGCGGCATCAAGCAAATCGAGGCCAAGAAAGTCACGTTCGGCGCCACCGACAAACCGCTCGGCGACACCGAGCTCAACGACAACGGACTCATCCAATTCCCCACAGTGGTGGGCGGCATCGTTCCCGTCATCAATGTCGGCGGCGTCAAGTCGGGCGAGATGGTGCTCGACGGCGCGACCCTCGCCAAGATATTTCTGGGCGAGATTACCGCCTGGGACGACGCGGCAATCAAGCAGCTCAATCCCAAGGTCAAACTTCCGAGCGAGGCGATTACCGTGGTGCATCGCTCGGACGGATCGGGCACCACCTTCAACTTCACCAACTATCTGAGCAAGGTGAGCGAGGCGTGGCAAAGCAAGATCGGGTTCGAGGTCACCATCGAATGGCCGGTCGGCGTCGGCGCAAAAGGCAATAAGGGCGTCGCCAGCGAGGTTGCCGATACCGAGGGTGCGATCGGCTATGTCGAGCATGCCTATGCCAAACAGCAGGAGCTGACCTCCGCCAATATGATCAACCAGGCCGGCAAGGTGGTGGCGCCCGAATTTACATCGTTCCAGGCGGCTGCCGCCAATGCCGACTGGGCGACGCGGCGCTTCGGCGTGATGCTGACCGATCAGCCGGGCGAGGCGTCCTGGCCGATCACGGCGGCGACCTTCATCCTGATGCATCAGGTGCCGGACGACCCCGAGGCCTCCAAGCAGGCGCTCGCCTTTTTCGGATGGGCCTACGCGCGCGGCGATGAGATGGCCACCGCGCTCGACTACATCCCGCTGCCCGACAGCGTCGTCGGCCTCGTGCGCGAGGAGTGGACATCGATCAAAGACGCCTCCGGCAAGCCGCTGTTCGCGCGGAATTGAGGGCCTTGGCGCCCCATTGCCGGCAACCCGGCGGCCTGGTTAACGGGGGTGGGAACCGGCTCCGGCCGGCTCGGGTTATCCACAGGCCAAGCACACAAAACCATGATTTATCAATAGACTAGACTGTCACAAAGACGAATCATGGGTGTCATAAAACAATTATCGCGGGGAGCTAGCGTGCTGGCGGGCTAGCGGCGTGTTGCTCGCGCTGGCGGAAGCTCACATCCAATCAAAGGGAGAGCACAGTGAACAGAATTTCTGTCGTGGCGTCGACGCTTGCCGTCGCCGCCCTTTGCACGGCCGGCCCGGCGCTGGCCCGTGACCAAATCAAGATCGTCGGTTCCTCGACGGTCTTCCCCTACACCCAAGCCGTCGCCGAGGAGTTCGGCAAGAAGGGCGGGAAAGCCCCGGTGGTCGAGTCGACCGGCACCGGCGGGGGCATGAAGATCTTTTGCCAGGGCGTTGGCGAGGCCAACCCGGACCTTACCGGCGCGTCGCGCGCCATGAAGAAGTCGGAGTTCGAACTCTGCACCAAGAACGGCGTCACCGACATCACCGAGATTCAGATCGGCTATGACGGGTTGTCGATTGCTCAGTCCAAGAAGGGCAAGCCGATGGATCTGACCAAAGAGCAGATCTTCCTCGCGCTGGCGGCTGAGGTTCCGGATGGCGACAAGCTCGTTGCCAATCCCTACAAGAAGTGGAGCGAAATCGACAAGGCGCTTCCTGACGTCGTCATCACGGCCTATGGGCCGCCGCCGACCTCCGGCACCCGCGATGCCTTTGTCGAGCTTGCCATGCATGAGGGCTGCAAGTCGCTCGATTATTTCAAGAAGAAGAAGGGTGAGCTGGACAAGGATGGGTTCGAGGCGTTGCTCAAGGAGAAGTGCACGCCGATGCGTCAGGACGGCCCGTTCATCGAGGCCGGCGAGAACGACAACCTGATCGTGCAGCGCATCGAGGCCGATCCCAATGCGGTCGGCATTTTCGGCTACTCGTTCCTGTATGAGAACGCGGACAAGCTGCAGGGCGTGAAGATCAACGGCGTTCAGCCGAGCTTCGAGACGATCGCCGACAAGAGCTATGGCCTATCGCGTCCGCTGTTCTTCTATATCAAGAACGCGCACCGCAATGTCATCCCTGGTCTGAACGACTTCGTCGTCGAATACACCAGCGACGCGGCCATGGGGAAGGACGGCTATCTGCATGAGCGCGGCCTCGTCGTGCTGTCGCCCGATCTGTTGAAGGAAATGCAAGATCGCGCCAAGGATGCGGAGAAGATGGCTGCGCCGACCTCGTAAGGATGCAGTCTTTGAGTGAGTGATCCGGGCGTGGCCGTGAGCGGTGTTCGCGGCCACGCCCACGATCTTGAGAGACAACAAGCTGCTTGGCGGCGCCGGGGCTGCGGCGCAAGCTACCGAGGCAGGCGCATATGATTGGCTACCTTCTACTCGGGATCATCGCGCTCAGCGTGGTCAGCTACGTGATCGGGCGCCGCCGCGCCGTAGCTTCGGTCGAAGGGCGTCAGCACGAGCTCCATTCGCGCCCGAGCTATCACGGCGCCTTCGTCGCCGCCTGGGTCGGCATTCCTTCGATCCTGCTGGTTCTGCTCTGGCTGCTGTTCCAAGGCACGGTCATCAACACCTTGCTGCTATGGAGCTTGCCGCCCGGCACCACCGACGGCCTCGATCAGGGCCAGATCAATCTATTGCTGAGCGAGATCAGGTCGGTCGCCGCCGGCAACATCTTCGGCGAGCCGAGCCTCGTGGTGCAGGCAGCCGCCGAGCGCTACCAGCGCTGGCAGGCCATCGCCCGCTACGCCATGGTCGCCGCCGCGCTGAGCGTCGCGCTCTTCGGTCTGCTTTTTGCCGGGCGCCGCATCAGCCCTCAATTCAGGGCGCGCCATGGCGCCGAGCGCATTCTGTCCGGTTTGATGATCGCCTGCTCGCTGATCGCCATTCTCACCACGCTCGGCATCCTTCTGTCGCTGCTGATCGAGGCCTTGCGGTTTTTCGACCGCGTGTCGCCGTTCGAGTTCTTTTTCGGCCTGAACTGGGAACCGCAGATCCCGATCCGCGAAGGCCAAGTGACGGCAGGCGGCGCCTTCGGCGCCATCCCGGTGTTTGCCGGCACGCTGCTGATTTCGGCGATCGCCATGCTGGTGGCGATCCCCATTGGCCTCTATTCGGCGATCTACCTCACCGAGTACGCCAATCCCAAGGTTCGCGCGGTGATCAAACCGGTGCTCGAGCTGTTGGCCGGCATTCCGACGGTGGTCTATGGCTTCTTTGCCGTGCTTACGGTGGCGCCGGCCATGCGTGAATTCGGCGAGACCATCGGCATCCCGATCGCTCCCAACAGCGCGCTCGCCGCCGGCGGGGTGATGGGCATCATGATCATCCCGTTCATCTCGTCGCTGTCGGACGACGCCATCGCCGCCGTGCCGCGCGCCATGCGCGACGGCTCCTACGCCATGGGCGCGACCAAGGGCGAGACTATCATCAAGGTGCTGCTCCCCGCGGCGCTGCCGGGCATCATGGGCGGCGTGTTGCTGGCGGTGAGCCGGGCGATCGGCGAGACCATGATCGTGGTCATGGCCGCCGGCATTATCGCTACGCTGACCGCGAACCCGCTCGAGCCGGTCACCACCGTGACCGTGCAGATCGTCACCCTGCTGATCGGCGACACCGAGTTCGACAACCCGAAGACGCTTGCTGCCTTTGCGCTCGGCTTGGTTCTGTTCCTGGTGACCCTGGCGCTTAACGTGCTGGCCCTGCACATCGTGCGCAAATACCGAGAGCAATATGAGTGATCAGACCATAGATCAGACGCCCCAAGCCGCCTCTTGGGCGTCCGCCGACTCGCAGCGGCGCGTCCGCCGGCGCTATGCGGCCGACCGGAGATTGCAAGCCTATGGCATCATCGCCATTGCGCTGGCCGTCGGCCTGCTCGCCATCTTGGTGAGCTCTCTGGTGATCACCGGGTTCCCGGCCTTCGTGCAAACCAAGGTCGACCTTACGGTGTTCATCGATCCGGCCAAGGTCGACGCCAGCAAGCCGACCGACGGGAACTACCGCGCTGTGGTGCGAGACGCCCTGGCGAGCTTTCTTCCCGCGGATGCGACCGACAAGCAGAAGACCGATGTGGCGAAGATTCTGTCCGCCGACGCGCCCTATATCGTGCGCGACTATGTGGTCAAACATCCCGATACGATCGGCAAGACCATCACTCTGCCAATCGCCGTCTCCGATCCGTTCGATCAGCTCCATAAGGGGGTGATTCCGAAAGAGGTCGACGCGCTTTCTTGGAGCCAAGTCGTCTATTTCGAGCGGCTGCAGAACCGCGGCGTGGTGGTCGAGGAGGGCGGGCGCACGAGCCTTAAGCTCGACGTCTATGTCGATCCCGCCAAGATCGAGGCCGGCCCGCCGCCGACCGGCGACTTCGCGGCACTGGCACGAGACAGTCTGCAGGCCTATTTGCCCGACGTACACGATACGGCACTGTTCGGGCTGCTGGCCGACGACGCGCCGGAGGCCATCGCCAAGCTGGTGACCGCCGATCCCAACCTGATCGGCAAGACCGCGCAGGTGGTCTTCCCGGTGTCACCGCCCTTCGCCGCGCTGGCCAAGGGCGAGACGCCGAAGGTCCTAAATCCGCGCTTCAACCCGACCCAGATCGAGGCGTACGACGCCATGATCGCCAACGGCGTGGTGCACAGCCCGTTCAATTGGGAGCTGTTCTTCAACGCCGACAGCCGCTTCCCGGAACGGGCCGGCCTCGCCGGCGCCATCACCGGATCGTTCTATGCGCTGCTGGTCTGCCTTCTGTTGAGCTTCCCGATCGGTATCGCCGCCGCGGTCTATCTCGAGGAGTTCGCGCCCGAAGAACCGGCTCACCGACCTGATCGAAGTGAACATCAACAATCTCGCCGCCGTGCCTTCGGTGGTGTTCGGCCTGCTGGGCTTGGCCGTGTTCCTCGGCTATTTCGGCCTGCCGCGCTCGGCCCCGCTGGTCGGCGGCATGGTGCTGTCGCTGATGACGCTGCCGACCATCATCATCGCCACCCGCGCCGCGCTCAAAGCGGTGCCGCCATCGATCCGGGAGGCGGCGCTTGGCGTCGGCGCGTCGAAGCACCAGGTGATGATGCATCACGTGCTGCCGCTGGCGATGCCCGGCATTCTGACCGGTACCATCATCGGCATGGCGCAGGCGCTGGGCGAGACCGCGCCCCTGCTGCTGATCGGCATGAATGCGTTCATTCCAAGCATCGAGAACATGGGCATTCTCGAGCCGGCGACTTCGCTGCCGACGCAAATCTATAGCTGGGCCGACAGCCCCGAGCGCGGCTTCGTGTCCCGCACCTCGGCGGCCATTCTGGTCCTGCTCGGTTTTCTCGTGGTGATGAACATCGTGGCCATCGCCCTTAGGCAAATGTTCGAGCGTAAATGGTAGAAGGGAACGACGTCATGGAGGCTAATGTGGAGGCACGGCCAGTGATCCGCGTGCAAACGCCGACGATAGCGGAGCCCAAGGAAGGCGTTCTGCCGGCCGCCCAGCACGAGCTCAAGATGACGGCCCGCGACGTGAACCTGTGGTACGGCGAGAAGCAGGCGCTGTTCGACGTGTCGCTCGACATCCTCGACCGCTCGGTGACGGCGCTGATCGGTCCGTCCGGTTGCGGCAAGTCGACCTTCTTGCGCTGTCTCGACCGCATGAACGACGTGATCGACGGCGTGCGCATCAAAGGCGACATCACGCTCGACGGACAGGACATCTATGCGCCCCAGGTCGATCCCGTGCAGCTTCGCGCCCGCGTCGGCATGGTGTTCCAAAAGCCGAACCCGTTTCCCAAATCGATTTTCGAGAACGTGGCCTACGGTCCGCGCATTCATGGGCTGGCCAAATCGAAGACCGACCTCGAGGAGATCGTGGTCAAGAGCCTGACCAAGGCCGGGCTGTTCGAGGAGGTCAAGGATCGCTTGCAGGAGTCCGGCACCGGCCTGTCCGGCGGTCAGCAGCAGCGGCTGTGCATCGCCCGCGCCATCTCGGTCGACCCCGAAGTGATCCTCATGGATGAGCCCTGCTCGGCGCTCGATCCGATCGCCACCGCGCGTATCGAGGCGCTGATGGAAGAGTTGAAGGAGAATTTGTGCATCGTCATCGTCACCCATTCGATGCAGCAGGCCGCGCGCGTGTCGCAGCGCACCGCCTTCTTCCATCTCGGCAAGCTGGTCGAGGTGGATGAAACGGCCAAGATCTTCACCAATCCGACCGACGTGCGCACGCAGGATTACGTCACCGGCCGCTTCGGCTGACGCTCAGCTCTTCAGGAGTTCAAACGATGGAACAGCAACACGAGCACATTGTCAGGTCTTACGAGGAGGAGCTCTCGCTCCTCAACAACAAGATCGCCAAGATGGGCGGTCTCGCCGAGCAGGTGCTCGGCCAGTCGTTCGAGGCGCTGGAGCGGCGCGATCCGGAGCTGGCCGCCGCCACCATCAATCAGGATGAGGCGATCGACGTGCTTGAGCGCGAGATCGAGGAGCAGGCGGTGCTGATGATCGCGCGCCGGCAGCCGATGGCCTTCGATCTCCGCCAGATCATGGCGGCGCTGCGCATCGCCAACGATCTGGAGCGCATCGGCGACCTCGGCAAGAACATCGCCAAGCGGGCGGTGGCCGTGCACAGCGAGCAGCAGCCGAAACAGCTGATGCTCGGGCTGAAGCATATGGGCGAGCTGGCCCTCGGCCAGGTGAAAGAGGTGCTCGACGCCTACATCGAACGCGACGCCGACCGGGCGCTCAAGGTCTGGTACAAGGACGAAGAGATCGACGCCATGTACAACTCGCTGTTCCGCGAGCTGCTCACCTACATGATGGAGGACCCGCGTAATATCGGGCTCTGCACCCATCTCCTGTTCGGCGCCAAGAACATCGAGCGCATCGGCGACCACGCCACCAATATCGCCGAGACCGTGTACTACCTGGTGCATGGCAGTGCCATCACCGATCAGCGCCCGAAAGGCGACACCACGAGTTCGACGCCGGTCGCGTTGAAGCGGTCGGCGGGGTAGACGCATGCTTGAGATGAACGCTATGAGCCCTGGAGCCAAGGTGCTGGTAGTCGAGGACGAGGAACCCCTCGCCCTCCTGCTTCGCTACAACCTCGAGGCGGAAGGCTATTCCGTCGACGTGGTGCATCGCGGCGACGAGGCCGAGATGGCCATCGCCGAGAGTTCACCCGATCTGATCGTGCTCGATTGGATGCTGCCGGGCATTTCGGGGCTGGAGCTGTGCCGGCGGTTACGCACCGGCAAGGATAGCCGTACCATCCCGATCATCCTGCTCACCGCCCGCAGCGAGGAGAGCGACCGGATCAGGGGCCTCACCACCGGGGCCGACGACTATGTGGTCAAACCGTTCTCGCTGCCGGAGCTGATGGCGCGGGTGCGGGCGATCCTGCGCCGCACCCACCCCGAACGCATCGCCTCGGTGCTGAGCGTGGGCGATATCGAGCTCGACCGCGAGTCGCACCGGGTGACGCGCAACGGCCGGCAGGTGCATCTCGGGCCGACCGAGTTTCGCCTGCTCGAATTTCTGATGCAGAGCCCCGGCCGGGTGTTCAGCCGGGCCCAATTGCTCGACGGCGTGTGGGGGCGCAACGTCTATGTCGATGAGCGCACGGTCGACGTCCATATCGGCCGCTTGCGCAAGGCGATGATGCGCGGCAACGAGACCGATCCGGTGCGCACCGTGCGCGGCGCGGGCTACGCCTTCTCCGACAAGCTCGAAGAGACCGCCTAGCCAAAATGAAAGAGGCGCCGCGAGGGCGCCTCCTAAATTCTTCTGCCGCATTTTTGTCCGGCCAAGCCTAGCCGGTGGCGAACCGCCTTTCGCGCCGCCGCGCCTGCACCGGCTGATAGGCCATGCGGGCGTGGTGCTCGCAATAAGGCAGCGTTCCGCAGCTCTTACGGCCGCAGAAATGGAACTCCGGCTCGCCGGGATCGCCGATCGGCCAGCGGCACATCGCTTCCTTAAGCGTCAGGATGCTCGCCCGCTCATGGAGCGGGATGATCAGCTCCTGAAGCGGCGCCGGTGCCGGCTCGAAGTCCGCCTCGTAGTGAGGCTTGAGCGCGGTGTTGCCGCGGGTGCCGAACATCAGTGACGGCGCGCGATTGGCGCGCGGCACATGGGTCCGGCGCGGTCTCGGGCTCGATGAGCGCGAGCTGGTGGCCCGGCCCGACAGCCCAAGACGATGCACCTTGCCGATGACCGCGTTGCGAGTCACGCCGCCCAAACGTCCGGCGATTTGACTTGCGCTTAAGCCCTCGGCCCAGAGTTTCTTCAGCAGTTCAACCCTCTCGTCAGTCCAGCCCATGGTTTGGCCTCCTCGAATTGGACTCAGAATCCCCCCGTCTGCCTAGAGACGGCGCTTGAAAAACTCAGAATTACTGCTGAGATTGACCGCCCGGGTGCAACGCAGCACCCACGATATCTTGTAGCCGAGCGGTAATACGCTACTATATCCGGCAGAACCCGGCAAGCGTCCGCCACGCTTGTCCTATCCGTTTTCCACCGGAACCAAGTGGATTCTGCCACTTCTCCGGCGAGAACACAAATGCGAGGTGGACGGAAACGTGGACGAGCGTGGGATAAGCCCTGTATGTGCCCTGATTGACACGCTTCGACCTGAGACCTAATGCTCTGAGATTCCTTGCTGCCGCCAATCGGCGGCAGTTTTTATTTCAAGGACAGCGAACTTCGATGCCGGCCCTTCTTCCGACCTATGCCCGCAGCGAGCTTTCCTTCGCGCGCGGGGAGGGCGCCTATCTGTTTACGGCCTCCGGCGAGCGCTATCTCGACTTCGCGAGCGGCGTGGCGGTCACTGCGCTCGGCCACGCGCATCCGCACCTCGTGCAGGCGCTGACCGAGCAGGCGCAAAAACTCTGGCATGTGTCCAATCTGCATCGCATCCCCGAGCAGGAGCGCCTGGCCGAACGGTTGTGCGCCGCCACCTTCGCCGACATGGCGTTCTTCGCCAATTCCGGCGCCGAGGCGGTCGAGTGCGGCATCAAGGCCGCGCGCCGCTATCATTTCAAGGCCGGCGCGCCGGAACGCTATCGCCTGGTGACGTTCGAAGGCGCGTTCCACGGCCGGACGCTCGCCACCATCGCCGCCGGCGGTCAGGCTAAGCATCTGGAGGGCTTCGGCCCGCCGGTCGACGGCTTCGACCAGGTCGCCGCCTTCGATCTCGATGCGGTCGAGGCAGCGATCGGCGAGACCACCGCCGGCATCCTGATCGAGCCGATCATGGGCGAAGGCGGCATGCGCGAGGTCTCGTGGCGCTTCCTGCAAGATCTGCGTGCGCTCGCCGACGACAAGGGCATCCTGCTTCTGCTCGACGAGGTGCAGACCGGGATGGGCCGCACCGGTAAGCTATTCGCGCATCAATGGGCCGGCATCACGCCCGACATCATGGCCACCGCCAAAGGGCTTGGCGGCGGCTTTCCGGTCGGCGCCTGTCTCACCACCGCGGCGGTCGGTTCGGCCATGACCGCGGGCAGCCACGGCTCGACCTTCGGCGGCAACCCGCTCGCCATGGCGGTCGGCAATGCCGTGCTCGACGTGGTGCTCGAACAGGACTTTCTCGAACATGTCGCAAAGATGGGGCTAAGGTTGAAGCAGCGTTTGGCCGCGCTCAAGGACGAGCACGGCGACATCATCGAGGAGGTGCGCGGGCAGGGGCTGATGCTGGGTCTGAAATGCAAAGTGTCGAACCAGAAGCTGCTGGAAGCGCTCCGCGCCGAGAACATGCTGACGGTACAGGCCGGCGACAATGTCGTGCGCCTGTTGCCGCCGCTGATCGTGGGCGAGGCGGAGATCGATCTGGCCGGCAGCAAGCTCGATGCCGCCTGCGTCGCCCTGAAAAGCGGCGCGCTCGCTCACGCCTAGCCGCCGCGCCGACGGAATGACCATGTCTCCCAAGCACTTCCTCGATATCGACGCATTGGACCGCAAGTCGCTGCGCGCCATCATCGACGTGGCCGCGGCGATCAAGCGCAAGGGCCGCGCGCCGAAGAGCCTGGGCCTGCGTCCCGGCGCCGTGCTCGCCATGATCTTCGAGAAGCCTTCGACGCGCACCCGGGTGTCGTTCGAAGTGGCCATGCATCAGCTCGGCGGCGGCTCGGTGGTGCTCGATCCGCAGGACATGCAGCTCGGCCGGGGCGAGACCCTCGCCGACACCGCGCGGGCGCTGTCACGCTATGTCGACGCGATCATGTTGCGCACCGGGCCGCACGAGACGCTGACCGAGCTGGCCGCGCACGCCACCGTGCCGGTGATCAACGGGCTCACCTGCCGGTCGCATCCCTGCCAGGTGATGGCCGACGTGATGACCTTCGAGGAGCTGAAAGGGCCGATCAAAGGCCGCACAATCGCCTGGATCGGCGACGCAAATAATGTCGCCACCTCCTGGGTGCACGCCGCCGCGCGCTTCGGCTTCAAGCTCAGGATCGCTGCGCCGAAGGCGTTCGGGCCGTCGGCCGCGCTGCTCGATTGGGCGAAAGCCGAGGGCGCCGACATCGAGGTGAGCGAGGATCCGCTTGAGGCGGCGCGCGGCGCCGATTGCGTGGTGACCGATGTCTGGGTGTCGATGAGCGACAACGATGCAAACAAGCGGGAGCAAGCGCTCCGCTCCTTCCAGGTCAACGCCAAGGTGATGGCGCAAGCGGCCAAGGACGCGATCTTCATGCATTGCCTGCCCGCTCACCGCGGCGACGAGGTGACGGCGGAGGTGATCGACGGCCCGCAATCGGCGGTATGGGACGAGGCCGAGAACCGGCTGCATGTCCAGAAGGCGATCCTCGCCTGGTGCCTCAGCGCGCCGCGCGGCGCCAAGCGCGGCGGCCGAAAGGCGACATCCCGCGGAGCCAGGCGATGACCGAGCACGCGCCCGAGAGCCAGATCGAGCTTCGCCTCCCGGACGACGATCTGATCCTACCGTTCCAGGCGGAGCAGGCCGATGTCAGCGGGCGTCTGGTCAAGCTCGGGCCGGTGGTCGACACCATTTTGTCGCGCCACGACTATCCGGAAGCCGTATCGCAGCTGCTCGGCGAAGCGGTGGCGCTCACCGCTCTGCTCGGCGCCGCGCTCAAATTCGAGGGCAAGTTCATTCTTCAGGCCTCGACTGACGGGCCGGTCGACCTGCTGGTAGCCGACTATCAGGTGCCGGGCGGGTTGCGCGGCTATGCCCGCTTCGCGCCGGAGCAAGTTGAGGCGCTGCCGCCCGACGGGCGGCTGCTCGGCGACGGCCATCTCGCCATGACCATCGACCGCGGGCTCGACACCGAGCGCTACCAGGGCGTGGTGCCGCTCGAAGGCGACAGCCTGACCGAGGCCGCCGACACCTATTTCCGCCAGTCCGAGCAGCTTCCCACGTTCATCAGGCTGGCGGTGGCGCGCCACTATCGGCCCGGCGCGTCAGGCGACAGGCCGTGGACCTGGCGGGCGGGTGGCCTGCTGGTGCAGAAACTCACCCGCGAGGGTGGCCACGGCCCGGCCCGAGAGGCTGCCTTCGCCGAGGAGGACTGGACCCGCGCCAGGGCCCTGGCCGAGACGGTCGAGGATCACGAGCTGCTCGATCCGCTACTGCCGCCCGACCGGCTGCTCTACCGGCTGTTCCACGAGGAGCAGGTGCGCGCGTTTCGCGCCGTTCCGCTCGAAAGCTATTGCAGCTGCTCGCGCGGCCGGGTCGAGGATTTGCTCAAGCAATTCACGGCCGAGGACTTGGCCGACATGGTGGTCGACGGCGAGGTGTGGGTGACGTGCGAGTTCTGCAACAGCCGCTACCACTTCGACCCGGCGCAGTTCGCCGCCGCTTAAGCGTTAAGCGCTGAGCGTGTCGGTCGAGGCCGGCGAGAAAGGCCAGGCACGCCTCGAGCTGCGCGATCGAGACATATTCGTCCGCCGCGTGCGCCTGGGCGATATTGCCCGGGCCGCAGATCACCGCGGGACAGCCGGCCTGCTCGAACAGTCCCGCCTCGGTGGTGTAGGACACCGCGTGGGTGTGCTCGGCGCCGGTCAGCTCAAGCGCCAGCGCTACCGCCGCCGAGCCCGCCGCCGCGACGAAGGCCGGCACCGATCCTTCGGTCTCGGTCTCGATGGCCGCCTCCTTGGTCACCTGCCGCATGCGCGGCAACAGCGCGGTCTTGGCGAAAGCGGTGAGGTCGCGCGGCACGTTGGCGGGTGCGGCCTGAGGCAGGCTGCGGACCTGCCATTGAAACTCGCAAGTCTTGGGCACGATGTTGTGCGCCGTGCCGCCTTCGATGGTGCCGACCATGACGGTCGAGTAGGGCGGCTCGAAGCGCGCGTCGTTCTGCTTCGCCGCGATGTCGGCGCCGATGCGCTCGAGCTCGCCGATCAAGGCGGCGGCGGCGGCGATGGCGTTGACGCCGAGCTCGGGCATGCTCGAATGCGCCTCGCGGCCGATCACCCGCGTGCGGTAGGCATCGATGCGTTTATGGGTGTCGATCACCTTCATGCCGGTCGGCTCGCCGACGATGACGGCGCGGGGCCGGGGGAGATCTTGCCCCAGCCTGGCGATCAGCGGGCGGACGCCGGTGCAGCCCACTTCCTCGTCATAGGAGATGATGAGGTGGATCGGCTCGTTGAGCTTGCGCGATTTGAACAGCGGCACCGAGGCGAGCACGCAGGCGATGAAGCCCTTCATGTCGCAACTGCCGCGGCCATAGAGCTTGCCGTCGCGCTCCGTGAGGGTGAAGGGGTCCGAGGTCCAACGCTGGCCCTCGACCGGCACGCAGTCGCTGTGGCCGGACAGCCCGACGCCGCCGCCCTTCGGGCCAATGGTGGCAAACAAATCGGCCTTGGTGCCGTCGGGCGAGGGGACGCGCGAAGACCTCTATGCCTTGTCCGTCGAGATAATCCTCGACGAAGTCGATCAGCGCGAGATTCGACTTGGCGCTGGTCGTGTCGAAAGCGACGAGGCGCGCGAGCAGGTCTCGTGCTGTCGATAGAGAAGCCGACAAGAGAACTCCTATGCGGTCGGAGGCGCGGGCAGAAGCGAGCTAGGTGGCCTGACTGGAAGACGTGCCGAACCGCTCGGCGGATTTCGCCTTGGCCTTCAAGGCCTCGATCTCGCGGTCGCGGGGCGGGGCATTGGTGACGAGGGAGTCGATCAGCTCGCGGGCGGCGCGCGAGACCTTGTCCACCGCCCGGTCGAACGCCAGCTGATTGGCCTTGGACGGCCGGGTGAAGCCGCTCAGCTTGCGGACAAATTGCAGGGAGGACAAATAGACCTCCTCCTCCGTGGCCGGCGGCTCAAAATTGTACAACGTCTTGATGTTGCGACACATGATCGACCTCACTCGATGGCGGCGCCTTTGCCAAAAGGTGGCATAGGGGCGTGACGCAGGCAAGGCGGGCCCAAGCCGCATGGTGCATTCGGCGTTAGCGGGCCGCGGCCAGGGCCTGATCGAGATCGGCGGTGAGGTCGCGCACGTCCTCAAGTCCGATCGAGAGCCGCACGCTGGTGTCAGAAATGCCAAGCTCCGCGCGCGCGTCCGGCGAAAGCCGCTGATGGGTGGTGGTGGCGGGATGGGTCACCAGGCTTTTGGCGTCGCCGAGATTGTTGCTGATCTTGAAGATCTGCAGCGCGTTCATGACGCGGAACGCGGTTTGCTTGTCGCCCTTGACCTCGAACGCGACCATCGGGCCGCCGCCCGCCATCTGGCGTTGGGCCAGCGCGTACTGCGGATGATCGGCGCGGCCGGGATAGAACACGCGGGTCACCTCGGGCCGGGCGGCGAGAAAATCGGCGAGCGAGGCGGCCGAGGCGCCGTGCTGCGCCACCCGCAGCGGCAGCGTCTCCAGGCCCTTCAGCAGCACCCAGGCATTGAACGGGCTGAGCGACGGGCCGGTATGCTTGAGGTAATTGTGCAGCTTCTCCTCGACGAACTCCTCGCTCCCCAGCACGACGCCGCCGAGGCAGCGCCCCTGGCCGTCGATATGCTTGGTGGCCGAGTAGACCACGATGTCGGCGCCGAGCGGCATCGGCCGCTGGAGCAGCGGCGTGGCGAACACGTTGTCGACCACCACCAGCGCACCGGCCTGCTTGCCGATCTTGGACACGCCCTCGATGTCGACCAGCTCGAGCACCGGGTTGGTTGGCGTCTCGAAAAACAGAGCGCGCGTGTTGGGCCTGACCGCCGCTTCCCACGCGGAAAGATCGCGACCGTCGATCAGCGTGGTGGCGATGCCGAGCCGCGGCAGCAGATCCTCGACGATATAGCGGCAGCTGCCGAACAGCGCGCGCGCCGAGACCACATGATCGCCCGCTTTCAAATGGCAGAGCAGGGAGGCTGCGACGGCGGCCATGCCGCTCGCGGTGCCGCGCGCGGCGGGCGCCCCTTCCAGCGCGCACATGCGCGCCTCGAACATGGCGACGGTGGGATTGGCGTAGCGGCTATAGACGAAGCCTTCCTCGTCGCCCTTGAAGCGGGCCTCGGCCTGCTCGGCGCTGTCATAGACATAGCCGGAATTGAGGAAGATGGCCTCGGAGGTCTCGCCGAACTGGCTCCGCAGCGTGCCGCCATGCACCAGCGCGGTGGCTTGGTGCCAAGGAATGGCTCCCGTCTTGCGATCCTTATCTGCGACCATGGCTCAACACTCCTAGCAACTCTATTCGGGTGCCGGCCGCATAAAAAAACCCGGACTTTGGCTGCCGCCAAAAGACCGGGATCGGCTGATTAGCCTCGCGCGGCCTTTTAGCGACTTGTTTAACGTGGCTGCAAGCCGGCCGGCCAAATCACCACGAGGCGCATTAATGCCCCCGCGGGCCGGGCGCCGTCAAGTCTCGGCGAGATCAACCGGCGGAGAGGGCAAAGAGAAAGGAAATGACCGAAAGCGCGCCGAGCACGGTCCGCACGGCATGAAGCGTGCTCCACTTGACGATGAGGGCGCGGGTCTTGGGCCCGGCCTTGGCAAGATCGGTCGCCATCAGCGCGTCGTTGACCGGCTTGATGGCGATCAGCGTCCAGGGCCAATTCGCCACGATCAGCAAGGCGCCGGCGAGGAAGGCCGGCTTGCCGGTTTGCCACCAGGCGATCGCGCCGAGGATGAAGCCGATCACCGCCAAGCTGGCCTGCATGGTGGCGCCGCGCCGGTACGCCGTCTTCCATTCGGCCAGTAGCGGCCGGTCCTTCAAGCCGAGCCTCGCCGGCTGCTCGGCAAAATTGATGTAGAACGCCGCGCCAGTGAAGAGAGCGGCAACGGTGAGGGCAAACAGTCCGATAAGCATGGCCAAGCTCATCCTTATCCCCTCTTGTGAATCCGGGGGAGAAGGCCGAGCTAAGTCTGGCCCGGCGGGCTATATCCTTAAGCGAAAGTGGGAAAGTGCTCCAATGAATCCGAACAAGGAACTTTGGGAAAAGGGCGACTTTACGCGCATTGCGGAGAGCATGAGAGAGAGCGGAGAGGCGCTCGTCAACGGACTCGGAATCACCAAAGGACTCAAGGTTTTAGATCTCGGATGCGGCGACGGAACGACGGCGTTGCCGGGGGCAAGACTCGGAGCGGACGTGTTGGGCGTCGATATCGCCAGGAACCTGGTTGAGGCCGGGAACAAGCGGGCCAAGGAGCAGGGCCTCACGAACTGCAGATTTCAGGAAGGCGATGCGTCAAATCTGCAAGGGCTGGAAGATCGTTCTTTTGACCTCGTGGTGAGCATCTTTGGAGCGATGTTCGCGCCAAAGCCGTTCGATGTGGCTAAGGAGATGGTGCGCGTGACCCGGCCTAGCGGTCGGATCGTCATGGGGAACTGGATTCCGAACGATCCGACCTTGGTCGCACAAATCCTGAAGATCAGCGCGTCGTACTCGCCGCCACCGCCGGAAGGCTTCATCAGCCCGATGACGTGGGGGATCGAGAGCAACGTGACAGAGCGATTTGCCGCCGCAGGGGTGCCGGCGAACAAAGTGTCGTTCGTCAGAGACACGTATAGTTTCAACTTTCCCGGCCCACCATCAGAACTCGTCGATGCCTTTCGAAAATTCTACGGGCCGACCATGAATGCGTTCGAAGCGGCGGAAAAGAGCGACCGAGCCGGCGATTTGCAGAAGGAGCTTGAAGATTTGTTCAACAGCCAAAACAAAAGCGCGAGCAAGAGCGCCACTTCCATTCCCGCGACCTTCTTGCGCGTTACGGTTGCTCTTAATTAGTAATCCCTGATTTTTGCGCCTAAGATGATCGGAAGCCAGGACCATGCAAAGGCGGACCATGCAGCCAGTAACCCCGCGTGACAGGCTGTTCGAGGCGCTGCCCGAGGACCAGCCGGCCGATCAACCGGCGGAAGGGCCGCGCAGCATGTTCGCGCGCACCGGCATCCTGCCGAGCCAAGCCATCCGCGCCATGATTTCGGGCGGCGAGATCATGGCCGCGCCGGATATCGAGGCCAATCAGATCCAACCGGCAAGCCTCGATCTCCGGCTCGGCAAGGTCGCCTACCGCATCAGGGCGAGTTTCCTGCCCGGTCCCGACGCCACGGTGCGCGACAAGCTCGACGAGCTGAAATTCCACGAGATCGACCTCACCAAGGGTGCCGTGCTCGAGGCCGGCTGCGTCTATCTCGTGCCGCTGATCGAGCAGCTCAAGCTGCGCTCGACCATCGCCGGTTTCGCCAACCCGAAAAGCTCGACCGGCCGCCTCGATGTGTTCACCCGGCTGATCGCCGACCGGCAGGACGGGTTCGACATGGTCGAGGAGGGCTATGCCGGTCCGCTATTCGCCGAGATTTGCCCGCGCACCTTCTCCATCAAGGTGCGGTACGGCTCGCGGCTCAATCAGATCAGGTTCCGCCGCCGCGTCGGCCAGCAGCTCGACGCCGGCGAGCAGCCCGGGCGAGTGGGCGACCGGCGCTTGCGCGAGATTCATTCCGATGTCGGGCTGGTCGAGGGCGACGCGGCGATCCGCGACGGACTCAATCTGCGCATCAGCCTCGCGCCGATTCCGCCCTCCGGCCTGATCGGCTATCGCGCGCGGCGTTTTGCCGGCGTGATCGATGTCGACGCGGTCGGCGCGTACGGGGTGAACCAGTATTGGGAGGCCGTCCATCTCGACGGCGACCGCCGCCTGGTGCTCGACCCGCACGAGTTCTACATCCTGGCGTCGAAGGAGAGCGTGTCGGTGCCGCCGGCCTATGTCGCCGAGATGGCGCCGTTCGATCCGCTTGATCGGCGAGTACCGCGTGCACTATGCCGGCTTCTTCGATCCGGGCTTCGGCTATGCCGAAGGCAAGGTGCCGGGCGCCAAGGCGGTGCTCGAAGTGCGCAGCCTCGACATCCCGTTCATTCTGGAAGATGGGCAGATCGTCGGCCGCCTGGTCTACGACAAGCTCACCGACATTCCCGACCAGATCTATGGCCAGGGCATCGGCTCGCACTACCAGGCGCAAGGCCTGAAGCTGTCCAAGCACTTCAAGCAAGACTGACATTCCGAACAAATCCGCCGTATAAAGCGTCGGGGATTGCGCTCAAGCGCAGCAGGGGGAGGGATCATGGAAAAGTTAAGCGCGAGCCTGAATTGGCTCAACGGCATCGTCTGGGGCGTGCCGATGCTGGTCTTGATTCTCGGCGTCGGACTTTACCTCACCGTCGGCTTGCGGGCGCGCAGCATCTTCAGAGTGCCGCTCAGCCTCGCCCTTCTGTGGCGCGGGCGCGTCAGCGAGGGTAAGGGCGAGATCACCCCCTTCAATGCGCTGATGACGGAACTGTCGGCGACGATCGGCACCGGCAATATTGCCGGAGTGGCGACGGCCATCTTCCTTGGCGGTCCGGGGGCCATCTTCTGGATGTGGATGACCGCATTGGTCGGCATGGCGACCAAATACGCCGAAGCCGTCCTCGCCGTGCGCTACCGCGAGCAGGATTCGCGCGGCGAATGGGTCGGCGGCCCGATGTACTACATCAGGAACGGGCTGGGGGCGAAGTGGAACTGGCTCGCGGTTACTTTCGCTCTGTTCGCGAGTATCGCGGGCTTTGGTATCGGCAATATGGTGCAGGCCAATTCGGTCGCGCACGCGCTCAACAATTCGCTGGGGATTCCAGAATGGGCGACCGGAGCCGTGCTGTTCCTCTTGGTCGGCGCTGTGCTGCTTGGCGGAATTCAGCGTATCGCCGCCGTCGCCGGCAAGCTCGTACCCTTCATGGCGATCAGCTATGTCCTCGCGGGCCTGTTGGTCCTGGTTTTGAATATCAGCGCGATCCCGACCGCGTTGGGCCTGATCTTTACCTATGCCTTCACGCCGGCGGCAGCGACCGGCGGCTTTGCCGGCGCGGCGGTCTGGGCGGCGCTCCAGTTCGGCGTGGCGCGCGGTGTATTTTCCAACGAGGCAGGGCTGGGTTCGGCGCCGATCGCCCACGCCGCGGCGCAGACCAAAGGGCCGGTCAGCCAAGGTCTGATCGCCATGCTGGCTCCCTTCATCGACACCATCATCGTGTGCACCTTTACCGCGCTCGTCATCCTGACGAGCGGGGACTGGACCAGCGGCCAGACCGGCGCGGCCCTTACCTCATCGGCATTCGAGGCAACGTTGCCGGGCGTCGGCCACCACATCGTGGCCTTCGCCCTCTCACTGTTCGCTTTTACCACCTTGCTCGGCTGGAGTTATTACTCAGAGCGCTCGCTGGAGTACCTGTTCGGCGTACGCATCATCAAGCCGTTCCGGGTCGCGTGGTGCATTGCGGTGTTCGTCGGCGCAACGGTCGAACTCGCGTTTGTCTGGCTGCTGGCCGATACGCTAAACGCGTTAATGGCGATCCCGAATTTGATCGCGCTGGCGCTGCTCAGTCCGGTGGTATTTGCGCTCAGTCGCGAGTTCTTCAAGACCCGCGGCCAATCGGAGAACAACCCGTTCTGAATTCGGCGTCAGGTTGAGCAGGAGCCGCCGCCAAGCACGCAGAACTTGGCGCAATGCGGATGGCAGAGCTTGACCGCGCCATGGTCGAACATGCCGCCGTCGGCGCGCGCGGCCTCGGCCAAGGTGGCGCCCATCTCGAATGCGGGATCGTAAGGCAGCAGCGTGCACGGCAGCACTACCGGGGAGGCGGCGCCTTTGCGCTTCACCACCATGCGGCTTGACGAGCACATCACCTCGTTCGGGTGTTTGCCCAAGATCCCCCAGCAGCCTTCGGTGATTTCCGGGACGTCGTCGCGTGCGTCCATCTCCGGGAACAGGACCAGTTGGCCGTGGTCGTAGGCGTCGACCGGCCAGGCGCGGGCGGCGATCAGCGCGGCATAACCGGCGCGGGCGTCAGCCTCGCTCTCCCCCCAACAGGTTCGTCCCGCGAGCGCCAGAGTGAAACCTTCGCGCGCGAGCCAATCGATGCCTTCGACCGTCTTGGCGAATGAGCCTGCGGTGCGCTCGGTGTCATGCAGCTCGCGTGAATAATGATCGAGGCTGACCCGCAGGACGAGGCGGCTGCCATGCGCGTCGCGCAGCGCGATCAGCCCGTCACGGATGCGAGGGCGCAGCATGGGCTGCATGGCGTTGGTCAGCACCAACACGGAGTGACCGCGATCCAGCGCATCGCCGAGCATGGCGATCATGTCGGGATTCATGAACGGCTCGCCGCCGGTGAAGCCGATCTCGCGCACCGGCAGGCGATCGCGTGCGATCTCATCGAAGAAGGAAGCCGCCTCGGCGCGGGTAAGATAAGCGAGCCGGTCGTTGTCGGGGCTCGAGTCGATGTAGCAATTGCGGCACGTGATGTTGCACAGGCTGCCGGTGTTGAGCCATAGCGTGCGTAAGCCGGCAAGCGCGACTCGGGCGCGGCGCTCGCCCTTGGCGGTTATGTCGGGGTCGCTGAATTTCGCGTGCGGCGCGAGAAGCGCGGCGTCGGCCATGGAAATGCCCTCCAGCCCCCGGCATTAACAAGCGATTGGCGGCGCTGCGCAAGACCGGAAACCATCACCACTCTGTGACAGGCCGCTCTTTTCGCGTGCCGGCGGGCCATGGTAGGACTCGCAACGGTCGCGGGTGTAGCTCAATGGTAGAGCAGGAGCTTCCCAAGCTCACGACGAGGGTTCGATTCCCTTCACCCGCTCCAATTGTCACGCAACTGATACAGAGCTGCCGCGTTGTTCCTCCAAAGTGAAGGAGACAACGATGGAATATGGCGGCTGGCTATGGGTTATTCTCGGCCTAATCGGCGTCGGCGGATTGGGCTTTGCCATTGCCTATGGCAACGCGCTGTGGAGCCAGCGGCGCACAGATCCGGCGACCAAGCGCGAGCAAAACGAGACGATCCGCGACAATTATCGTCACGGCGGTTAGCCCTCATCAACCGCAAGTCTGGAACGAGACAGCCGCGAGGCCGTTTCTGCTATGGTCAAGCCCTTGGCCGGTCGGCGGGGCGCCAACATTTCGAAGAGGAGTACGATCATGCTGAGCTTGGCCAGGGCTGAGCGGAAGGCGTCGCGGTTCGCCAAGGACAATGTCGATATCGATGCGCTCTACGACCAAATCACCACGCTACGCGACTATGTGACCGAGCTCACGTCGGGCACGGCACGAGGCGCGAGCCGCCAGTTCGGGCGGGCGCGCGATTACGCTTCGGATGCGGCGCAAGAGGCCGAGGAGGCGATGAAGGACAATCTCGCCGCCTCGCTCATCCTCGCGGTCGGCCTCGGCGTCGTGGTCGGCTATTTCATTCGCCGCGGCACCGAGTAGCGTCTCGTCAATGCGCGAGCTTGACGGCGCCGGTATAGAGCGCGCCGCCGAGCACGCATGGCAGCGCGATATAGGCTTGCCCCAGAGCTGACGCCGCCACGCACCCGGTGGCGATGGCGATTGAGCCCGCGGTTGCGCCCTTGGACATGCCGGCCTCGTTGGTCATCTGCGCCTTCTGCGCGTCCTCGATGGCGCCGAACTGATCCTTGCGGATCTTCTCCGACTCGAAGATTTCGGCGGCCTCGATCACATCCTTCAACGGTTTGGCGACGTCCTCGGGCTGACGGTCATATTCGGCGCGATAGAGCCTGAGCAGCTCCCGATCGCGCTCGGCGTAAGAGGCAAGCGTCCACTTCGCCGTGCCGCCGGTGGTGATTTTCTCCAAGGCGCTCGGATCGCGTCCCCAGCCCGAGAACACCTTGCGGAAGGAGAAGCCGCTGTCGCCTTTGTTCTTCGACCAGCGCAGCGCCTGCATGATGCGCACCACCGGCTCGTGCTGGCCGGTGGCGACGTAATAGCCCCACAGCGCGTAGATCCCCGGCGAGCCGCCATGGTCGAGTGGAAGCTCCATCAGGATGGGCCGCTTGCCGGCGAGAAAATCGTCGATCAGCGGGCGACGCAGCGGCATCCTGGACGAATTTTTCTCCAGCAGCTCGCGCCAATCGGGGCGGCCGGAATAGGCGATGGCCCTGATGATCACCGCTTGCTCCTTGTCGGGCAGGGGGAACATCCTCGGGATCAGGCTGGGGCCGTCCTTGGGATTTGAGCCGAGCACGCCGGCGATGAAGCCGGTGCAGAACCAGGCCTTCTCCTCGTCGCCGAACAGACCGAAATCCTGCATGGCGTGGACCGCGGCCGGCACGCGCGAGGGGGTCTTATGCTTGCGGTAGTTGCTGATCCAATCCATCAACCGGTCGACGGAGGCGAAACCGTCTTGCGGCTCGGGCGCTGCCTGCTCGACGATCGCCTCGGTCGGGATCGGCGGGCGGATGGTCGTATAGCGCTCGATCGGCACTTCCACAGGGGGGGCGACCGGGGCGGCGGCGACCGGCGGCGCAGCGGGCGCCGCGGCCTGTGCCGGAGGCGGCGGAGAGGCTTCCGGTAGCGGCGCTGGAGCAGGGGTCTCGTCTTGCGCCGGCGCCAGCAATTGCGGCACGGGCTGCTTCGCCACCGACACGCTGTTTTGGGCGGCGGCGGGTAGCGTTAATCCGAGCCCGCCGCAACAAGCGAGCGCAAGAAGCACGTGGTTACGCATGTCATCAGCTTCCTTCCCCCGGCCCCAGAAGTGCTGACGATTACACAGACATGGTTAATGCCCACGGGCCTGAGGGCCCGCAGGAAACACGTGGATTCTCAAGGATTTCGTGGCTTTTTGAGGGCCGAAATCGTTAACCATAACGAAAGGTTACCGCCTTCCGAGCCGTCGCGGGCCGGCAAAGTCCGGCCGCCCTCCCGACTCGCGGTGCGGAAGGGCGGCCGTTGGCCTCGCGCTTTTGCGCCGCTAGGAAGCGCGTGATTTCAAGCTGGCGAGGTCAATCACGAAGCGATAGCGCACGTCATTCTTGAGCATGCGCTCATAGGCCTGGTTGATCTCCTCGATGGAAATCACCTCAACATCGGCGGCAACATCGTGTTGCCCACAAAAGTCCAGCATCTCCTGGGTCTCGCGAATACCTCCAATCAACGAACCGGCTAGGCTCCTCCGCTTCATGATGAGTGGGCCGGCCGAGAGTGGCGTCGGGTCCGGCAGTCCCACCAGCACCATGATGCCGTCGCGGCGGAGCAGGTTGAGATAGGCGTTGTAGTCGTGCTTGGCCGATACCGTGTCGATGATGAAATCGAACCGGGCGGCATTGTCCTTGAACACCGCCTCGTCCTTGGTGACGAGGAAGTCGTCGGCGCCGAGCGCCAGCGCATCGTCTCGCTTGCCCGGCGAATGGCTGAGCACGGTGACATGCGCGCCCATGGCGTGACCGAATTTCACCGCCATGTGACCGAGGCCGCCGAGGCCGACCACGCCGAGCTTGTCGCCGGCCTCAAGACCGAAATGCTTGAGCGGCGAATAGGTGGTGATGCCGGCGCAGAGCAGCGGCGCGGCCCGCTCGAGCGGGATGCCTTTGGGAATCGATAGCACGTAGTTTTCGTCGACCGTGATGCGGGTCGAGTAGCCGCCATACGTGGGCGTCTTCTTATCCTGCTCGTAGCCGTTATAGGTAAGCGACATGCCCGGCTCGCAATATTGCTCCTCGCCGGCGCGGCAGGCTTCGCAGCGGCGGCAGGAATCGACGAAGCAACCGACGCCGACAATGTGCCCGGGCTTCCACTTCTTGACATGGTCGCCGACCTTGACGACGCGGCCGACGATTTCGTGACCCGGCACCATGGGAAAGATCGAGTTGTTCCACTCGTCCTGCACCTGGTGGATGTCGGAATGGCAGACACCGCAATAGAGAATGTCGATCAGCACGTCGTGCGGGCCCGGTTCGCGCCGCACGATCGACCAGGGTGCAAGCTCAGCCTTAGCCGCCTTCGCCGCATAGGCTGGCGTCTTGAGGGTGGCCTTTGACTCAACAAGGGTATCCATAACTATTCCGCCTCTTGGGGTTGGGAGTGAACTACCCTAACGCGCGGCTCGGCATTGCGGTTCGCGACATCTTGGCGCCGCGCGATGACGAAGGCGAAATCGCGGTCAGATCCCTTGGTGAGCGCAAGCTGAATCCACAGCATCGCCAAGTGTTCCAACTGACGCGCGGCTCTAAGCTCGCCGGCATCGACCGGCTCGAAGCCGACATCTGCGACAATGCGCAGCACGGTGTCCTTATCGGCGCCGTCGGGACCGGCGACGAACATCGCGGCCTTGCCTTCGGCGAAGCGCGGCTGAGCCATCACGTTCACGCCGGTGCTGTTGAACGCCTTGAAGAACTTCGCCTGGCGGGCTTGGCTTTGCAGCAGCTCGACGCCCGAGCTGTTGGACGCGATGGCGAGCCGCGCGAGACTCGGGTGGATGGGATTGGTGGCGTCGATGACGATCTTGCCGGCGAGGGCGTCGGCGTGCTGGACGACCAGCGCCTCGGTCGCGATCCAGGGCGTGGCAAGGATTACCACCTCGGCGCCGATGAGCGCCTCGGCGATAGTTTTGACGTTGCGCTCGGTGTGGCTGGCCGGATTGCGCGATCCGTAGATCACCGTGTGACCCTTAAACCGCAAGGCCCTTCCGAGGGTCTGCCCAACATTACCCGCGCCGATAATGGCGATTTTCATTGGCCTTCCTTCTTGGTGCCCAGTCGTTTGGCCTTGCTCTCAACATGGGCACTCCCGTATCATCATTCCAATCGATGATATCGATGACCAGTATCGACCACGCTAATCTAAGCAGGCTCGACCTGAATTTGTTGGTGGCGTTCGACGCGCTGCTGACGGAGCGGAGCGTTACCCGGGCCGCGGCACGGGTGGGCCTCGGCCAGTCGGCCATGAGCCACAATCTCGGGCGGCTCAGAGTGCTGTTCGGCGACGAGCTGCTGACCCGCGGCGCCGAGGGCATGCGGCCGACCCCCCGAGCGCTGGCGCTGGCCGATCCGGTGCGCGTGACGCTCGCCCAAATCCAGGCTGCGGTGCTTCAGCGCGAGGCGTTCGACCCTTCGACCGCCGAGCGGACGTTCAGAGTGGGTCTTGCCGATTCGATCGAGGTCGCGGTGATCCCGGGACTGCTGGCGCGCTTGCGCAGCGTCGCGCCGTCCGTGTCCCTCCGGCTGCGATCGATCAACCGGCTCAGCATTTTGGAGGAGCTCGACACCGGCAAGCTCGATCTCGGCATCGGCGTGTTCGACATCGGCCAGATCCACCACAAGCGCCGCGCGCTCTATGCCGACAGCTTCCTGTGCCTGTTCAACCCGGCCCAGCTCAACTTCACGGTCCCGATCTCGCTCGACGACTATCTCAGTGTGCCGCATGTGCTGACCAGCCTCACCGACGACGCGCATGGCGCGGTCGACGAGGCGCTGGCCAAACTCAAGCTGAAGCGCACCATTGCGCTGACCACGCCCGGCTTTCTCGCCGTGCCGTTCGTGCTGCGCCGGGCGCCGGTCATCACCACCATGCCGTCCAAGCTCGCGCGCTATTTCGCCGAGGCCTTCGGGCTGGCCACCAGCCCGGCGCCGATCGAGCTGCCGACTTTCACCATCTCGTTGCTGTGGCATGCGAGTTTCGACCACGACCCGGGCCATTTGTGGCTGCGTCAAACGGTGTCCGGGCTGGCTGCCGAGGTTGGTTTGGAGCTCTGAACGAGCCGCCTTGCGATGTGGACAACTTCGATTTCCAGGCCCGTTGCCGCGCGTAATGGTTTCATTATTGCCGAGATCGATTCGCTAGGCGGGGTTTGGCGAGACATACCGATCAACTTGGCTGATCGAAGGAGGTTGTCACATGGCTGCAAGCACTGCATCGGGTAAGCTAAGCCCGGCAGCGACCAAAGCGCGCTGCGATGCAATGAGCGAGGTCTTGGCGGAGAGTTGGTGGGCGGTAGGCTTACGCGGGATCTTGGGCATTCTGTTCGGCCTGATCTGCCTGCTCACGCCGGGCCTGGCGGTCGAAGTGTTCGTCATTTTGTTTGCGGCCTACATGCTGGTCGACGGCGTGTTCGCCATCGCTGCAGGCATCAAGGCGGCACGAAACGGCGAGCGCTGGGGCCTCCTCATCCTCGAAGGCATCGTCGATCTCGCGGCCGGTCTGGTCGCCGTGCTGTGGCCGGCGATCACGCTGGTGGCGTTGGTCTGGCTCATCGCCATTTGGGCGGTCGTGACCGGCGCGCTGATGCTTGCCGGCGCATTCAGCCTCAATCTCGATCATGGCCGGTGGTGGCTCGCGCTTGGCGGCATCGCCTCGATCATCTTCGGCATCCTGTTGGTCATCGAGCCGTTGATCGGCGCGGTGGTGCTGACCCTGTGGATCGGCGCCTATGCGCTGGTGTTCGGCATCTTCCTGCTCATTCTCGCCTTCCAGCTCCACTCGAAGCAGGAAGAGCGCGCGCGAAAGGCGCCGGCGGGGGCAAAGAAGGCATAAGCTCTCTATCTTTGGGCGTTATGATCGGGGCGCGGCGCTGAGATAGCGCGGCGCCCCTTATGTTTGGGTCGCATCATGCCGGCAATGGATCTCCCCACCGTAAAACTGCCTTCCGGCGAAGCCGTGCCGCAGCTTGGCCAAGGCACGTGGCACATGGGCGAGAGCGCGCGCAAACGCGAGGCCGAGATCGCCGCGCTCAGGCTCGGGCTCGATCTCGGGCTGACGCTGATCGACACCGCCGAGATGTATAGCGACGGGGTCGCCGAGGGGATTGTCGCCGAGGCCATTCACGGGCGCCGCGACGAATGCTTCATCGTCACCAAGGTGCTGCCGGAGAACTCGACGCGGGCCGGCACCATCGCCGCCTGCGAGCGCAGCCTGAAGCGGCTCAAGACCGACCGGATCGACCTCTATCTCTTGCATTGGCGCGGGCGCCCCAAGCTCGAGGAGACGCTTTCGGCCTTCGAGGCGCTGATCGCAGCGGGCACGATCCGCTATTGGGGCGTCAGCAATTTCGACGTCGAGGATATGGCGGAGCTGCTGGCGCTGCCCGGCGGTACCCAATGCGCCACCAACCAGGTGCTGTACAATCTGCGGCGGCGCGGCATCGAAGCGGGTCTGCTGCCGTGGTGCCGCGACCGCGGCATTCCCATCATGGCCTATTCGCCGATCGAGCAGGGACGGCTGCTGCACGACCGGTCGCTGACCGCCGTTGCCATCCGGCACCGCGCCACCCCGGCGCAGATCGCGCTCGCCTGGGTGCTCAGGCAACCCGACATGATGGTGATTCCCAAGGCCTCCAGCGAGGCGCATGTCAGGGAGAATCGCGCGGCGTTCGATATCAAGCTCACCGAGCAGGATCTCGGCGAGCTCAATCGCGCCTTCCCGCCGCCGAAGGGGCCACGCCCGCTCGAGCTGCTGTGAGCCGCTGTCATCACCGCGTCATGGAATTTCGCTGTTGAAGGGCCAAGCGCGACGACCGCGCTCTGAGTCGCACGCAGTCCGCAAAGCTGCCGATAGCCACGATGCCCTGGATCCTGCTCGCCGCCGCCATTCTGCTCGAGGTCGCCGGCATCACCGCGATGAAGCTGTCACGCGGCTTCGCCGAGTTGCTGCCGTCGATCGCCGTGCCGGTGTTCTACGTGCTGTCGGCGGCGGCAGTGATCCTGGCGCTCAAGCGGCTCGATCTGTCGGTGACCTACGCCATCTGGTCGGGGGTCGGCACCGCGCTCGCCGCGGCCATCGGCATCGCCTATTTCCGCGAGCCGCTGACGGTGATCAAGGTCGCTTCTCTCGGGCTTGTGATCCTCGGGGTGGTTGGCTTGTCTCTCGCCGCGCGGCAGACTAACTGACAGGCAGTCACCAACCCTCAGTGGTCTCCATGGACGGTCTCATCGGCCAAAGCGACGGCACTATCCGGCTCGCGGTGTTCGCCAGCGTGTTCCTGGCGATGGCGCTGGTCGAGCTGCTATGGCCCAAGCGCAAGCTGATCGTGTCGAAGCGCAAGCGCTGGCTCACCAATATCGGCATCAGCGCCGCGGGCACCCTGCTGCTCAGGCTGATGGCCATGCTGGCCGTGCCGGTCGCGGCCATCGCCGCCGCGTTCTATGCGCAAGCGCACGACATCGGCCTGCTGAACCAGCTCGCCTGGCCGCAATGGATCAAGGTGGTGGTGGCGCTGCTGGCGCTCGACCTCGCCATCTGGGCGCAGCATTTGGCCTCGCACAAGATCCCGATCTTCTGGCGGCTGCACCAGGTGCATCACGCCGACCGCGACATCGACGTGACCACGGCGGTACGCTTTCACCCGGTCGAAATCGGGCTGTCGATGTTGTGGAAGATCGCGGTGGTGGTGCCGCTCGGCGCCTCGCCGTTGGCGGTGTTTCTGTTCGAGGTGATCCTCAACGCCTGCGCCATGTTCAACCACGCCAATATCGCGCTGCCCGGCGTGGTTCGACCGGGTCCTGCGGCTGCTGGTGGTCACGCCCGACATGCATCGGGTGCATCACTCGGTGCTGCGGCGCGAGCACGATTCAAATTACGGCTTTAACCTGTCGCTGTGGGACCGGCTGTTCCGCACCTATACGGCGCAGCCGGAGGCCGGGCATCAAGGCATGACCATCGGGCTCACGCCCTATCAGAGCCAAGCGCCGACGCGGTTCGGCTGGTCGCTGTGGCTGCCGTTCGGGCCGCAGCAACGCAATACCGGCAGCCGCAAGAACTCTTGATCGTTGCCTCGTCGTCATAGGCATGTTTCTTGTCGCGCGTCGGCAGCTTGATCTTATCGTGCTTCGGCTGCTCGTATGGAATCAGGCTGAGAAAATGCGACAGAACATTGAGGCGCGCCCGCTTCTTGTCGTCTGAACGCACGATATGCCACGGCGCGATATCGGTATCGGTGGCCTCGAGCATCATGTCGCGGGCGCGAGAATAGTCGTACCAATGCTCGCGCGAGGGCAGATCCATGGCGCTCAGCTTCCACTGACGCATGCGGATCGTCGATGCGCGCCTCGAACCGCTAGCTTCTGCTCCTTGTTGCTGACCTCCAGCCAGTATTTGATCAGGATGATGCCGTTGTCGACGATCATGCTTCTCGAACTCGGGGCAGATCGCTAGGAAATGCTTGTGCTGCTCCTTAGTGCAGAAGCCCATGACATATTCGACGCCGGCGCGGTTGTACCAGCTGCGGTCGAAGATCACGATCTCGCCGGCCGCGGGGAAGTGCGCGAGATACTTCAGGCTAAAAAAAGCTCATCGGGAAATAGCGCAGGAACAGTTCCTCGTAGCGCCCGCCGGCATGGACTTGCTCCAGCGCGTAATTGAGGATCTGCGCCACCGGGCGATTGCCCTTGGCGACGGCGATGCCGACGCCCTCGCCGAAATATTTGGTGTCGAGATAGGGCCCGCCGCGGAACTCGCAGCAGCCCTCGCTGGTCACGCCGTTGAGCCAGAAGGTCATGCCGATGCCGTCGCCGAACACGAGATCGATGGCGCCTTGCTTCAGCGCCTTCTGCGCGTCCTCGGCGGTGTCGAACGAGGCGATCGCCGCTTCGGGGAAGAACAGCTTGAGATAGGCTTCGTGCCCGGTGCCCTTGGCGACGCCGACCTTCTTGCCTTCGAGCGTCTCGGGACGAATGTCCTTAAGGTCGCTGGTCTTCTGGGCGATGAAGCGGGCGGGCGTGGCGTAATAGCGCGAGGTGAAGTCGGCCTTCTCCAGCGCTTCGGCGCTGATGCGGATCGAGGCGATGGCGGCGTCGGCCTCGCCCCGGTCGAGACTGGTGTAGATCTCGCTCCAGTCGACGTCCTTGATCTCGCACTCGACCTCCAAAACCTCGCAGATGGCCTTGGCGAGGTCGACATTGAGGCCGGTCAGCGCGCCGACCTCGTCGACATAGTGGAACGGCGGGTAGTCGCTGTCGGTGACGAAACGAAGCTTCTCCAGCCCGTGCATGTCGGGCTTGGGACGGAGCACGTCGCCTTGCCAGGTGTCGGGGACGATGTCGTTCCTGACTGCCTGGGCGGAGGCCGGAGCGGACCACAGCCAGGCGAGGGCGATCGCGCCGGCAAAGCAGAACAGCGCCGCCTGGGAGCGTTTTGGATTGGAGGCGGGAGCGAGCGCGCAGGTCACAGCGCCAGTCTTAGCGCGGTGCGGCCCCGGGTGCCAAGAGGGACCACACCAAATAATTGTATCTTCGATTTCTGCAATTCTACATTGCGCAACTCGGGCACAACTTAAGGTGTCTCAAACGATATTGCCTCTCATCTTAAAAGTGCAAATACTTCACGGGTAAATGCCGGGGGCATTCCCGTGTCGCTTGTGGCGGAGTTCAGAGCCGAGAGGCAGCTTGCGCGTTTTGCCGCGCGCCAGAGCGGTCCCCTGCAATCGGAATACGGCTTTCTGGTCGGGCGCTTTATCGACCAGGCCACCCTGGCGCGCGCCAGTGCCATTGCGCGGCATTGGGGCGTGCACCCGCACGAGGTCATGATCGCCAATGGCTGGCTCGATGCGGAGGATTATTACCGCGCGCTGGCTGAACGATGCGCGGCGCCGTTCAAGGACCGACTGGTCGCGGCCGATGTCGCGCCGCCGGCGACGGCAAGCCCGCGGCAAAGCCTGGCGAGAGGCGTGCTCAAGGAGCGCGCGCGCGCCGGTAGCTTCGTGTTCGCGCCCGACCGGCTCAGGCCCAATGCTCTGCGCGAGATGCTGGCGCGGCTGACGCCTTATGCCTTCTCGCTGGCGTCGCCCCATGCGGTGAGAGACGCGATCTGTCACCATTTCGGTCCGTCCCTCGCGCTGCACGCGATCGAAGGCCTTGCCTCGCGCCATCCCGGCATGAGTGCGCGGACGCGGCCGGCGCTGTGGCAACGCCTGGCGGTTGTCGCCGCCGCGCTCGCGGTCATAGCTGCGATAGCGCTTGCCCCGGTCGAGACCATATGGGCGGTCACGCTTGCGCTCGCTTGGCTGTTCGTGCCGCTGATTGCGCTTCGCCTGGTCGCGGCCTATCGCCTGCTCGCGGCGAAAAAGGACGACGCGCCTGCCGCCGCGCCGCGCGTGCCGGATCACGAGCTGCCGATCTACACGCTGCTGGTGCCGCTCTACCGCGAAGCCCATATGCTGCCCGGACTGATCACGGCGCTCACGCGCCTCGACTACCCGGCGGCGAAGCTCGACATCAAGCTGGTGTTGGAGGCGGCGGACCGCGCCACCATCGCCGCGGCGCACGCGCTTCGGCTACCCGGAAATATCGAGATCGTGGTCGTGCCGGAGCTTCACCCGCGCACCAAGCCGAAGGCGCTGAATTACGCGCTGCCGCTCGCGCGCGGCGAATATGTGGTGATCTACGATGCGGAGGACAGGCCCGAGCCGGGGCAGCTTCGCCAGGCGCTCGATGCGTTTCGCAACGGTCACGCCAATCTCGCGGCCGTGCAGGCGCGGCTCAATGTTTATAACGCCGACGAGACCTGGCTGACCCGCCAGTTCACCATCGAATATTGCGCGCTGTTCGACGGCATGCTGCCCACGCTCGACCGGCTCAGCCTGCCCATCCCGCTCGGCGGCACCTCCAATCATTTCCGCACCTCGGCGCTGGTCTGGCTGATGGCGTGGGACCCGTTCAACGTCACCGAGGACGCCGATCTCGGCATCAGGCTGGCGCGCAAGGGCTATCGCTGCCAGGTGCTCGACTCCACCACCTACGAGGAAGCGCCGGCGCGGCTGATGTGGTGGCTCCGCCAGCGCACGCGCTGGCTCAAAGGCTATGTGCAGACCTGGCTCGTGCATATGCGGAGCCCGCGCGCGCTGTGGCGCGAGCTTGGACCGAGCGGCTTCTTCGCCTTTCAGATCGTGGTCGGGGGCACCGTCATGGCGGCGCTGGTGCATCCCTGGTTCTATGCGCTGGCGTGTTTCGAGCTCGCCGAAGGCGGACTTTTGGCGCGGCCCGCAAGCGTGTTCGGCTGGCCGTTCTGGCTGGTCGCCTGGTTCGATTTGTTGGCCGGCTATCTCGCGACCATGGGGCTCGGACTGCTCGCGGTGCGCCGCCGCGGCTATCGCTTCCTGCTCATCCAGATTCCGCTGATGCCGCTCTATTGGCTGCTGATTTCGGCGGCGGCCTATCGGGCGCTGTGGCAGTTCATGACGGCGCGGTTCGTGTGGGAAAAGACCGAGCACGGGCGCGCCGCGGGCGCGGGCCTTCAAGGCCTAGAGCGTCAGATTGCGCGCTCTGATGCCGCGCTCTATCGCCGCGGTGGTGAGCTTGTCGAGATCGAGGCTATCGCGCAGCATCTCCAGGAAGCGCGTCTCTTCCGGCGCCACGTCGAGATCGGCGGCGGCCACTTCGAGCGCCACCGCATAGGCGGTCTCGCGCAGCTTCTTCGGCAGGTTGCTGCGGATCAGCACCAGCACATGATCGAGGCCGCCGTCGGCGCTCAACACCTCGCCGCATTCCTCGGCGGTCTTGACCAGCTTGTCCTGGTCGAAATTGGCGAAGATCGGCAGCTGCGACACGATCTGGCCGATCCGGGCGATCTCGGCGTCGGTCATGGTGCGGTCGACGGCCGAGATGGTGACCATGACATAGATGAGCGCGAGGTGATGGTTCAACGACTCGGTCATGGTGCTTCGCGTCCCTCTGTTCTCGGCTAGAAGCCGAAGGCGGGCGGGACCGTAGGCAATTGCGCTGAGGCGGGCAAGCCCTTCGGCGGCTCCGGAAAGACTGGCGCCGTTTAGAAATCTGTGAAACTTGTCGCGCAGACTTCACCGACCGCCACCGCCCGCTCGAAACCCCGATCATGGTCCGTCCCGCTAAGCCGCCTAGTGTCAAGACGCCCAAGCCCGGGCGCCGCACGGCCGAGCCGCAAGTCGAAGCGAGCATGCCGCACGCCAAGGATGCTGCCCGCGCGCCGGCAATCGAAGGCGAAGCCAAGCCCCAAGATCGAAGTGAGCTCCGAGCTCCTGGCCCATGCCCATGTCAGCAAGGCCTGGCCGTTCGAGGAGGCGCGCAAGGTCTTGAGCCGGCTGAAGCGCATTCCCAAGCCGACCGGGGCGATCATCTTCGAGACCGGCTACGGACCGTCGGGGCTGCCGCATATCGGCACGTTCGGCGAGGTCGCCCGCACCACCATGGTGCGCCATGCCTTCCGGGTGCTGACCGAGGACAAGATTCCGACTCGGCTGATTTGCTTCTCCGACGACATGGACGGCTTGCGCAAGGTGCCGGACAACGTTCCCAACAAGGAGATGCTGGCCGAGCATCTCGGCAAGCCGCTGACCCAGGTGCCCGATCCGTTCGGCGATCATCCAAGCTTCGGCCAACACAACAATGCCCGGCTGCGGGCCTTTCTCGACACGTTCGGCTTCGACTACGAGTTCCTGTCGGCCACCGACTGCTACATCTCCGGCCGCTTCGACGTCACTCTGCTCAAAGTGCTGGAGAGCTACGACGCGATCCGCGACGTAATCCTGCCGACGCTCGGTCCCGAGCGGCGCGCCACCTATAGTCCGTTCCTGCCGATCTCGCCGTTGTCCGGCAAAGTGCTCCAGGTGCCGATCGTCGATCGCGACGTGGCCGGCGGCACGGTGCTCTACAAGGATCCCGATACCGGCAAGCTCACCCAGGTCCCGGTCACGCGCGGTCATTGCAAGCTGCAATGGAAGGCCGATTGGGCGATGCGCTGGGCGGCGCTCGGGGTCGATTACGAGATGGCGGGCAAGGACCTGATCGACTCGGTCAGGCTGTCCGGCCATATCTGCCGCATCCTCGGCCGGCAGCAGCCGGAAGGTTTCATCTACGAGTTGTTTCTCGACGAGAACGGCGAGAAGATCTCGAAGTCGCGCGGCAACGGCCTCACCATCGAGGAGTGGCTCACCTATGCGGCGCCAGAGAGTCTGTCGCTCTACATGTATCAGAGCCCGCGCAAGGCGAAGCGGCTCTATTTCGACGTCATCCCGCGCGCGGTCGACGAATATATCGGGCATCTCGCCGCCTATCCGAAGGAAGAGGCGGCGGCGAAGCTGATGAACCCGGTCTGGCACATCCATCAGGGTGAGCCGCCGCGGGCCGAGCTGCCGATCAGCTTCGCGCTGCTGCTCAATTTGGCCAGCGCCTCGAATTCGGAGGATCGCGAGGTGCTGTGGGGTTTCATCCGCCGCTACGCGCCCGACGCCACGCCGCAGGAACACCCGCTGCTCGATCAGCTGGTCGGCTACGCCATCCGCTATTTCCATGATTTCGTGAAGCCGGCGAAACATTATCGCGCGCCTTCCGACAAGGAGCGCGCCGCGCTCACCGATCTCGAGGCGCGGCTCGCCCAACTGCCCAACAGCGTGCTCGCCGAGGAAATTCAGGCGCAGGTCTACGCCGTCGGCAAGGAGCACGGCTTCGAGCCGTTGCGCGACTGGTTCTCCGCGCTTTACGAGGTGCTGCTCGGCCAGACCCAAGGTCCGCGCTTCGGCTCGTTCGTCGAGCTTTATGGCGTCGACGAAACCCGCGCGCTGATTGCCAGGGCTTTGGCCGGCGATCTCGTCGCGGCCTAAGGGTTTCTCCCAGGAGGGGGAACCTACCTACCTGCCCACGGGTTAAGCAGGGGACTAGGGCCGACGACGACGCTCTCGGCGATAGGTCAATTTTGCCGAAATCGTCCGGTCAGTCCTCTCCCGCACGGTTCGCGGGTGAGCCCCTCACACTCAGTCTGGAGATGAGCCATGAAAATCGCAACTGTTGCCGCGCTGGCGGTTCTGTTGAGCGCCGGTTCGGCTTTGGCCGGCGCCGGCGCGCCGGTCCCCGAAGGTTCGCAAAAGGATCCGCCGTCCGGTCGCCCGGGCAAGGTCTTGAGCGAGGCCGAATGCACCAAGGCCTGGCAGACCGCCGGTCCTGACGGCGATACTTTGTCCAAGGACAAGGCCACGCCGTTCATCCTGAACTTCGAGATGGTCGACACCTCGAAGGATGCCATGATCTCGCAGCAGGAATGGAAAGACGGCTGTAGCAAGGGGTGGGTCAGTGCCGACGCCGACACCACCAAGGACATGCAGGGCACGCCGTCCGAGCCCAACGCCATGGGCAAGAAGTCGTCCAACGACAGCTCACCCAGCGGATCGACCACTGAGTAGGCTGACTCCAAGATAAAGACCTAGAGCGGTCCCGGGCCAAGCCTGGGGCCGCTTCGATTTCTCCAATTGTCGGCATTTTGCGCCGATCGGCTTAGCCGCGTTTTAGAACATCTGTGGCTTAGGTTCCTCCTCACCAACCGGAGGAACCCCATGACTTTGAAATATGTTGTCGCCGCTGCCGTCGTTCTCGGCTTTACCGGCGCCGCTTATGCCGACGACACCAGCCAGTTCGTCATCATCAAGGACGCCAACGCGCATTGTCGCGTGGTCGAGAAGAACCTCGTGAGCGAGGACGAGCTCGGCATGCAGATCGGCAAGCAGGGCTATCCGAGCATGGACGAGGCCAATATCGACCTCAAGGTCGTCTGCGACAACTCGTAGTCGGTCGTAATTTCAGCTGAAGCGCCGCCCGTTAGCGGCGCTCATCGTTTCGAGACTGCAAAACGCGGATCGGGTCGCCCGGTCCGCGTTTTTGTTTTGGCCGCCCCCCTGCAGGGGAACTTGCACGGGCCGCTGCCCGTTTATTCAGTTGAGGGGTGTCGAAGACGCTCAGAGTAAGGAAACGCGACATGACCCGAGGACGGACATCAATTTTAAGCGCCGCTGTCATTGCGCTGACCTTCGGCATCGGCGGGCAGGCCTTGCCGCCATTGGAAAGCGAGTCGCTCCAGGAGCATCCACTGTCGACCGGCGACATCGTGATCGTGACCAACGACGCGGCGCCGCAAGCCGGCCAGACCGAGGACGACGCCGACGAGTCGGCCAAGATGGGCAAAGAGGAAGGCACGCACGACGGCGAAGATCTTGGAGCGACGCCCGAGAGCGACACCGCCAAAATCGATCAGCCGGCGCGCCGCAATCCGACCACCGATAATTCCGGCGGCACGAGCGTCCAGCAATAACCGCGCTACGTCGTCGGCCCTAAGCGCGAGATATCATTCGGCGCCTGTGCCACAGGCCGAGCTTCTCCGATTTGGCGGCCGCCGCCGCTTCGGCCATCGCAGTGTCGTTCGCACCTTTCGGCGTCGCCCAGCCTTGGCGCACCAGCCAGGTCGAAAGGTCGGTGCCGGCCACCTCGCAGCTTGCCTCGAAGATATTATGCTCGCCGCCCTTGGGCAGCGCGCAGGAGACGGCGCGGGCCCTGATCAGCCGGGTGAGCGCCGTTTTGGCCGCGGCGCCGCACGGCCAGCTCTTGCCGTTGCCGTCCTTGCAGGTGGCGTCGGCCTTGCGCGCGGCGATGCCTGACAACCTGATGACGACCTTGCCGGCTTGCAGCGTGCCGCCGTCGCGCACCGTGACGCGGTAATAGCGCTTGGTGGTCTGCTTGGGCGCGACCGCGCCGGTCTTGTCATGGTCGTTCAGCGCCGCCAGCTGATCAGGCGCCTGCTGCTCCTTCGCAACCGTGGCAGGGGTGGTGGCGTCCTCCGCGCTCGGCGTGACCGCATGTCGTGCCGGCGTCGTTGCAGGCGGCGGAGTGCTGGCTTCCGGCGCAGGCACGGTTGCGGGCCGCGCCCATTCCGGCTGGGACCGCGGCGCGGACTGAGTCTTTTGTCGCAATTGCGCCTGGCGGCTCGCCCACCAGGCTTCGCCGAAGCCGACCGGGACGGTGATCGGCCATAGCAGCAGCACCATCACGGCGACGCCGAGCACGACCGATACGATGCGCGAGGCAAGCTCCATGACCGCCATCTGAGCAGAGAGATCCGGCCATTCTAGGGCTTAGGCCCGGAGGGAAGCTACTGGCTCGCCCACACGATGCGCGCCATCCAGTCGATGCGGTCGATCGGAAACACCAGATTGGGGTGGGCCGGGTTGAACGAGGCGAGCTCGACCGTCTTGGTGGTGCGCCGGACCAGGATCTTGGCCATCACCTCGCCATCGGTGGTGCGCAGCACCATGCGGTCGCCTTTGCGCGGGGCGGAGTTGGGCGAGACGATCAGGATATCGCCGTCGCGGTAAAGCGGCTCCATGGAGTCGCCGGTCACTTCCAACGCATAGGCGTTCTCGTCGTCGACCTTGGGGAAGCGGATCTGATCCCAGCCCTGGCCGACCGGGAAGCCGCCATCGTCGAAGAAGCCGCCGCCGCCGGCCTGGGTCAGACCGATCAGCGGGATGGGCTCGCCGCGGGCAGTCCGCGGCTCGGCGGTGACCAGCGCGGTGAAGTCCTCGAAGCTGGCGCCGGTCGCCTGCAGCACCTTGGCGATGCTCTCGGTGGTCGGCCAGCGCGGGCGGCCCTCGCCGGTGATGCGCTTCGATTTGTTGAAGGAGGTCGGATCGAGCCCGGCGCGCTTGGCGAGACCGGACGGCGACAGGCTGTAGCGCCGCGCGAGCGCGTCGATGGCGGTCCATACCCTGGTATGGGTGAGCCTGTTCAGGGGAAGCGGCCCCACGTGGAGTACGCGAATCGGGAATTTATGCCTAACAATAGGAATTATGGCTTATTTCGGCCGCTTGTCCACCGGATTTCGACTGCACGGTTCCGTACCCTCAAATTCATCACAGCCGGTCCGGCCGCGCCGACCCCCACCCATATGAGGGCCATGGCCATTGGAGGGTCTTGATGGATCACCTCACCGAAGCGAAGAAGTTCATCCAACGCGCGCAAAGCGCCTCCCACAAGGAGGTGATCGATCAGCATCTGGTGTTGGCTGATTGGTATCTCTCCGAGGCGATCAAGGAGCGCGACGGCGCGTCAGATGCTCAGAAAGCGGACCAACCGGAGTCCGGACCGAAGACCGCAAGCGCACGGCTAAGATAGCGGCCTGACGAGGCATAAGTCGGGTCAACGCGCGCGATGCCATTGTTGCGGGCATAGGCTTGCGGCTAGTCTCCGCCAGCCATGGCCGATCCCATCTACAAAGTCATGACCGAAGCGGCCTTCGAGGCGTCCTGGAGCCAAGGGCATTTCACGGGCTCGGCCGACGATCTGCGCGACGGGTTCATCCATTTTTCTGCCGCGCACCAGCTCGAAGCCACGCTGGCAAAATATTTCGCGGGCCAAGAGGATCTGGTGCTGCTGGCGGTCGATCCGGACCGGCTCAGCCCGGCATTGACCTGGGAGCCCTCGCGCGGCGGAGCGCTGTTCCCCCATCTTTACGCCCCGCTCGATCTTGCCGCGGTGCTGTGGGCCGAGCCGATCACGCTCGGGGAAGACGGCAGCCACGTCCTGCCCGAAGGAGTGTTCGCGTGAGCGGGCTGTTCGGCTTGGGCCAGAGCCTGCTGCTGGCGTTGCCGCCCGAACGGGCGCACGAACTCGCGGTCAAAAGTTTGGAGCTCGGGCTTTATCCGCGCGCCACCGCGCCGGACGACCATCGCCTCGGCCAGCATCTGTTCGGACTCGACGTTCCCAATCCGGTCGGCATGGCGGCCGGTTTCGACAAGGATGCGCGCGTGCCGCGCCAGCTGCTCAATATGGGTTTCGGCTTCGTCGAAATCGGCACGCTGACGCCGCGCCCGCAGAGCGGCAATCCAGGTCCGCGCATGTTCCGCTCGATGGCCGACCGCGCCGTGATCAACCGGCTCGGCTTCAACAACGATGGGCAGGAAGCGGCGCTGGGGCGGTTGCTGGACGGCGCCGGAGGCGTGGTCGGCGTCAATATCGGCGCGGGACGCCACAGCCAAGACCGGATCGGGGATTACGTATCGGGCATCAGGCACCTGGCTGAGGTGGCGAGCTACTTCACCGTCAATATTTCATCGCCCAACACGCCGGGCTTGCGCGATCTCCAGGCGCCGGAGGCGCTCGACGCGTTGCTCAAGGCCGTGCAGCAGGCGCGCGCCGCCACGCGGCGCAAGCCGCCGCTGCTGGTCAAGCTCGCGCCCGATCTCGCCGACGGCGATCTGCCCGAAGTGGTGCGCGTGATCCTCGCCCACGGGATCGACGGCATCGTGGTGTCGAACACCACGCTGGCGCGCGAGGGACTGAGCGACCGCGCTTTCGCCAAGGAGGCGGGCGGGCTGTCGGGGCGGCCGCTGTTCACCCGGGCCACCCGCATGCTGGCGCGCGTCTATCAGCTCACGCAGGGCAAGCTGCCGCTGGTCGGGGTCGGCGGCATCGACTCGGGCGAAACGGCGCTGGCCAAGATCGAAGCCGGCGCCTCTCTGCTCCAGCTCTATACCGGGTTGGTGTTCGAAGGTCCGGCCCTGATCGGCCGCATCAAGCAGGCGCTGGTCGCGGCGATCGAGCGAGAAGGCTGCGACGGGCTCGGCCCGCTGATCGGCGCCCGCGCGGCGGAGTGGGCCGAGCAAGCGCCAGCATGACCGTCACCATCTATCACAATCCCCGCTGCTCGAAATCGCGCGCCACACTGCACCTGCTCGAAGCAAGGGGCCTACAGCCGAACATCGTCGATTATCTGAAATCTCCGCCGTCGGCCGCCGATCTCAAAGCCATCCTCAAGAAACTTGCACTCAAGCCCAACGACATCGTGCGCAAAGGCGAGCCGCTTTATGCCGAGCTTGGCCTCAAGGACCGGCGATTGGACGACGAGGCGCTGATCGCGCTGCTGGTGGCGAACCCGATCCTGATCGAGCGACCAATCGTGGTCGTAGGTGGCAAGGCCGCCATCGGCCGGCCACCTGAGGCGGTGCTGGAGATCGTCTGAGCGCCTAGGCTTCGCGTTTGCCGTGGCTCGAATCGGCTAGGTCAGTGCCGGCGCGCCCCAGCGATTTCAGAACGCGCATCACCAGCCACACCGGGAATACGATCACGGCGCCGAGCAGGAAGTAGCGGAAGGCCTTTTCGACGGCGGCGAAGCCCATGTCATAGATGCGCTCGACAAGCCGTCTCAGGCTGTCGATGATCTCGAACGGGCTGAAACCGAGCGCCGCCAGCACCACGCCCACGATCAGCGAGAGGATCGCCAGCCTGACCAGAACGAGCGCCGGATTGCCGCCAAAAAACCGTTCCATCTGTCCGCTCTCCCTTTCGGCAGAAGAGGCGCGGTGAGGCGCCAGGAGACTTGGGAGCTTCGACTCGAATTACAGCAGAATTGGTGCGAAGCGGAGGCAAGGTCAAGCAGAAGCGTATGCGTGCAAGCGAGAGACTGATCGTCGATCCCGAAGTGGCGCCGCTGCCCGAGCCCTTTGCCGGCTGGTTCAAGGCGCGCGGCTGGCGTCCGCATGCCCATCAGCTTGAGCTGCTGGAGCACGCCCGCAATGGCCGCGACACGCTGCTGATCGCGCCGACCGGCGGCGGCAAGACGCTGGCCGGCTTCCTGCCGAGCCTGACCGATCTCGCCGGCCGTCCAGCCAAACGCCAGCCGGCAACCGCGATCCACACCCTCTATGTCTCGCCGCTCAAGGCGCTGGCGGTGGACATCGCGCGCAATCTGGCCATGCCGGTGGCGGAGATGGGTCTGCCGATCAAGCTCGAGACCCGCACCGGCGACACGCCGCCGTCGCGCCGCGCCCGCCAGCGCGTCATGCCGCCCGATATTCTGCTCACCACGCCGGAGCAGATCGCGCTGATGCTGTCGCACAAGGGTGCGGCCGAGCTGTTCGGCGAGCTCAAATATGTGATCCTCGATGAGCTGCACGCGCTGACCACCAGCAAGCGCGGCGACCTTCTGGCGCTCGATCTGGCGCGGCTCAGGACGCTGTCGCCCGAGCTCACGGCCATCGGCCTGTCGGCCACGGTGGCGCGGCCCTACGAGCTTGCCGCCTTTCTCGTGCCGCATCGCGGGCAGAGCGCCACGCGGCTGGCGGAGATCGTGACGGCAGGCGAGGGGGCAAAGGCCGACATCGCCATCCTCAAATCGGATGCCGAACTGCCCTGGGCCGGACATTCGGCCCGCTACGCGCTGCCCGAAATCTATCGGGCGATCAACGCCCACCGCATGTCGCTGATCTTCGTCAACACCCGCTCGCAAGCCGAGATGCTGTTTCACGAGCTGTGGCGCTACAACGACGCGAACCTGCCGATCGCGCTCCATCACGGTTCGCTCGACGTGGCGCAGCGCCGCAAGGTCGAGACGGCGATGGTCGCGGGCAAGCTCCGGGCCGTGGTGTGCACCTCGACGCTCGATCTCGGCATCGACTGGGGCGAGGTCGATCTGGTCATCAATGTCGGCGCGCCGAAAGGCGCGAGCCGGCTCTCGCCAGCGCATCGGCCGCGCCAATCACCGGCTGGATGAGCCGAGCAAGGCGCTGTTGGTGCCGGCCAACCGCTTCGAGGTGATCGAGTGCCAGGCGGCGCTCGAGGCGGCGGCAGAGGGCGCGCAGGACACCCCGCCGATGCGGCCCGGCGCGCTCGATGTGCTTGCCCAGCATGTGCTCGGCACGGCTTGCGCCAACCCGTTCGACCCCGATCAGCTCTATCGCGAGGTGGTGAGCGCCGCGCCCTATCAGGGGCTGTTGCGAGCAGGCTTCGACCAGGTGGTGGCGTTCGTCGCCACCGGCGGCTATGCGCTCGCCAATTACGACCGTTACGCGAAACTCAAAAAGACCCCCGAGGGATTTTACCGCGTCGCCCATCCCCGCATCGCTCAGCAATACCGGCTCAATGTCGGCACCATCGTCGAGGCGCCGATGCTGCGCGTCCGCCTGGCGCGGCTGAAAGGCGGCGCGCTCAAGCCGGCCAGCATGCTCGCGGCGGGGCGCGTGCTCGGCGAGGTCGAGGAATATTTCATCGAGCAGCTCACCCCCGGCGATACCTTCGTGTTCGCCGGCGAGGTGCTGCGCTTCGAGGGCCTGCGCGAGAATGACGCCATCGTCACCCGCGCCCACGCCGCCGAGCCAAAGGTGCCGGCCTACGAGGGCGGCAAGTTTCCGCTATCGACCTATCTCGCCGAACGGGTGCGCCTTCTGCTGGCCGACCCGCACGATTGGCCGCGGCTCCCCGACCAAGTGTCCGATTGGCTCAGGCTGCAAGCCGAGCTGTCGGTCGTGCCCAATGCCGACGAGGTCCTAATCGAGACCTTTCCGCGCGGTCAGCGGCATTACCTGGTCTGCTACCCGTTCGAGGGGCGGCTCGCCCATCAAAGTCTCGGCATGCTGTTGACGCGGAGGCTGGAGCGGGCGCGGGCCGCGCCGCTCGGCTTCGTCGCCAACGAATATGCGCTCGCCATTTGGGCGCTGAACGACATGGGGGAGATGGTGCGGGACGGGCGTCTCGATCTCGCCCAGTTGTTCGACGAAGACATGCTCGGCGACGATCTCGATGCGTGGCTCGCCGAATCGAGCCTGATGAAGCGCTCGTTCCGGGTGTGCGCCATCATCTCCGGCCTGATCGAGCGCCGGCATCCGGGGCAGGAGAAAACCGGCAGGCAAATGACGGTGTCATCGGATTTGATCTATGACGTGCTGCGCCAGCATGAGCCCGACCATATTCTGCTCAAAGCGGCCTTCGCCGATGCGGCGACCGGCCTGATCGATGTCGGCCGGCTCGGTTATTTCTTGAGACGAATCAAGGGACGAATCAGGCATATTGGTCTGCGGCAGGTTTCGCCGCTCGCCGTGCCGGTGATGCTGGAGATCGGACGCGAGAGCGTCCCCGGCGAGGCGAGTGAGGTCTTGTTGCGTGAGACGGTTGAGGAACTCATCGCGGAGGCCTTAAGCGGACATGCAGAGCGCCAAGCTTGATCTCATGCCGGAAACCGCACCGACACTTCGCTCGCATATCCAGGTCGCCGGCCACTCGCTGCGGCCGCTCGCCGCCGGCGCGCTCTATTGGGAGGCGGAGGACACGCTGCTGGTGGCCGACCTCCATCTCGAGAAGGGCGCCGCGTTCGCCGCGCTCGGCATGCTGCTGCCGCCCTACGACACGCGCACCACGCTGGAGCGCTTAAGCAAGGTGATCCAGGCGGTCGATCCCGCGCGCGTGGTGGCGCTCGGCGACAGCTTCCATCGCAGCCATTCGGCGGAGCGGCTGGCCGCGGAGGACCTCAATTTTCTGCTCAAGCTGCAGCAGGGCCGCGAATGGTATTGGATCTGCGGCAATCACGACCCGTATCTGCCCGACTGCATCGGCGGCACGGTGTGCGCCACGTTGAGCATTCGCGGCGTGACGCTGCGGCACGAGCCGTCCACCGCCCAACCATCCCGGGAGATCGCCGGGCATCTCCACCCGGTCGCGCGCATTGCGCGGCGGGGCGCGGCGATCCGCCGGCGCTGTTTCGCCACCGACGGCCACCGCCTGGTGATGCCGGCGTTCGGCGCCTATGCCGGCGGGCTCAACGTGCTCGACGAGGCATTCGGCCCGCTCTTTCTGCGGCCGCGGCTCGAGGCCTGGATGATGGGCCGGGCCGATGTCTATCCCGTGCTCGGCGGTTTGCTCTTGCCGGACTGAGGCGTTTTCTTTGCCCTACCGCGCTCTGCGCTGCTTGAGGGCAATTTTTTGCCCTGCCGCTCTGCGCTGGTCAGGCTAGTCGCGGCGGAACACGGCCCAGCCGGCCAGTCCCGCCAGCACGGCCATCAGCACCGCGAGCACCCCATAGATAAAGGGATGGGTGAAGGCGAGCAGGTAGACCATCTGCTCGAAGCCGGCCTTGTTGACCTCGAGCGTGCTCTGGTTCTTGCTCACGAGCTCGCCGTCGCGGAACAGGTAGACGTCGGCGGTATAGCGGCCGATCGGCACGTTGACCGGCAGGCTGACGGTCGCCCGGAACAGGCTGCGGCCGATAAAGGCCACGCCGTCGTCATGCTCCTGGAACAGCTTCTGCTTCTCCTTCAGGCGGATCACCGCCGAGCGATAGGTCTCCTCCTCGGCGTCGTCTTTGCTGTCCCGGCCGAAATCGACATTGGCGAGCCCGATGCCGAGCATCTTGAGGGTCTCGTCGGAGGTGATCGCCCTGATCGGCCGGGTCGACAACGCGGCATAGAAGCCCGGCACCGACGGAAACACCTTGCCCGGCGTGTTGACCCAGATGCCGGCCACCCGCTCCTTGTGCCTGGCGACGAGCGGCTGCGACGGCGCGCGAATGACGATGATGACGTCGTACACGCCTTGGTCGTGCCCCGTGGTCTGGCTGAAGTCGACGCTGCCGTAGATCAGGATCTCGATGCCGGTGAAGTTCGATTGGATCGAGATTTCGCGGGTGGAGAGATCGGACTGCACCTCCTCGCGCGGCACGGGCGCGGCGGGCGCCGCCTCCGCCGCCAAGACCGGCGCCGGGAGGGTGGCGAGCAGCAGACCTGCGAGGATGAGCGCGGCTCTCATCTCACGCCCCCGCCATGATCGGAGCGATGCTGAACAGCTCCGACGGCCGGAGCACGAGATCGAGCAATAGACGAAGGGCGACGGCGAGCACCATCACGGCGAGCATGGCCCGGAGCTGCTCTCCTCTAAATCTCTGGCCCGCGCTGACCCCGAATTGGCCGCCGATCACGCCGCCGGCCGCCAGGATCAGCGCCAGCACGACATCGAGCGTGTGGGTGAAGCTCGCATGCAGGATGGTGACCACGGCGGTGACGAAGATGATTTGGAAGATCGAGGTGCCGATCACGATATTGGTCGGCATGCGCAACAGATAGATCATGGCCGGCACCATGATGAAGCCGCCGCCCACGCCGAGAAAGGCGGTGAGCAGGCCGACCACCGAGCCGATCACCAGCGGCGGGATGGCGCTGATATAGAGCCGCGAGCGCGGAAAGCGCAGCTTGAGCGGCAAGCCATGAATCCAATTGTGCTGTCCCGGCTTGCGGCCCGAGGCGGGCTTGCCGGCGCGGGTGCGCCTGATGGCGCGCAGGCTCTCGGTCAGCATCAGAATGCCGACGGCGCCGAGCAGCGCCACATAAGTGAGCGAGACGATGAGGCCGGCCTGCCCCGCTTCACGCAGCAGCTTGAGCAGGAAGACGCCGACCAGGGCGCCGGCCACGCCGCCCGCGATCAACACGGCGCCCATGCGGAAATCGATGTTGTTGCGGCGCCATTGGGCCAGCGCCCCCGATACCGAGGTGGCGACGATCTGGTTGGCGCCGGTGGCGACGGCGATCGAGGCGGGGATGCCCGACAGCATCAAAAAGGGGGTCAACAGGAACCCCCCGCCCACTCCGAACATGCCCGACAGGAAGCCCACCGCCGCGCCGAGCCCCAGCATCACCACAAGGTTCACCGAGATTTCGGTAATGGGTAGGTAGACCTGGAACATCGGGCCTGGGGCTTCGCGTGAGGCGCTTTTCCGAACCTGTTCGCCGCGTGCGCAGCTGTCAATGTGTAAGGCCCAGGCCTTACGAAAATGTCATCTTGTCGCGGGAAAAGCCGGCCATGCGAGCCGGACGGGTGCCGGTTCGGCTTAGCTCGTCAGGCGCTCGAGCTTGGCAACCAGGGGAATGGTCACCTGGCCGGTCTCCTGCAGGCCGTTCTTGCGCTCGAAGCTCTTGATGGCATCGCGGGTCTTGGCGCCCATCAGGCCGTCGGGCATGCCGACATCATAGCCGAGCTTGTTGAGCAGGCTCTGCGCGCGGGTGACCAGCGCCGTGTTCGGCGTCGGCGATGAGTCGGCCCATTCCGCAGGCTCGCTTATGTCGTTGGCATCGGCCGCCCGCGTCTTGGCGGTCCAAGCCGCGACGGCCTGCTCGGCGGTGGCGAGTTCGGCGGGAGCAAGCTGGACCTTGACCAGCTCGCGCCGCTTGGCGGCTTCTTCGTCGCCAGCCTTGGCCGCAAGCGCGAACCATTTATAGGCCTCGGGCAGGTTCTTCGGGGCGCCGAGGCCATGCTCGGCCAGGATGCCGAGATTGAACTGGCTGTCGGCCAGCCCGAAGGCGGCGGCCTCGCCATACCATTTGGCGGCGAGCGCATAGTCGGGGGTGCCGGATTGGCGGCCGCTCACGCTGACGGCGAGATTGTGCATCGCCTTGACGTTGCCCTTCTCCGCCGCGGCCTGGTACCAGGACCGCGCCCGGCCGAGATCCTTGGCCGCGCCTTGCCCGCGCTCATACATCACGGCAAGGCGGTATTGGGCCGGCGCCAGGCCGGCGCTCGCGGCGCGCTCGAACCAACGCGCAGCCTCGGTCAGGTTCTGCGACGTGCCGTGACCCTCGACGTAGCGGTAGGCGATGGCGAATTGCGCGCGGGCGTCACCTTGAGCGGCGGCCTGGCGCAAGGGAAGGGGCCCTAGGTCGGGCGGCGGCAGCGGCAGGCCGGCGGGCATGGGCATCGCCGCGATGTGCGCGCCGATGGCCGGGTCACCGACTGAGAACACGACGCCCGGCGGAAGGCTGGGGCCCTCGGTAGGCTTCAACGACACCGGCTGGGGCTGCGGCATGGGTTCGGTGGCCGCGGCACTGCGATAGGACGACTTGGCGACGTCGGTGAAATTTCCGGCCGGCGCCGCATCGCCCAGCGCATCGGCGGGACCAACCTCGCGCTCCAGCTGGAGTTCGGAGGAATCCGGCGCGGGCGGCGTCTCGACCTCAGGCTCGACGGCAGCCGGTGCGTTGTCGTCGGGACCAGGTGCCGCGCTTTCGCTCGGTGCGGAAGGCGCGGGCACGCTCTGCTCGGCCGCAGGCGGGATCGCCTCAACCTCCGGCTTCGAGCGCAACCGCCCATAGAGGAGCAGCGCGCTGATGATGAGCAAGATGGCGGCGCAAATGATGAGGAAAGACCGCTTGCGCCGCGGTGGGACCTCGGCTCCGATCGCCGTTTCGGCGTCACCGGGCAAGCGCCGCACGCGGGAACCGCTCGCCCGCTCCTCGGCCTTGAGCGAAGCGGCCTGAGCCGCGCGCCGCGCCGCCGCGACGAGATCCTCGGGAGCCTCATACTCGGCATCGGCCATCTTCTTGACGACGCTGCGGCGGGCCGCCGGCGCGTCGAGATCGAACGCCTTGTCCTCATCCCGGCTGCGCTTGGCGCGGCCGAAATGAGGTGCAGCCTCGCTATCTTCCAAATCGGCGATCGCCGCCGCCAGTCGGTTCTTTGGCGAGCCGTTGCGGCGCGTCCTTGGCTGGGGCGTCCTTTGGCGGGGCGGCCTTGGGCGTGGTGGCGTCCTTGGCTGCGGCGTCCTTGGCCCCCGGCGCAGCGTTGCCGGTGGCGGCAGTTGCGGCGGTGTCGGGCGTGCCGGCCTTCTCGCTTGGCAACTCGGGGGAAGGCTGCGGTGCGGGCTTGTCCGGCAGCGGCTCAAGCGCGCGCATGCGCTCGGCAAACGGCACGCGCGGCGTTGGCGCGGGGGGTGGAGGGGCGCTCTTCTCGATCTGCTGCACGAGCTGCTTCAGCGACCCATGCACGGCTTCGATGGTGACGATGAACTTATCGTCGCTGGCGCGGGCTCGGTCGTTCATCGCCACCAGGTCGCGATGCATGGCATCGAGGCGCTCGGTGGCGCCGGCGCTCAGCTTCGCTTCGTCGGCGACGAGGCGAGCGGCCTCCTGCGCGGCCTTGCTCGCGACCTCTTCGGGGCTCGGCGAGGCATCGACCCGTTCGATCAATTGGTGCAGCGCGCTTTCAATCTCGCCGATCTTGGCAAGCTGCGCTTCGGCGCGGCTAAGCTGTTGCGCCATATCGGAAATCTGCTGCTCAAGCGGCTCCAGGGACTGGCCCCTGGGGGCCTCGGCGAGCGCTGTGGCGATCTGGCTGCCGATCTCGTCGAGCCGCGCGCTCAAGGCTTCGAGCGCTTGCGGCGGCATGGCCACGCCGATCGAATGCTCAAACCGGTGAGCCATCTCGACCAGGCGCCGGTCGAGGTCGTGCTCGGTGAGGTGAGAGGAGGCGAACGGGTCGGAATAATCCGGCTCCGGCAGGGATGAGGCAAACGGCGTGTGGCCCGCGGCCAGGTCATCGAGCAAGTCCGGCGAGGATGGGGCGCCGGCCAGGCCGGCGGCGCGGTCGAAATCGCCCGCCAAGGCCCGGCCGAGGCGCTCGAAATCGTCAAGCGGCGTTGAGGCTTCGCCTTCGAGCCGGCGCGCCAGGCTGCTCACTTGGTCGTGCAGCCGGCCAAAGGTCTCGGCGTCTTCCGACGAGCCGGCTTGCGCGGCGCCGGTGGTTTGCGACAGCTGATCGAGCCGCGCATGAAGATCGTCGAGCGCTTCGCTGTAGCGGCGCTCGCTTTCCTCCACCCGTTCCACCAGGCGGCGAAGCAGGCTCTCGACCGATTGCTGATCCATCGGGCCCGCGGCGGAGGACCCGCCTTGGTGCCTGCCGAAGTCGGTCTGCCAACTTGCTTCCGAAACCATTCCGTTCCCCTTGGCGAGTAAGCCGCCCGAGCGTTCGCGTCAGAATGGTCGAGGGACCGGTCCGAGAAGACGCGCGAAGAAGCGGTCGAAAATCACGGTGACAAGCCCGAGTAAATTTTGGGTTAAGCGCCGCCCTAATGTGGGACGAAGACCTTCAGTTTCCGTTGCGGCGCGGGGGTTTACGGAATGCCGCAGGTCAGGGCCTTGTCATCGTGCGGCCGGGCGGCGACCATCCCTTGAGGTCGAAGCGGAGAGGGTGTTCGGACATGGCCGAGATGGTGCAAGCGAGCCATGAGCTCACCGTCGCGACGGGAGGCAAAGGCTTCACCGAGATCACCGGTGAGCTTGCGCGCTGGCTTTCGACCATCGCCGCCGAGGGCGGTCTCCTCACCGTGTTCATGCGCCATACCTCGGCGTCGCTGACCATCCAGGAGAACGCCGACCCCAATGTGCGGGTCGATCTGCTCGACGCGCTGGAGGCGCTCGCGCCGGAGCACGGAGGTTACGCTCACCAGGAGGAGGGTCCCGACGACATGCCGAGCCACATCAAGGCGATGCTGACCTCGGTGAGCCTCGGCATTCCGGTCAAGGACGGCAGGATGACGCTCGGCACCTGGCAGGGTGTTTACGTCATCGAGCACCGCACCAGCCCGCATCGGCGGACCGTCGTGCTGAGCTTCATCGGCCACACGGCCTGAGCCAAAGCTGACTTCAATCGGCGAAGCGGTCGGTGGCCGCGATCAGCTCATGCACGATGCCGGTCTCGGTCATGGCGTGGCCGGCATCGGCGACGACGTGCAGGCTCGCTTCCGGCCAGGCGCGGGCAAGGTCGTGGGCGATCTTGACCGGAGTCACGACGTCGTAGCGGCCATGCACGATCACGCCGGGAATGGCGCGCAAGCGATACGCATCGCTGATCAGCTGATCGTCGGCGTGGAAGAACCCGCCATTGACGAAATAGTGGCACTCGATGCGGGCGAAGGCGAGCGCGTAGTGGTCCTCGGAGAAGCGCCGCACGCGGTCGGCATCGGGCAGCAGCGACAAAGTCTTTCCTTCCCACGCGCTCCACGCCCGCGCCGCCTCGAGCTGCACCGCGGGGTCGTCATGGGTAAGGCGGCGGTGATAGGCCGCGATCATGTCGCCGCGCTCGGCCTCGGGGATGACGCTCACATAATCCTCGAACGCGTCGGGAAAGATCCAACTGCAGCCTTCCTGATAGAACCATTCGAGTTCGGAACGCCGCAAAGTGAAGATGCCCCTGAGCACCAGCTCGGTGACCCGCTCGGGATAGGTCTCGGCGTAGGCGAGCGCGAGCGTCGAGCCCCATGAGCCGCCGAACACCTGCCAGCGCTCGACGCCGAGATGCTCGCGCAGCCGCTCCATGTCGTCCACCAGGTGCCAGGTGGTGTTGTCCTCGAGCGAGGCGTGGGGCGTGGAACGGCCGCAGCCCCGCTGGTCGAACAACACGATGCGGTAAGCCTTTGGATCGTGGTAGCGGCGCATCATGGGATTGATGCCGCCGCCGGGGCCGCCATGCAGCAGCACGGCCGGCTTGCCCGTGGGCGAGCCGCATTCCTCGAAATAGAGTTCGTGCAGGTCGGAAACCTTGAGCCGCCCGGTGCGGTAAGGGACGAGCTCGGGATAGAGCGTCAACCGCTTCTCTTTGGGGATCAGCTGCTCGTTCATCTTGCTTCGGCTTTCGGCGAAATCACGGCTCTTGCTCGGCGGTCGCCGCAGCGGCAGCCGCGGCTGCGGCGGCGCGCAATTGGGCACGATCGTAGATCGTCTCGCCGCCAGGATCGCGCATCTCCTCGCGATAGAGATCCTCGGCCTGGGTCGGCTTGCGGAAATAGAGACTTACCGCAATGCCGGCCATCAAAGCGAGAGCGGCGCCGATCAAGCTTGCGAGCGAGGTGGTAAAGCCCGCCTTGCCGATGCCCAACGCGCCGCCGAACACGGCATCGGCCAGCATGACGGCAAGGCCGGTAGCCAGCGCCGCCGTGGCGCCCCACTTGGTGCAGCGCCGCCACCAGATCGCGAGCAACAGCGCCGGGAAGAACGTCGCGCCGGCGAAGGCGAACGCCATCAGCGCCGCCCTGAGCGGATCGACGTCGGCAATCGCCAGAAACACCGCGGCGGCAAGCGCGGTGGCGGCAATCGCCGCCCAGGCGGCGATCAGCCGTGGCAGGGTGTGGCGGCGGTCGATCACCCGGTAAAGGTCTTCGGCCAGGCTCGCTGCCAGGGTGAACAGATGGGAGGCTGACGCCGCGAGCGCGATGGCCATGGCCGCCGTCGCCATCAGCGCGACGAGCACGTAAGGCAGCCCCGCTGCCGCCGGCAGCGCCAGCGCGATGCCGTCGCGCGCGAGCAGCAACTCGGCCGCGCCAATCGAGCCGTCGCCGTTGACGTCGGCCGCTTGGAGCAGGTGCTTGTCGCTCAGCTCGACAAGCCAGGCCGGCAGGGCCGACGCCGGCGCCAGCGCGATGTCGCGGAAGATGATCAGCTTGGCGAACGCCGCCATGGCCGGCGCGGTCATGGCGAATAGGGCGACGAACAGGAGGCCCCAGGCCGTCGAGCGGCGCTGGTCGGGGATCGAGCTGGTCACGCCGCTCCGCACCAGCAGGCTCGGCAGCGCCGCGGTGCCGAGCGCAAGGCAGAGAAACAGCGTCACGAAGTCCATCGGTGTGAGAATGCCGAACGGTTGCAGGAACGGCTTGACGGTCGGCAATGGCGCCGCTCCCGGCAATTCGGCGGCAAGCTCTCCCGGCTGCACCGGGGTCAGTCCCGCGGTGATCTCGGCATTCTGCAAGGCGGTGAAGGTCTCGCCATAGGTCAGTTGCGGCGCCGGCAGATTGGTGAGCAGCACCGACACGGTGGTGACCACCACCACCAGACCGACCGCGCCGACGATGAACTCCGCGCTGCCCGCCCAGGTCACCGACCGCATGCCGCCGAGAATGGCGATGGCGGCGATCAACGCGGCCACCAGCACCACGCCGAAGGAAAACGAAACCGGCAGGAACAGCGCGGCGATCAGCGCCGCGATCTTGATCTCGGCGGCGAGCAGAAGTGCGGTGGGCGGCAGTTGCGCCACGCTCGCCGCCATGCGCACGCTGCGCGAGCGGAAGCGGTGGCCGAGAAAGCTCGGCACCGTGTAGGAGCCGGCTTTGCGCAAATACGGCGTGAACAGCACGCCGGCGGCGAACATGCCGAAGGTCCAGCCGAGCCCGATCGCCAGCGCGTCGAAGCCGAGGAAGAACGCGGCGCCGGTATAGGCGAGGAAGCCGACGCCGCCGATCGCCACCGCCGCCAGCACGAAGCCGTTATAGACGGGCGGCACCCGGCGGCCCGAGGCGAAGAAGTCCGCCGGCTCGCGCGTCCTGGAGCCCGCGGCGATCAGGAGATAGAGCGCCAGCGGCACGATCATCATGGTCTTTGCCAGAACGGGCCGGCTCCAGCCGATCTGCTCGAACATGGCGAGCACAACGATGAGCGACACGACGGCGGAGGTGACGATGCCGTAATAGGCGCCGAGATGCGGGTTCGGCGTACGCAGACGCGAAGGAATGCTCATCGCCTAGCCGAGCCCCTCGCTCTCGCTCCGCGCCTGGTCGAGACGTTCCTGGAGGCGGATGAACCAGAAGGCCATCGCCACGATGAACAGGAGAAGCCCTTGCGCCAGCAGGTAGAAGCCGATGGGAAAATGCAGGAACCCGAACTGGTTGAACCACAGCGCGCTGGTGACGGTGAGGATCACGGCCGAGAGGACCGTGACCAGGATCACGGCGGCGAGGATGAAGGTCTGGATCTGATGGCGGTCGCGGGCCGGGTAGTCGTCGACGGGAACCTCTGTCGCCATGTCGCTCCCCTGTGCAGGACCGGCTAGGAGTTACCAAGCTGGCGTCGCGCTGGCAAACCGGCTAGCAGCATTGGCGTTGAAACGTGGCAGGCCGGTGACTGTGTGCCGAGGAAGGAGGAGCGCCGATGCTCAAGGAGTTCAAGGAATTTGCGCTGCGCGGCAACGTGGTCGACATGGCGGTCGGTATCATTATCGGGGCCGCCTTCACCACCATTGTGCGGTCGATGGTCGATGACATTATTATGCCCCCGATCGGGGTGGTGACCGGCGGGGTCGATTTTTCCAACATGTTCGTGGCGCTCAATGGCGAGCATTACGACTCGTTGGCGCAAGCGCGGGAGGCCGGTGCGCCGACCGTCAATTTCGGGGTGTTCATCAACAACCTGATCAGCTTCATGATCGTCGCCTTCGTGCTGTTCATGGCCATCAAGGGCATGAATCAGTTGCGCCGCAAGCAGGAAGAGGAGCCGGCCACCGAGCCGCCGCCGTCCCAGGAGGTTCAGCTTCTCGAACAGATCCGCGATGCCTTGGTGGCGGGCGGTTCGGGCCGGAAGCGGGCGCCGGATCAGCCTTAGCCGGCCCAAGGCGAAGCAAGGATTTTGCGCGTGGCGCCCCGGCTGCGGCGGCGTCATTGCGCGTTTGAGCCATTACGCAAAATATTTCTAGCTTTCGGGACATGCGGAAACGATTTTGCGACTTTTTGCCGTCCAACCCTTACTAGCGAAATGATTTTTCGCTACATTAGGGTTCGGTGCATGTCTCAGGCGGGCGAAAACGATGCAGGCGGACGAAGCCTTCACCGACGTTATCATTGTTGGCGCAGGCCCGGTCGGCCTGTTCGCCGTGTTTCAGCTCGGCCTGGCCAAGCTGAAAACCCATCTGGTCGACATTCTCGACCGGGCGGGCGGCCAATGCGCCGAGCTCTATCCTGAGAAGCCGATCTACGACATTCCGAGCGTCCCGGTCTGCACCGGCCAGGAGCTGACCGACCGGCTGCTCGAGCAGATCACCCCGTTCGAGCCGGTGTTCCATTTCGGCGAGATGGCGGCGTCGCTGGACAAGACCGAAGACGGCAAGTGGCGGCTTACCACCGACACCGGCAAGGTGCTGGTCGCGCCGGTCATCGTCATCGCCGCGGGCGGCGGCAGCTTCGTGCCGAAGCGTCCGCCAATTCCCGGCATCGAGGCCTATGAGGGCAGCGGCGTGTTCTATGCCGTGCGCCAGATCGAGCAGTTCAGGGGCAAGCGCATCGTCATCGCCGGCGGCGGCGACTCGGCGCTCGACTGGACCGTCAACCTGGCGCCGATCGCCAAGAGCCTGACGCTGGTGCACCGCAGGCCCGAATTCCGCGCCGCGCCCGATACCGTGAGCAAGATGCGGGCGCTCGAAGCGCAAGGCCTGGTCAAATTCGAGCTCGGCCAGCCATGTGATCTTAAGGGGAACGGCGGTAAGCTCGAAGCGGTTGTGGTCAAGCGGCCGGACGGCAGCTTGGCCGAGCATCGAGACCGATGCGCTGCTGCCGTTCTTCGGTCTCACCATGAAGCTCGGGCCGATCGCCAATTTCGGTCTCAATCTCAATGAGAATTTGATTCCCGTGGACACCGAGAAATTCGAGACCAGCACCCCGTCGATCTTCGCCATCGGCGACATCAACAGCTATCCCGGCAAGCTCAAGCTGATCCTGTCGGGGTTCCACGAGGCGGCGCTGATGGCGCAAGCCGCCCATCGCTACGTCCATCCTGACAAAACGCTCCGTTTCCAGTACACGACATCGTCCTCCGAGCTGCAACGCCTGCTGAAGGTCGCCTAAGTCATGTTCGTCACCGTGCATATGCCCGACGGCACGACCCATCGCCTCGAGGCGCTGGAAGGCTGGCGCGTCATGGAGGTGATCCGCGACTGGGGCCTGCCGATCAAGGCCGAGTGCGGCGGGGCCTGCGCCTGCGCCACCTGCCATGTGTGGGTGGGCGAGGACTGGCTGGCCAAGCTCGCGCCGCCGACCTCCGAGGAGCTCGAGATGCTTGACGGCGCCTTCAATGTCGACGAGCGCTCGCGGCTGTGCTGCCAGATCATCATGTCCAAGGAGCTGGACGGGCTCGAAGTCGAGCTGGCGCCTGAGAGCCTCGCCGATACCCCGGTCGAGCGCGTGGCGGTGGGAGGCTAGCGCCATGCGGACCTTCCCCATTCTTATCAGCTTCGACGGCAAGCCGCCGCTGGTGACCGGAGGCGGCGAGCTCGCCGCGGTCAAGGCCCGGCTGCTGCTGAAGCGCGCCCCGTCGGTCGATGTCTCCGCCGATGAGTTGGGTGCGGAACTTGCCGCGCTCGCCGAAGCGGGGCAGGTGTCGCTCGTTCCCGCGCGGCCCGGCATCGATCAATTGCGCGGCCGTCCGCTGGTGATCGCCGCGACCGAGGACGATCAGGAGGATGCCCGCGTTTCGGCCATCGCCCGCGCCCTTGGCGTGCCGGTGAACGTGCCCGACCGGCCCGAGCTTTGCACCTTTGCGCTGCCGGCCATCGTCGATCGCGGCGAGGTCACGGTGGCGATCGGCACGTCCGGCGTGTCTCCCGTGCTGGCCCAGCGGCTGCGCGCCTGGCTGGAGCAGGAGCTGCATCCCAGGCTCGATGCGCTGGCCAAGCTCGCCGCCGAGTTCCGCGGGCCGGTCGCCGAGAAGCTGCCCTCGGGGCGGCCGCGGCGGAAATTCTGGGAGGCGGTGTTCGAAGGCGCCGCCGCCGAGGCCATGCTCGAAGGCGACGAGGACAAGGCCCGCGCCCTGATCGGCGCGGCGATCGAACAGGCTGCGGCAAAGCAGGACTCGCGCGGCCGCGTGCTGTTGGTCGGCGCCGGCCCCGGCGACCCCGAACTGCTCACCATGAAGGCGGTGCGCGCGCTGAAAGCCGCCGACGTTATTCTTTACGACCGGCTGGTCGGCGAGGGCGTGCTCGATCATGCCCGTCGCGAGGCCGAGCTGATCCCGGTCGGCAAGGCCAAGGGCGCGCATAGCGTGCCGCAACAGGACATCAACGCGCTGCTGATCGAGCGTGCCCGCGCCGGCCAGACCGTGGTCAGGCTCAAGGGCGGCGATCCGTTCATCTTCGGCCGTGGCGGCGAGGAGCTCGATGCGCTGCGCGCGGCGGGCATCGCCATCGAGATCGTGCCCGGCGTCACCGCCGGCATCGCCGCCGCCGCGTCGTTGCAAATCCCGCTCACCCATCGCGACGTGTCGCACACCGTCACCTTCCTGTCGGGCCACGAGGCGGGCGGCGAGGAGCCGTCGTTCGAGCATCTCGATCTCGCCGCGCTGTCGACCGGCAAGAACACGCTGCTGGTCTATATGGGCGTGACCACCGCGGGCGCGATCGCCAAGCGGCTGCTCGACGCGGGTTTCAAGCCCGACCTGCCGGTGCTCGCGGTCGAGAATGCCAGCCGCGACGACGAGCGCCGCGTGGCGGCGACCATCGCCGATCTGGCGGCTCACCCTGAGCGTTTGGGGCTCAAGAGCCCCGCCGTGCTGATCTTCGGCGAGGTTGCCGGGCTTCCGGCGCACGGCGTGATCGAGGACATCCTCTCGATGGAGGAGGTCAAATATGCCTAACGTCATCACCGCCAACCGGCTCACCGACGGCATCGTCGTCTATCTCGCGCCCGACGGCGGTTGGACCGAGGACATCGCGCAGGCACGCTTCGCCGCGACCGAGGACGAGACCAACGCGCTCGAGCAGATCGGCGACAAGGCCGTGAAGGCCCGCATCGTGGTGGCCATGTACCCGATGCCGGTCGAGATCAAGGACGGCGCCGTGGATGCACTCTCGGTGCGCGAGCGCATCCGCGCCGCTCACCGCACCACACTGACCAAGGATTGGTACGATGTACCGCTATGACGAGTTCGACCACGCGTTCGTGCGCGAACGGGTGGCGGAGTTCAAAGATCAGGTCGAGCGCCGGCTCGCCGGCCAGCTGACCGAGGACGAGTTCCGGCCGTTGCGGCTCAGGAACGGACTCTATCTCCAGCTCCACGCCTATATGCTGCGCATTGCCATTCCCTATGGCGTGCTGTCGCCCAAGCAGTTGCGCCAGCTCGCCATGATCGGGCGGCGCTGGGATCGCTCCTACGGCCATTTCACCACCCGGCAGAACCTTCAGTTCAACTGGGTGAAGCTGGTGGATATTCCCGACGTGCTGGCGGCGCTGGCCGAAGTCGAGATGCACTGCATCCAGACCAGCGGCAATTGCGTGCGCAACGTCACCGCCGATCCGTTTGCCGGGGCTGCCAATGACGAGTTGGAGGATCCGCGCCCGTGGTGCGAGATCTTGCGCCAATGGTCGACGCTGCACCCGGAATTCAGCTGGCTGCCGCGCAAATTCAAGATCGCCATCTCCGGCGCCGCCGAAGATCGCGCCGCCATCGCCTTCCACGATATCGGCTTGAAGATCGTGCGCGGGGCCAACGGCGAGAACGGCTTCCGCGTGTTCGTCGGCGGCGGCATGGGCCGCACGCCCTATGTCGGCCAGGAGATCCGCGCCGTTCCTGCCGAAGGAGCACTTGCTGTCCTACATCGAGTCGATCTTGCGCGTGTACAATCTGTTTGGCCGCCGCGACAACATCCACAAGGCGCGCATCAAGATCCTGGTCAATCAGCTCGGCATCGACAAATTCCGCAAGGAGGTCGAGGCCGATTGGGAAGCCACGCATAAGAGCGCCATCGACCTGCCGGACGACGAGCGGCGCCGCATCATGTCCTATTTCGCGCCGCCCGAGCTCGGCCCGCGGCCGATCCGCGACGAGGCGCTCGACCAGCGCCGCATCACCGATCCGGTGTTCGCCAATTGGCTCAAGCACAATGTCAGGCCGCACCGCGTGCCGGGCTACTCCACCGTGGTCGTGTCGCTGAAGGAGCCGGGCCGCACGCCGGGCGATGCCTCATCCGACGCCATGGACCTGGTGGCCGATCTCGCCGAGCGCTTCAGCCGCAGCGAGGCGCGCGTCAACTACACGCAGAATCTGATGCTGCCGCATGTAGCGACCTCGGATGTCGTCGCGCTTTACGACATTCTTGCCAAGCACGGACTCGCCACCGGCAATTACGACCTGCTGGGCGACATGATCTGCTGCCCCGGGCTCGATTATTGCAATCTCGCCAATGCGCGCTCGATCCCGATCGCCAAGGAGATCGCCAAGCGCTTCGAGGACCCGAAGCGGCAGGAGCTGATCGGCCCGCTCAGACTCAACATGTCGGGCTGCATCAACGCTTGCGGCCATCACCATTCCGGCAATATCGGCATTCTCGGCGTCGACAAGAAAGGCACCGAGCTCTACCAGATCTCGCTCGGCGGCAATCCGAAGGACGATGCCGCGATCGGCACCATCATCGGCCCCGGCTTCCGCGCCGAAGCCGTGCCGCAGGTGATCGACACCATCATCGACACCTATCTCGCCAAGCGCGCCGACGGGGAGACCTTCCTCGATACCTGGCGGCGCGTCGGGGCCCAGCCGTTCAAGGAGGCCCTCTATGGCGCTGCTTGATCTGGCCACGGGCTCGCTGCTGGCCAATGTCGCCGAGGCGGCGACGTTGCTCGAGCCGAATGCCGACAGCGCGGCGCTGACCGCGGCCGCCGCCGGCAATGCCGGCCCCATCGCCATTCATTTTCCGGTGGTCACCGACGGCCGCGGCTTCTCTCTGGCGCGCCTGTTGCGCGAGCGGCACGGCTTCACCGGCGAGATCAGGGCGGTCGGCCATTTGATCCCCGACCTTGGCCAATTCCTGCTGCGCTCGGGCTTCGACACCGCCGAGATCGCCGATCCCGATCAAGCCTCGACCTGGCAGGCGTCGCTCACGCGCATCAAGCACAATTACCAGCCGGGCGTTCGCAACCTGCTGCCGCTGCGCTGGGACGCCTCGCGCAAGGAGGCGGGCGAGCTCGACCAGCGTCTCACCCGCGTCAAGAGCCTCGCCGACCGCATCAGGGAGATGCGGCGGCGGATCGAAGGCCGGATCGTATTCTCCACCAGCCTGCAGCTCGAGGATCAGGCGATCCTGCATGCCATCGCCGAATCCGGCGCCGACATCGACATCTTCACCCTCGATACCGGGCGGCTGTTTCCGGAGGTGTTGGAGACCGTCGAGCTGTCGGAGCTGCGCTACGGCGTGCGCATCCGCCTGGTCACGCCCGATTCCGGCGAGGTCGAGCAGCTGGTTGCCCGCGACGGCGTGTTCGGCTTCCGCCACTCGGTCGAGAACCGCAAGACCTGCTGCGAGATTCGCAAAGTGCGGCCGCTCAACCGCGAGCTTGAAGGCGCGCAAGGCTGGATCAGCGGACTTAGGCGCGAGCATTCCGACGAGCGGGCCGAGGTGCCACTCGCCGCCTGGGACGATGCGCGCGGGCTGATCAAGGTCAATCCGGTGGCCGACTGGTCGACCCCCGACCTCACCGCCTACATCGCCGCCAACAATATCCCGGTGAACCCGCTGCATGCGCGGGGCTTCGTGTCGATCGGCTGCGCGCCTTGCACCCGCGCGGTGCAGCCCGGCGAGCACCCCAGAGCCGGCCGCTGGTGGTGGGAGCACGAGGAGAAGAAGGAGTGCGGGCTGCACATGAACCCGAACCGGGAAGGGAGGGCCGCATGACCCAGCTGACCTCCCATCTCAAGCTGCTCGAAGCCGAGAGCATCCACATCTTCCGCGAGGCGGCGGCGCAGTTCCGTACCCCGGTGCTGCTCTATTCGATCGGCAAGGATTCGACCGTGCTGCTGCATCTGGCGCGCAAGGCCTTCTGGCCGGCCAAGCTGCCATTCCCGCTGCTGCATGTCGACACCACCTGGAAGTTCCGCGACATGATCGCGTTCCGCGACAAGACCGCGCGCGATCTCGGGCTCGACTTGATCGTGCATACCAATCACGACGGGCTCGCCCGCAATATCAATCCGTTCGACCATCCGCCGTCCGTCTATACCGACATCATGAAGACGGTGGCGCTCAAGCAGGCGCTCGATACCGGCGGGTTCGATGCCGCATTCGGCGGCGCGCGCCGCGACGAGGAGGCCTCCCGGGCCAAGGAGCGGGTGTTCTCGTTCCGCGCCGCCGGCCATCGCTGGGAGCCGCGCCGCCAACGGCCGGAGATGTGGCAGTTGCTCAACGGGCGGCTCGGCATGGGCGAGACCGTGCGCGTGTTCCCGCTGTCCAATTGGACCGAAGGCGACGTGTGGCGCTACATCGCGCTCGAGAAGCTCGACGTGGTGCCGCTCTATTTCGCCGCCGAGCGACCGGTGGTGAGCCGGAACGGCCAGCTGATCGTGGTCGACGACGAGCGCATGCGGTTCGAGCCCGGCGAGACGCCGGTGATGCGCAAGGTGCGGTTCCGCACGCTGGGCTGCTGGCCGCTGACCGCCGCGGTCGAGTCCGATGCCGACGATCTCGATGCCGTAGTGGAGGAGACGCTGGCCGCGAAAATGTCCGAGCGGGCCGGGCGGTTGATCGACCACGACCAGGCCGGGGCCATGGAGATGAAGAAGCGTGAGGGTTACTTCTGATGAATCTGGCTGCGCTCCAAGAGGACGTCTCGGCTGAGACCAAGACCTTTCCGCACCGGGAAAAAGGGGCGCTGGTGCGGCTGCTCACCTGCGGCTCGGTCGATGACGGCAAGTCGACCCTGATCGGGCGGCTGCTGTGGGATGCCGCCGGCGTCACCGAGGACCAGCGCGCCGCCATCACGCTCGCCTCGCATAACCGCGCCGTCAACGGCGAGAAGATCGATTTCAGCCTGCTGCTCGACGGGCTCCAGGCCGAGCGCGAGCAGGGCATCACCATCGACATCGCCTGGCGCTATTTCGAGACGCCGGACCGCCGCTTCATCATCATCGATTCCCCGGGCCACGAGCAGTACACCCGCAACATGGCGACCGGTGCGTCGCACGCCGATATCGCCATTCTGCTGGTCGACGCCCGCCACGGCGTCAAGCGCCAGACCCGCCGCCACGCCGCGATCTGCGATCTGGTCGGCATCAAGAAGGTGGTGCTCGCCGTCAACAAGATGGACGCGGTCGACTGGTCGGAGGCGCGCTACCGCGAGATCGAGGCGGATTTCCGCGCCATGGCCGGCAGCTTCAATTTCGCGCAAATCACCACCATCCCGGTGGCGGCGCTGACCGGCGATAATGTGGTCCAGCGCTCGGCGGCCATGTCTTGGTACGCCGGGCCGACGCTGCTCGACTATCTCGAAGCGGTCGATCCCGAGGCGGTGACCGACGACGCGCCGTTCCGCATGCCGGTGCAGCTCGTGCTGCGCGCCGCGGGCGATTTCCGCGGCTATGCCGGCACGGTCACCTCGGGGCGCATCAACGTCGGCGAGCGGATCGTCGATGCCAGAAGCGGGCTCGGCGCCACGCTCAGGCGCATCGCCACCATGGACGGCGATCGGCCCTCGGCGGCCAAGGGCGACGCGGTCACGCTGGTGCTCGACACCGATCTCGACATCTCGCGCGGCGCGGTGCTGTCGGAGGTGCCCCGCCGTCCCACCAATGCCGACGTGATCGAGGCACGGCTGGTGTGGCTGTCGGAGACGCCGTTCGATCCGGAAGCGGGCTATCTGCTGCGCACCGCCACCGATCTCACCCCGGTGACCAGCATGAGCGTCGCGGCGCTGGTGGATTTCGAGACGCTGGCCGCGCAGCCCGCGCATTCCTGCGGCGTCAACGACATCGCCGATTGCCGCATCTTGCTCGGGCGCCCCGCCGCCATCGACCTGTTCCGCGACCTGCCGCTCACCGGTAATTTCGTGCTGGTCAGCGCCATTGACGGCGCCACCGTGGCCGGCGGCGTTATCACCTGGGCGCAAGCCGGCGCGCCCCAGGTCGGCGACAATGTGCTGGTGCTCAACCGGGCGCTGCTGGCAAGCGGACTGTGCGCCGATCTCGGCGATTCCCCGGCCGACATGGCCGAATTCAACCGGCGTGCCCAGGAGGTCGCGGTTCTGCTACGCTCGGTCGGCGTGCCGGTTCTGATCGAGATTTAACTGGTTATAATAAAGACGCCTGCTTAGGGCGCGTGCGCCGGCGAGTTGGGGGAGGGGCCTGTCAGCCATGGTTGAATTCAGCTCGGCAGCGCAATTGCTGCCGCTCGTGGCGGCTGGCTTTGCCGTAGGGCTGCTGGTCGGGTTGACCGGCGTCGGCGGCGGCGCGTTGATGACGCCGCTGTTGATCTCGAGCTTCGGCGTGCCGCCCCAAGTCGCGGTCGGTACCGATCTGCTCTACGCCTCGATCACCAAGACCGCCGGCGGCTGGCGCCACCATGTCGCCGACCATGTCGATTGGCCGGTGGTGCTGCGGCTCGCGGCCGGCAGTCTGCCGGCGGCGGCGATCCTGCTTGCCGTGATGGCCTTTCTGCCGGTCCACACCGTGGCGCTCGCGCATTGGATCAGGATGGGCCTGGTGGTGGCGCTGCCGATCAGCGGCATCGCCATCGTGCTCTATCCGTTCGTCACGCGCACCTCGCCGCGCAATGACGAAGGCGACGTCCCACCGCGGACCGTGCCAACGGTGCTATTTGGCGCCCTGCTCGGTCTGCTCGTCACGCTGACCTCGGTCGGCGCCGGCGCGATCGGCGTCACCGTGCTGGCCGCGCTCTATCCGTTGTTGCCGGCCAAGCGGCTGGTCGGCACCGACATTGCCCATGCCGTGCCGCTGACGCTGATCGGCGGTCTCGGCCATTTCGGCCTCGGCAATGTCGATACCGGTCTCCTGCTCGCGCTGCTATGCGGGTCGATCCCCGGCATCCTGGTGGGCGCTCGGCTCGCAGGGATGGTTCCAGACCGGCTGCTCCGGCCGATTCTGGCGATCACCCTGTGCTACGCGGCCTGGGCCTTGTTCAATAAGGGCTGAGGCGTCTCACGACCGGGCGAACGTCAATAGGCCGAAGCCGATCACGGCGAGCGAGCCGACCACCTCGAGCGCCCGTCCAAGCCGATGCCTCAAGCGCTCGGTGCGCTAAGCAGCGCCATGAAGCGGGTTCTGCGCCAGCGCGGCGATCACGGCTATCCCGCCGATGCATGGCGATCATCCCGACCGTCATGGCTGCCGTCACCGCCAAGCCTGCCGCCAGCACGCCGCGCGCCAGCGCATAGCTCAAGACGAAGGTCGTCAGGGGGCAGGGGATCATGCCGGTCACCAAGGCCAGCGTCTTGCCGTCGGTTGCTGGTTCGCTCGTGCCGATCAGCGAGCGACCGCCACAGCAGAAAGGCGCCGATCAGGACGATCAAGATGCCGCTGGCGGCCTCGAATTGCGGCGTCCTGCCGCCATAGGCGAAGGCGCGGCTGATCACGGCGAATCCGGCCAGCACCAGGACAACCGCGAGCCCGACATGGGTCACGGCCAGGATCGAGCCGTTGACGAAACCCTCGATGGGGCGCGCCGGCTGGCCGAGATGATAGGATACGAGCACGGTCTTGCCGTGACCCGGCATCAGCGCGTGGACCGCGCCGAACAGGATCGCGGCGCAAAGGCGAGGAGGATGGCGCACGGGTCGCCCGCCTACCACCGCGCCGAGCCCGTCAGCCATGCCGCCGTAGAGCCAGTGCTGAATGGAGAGGAGCGTCTGCATCGTCTATTCTATATCGACTTTGTGCGGATTGCGGCGCATGAAGGAGCGAGCCATGCTCTATCTCGCCGTCAAGGCTCTCATCTCGGGCGCCATCATCGCCGCCGTGTCTGAGATGGCCAAGCGCAGCCCCGGCATCGGCGCGCTGATCCTGTCGCTGCCGCTGATCTCGATCCTCGCCTTCATCTGGCTGTGGCGCGACACCGGCGACAAGGAGGGCATCGCCGCGCTGGCGCAATCGACCTTCTGGTTCGTGTTGCCGACGCTGCCGTTGTTCCTGGTGCTGCCCGCACTGCTCAGGGGCGGCGTAGGCTTCTGGGCCGCGCTCGGACTGTCTTGCTTGATGACCATGGCGCTTTACGCCGTCATGGTGTGGGCGCTCGGCAAATTCGGCATCGCGCTGTGAGCGGGGCGCGCCAGCGCCTATCGCGGCGATGGGACTGTGGCGCAAGCATCTTGGTCGGAGCCCGTTTGCTTTGCGAGCGAGATTTCCGTGCACCAGTCCTCGCGCCGCCCGCGCCAGGGCCGCGCATAGCCTTCCCTGATCAGCACGCAGGCGGCGTCTTCGCCGTTGACGATGAACCGCACGAGCAGCCGGCCATACTTGTCTCGCTTGCTCGGTGGGTCGGGGTCGATCGTGACAGGACCGGACCGCAGCAGCGCTTCGAGCCTGTGCTTGGTCAGCTCACCCAACCGGCGCTCGGCGTCGCATTGCGCGTGATGAATCTCGGCCGCATCGATGCCGAGCAAGCGATAGCGCTCCTTCTCCAAGTGGACGGTGTCGCCGTCGATGACGGCGAAGCTTACGGCCGCAGCCGCAATGGTGGTCGCAATCGGGTCTGCCCTCATAGATTGTAGTTATAGCACTATACCCGTAAAGGTTGAAGCCTGGGGAAGCCCCAACCGGTCCTCTATGGCGCCACTGCGTGCGGTCACGGTGATTGGATTAAAGCGGCTCGCGAGGCGAGAGAGTGGTGCCGTCGGGTAGGATTGAACTACCGACCCCGTCATTACCAATGACGTGCTCTACCACTGAGCTACGACGGCTTAGAGAGCGGGCGAAGGCCCCGAAGGCCTCGCTTTTCAAGGGCGCGAACCTGCCATAGCGGGAAAGCGCATGCAAGGCGAACGCCCCCTGGCGGCCCTGGTGCGGTCCGACCAAGATATGGGCATGATATAAATAAAGTCGAGCTAGGATAGCCGATGAGCCGACAGCGACAGGAAAAGCCTGGGCGAAAAGCGGGCAACAAAGAGGATCGCCGCGCGCGATCGGCCCAGGCGCTTCGTGCCAACTTGTTGAAACGCAAGGCGCAAGCCAAGAATCGGGCCCCTTCGTCCAAGGACGGCGATGAGGGGAGACAGAGCTAAGCAAGCAGGAGTAGATTGGCCTGTTGCCAGAGGCTCGGTGGGGACCGGGCCGAGGCCGAAGACGGGGGTCTTCACACACAACAACGACTGGGGCAGGGGCGCGAGGGAGTAACGCTATGGACCGCATTCGCATCGTCGGCGGCAAGCGCTTGACCGGCACCATACCCATCAGCGGCGCTAAGAATGCTGCGCTGCCGTTGATGATCGCCAGCCTTTTGACCCGCGAGACGCTGACGCTGCACAATGTGCCGCGCCTCGCCGACGTCAATCTGCTCGGCCGGATTTTAGGCAATCACGGCGTCGATGTGACCATCGCCGGCAAGCGGCCGGGCCAGCGCTCGACCGACGGCCAGACTTTCAAGCTGACCGCGGCCGAGATCGTCGACACCACCGCGCCTTACGAGATGGTGGCCCGCATGCGGGCGAGCTTCTGGGTGCTGGCACCGCTGGTCGCCCGCTGCGGCAAGGCGCGGGTGTCGTTGCCCGGCGGCTGCGCCATCGGCATCCGTCCCGTCGATCTGCATTTGGCTACGCTCGAGGCGCTCGGCGCCGAGATCGAGCTGGAGGGCGGCTATGTCAATGCGCGCGCGCCGCGCGGGCTCACCGGCAACAAGATCACGCTGTCAAAGGTGTCGGTGGGCGCCACCCATAACGCCTTGATGGCGGCGGTGCTGGCCCGCGGCGAGAGCCTGATCGAGGGCGCCGCGCGTGAGCCCGAGGTGGCCGATCTCGCCAATTGTCTGGTCAGGATGGGCGCGCGGGTCGAAGGCATCGGCACCTCGAGCCTGTGGGTCCAGGGCCGGGAGACGCTTTACGGCGCCGAGCATAACGTGCTGCCCGATCGCATCGAGACCGGGACCTATGCCATGGCGGCGGCCATCACCGGCGGCGACGTGTTTCTGGACGGCGCCCGCGGCGACCTGCTGCACGAGGCGCTGCAGACCTTGCGCTCGAGCGGGGTCGAGATCGAGGAGCGGCCGGACGGCATCAGAGTGGCGCGGAACGGCGGCGGCTTGAGCGCGGTGTCGGTCGAGACCCAGCCCTTCCCGGGCTTCCCCACCGATCTTCAGGCGCAGTTCATCGCCCTGATGTGCATGGCCAACGGCACCAGCCAGGTGCGCGAGACCATCTTCGAGAACCGCTTCATGCATGTGCAGGAGCTGGCGCGGCTTGGCGCGCGGATCGATCTCAAGGGCGATACCGCCTTCGTCACCGGCGTAAACGGCTTGCGCGGGGCGCAGGTCATGGCCACCGATTTGCGGGCCTCGGTGTCGCTGATCATCGCCGGGCTCGCCGCCCAGGGCGAAACCACGATCGGCCGCGTCTATCACCTCGATCGCGGCTTCGAGCGGATCGAGGACAAGCTCAGCCAATGCGGCGCGCAGATCGAGCGGCTGGCGAGCTGAGACCCGTTGCCGAAGTTGACGGTTTCATGTCATGCCTGAGCGTGGTACCCCCATGCCGAAGAGCCCTGCCCCTGTTGCCATGGAACCGTTGAAGCTCATCGCCCTCGACGAGGAGGATCTCGCCGTCGTGTCCTCGCTGTTGCAGGACGCGGTGCTGCGCGTCGCCGACATGACCTATGTGCCGGCGCAGAAGCGCTTCGCCGCCGTGCTCAACCGCTTCGACTGGGAGACGGCGGTCAAAGACAACGATAAGGACAAAGGCTTCCGGCGGCGGCGGTCGGCGCTCAGATTCGACCGCGTGTTCGCCGCGCAGCTCAAGAACATCAAGCCGCGCGCGAACGAACGGGTGCTGTCGCTGCTGGCGGTCAGCTTCGAGCCGATGGAGCCGCCGTCGGGCCACGTGACGCTCTATTTTTCGGGCGACGCCTCCATCCAGCTTCAAGTCGAGTGCATCGAGGCCGAGCTCAGGGATCTCGGTCCCGAGTGGCGCACGCGCTCGAAGCCCAAACATCCGGGCGACGAACCGGGCGCCGGCCGTGAACCCCGCGTCGGCCGCGAGTCCGGCGCGGGCAAGTCTTAGACGCGCTCGCCATGGCCAGGTGGCTTAACAGCGCTGATCCCGATTTCGAGGGCGGCTTCAAGGCGCTGCTTGCGCAGAAACGCGAGCAGGCGGCCGACGTCAACGACGCCGTCGCCGCCATCATCGCGCGGGTGCGCGCCGAAGGCGATGACGCGCTCGCCGAGCTGACGCTGCGTTACGACAAACTCGATCTCGGCAAAGCCGGATTGAAGGTGACCGCGGCCGAAATCGCCGGGGCCCGGGCCAAGGTGGACAAGAAAACGCTCGATGCGCTCGAGTTCGCCTACGATCGGATTCTCGACCACCACAAGCGCCAGCTGCCGCAGAACGACGTTTATACCGACCGCCAAGGCGTCGAGCTCGGCACGCGCTGGACGCCGGTCGCCTCGGCCGGGCTTTACGTGCCGGGCGGCACGGCGAGCTATCCGAGCTCGGTGCTGATGAACGCGGTGCCGGCCAAGGTGGCGGGCGTCAAACGCATCGTCATGACGGTGCCGGCGCCGGGCGGCGTGCTCAACCCGCTGGTGCTGGTGGCGGCCGAGCTTGCCGGCGTCGGCGAGATCTATCGGGTGGGCGGGGCGCAGGCGATCGCCGCGCTGGCTTACGGCACGCCGAGCATCGCGCCCGTGGTTAAGATCGTCGGCCCAGGCAACGCCTATGTGGCGGCGGCCAAGCGCCAGGTGTTCGGCCAGGTCGGCATCGACATGGTGGCCGGGCCGTCGGAGGTGGTGGTGATCGCCGACCAGGACAACGACCCGGCATGGATCGCCGCCGACCTGCTGGCTCAGGCCGAGCACGATGCAGCGGCGCAGGCGATCCTGATCACCGACGATGAGGATTTCGCCCGCGCGGTGGAGCGGGCGGTCGAGGCCGAGTTGCACGTGCTGCCGCGCGCCGAGACGGCGCGGGCGAGCTGGCAGGAGTTCGGCGCCGATCATTCTGGTGAAGGATCTCGACCAGGCGCCTTCGCTGGCCGACCGGCTCGCGCCCGAGCATCTGGAGATCGCCACCGGTGACGCCGATGCGCTCGCCGCACGCATCAACGACGCCGGGGCCATCTTTATCGGCCGCTACACGCCGGAGGTGATCGGCGATTATGTGGCCGGCTCGAACCACGTGCTGCCCACGGCGCGCAGCGCCCGCTACGCCTCGGGGCTTGGCGTGCTCGACTTCATGAAGCGCACGTCCACGCTGAAGCTCGACGCCGCGAGCCTCGCCGCGCTCGGACCCGCCGCCATGATTCTGGCCGAGGCCGAGGGGCTCGACGCCCATCGCCGTTCCGTCGCCATCAGGCTCAACCCGCGAGACTAGGCCATGAGCGAGCAGGACGACGGCGAAGAGCTTCAGAGTTGGCCGGACCAGGCGCGGCTGATCGAGGTGACGCTCGACGAGGCCTCGATCGGCCGCAACAATTCCGAGGTCGAGCATGAGCGCGAGGTCGCCATCTTCGATCTCCTGGAGAAGAACCGCTTCGCGCTCGAAGCGCACGATTCCGGCCCCTATACGCTGCGCCTGTCGCTCGCCGACAATCGCCTGGTGTTCACCGTGGCCGACGAGGCGCGCGAGCCGATCCAGCATGTGATGCTGTCGCTGTCGCCGTTCCGCCGCATCGTCAAAGACTATTTCCTGATCTGCGACTCGTATTACGCGGCGATCAAGACCCAGCCCGCCGCCAAGATCGAGGCGATCGACATGGGTCGACGGGGCCTGCACGACGAAGGCAGCCGCCTGTTGCAGGAGCGGCTCAAGGGCAAGATCAACGTCGATATCGCCACCGCGCGGCGCCTGTTCACGCTGCTCTGCGCGCTGCACTGGAAGGGCTGAAGGCTAGGGGGCGCGGTTTGCTCACGGGCTGTCGGCACGGATAGGAGCGCGGACAAAGCGTCGAGCAAGGCCTGTTCAGTCCGCGTCACGTCCGAATGTCCTGGACTCGTTTTTATCACGTTTGCGTCTGCCGGCCACCTGCGTCAGGGGCACGCCGTAAACGCGACGAACCCAGCGCGACAGATGACTTTGGTCGGCAAAGCCGGTCTGAGCGGCAATTTCGGCGAAGCTCAATCGTCCATTGCGAATAAGCTCCGCCGCGCGCTTCAAACGCAAATGCACGATGTATCGATGGGGAGTAACGCCCACCGACCGGCTGAACAGGCGAGAGAAGTGGAAGGGACTGCGTCCAGCCATTTGCGCCAGCGTGGCGACAGCGATGGGTTCATCCAGATTGGCTGCGACATAGTCTCTCATCCGGTGCAACACATCCTTGCCGAGCTGGCCGCGCGTTGCGGGTGGAGGCTCCGCGGTATGACGGAGGAGCAAGTCGGCAATGAAGCGGCCGACAACGTCGTTCCAGAACAGCGGACCGTTCGGGAATCCCAGGGAGCTCTCCTCGGCTAATTGGCAGGCAAGGCCTGCCAGCGTCCGGTCGTTGCTCAATAAGCGCACGACCGGCCGCGGGTCATAGGTCGAATCATCGGCGGCGGCGAGCGTAAGCTTGAGTGGGTCGATCGCCACGAGCAAGGAATCGAAATTGCCTTCCGCATCGGCGGCGCAGTCGATTCCAGCAGGCCCGATCGCCAAAGAGCCCGTCGGCATATCGTGGGATAGTTTCTGGCCGGCGATGCGACAATGAAATCGCGCCGGCGAGGCAAACCATATGTGGTGCTGTGGCGAGGTCCCGCGGAAATGTGCCCCGGATCGAAATCGCCATTTATGGATCGAGACGCCCCATTCGCCCGGCGAACTGCCGGTCGCCAGTGTCGCCGGCATGCTGCCGTCCGCTTGCACTAGAGAGATGTCGCCGAGTTTCACCATCCGGACAGACTCACTTGCCGCAGTTCGTCATCGACGTTCGGAGGTGGGTGCAAATAGCGGCCTTTGCAAGATTGACGACGGTTCGGCTCCAAGCGAGAGGCCGTTCCTGCGTCAATCCGCCACCGCGTACGAAAGCCCGCGGCGCACCGAACAGCAAGAACGTTCAAGAATGGCCGATGGGCCGCTTTCTAAATTCTCCGCCAGGCGCTGAACGATCATGTTCCACAGCGCGCCAGCAGCAAGGAGAACAAACAATGTTGATTACCGACAGTGACGAAGAACTTGATGCGAACCTGACGCAGGAGCTCGTCGAGATCGCAAACCTGAATGGGCTAAGCAATGCCGAGACGATTTCGAATCTGCTTGGCGAGAAGCAGCCCGTCGCGAACTGACACTGGCAATGCCGAGCGCCCGCTCGGTGGGCGCGAGCATCTGTTCTGGTTGCTCGACCAGAATCGTCCGTTCCACTTTGCCATGGTGGCGCAGATTACCGGTAGCGCTGCGCCAGATGAATGGCGGAGGGCATTGGACCGCGTGCAATGGCGTCACCCGCTGCTTTCGTGTTGCATCGAGGGGCGCCCTGGCTCCCTTCCCTGGTTCCGCCAGCGTGCCGGCGCGCCGATCCCGCTCAGGATCGTGGCGGGGGAGCCGAAGAGGGACTGGCAGCGCATCGTGGGCGAGGAACTCGCGATGCCATTCGATTCGAGTGTGGCGCCGCTGGTCAGGGCGGTGTTGGTCCAGGGCAAGTTGGATACCGCTCTTGTCCTCGTGGCTCACCACGCGATAGCCGATGGCCTGTCACTCGCCTATGCGATCCGGGACACGCTTTCCGCGCTGTCCGGCGATCCGCTGGAGCCGCTCGCGGCCTTACCGGCCCAGGAGGACTTGTTCGGCCTAGGCGACGTCGCCGCACGTGCAACAGGATGCGCCCGCTGGCGAGGCCGGCGCGTTACCGGCCGCTCGACGGCGCCCCACCCGAGGTGAGGGGCCTTAGCCTGCCGCGTTTCTTGACGAGGAAGCTCCGGCAGCGCGCCCGGCAGATGCGGACCACCGTGCATGGCGCACTTTCCGCGGCGATCGTGATCGCCGGTCGGCGGGTGTTCGGCGCCTGGGAGGACGAGCCGGTGCGCCTCATCAGCCCGATCAATATGCGGCCCCTGCTGGGTTTGCGAGATGAGTGTGGCCTCCTGGTCAGTTCCGCCACGAGCGCGCTTGACGGGCGGGCAACGCCATTCTGGGAGCTTGCCTGCAGTGCCAAGAGTGCGCTTGCTGCCCGCCAGAAGCGTGAGTCCATCGCAGCCGGCTTGAGCGCCGTCGCTCGCGCGGTCGGCAACGGGCTCGATGTTGCCGGCGCGGCAGAGATGGGGGCTAACGCCTTCGCCCATGAGGCTGTGTTGACCAATCTGGGCGAGCTGCCCTTTACCCAGCCGTTCGGCGCCTTGAAGTTGGAGCAGGTTTGGGGTCCTGCCGTATTGAACGGCATGGAGGGTGCTCACACGATCGGCGTCGCCACGCTCAACGAATGTCATCTGCCTCACGCATACGAGCCACAGCCCGTGCAACGGGCTTCTGGAGGCGATGCGCGACGTCCTGGTTGAGGCCTGCTAATGAGCCACCCGAGCGGTCAGGAGAAATGTTTTCCCGGGCCGCTCGGCGCTCTGCCATTTGCGAAGCGTCAAGGGCCGGAATCGGCCTTGATTTTGTGTGCCCCTACGACCATTCTCCGCCGAACTTCGATGCGGAAGGAGCCTTATGGCGAAGGAAGAAATGCTCGAATTCCCGGGAGTGGTCACCGAACTGCTCCCTAACGCCACCTTCAGGGTGAAACTCGAGAACGAACACGAGATCATCGCCCATACGGCGGGACGAATGCGCAAGAACCGCATCAGGGTGCTTGCCGGCGACAAGGTTCTGGTCGAGATGACACCCTATGATCTCACTAAAGGTCGGATCACTTACCGCTTTAAGTAGCAAGCTTGGGCTGAAGCGGGCCGATCCCGCCGCGTCCGAGCAGGCCAGGCCCGAGCCCAACAAGGCGCGGGCGCTGCCGCCGCCGCCGCGCGTCAAGCGCACCGGCGCGGCGCCGAGCTCGTTCCGGCCCAAGCTGGTGCTGGCCTCGGCCTCGCCGCGGCGGCTCCAGCTGCTCGAGCAGGTCGGCATCACGCCCGATGCGCTGCGCCCCGCCACCATCGATGAGAGCGTGGCCAAGGGCGAGGTGCCGCGTCATATCGTCAAGCGGCTGGCCCGGGCCAAGGCCGAGGCCGCCAAGAAGCTGGTCCGCGCCGAGAAGGGTTACGAGAAGGCGTTCGTGCTTGCCGCCGATACCGTGGTGGCGGTCGGCCGCCGCGTGCTCGGCAAGGCCGAGCTCGAGCATGAGGCCGGCGATGCGCTGCGGCTGCTGCGCGGCCGGGCCCATCGCGTGCACACCGCAATCTGCCTGCTCACGCCCGACGACCGCTGGCGCGAGCGGGTGGTCGAGACCCGCGTCAGGTTCCGCAATCTCTCCAATGAGGAGATCGGCAATTATCTGGCGAGCGGCGAGTGGAAGGGCAAGGCCGGCGGCTATGCCGTCCAGGGCATCGCCGGCTCGTTCGTGGTCAAGATGGTCGGCTCCTATACCAATGTCGTCGGGCTGCCGCTCACCGAGGTGGTGAGCCTGCTCCAGGGCGAGGGCTTTCCGGTGAGCCATCTATGGCTGTCGAAGGCCGAGGTCGAGACCGAGTGAGCGCCCGCGCGCACACACCCAACCACGGCAAAAGCGCGAAGCGACCAGCCACGCGCCTCAAATGCCCGATCTGCGGCAAGCCTAAGTCGGAGGAGTACCGTCCGTTCTGCTCCAAACATTGCGCCGATATCGATCTCGGCCGTTGGCTGGGCGGCCGTTATGCCGTGCCCGGCGAGCCTGTGGCCCAGAACGAGGGCGACGACGAGGACCGCCAGGCTTGATCTCGATCAAGCAGCCTGCCCACAGCTTGCTATGATGCCGACCCAAACCGAAAAGGAGCCGGCATGACCTATCGCGCAGTCCTGGTCCATGTGCCCTTGGGCAATGCGGAAATGCAGATCGAGGTTGCCGCATCGCTTGCCAAGGAGAACGGGGCCCATCTCACCGGCATTTGCAGCCTGGTGGAGGTGGGGCTGCTCAAGAATGCCATGCAGAATCCATTTCTGCGGCTTGAGCCTGCGCGGGTCGAGGAGCTCATCAAGCGCGAATATGACGGGGCTTTGCTGGCCAAGAAGCGGTTCGACGCCATCGCCGACCGTGCCGGTGTCGCGCATAGCTGGCTGACCGGTGAGGGCGACGCCGCCGATCTCATCATCCATGCCTGCCGCTTGCAGGATTTGGCGGTGGTCGAGCAGGCCGGCGACCCGAGCGATCTGCTTTGGGGCCCGGCGGTGCAACTCGCACTCTCCGGCCATCCGGCGCTGATCGTGCCGCGCTCTTGGACCTCGCCGCAGTTTGGGCGCCGCGCGCTTATTGCCTGGAACGGCAGCGCTCAGGCGGCGGCGGCGGTACGCAAAGCGCTGCCCTTGCTGCGCCGGGCCGAACAGGTCAGCGTGCTGATCGGGCATTCGCGGGCGTCATTCCCCGCTACCATGCGACCGCCCGAGCTCGACATCGTCGACTATCTCAACCATCAGGGCGTTTCCGCGGACGCCAGGGATTTTTCAGACTCTGGTGCCGACGCGGGCGCGGCCATCTTGAAGGCTGCCGCGGAGAGCGGTGCCGACCTGATCGTCATGGGCGCGTTCGGGCGGTCGCGCTTTAAGGAGTGGATCCTCGGCGGCGCCACTCGGCATGTGCTGGAAAACATGACCGTGCCGGTGTTCATGGCCCATCAATAGGAGGCTCGCTTGCTGTGCCCGTGGTTGAGAGCGCGCCGGCAGGCGCAATAGCGCCGGGGCCCCAGCCGGAAATTCCCTGGCATGCGCGCGAGGCAGGTGAGGTCCTCACCGCGCTCGATGCCTCGCTGCACGGTCTTACCGCCGATGAGGCCAGAGCGCGGAAGGCGCGGTTCGGTGCCAACCGGCTCGCCGCAGCCCGCCAGCGCAGCGAGATCCTCCGCTTTCTCGCGCAGTTCAACAATCTCCTGATCTATGTGCTGCTCGGCGCGGCGGTGCTGGCGCTGCTGATCGGCCATATGGTCGACGCCGCCGTGGTGCTCGCCGTGGTGCTGCTCAACGCCATCATCGGCTACATCCAAGAAGGCCGCGCCGAGAAAGCGCTCGACGCCATCAGGGGGATGATCGACCCGCGCGCCACGGTGCTGCGCGATGGCCGGCGGACCGCCATTCCGGCGGAAGACATCGTTCCCGGCGACCTCGTGATCGTGGAGCCCGGCGACCGCGTGCCGGCCGACCTCCGCCTGATCCGGACGCGCAATCTCCGCATCGACGAGGCGGCGCTGACCGGCGAATCGGTGCCGGTCGACAAGGCGATCGCGCCGGCCGCCGCCGACGCACCGCTCGGCGACCGGCTGTCGATGGCCTTCTCCGGCACCTTTGTCGCCGGCGGAAACGGAACCGGCGTTGCGGTAGCTACCGGTCCGGCTAGCCAGCTCGGCCGCATTAGCACGCTGGTCGGCACCATCGAGACGCTGACCACGCCGCTCATCCGTCAAATGAACGATCTCGCGCGCAAGCTCACCATTCTCATTCTGGTAGGCAGTGTTGCGTTGTTTGCGTTCGCCGTCTTGTTGCGCGGCTATCACTGGCAGGAAGCCTTTATGGTGATGATCGGGCTCGCCGTGGCGGCGATTCCCGAGGGCCTCCCGGCAGTGATGACCATCGCTTTGGCGATCGGCGTGCAGCGCATGGCGGCGCGCAACGCCATCATCAGGCGTCTGCCGGCGGTCGAGACCCTTGGCTCCGTGTCGGTGATCTGCTCGGACAAGACCGGCACGCTGACAAGGAACGAGATGACGGTGCGCACCGTGCTGACGGCGGAGGGGCGATTCGACGTCTCCGGCGCCGGCTACCGTCCTGAAGGCGAGTTCGAGCTCGACGGCGTGGCGGTCGAGCCAAGTCGTTACCCGACGCTGATCGAAGCGGCCAGAGCCGCCATCCTGTGCAACGACGCCGAACTCACCGCGAAAGCGGGCGCATGGATGGTGCAGGGCGATCCCATGGAGGGCGCGCTCGTCAGCCTCGGCGTCAAGGCCGGACACGATGCCGCGCTGCTGCGCAAGCAGCTGCCGCGCACCGATGAGATCCCGTTCGACACCCAGCACCAGTTCATGGCGACGCTGCATCACAGCCATGAGGACGGGACTGCCTTCTCCTATATCAAAGGGGCGCCGGAGCGGCTCTTGACCATGTGCAGTCGCCAGCGGGGAATTCTCGGCGACGAGCCGCTCGACCGTGAGTTCTGGCGGCGCGAGACCGAAGCCATTGCGCGCCAGGGCCGGCGCATGTTGGCGGTGGCGGTGAGGGAACTGCCGAAGGGCCAGCGCGATCTCAACTTCGCCGATGTCGAGCATGGCGCAACGCTGATTTGCCTGCTCGGACTGATCGATCCGCCCCGCGAGGAGGTCCTGGCGGCGATCCACGAATGCCAGCAGGCCGGGATCGCCGTGAAGATGATCACCGGCGATCACGCCGCCACGGCGGAGGCCATCGCCCGCGAGCTAAAGCTTGCCGCCGATCCCAAGACCATCACCGGAGCCGCGATCGATCAGCTCGACGACGCCAGCCTCAAACAGGTGGCGCGGGATGTCACGGTGTTCGCCCGCACCAGCCCGATGCACAAGCTCCGTCTGGTCAGGGCCCTGCAGGCCGACGGCGCAGTCACGGCGATGACCGGCGACGGCGTCAACGATGCGCCGGCGCTGAAGCGCGCCGATATCGGCGTGGCGATGGGCGGCAAGGGCACCGAGGCTGCCAAGGAAGCCGCCGAGCTGGTATTGGCCGACGACAATTTCGCGTCGATCGTCGCCGCCGTGCGCGAAGGACGCACGGTCTACGACAACTTGAGAAAGGTGATCGAGTGGACGCTGCCCACCAATGGCGGGGAAGCGAGCGCCATCATCGCGGCGCTCGCGCTCGGCCTCACCCTGCCGATGACCGCGATCCAGATCTTGTGGATCAACCTCGTCACCGCGGTCACGCTCGGGCTTACGCTCGCGTTCGAGCCGACCGAGCCGGGCACGATGTGGCGTCCGCCGCGCAGCCCGCGCGAGCCGCTGCTCACGCGGCGACTGCTGTGGCGCGTCGGATTCGTGTCGAGCCTGTTCGTGGTGGGCGTGTTCGGCATTTTCTTCTATGCCATCGGGCGCGGGTTCTCGGTCGAGCTGGCCCGCACCATGGTGGTCAACACCATCGTGGTGATGGAGGCGTTCTACCTGTTCAACGTGCGCTATATCCACGGGAGCTCGCTGACCTGGCAGGGCGTGCTCGGCACGCCGGCCGTGCTCGTCGCGCTGATCGTGGTGGTGGCCGCGCAGCTTGCCTTCACCTACCTCCCGTGGATGCAGGCGGTGTTCGGGACGGAGTCCGTCGCCCTTGCCGACGGGGCGGTGATTATCGGCATCGGGGCGGCGCTATTGGTCGTGGTCGAGATCGAGAAGAGGTTGGTTTCGGCCCATTGGGGCCGAAGTTCGGCCTGAAACTGCCCGCGGCCGGCTGGCGCGCGCCCACTCGACAGGGCAAAGGCGATTTCCTATAAGCCAAGGCCTTCGCGTGGGGTGCGGTCTTCCAGTTTGCCGGCGTGGCTGCTCCTCACCACATTTGACTAAAGGCCCAGGTAGCTCAGTTGGTAGAGCAGCGGACTGAAAATCCGCGTGTCGGTGGTTCAAATCCGCCCCTGGGCACCACTCTTTCCAAGCGTCTAGCTGGTGCACACCTATCGCACGATGGGGTCCGGTTCTCCCAGAGTCCGGTTGCCATCGATGTTGCTCTGTTCACTGCGCGGTTCGAGAACGGACCTGACGCGGAAGCCAGCGCCCCACTTGCCTCAAATACGTCGTGATTTGCCTGACAGGCTTTCGGATTGGGGGCAAAGCCGTTTGGCAACGACAGCTTCTTTGGCGCCAAATGGCAAGATTTTGCGGCCCCAATATGTGCAGTTTGGCCTACGGCTTGATCCAGGCCAAATCTTCGGGGAGAGAAACATGCGTAAATGCTTTTTTGCGGTCGCAGTTTTGATGGGGACGCTTTCCACGGCTGCCTTGGCGGGCCCGGTCACCGATGAGGAAACCCAGTTCTGCGCTCATGATTATCGGCAATACTGCAATCAGGACGGGCTCGGAAGTCAGCTGCTGGCGCTTTGCATGAAGGACCACGGCAAGGAGCTTTCTCCGCAGTGCATCAAAGCACTCGAAGATGCAGGCGAGGTCACTCCGGAAGAGAAAGTCGAACTCAAGAAGATCGGCGAGTGATCGCCGCGCCCAGGTTTCCCACGCGCTTCTCGCTGAACACTTCATCTGGCCGCTCTCAGGCTGTCTGATGTTCGATTGAGGGCGGGGCGAGTCGGAAGCCTGGGCGCAGCACCGTAGATTGATCCGCGGAACCCAAGGACGCGCCGCGCGGCCGACAAAGTGACTTAGACCTCCCAGGAACAGGGTGAAAATGGGTAGCGCCAAATGGCACGAAGCGAAATTTCACGGCTGACTCTGGTGTCGATTCTGGCGCTCGCGGCAATGACCGCACCCGGAGCGGCGGACAACAAGATCAAGTCCGGTATCCTCGAGTGCGACGTCTCGGCCGGCGTCGGTCTGATCTTCAGCGAGAAGCAGACCATGAACTGCAAATTCACCCCGCTCGGCGGCGGTGCGGTCGATCACTATACCGGCACCATCGACGAGGTCGGCCTGTCGATCGGCGCCACCGGGGGCGGCATCCTGGTGTGGAGCGTGCTGGCCGCTCAGCAGGGTGTGCCGGCCGGCGCTCTGGCCGGTACATATAAGGGGATCAGCGCCGATGCCTCGGTGGGCGTCGGGCTCGGCGAGAATATTCTCATGGGCGGCACCGACAGCGCCTTCATGTTGCAGCCGAGCTCCTATGAGGGACAGGTCGGGCTCAATGTCGCGGCCGGGGTCACGACCGTGACGCTGACTTGGGCGCCATAGCGGCAGCTCATCAGCACGCCTGATACCTGCTCACGCCTTCCAGGCCATTGCCACAGCTGAGGAAAGACCATGCTCGCGATCAGATGTTTGTCGAAATTTGCCGCGACTTCGGCATTTGCCGTGTGCCTCGGCCTGGGCGGCGAACCGGCCGAAGCCCTTTATGACGTCGGGCCCGGGGAGATCGCCGGCAAGCCGGGCAGCATCATCCGGGTCTGGCCGCTCGAGAGCGGCGGCCCCGGCAATAGCGACGCGTTCCGGTTCCTGTACCGCTCCACCGGCGTGAAGGGCGAACCGATCCCGGTCTCGGGCGCGATCTTCCTGCCGTCAGGCCCGGCGCCGGCCGGCGGCCGCCACATCATCGCTTGGGCGCACCCGACCTCGGGCGTGGCGCCGGCTTGCGCGCCGTCGCTCTATCCGGATCGGGCCGGCCTGATCTGGAACCTGAGCGACATGCTCAACGAGGGCTATATCGTGGTCGCCACCGACTATCCCGGTCTCGGCACCGACGGCGTCCATCCTTATCTGATCGGCGAGAGCGCCGGACGGGCGGTGCTCGATTCGGTGCGCGCGGCGCAGCATCTCTCTAAGAACACCGCGTCCAACCGTTTCGCCGTATGGGGCCACAGCGAAGGAGGCCACGCCGCGCTGTTCACCGGCGAGCTGGCCGCGCGCTATGCGCCGGACCTCACGCTGGTCGGCGTCGCCGCGGCGGCGCCGGCGACCTACCTGGTCGACCTGTTCGAAGACGACGCGAAGACCGAGCAGGATTTGATCGCCATGGCGCTGTTGTCCTGGTCGAGGCTGGAGAACGTCCAGCCCGCGACCATTGTCGAGCCGTCGGTGATGGGAGCCTTCAACGCGACCGCGCGCGGCTGCCTGACGTCGATCGCCCAGTTCCAGGCGCTGGAGAAGAGCGCAAAGCCGTTGCAGAAGAGGTTCCTGAAAATCGATCCGACCAAGACCGAGCCCTGGAAGGGCATCATGGTGCGCAACTCGCCGGGTCAGGCGCCGGCCGGCGCGCCGGTGTTCATCGCCCAAGGCAGCGCCGACACCACGGTCGATCCGCAAGTCACCAAGCGTTCGCCAAGCATTTGTGCTCCCAGGGGACCAAGGTGAGCTGGGTGGAGCTGCCCGGCGTGTCGCATATCTTCATCGCCCGCGACGCGGCGCCCACCGCCATCAGATGGATGAACGACCGCTTCAAGGGCGCGCCGGCGCCGTCGTCCTGCCCATAGTTTCGTCCCGCCACAGTTGGGCTCAAAATCGAGCCCACGTCCGTGGTCGAGCAGCTTCCCAAGTTCAGCCTCCCAGGAAGCTCCGCGCGACATGTGGGCTAAAATCTATATAAAATCAATGATGTAAGGCGTAGTCGGTGGTTCAAAACCGCCTCTGGGCGCCACTCTTTTTAAGCCCTTAGCCGATGCCACAGCCTCGTGAACCGATGTGTAAATGTCGGTGAGTTGAATTCGTGATAGGCCGTTGCCAGGCAATTCCGCCTCACCCCCAGGAGCCAGCCCCATGAAGAAATATCTGCTCGCGGCTACGCTGATCTGCGCCTTCGCCGCCCCCGTCTTGGCGAATGCCGGGCCGTTCTACATCGTGTTCGACAAGGCCTCGAAGACCTGCTCGATGGTGCGGACCGCGCCGACCGACACGGAAAAATTCAGCATGATGGGCCAATATAATTCCGAGGCAGACGCACACATGGCGATGTCTGGGATGACACGGTGCAACAAGGGCTAACCCTGAGCGCGCCGGATCGATTTTTTTGGAGCCCGGCCTGATCGCCGGGCTCTTTGTCTATTTGCTGGGGCGTTCCAGCAGCGCCAGCAGGCCCTTGAGCAGGTCGGTGGGCGTGGGCGGGCAGCCTCTGATGTGCAGATCGACCGGCACCACCTTGTCGACCCCGCCGGTCACCGCATAGCTCGCGGCAAAGATGCCGCCATCGACGGCGCAATTGCCGACCGCCACCACCCATTTCGGTCCGGGCGTCGCGGCGTAGGTGCGCTCCAGCGCCTCGCGCATATTCTTGGTGACCGGGCCGGTGACCAGCAGCACGTCGGCATGGCGGGGCGAGGCCACGAAGCGCAAGCCGAAGCGCTCGAGATCGTAGAAGGCATTGTTGAGCGCGTGGATCTCCAGCTCGCAGGCATTGCACGAGCCGGCGTCGACTTCGCGGATGGCGAGGCTGCGGCCGAGCCGCGCGCGGGCGGCGCGATCGACCTTGCCGGCAAGCTCGGCAAGCGCTTGGTCGCCGGGCTCGGGCGCGGTCTCGGTCACCGGGCGCCGCATCAGATTTTTAAAGAGCAGAGTGCTGCGCAATGCCGGTCTCCTAGAGATCGTGGCCCGAATAGGAGCAGTTGAAGGATTTGTTGCAGAGCGGGAAGTCGGCGACGATGTTGCCTTCGATCGCCGCTTCCAGCAACGGCCATTGGAACCAGGACGGGTCGCGCAGATGGCAGCGCTCGATCGCGCCGTCGGCGCCGAGCCGCACCGACACCAGCACGTCGCCGCGGAAGGCTTCGGTCAAAGCGAGACCTTCGCGCACGCCGTTCGGTTTGCCGAGCTTGGCGCGCAACTCCCCTTGCGGCAGCCGCTCCAGAATCTGTTCGATCAGCCGCATGCTTTGCTCGACCTCGCGCACGCGGATCCATAGCCGGGCATTGACGTCGCCGTCGTCGCGCACCGGCACCTCGAACTCGAGCTGATCGTACGGCGCATAGCCGACCGCCTTGCGCGCGTCGAACGCCCGGCCCGAGGCGCGACCGACATAGCCGCCGGCGCCGAACGCCCGCGCCAAGGTCGGCGCGAGATAGCCGGTGGTGACGGTGCGGTCTTGCAGCGAGGCGGTGCTGTCGTAGATGGCGATCAATTCGGGGAATCGCCCGCGCACGGTCGCGAGCAGCTCGCCTATGGCAGCCTCGCCGCCGGGGGCGATATCTTCGGCCACGCCGCCCGGCACGATGCGGTCCATCATCAATCTATGGCCGAAACAGGCGTTCGCCGCACGCAAGGTGCGCTCACGCAAGATGCCGCATTCGGCATAGATCAAGGAGAACGACGCGTCGTTGCAGATCGCGCCGATATCGCCGAAATGATTGGCCATGCGCTCAAGCTCGGCCATCAGCGCGCGGAGCCAAATGGCGCGCGGCGGCACGTCGAGCTGAAGCGCCGACTCCACGCTTTGCGCGAAAGCGAGCGCGTAGGCGACGGTGCTGTCGCCCGAGGTGCGGCCGGCAAGCTTGGCGCCGGTGTCGAGGCTCGCGCCGGCCATCAGGGATTCGATGCCCTTATGCACATAGCCGAGCCGCTGTTCGAGCCGCGCCACAGCTTCGCCATTGGCGGTGAAGCGGAAATGCCCGGGCTCGATGATGCCGGCATGAACCGGCCCGACCGGGATCTGATGCAAATTCTCGCCTTCGACGGGGAGAAACTCGTAAGGCCGCGCCTGGACCCGCGATTTCTTCGCCTTGCCGAGGGGTTGGGTTACGCCCCAGAAGCCGAGATCGAGCCAGGGCCTGGTGTCGGGCGCGCCGATCGGCTTCAGGCCGTAGAGGCTGGCGATGGCGCGCTCCAGCCGGTTTGCCGCCGGATGACGCGCCGCCACCGAGGGGAATTTGCCGTCGGGACATTCGAGCGTGACCACGCCGATCTCGCCTGACGGCTCTTCGAGCAGCGCAAGATGCACCGCGTCCTTGTCGCCCCACAGGCCAAGCATGGTCGCGCCGGCATCGACCAAGTGCTGCACGGCAACGCCCCAGGCGTCGCGGCCAACAACGGCGCGCGGCCAGGGCCGATGGGCCGCAACGTTCCGGCCTTTATTGGCAATGTCTGTCAGCGCCATGGTGTTGGCCTATCCGAGCAGCTTCGCCACCGCCTCGAGCAAGGCGACGAGGACGGGGGGAAGATAGATGCCGGCCGCGAGCACCAGGGCGAGATGGACGAACATCGGCACATAAGAGCATTTGGCCTTGTGGTTGGCGCCCTTGGGCTCGCCGAAGGCGATGCGGTTGAGCTGCATGAACAGCGCGCCGACCGCGACGAGGATGCCGAGCACCAGCGGCAGCGCCAGCCACGGCAGGCGCTCGATCGTGGCGCTCACGGTGAGAAACTCGCTGGTGAAGATGCCGAGCGGCGGCAATCCGGCAATCGCGGCGACGCCGATCACCAGGCCCCAGCCGAGCAGGGGATTGGTCTTGGTCAGCCCGCCCATGTCGGCGATCTTTTGCGTGCCTTTGACCTGGGAGATGTCGCCGACGGCGAAGAAGATGGCCGACTTGGTCAGCGAGTGCAGGATCATGTGCAGCAGCCCGGCGAAATTGGCGAGCGGCCCGCCGATCCCGAAGGCGAAGGTGACGAGGCCCATATGCTCGATCGAGGAATAGGCGAACAGCCGTTTGATGTCGCGCCGCCGGTAGAGCATGAACGCGCCGAACAGCAGCGAGACCAGCCCCATGGCGATCATCAGCGGTCCGGGCGCCAGCGCCTCGGGATTGCCGGTGACGATCATCTTGCAGCGGAGCAGCGCATAGAGCGCGACGTTGAGCAGCAGGCCCGACAGCACCGCGGTGATCGGCGTCGGGCCTTCGGCGTGGGCGTCGGGCAGCCAGGCATGCAGCGGAAACAGGCCGACCTTGGTGCCGTAGCCCAGCAGCAGAAACACGAAGGCCAGATTGAGCATGGCCGGATGCAACGAGGCGGCGTTGGCCACGAGGTCGGTCCACACCATGGCGTTGAGGCCGACGCCGATGGCAGGCTCCGCCGCCATATAGATCAAAATGGTGCCGAACAGCGCGAGCGCGATGCCCACCGATGCGAGGATGAAATATTTCCAGGCCGCCTCGATCGCGGCGTGGGTACGGTAGATGCCGACCATCACCACGGTGATCAGCGTGGCAAGCTCGATGGCCACCCACAGCACGCCCATATTGTTGCTGAGCAGAGCGAGATTGAAGGCAAGCATCAGCGCCTGATAGAGCGCGTGATAGAACCGCAAGAAGGCGGGCGTCACCCGGCCGGTGTCCAGCTCGTAGGTGACATAGTTGGCGCTGAACACGCTGGTGGTGAAGCCGACGAAGGTGATCAGCACGATGAAGATGGTGTTGAAGTCGTCGACCAGCAGATAGGGGCCGGCCCGGTGCTGCGGCACCCACAGCAAGCTCAGCGCGGCGAGCAGGGTCAGAAACGCGGCGCCGGCATTGACATAGGCGCTCAGCCGGTTGCCCGGCAGGAGCGCGATCAGCACCGCCGCCACCGCGGGGATCGCCAGCATGAGAATGACCGGGTCGAGGCTCATCCGTGCTCACCGCGATATTTGTCGAGCGCGGCGATATCGACCGTGTCGAAGCGCTCGCGGATGCGGAACAGGAAGATGCCGATGACGATGAAGGCGATCAGGATCGAGAAGGCGACGCTGATCTCGACCACGAACGGCATGCCCTTGGCGCCGGTGGCGGCCAGCACCAGGCCGTTCTCCAGCGACATGAAGCCGACCACCTGGCTCACGGCATTGCGCCGCGTCACCATCATCAGCAGGCCGAGCAGCACCACGGCCAGGGCGAAAGCGAGGTCCTCGCGGGCGAGCAGATCGGCGCCGGCGCTGGCGCGCAGCGTGACCACCATCGACAGCGCCACCAGGCCAACGCCCAGCAACACGGTCAGCCCGATGCCGCCCACGGTCTCGATCTCGCGCTGAATGCCGAGCTTGACGATCATGCGGTGCAGCGCCACCGGGATGACGATGGCCTTGAACAGCAGCGCGAGCGCCGCGGTGATGTAGAGCTGCGGCGCGTCCTGGGCGTAAGCCTGCCACGCCACCGACGCCGCCAGCACCAGCGCGTGCAAGGCGTAAACGTTGAGCAGCGCATAAAGCCGGTCCTGATAGAGCAGCAGGAAGCTCACCAGCACCAGCGAGCCGGCCAACAGATGCGCGATGTCGAGGGTGAGGGTGCTCATCTAGTGACTCCGCGCCACGAACATCAGCAGCGTGGCGAGCAGGCCGAGCATCAGCGCGACGCCCAAAAAGTCCGGCACGCGGAACACGCGCATCTTGGCGATCGAGGTCTCGAACACTGCGAGCAGGAAGCCGCCGGCGGCGAGCTTGGCCACATAGGCGGCGACGCCGATCAGCAGCGCCTGCGGCGCGGCGTCGGGCGGGGCAATGCCCCACGGCATGAACAGGCAGGCGATCAGCGACACATAGAGCAGGAGCTTGAGCTCGGCCGACAGGTCGATCAACGCGAGATGCCGGCCCGAATATTCCAGCACCATGGCCTCGTGCACCATGGTGAGCTCGAGATGGGTCGCCGGGTTGTCGACCGGGATGCGCGCGTTCTCGGCGATGGCCACCATGATCAGCGCGATCAGCGCCATGCCGAGCGAGACGCGCAAGCCCACGTCGCCGGAGGCGAGGTAGCTGGCCATGGTCGAGAGCTGGGTCGAGCCCGCCACCAGCGCCAGCGTGAACACGATCATCAGCATGGCCGGCTCGGCGAGCGAGGCGATCATCACCTCGCGGGAGGAGCCGATGCCGCCGAAGCTGGTGCCGATATCGAGGCCGGCCAGCGCCAGGAAGAAGCGGGCGGTGCCGAGCAGCGCGACGATGGCGATGAGATCGGCCGACCACGAGAAGATCAGCCCGCTGGCGAAGGTCGGCACCAGCGAGGCGGCGACCCAGGTGGCGGCGAAGAGGAGATAAGGCACGGCGCGAAACAGCCATGAGGCGTTGGTGGCCAGCACCACCTCCTTGCGCAGCAGCCTGATGAGATCGCGGTAGGGCTGGATCAGCGGCGGGCCTTGCCTCGACAGGAGCCGCGCCTTGACCTTGCGCACGAACCCGACCAGGAGCGGCGCGAGCGCCAGCACCAGCAGCATCTGGGCGGCCTGCACCGCGAGATTGACGATCAGGGCCATATCGCGAGCACCAGCAGAAGGCCGACCAGCGCGGCGAACACGAAGCTGAGATAGCGGCGGATGCTGAGATATTGCAGCCGGTTGAGCCAGCCGGCGATCGCTTCGACCGCGCGGGCGATCGGCGCGTAGCACACATCCCAGATGACATCGCTCAGACTGACGGTGAGGCGCGCCGGGGCGGCGTCGCCCGGCGGCGGCATCTCAATCTGCTCGCGGGCGCGGAATACCAGCGTGCCGAACACGCGGCGGATCGGCTGGGCGAAGCTCGACGCGCTGTATTGCGTCTGCGGTCTTGGGTCGGGATAGCCGCAATCCCAGGCCGGCCCGCGGCGCACGCGGTTCGACGCCAGCCGATGGATGACGAACACGGCGCCCGTGGCCGACATCAGCATGAAGATAAAGACCAGCAGGCCGTTATAGGAGCTGCGGCTCTCGGCGATGGGCACGATCGAGAGATAAGGCACCTCGCTCTGGAGCGGCATGCTCGCGCCGACCATCGACTGGGCGGCCGGCGCCAAAGCATCGATGAAGAAGCCCGGCAAAATCCCGGCCAGCAGGCAGAGCGCCGTCAGCGCGAACATCGCCGTGAGCGAGAACCAATCGGCCTCGTGGGCGTTGGCGGCCGCCTCGGTGCGCGGCCGGCCGAGAAAGGTGACGCCGAACGCCTTGACGAAGCAGGCGGCGGCGAGCGCGGCCGACAGCGCCAGCAGTGCGCCGACCGCCGGCACGAGAAATTTCAAGCCCCATGACGGCAGTTGCGGGCTGAGCAGAATCGCCTGGAAGGTCAGCCATTCGGAGACGAAGCCGTTGAGCGGCGGCAGCGCCGAGATGGCGACGCACCCGACCAGGAAGGTAAAGGCGGTGAGCGGCATGCGGTGGATCAGGCCGCCGAGATGCTCCATGTCGCGCTCGCCGGTGCCGGCCAGCACCGCGCCGGAGCCCAAGAACAACAGGTTCTTGAACAGCGAGTGGTTGAGCACATGCAGCAGCGCCGCGGTAAAGGCGAGCGCCGAGGCCAGCGCGAAGCCGAACGATTGAAACGCCAGCGCCAGCCCCAAGCCGATGAAGATGATGCCGATATTCTCGACGGTGTGATAGGCGAGCAGGCGCTTCAGATCGTGCTGCATCAGCGCGTAGAGCACGCCCATGACGCAGGTAATGCCGGCCAGCGCGAGCACCACCAGGCTCGCCCACCAGGCCGGATCGCCGATGAGATCGAAGGTGATGCGGATGAAGGCGTAGACCGCCACCTTGGTCATCACGCCGGACAGCAGCGCCGAGACATGGCTCGGCGCGGCGGGATGGGCGAGCGGCAGCCAGGCGTGCAAGGGGACAAGGCCGGCCTTGGATCCGGCGCCGATCAGCACCAGCACCAGAACGAGGGCGGCGATGGCGGCCGACGGGTGGCTGTCGCGGATCGCCGAAAAGGCGTAGGCGCCGTCCGGTCCGGCGAGCAGGCCGAAGGCAATCAACAGCGCCAGCGTGCCGAAGCTCGCCATGACGATATAGACGTAGCCCGCGCGCACATTCTCGCGCAGCTGGTCGTGCGCCATCACCAGCGCCCAGGACGACAGCGACATGAACTCCCAGGCGAACAGGAAGCTGAAGGCGTCGTCGGCGACGACCACCAGGATCATGGCGGCGAGGAACAGCGGATAGAACGGCAGCACGCGCTGCGGCGCCTGCTCATGCCGCCCATAGCCGAGCGCGTAGAGGCTCGCGGCGGCGCCGCCCAGATTGACCACGACCAGAAAGAATGCCGAGAGGGGATCGAGCAGGAAATGCGCGCCGAGCCAGGGAAGCCCGATGGGCAGGGTCAGCGTCTGGTCGGGGGCTTGGCCGAGCAGATGGATGAGCGCGGCGGCGAGGCCGGCCAGCGAGACCAGCAGCGAGCCGCCATAGACCACGATGCGGCCGAGCGCGATGCGATGCAAAGCGAGCGAAAGGGCGGAAAGGACGATGAGAATGGCGGCGCAGACGAGGAGGATCGTGAGCGCCATGGCCGGCTCAATCCCTGAGCCGCGCGGAGGGGTCCCCGCTCTGGCGTGCGGCCGCGGTGCCGATCAGCTCGGTTGCTGGATTATCTCGCGTCCCAATCACATTCATGCGCGAGCCGACATGTCCCTGAACATTCCCCCAAAGCTCGCTTTCCCTCGCCGGCCGAGCGCTCCCGTCACCCGGTCAACTTCCGCTGGCCGCGCCGACGAAAAACCCGCCAAACGCGAAAATTAGTGCGTGTCGCGATTGACGGGGCTGTTGCCCGCGCCACGGTCCCCGGCGTGTCTAGTCATTGTGTTTCTATCCAGCAAGCAGAATCTGATTGCTACTCAGCCCGCTGGCCGAGATAGGCCGCCACGTCGTCATGCATCTTGAAAATTGCGTCCTTCACGTCGCCCTGCGGCGCCTTGTTGTTGATGGCAGTGACCACGCCCATCCATAAAGTCTCCGGCACCCCGACCTCGCTCATGCGCGATTGGATCACCCCGCCGATGCCCTGATCGTCGCCCGGCTCGTAGAGCAGGAGCAGGAGATTGGACTTGATCGAGACTTCGTAGAGGGTGCCGGCGGCAACGCCGAATTTTTCGGCGATCTGCTGTCCGGTCGTCGCGCCGTCGTCCTTGATGAGATAGCGGATGATATCGGCATAGGTCTCGGTCTCGGTGGCGGCGCGCGGCGGGAAGGGCTTGATCTCGATCTCCATCGCTCCGGCCAGCGGCTTGAGGCTGGTGAGCAATTGCTCGACCTTATCGGGCTGATTGCCTTGCGCGTAGAGCAGACCGGCGAGGCTGAGCTGATCGCCGATCCGCCAGGCGGCGGCCTTGGCCAGATCGGTGATTTCGGCGCGGGTGGCCGGGATGCTCAGCACGAGCGAAATCAGGCCCGCCAGCAGCCAGGTGAGGAGATGTCTCCGGATCCGAGACCCGGCCTGAAGCGTCATTGCAGCCTCCGTATTTGGCTTGGACGTGGATGCGTCCGACCGTCGCCACGATACGCCATCGCGGGCTCGCAGGCCGCCAGGATTGTTCGGTTGGGGGCGGCGGCTGGCGGAGCTCGCGCCAACCGGTCGCGCCGGCGCCCTGAATTTAGCCGCCGTGAAAGGCAGGGCAAATCAATATGTTAGCATTTTTCGATTCGCATCGGCGGAGACGCCGCGCCGCAGGGATTCGTTTGCGATTCCTTGGGGCTATCGGTGTTAGAGCCCTCGCGTTCGCCGGTGCCTATGGAGTAGCGTCGTGGGCATAGCCCTTGCAACAATCGGCCCGGCGCCACAGATGGCGTGAGGGTCCTGCCTGAGATGCGGCCATGATGGAAAAGCGAAACCGGAACGGCGGCAGCGGCCGCAACCGAACCGACGAGCCCGACGACGATCTCGGCCCGGCCGAGGACGACAGCGTGGCGCTCAAGGAGCCGGAGGCGCCGGCCCGCAAGCCCGCGGTCGAGACCGCGTCGGCGCGCATGTCGGGCGGTGGCGCCAAGCGCCTCATCCTGCTCTTGCTGGCGATCGCCGCCGCGGCGCTGCTCTATCATTATTGGGGCTTCTGGCAGAGCGGTCCGGCCACCCAGGCCGCGCCGCCGGCGCCCGCCGTCACCGTCGCCAAGCCCATGGTCAGGGAGATGGAGGAGTGGGCCGATTTCACCGGCCAGTTCGAGGCGCAAGAATCGGTCGAGGTGCGGGCGCGGGTCAGCGGTTATCTCGAATCCGTCAATTTCACCGATGGCCAAATCGTCAAGCGGGGCGATCTGCTGTTCGTGATCGAGCCGCGGCCATTCGAGCTCGCACTGGAGACATCCAAGGCCCAGCTCGCGCAGACCGAGGCGCAGGTTCAACTGGCGCAACAGCAGCTCGATCGCACCGCGCAGCTCCGCAAGAACGACTACGCCACCAAAGAAACCTATGACGAGCGCGTCTCGCAATTGGCGATCGCCACCGCGTCGCGCGACGCGGCGTCTGCCGCGGTCAATCAGGCGCAGCTCAATCTCGATTACACGCGGGTCACCGCGCCGGTCTCCGGCCGCATGGGCCGCCATGAGGTGAGCGTCGGCAATCTGGTGATGGGCGGCATCACCGGCAGCACGACGCTGTTGACCACCATCGTTTCCCTCGACCCGATCTGGCTGGTCGTCAATGTCAGCGAAGGCGACGGCATGACCTATAAGCGGCTGGTGCAGAAGGGCGAAATCAAGTCGCCGCGCGACAACGCGGTCGCGGTGCAAGGCCAGCTGATGGACGAGAAGACCTGGCCGCTGAAGGGCGCCATCGATTTCGTCGACAACCAATATGACCGCTCATCGGGGACCATCCGCGTGCGCGCGTCCTTCCCCAACCCCAACCTGTTCATCACCCCGGGCCAGTTCGGCCGGGTGCGCGTGCCGATGTCGCAGCTTCATCCGACCATCCTGGTGCCCGATGCGGCGGTGGTCACCGACCAATCGGTCAAGATGCTGTTCACGGTCAGCCCCGACGGCACGGTGGTGCCGAAGCCGGTCGAGCTCGGTCCGGTGACCGACGACAATCTGCGCGTGGTCAGAAGCGGCATCACCGCCGACGACCAAATCATCATCAACGGGCTGCTGCGGGCACGGCCCGGCGCCAAGGTCACGCCCGAGATGGGGACGTTCGGGGCTCCGCCGGCGCCGCCGGGTGCCGCCGCCCCATGAATATCTCGCATTTCTTTATCGACCGGCCGATCTTCGCGGCAGTCATCTCCATTCTGATTACGCTGGTCGGCGGCATCGCCTATTTCAGCCTGCCGGTGGCGCAATATCCCGACATCGCGCCGCCCTCGATCTCGGTGACCGCGTCGTATCCGGGCGCCTCCGCCGAAATCGTCGCCAAGACCGTTGCCACGCCCATCGAGCAAGAGGTCAACGGCGTCGACGACATGCTCTACATGACGTCGCAATCGACCAGCGACGGGGCCATGTCGCTGTCGGTCACCTTCAAGCTCGGCACCAATCTCGATACCGCGCAAGTGCTGGTGCAGAACCGGGTCGCCATCGCCCAGCCGCGTTTGCCGGAGGAAGTGCGCGCGATCGGCGTCACCGTGGTGAAGCAGTCGCCCGACCTGATGATGGTGATCCACCTGAGCTCGCCCGACGATTCGCGCGACCTGCTCTACATCTCCAACTATGCCACCCTGCACGTGAAGGACGTGCTGGCCCGCATCGACGGCGTCGGCAATGTCACCATCTTCGGCGCGCGCGACTACTCGATGCGCATCTGGCTCGATCCGGAAAAGCTCGCCGCCCGCGACCTGACCGCAGGCGACGTGGTCACGGCGCTGCGCGGCCAGAACGTGCAGGTGGCCGCCGGCGTGATCAACCAGCCGCCGGTGCCCCAGCCGGGCGCCTTCCAGCTCAATGTCGAAACGCAAGGGCGTCTCACCGACCCGGCCGCCTTCGCCAATATCATCGTGAAGTCCGGAACGGACGGGCGCGTGGTCCGCGTCAGCGACATCGGCCGCGTGGAGCTCGGGGCCGCGGACTACAACCGCAACGGCTATCTCGACAAGAGAGTGGCCATACCCATGGGCATCTTCCAGCGGCCCGGGTCCAACGCCCTGCAAACGGCGGCGGCGGTCCAAGCGGCCATGGCCGACCTGTCGCAGTCCTTTCCCAAGGGCGTCAAGTACGACATCGTCTACAACCCGACCCTGTTCATCTCGCAATCGGTCGAGGCGGTGATCGAGACCATTTTCGAGGCCGTCATCCTCGTGGTGGTGGTGATCATCCTGTTCCTCCAGACCTGGCGCGCCTCGGTGGTGCCGATCGTCGCCATCCCGGTGTCGCTGATCGGCACGTTCGCCGTGCTGGCGGCGCTGGGCTACTCGCTCAACAATCTCTCGCTGTTCGGCCTGGTGCTCGCCATCGGCATCGTCGTCGACGACGCCATCGTGGTGGTGGAGAATGTCGAGCGCAACATCCGCGAAGGTTTGAGTCCAAGGGACGCCGCCTACCGGACCATGGAGGAGGTCGGCGGCGCGCTGATCGCTATCGCGCTCGTGCTGTCGGCGGTGTTCATCCCCTCGGTGTTCCTGAGCGGTATCCTCGGCCAGTTCTTCCGCCAATTCGCCGTCACCATCGCCACCGCGACGGTGATCTCGCTGATCGTCTCGCTGACGCTCAGTCCCGCCCTTTGCGCGCTGCTGTTCAAGCCGCACGATCCGGAGCATCGCTCCAACAATTTCGTTGGGCGCGCAATCGCCGGATTTTTCCGCGGCTTCAACCGCTCGTTCGAGTGGGTGTCGTCGCGCTACGGCGCATTGACCGCGCGGCTGGTACGCATCTCGACGGTCATGTTGCTGATCTATGCCGGGCTGATCGGCTTGACGGTGGTCCAGTTCCGGGCGGCGCCGACCGGCTTCATTCCGCAGCAGGATCTCGGTTATCTGATCAACATCATCCAATTGCCGCCGGGCGCCTCGCTCGCGCGCACCGACGAGGTGGCGCGGAAGGTCACCGCGATCGTGCTCGACACGCCGGGCATCGCCCATGCCGTGCCGATCGTCGGGCTCGACGGCGCCACCTTCACCAGCGCGCCGAACGCCGCCGTGGTGTTCACGCCGCTCGATCCCTTCAAGGAGCGCGCCGCGAAAGGCCAAAGCGCCAACGCGCTGATCGCCACGCTGAACCAGAAATTCGCCGCCGTTCAGGACGCGCTGGTCCTCAGCGTGTCACCGCCGCCGGTGCGCGGCATCGGCACCACCGGCGGCTTCAAGATGGAGGTCCAGGACACCCATGGCGGCGACTTGGCGCAGCTGGAGGGGGTCGCCCAGTCGGTGGTGGGCGCGGCGAACCAGAACCCAAGCCTGATGAACGTGTTCACGACTTTCAACACGCGCACGCCGAAGGTCTACGCCGATATCGATCGCGTCCGCGCCGAGATGCTGGGCGTCAATACCGACGACGTGTTTCAGACGCTGGAGGTTTATCTCGGCTCGCAATATGTCAACGATTTCAATTTCTTGGGCCGCACCTACCGGGTCACGGCGCAGGCCGACGGCAATTTCCGCCAGGACCTGCACGCCATCGGTCAGCTCAAGACCCGCAACTCCCAGGGCCAGATGGTGCCGTTGAGCTCGGTCGCCTCGTTCCGCGACATCACCGGGCCGTACCGCGTCGAGCATTTCAACCTGTTCCCCTCGGCCGCGGTCCAGGGCGGCACGCAAGCCCGGCGTTTCCACCGGCTCCGGTCTCGAGGCCATGGAGCAAATCGCGCAGGAGCAATTGCCCGAGGGCTACTCCTATCAGTGGACCGAGCTTGCCTATCAAGAGAAGGCGGCCGGCAATACGGCGATCATCGTGTTCGCCGCCTCGGTGGTGTTCGTGTTTCTGCTGCTCGCCGCGCAGTATGAAAGCTGGACGCTGCCGCTCGCCGTCATTCTGATCGTGCCGATGTGTCTGCTCGCCGCGGTGACCGGGCTGCTCATGCGCGGCATGGACGTGAACATTCTCGCCCAGATCGGCTTCGTCGTGCTGATCGGTCTCGCCGCCAAGAACGCGATTCTGATCGTCGAGTTTGCCAAGCAGAACGAGGAGCACGGCGAGGACCGCTTCCAGGCGGCGACCGAGGCCGCGCGCGTGCGCCTGCGCCCGATCTTGATGACGTCGTTCGCCTTCATCCTCGGCGTGCTGCCGCTGGTGATCGCCACCGGCGCCGGCGCCGAGATGCGCCAGTCGCTCGGCACCGCGGTGTTCTTCGGCATGCTGGGCGTCACGTTCTTCGGCCTGATCTTCACGCCGGTATTCTACGTGGTGATGCGGCGGTTCGCGCGGAACCCGCGCGCGCAGCCGCGGCCCGCTCCCGCCGAGTAGGCCGTTACGGCACGATCACCACGCGGAATCTTGCCTTGCCGCTCATCATGCGCTCATAGGCTTCCGCGGCGCGCGCCAGTGGATAGGTCTCGATCATCGCCGCGACCCCGGTCAGCGCGCTGAAGCGCAGCGTGTCTTCGGAATCGGCCGAAGTGCCCGACGGCCAGCCGCGCACCCCGCGCCGCGCGCCGATGATGTGGAACGGGTTGACCTCGATCGGCTCGGGCGAGGCGCCGACCACGATGAGCGTGCCGTCGATGCCGAGCCCGTCGATCAGCGGCGTCATGGCCTTGCCGCTGGTCACGGTGGCGAGGATCACTTTGGCGCCGCCGAGTGCCATCAGCGCCTTGGCCGCATCATCGGTCTCGCTGTCGATATAGACATGCGCGCCGAGCTCGAGCGCGAGCCGCTCCTTGTCACGCCCGCGGGCGATGGCGACGGTGTGGAAGCCCATGCGGCGGGCGAACTGCACGCCGAGATGGCCGAGACCGCCAATGCCCTGAATGGCCACCACATCGCCGGGCTTGGCGCCTGAATTGCGCAGCGCGTTGAAGGTGGTGATGCCGGCGCACAGCAGGGGCGCGGCCGCGGCGGCGTCGAGCTCGTCGGGGATCGAGGCCAGCGCCTCGATCGGCGCGATCATGTAATCGGCATAGCCGCCGTCATAGTGGATGCCCGGCACTTTGAGATTGCGGCAGGTGATGAAATCGCCGCGCCGGCAGCGGTCGCAGACAAAGCAGGCGCCGCCGAACCAGCCGACGCCGACCCTCTGGCCGGCCTTCCAGGTGGTGACGTCGGACCCGACGGCGTCGATGCGGCCGGCGATCTCGTGGCCCGGCACCGCCGGGTAATGGACCCCGGGAAACGTGCCGGTCACCACATAGGAATCGCTGTAGCAGATGCCGCAAGCCTCGACCTTGATGCGCACCGCGCGGGGCCCGGGCTCCGGCATGGGCCGCTCCTTGAGCTCGAGCGGGGCATTGGGCTGTTCGACTTGGATGACACGCATGGCGGGGACTCCTGGGATTTTGGTCACCTCAAAGTTTACCTCATGGTGAGGCGCAAGGGCCGTCCTTCGAGGCTCGGGCTGCGCCCTCGCACCTCAGGATGACGGCTCTTGCCTCGAACCACGCTCAGCCGAAGATATGGGCCTCGCTCAGCCCGTTGAAAATCGATTGCACCGCAATGGCGGCAAGCAGCACCCCGAACACCCGCACGATCACGTTGCGGGCCGTCACGCCGATCAGCTGATGGACCTCCTGGGCGAGCAGGAACAGCGCCAGGGTGACCGCCATCACCGCCAGGATCGCGGCGATGACCGCGCCGTGCAGCTCGACATTGCCCTTAGTGCCGGCGGCGAGCACGATGGCGCTGGTCATGGCGCCGGGCCCGGCGAGCAGCGGCGTGGCGAACGGAAACACCGCGAGTCTCGGCATGGGCCTTGGCCTTGCTCACGGCCTCCTTGCTTTCGCTGACCGTCAGCGTGGCCGGCTCGGGATGCTTGGACAGGGTCATATCGAGGGCGATGGCGAGCAGGATGATGCCGCCGGCGGTCTGCAACGCGGCGAGCGAGACCCCGAGCTGGCGCAGCACCGGCTCGCCCACCAGCGCGAAGGCGAGGATGATGATCGTGGCGATGACCACCGCCTTGATGGCGATCGCCCGCCGCTCGGCCCGGGTCAGCTTGGCCGTGAGCGAGGCAAGCAGCACCGCGGTGTCGATCGGGCCAATGACGGCAAAGAAGGTGGTGAAGGCGGTCAGAAAGGTTTCGAACATGGCTACCGGCAGCGGTCTTGCTGGGCGCCGGACCCTAGCATCTTTAGCGGTTAAGCACGACGCGGAGGCCTGTGCGCCAAGGACGTTGCTCATAACGCAAGCATCGGATTAAGATGCCTGAAAATACGACGGAGGAAGCGCGCCAAGCTTGGGAGTGGGCCATTTTCGTGAAAGCCAGGACGGGCGCGATTGCCGCAAACTGTTGAGAGGGCGAGTGTCGAGGCGGGGGCTGAGGAGTCCTCCCTGCTTTCCCGCAAATTCTTCGACGAGATGCGCGATGAGACCGGCAAGGTCCGGCCCGCTTTTGCGGCCTTTGCCAAGCTGCTCGACGGTCTCCCCATGGAGTCGCTCGTCACCAAGCAGAAGGCCGCCGAGGAGATTTTTCGGCGGCTCGGCATCACCTTTGCGGTCTATGGCGAAGGTGGTTCCACCGAACGGCTGATTCCCTTCGATCTGATCCCCCGCATTATCGACCGCGCCGAGTGGGATCTCATCGAGCGGGGCTCCATCCAGCGGGTAAAGGCGATCAACGCCTTTCTCTACGACATCTATCACGATCAGGAGATCCTCCGGGCCGGCCTGGTGCCCTCCGAGCTGGTGCTGCTCAACGACGCGTTCCGGCCGGAAATGCTCGGCATCGATCCGCCGAACCGCGTCTACGCCCATATCGCCGGCATCGATTTGATCCGCACCGGACCGCGGGATTTCTTCGTGCTCGAGGACAATGCGCGCACGCCGTCCGGCGTGTCCTATCTGCTCGAGAACCGCGAGATCATGATGCGGCTCTTTCCCGAGGCTTTCGACGGACAGAGCATCTCCCCGGTCAGCAACTACGCCGAACGCCTGCTGGAGAATTTACGCGCGGTGGCCCCGAGCGGCGCCGACGATCCGGTGGTCGTGCTGCTCACGCCCGGCCGCTACAACAGCGCCTATTTCGAACATGTGTTTCTCGCCGAGCAGATGGGCATCGAGCTGGTCGAAGGCAGCGATCTGTTCGTGCGCGACGGCCATGTGTGGATGCGCACCACCGAAGGGCCGGTCAGGGTCGACGTCATCTATCGCCGGGTCGACGACGACTTTATGGACCCGCTCGCGTTTCGCTCCAACTCGGCGCTCGGCGTGCCGGGTCTGCTGAGCGTGATCCGCTCGGGCCGGGTGGCGCTCGCCAACGCGCTCGGCACCGGCGTGGCCGACGACAAGGCGATGTATGTCTACGTGCCGCGCATGATCGAATTCTATCTCGGCGAGCACGCCATCCTCAACAATGTGCACACCTACATGCTGCGCGATCCCAAGCAGTGTCAGCACGTGCTCGCTAACCTGCAACATCTCGTGGTCAAGGAAGTCCAGGGTTCGGGTGGCTACGGCATGCTGATCGGGCCGGCCTCGACCGCCGCGGAGCGTGAGGCCTATAAGATGCGGGTGATGCAGAACCCGGCGAATTTCATCGCCCAACCCACGCTGGCGCTGTCCACGGCTCCCACGCTGGTCGACAGCGAAATCGTGCCGCGCCATGTGGATCTGCGGCCGTTCGTTCTGAGCGGCAAAGAGACGAGCCTGATTGCCGGCGCGCTCACCCGCGTCGCCCTGGTGAAGGGCTCGCTGGTGGTCAATTCGAGCCAAGGCGGCGGCACCAAGGACACCTGGGTTCTGGAGCGGCCATGCTGAGCCGCAGCGCCGATAATCTGTTCTGGATGGCGCGCAACATGGAGCGGGCCGAGAACACCGCGCGCATGCTCGATGTGAGCTTTCGCATGTCGCTGTTGCCGTCCACGCTCGACAAGCAGGCGCTGCATTTCGAGCCGATCCTCGCCATCGCGCCCGGCGACGGCCGCTTCGACGAGCTGTACGGCGAGCTGACGCACGAAACCATCATCCGCTATGTGGCGCTCGAGCCCGAAAATGCGGGAAGCATCTGGTCGCTAACGCGGCAGGCGAGGGAGAACGCCCGCGCCCAGCGCTCGGCAATTTCCAGCGAAGCCTGGGAGAGCCTCAACTCGACCTGGCTGCAAGTGCAGAATCTCGATTTCGAGGGGCTGACGCGCTGGGGCTATCGCGACTTCTTCGATTGGGTGAAGGAGCGCTCCCATCTGTTCCGCGGCGTGGTGTTCGGCACCATGCTCCATGACGATGCGTTCCGCTTCATCAGGCTCGGCACCTTCATCGAGCGCGCCGACAACACTGCGCGGATTCTCGACGTCAAGTATCATGTGCTGCTGGCCGATGACGAACAGATCGGCGGCTTCGTCGACTATTACCAATGGGGCGCATTGTTGCGCTCGGTGGGCGCCTTCCGCGCCTACCGCAAGGTCTATCACGACACCGTCTTTCCCTGGCGGATCGCCGAGCTCCTGATCCTGCGCGCCGACATGCCGCGTTCGCTGCATCATTGCTATGGAAACCTGACCGGTACGCTCGACGAGCTTGCCGGCAAGAAGCAGCTGGAATGCAGCAGGCTCGCCGGCCAAATCTATGCCGGACTGAGATACGGACGTATCGATCGGATCATGAGCTCTGGGCTGCACGAGTTCCTCACGTCCTTTATCGAATCGAACCGCGCACTGGGACTCCAGCTTCAGGACGATTTTCTGATGACGCCAACCATCATTGCCGGAGCCGCCTAACGCCATGCTGATCCGCGTCGAGCACGCCACCGCCTACAGCTATTCCGAGCCGCTGGTGTCGAGCACGCAATATCTGCGCATGACGCCGCTGTCGGGAAGCACCCAGGCGGTGGAGAGCTGGAAGCTGTCTTGCCCCGGAGCGACCACCACGCCGTGGCAGGATCAATACGGCAATCTGTGTCACACTCTGACCGTGGCGCAACCGATCGACGCGCTCGAGATCAAGGTGTGCGGACTGGTGCGCACGCGCGACACCAGCGGCGTGGCGGGGACCGCGCCGACTGAGCTTCCCCCCGCCATCTATCTCCGCGAGACGCCCTATACCGTGGTCTCGCCCTCGATCAGCGCGTTCGCCGCCCGGTTCGCGCCCAAGCTCGAGCGCGACCCCATCGAGACGCTGCACGAGATCATGATGGCCATCGGCGAGGCCGTCGAATACCGCAAGGGCGAGACCCATGTGCATACCACCGGCGCCGAGGCCCTGGAGCAGGGGTCCGGGGTCTGCCAGGACCATGCCCATATCTTCTGCTCGGTGTGCCGGGCGCTCGGCGTGCCCGCCCGCTATGTGAGCGGTTATCTGACCCAGGGCGATGGCCACGAGGCGCATGCCGCCAGCCATGGCTGGGCCGAGGCCTTGGTCGACGACCTCGGTTGGGTCGGCTTCGATCCGACCAATCGCGCCTGTGCGACAGAAGCGTATATTCGCACCGCCGTCGGCCTCGACTATGGTGAGGCCTCGCCGATTCGCGGCGTGCGCAGCGGCGGGGGCACTGAAACCATGACGGTCAAAGTCAGTTTCCCCAGCCAATTCCAGCAGCAGCAAAACCAATAACCAAGGGAGGACATGTGACTTATTGCGTCGGCATCCTGCTCGATGAGGGCGTGGTGCTCGCTTCGGACTCGCGCACCAATGCGGGCATCGATCGCGTCTCCACCTTCCGCAAAATGTTCACCTTCGAGAAGCCGGGCGAGCGCTTCTTCGCGCTGCTGACCGCCGGCAATTTGTCGCTCACCCAAGGGGTGATCAGCCTGCTCGGCGAGTGGCTCAACAACGAGAACCCCGAGCAGGATCTGTTCGCGGTGACCTCGATGTTCGGCGCGGCGCGGGTGGTGGGCAGCGCCCTGCGCGAGATCCACAAGATCGACGCCGGCTATCTCCAGCAGCGCGAGGTCGACTTCACCGGCTCGTTCATCCTGGCCGGGCAGCTCAAGGGCGGCCAGCTCAGGCTGTTCCTGGTCTACGACGCCGGCAATTTCATCGAGGCGATGGGCGACACGACCTATTTCCAGATCGGCGAGGTGAAGTACGGCAAGCCGATCCTGGATCGCATCATCCAGCACGACACCAGCCTGACCGACGCCGCCAAATGCGCGCTGATCTCGTTCGACTCGACCATGCGCTCGAACGTCTCGGTGGGGCCGCCGCTCGATCTGTTGATCTATCGGCGCAACTCGCTGAAACGAGATTTCATGACCCGGCTCGAGGATGACGATCCGTATCTTCAGGCCATCCGCGACGGCTGGGGCGGCGCCATTCACAAGGCGTTCCACGCCATCAGCCACGATCCGGGCTGGAACTTCTGAGCCTGCGCTCCTAATAGGTGCGGCCGGTCTCGCCGGGCGGGTAGCTCGACGACGGCGCGTAAGGCGACGAGCCGACGGAGCTCAATCCCGAGGACGGACGCGGGCCGCTTGACGGCTTGGTGCTCGACACACCGGTGCGCGTCGGGTTCGCGTCCTCGATGATCTGCGCCGTCAAGTCGCGCATCTCCTCCAACTGACGCACGAAGGTCTCCATCTGCTCGCGCACGTGCCGGCTTTGCAGCTCCATGGCCTGGTGCACGTCCTTCAACTCGGCGAGCTTCATGGCGAGCGCGAAATTCGCTTCGGCGTTGCGGCGGGTGATCTCGGCGATCTTGGCGTTGAGGGCATAAAGGCTGGCACGGCCCGACGGCGAGCTCGAACTCGAGCGACTTCCACGTCTTCTCGCTGGTCGAGATGAATGCCTCGAAGGCCCGCTTGGCCTGCTCGATGCTCATCTTCATGAGTTCGCGCAGCGGCTCCGGAATCTCCGGCTTGAACGCGTCACTGGCCATGACACTCTCCTGTTGACGATATTGCCCTCGGTCCTGCGCTTGTGGCACCGGCGCTCGCGGCGCTGACGGCGGCGGCTTAAAGCCCTGGCCCGCTTGCTGCGCGGCCTTCTCCATGGCCAACAGCATCGTGCAATAGGGCCACCACGCAGCCCACATGAAGTTCTTGAACAGCAACAATAGCATGAGCCCGTTCCTTGCGGGAGCGACCCGCCACGGCCATCATCCCCATAATCTATCATGGCGGAAAGCATCGATCGCGGCGAGGGTTACCGTCCAATGTGCTTGCCAAATGTCAGGGACGTGACGGAAGGCCCTGGGCCCACGCGCTAACTGTTATTCAACCCAGGCGGCCGGGGCCTTTTCTCTCAGCCCAGGAATGGGCGCAGATCCACCGTCACGTCACCGAATGCGACTATCCGGAGACGAGCGCGACTTGGTGCAAGCTTGGTCGTGAGGCGGGATTCTCAGCCGCGCGCGAGATCTTCTGCGACCAGACCGGATTCTACCGCATCTACCGCTACGAGGACTGAGGCCGCGCGAGGCTATTCGGCGGCGAGCCGCACATACTCGCCCTTGCCGACCGGGCAGGCGGCCCACAGTTCGGTGAGCGCGGCGATCAGCGCGGCGATCTCGGCGTCGGTATGGACCGGCGAGGGGGTGAACCGCATGCGCTCGGTGCCGCGCTTTACGGTCGGATAATTGATCGGCTGCACGTAGATGCGGTAGTGGTTCAGAAGCGTGTCGGTCACTGCCTTGCAGTGCACCGGATCGCCCACCATCACCGGCACGATGTGGCTTGGATTGTCCATCACCGGCAGCCGCGCCTGCTCCATCAGGCGCTTCACCTTGCCGACCCGCTCTCTTAAGCGCGCGCGCTCGATCTCGCTCACTTTGAGGTGGCGAATCGAGGCCAGCGCGCCGGCGGCGATGGCCGGCGCCAGCGAGGTGGTGAAGATGAAGCCGGGCGCGTAGGAGCGGATCGCGTCGCAGCAGGCGGCGCTCGCGGCGATATAGCCGCCCATCACGCCGAAGCCCTTGGCGAGGGTGCCGTTGACGATGTCGACGCGGTCCATAACCCCGTCGCGTTCGGCAATGCCGCCGCCGCGCGGGCCATAGAGGCCGACCGCGTGGACCTCGTCGAGATAGGTCAGCGCGCCGTAGCGTTCCGCCAGGTCGCAGATCGCGGCCACCGGGGCGATGTGACCGTCCATCGAATACACGCTCTCGAACACGATGATCTTGGGGACGTCGCGCGGGACCCGGCTGAGCAACTGTTCGAGATGCTCGACGTCGTTATGGCGGAAGATGTGCTTCTCGCCGCCGCCCCGCCTGATGCCCTCGATCATCGAGGCATGGTTGGTCTCGTCGGAGAAGATCACCAGCCCGGGCATCAGCCGCTGGAGCGTCGCCAGCGTCGAATCGTTGGCGATATAGGCGGACGTGAACAGCAGCGCCGCCTCTTTGCCGTGCAGCTCGGCGAGTTCGGCCTCGAGCTCGACGTGATAATGGGTGGTGCCGGAAATGTTGCGGGTGCCGCCCGAGCCTGCGCCGACCTCCTCGATCGCCTCATGCATGGCGGCGCGCACGGCCGGGTGCTGGCTCATGCCGAGATAGTCGTTGGAGCACCACACCGTCACGTCGCGGACGCCTTCGTGCGCGAAATGATCGGCCGCGGGATAGGCCCCGCAGCGGCGCTTGAGGTCGGCGAAAATCCGGTAGCGGCCTTCGGCGTGCAGCGCCTCAAGATGCTGGCGGAAGCGGGACTCGTAATCCATGTCTCAGGCCTCGATCATCTCAACCTTAACCGGCCTCTGCCCAGGCCGGGAGCCCTCGATATCGTCGCGGGGGCGCAAAACGGCAAGCGTTCAATCCAGGTCTTTGCCAAACGCCGCGGCAACCGCCGGCGTTCACGGGCTACCTAGCATCAATCGCAATCCCGTCACAAGCGCAGCAAACCCATGGCGAAGCGGCCTTTTCGCCGCAGGGCCCGATGCGCGCTCCCGCGGCTCACCCGGCCACGGCTTAGGTCATTTCTTGGCAGGTTTCACCACCTTGTCCGGCGGGCTTTGCGTCAAGCGCTCGGCCACGGCGGCGGCGAGGCCCAAGATCGCCTTGGTCGGCACGCGCACCGCCACCACGTCGAGGCGCTGCTTCTCTTCTTCCACGGCGGCGATTCGGTAGGTCGGCGGATCCTGGCCGTCGCGCTTCAAGACTTCTCCGGTCACCCTGGAATCTTCGATGTAGAAGGTGATGACTAGATGATTGTCGACGATCTTGTGCAAGGTCCCGTCGGCGGCGATCTCCTTGTAGTCCGGAGCTCTGATGTGCTTCAGGTGTATTTCCTCGGGGGACTGGTCGGCCATCGTTCCTCCCGGCGCGTTGCGCTCCTCCGCCTTTGCCTGTGTAGCAGAGGCCCGGAGGGTGGGCCAACCTTGGCTTAGGCCGGGCCGGAGAGAGAGCCATTCGTGAGTCGTTGGGAGTGGCGGGCTCCAATTGCGGTCAAGCCCGGCCACTCGGGTCCGGCTTCGCCGTCCCGGCTAAGGTGCCGGGCCTCGGACAAGTTCAGGACCTTGGCGGTCTCGACCCGTTTTTGGGTCAGAGAATCGCCCCAACAGATTGGCCAAAAATGGAGAATTGAAGTTGCTAAATTCCTGCGCCGAAACTGCGTACGGATTAGGCAATGTCCCCCCTCACTGGCGCCGGGTCGCGCCCGGATCGGGCCTGGCTCGCGTCCGGCGAAAGTTTCTCCGGCGGGGCTCCGACCGGTTCGCCGGCCTCAGACCAAACTATTGACAACGCTCAGCTTTCAGGCATGATGAGGAGCGTCGGCCAGCTCGCTTAGGGGCGCCGGCTTCGTGGCGGAAATGTCACAAGAAGACCAAAAACGTCCGCGCCTGCTTTGATAGCAATTTACCTTCCTGCCGGAACGCGTATAAGCAAATTCAGAACTCTCATTCGGGGGGATTTCTGCCTGATCATGGTGGGCTATTCGTCCGGACGGTGCCGAGAGGCGAATTCGAAGCGAGAGTTTGGGTTTTAGGCAATTTATCAGGGAAGGTGGAGATGGACATGTTTGGGGGACTGACAAAAACATCCAGCCGCATCGCCATCGCAGCCGCACTTGGCCTGACGCTTGGCGGGTTCGCTTTCAAGGCGACCCCCGCTCAAGCAGCGGACCTCGGCGGTGATTGCTGCGCGGATCTCGAGGAGCGGGTGGCCGAGCTTGAAGCTACGACCGTCCGCAAGGGCAACAAGAAGGTCTCGGTGACCCTGTCTGGTTGGGTCATCAAGTCCATGAACTTCTGGGACGACGGCGACGATCAGCGGCTTCGTCGTCGGCGACAAGGACTACGACCTTGGGTCCCGCTTCGCCATCACCGGCAGCGCGACGATCTCGCCCGGCTGGTCCGCTGGTTTCAATATGACGGTAACCGCGCCGCGGCACGACCTTCGGCATCAACAGCAGCTCGATCGACGAATTCACGGGTGTCAATAGCCGACTCTACGGCGGCACGCTACGGCGTCATCAACACGCTCTACTCGTACATCTACATCAAGAGCGACACGCTCGGCACTCTGAACTGGGGTCATTTGAGCCCGGCGTCGGACAACCCGGCGGTTCTGGCCGACATTTCCGGCACCGTGATCGAATCGAACTGCGTGTTCTTCGAGGGCGGCGGCTTCTTCCTGCGGCCCAAGGGCAGCGGGCAATGGTGCTCAGCCGGCCTTACCAGGCTTGACTTGGGGCGACTTCCTGACCTGCAACGGCTCGGCGCCGGAATTGGTGCGGACTGCTTCGGCGCCGCGCAGCCTGCCGTCCGCTACAACTCGCCGACCTGGGGCGGCTTCCGGTTCGAGACCTCTTACGGCAAGAACCAGCTGACTGGTGCCCTCGATTCTCGACGTCTATGATCCCGTCGATGGCAACTGTCATGACATCGACACCAGCGACTCCAATTTCTGGGATTTCGCTCTGTTCTACACGGCTGACTGGAACAGCATCAAGATGTCGCTGGCCGGCGCCTATACCTGGATGGAGACCGATGCCGCTTAACGGTCGGCGAGCGAAGACTACTGGCAGATCGGCGGTAGCGTGATGCACAAGCCGTCCGGTCTCGGCATCTACGCCACGATCTGTTCCAGATCGGCGCGCAGCGATCATGCATAAGCCGTCCGGCCTCGGCATCTACGGCCTGTATCAGACCGAGTCCGGCGGACCATATGCTTCAACGCCGTAGACACCGGTCCAACTGCGTTCAGCTGCCCGACACCGACGTCTGGTGTGTGAAGCCCTTCTGGCGGAAGGCTTGGAGCCCGATCGGCGCCACCGTGCTCTTCGGCGAATATGGCCAGTACAACGACATGTCTACGGGCTGGCGCTCACCGGCGTGGACGTCGGATGACTTCGGTGACGTTCTGCATCAATTGCCCGACACGTGGTCCGATCTGCTTCGTCACCGGCTCCGAGGTGGAGCGCTAGGGCCTGGGCGTGGTGCAGGAGATCGACTCGGCCGCCATGCATGTCTGGCTGAGATGGCAGCACCAGGAGCTCGATGTCGATCTGGTTGGTATCAACTTCTGCTGGCGACTCATGCAGGCTAGCGCAGAGCTTCGAGGATTGGGATCTGTTCCAGGCTGGTGGCATCATATTCTTCTAAGCCACACACCAGGAACTTACCTACGGAAGCCGCCCTTCGGGGCGGCTTCTTTTTTTGTGCGTCACCCCGGCGAAACCCGGGGTCCAGGAGCCGCCAACTCCGTGCCAGCCTGCCCTGGATGGCTTGCGCCGGGATGACGTGCGGGGCTGCGCCGGGACAAGGCCGGCGATGAGTAAGGGCAAGCTCGGACAAGGAAAGCCCAGGATGACAAGGAGATTAAATGCCGCGCCGGAACCGGGGCGAGGGTTGTGAAAGCAGGGCCGTGGCGCTATCTCTGGAGCGAGACTGGAGCTCCCATAAGGCCGAGCGGCGAAACATCGCCCCCGTATTCGGCTTGAGAACGCCCATGCAAAAGGAAGCTGCCAAGGACGGCCGGTCGCGTAGCCCGGTCCTCACCGTCAAGAACGTGTCCTACTGGTACGGCGCCAAGCAGGCGCTCGACGACGTCAGTTTCGAGGTCTATCCCGGCAAGGTCACGGCGCTGCTCGGCCCGAACGGCGCCGGCAAGACCACGCTGTTCTCGCTCATCACCAGGCTGTTCGATGCGCCGGTCGGCCGCATCGAGATCTGCGGCCGCGCCGCTTCGGAGTGGGGCGCCAAGGCGCTCGGACCGCTCGGCGTGGTGTTCCAGCAGCCGACGCTCGATCTCGACCTCACGGTCAAGCAGAATTTGCGCTATTTCGCGGCGCTGCGCGGGCTCAAGCGCAAGGAAGCCGACGAGCGCATGGTGAAGGCGCTCGAGGCGCTCGACATGGCGGAGCGCATCGGCGAGCGCGTGCGCTCGCTGAATGGCGGCCATCGCCGCAGGGTCGAGATCGCCCGCTCTCTGCTGCACAGCCCCAAGCTGTTGTTGCTCGACGAGCCGACCATCGGGCTCGACGATCCGACGCGGCGCACGATCGTGCGCCACGTGCATCAGCTCGCCAAGACCGACAATATCGGCGTGCTGTGGGCGACCCATCTGTTCGACGAGGTGGAGCCTAACGACGATCTCCTGGTGATCAGCCGCGGCAAGATCGTGGCGCGCGGGGTGGCCAAGGACGTGGTGGCCGAGACCGGCGCAGCCGATCTCGGCGGCGCCTTCCGGCTGCTGATCGGCGGCGAGAGGGAAGAGGACGTGGCGGCATGAGCCTCATGCATTATCGTTCGGGCATTCCGGGGCATCGTCTGGCGCGAGCTGCTGCGCTTCCTTCAGCAGCGCGAGCGGTTTTTCGCGGCGCTCGTTAGGCCATTGATCTGGCTCATTATTTTCGCGGCCGGGTTCCGCGCCGCGCTCGGCATTTCGATCATCCCGCCCTACCAGACCTACATCACCTACGACGTCTACATCACGCCCGGGCTGCTCGCCATGATCCAGCTGTTTCAGGGCATGCAGAGCTCGCTGTCGATGGTCTACGACCGGGAGATGGGATCGATGCGCGTGCTGCTTACCACGCCGCTGCCGCGCTGGTTCCTGCTGGTGTCGCGGCTGTTCGGCGGCGTGATCGTGTCGCTGTTCCAGGTCTACGCGTTCCTGCTGGTGGCTTATTTCTGCGGCGTGGAATTGCCGCCGTGGGGCTATCTCACCGCGCTGCCGGCGCTGATCCTGACCGGCCTGATGTTCGGCGCGCTCGGCATGCTGCTGTCGTCCACCATCAAGCAGCTCGAGAATTTCGCCGGGATCATGAACTTCGTGATCTTCCCGATGTTCTTCGCCTCCTCGGCGCTTTATCCGCTGTGGAAGATGCGGGAAGGGAGCCTGTGGCTCTATTACATCTGCCTGTACAACCCGTTCACCTGGGCGGTCGAGCTGATCCGGTTCGCGTTCTATCTGGAGGTCAACTGGCAGGCGCTCGGCATCGTCGGCGGGTGCACGCTGCTGTTTCTGGCGCTGTCGGTGTGGGCCTACGACCCGTCGTTCGGCATCCAGCAGCGCAAGGTCGGCGCGGCGCCGGCGGCCGGCTAGCGGCTCAGCTGCTGGAGAAATTGGCCGGGTAGCGGCGCAGCAGATCGGTGTGGATCTCCTCGACCACTTTATGATCGCGCTCGGCTTGCGGCACGGTGATGGTCTCGACCGTCACCACGTGGGTGGGCCGCGGCGCGAGCAGCACCAGCTGGTCGGCGAGCGTGATGGCCTCGCGGGCATTGTGGGTCACCAGGATGGCGGTGGTCGGCCTGGCCTGCCAGACCTCGAGCAACAGCCGCCTGAGCCGGTCGGCGGTGCGCTCGTCGAGCGACACGAACGGCTCGTCGAGCAGGAGGAGGTCGGGCTTGGTGGCAAAGGCGCGGGCCAGGGCCACGCGTCTGGCCAAGCCGAGCGACAGCTCTTGCGGGTAGCGCGGCAGCATGTCGGCGATGCCGACCGCCTGGGCCAGCCGCTCGAGGTCCTGCTCGGTAAAGTCGGGGGCGGCCACCAGCTCGATGTTCTGCTTGACCGTCCGCCACGGCAGCAGGCGCGGCTCCTGGAACATCAGGCCGATGCGGGTGTCGGGGTGGGTGCCGACACTGCCGGTGTAGCGGTCGTCGAGGCCGGCGATGATGCGCAACAGCGTGGTCTTGCCGCAACCCGACGGGCCCATCAGCACGGTCATGCTTTCGGGCTCGACGTCGAGGACGAAGTCGCGGATGGCAACGAGCTCCGTGCCGTCGGCGCTTACGTGAGTCTTGTCCTCGATGCGGATTTCAAACCGGCTTGTTACGCCAGCGCGTTGAGTGTCGTTCAATGGGTTGCACCAACAGATATTCGATTGCCAGCATGACGGCGACGAAGGCCAACGTATAACCGAGAATTGCCGTGACGTTGAACAGCTGAAAGTTGAGATGAAGCTCGAAGCCCACGCCGTTCGGCCGCCCGAGCAGTTCGACGACGAGCACGATCTTCCAGATCAGCGAGATGCCCGACCGCGACGCCGCGGCGAAATAGGGTTGCAGCTGCGGCAGGACGACGTTGCGCAGCCTGCTCATCGGCGACAGCCGGTAGGCGCGAGCCATCTCGTCGAGACCGGGATCGAGCGCGCGGGCGCCCTCGCGCAAGGTGACCACGACGTTGGGGATCTTGTTGAGGGCGACGGCGCCGATGGCGGCGGCCTCGTTCAGCCCGAACCACACATAAGCGAGGATGATGATGACCAGGGCCGGCAGATTGAGCAGCACGATCAGCCAGGGGTCGAGCGCGCGGTCGAGCGCCGGCATCTGGCCCATGGCGAGCCCGATGACGCTGCCGATCGCCATTGCCACCACGAATGAGGCCACGACTCGCCACAGCGTGATGCCGAGCTCGGTCAGAAGGTCGCCGTAGACCGACTCCTTGTAGATATATTGGAGCACGGCGACCGGACCCGGCAGAAGCCGACTCTGCGCAATCTCGGCGGCAATGAACCAGATCAACAAGAAGCCGGCGACTGACAGCACCGAGACGATCGGGCCGGACAGGATGCGCGTCCGTCTCATCTGGTCGTTGCGGATAAAGGTCACGCTCATGATTTGCCGCCGTGCCAGAACGTGCCGGGCGAAAGCTCGGTGCCGGGTCCGACCAGCTTCTCGCCGCCGAGCTCGCGCAGGAACTGAAAGAGGATCTTGGCGTCGGACTCGTTCTCGCCGGCAGCGCGTTCGGGGATGCCCTCGCGATAGCGGCGACGCAACGCTTCGAAGGTGGCCTCGTTGAAGTTGGGATCGTTCTCGGCCATCAGCGGCTTCAGCCGATCCCACTCCTGGTCGGAGGTGGCGAGCAGCTCGTCGGCCTTCGCCGCCGCACGCAGAAACCCTTGAATTGCTTCAGGATTTTCCTTCGCCCAGCCTTCGTTGAACGTATAGCCGACCATGGCGACCTCGCCCTTGGCGCCAAGCTCGCGCACCACGTCCTCAACGCCGATCAACTGAGTGAAGCCCTCGGCCTCGAGCCGGGCGGCATAGGGCCAGAAATTGAGCACGGCATCGATCTCGCCTTGCTTCGCCCGTTCGGCGAGGAGCGGCGGCGCGCCGTATTCCGGCTTGGTGTCTGTCCGGAGATCGAGATTGGCGGTTCGCAGCGCGTAGGCCACGAGCAACAGCCAGCTCTTATCGAGCGGGCCGCCGGCCACGCCGAGTCGCTTGCCCTTGAGGTCGGCGAGCGTCTTGATCGGCGAGTTGGGCGGCACCATGATGGCGCCGAGCGCGGTGGTGAAAGGCGAGAAGGTGAAATCTGCGCCGCTGCTGCGCTCCCGCGACACCCACAGCCAATCGGTGGCGATGACGTCGACCGAGCCGGCCTGCAAGCCGACGGTGGTGGCCTGGGTGCTTGCCAGCGGCACGATGTCGAGCTCGATGCCCTCGGCCTTGTCGAAGCCGTTGGCCTGGATGGTGTCGAGCGCCCAGCTGACCGTGCCGAATTTGAGGACCGCGAGCTTCACCTTGTTCGAGGCATGCGCGGGTTGCGTTAAGGCAACGCCGGCAATGGCGCAGATGAGGAAAGCTAAAATACCTGATCGCAACGGGCGCTCCTCCACGTTGATAAGCTCTAATCCATTTGCATTGGGGCTAGCCGGGCGACGAGGCACGAAGGCCCTGCCGCCGCAATCGCGGCAAACGCGGCCGTGGCCCTCTGGCGAGGCCCGAGAAAGATATGGCGCGTCATCGGCGAGAGTGGCGGGGCATACTCTACCCATCCCGGCGCAGTTGGCAAGGTTGCATTCCTCTTGGCCATCAGGACGGCGCCTTCAGACGGTAGCCGTGGCCGCGCACCGTTTCGAGCAAGGGCTCGCGCCCGGGCGTATCGATCTTGCGGCGGAGCCGCGCAATATAGACGTCGACGACATTGGTGAGGGGGTCCTCGCTATAGCCCCACACCTGATTGAGGATGCGGGTGCGTGAGAACACCCGGCCGGGCGCGCTCATCAGCAGCTCGATAATGGCGAGTTCCTTGGCCGTGAGCTTGATGGTGTCGTCGCCGCGCCTGACCTCGAGCAGTTCGCGATCGAGCACGAGGTCGGCAACTTGCAGAATGTTGGAGCTCGGGGCGAAGTTGTGCGAGCGACGCACCAGCGCCTCGATGCGGGCCAGCAGCTCGTCGAAGTCGAAGGGTTTGGTGAGATAGTCGTCGGCCCCCATCTTGAGGCCCTTGATCTTGTCCTCGAGCGCATCCATGGCGGTCAGCATCAGGATGGGCGTGTGGTCGCCCTCGAGCCGCAGACGCTGGCAGACGTCGTAGCCGTGCATGTCGGGCAACATCAGGTCGAGCACGATGACGTCGAACTCCCCGTTCTTGGCGAGGTCGACTCCCTCGGTGCCGGACGAGGCGACGGTAACCCCATGATTCTCCGCGCGGAGCCCGCGATTGATGAAGTCGGCGACGCGGGGCTCGTCTTCAACCAGGAGCACGTTCACGCGGTCACCTCCGCGCTGTCGGCCGGCAATGCGACCGTGACGGTGGTTCCTTCGCCTGGGCGACTTGCCATCTCGATCCTTCCCTTATGGGCCTCGACGATCGCCTTGGCGACCGGCAAGCCGAGCCCCAGACCCTCATCGTTCATCGAGGCGGCGTTCCCGCCCCGGCGGAAGCGTTCGAAGATGCCTTCGAGCTCCTCGGGCGGTATGCCGATGCCGCGATCGGAGACGCGCACCCTGACCTCGCCCTCGGCGCTGCCGATCTCGACCTTCACCGCCCCCTTGGATTTGGAGTACCGCACGGCATTATCAAGGAGCACCAGGAAAAGCTGCCTGAGCCGCGCGGGATCGCCGCGCACCATGTCGTGAGCGTTGCCGTTAACGAAGGCCACGTCGATATTCTTTCCGTGGGCGATCACCTTGGCGTCGCCGCAGACTTTCTGCAGCAAATCGCCGAGGTCGATGGGCTGCATCTTGAGGCGTGCGGCCCCGGCGCCCTGGCGGGCAATGAACAAAAGGTCGTTAACCAGCACCGAGAGGTGCTTGGCCTGCTCGACGATGCGCTCGATCGAACGCTTGTACTCGGGAACCTTCTTGTTGGTGCCGCGCAGCGCGATCTCACCTTCGCCGCGAATGACGGTCAGCGGCGTGCGCAGCTCGTGGCTGATATCGGCGAAGAAGCCCCGGCGCGTTTCGTCGATTTGGCGCAAGGACTCGTTTGCCCGGCGCAGCTCCTCGGTGCGCTCTTCCACCAGCGTTTCGAGATTGGCGTGGGCATCCTGCAACGCCTTCTGATGCCCCTGAAGGTCGCCCGCCATGCGATTGAAGCTCTGGCCGAGTTCGGCGAACTCATCGCGGCCCGAGATCGAGATGCGATGGGACAGGTCGCCTTCGGCGAGCTTGCCGGTGCCGCGCAACAGCTCGGAAAGCGGCGTGCGCAAGCCGCGCAACAACAGCATCACCAGCGCCAGCGTGGCGAGCACCGCCAGCACGGCATGAATCTGGCTGATGCGTTCGAGCCGGCCCAACAGCCGCGCCGCGTCGGCGTCGATCCTGATCACTTCGGCGGTCTCGTCGGCCACGCCGACCTCGATCAGCTCGTTGAGCTTCTGGTCGATACCACCTTTAAGCAGATCGATCAGCCGTTGCCAGGCGACGTCGGGGCGCCCGCGGCTTTGCAACTGCTCGACCTCGCCGAGCTGATCGAGCGTGTGCTGGAACTCCTCACGGATCCGGGCCAGCCGCTCGACCTCGGCCAACTCGGCCTTGCGCTCGTCGGCGCCGACAAAGGCAAGCTCTGTCTCGCTGAGCTCCTGGAGCGCCGCCAGGTCGGAATCGATCACCTTGTTGAGATAGGCGGCGCCGAGCGGCCGCTCGGCGATGCCGGTCAGCAGCGTGTCGGTCCAGGCCTTGAACAGCTGCTGGCTATGGCGCGACAGCTGAAGCTGCCGCTCAAGCTGCTCGTGGGCGATCCGCGAGCGGGTCAGATAGGTGTGGGACTGGGTCACGCCCCAATAGGCGAGCGCGGCGGCCGAAAGCGACATGGCAAGAAGCAATCCTGCGGTGGTGAGGAGCTTCGTCTGGTAACGCATCGTAAATCTCAGGGCCTTCCTAGCCGTGAGCGGCCGGAATCGGGCGCGATTTGCTAAGCGCGGTGGAAGAGACTCCCGGCGCCGCCAGTCAATAGAAGACGCCTCTATAGCGCATTTTCTCCAATACTTGAGGGTGACTTGCAGCCCACATCATGAATTTTTCATCTGCGCGTCAGGTCCTTTTCATGTTGGCCCCGCGGACCGCCCTGGGCCCGCTCCGGACCTAGGAATACAGGCAGTTTTTTTGCCACGGCTACCCGGCGGAGATTTGCTAATGTCGCCTCATAAAAGAATTGGGGGACTGAGCAAGACTTAGGTCGGGGGACGGCTCTTGCAATACAACCTTTATTGGCTGCGCGGCGCGCAGCGCTCGATGCTGACGGCTGCGCTCTCGGCGCTGGCGGCATTGGGATTGACTTTCGGCACCAGCAAGCCGGCTCTGGCCGAATTCGAGATCCAGGAATCCCAGGTCGAGAAGGGCGAGGTCGAACTCGAATATCGCGGCGCCGTCCACTGGGGATTTCCCAGGGCCGAAAGGGAAGAGGCCGAGGAGGACGGCGACGAAGAAGGAGCGCTCGAGGAGGAGGAGGAGGGCGAGTTCCTCCGGCAAAGCCACGACTTCGAAGTCGCAATACGGCATCACCGAGCGATGGATGTTTTCCGTGCGACGCTGAGCGCCGACGAGCCGCTCGATCGAAAATTTCGCTCTGAGCTCGGTCGAGGCTGGAGCTCCAATATGAGATCGTCGAGCGCAAGGGCAACGGCCTGGGCTTGGCCTTCACCGGCGGCTATGGCTTCGCTACGCGCGGCGGCGAGGCGGACGAAATCGAATTTGGACCGATCGTCGAGTTGGCCACCGGCAAGCTCTTGCTCACGCTCAATCCGTTCTTCAGCGCCCAGGTGGGCGAGCACCGAGAAACGGACGGTCTCGGCTTCGAATATGGCTGGCGCGCGCAATACAACTTCGCCAAGAAATGGGGCGTCGGCGCGGAGATGTTCGGCGAGATCGAGGATCTCTCCAATGCCGGATCGTTCGACGACCAGGCCCACAGCCTCGGCCCGACGCTATTCTATATGCCTGGCGGCAGCGACGACGACGACGACGAGGGCAATGGCGGCGACGACGATGACGACAGGAAAGTCGGCGGTCCGCCCGAGATGGAATTCTCCTTGAATGCCGGCGTCCAGTTCGGCCTGACCGACGTCACCTCGGATACGGCGCTCAAGTTCCAGGGCTCGCTGGCGTTCTAAGGCAAAATCATCGCAGCCAAATTTGCGGCCTGCGCCGGATCGGCGGAGGCCGCGCTCTTTTGCCTTGACGAGCCCGGCTCTGCATCGCCATGTGCGCGAAGCCATGATGATCAAGGTGCTCGGCTCGGCGGCAGGCGGCGGCTTACCGCAATGGAATTGCAACGGCCGCAACTCGGCCGACGCGCGTAAAGCTGCGCCGGACGTGGCGCCGCGGACCCAGGCCTCGGTGGCCGTGAGCGCCGACGGCGCCCAATGGGTGCTGCTCAACGCCGCCCCCGATTTGCGTCAGCAGATCAACGAGACGCCGGAGCTGCACCCCGCGCCCGACGGCGGTCCGCGCAACAGCCCGATCAAGGCGGTGGTGCTGACCAATGGCGATGTCGATGCGGTGGCGGGCCTGTTGTGCCTGCGCGAAGGCCAGCCCTTCACCGTCTACGGCACCGAGCGCGTGCTCGCCGTGCTCGCCGCCAACAGCATTTTCGATGTGCTCGATGCCAAGGTGGTCAAGCGCGTCCCCATGGCATACGGGCGCCCGTTCGCGGTCGAGGGTCCGTCAGGTCCGGTCGGCATCACCGTCGAGGCCTTCGGCGTGCCGGGCAAGATCCCGCTTTATCTCGAACAAGCCAGAGCAGGCGCCGGGCTTGGCACCCAGGAAGGCGATACCGCGGGCCTGAAGGTGACCGAGACCGCAACCGGGAAGCATTTCTTCTTCATCCCGGGCTGCGCCAAGCTCGACGACGCCTTGCGCGCGCGGCTCACGGGCGCGCCGCTGCTGTTCTTCGACGGCACGCTCTACACCAATGACGAGATGATCGTGCAGGGGTTGCTCAACAAGACCGGCGAGCGCATCGGCCATATGAACATGTCGGGCAGCGCCGGCAGCATCGCGCAGATCGCGCCGCTCGACATCGGCCGCAAGATCTTCATCCACATCAACAACTCCAATCCGGCGTTGCGCGACAGTTCGCCCGAGCGGGCGGCGGTCGAGCATGCCGGCTGGGAGATTGCCTATGATGGGATGGAGGTGCGGGTCTAAAACCGGCGGCTGAGCGCGAGCCCTAGCCCATGCGTCCGGTGCGGACCTCGCCGAAGGCCACGACGTTGTCGGGCCGCTTTTCAGCGACGGCCTTGGCGGCGTCGCCGGCAGCGATCAGCCAATAGGCTTCGATGCGCTCGGCGAACGGCCGCGACCGCTCGGCGAACAATCTTTCCCCTTGAGTTTTGGCGTCCTTGCGCAGCGTACGATGGCGCCGGCGGCAACGCTTCAAGAACGCCGCAGTCTCGTCGGGGCTGCCGAACATCATGGTCGGCGTGGAGACCAGCCGCATCAGCAGGGAGATATCGTGGTCGTCGCCCAGGATTTGCGACAGCGACCTTGCGGCCTCGGCGCGCGCGGTAAGCTCGGACGGCCAGCACGGGGCGAGCAGCTGCATCTGCCGCCAATGATGCTGCACGCCTTTGCGCCATTCGTGGAGATCCTCGTCGCGGGCGACGTCGAAGGCATGCTGAAACGCCTCGCGCGAGGTGCGATAGCAGCGCCTGAGGCCCTTGGCGAGCGAGCGGAAGTCGTCGGGATAGACCGCAAGTCCGGCAAAGGCCGGGCGAAGCTCGAGCAGCCCGCGCATGGCATCGGACGCCGCGCTCCGCTCGAGATTTTGCTCCGCCGCGTGTCGCCGCTTTAGCAGCCAGGCGCGTAAGGATTGGATGGGTCCCAGGCCCGGTCCCTGGCCGGTCTCGCGCTCGAGCTTGTCGACGGCGTCGGCCAAGGCCGCCGCGTCGCGGGCCGGAGCAAGCCCCCGGGCAATGGCGGTAAGCCGGTCGGTCAAGGTGGCGAACGCGGGCTCGGGCATGCCGGGCCGCGCCAGCAGCAGCAGCGAGCGCAGGCGCTTCAGGCATTTGCGGGCGCTGTGCACGCCGCTATGGCGCTCCGGCGGGGTCGCCAGCGCGCCATGGGCGATCTCAAGTTCGGCAAAGGCCACGCGCCGCAATGCCTCGCTCATCGGCATCGCCGGATCGAGACGGTAACTCATAAAGCCCCTCGACTGCTTGAACGGACCCCCGAGCCCTGATGATCCTCGGCCAGGGGGTTTCAGGTCAAGCCCCAAACCGCCGAGTCAGCCCTGTGGAAGGTCTGTGGACAAATTGCGCCACGGCGCGGTCGCCGCGATCCAATTTTCCACCCGCGCTTCAGGATGTTGGCTTGTCATAATGTCGGTGATGACGGCGACCGAATTGGCGCCCGGCGGCCAGCACCAGCGGCGCGCGGTCGAGCGTGATGCCGCCGATCGCCACCAGCGGGCAGTCAAGTCGCGCGCGCCACTCGGCGAGGCGGGGCAGCCCTTGCGGCGGAAACGGCATCGCTTTCAGCGTGGTGGCGTAGATCGGGCCGAGCGCGACATAGTCTGGGCGGGCGGCAAGCGCCCGGTCCAGCTCCGCGAAATCATGCGTGCTGACCCCGATCTTCACCTTGGCGGCCCTGAGCGCGGAGAGGTCGGCGGCGGCGAGGTCCTCTTGGCCGAGATGCACGAAGCCCGCGCCCGCGTCGATCGCCGCGCGCCAATAGTCGTTGACCACCAGTTCGCAGCCATGGGCGGCGCAGAGCGAGACCGCTTGGTCGATTTCGGCGCGGATGACGCTGTCCGGCCGGTCTTTGATGCGAAGCTGCACCAGCCGGATGCCGTGCGGCAGCAGGCGGGCGAGCCACTTCGTGTCCGGGACGATGGGGTAGAACGGGTCGAGCTTGATCACGGCCGGGCGGAGACGAGATCGGTCAAGAGGCGTGATCGATCTTGAAGAACGGCGTGCCGGCCACCGGGGTCGACGGCTGCGCCATGTCGCGCGGCTCAATCGGCCCGGCCTCGAAGGCGAGGCGTCCGGCCTCGACGGCGCGGGCGAACGCCGCCGCCATCTTGGCCGGATCGCCGGCTTTGGCAATTGCGGTGTTGAGCAGCACCGCGTCGTAGCCCATCTCCATGGCCTCGGCGGCGTGCGACGGCGTGCCCAGCCCGGCGTCGATGATCAGCGGAATGTCGGGGAAGTAGGCGCGCAGCGTCCTCAGCGCGTCCTTGTTGACGAGGCCGCGCGCCGAGCCGATGGGTGCGGCCCAGGGCATCAGCACGGTGCAGCCGGCAGCTACCAGCCGCTCGGCCGCGCTCAAATCCTCGGTGGTGTAAGGCAGCACCTCGAAGCCTTCGCCGGACAGCACGGCCGCCGCCTCGACCAGGCCGAACAGATCCGGCTGTAGCGTGTCGTCGTTGGCGATCACTTCGAGCTTGACCCAGTCGGTGCCGAACAGCTCGCGCGCCATTTGCGCGGTGGCGATCGCCTCCTTCGCCGTACGGCAGCCGGCAGTGTTGGGCAGCACCTTGCAGCCGAGCTCTTCGATCAGCGCCCAGAAGCCCTGGCCGGTGCGCGAGCGGGCCGACTCGCGCCTGAGCGACACCGTGACGATCTCCGCGCCGGAGGCGACAACGGCCTGCTTCAGGCTGTCGGGCGACGGGTACTGCGCCGTGCCGAGCAGCAGCCGCGAGGTGAAATCTTTGCCGTAGAGCGTGAGCATCAGCCGCCCTGCCTCGGCGCCACGATCTCAATCTCGTCGGCGTCGGTCAACGGCGTCGCTCGGCGCGAGGCGGCGGCCACGAAGCTGCCGTTCACGGCCGTGGCGATCTTGGCTTCGGCAAAGCCGAGCCGCGCACAGAGCTCGTCGAGCGTCTCGGCGTCGGTGGCGAAGGCCTCACCGTTGAGCAGAATCTTCAACAAACACCTCCGGGTCGGTCGCGCCTGTCTCGATGAACGAAGCGACCAGCTCGGCCAGCACCGGCGCGAGCAGAAATCCGTGCCGATAGAGGCCGTTGACGTAGATATAGCCCTTCGCCGCGATAATCCTAGGCCGATTGTCGGGGAAGGCGGGCCTGGCGCCGGCGCCCTGCCGCACGATCTCGGCCTCGGCGAAGGCGGGATCGACCGCGTAAGCCGCGGACAGGAGATCGAGCGCCGAGCGGACCGTGATGGCGCCCACCTCCTCGCTCTCGATCACCGTGGCGCCGATCATATAGAGACCGTCGCCCCACGGCACGACGTAGAGCGGAAAGCGCGGATGCAGCAATCGCAAGGGACGTGTCAGTGCAACGTCGCGGCTCTTGACCACGATCCGCTCGCCGCGCACGCCGCGCAAGCTGGGAAGTTCGTCCTTGGCGCCAAGGCCCCGGCAATCGACAACGAGATCGTGGCCCTCGGGCCTCCTGCCGTCGCCGAGACGGAGCGCCACGCCTTGGGCCAGCACCGCATCGAGCAGGAAGCGCAGAGCAGCTTCCGGTGCGAGATGGGCTTCCTCCTCATAGAAGAGTGCGCCGGCGAACCGGTCGCTAAGCGCCGGCTCGATCGCGGCAAGCTCCGCTGCCGACAAGCGCCGATGCCCGCCGGTCATGCGGGCGAAGCGGTCGAGCTCGGCGCGGTCGCGGTGCAGCGCCACCACCAGCGTGCCGTTGGCGACGGTATCGGGATAGGTCTCCCGCCACAGCGCGATGCCGCGCCTGCCGAAATCTCTGATGATCGCTTCCGCGCTTTCCTCCTCGCAGCGCGGCGCGAGCATGGCGCCGGCATAAAGGCTACAGGCGTTGGCGAAGGGCTCGGCCGAGCGCTCATAGAGCGTGACGTCGTGGCCGCTGCGGGCGAGCGTGAGCGCCTGCCACAGGCCGACCACGCCGGCGCCGCGGATCGCGATCGATGTTGGGCGTTTGGCCATGTCAGGACCGGGATAGCGCGTCGGCGGGGTCCCGTCTAATCCCCAAGCGCCACGCCCTCGCGGCGTGGGTCGGCGCCGCCTTCGAGCCCGTCAGGCGTCACGGCGATGATGTGCTGGCCGCTCGCCAAGGGGATGCGGCGCACTTGGTGGCCCATGGCGGCGAGGCCGGCGGCGAGCTCGTCCCAGTCGGCGCCGGGCTCGATCAGAAGCGTGTCCTCGGTGCTGCCGAAATTGACCAGCGCGCTCGCCGAAGCGGCGTCGAGCCGCCAGTCGATCAGGGCGATGAGCGCCTTGAGATTGAACAGGATGATGACCGGTCCGCCGGGCGAGCCGAGCACATAAGAGAGGCCGCCGTCCTCGCCGAACACCATGGTCGGGTCCATCGAGCTGCGCGGGCGCTTGCCGCCTTCGACACGATTGGCAACGGGACGGCCTTGGTCGTCGACCGGCAGGAAAGAGAAATCGGTCAACTGGTTGTTGAGCAGGAAGCCGCGCACCATGGTCCGCGCCCCGAAGGCCGATTCGATGGTGGTGGTCATGGAGAAAGCGTCGCCTTCGTCGTCCACCACCGAGATTTGGCTGGTGCCGCCGCGCTCCTTGGTGCCGTCCGTGCCGAACGCGCCTTGCTTGGCGTTGGGCGGCGACCCGGCCGCGACTTCGCTCTGCGCGCGATCGGGCGCGATCAACGCGCGACGCTCGGCGAGATAGGTTGGGTCGAGCAGGCCGGCGACCGGGACGGCGACAAAATCGGGATCGGCCAAATAGCGGGCACGGTCGGCGAAAGCGAGCCGCTCGGCCTCGGCGATGGTGTGGGCCGCGCTCAAGCTGAACGGCGTGGCGCCGAGATCGAACGGCGCCAGCAGGCCGAGCGTCTGGCCGACCGCAACCGCGCCGGACGAGGGCGGGCCCGCGCCGCACACGCGATGATCGCGATATGGCACGCAGACCGCCTCACGTTCCTTGGCGCGGTAATTGGCAATATCCTGGGCCGTCAGCGTACCCGGCCGGCGCGGATCGCTCTGCACCGTCTTGGCGATGTCGGCGGCGATGTCGCCCTGGTAGAACGGCGCGATGCCGTCGCGGGCAATCAGTTCGAACGTGTCGGCCAGCGCCGGGTTGTTGAGCTTATAGCCGACCGGCCAGGGACGTCCTTGGGCGTCGAAGAAGTAAGTCCGCGCATCGGGCGCGAAAGTCTCGGGCCCGATATCGGCCAGCAGCTTGGCGAGGCGGGGCGAGACCGGGAAGCCGTCGCGCGCAAGTGTGATCGCCGGCTGGAACAACGCGGCCCAGGGGAGCTTGCCGTATTTATCGTGCACCAATTTCAGTGCGGCGAGTACGCCGGGCGCGCCGACCGACAAACCGCTGGCCCTGGCCGCTTCGCGCGACAGCGGCGTGCCGTCCGCATCGATAAAGAGGTCCGGCGTGGCGGCGGCCGGCGCGGTCTCGCGGCCGTCAAAGCTCGCGAGCGTCTTGGCGGCCGCGTCCCAATAGAGCATGAAGGCGCCGCCGCCGATGCCCGAGGATTGCGGCTCGACCAGGGTGAGCACCATCTGGGCGGCGATGCCGGCGTCGACGGCGCTGCCGCCTTGGCGCAGCATGGCGAGACCGGCCTCCGCGGCCAGCGGATGGGCGGCGATCACCATATGTTTTTTGGCTTTGACCAGCGGCTTCGGGGCGAAGCCGCTCTCGCCTTCCGGCAGCTCGAAGGCCTGAACGCGCGGCGTCGGCCCAGCCGCGGCGAGCGCGAGCAGCAGAGCGAGGAAACCGCAAACGAATGGCTGGGAAAGCTTGATCACGCCGGCAGCATAGCTTGTTTCATCTAGCTGACTACCTGCGTCATGGTGAGGTGCGAGGGCCGTCCTTCGAGGCTCGGGCTTCGCCCTCGCACCTCAGGATGACGGCCCTCGCCTCGAACCATGCGACTTAATGGAAGTCGCGGGATTTGGGGATGATGCGCTCGGCCCTGGGATGGCGGCGCGGATGCCAGCGGGGGTGGCCGCGCTCTCCCTTGCGGTCGCGTGCTGTCCTCGCCGCCCGGATGCTTGACGTGGTCGGCATGGGCGAGCGCGAGGCTCAGGGCCTCGCCGTCCTCGGTGAGCAGGCGGAGCCAATCGCTGCGGTCGTCGAGCCGCTCGGCCACGACATGAATAATGTCCTCGTGGCGCTGGACGCGGCCATGCACCACCACCAGCCGCGCGCCCATCACCACTTTGCGCTCGCGTTCGAGCACGTTGGGCCAGATCACCGCATTGGCGACTCCGGTCTCGTCCTCGATGGTCATGAACACCACGCCTTGCGCCGAGCCGGGGCGTTGGCGCACCAGAATGACACCGGCCACGCTTACCCGCATGCCGTCGCGCGAGGCTCTGAGATCGGCGCAGGACTTTATGCGGGCCTCGGTTACGCGGGCGCGCAGGAAGCTCATCGGGTGCGCTTTGAGCGAGAGCCGCAGCGTGCGGTAGTCGTTCACCACATGCTCGGACAGCGGCATCACGGGCAGCGTCACTTCCGGCTCGGCGCCGGCGTCAGCTTGGTCGGCATGCTCGAATAGCGGCAGAGGCAGCTCCTTCGGCAGGCCGCGCACCTCCCATAGCGCCTGGCGGCGATCGAGCCCGAGCGAGCGGAAGGCGTCGGCGGCGGCGAGCTTCTCCAGGCTGGCGCGCTTCAGCCCGCTCCGCCGCCACAGCTCGCGCACGTCGCTGAACCTCTCCCTCCCCCTGAAAGGGGGAGGGTCGGGGAGGGGGTCAATCCAGTCATCGATTGACCCACAATTGACCCCCACCGGGCGATGGCTTCTGGCCATCGCCATCCTCCCCCTTGCCGGGGGAGGGCAAGTAAGGGCGGTGCAAAATAGATGCGGGTTGAGGTCGGCGGGGATGCGTTCGCGCACGGAGACCAGGCGCTGCACATCGGCCTCGCGCAGCCCGTCGATCTGGCGCAGCCCAAGCCGTAGGCAAAGAGGCGGAAGGCGTCCGGACGCGAGAGAGACGGTTCCAACGTGCAGTCCCACAGGCTCAGATTGACGTCGGCCTCGCGTGCCTCGACGCCATGCTCGCGCGCGCAGCGCACGATCTGCGCCGGGGCGTAGAAGCCCATCGGCTGGGCGTTGAGCAGCGCCGCGGCAAACACCGCCGGGTAATGGCATTTGAGCCAGGCCGAGACATAGACCAGATGGGCGAAGCTCGCGGCATGGCTCTCGGGGAAGCCATATTCGCCGAAGCCCTTGATCTGGTTGAAGCAGCGCTCGGCGAACTCGGCCGGATAGCCGCGCGCCGTCATGCGGCCGACCATCTTCTCGCGCAGCTTGTCGATGGTGCCGCGCCGGCGGAAGGTGGCCATGGCCCGGCGCAGCTCGTTGGCCTCGGGGCCGGAGAACTTGGCCGCCACCATGGCGAGCCGCATGGCCTGCTCCTGGAACAGCGGCACGCCCATGGTCTTGCCGAGCACCTGGCGAAGCTCGTCTTCGGGGCCATGATCGGGGTGGGGCGAGGGGAACTCGACCGGCTCGACGCCTGAGCGGCGGCGCAAATAAGGGTGGACCATGTCGCCCTGGATCGGGCCGGGGCGCACGATGGCGACCTCGATGACGAGATCGTAGAAGCAGCGCGGCTTCAGCCGGGGCAGCATGTTCATCTGCGCCCGGCTCTCGACCTGGAACACGCCGATCGAATCGGCGCGGCACAGCATGTCGTAGACGCCGAGCGTCGTCGCGCGGCACGGTGCCGAGGCTGACATCCTTGCCGTAATGGACTTTCAGCAGGGAGAAGGCCTTGCGAATGCAGGTGAGCATGCCGAGCCCGAGCACATCGACTTTCAGCAGACCCAGCGCGTCGAGATCGTCCTTGTCCCATTCGATCACGGTGCGGTCTTCCATCGCGGCATTGCCGATCGGGACGACCTCCGACAGAGGCCCGCGGGTCAGCACGAAGCCGCCGACATGCTGGGAGAGATGGCGCGGGAAGCCGATCAGCTCCTGGGTGAGTTCGAGCACGCGGGCGAGCAGGGGGTCGGACGGATCGAGCCCGGCCTGGCGGACATAGTCGTCGGGCAGGGAAGAATTGCTCAGGCCCCAGATGGTGGTGGCGAGCGCGGCGACGGTATCCTCGGACAGGCCGAGCGCCTTGCCGACCTCGCGCACCGCCAGCCGGCCGCGATAGCAGATCACGGTGGCGGCCAGCCCGGCGCGGTCGCGCCCGTAGCGGGCGTAGATATATTGAATCACCTCCTCGCGCCGCTCGTGCTCGAAATCGACGTCGATGTCGGGCGGTTCTTTCCGCTCGGGCGAGACGAAGCGCTCGAACAGAAGGTCGATCTCGGTGGGATCGACATTGGTGATGGCGAGGCAATAGCAGACCGAGGAGTTGGCGGCCGAGCCTCGGCCCTGGCAGAGGATGCCGCGGCTCCGCGCATAGTGGACGATGTCGTGGACGGTGAGGAAATAGCGCGCGTAATCGAGCTCGGCGATCAGCCCGAGCTCTTTCACAAGCGTATCGCGCACCTTGCCGGGGATGCCGTGGGGAAAGCGCCAGGCGGCGCCTTGCCAGGTCAAGTCTTCGAGATGCGAGTGCGGGGTCTTGCCCGCCGGCACCGGCTCGTCGGGATATTCGTATTTCAGCTCATCGAGGGAGAAAGTGCAGGCGTCGGCGATCTCGACGCTGCGGGCGAGCGCCTCCTCATAACCTGAGAACAACCGCGCCATGTCGTTGGCCGGCTTGATATGCCGCTCGGCATTGGCTTCGAGCTTGAGCCCGGCTTCGGCAATCGTGCATTTCTCGCGGATGCAGGTGAGCACGTCTTGCAGGGGCCGCCGGTGGGGCGCGTGATAGAGCACCGCATTGGTGGCGACGAGGGGAATGCCGGCGCGCGCGGCGAGCTCGGCGAGCGCTGAGATGCGGGCGCGGTCGTCGCCGCGATAAGCGTGTCGCGCCGCGAGATAGAGCGGTGTCTTCGGTCTAAGCGATTGTTTGATGCGCTGAAGGTGCTGCTCGAATTGCGGCTCATCCTTCGAGGCTCGCTGCGCTCGCACCTCAGGATGACGCCCTGAATTTCTCGCACCGTCATCCTGAGGTGGCCGCCGTAGGCGGCCCTCGAAGGATGATGCTTCCAGAAAATCGGCGGGCGGGAGGGCGATGAAGATCAGGCCGTCGGCGTGGGCAGCGACGTCATCGAGGGTGAGCGTGCATTCGCCCTTCTCGGCGCGGCGCTGGCCGAGCGTGAGCAAGCGGCACAGCCTGCCATAGGCGGCGCGGTCGGTCGGAAAAGCGAGCAGGCTTGGCGCATCTTGCAGATCGAGGCGGACGCCGACCACGAACTTGATGCCGACCTCGCGTGCCGCGAGATGGGCGCGCACAACTCCGGCCAGCGTGTTGGCATCGGTGACGGCGATGGCCTCGAGCCCGAGCGCGCATGCCGTCGCCACCAGCTCCTCGGGATGGGAGCCGCCGCGCAGGAAAGAGAAATTGGTGGCGACCTCAAGCTCGGCGTAGCGGCGCATGCGCGATGCGCGATCATGCCGAACACGCCGTGGAGATACCAGACAGGCGCCCCGAGCGCGCTCTCCTGATAGAGGCCGTCGCGGAACACCCAGTAGCGGTGCCCGTCCTCGTCCTCGATGCGGTAATAATCGCGCGGCCTGGCCGGCTCCTTGCCGGGGGAGGGATTGCGCCACCATTCGGGCGCGATGCGCTCGGGACCTTCCGCCTTGACCACGCGGCGGCTCACGCGCCGCCAGGTGAAGCGCGCCGGGGGCCCTTCCGGGATCTCGGCAAGCACGATCACAGGCTCAGGCCTCGTGAACAGAAGCGGTGGCCGCTTTGGCTTGGCTGAGGCAGGCTCGGGCCAGAGCGAGGGGCCGGCAAAGGCGCTGCGCAGCCTCTGCGCCAATTCGGGGATGTGACTCGCTCGTGGCACGAGACGGCGCACGGCGCGCGCCCCTAAGCGATTGACCAGGCGGTCGATCAGGGCCTCGGGCGCCGGCTTGCCGGTAGCCTCGGTGAGACTTGCTTGCGCCGGGTGAAGCGGCTCGGTGACGAGCGCGGTCAAGGCCATCAGGTCGACGCCGAACCCCATGTCGAGGGCCTCGATCTTGTCCTCGACCAGGCGCAAGAGATGGCGTGGATCGCGCGAGGGGGCGCTCAGTCCCGCCTCGATCACGGTCGAGGAGCCGTCGGCGCGAGCGACCCACAGCGCCAGGCGGCGGCAGCCGCGCCCCGCGCGCGCCAGCTTGCGGCACAGCTCGGCGGCAAGATGCTCGAGCCCGGCCACCACGCCGTCATGGGTGATGAGCGGCTCCGGAAAGGGCAGCCTCGCGGCGAAATCGGCTGACGGCAGGAGCGGGACGCGCGGCTCACCCCGCCGGCCAAGCGCCTGATCGAGGCGATAAAGCACCGCTTCGGCGGTGTCCTTGGCATGAAACCGCCGCTCGAGTGTCGCCCGCGGCAGATCGTAAAGCTGGCCGATGCGCTTAAGCCCGAGCCGCCGCAACAGGCTGGTAATCTCCGGCTCAAGCCGCAAGGCCTCGACCGGCAACGGCGCCAGCGCGGGCCCGATCTCTCCTTCCGGCGCGATCAGAGAAGACCGAGCGTAGCGGGCGAGCGCATGCGCCCCGCCCAAGGTCTCGGCCAGGGCCAGCCGCGCGGTGAAACCCAAGCGTGACAGCCGCCGCCCCAGATCGGCCAGCAGCGCCTGCTCGCCGCCGAACAGATGGGGCACGCCGGTGACCTCGAGCCACAGCCCATCGTCACCGTCGGCATTGAGGGTCGGGCTATAGCGGCACGATGCCCAGCGGGCGAGGTCGAGCAGCGCCGCTTGATCCTTCTTTGGCGCGGCGGGAAGGGTCAGCAGTTGGGGGCAGATGGCGCGGGCATCGGCGAGGCCGAAGCCGGGGAACAGGCCTTGGCTGACGCTGGCCGCATTGACCGCAGTGAGAACGAGCCCGCGCTCCTCGTTGCCGACCAGCGCCAACGGCCGGTCATCGGCGAGAGGCGCGGCGCCGCTTGCTGCTCTCTCCTGCTTCAGCCGCTCGATCGGAAGATGGGGCAGAAAGACGGAAATGAAACGACTCATGACTGAACTCCACGATGAAGCTTCGCCCCGGAGCTTCGCCCCGGCAGCGCGCAAGCGTGAGATGCCAGGACGGCGCGCCCGGCGCCGAGGCATCGAAGGGGGTAGGTCCGCTGCTCTGCGCCGCGATGCGCCAGCTGGTCAGGGTTCCGGGCAGCCCCGCATGGCGATGATCCGACAGCAGCAGGCACGGCGTGCGCGAGGCCTGGGCGGCAAGGCTGAGGCGGCGGGCGGCAAGCGGCGTCTTGATCTCGATCCCGGCCAGCGCCGCGACCAGCGCGCGACTTTTCAGCCCTTCTTCCAGCGCCCAGGCGGCATCTTCGGCAGTGCGCGCTTCGACGAGCAGAAAAAGCGTGGGGTCGAGGCCGCAGGCGATGAGACCGGGGCCATAAGGACGCCCCCATTCCCGCGCCATTTGGTTGGTGAAGCACCACAGCACGAGATCGCGGGAGTTTTGCTCGGCCGCCTGTTCGGCGATCAGCGCGAGGGCGAAACCGAGCGCCGCAGGGCCATCGCGGTAGGCTGCGGGCCTGATCTCATGCAGCCCCCCGCGTTTGAGCCTGCTCAGGGGGGCGGTCTCCCTGGCAGGGGGAAGGCTTTGGAGGGGGTTAAAAGAAGCAAGAGAGCAGGCAGGGCGGCGGGGAGGGGCCGCGCCCGGTGCGGGGGGGATGGCCAGGGACACGGGAACCTGCTCGAGCGCGCGGATTTGCGCGCGTAGATGCTCAATCAGGACCCTCGCCCTTGCCCCGCCTGCTTTTGCAACGTCAGCCGGCGGAACGAGGACACCACTATCGCCGCCTGGAACGTCGTTACGCACGCTACTTCACCTCAACTCTCGTTCCTGTTTTGTTCTAGAGAGAGTTGGGGCCTAAGTCAAGGTCGCTCCCAAAGGTCAGATGAGGAGCGATGTTTACGATTGCGGGCCTCTCGGCCGGTGCCTTTGTGAGAAATGGTTAAGATTCAGTAAAGTCGAAAGTCAAGTTTCTGGTAATTTTTCCAAATTTTTCCCGCATTTTGGCCAGAGCCATATCTCTGATATTTAGACTCTATTCACCACGAATGCTCCAACTCTATTGGATTGATTTAACGTGTATCTAAGCCGGCGCTGCTATTTTCTGCGTCAGGTTCCATCGACCGGCAAAAAGCGGCGGGGGGCCATGGAATAACCCAATCCAAGGGAGTGTCGAAAATGAGGACTTCATTTGCACGTTTCATCAAGGATGAGTCGGGCGCCACGGCCATCGAGTATGGCCTGATCGCCGCCGGCATCGCCGTGGCCATCATCACCGCCGTGAACGCGATCGGCACCGATCTGTCGAGCCTGTTCGGCCGGGTCTCTGCCAAGCTCAACGCGGCCGGCACCAAGTAAGCACGCTAAAGCTTAAGACTGGTCCAGCTCCGGCAAAAACCGGAGCTGGACCAATTTCTCGTTAACAGTCGCAGCGCGCTCAATTGTCTCGTGCGCTAGCCCCCAATCCTCCATAATTCGCGCGTAGCAAGCTCGCTTTCCAAGGGAGCTCGAAGCCTTGCTAAAGCGGGGCCTGGTGGGGCGCCATCCTTTCAGAGTCATACTCGCCGCCGCGATCGCGGCCGGCTGTGCGACGACGGTCGCCGCCCATCCTCATGTCTGGGCCACGGTTCGAGCGGAGATCGTGTTCGGGCCCGATCACCGCATCACCGGCATCCGTCACGCCTGGACCTTCGACGAGTTCTATACCGCCATGGCGGTCGAAGGCCTCGATACCAACAAGGACGGCGTCTACTCGAAGGAGGAGCTCGCGCCGCTCGCCAAGGTCAATGTCGAGTCGCTGAAGGAGTTCGACTATTTCACCTTCGTGCATCTCGCCGGCGAGGACGACAAGCTGCTGAAGCTGAAGCCGCCGGCCGACTATTGGATCGACTACGACAACAGCGTGCTCACGCTCCACTTCACACTGCCGCTGGAACAGCCGGTCGAGACCCACGCCAAGCCGGTCGATATCGACGTCTATGACCCATCGTTCTTCGTCGCCTTCGGGTTCGCGACCGAGAAACCCGTCACTCTGGCGGGGACCGAGATCAAAGGCTGTGTCGCCGACGTCGCCTTGCCCGATGCGGAGACCGCCGCCGACACCAAGGCGTTGACCGAATCGTTCTTCAGCCAGCTCGGGCCGAATTCGAGTTTCGGCTCGCAATTCGCCCAAACGGTTACGGTTAGCTGCAAGGATGCGCATCTGTGAGGTGGCGCACGGTCTTGCCCGGAGTCCTGCTGCTCGCCGGCCTGTTGATCGGCTCAGCCGCCACCGTCGCCAAGGCCGAGTTCAAGCCCCTCAATCCGTTCGCCGCAACCGAAGCGGTGCCGCTGCCGGCGTTCAAACCGCCATCGGCCGCGCCGTTTCAAGCGCCGGGGCCGTTCGGCCGCCTGTTCGCCTGGGTGCTCGATAAGCAGCAAGGCTTGCAGCGCATGCTCGCCGCCAGCGTCAAGAGCCTGAAGACCGACAATCCGCTGGCCGGCGCCTTCACCCTGGCCGGGCTGTCGTTCCTCTACGGCATTCTGCATGCCGTCGGGCCGGGGCACGGCAAGACCATCATCTCCTCCTATGTGGTCGCCAATGAAGAGACGGTGCGGCGCGGAGTCCTGATTTCATTCATCGCGGCGGCGCTGCAGGCGTTCACCGCGGTCGCGCTGGTCGGCGTGCTGTTGATCGGGCTCGGCGCGACCGGGCTCCAGGTCAACGCCTGGTCCAGTCAGCTCGAAAGCGTGAGCTATGCGCTGATTGCCTTGGTCGGTCTGTATTTATTGTGGACCCAAATCGTCCGTCTGTGGCGCCGCCGCTTTGGTGACGATCAGGCCGCTACAGCCGGCCATGGTCACGCCGGCCATGGCCATGGCGAACATGGTCATGACCATCATCACCACGATCATCACCACGCCGACGGCGAGGCCTGCGACCATATCGTCGACGCACGGCAGCTGGCGGGTCCAATGTCCTGGCGCAAGGTGATGGCCGTGGTGTTCTCGGTGGGGATCAGGCCGTGCACCGGCGCGATCCTGGTGCTGGTGTTCGCCCTCACGCAAGGCCTGTTCTGGGCTGGGGTCGCGGCAACCTTCGCCATGGCGTTCGGCACCGCCATCACGGTAGCCGCGCTGGCAACCCTTGCGCTCGGCTCGCGCGAGCTTGCGCTCAAGCTCGGCGGCGCCAACGCCGCGTGGACCAATGCGGTGTGGACCGTTTGCGCCATCGGCGGCGCGGTCGTCATCTTCCTGTTCGGGTCTCTGCTGTTCCTCGCCTCGCTGGGGCCGGCCCGCCCGTTCTGAGGCCTGCCGCGGCCATTCGTCCCGAAACATTACCGACCTCCGGGCGTTGACCAACCAATGCCAGATAAGGAGGTTTTTCATGGCCGACATCAGTGACAAGAGAATCGCCATCCTCGCCGCCGACGGTTTCGAGCAGTCGGAATTGATGGTGCCCAAGCAACGGCTCGAGGAAGCCGGCGCGACGGTTGACATCATCTCGCTCAAGACCGGCCAGATCTGGGGTTGGGATCACGACGATTGGGGCGACCCGATCGACGTCGATCGTACCATCGACGCCGTCAGCATCGATGAGTATGACGCCATGGTCATTCCCGGCGGTCAGATCAATCCCGATCTTCTGCGCGCCGATGAAGACGCGGTCGCCTTGGTGAAGGATTTCTACGCCAGCAAGAAGCCCCTCGCGGCGATCTGCCATGCGCCTTGGGTCCTGATCGAAGCGGGCATCGCCAAGGGCCGCAAGATGACGTCCTATCACTCCATGGCGACCGACGTGAAGAACGCCGGAGCCAATTGGGTGGATCAGGAGGTGGTCGTCGATCAGGGGCTTATCACCAGCCGCAATCCCGGCGATTTGGAGGCCTTCTCGGCCAAGATCATCGAGGAGATCGGCGAAGGGCGTCACGAGCGACGCGCTGTCGCTTAACGCCGCCGTCTTGGATTAGTGTCACGGGTAGGGGCTGCTCAGCCCCGGCCCATGGCACCCTGCCGCCGTTTCGTTCCCTGAGCTTGTTGCGCAATTCCGCGCCCCCGTTGCCGCCGAGGCGGGAATGATGTTTCTTTGTTGCGGGTGTGTTGCGCTCCCCCGGCAACGCACATTACATATCGCTCGGCGGCGGGGAACGACGATCAGACCTTCATCTTCAGTGGCGAGAGAGGCGTACGATGGCACTCCAACTCGGCGAAACGGCACCGGATTTCGAGGCTGACACGACCCAAGGGCGTATCCGCTTTCACGAATGGCTCGGCAATTCCTGGGCCGTGCTGTTCTCTCACCCCAAGGACTTCACGCCGGTCTGCACCACCGAGCTCGGCTACATGGCGAAGATCAAGCCCGAGTTCGACAAACGCGGCGTCAAGATCATCGGCTTGAGCGTCGACCCGGTGGATCGCCACGCCAAATGGGCCGAGGACATCAAGGAGACGCAGGGCGTCGCCCCGAATTTCCCGATGATCGGCGATCCCGACCTCACCATCTCAAAGCTCTACGGCATGCTGCCGGCGAGCGCGTCGGGCGGCGCCGATGGGCGGACGCCGGCAGACAACCAGACCGTCCGCAATGTGTTCGTCATCGGCCCCGACAAGAAAATCAAGCTCGTGCTGGTCTATCCGATGACCACCGGGCGCAATTTCGATGAGGTGCTGCGGGTGATCGACTCGATGCAGCTCACCGCCAAGCATCGGGTGGCGACGCCGGCGAACTGGCAGCAGGGCGATGAGGTGATCATCGCCGGCTCGGTTACCGACGACGAGGCCAAGAAGATCTATCCCGACGGTTGGAAGGCGCCCCGGCCCTATATCCGCATCGTGCCTCAGCCGCGGAGCTGAGTCCCGCCCGCCGCTCTCAGATTTTGCCTTGAGACAAGGCCTTAGCCGCACGGGATTCCGAGCAAAAATCGGGTTGGCGCTCGGCCCCGAATTCGTGCTAGAAAGGCTGTATACGGATCATATCGGTTCGTACACAGAAGGCGTACTGGCGCCGGGGGGCGGCCAGAAACGCCGGGCAGGGGGTTGATGTCCGATCCAAGCGGCTCGGACCCGTCCGGGTCCGGCAACAGCGCGCGTGAAACCGCCAAGGAAATTGCCGATCAGGTCGCGCCGCTGCTCAAGCGCGCACGCGCCAAGGGATTCGACTTCCTCGCTTATCTGCTGGCCATGGCGCTCAAGGAGTCGCGGCGGCTGTCCGAAGAGTGACGAATTCTTCGCAGCTTGAAAGGCCGTGCGGAGGGGTAGAGGCTCGTCACCATGGCAATGCCGAAAACACCTCTTCTCACCACCGACTGCGTGGTGTGCGACCGAGCGGGACGCATCATGCTCATTCGCCGCGGGAACGAGCCGTTCAAGGGCGGTTACGCGCTGCCCGGCGGGTTCGTCGATGTCGGCGAGACGGTCGAGGCCGCGTGCCGACGCGAGGTGCTCGAGGAGGTGGGCGTCGCGGTGGGCGAGCTTCAGCTGGTCGGGGTTTACTCCGACCCTGCGCGCGATCCGCGCGGACACACGGTCAGCGTCGCCTACCTGGCTCGTCTGCCTGATGCGCCAAGCCCGAGGGCCGGGTCCGACGCCGACTCCGCCCAGTGGGTGAAGGACTGGCGGGCGCTCGACCTTGCCTTCGATCACGCCAAGATCATCGCCGACGCCGTGAAGATGACAGATGGATGACAGTTGGATGAACGCGTTATCGAAGTCATCGATTGTCATAATCAGTGTCATCGTTGCGAGGTAATTACCAGCCGGCACGAAACTGTGACAGGATGCATTGCAAATCGCGCACAGGAAGTGGCTCCTTATGTCACATGAGGGCTTCAGTCCGGATGGCACCCACGGTCGGAATCCCGACGTGGATGAACTTGAAGAGATGCTCGAAATCCTGGCCGGGATTGCTAAATCCGAAGGCCGGGACTTTCTTGCCTATCTGTTGCGCATGGCGCTGATGGAAGCGCGCAATCACAACGCCCCGACCACCCATCTGACACATTAGGGCGCCCGGCGACGAGGCGCGTCCGGCTTTGCCGCGCCGCCTGCTGGGCTAGGCGCGCGGTGGGGGATGCCCTATCTAGGGGGAAGCCCTTAACCGGAGCATCCGTTATGAATGAAACGCCGCGTTCCGGCCGTTTCGCTGCAAAACCCGAGCCTTCGCCGGTGCCCGACTCTCAGCGCGCCGGCAAGATCGGCGTGCTGCTCATCAATCTCGGCACGCCGGACGGGACGTCGTATTGGCCGATGCGCCGCTACCTCAAGGAGTTCCTGTCAGACCGCCGCGTGATCGAGACCAACCGCGTGTTGTGGTGGCTGATCTTGAATCTGGTGGTGCTGGTGAAGCGGCCGTCAGCCAGCGGCGCCAAATACCGCTCGATCTGGAACCAGGAGCTCGACGAGTCGCCGCTGCGCACCATCACCCGCAGCCAGGCGGAAAAGGTCGCCCATGCTTTCGCCGGCAAGAAGAACGTGGTGGTCGACTGGGCGATGCGTTACGGCAACCCGAGCATCGCCTCGCGCATCGCGGCGTTGACGGCGCAAGGCTGCGACCGGCTGCTGGCCTTTCCGCTCTATCCGCAATATGCGGCGGCGAGCACGGCCACCGCCAACGACAAAGTGTTCGACACGCTGAAGGCGATGCGCGCGCAGCCCGCGCTCCGCACCGTGCCGCCTTACCCCAACGATCCGGTCTATATCGCCGCGCTGGCGGACTCGATCAAAACCCATCTCGCCGGACTCGACTTCGAGCCCGAGGCGATCATCGCCTCGTTCCACGGCATCCCGCAATCCTATGTCGACCAGGGCGACCCCTATCAGTGCCAGTGCATGGACACGACCGATGCGTTGCGCGCGGCGCTCGGCCCGCTTGGACCCAAGCTCAAGCTCACCTTCCAATCGCGCTTCGGGCGCGCCGAGTGGATCAAGCCCTATACCGACAAGACAATGGAGGCGCTGGCGCGTGAGGGCGTGAAGCGCATCGCCATCGTCACGCCGGGCTTTGCCGCCGATTGCCTCGAGACGCTCGAGGAGATCGCCGAGGAGAACAAGGAGATCTTCCTCGAGCATGGCGGCGAGAAATTCAGCTACATCCCATGCCTTAACGACAGCGAGCGCGGCATCGGCGTGCTGGTTCATCTGATCGAGCGCGAGCTGCAAGGCTGGGTGTAGCGTCGCATGCGGGCCGCCGTCGTCGCAATGCTGTGCTGCCTCGCCGCAATCCTCGCGCCGTCACCCGTCGCGGCCGAGCCCGGCGGCGGGACCGAAACTGTCGGCCCGCTGGCCTATGTCACGGTGGCCGGCGCGCCGGGCGACGGGGAGCAGGCGCTCGCCGCGGCGCTGAGCCGGCAGCTTGCCGCGCGGGGTCTGACGCCGGCCGACGCCTTCCAAGCCAATGTCTACGAGGTGCAGGGGACGGTGAAAGTGGCCCCGGCGGGGAAGGGCCGGCAGAGCGTCACCATCGTCTGGGTGGTGCTCGGCCCCGACGGCACCCAGCTCGGCATCACGCGCCAGACCAAGACTGTGCGCAAAGGCTCGCTCGACAAGAGATGGGGCGCCGCCGCCGAAGCCGCCGCCGCGGCCGCCGCGGCGGACATTGCCAAGCTCATCCCGCGCTAGTTTCGGCGCGGCCCTTAAAATGATCTTCCGTCGCCACCATTTATGGGCTGCCGTCAGCAAGGCCAGCGACTAAAGTGAAACAATAACGGTCTGGCCAAGACACCTCCGGGAGGGTGCCCAATGTTCGGCTTCGATATCTTCGTCATTGCTCTGCTCGTGCTGTTCGTCGCCGTGGTCGCGGCCGGCGTCAAGATCGTGCCGCAAGGCTACAACTACACGGTCGAGCGCTTCGGCCGCTATACGCGCTCCCTCCGCCCGGGCCTCACCATCATCATCCCGTTCATCGACCGCATCGGGCGCAGGATCAACATGATGGAGCAGGTGGTCGACGTGCCGAGCCAGGAGGTCATCACCCGCGACAACGCCATGGTCCGGGTCGACGGCGTTGCCTTCTTCCAGGTGCTCGACGCCGCTCAGGCGAGCTACGAGGTCACCAATCTCAACATCGCCATCCTCCAGCTGACCATGACCAATATCCGTACGGTGATGGGCTCGATGGATCTCGACAAGCTGCTCTCCGAGCGGGACGAGATCAATCACCGCCTGCTCAAAGTGGTCGACGACGCCACCCATAATTGGGGCGTCAAGGTCACCCGCATCGAGATCAAGGACATCGAGCCGCCGCGCGACCTGGTCGATTCCATGGCCCGGCAGATGAAGGCCGAGCGCGACAAGCGTGCCGCCATTCTGGTGGCCGAGGGCGAGCGCCAAGCCGCCATCCTGACCGCCGAGGGCGCCAAGCAGGCGCAGATCCTCGCCGCCGAGGGCCGGCGCGAAGCCGCCTATCGCGACGCCGAGGCGCGCGAGCGCGAGGCCGAGGCCGAAGCCAAGGCCACCCAGGTGGTGAGCGATGCCATCAGCAAAGGCAATGTCCAGGCGATCAACTATTTCGTCGCCAACAATTATATCGGCGCGCTGAAGGCGCTGGCCGAAGCCAAGAACCAGAAGGTGCTGATCCTGCCGCTCGAAGCCTCATCGGTGATCGGCGCCATTGCCGGGGTCGGCGAGATCGCCCGCGAAGCGTTCGGCGCGGGCGGCAACTCGGCCACGCCGCCGCAGCAAGGCAAGCCGCAAGCCGGCCAGCGCCCGCGCGCCGGCGGCTCGGTCCCCACCGTCTAGCTCGGCACCGGACCTAAGCCATGGAAACCCTGATCGCGCTCGGAGCTTGGAACTGGCTGATCCTGGCCGCCATCCTGTTCGTGCTCGAACTGCTGGCGCCCGGCATTTTCCTCATGTGGTTCGGCATGGCCGCGGCGGTCACCGGTCTGATCGTGTTTCGTTACGACCTCGCCTGGCAGTGGCAGCTGATTTGGTTCTGCGGGCTGTCGCTCGCTGCGGTGCTGCTCGCCGCGAAATATCTGCGCCAGCATCCGTCAACGAGCGAACGGCCGCTGCTCAATGAGCGCGCGGTGCAGCTGATCGGGCAATCCTTCGAGCTGGTCGACCCAATCGTCAACGGACGCGGCAGCATCAAGACCGGCGACACGATCTGGCGGGTGGAAGGGCCGGAGTTGCCCAGGGGCGCGCGCATCAAAGTGGTCGGCGCCGACGGCACGGTGCTCAAGGTCACGCCGGCGGACGCCGTCGCTGGGGGTGGCTTAGCCGCGCGCCTTCCGCCGGGCGGCTGAGGTCTTTCGCCGCTTCTTGGCGGCCGCTTTCGGCTTCCGCTTGACGCGCATCGCCAGCGCTCCGCCGCTCGCCATCAACGGCGTCTCCTCGACCTTATCGACCTCGGGCGGAACATCCGCGGTGGCATCGGCCTTGGGCCACAAACCGGTCGCGTAACGCGTTCCGCCGCTGCCCTCCACGCGGATTTCGGTAAAGCCGACCTTTGCGAGCACGCCCGCGACCGTCTCGTTCGACGCGAGCCGCTTAAGCCCGGTGAGCTTGATGGTCGCGCGATATCGCCTTCCCTTGCGGACGGTGAATTTCGCCATGGCACCCCTCCTGGTGTAGGACAACGCATAGTTGTAATAACCAGAAAATGCAAGCCGTCAGGAATAGCGCGCGAACCAATTCGCCACCGCGGCGCGGCCCGCGTCATCGAGCAGGAGATGAAGCTTGGTACGCCGGAGCAGGAAATCCTCCGCCGTCGATGCGTCCTCCGCCTCGACCGCATAGGCGAGCTCGGCCCGGGTCACGCCGGGGGCGATCTCTTCGGCCGATCCAGGGTCGGCGGCGATGGTCCGGAACAGGGTCTCGATCTTGTCGCCATAGGTGAGGGCAAAGCGTTGGCGGGTCGCGAGCGAGACGCTGTCCGGTCCTCGCGCGGCGCGGGCGAGCAGCTCAGGCCGGGACAGCGTTCCGCCGTAGAGCGGCACGGTCTTGGTCCAGGCGTCTCCGGCCGAGGCGCCAAGCGTACGCAACTCGTCCACCACCTGTTCGGCCAGCGGCCGATGCGTGGTGAGCTTGCCGCCATAAAGCGTGACGAAGCCGCCGGTGCCGTTGGCGACGGAGGACAGCGCGGGGCTGCGGCTGACGCGGCTCGGCTTGGTGCTGGCATCGTCCTCCAGCGCACGCACGCCGGACCAGGCGAACACGATATCTGCGTCCGTCGCGGGTCCGCCCGGATGGGCGAAATAGCGGTTATAGGCGGCGAGCAGATAGGCGGTCTCCTCGGCCGAGCAGCGCGCCGTAGCGGCATCGCCGTGATGCGGCACGTCGGTGGTGCCCACCATGAGAAAGCGCTCGCCGAGCCAGGGAATGACGAACACCACGCGCTCGTCTTGGTCTTGCAGCGTATAGGCGTCGGTTTGCGGCTTGTCGGGCATCTTCAACACGATGTGGCTGCCGCGCACCAGCCGCAGCGCCCGCGCCGGCGGGGCCTGTTCCGTCATGGCGTCGATGCCGGCCACCCAAGGACCGGCCGCGTTGACGATGAAGCGCGCCTCGATGCGCCGTTTTTGCCCGCGCTCGTCGAGCTCGACCGCATAGCCATCGGTGAGCGCGGCGATCGCAGTCACGGCGCGGCGGTTGCGGATGTCGGCGCCGCGGGCGCGGGCGTCGAGCAGGACGGCAAGCGTTAGCCGCGCATCGTCGGCGATGCAGTCCCAATAGCGCAGCACCGAGCCGAGATCGTCCTGGCGAAGTCGCGGCAGTTGCGAGATGTCGTCGTCGTCCAACCTCCCGCTGGCCGGCAATCCACCGCCCAGCGACAGCACATCATAGAGGGCAAGACCGGCGCGCAGCTTCAAGGCCTGGCGCTTCTGCCAGGAATAGATCGGCAGCAGGAACCGGAGCGGCGCGACCAGATGCGGCGCGGTCTTGAGCAGTCCGGCGCGCTCGGCGAGGGATTCGCGCACCAGCCCGAGCTCGCCGGTCTCGAGATAGCGCAAGCCGCCATGGATCAGCTTGGACGAGGCCGAGGAGGTGGCGCAGGCATAATCGCCCTGCTCGGCGAGCATGACTTTCAGCCCGCGGCCGGCGGCGTCGCGCGCGACCGCGGCGCCGTGAATGCCGCCGCCGATGACGAGAAGATCAAACGCTTGCGTCGCCACCTATCCCTCCAGCTGCCGGGGAGGGATTATAGGGGACGATCCCGACCGAAAGTCAGGAAGCATCGAGCGGCGCGGCTCTGGAGCTAGGCGACGCCGGCGCGAAGCAGGTCGTGGATGTGGATGATGCCGACCGGGCGGCCGTTCTCGACCACGAACAGAGTGGTGATCTTGGACGAGTTGATCATTTCCAGCGCGGCGCTCGCCAGCAGGTCGGGCGACACGGTTTTCGGGGCCGGCGTCATGATCTCCTGGGCGCGCTTCGAGAGCAGGCCGTGGCCCATGTGACGGCGCAAGTCGCCGTCGGTGATGATGCCTTTGAGGAAGCCGTTGTCGTCGACCACGCCGAGGCAGCCCAAGGCCTTCTCGGTCATCACGACGATGGCCTCGGTCATGACGGCATCGGCGGCGGTGAGCGGCAGGCGGTCGCCTTTGTGCATCAGGTCGCTGACGAACTTCAGCCGCGCGCCGAGCTGGCCGCCGGGATGGAGCGCCTTGAAGTCGCGGGCGGTGAAGCCCTTGCTGTCGAGCAGCGCCATGGCGAGGCAGTCGCCGAGCGCGAGCTGCATCACCGTCGAGGTGGTGGGGGCGAGGCCGTGCGGACAGGCTTCCTTGGCTTGCGGCATGGCGAGCACCAGCTCAGCCGCCTCGGCCAGAGTGGACCGGGGATTTGACGTCACCGCGATCAGCGGCACGGCAAACCGTCTGGAATAGGACACGATATTGCCGAGCTCGACGGTCTCGCCCGACCAGGAGAACGCCACGATCACGTCGTCACGGGTGATCATGCCGAGATCGCCGTGGCTCGCTTCGCTCGGGTGCACGAAATAAGACGGTGTGCCGGTCGAGGACAGGGTGGCGGCAACTTTCAGCCCGACATGTCCGCTCTTGCCCATGCCGGTGACGATGACCCGGCCGCGACAGGCGCGCAGCACCTCGACCGCCGCGGCGAAACTGTCGATCAGGTCGCTGGCCAGCGCCGCCTTGAGCGCGCTCAAGCCTTCGGTCTCGAGTTGCAGGGTACGGGCCGCCGAGGCGATCGCGGCCCCGAGGTCGTCGCGTAGCAAGCGATCCTGCTTAAGACCCGCGGTCATGATGGTGTTCCCCCGTTGGTGCCCGTGATTTTAGCACGGATCTGGGCTTCGTCAGGGCGAAGGTTGCCCCGTTTCGGGGCAGCCCTAAACGACCCGTTAACTCTATTTCCCCTAGGCTTTACCGATCAACGGTCCGGTGGGAGCGGCTTTCTGCGCTTTCCCGGTCTTGACTTAGGGTGCGTCCTTGCCGCGTCGCCATATCATAAGCGCAGCGGGCGCTCTCGCTGCAGCGCTGCTTGTTGCCGCCCAGGCGCCGGCCAACGCCCAAACTGCGCCGGGCCAGCCTTCGCGCGCGACAACCGGGGCCGGCCAGGATCAAGCGGCCGGCACTGCGGATTCGTTGGGAGGATGGGAGAGCACGACTATCCCCGAGCCGCTTGGCGGGATGGGCGACGAGCCGCCCGAGGCGCCGTCGCGGGCTCTCGGCGGCCTCGGCGATGAGCCGAGCGAGGCTGCTCTCCAGCCGGAAGAAGAAAGCCGCGACCTCCTCCAGCCGGAGGAAACCGTCATACCGGTGAGAGCGCTCGGACTCAGTCCGCCGCCGTCGGGACAGTCGGCACTCGGCCAAATCAATACCGCGCTCCTGCCCGAGCCGCACGACCTCGATCCGTTTGCGCCGCTCGGCATCAGGCTCGGCAGCTTCCTGCTGTTCCCGGAGATGGAAGTCGGCGCCAATCTAACCAACAACGTGCTGGATACGGAGTTCGACACCAGGACCGACTGGGGGCCGGAGATCAAGCCGAGGGTTCGCCTCGATTCCGACTGGGGGCGGCACTATTTGGGCTTCGAGGCCAACGCCGACCGCATCTGGTACAGCGAGTTTCCGATCGCCGACACCAAGAACTATCAGGTGCTGGCGCGGGGGCGGCTCGACGTGATGTCGCGCACGCATTTGTCCGCCGAAATCGAAAAGTCCCACACCCAAGAGAACTCGAGCGCGATCACCATCACCGATATCGCCAACGCCAATACCGCGCTCGACGAGCAGCATGTTACGGCGGCGCTCGAGCATACCTTCAACCGGCTCACCCTGAAGCTGACCGGGACGGTCGCCGATTACGACTACGCCGACGATGCGGACGCAGGACTGAGCGGGCCTGTGCCACTGGCCGATATCAATGACTATCGCGACACCGAGGGCACGCTGCGCAGCACCTATGAATTTCAGCCGAGCTGGGCCGGGTTCATCGAAACCTCGATCAACGAGCGGGTGTACAAGGAGCCGATCAGCGTGCCCGGCTTCCGGCGCGGGTCGACCGGTTTCGTGACCCAGGCCGGCGTCAATTTGCGCTTGTGGGGCACCGTATTCGGCGAGATCGCCGGAGGGTGGGGCGAGCAGCAGCCGATCGACGACAGTCTCGATACCATCAAAGGGCCGGTCATCAACGGCGATCTGATCTGGATGCCCACGCCGATGACCAAGCTCGAGTTCCTGGCGCGCACGGAGATCGACGAGACGTCGTTAGAGGACTTTGCCGGCGCCATCGATCACTTCTTCGAGCTGTCGCTGCAGCACGCGTTCTGGCGCTATCTCGTGCTTGGGGTCTATGCCTCCTACGAAGTCGCGGACTTCGCCAGCGACCCGCAGATCGATCGCCGCACCAAACTCGGGGCGACCGGCGAGTATTATTTCAACCCGACCATGTCGGCCTATGCACGCTACGAGCATACGGACTTCACCAGCTCCGGCGGCGACTTCGGCAACGATTTCGTCGAGGACGAATTTTGGGTGGGGCTGAAGTTCAGGCGGTAACGCCGTCAGATCAGCTTCTTGATCTCAGCCTTGAACGCTGCGGCGATGTCCGGCCGGGCCAGCGCGTAGGCGACGTTGGCGGTTAGGAACCCCACCTTGGAGCCGCAGTCGAAGGTCCGCCCCTCGTATTTCACCGCCGAGAAGGGCTGCCGCTTGAGCAGAGCGAGCATGGCGTCGGTCAGCTGGATCTCGCCGCCCGCGCCCTTTTCCTGCGCGGACAGAATGGCGAAGATCTCGGGCTGGAGGATGTAGCGGCCGAGGATGGTCAGGTTGGACGGCGCGGTGCCGGGCTGGGGTTTCTCGACCATGCCGTTGACGGGGAACACCCGGCCGTCGCCCTCGCCGACATTCACCACGCCGTAATTCTTCACCTGGTCGTCGGGCACGGGCTCGACGGCGATGATGTTGCCGCCGCGCTCGGTGTAGGCATCGAGCATCTGGGCAAGACACCCTTTGCCGGGGGTCTGCACCAACACGTCGGGCAAGAGCAGAGCGAACGGCTCGTCGCCGACCAGCTCGCGCGCGCACCACACGGCGTGGCCAAGCCCGAGCGGCTCCTGCTGGCGGGTGTAGCTGGTGGTTCCGGGCCCGGGCAGGTCGCTGTTGAGGACTTGAAGCTCGGCCGTCTTGCCGCGCTCGGCCAACACCTGTTCGAGCTCGAATTGCCGGTCGAAATGGTCCTCGATGACGCTCTTATTGCGGCCGGTGACGAAGATGAAGTGCTCGATGCCGGCTTCCATCGCCTCGTCCACCACATGTTGAATCAGCGGTCGGTCGACCACCGTCAACATCTCCTTCGGCATGGCCTTGGTCGCGGGCAGGAACCGGGTGCCAAGCCCCGCCACGGGAAACACGGCCTTGCGGACGCGAGCAGCCATCCAATCCTCGTTAAGGTTACATCGAGCCGAGCGTGGGGCGGGTTAGATCGGAAAGTTAGAAGTCCCTCAACCTCTATCCGATAGCAAGCAACGAATTGCAAATAGGGATGTGGTAGGGTCGTTCCATGGGTGTTCTGGTCACGGGTGGGGCTGGCTTCATCGGCAGCCATATGGTGCTCGAGCTGCTCGATGCCGGTGAGGATGTCGTCGTTCTCGACAATCTATCGACCGGGTTCCGCTGGGCGGTGCCGGACGAAGCCGAGTTCGTCGAAGGCGATGTCGGCGACCACAATCTGGTGCGCCGGCTGCTGTCGGCCAATCGCATCGACGCCGTCATCCATTTCGCCGGGTCGGTCGTGGTGCCCGACTCGGTCGCCGATCCGCTCGGCTACTACCTCAACAACACCTGCAAGTCGCGCACGCTGATCGCCACGGCGGTCGAGGCCAAAATTCCGCATTTCATCTTCTCCTCGACCGCGGCGGTGTACGGCATGCCGAGGGAAAATCCGGTTGCCGAGGATGCGCTGCTTCTGCCGATCTCGCCCTACGGCACCTCCAAGCTGATGACCGAGCTGATGCTGCGCGACACGGCCAAGGCGTCCGATCTGCGCTATGTGGCCTTGCGCTATTTCAATGTCGCCGGCGCCGATCCGCTCGGCCGGAGCGGCCAATCCACGGCGCGTGCCACGCATCTGATCAAGGTGGCGTGCGAAGCGGCGGTTGGAGAGCGGCCCTATCTCGAAGTGTTCGGCACGGACTATCCTACGCCGGACGGCACCTGCATCCGCGACTATATCCACGTGACCGATCTCGTCCGCGCCCATCTCGATGCGCTCCGCTATCTCCGCGCGGGTGGCGAGAGCGAGGTGCTGAATTGCGGCTACGGCAACGGGTTCTCGGTGCTCGATGTGATCTCCTCGGTCAAGCGGGTGTCGCAACACGACCTTGCCGTGCGCATGGCCCCGCGCCGGCCCGGGGATCCCGCCGCCATCGTGGCGCGGGCCGAGCGGATCGGCGCGGTGCTGGGCTGGAAACCTAGCCTCGCCGACCTCGATACCATCGTCGGCCACGCGCTCGGCTGGGAAAAGCGGCTGACCGAGTATCGCGCCGCCTCCTAACGCCGCTGCCTTTTGCCTTTGCCGTGCCGCAAAACGCCCCACAATGGGGGTCGGGATTCGGTCGGGACACGGCATGACGGCACGGAACATCGCTCTAGCCCTTATATTCGCGCTCGCCGCGCTGGTGCCGCTTGAGGTTCTGGCCGCGGACGACGAGGTGACGGTCTATAAGCGCGCGGTGGAGAAGAGCTTCGCCGCGTGGCTCGAGGCGCTGTGGCCCGACGCGCAAGCGGCCGGCGTCTCGCGCAAGACCTTCGAAGCCCAGCTCAAGGGGGTCAAGCTCGATTGGACCTTGCCGCAGATCACGCCTCCTGACCCCGCTTATCCCGAGGGCCCGGCGCTGCCCGGGGCCTTGAAGCCGAAGCCGCGCCATCAGGCCGAATTCGACATCCCCGAACTTTATTTCAGCAAGAGCGCGCTCAACTCGCTCGCCGCCACCGGACGCGGCAAGTACAAGCAGCTCGGCCAGACGCTCGGGGCGATTCAGCAGACATATGGCGTGCCGGCGAGCGTGATCGTGGCGATCTGGGGCCGGGAGACCGGCTTCGGCGCGGCGACGTTGCCATACGACGCCATCACCGCCATCGCCACGCAGGGCTTCATGGGGCGGCGGCCCGAGGTGTTCCGCAAAGAGATCATCGCCGCGCTGAAAATTCTCGAAGAGGGGCACGCGACCCGCGCCGAGATGCGCAGCTCCTGGGCGGGCGCCATGGGCTACACCCAGTTTCTTCCGTCGGACTTCGACAAATACGGCGTCGATTTCGACGGCGACGGGCGGCGCGACATCTGGAACTCGGTGCCCGACGCGCTCGCCTCGGCCGGCAACTCGCTACACAGCCAGGGTTGGGACGGCAGCCAGACCTGGGCCTATGAGGTCGCGCTGCCCAAGGGCTTCGATTGCACCGAGCAGGGCCCCGACAAAGCGCGGCCGATCGCCGAATGGATGAAGCTTGGCGTGAAGCGGGTGAAGGATCGCGCCGTTCCCGAGGATCGGCTCGGCGATCCGGCGTTTCTCGTGCTGCCAGCCGGCCTCAAGGGCCCCGCTTTTCTCGCCACCAACAATTTCTCGGTGTTGAAGCTCTATAACAACTCCGACGTCTACGCGATTTTCGTCGGCCATGTCGCCGATATGATCGGCGCCAACGCGCCGACGGCGTTCGTTGGCGAATGGCAGCCGGTCGAGCGTCTGCCGCGCGATCGCATTCAGCGGTTCCAGGAGGCGCTGGTAGCCAAGGGCCACGACGTGGGCAAGGTCGACGGGCTGGCCGGTTTCAAGACGCGGCGAAGCATCGGGCTTGAAGAACAGACGCTTGGGCTGCCGCTCACCTGTTATCCCAACAAGGTGGTGGTCGACCGGGTCCTGAAAGAGGCGAGCGCCGCCGCCGCGCAATAAACCCTTAGAGGAGCGGCTATTGCCTAGGTTTTGCCAGGCATGCTTGCTAGAAGTCGGGCCATGCGAATCGCAAAACTGCCTAAATCCTTGATCCTTCGGGCCGGATCGGCCGCTCTGCTTGTCTTGGCCTATCCGGCAGCAGGGCTCGCCAACAGCAAATGCGTCGAGGGGCTGTGGCCTTCCGCCAAGAGCGCCGGGGTCACGCGCGCGACCTTCGATCGCGCCTTCCAGGGCTTCACGCCCGACCCGGAAGTGATCGAGGCCGCCAATTTCCAGCCCGAATACGTCAAGCCGGTCGGCGAATATATCGACCGGGCGGTATCGGAGAAGCGCATCAAGATCGGCAAGGAGAAGCTGGTCGAGTATCAGGCGCTGCTCGGCGCGCTGGAGAACCGCTACGGGGTCGACCGCACCATCATCGTGGCGATCTGGGGCGTGGAATCGAATTACGGGGTGCAGCCCGGCGACAAGAACGTGATCCGTTCACTGGCCACCCTGATTTGCTCCGGCACCAAGTCCAAATTCGCCAGACCCCAGCTCGTGTCGGCGCTCAAGATCCTCCAGCGCGGCGATATCAGCTTCGAGGCGATGAACGGCTCATGGGCGGGCGCCATGGGGCACACCCAATTCATTCCCACCACCTACACCGCTTACGCGGTCGATCATGACGGCGACGGCAAGCGGGACATCTGGGGCAATATCCCCGACGCGCTCGCCTCGACGGCGAGCTATCTGAAAGTGTCCAATTGGCGGGCGGGCGAGACTTGGGGCTACGAGGTGACGCTGCCCAAGGGCTTCAATCCCAAAAGCGTGGGCGAGAACACAATGCGATCGGTCGGCGAATGGCAGAAGGCCGGTATCGTGCGCGTCAACGGCGAAGCCTTCCCGCGACTGTCCGACAAGGCGTCCTTGTTCGCACCGGAGGGAACCAGGGGTCCGGCATTCCTTCTGCTCAATAATTTCCGGTCGCTCCTCCGCTACAACGTGGCCAAGTCCTATGCGCTGGCCGTCGGGCATTTGTCCGACCGGCTGAAGGGCTATGGACCGTTCGTGCATCCGTGGCCGACCGACGAGACGCATCTCTCGCTCGATCAGCGCACCGAGTTTCAGCAGCTGCTCATCGCGCGCGGCATCCTGGAAGGCGAGCCTGACGGTGTGATCGGACCGGCGACGCTGGAGGCGGTCAGAACCTATCAGCGCGCCAAGGGCCTGGGCGTGGACGGCTATCCGAGCCTGACCCTGCTCAAGATGCTGCGCAGCGAGGCCCCGCCGACGCCGACCGGCGCGGTGCCACCGGCTCAGCCGGCCGCCGCCGGCGCCACCCGCCGGCCGCCGGCCAGCCGGCTACCGGCCAGCCAGCCCCTGTCGGCGCGGGCCAGCCGGCCGCTGTCGGGCAGGAATGAGGCGGAGGACTGGGCTTGCAAGGACTTGGCCTTGCAGGACTTTGGAGCACTTGGCGTATGGGCCGGAAGGGACTACCAGTGTCGCCCGGCGAAAGCGATTTTGAGGGCGGGCCCGGCTAAGGGCTCGGACAGTCATGTTTGGTAATGCCTCTCGCCTTGGCTCGAGCGCCCCCGCGCGGCATGGTCTTGCTCAGGCCGTCCTGCTTGCGCTGATGCTGGTCGGGCTCGCGCCGGCCCTGGCGCAGCAGGGCAGCACCCCCGTCCAGCGCAGCTACATCAATCCCTTTCCCAACGGCGATCGCTACCGGGTTCTGGTGGTCGGCGACTCGCTCGGCGACGGACTGTGGTCCGGCCTCTACCGCGCCTTCGAGGACGACGCCACGCTCGAGTTCATCCAGCGCGCCAAGTCGTCGACCGGGTTCGTGCGCCCCGACTCCTACGATTGGAACGCCGAGCTCGCCGATCTCCTCAAGAAGGACAATTACCAGATCGCGATCGTCATGTTCGGCGACAACGACGCCCAACCGATCAAGAGCGGCAAGGATTGGCTGAAGGTCGGCAGCGACGGCTGGCGCGAGGTTTACGGTCAGCGGGTCGAGGCCTTCATCAAGAAGCTCCGCGCCGCCAATGTCGCCGTCTATTGGGTCGGCCTACCCATCATGCGCAGCCCCGGCCAGAACGCCGACGCCGAGGCGTTGAACGATGTGTACCGGGAAAAGGCCTTCATCAACGGCGCCAAATTCATCGAGACCTGGAACGGCTTTACCGACGAGGCCGGGCGCTTCAGCGCCTACGGCCCGGACATGACCGGACAGGTGAAACGGCTCAGGGCCGACGACGGCATTCACTTCACCATGCGCGGCTACCTCAAGCTCGCCCATTTCGTGGAGAAGGAGCTGCGGCGCGATTTGAACCTCGCCAAGATCGAGCGCAACATCCCGCTCGCCGGCAACGAGCAGGAGCAGGCTAAGGCCATGGGCCGCGACGTCGTGCCGGGACGGTCGGACCCGCAACGGTCCGAGCCGCCGACGACCGAGCAGACCGAGGCTGCGGCGGATGCGTCCAGCGAGCCGGAGCACGCGCAAGCCGGGCAAACTCCCGAGCTTCAGCAAAGCAATGTCGGCGACGTGAGTTTGGTCACGCCGGCGATCGACCACACTCTCCAGGCGGCGCAAGGCCTGACCCCGCAAGCGGCCTCCACCGTGCCCGAAGCCGAGATGATCACCAGCGAGCTCGCCAATGGATTGACGGCGGTCGCCACCATCTCGTCGGTCACCGACCCGTCGCTCGCCTCGTCGCGGCCGCGCCTGCCGCTGTCGCAGCGGCCCTATTACAAGGTGCTGATCAAGGGCGAGCAGCTGCCGCCGAAGGCCGGCCGGGCCGACGACTTTGCCTGGCCGCCCGGCTAAACCGCGTCAGCGGGGCAGGGCGGTCTCGCCCATCAGGAATTTGTCGATGGCGTGCGCCGCCTGGCGGCCCTCGCGGATCGCCCACACCACCAGCGATTGGCCGCGCCGCATGTCGCCGGCGGCGAACACCTTGGATCGCGAGGTGTGATAGTCGAGCTCGTTGGCCTTCACGTTGCCGCGCGCATCGAGCTCGACCCTGAGATCCTTGACCATGCCGTCCTGCACCGGGATGCAAAAAGCCCATGGCCAGCAGCACCAGGTCGGCCGGGATGGTGAATTCGGTGCCCGGCATCGGCTTCAACTGGCCGTCGAGGCGGATGCATTCGAGCTGCTCGACCTTGCCGTTGGACCCCAGCAACCGGCTGGTCGCCACGCTGAAATCGCGCGCGGCGCCTTCGGCCTGGCTCGACGAGGTGCGGAGCTTGAGCGGCCAATGCGGCCAGGTGAGCGCCTTGTTCTCCTTCTCCGGCGGCTGGGGCAGGATCTCGAGCTGAGTGACCGAGACGGCGCCCTGGCGGAAGGAGGTGCCGATGCAGTCCGAGCCGGTGTCGCCGCCGCCGATCACCACCACCTGCTTGCCGGTCGCCAGGATCGGCTCGACGTCGCCCAGCGGCTCGCCCGACACGCGGCGGTTCTGCTGGGGCAGGAAGTTCATGGCGAAATGGACGCCGTCGAGATCGCGGCCCGGTACGGCGAGGTCGCGGGGATGCTCGGCGCCGCCGGCCAGCAGCACGGCGTCATAATCGCGCTCGAGCTTCTTCACCGGAACGTCGCGGCCGATTTCGACATTGCAATGGAAGGTGACGCCCTCGGCCTCCATCTGCTTGACCCGGCGCTCGACGATATGCTTCTCCATCTTGAAGTCGGGGATGCCGTAGCGGAGCAGGCCGCCGGGATAAGCGTTCCGCTCATAGACATGGACGTCGTGGCCGGCGCGCGCGAGCTGCTGGGCGGCGGCCAAGCCGGCCGGACCCGAGCCGACGATGGCCACGCGCTTGCCGGTCTTGGTCTCGGGCGGCATCGGCCGCACCCAGCCCTCGGCGAAGGCCTTGTCGGCGATGGCGCCTTCGATCGCCTTGATGGCGACCGGAACGTCGATGATGTTGAGCGTGCAGGCCGCCTCGCACGGCGCCGGGCAGATGCGGCCGGTCACTTCGGGGAAGTTATTGGTCGAGTGCAGGTTCTGCGCCGCAACTTCCCAGTCGGATTGGTAGACGAGGTCGTTCCAGTCCGGGATCTGATTGTTGACCGGACAGCCGGTGTGGCAATAGGGGATGCCGCAATCCATGCAGCGGGCGGCCTGGCGCGTGATCTCGGCATCGCCCGGCGGAATGATAAATTCGCGGTAATGGCGGATGCGGTCGGCCGCCGGCTCATAGGCCGGGTCCTCGCGATCAATCTCGAGAAAGCCGGTGATCTTGCCCATCAAACTCATGCTCTTTGGCCCGCGGCCACGCCAATTCCCAACCAACGAGTAGTCACCGTCTGCCCGGCTCCGTCAAGGCGCGACGCGGCAAGGCTGGCGCCTGGCGCCTCTCTCCCGGGCATCGTAGCCCCATCGCCTTGAAGATTACTTGCCGTTGCCGCGCAGCCCGAGCTCGATTTCGCCGAGCCCGGTCTTATCGGCCATCTGCCGGCGCGCCATCTCCTCCAGCGCCCGGCGATATTCGACCGGCATCACCTTGACGAATTTCGGCAGGTAGGACGCCCAATCGTCGAGGATGGCGCGGGCCCGCGCCGAGCCCGTGTAATGGAGGTGGTTCTCGATCAGCTGATGGAGCCGCTCCTCGTCGAACCGGGTCATGTCGGTCACATCGACCAGGCCATGGCTTTCCAGATCGCCGATCTGGTGGCGGCTGTGCTCCATGACGTTGTTCTCGCTCGGCACCGGCTCGAGATCGACCATGGCGAGGTTGCAGCGGCGCTCGAAATCGCCGTCCTCGTCCAGCACATAGGCGATGCCGCCCGACATGCCGGCGGCAAAGTTGCGCCCGGTCGGCCCGATCACCACCACCACGCCGCCGGTCATATACTCGCAGCCATGGTCGCCGGTGCCCTCGACCACGGCGATGGCGCCGGAATTGCGCACGGCGAAGCGCTCGCCGGCGACGCCGTGGAAATAGCACTCGCCGGCGATGGCGCCGTACAGCACGGTATTGCCGACGATGATCGACTCCTCCGGCACGATGCCCGAACTCTTTCGGCGGCCGGACGATGATGCGGCCGCCGGACAGCCCCTTGCCGACATAGTCGTTGGCCTCGCCGACCAGATCGAGCGTCACGCCGTGGGCGAGCCAGGCGCCGAAGCTCTGGCCGGCCGAGCCGGTGAGGCTCACCCAGATCGTGTCCTCGGGCAGGCCGGTGTGGCCGTAGCGCATGGCGATCTCGCCCGACAGCATGGCGCCCACCGTGCGGTCCACGTTCCTGACCGGCAGATCGAGTTTGACCGGCTTCTTGTCCTCGATCGCCTCGCGGGCGAGCTCGATCAGCTTCACGTCGAGCACCTTGTCGAGGCCGTGGTCCTGCCGTTCCAGATTGTAGATGGCGACCTCGGGCGGCACGTCGGGCTTATGGAAGATGCGGCTGAAATCGAGACCCTTGGCCTTCCAATGGTCGATGGCCTGGCTCTTATCCAGGATTTCGGTGTGGCCGATCATCTCGGCGAAGGTGCGGTAGCCGAGCGCGGCCATGTATTCGCGCACTTCCTCGGCGACGAAGAAGAAGAAATTGATGACGTGCTCGGGCTTGCCCTGGAACCGCGCGCGCAGCACCGGGTCCTGGGTGGCGACGCCGACCGGGCAGGTGTTGAGATGGCATTTGCGCATCATGATGCAGCCGGCGGCGATCAGCGGCGCGGTGGCGAAGCCGAACTCGTCGGCGCCGAGCAGGGCGCCGACCAGCACGTCGCGCCCGGTACGGACGCCGCCGTCGACTTGGACGGCGATGCGGCCGCGCAAGCGGTTGAGCACGAGCGTCTGCTGGGTCTCGGCCAGGCCGATTTCCCACGGGCTGCCGGCATGCTTGATCGAGGTCAAGCGGCGATGCGCCGGTGCCGCCCTCGAAGCCGGCGATGGTCACGTGGTCGGCCATGGCCTTGGCCACGCCGGCGGCGACCGTGCCGACGCCGACCTCGGAGACGAGCTTGACCGACACGTCGCCCTTGGGGTTGACGTTCTTGAGATCGAAGATGAGCTGCTTCAGATCCTCGATCGAATAGATGTCGTGATGCGGCGGCGGCGAGATCAGGCCCACGCCCGGCGTCGAATGCCGCACCTTGGCGATGGTGGCGTCGACCTTATGGCCCGGGAGCTGGCCGCCTTCGCCGGGCTTGGCCCCTTGCGCCATCTTGATCTGCATCATGTCGGAATTGACCAGATATTCCGTGGTCACGCCGAACCGGCCCGAGGCCACCTGCTTGATCTTGGAGCGCATCGAATCGCCGTTCGGCAGCGGCTTGTAGCGGTCCGATTCCTCGCCGCCTTCGCCGGTGTTGGACTTGCCGCCGATGCGGTTCATGGCGATGGCAAGCGTGGTGTGCGCCTCGCGGCTGATCGAGCCGAACGACATGGCGCCGGTCGAGAAGCGCTTGACGATCTCCTTGGCGGGCTCGACCTCGTCGAGCGGGATGGGCTTACGGCCCATCTCCTCGGCGGTCTTGATGCGGAACATGCCGCGCAAGGTCAGCAACTGCTCGGTCTGCTCGTTGATCTGCTGGGCGTAGGCGCGATATTTCTCAGGCAGGCTGCCGCGCACGGCGTGCTGAAGATCGGCCACCACCTGCGGGCGCCACATATGCGCCTCGCCGCGCACGCGGAAGGCATATTCGCCGCCGACTTCGAGCGCGTTGCGCAGCACCGGCGCATCGGAGAAGGCTTGGCTGTGGCGCTCGACGGTCTCGCGCGCGATCTCCTCCAGCCCCACGCCCTCGACCTGGGTGTTGGTGCCGGTGAAATATTTGGCGATGAAGTCCGACCTGAGGCCCACCGCGTCGAAAATCTGCGCGCCGCAATAGGACTGATAGGTCGAGATGCCCATCTTCGACATCACTTTGAGGATGCCTTTGTCGGTCGCCTTGATGTAGCGCTTGATCGCCTCCTCGGGCGTCAGCTCCTCGTCGAGCTCCGGCGCCATGGCCGCGATGGTCTCGAAGGCGAGATAGGGGTTGATGGCCTCGGCGCCGTAGCCGGCCAGGGTGGCGAATTGATGCACCTCGTGCGCCTCGCCGGTCTCGACCACGAGGCCGACCGAGGTCCGCAAGCCCCGGCGGATCAGATGATGATGCACGGCGGAGGTCGCGAGCAGCGAGGGGATCGGCACGCGGTCGGGTCCGGTCGCCCGGTCCGACAGAATGATGATGTTTTCGCCCGCGCGTACCGCAGCTTCCGCGCGGCGGCAGAGCATGTCGAGCGCCTTGCCCATGCCGGCCGCGCCGTGATCGACGCCATAGGTGATGTCGAGGGTGATGGTGCGGAACTGGTTGTCGGCGACCTCGCCGATGCCGCGGATGCGCTCCAGATTGTCGTTGGTGAGGATCGGATGGGCCGCCTCCAGCCGCTTCTGCTTGGAGGTGCCCTCGAGGTCGAGCAGGTTCGGCCGCGGCCCGATAAAGGTGACCAGCGACATGACCAGCTCCTCGCGGATCGGGTCGATCGGCGGGTTGGTCACTTGGGCGAAGTTCTGCTTGAAATAAGTGTGCAGCAGCTTCGGCTTGTTGGACAGCGCCGAGATCGGCGTGTCGGTGCCCATCGAGCCGATCGCCTCCTGGCCGGCCTCGGCCATCGGCACCATCAGGAATTTGATGCTCTCCTGGGTGTAGCCGAAGGCCTGCTGGCGATCGAGCAGGCTGACATTGGTGCGCGGCGAGGGCGGCGGCGCGCCCGGCAGCTCATGCACGCGGATCTGGGTGCGGTCCAGCCATTGCTGATAGGGATGGGCGGAGGACAGCTCGGCCTTGATCTCCTCGTCGGAGACGATGCAGCCCTTCTCCAGGTCGATCAGCAGCATCTTGCCGGGCTGGAGACGCCACTTCTCGACGATGGACTTCTCGTCGATCGGCAGCACGCCGGTTTCCGACGCCATGACCACGAGATCGTCGTCGGTGACGAAATAGCGCGCGGGGCGCAGGCCGTTGCGGTCGAGCGTGGCGCCGATCTGCTTGCCGTCGGTGAAGGCCATGGCGGCGGGGCCGTCCCACGGCTCCATCAGGCAGGCGTGATATTCGTAGAAGGCGCGGCGCTTGGCATCCATCAGCGGGTTGCCGGCCCAGGCCTCGGGGATGAGCATCATCGCCGCATGCGCCAGGCTGTAGCCGCCCTGCACCAGGAATTCGAGCGCGTTGTCGAAGCAGGCGGTGTCGGACTGGCCGTCATAGGAGATCGGCCACAGCTTCTCGATGTCGGGGCCGAACAACGGCGACGACACGCTCGCCTGGCGGGCCGCCATCCAGTTGACGTTGCCCCGGAGCGTGTTGATCTCGCCGTTATGGGCGACCATGCGGTAGGGGTGGGCGAGCTTCCAGGACGGGAAGGTGTTGGTCGAGAAGCGCTGATGCACCAGCGCCAGCGCCGAGGCGAACAGCGGATGATGCAAGTCCGAGAAATAGGCGCCGAGCTGGTAGGCGAGGAACATGCCCTTGTAGACCAGCGTGCGGCAGGACAGCGACACGGTGTAGAAGCCGATGTCGCGGCCGCCGGTCTCGCCGTTGATGGTGTTGGAGATCACCTTGCGCAGGATGTAGAGCCGGCGCTCGAACTCGTTCTCGTCCTCGATGTCGGGCCCGCGGCCGATGAACACCTGCCGATGGGTCGGCTCGGTCTCGATCACCGAGGCCGACAGGCATGAATTGTCGGACGGCACGTCGCGCCAGCCGAGCAGCTTCAGCCCTTCCGCCTCGACCACGCGCGCGACCACCGACTCGCAATAGATGCGCTGGGCGCGATTGCGCGGCATGAACATGTGGCCGACGGCGTAATGGCCGGGCTCGGGCAGCTTGATCTTGAGCGGGGCGCAGACCTCCTTGAGAAAGGCGTGGGGGATCTGCACCAGGATGCCCGCGCCGTCGCCGGCCAGCGGGTCGGCGCCGGCGGCGCCGCGATGGGTCAGGTTCTCGAGGATCTGCAGACCGTGCTCGACGATCGGTGGCTCTTGCGGCCTTTCAGATCGGCGACGAAGCCGACGCCGCACGAATCATGCTCGTTCTTTGGATCGTAGAGTCCTTGCGCCGGCGGCGGCGAGGGCCACCTCCACGTCGAGGAACGCATTAACGAGCCACGGAATGTCATCGTCACATGAAACCTCGGCCACGCCCCGCGCCGCACGCGCGAGAGGGCCAAACCCCTTGGCCAACGGCCGGACCTTCACCTGCTTAGAGCGTCGGCCGGCCGAAGGCAGAGACCCGGCATCGCGGCGGCAATTCTGCTGGTCGAGGACCGCTTCCGAACCTCGCGAAGCAGCCATCCAGACAAAGGTCAGCAAGCCTGTCCTATTCTCCCTATAAATGACAGATTTCCAGGATGCGCACAAGCAGGATTCCGTGCGTTCCGCGCCCGAATTTGTGGGACTTCGGACCTTTAGGGATTAACGCGGCGTTACCGCCTTGGCCGGCCCCGGCATTAAGGCTCGGGCAAGTTGGCGCTGCTAGCATTCCCCGCATTGCCCCCAACGAATGTTGTGCGTGCCGGGGGCAGCAGGTCTCTCTCCCTTAGTACCTGCCTATGAGAAGGGCGCCCCTCGGACGAGAGAGCGCCCTTCTTGTTGATGCCGCACAAATCCGCGCAAAGTCGCGCATCGCGCAAATCGCGACGATCGCCGAGCCTAGGCGGCTCTGCTGTCGATGACCTTCGGCTTCTCGGCCTTGTCGGTCTTGGTCGCGATCGGAATGGTGCGCGGCTTCATGGCCTCGGGCAGCTCGCGCACGAGATCGACATGCAGCAAGCCGTTCTCGATCGCCGCGCCCTTCACCACGACATGATCGGCGAGCTGGAACCGGCGCTCGAAGCTGCGCGAAGCGATGCCGCGATGGAGGACGGTGGTGTCCTCCTGCTCGGTCTTCTTCTCGCCGCGAATGGACAGGGTGCTCTCCTTGACCTCGATGTCGAGATCGCCCGCGCCGAAGCCGGCGACGGCCATGCTGATGCGATACTCGTTCTCGCCGACCCGCTCGATATTGTAGGGCGGGTAGCTCGGCGCCTCGCCTTCGAGCGAGGTCAACGTATCGAGCAACGAGCCGAGCCGGTCGAAGCCGATGGTGGAACGGTAGAGTGGGGTAAGATCAAAGTGCCTCATGACACATCCTCCTTGAGAAGCGATATGGTGGTTTGCCCGCTCGTTGCTCTGAGCCGGGCGGCTGGCGCAAGCCGAATGGCCTTGCACCGCGGCAAAATATGGGTGCGGCGACAAGCGTGTTCAAGAGGGCTAGAGTGCTGAATATAAAAGGCGAATCACGGTGGGCGGGTCGGGCCGCGGTGCGGCCTTTCCGGCTCGGAACGACGTGGCGATGTCGCCGAGCGCTGCTATAAGGGGCGCTTCGCGCAGGGACCGAAACGAGGCTGCTTGCTCCCATGGATCTTGTCGCAACACCTAAGAACCCGATCCCGCTCGGCGTATCGACCGGTTATATCGAGGTGCGCAAGGGCCTGCGCTTGCGCTTCGCCAGCTGGCAAACGGTGCTGCGCGAGCGGCGCGGCACGGTCTGCATCTTTCCCGGCCGCGCCGAATTCATCGAGAAATATTTCGAGGTGGTGGGCGAGCTGCGCCGGCGCGGCTTTGCCGTGGCGGTGCTCGATTGGCGGGGGCAGGGCGGCTCGAGCCGGCTGACCCGGAATCAGCTCAAGGGTCACATCAACGATTTCGCGGAATATGAGGAAGACCTGTCCCACTTTATGAAAGCCGTGGTGCTGCCCGACTGCCCGGCGCCCTATTACGCGCTCGGCCACTCGATGGCGGCCATGGTGCTGTTCAGGGCGGCGATCAAGCGCGGCTGCTGGTTCACCCGTATGGTGATGACCGCGCCGATGGTGAAGATCGCCGGCCTGCCTTTGCCGCAGCTTCTGTGCGGGCAACTCGCCGATGGCCTGACGATGTTCGGCTTCGGCAAAAGCGCGGTGCCAGGCGACAAGGACAAATACCGCCAGGATCAGTCGTTCGAAGGCAACACGCTCACCTCGGACCGCGAGCGCTTCATGCGCAATTTCTCGGTGCTTCAGGCCGCCCCTGAGCTGGCGATCGGGGCGCCGACCATCGGCTGGCTCAAAGCGGCGATCGACGCCATCGAGCGGGTCGGCAACGAGAAGTTCGCGCCCAGGATCCGCGTGCCGGTGCTGATGCTTGCTGCCAGCGACGATCAGATCGTGGTGCCCGAGGCGATCGAGGCGCTCGCCGTACGCCTGAGGGCCGGTTCGCAGATCGTGCTCAGAGGCTCGCGCCACGAGATCTTGCAGGAGCGCGACTTGATCCGCGAGCAATTCTGGGCGGCGTTCGACGCCTTCGTGCCCGGCGTCGCCATGAGCAAAGCGAGCTAACCCGACAGCAGCTTGACCGCTTGCATCATGGATGCGCCGGTCGCCGGCGGCGAGGATGCGTCCGCCGGCGCGCGGGTCGCCGCCTTCCCAAGTTCGTGACGATGCCCCCCGATCGCTCGACGATCGGGATCAGCGGCAGGATGTCAAACGGCTGCAAGCCGGCTTCGACCACGAGGTCGATATGACCGAGCGCGAGCAGACAATAATTGTAGCAATCGCCGCCGAAGCGTCTGAGGCGGACCTTGCGGCTCAGATCGTCGAAGCGCCGATGCTCGTCCTCGGTGGTGAATAAGTCGGTGGTGGTGGTGGCGAGCAGCGCCTCGCCAAGACGAGGGCAAGCGCGCGTGCGCATCGATTTGGTCGTGCCGCCATGGCGGAAGAACGCCTCGGTCTCGCCGCTCCAGAAACGCTCGCGGGTGAAGGGTTGGTCCATCAGGCCAAGCAGCGGCGCGCCGCCTTTGGTGAGTCCGATCAGCGTGCCCCACAGCGGCAGGCCGAGGATGAAGGAGCGAGTGCCGTCGATCGGATCGATCACCCAGCAATAGTCGGCATCGCTTCTGAGGGCGCCGAACTCCTCGCCAACGATGCCATGGGCCGGATAGGCGACGGCGAGGGCATCGCGGATTGCACGCTCGGCCTGCCGGTCGGCTGCCGTGACCGGATCGAACAGATCGCCTCCTTTATGGTCAATTTTCTGATCTGTCCGGAAATGCGGCAATATGACCGCACCGGCCCTGTCAGCAAGCTGGTGAGCGGTAGCGAGGAAGGCCTTGAATTCAGCCGGATTGGGATCGGTCACGGCGACAGGCTTGAGGCAATTTTGCCTTGAGAGTCAAGGCTTCCGGGGTGGGTGTGCCGAGCGGCCGGACAGAGTGCGCCAGTATCGTGACGGATATGCATCAGTGTCTCGGAAATGCCGCGGGAAAGTTATTGCAACCTTGCTTTTTGTGCGGCGCAATGACATATTGTTGCAACGCGGCATGGCTCTCCAGGCCATTCCGCTGCCCTCCTTGGGCGTTTCCTCCCTAGACTTGGGCCGTTCGTTCAATCGAGCGGCCCTTTTTTTATGCGCTGGTCGTTATTCGGCCGCGGCGCGGGGCACGGCAAGCCCCGAGATGCCTGCGGCCAGCACGCGCACCATGGCTTCGAGGTCGCCCCGCAGGCGCTCAAATCCCGCCGATTTGTCGAAGCTGGTCTCGTCCATATAGAGCGCGCGGTTGATCTCGATCTGCAGCACGTGCTGGGCCTTGTGCGGGCGGCCGTAATGTTCGGTGATGTAGCCGCCGGCATAGGGCTTGTTGAGGGCCACGGCGTAGCCCTGTGCCTTCAGCTGGCTGGCCGCAAGCCGGGTCAGCTCGCCGTTGCATGAGGTGCCGAACCGGTCGCCCAGCACGAAGTCCGGCCGCCCGCCGCCTTGCTCGGCGATGGGGTTGGACGGCATCGAATGGCAGTCGATCAGCACGGCGCAGCCAAATTCCCGATGTGCCTCAGCGAGTAAGCTGCTCAGCGTGTCGTGGTAGGGGGTGTAGAGGCGATTGATCCGCTCGAGCGCCGCCCCGACCGACAGCGGCTCGCGATAGATCTCGTCGGACTCCGACACGATCCGGGCGATGGTGCCGAGGCCGCCGACCACGCGCACCGACTGGGTGTTGGCGTAATGGGGCAGCCCGTCGCGGAACAGAACCGGATCGAGCTCGTAGGGCTCGCGGTTGACGTCGAGATAAGCGCGCGGGAAATGGGCGTAGAGCAGGGGGGCGCCGAGTCCGGTGACGAAGGCGAACAGCTCCTCGACATAGGCGTCCTCGGAGCGCCTGAGCGTCAGCGAATCGAGCCTGGAAGCGGCGAGAAAGGTCTTGGGATAGACGCGGCCACTATGGGGAGAATTGAAGACGAGGGGCAGCCCAAGGCTCGCCGGCCGCGCCACCGTGAAGGGCGGCGCAAGCTCGGTTTCGATCGCTTCAACCTCGCTCGGGCTCATGGCCCCTCCTCGCGTCCGGTCAGGCCGGCCCCGTGTGAGCGCGGAATCGGCCTGTAAACTCTGCCAATGAGAGTTGAACCTGTCTAGGCGTCTTCTGCCTTGTGCCCGGAGCAATAAGACGCGATGATTTAGGTCGCAGGGGGGCGCGGCCCATTGGCCTCAAGCCCAGACAATAGTTGTTTACCAAGTCATTTACCAAGTTCGTGTACGCCGAAAGGCGAGAAGTAGGGGGACATGGGATGGAGGCGAACGACGCACGGGCGCGCAGCGTTCAGCGTATAATTCTCGCCGAGGACGACGACGACATGCGCCGCTTCCTGGTGAAGGCACTGGAGAAGGCCGGCTACGACGTCGTCTCGTTCGGCAATGGGCTCGAGGCCTATGAGCGGCTGAAGGAGGAGCCCTTCACGCTGTTGCTGACCGACATCGTGATGCCGGAGATGGACGGCATCGAGCTGGCGCGCAAAGCCAGCGAACTCGATCCCGATCTCAAGATCATGTTCATCACCGGGTTCGCCGCGGTGGCGCTCAATCCCGACAGCCACGCACCGAAGGACGCCAAGATCCTGTCGAAGCCGTTCCATTTGCGCGACCTGGTCGACCAGGTGGAGCGGATGCTCGCGGCGTGATCGGCGCGGGTTGCCTTGACCGGGCAGCACCCGATATAGAAGCTCTCCGTTCCGGACCGGAAGCGGGCGCGTAGCTCAGCGGTATGAGCACTGCGTTGACATCGCAGGGGTCGCTGGTTCGATCCCAGCCGCGCCCACCATTCCTATCGAGCGGGCTTCGATGCTGATAGCTTTCGTCGTGCTGCATCTCACGGTCTGGGACGCCGACACCGGCACCATGCTGCTCGACACCGAGCGCGAGGTGAGCGGCTTCGCCATCAGCGCGGACAAGATCGCCGACTGCCGCATCGCCGGCCTAGATGCGGCGAACCGGCTGACCGCGGTTTACCGGGGGAAATATCCCCGCGCTTTTACCAATGTCGATTGCGAGTGGCGCCGGCGGCTCGGCGATCCTGCGTAATAGCCGCCGCTGGAAAGCCGCCTGGCGTCTGCCTCAGGGCGGCTAGAGCCCGACCACCGACGGCAGCCATTTCGTCTCCTGCACCGCCTTCATCTTGTCGGGGTCGATATGCGGCAGCATGGTCTTTTGAAACGCGTTGAGCATCTGATCGGATTCGCGCTTGCAATTGACCGCGCGCTCCTTCGGCAGCAGACCTGAATCGACGTAGTAGGCGAAGGTCTCGGGATCGGTGCCGTAGGCCATGCAGAGATAATTGTAGGAGCGCTGCAGACTGTGGCCGTGCTCGTCGGAGTAGAGCCAACGCGGCCAATCTCCGCCCGCCTCGTATAATTTTTGCCAGACATAGGCTCCGGCGGGCAGCGTTCGGCGCGCGATCTCGGGGCCGAACTGGGCCATGATGAAGCCGGCCATCTGGTCGGCGGCATCTTCTTCGCGGCCCAGCACCGGGATGTCATAGATGTCGAACATCCCATGTCCGAGCTCGTGGAAGGTCACCTGGAGGAACATGCCGGTGATGGCGTCGTCGCGGGTATAGCCTTCGGGCGTCATTTCCTTGGGGGCGACACGCTTGGCGAAGTCGAACCACTCGTAGCACAGCGACAGACCGCGCGCGCGGCCGCCCCAATAGGCGTTGGTCGTGCCGCATTCGTGCGTGGTGATCTTCAGCTTTACCGGCAATTTCAGCGGCGACAAAAACTGCTTCAGACGTTCGAGAACCTTCTTTTCCTTCAGCGACTCATAGATGCCCATGAGATGCTGCTCGCCCGGCTTAACGTACTCGATCACGATCTTGTCGTTCTCGAGCAGCGCTTCGTCCGGGGTGTCCTGGGCTCGGATGTCGAAGGCCCATAGAGCGGCACAAATCAACACGGCGCTCCACAACGCGCGCTGCACCGAAGGCATGAGGTTCGTCTCCTTGACGGGCCGGGTCATCGTGCGCTCTTGAGCCAGTCGACGCGGGTCATGACCTTCTCGAGCTTTTGCTGGTCGAGGCAGGCCTTGATGAAGGTGTCGTAGCCCAGCTTGAAATCGGCATACTCACCGCGGCAACGAACCGCGCGTGCCTGCGGCAGCAGGTCATCACGCCGGACACCGCCTCCCCCCGCCTGCTGGCCACTCGGCTGGACGAAGTCGCCGAACGCCTTTTGGTCTTTGCCATAGGCGATGCAGAGATAATTATAGAAGCGCTGAGCTTCGGTGCTCTTCGCGTCGGAAAAGTCGCTGCCGGTCCAGGTCCGGTCCGAGGCCTCAAAGAAAAAAGCCGCGCCGTTCATCAGGCGATGGGCCGTCTTGTCGTCCATTTGCAGCATCAGAAAGCCGGCGAGCTTGTCGGCGGCATCGTCCTCGCGCCCCCACACGGGAATTTTCTGCTGGTCGAATACCACCAGCGACATCTCATGCAGCATGGCCTGCGCGATGGCGCCGACCATGGCGTCGTCGCGTGAGACGCCGCGCGGGGTGGTGCCGTCCGCCGGGATCTTGGTGGCAAGCGCAGCCAGTTTGGCGATGTATTCGTAGCAGATGGTGACGGGGCCGCCCGGCTGATACGGCCGCTCGGGCGCATCGCACTGCTCGGTCTTGACCAGCACCTTATCCGGCAGGCGCACCGGCGAGAGAAACTCGCGCACCTCCTCGAGGATCTGGCGCCTTTTCAAATCGTCATAGATTGCCGAATAGGCCGGGTCCTTGGGCTCGACATAAGCGATATCGATCTGGTCGAGCTTCCAGTCCTGATCGGTGTGCCAATCCTTGCAGGTGATGCGAGGGGCGGCTGAGGCCGAAGAGAGAGCGAGCCACGCCGCCGAGGCGACCATCGATGCGACCACGAAGACTCGTACCATCGACAACACTCGCTTAGCGTCGATCGACACGGATCGATCGGGGTCTGACACAACGTCTCAACAGTTCAAGGAAACAACCGCGCGAACTTCAGGGCCAGCGGATACTATCGCCAGCCAACTGCGTTTCACAAGATGGTTTGGCAGGACAGCCAGTCATGGCGAAAATTTAATTGTCGATACGCGGGACAATGCAATCGTCGCAGTTAAGCACTTCTGCGGCGGGGATAATTCAGGCCGTTCGAGCCTAAATGCTGCTCGGATTCGGGCACTCAACTCGTCGCACTTACGCTCGTGGCGGCGCCTTGGGCTTGGCGTTCCCACTAGACTTCGACTATTCTTCGCCGCGTTGCGGTTCCTACGTATGGAGGGTCAGTCCGATGCCGGTCAGCCGTGTGATCAGTACGTTGTTGGGAGCTCTATTCATTGCCGCGGTGGCGAGCCCCGCGCTTGCGTGCAAAGGGACCGAGAGCCTATTGCGCGACGAATTCACCGAAGTGGATCCCGGTTGGAACGTGTGGTGGGCCGACACCAGCTCGTTCGATATCGCGGATGGCAAAGTCGTGGCGACGGTGGAGCCGGGCTACGCCGGCATCATGATGTACGAGGGCGACTTTTTCTCCGCCGCCGATGCTTGCGTCGATATCACCATTCCGGACGTCAGGGACCCAACTTATGTATGGGCCGGATTTAATTTCCAAGATGCAAATTGGGCAAATTACATCGTCTATATCACGCCTGACGGACAGGCTGGTGTGAAGAAGTTGACCAATGAGGGTTGGCTCAATCCAGTGAAGGCCAAGGCCTACGATTCGATCAAGCCGGGGGAGACCAACACCCTGCGCCTCGTGTGGAGCGGACCGGCGACGGGGACCGCAGCGGCCGATCCGACCGTGCAGGTCTTCATCAACGATCAGCCGGTGTTCAAATTCAAAGTGAAGCCGAACGGCAACCGCCAGGTCGGTCTGGCAGCCGATACAGAAGGCGATACCGTCGAGTTCACCAACCTATCGATCACGCGATAGCGGAAGAGGCGGCGATGCCGGTTCAGCACCAATCCGTTCATGTAAGGATTGGCGCTGCCCTTGCTGCGGGGCGCCGCTATCTTCAATTCGCCAAGATGTGAGTTAAAGCTGCTGAACGAGCTCGGTGGGCAGAAGACTTCAAACCAAGAAGGTCACACGCCATGAAGATGATTTCTCGACTTGCCGTCCTCGCGGCCTTTGTCTGCGTCGGTATGCACAGCGCTGCGGCAGAGACGCCGAGTTCTCGCCCGAACAGCGTCGCCGCATCTCTCTCAAATGCCACGACCGACAACAGCGCGGCTCGTGCGGCAACCGCGATGCCAAACAGCAATCCTGGAGTCGCGAAGCTTAGTGCGATGCCGAACAATGCTGCGAGCGCCGCCGGCGCCAAAAACGCTGCGCTATCGAACGTGGCGGCCGCAAGAGCCGGCGCCGCGGCGCAAAAACCGCCGAGCAATGCTGCGGCGGCCCGAAAATTGCCGAGCAGCGCTGCCCCGAGTGCCAGCTCGGCGGCCCCAAGCCTGCCTAGCAGCGTCGCTTCAAACGCCAACTCCGCGGCGCGAAGAGTTCCGAGCGCGGCAATCCCTCGGACCAAGCAGTCATGGTCCCAGTGGTGGTCAGATCTGTGGTCTGAGTAAGCTGCCGGCGCGCTAGGCCCGGGCGCCTAAGCGTCGACCAGCACCTTGAACCCGCCATAGATCATGCGCTTGCCGTCGAACGGCATGTCCTTCATGTCCATGCCGGCAAAGCGCTTGTCCTTCATGACCTTGGCGTTCACCTTGTCGCGGTGGGCGCGCGACTTGTAGACGATATAGGAGAACATCACGGTCTCGCTCGGCTTCAGCTTGACGCTGCGCGGGAACGACGTCCACTTGCCCTTCTTCACGTCGTCGGCGACGCATTCCTTGAAATCGAGCGCGCCATGCTCGCGCCAGATCTTGCCGGCTTTGCGCGCCAGGTTCCGGTAGGCTGCGAGCTTCTTCTTCGGCACGGGCACGATAAATCCGTCGACATAGGCCATGTGGCTTCTCCCTGGTCCGCTAGGCGGTTTTATTGCAATTGATCATAAGCGTGCCGAACCGGCCGCCAGCATGCCAAATCATGCTTTCCCCAGATAGGCTTCGAGCCGATCGAGCGTTCCGGTCCAGCCGGCCTGCATCGAGTCCTTGCCCTTCTCGAAGGCGTCGCGCTCGGTGTCCGTGGCGTCGTAAGGCACCCAGCGGATGGTGACGCTGGTCTTACCGCCGGACTCGGCAAAGGTGACCGTCGACAAAATCTGGAGCGGCCAATCGGGGCTGAGGGGATGGCGCGTCACGCCGCCATTCTCGTCGGAAAACGAGACGATGAACACGAGCCGCTGCTCACGGACGATTTCGAGATAGACGAATTTGCCCCACATCAGCTGACCGTCGGGCGACTTCAGGCAGTAGTGAAACGTTCCGCCCGGTTTCAGGTCGACTTTAGTTGAAACGGTCTCGAAGCCCTTAGGCCCCCACCAGTGGAGCAATTGATCGGGGTCGGTCCAGGCTGTCCATAACCGCTTCACGGGTGCGTCGAACACGCGCCTGATGGCGAACTCGAAGCCTGATTTCGTCGCTGTCTTTATATCGTTCACCTCGGTTACTCCTATTCGCCCGATTGACTCTGGCCGGCATAGGCCCGCTGCAATTCGGCAATGTCGAATTTCTTCATTTGCAGGAACGCTTTGGTCACCCGCTGCGACTTGGCTTGGTCCGGGTCCATCAGCATGTCGAACAGCACCTGGGGCACGATCTGCCAGGACAGGCCGAATTTGTCCTTCAACCAGCCGCACGGCCCTTCCTTGCCGCCCGCGCCGAGCGCCTTCCAGAAATAGTCGACCTCGCTCTGATCCTTGCAATGCACCTGGAACGAGATGGCCTCGTCGAACTTGAAGTGCGGTCCGCCGTTGAGCGCGGCGAATTTTTGCCCTTCCAGCTCGAACTCCACGGCCATGACCGATCCGGCCGGCTTGCCGTGGATGTCCTGGCCCTCGTCGACGTAGCGGCTGACCTTGCCGATCCGCGAGTTCTTGAACACCGAGCAATAGAACTTCGCCGCGTCTTCGGCCTCGGTGTCGAACCACAGACACGGGTTGATCTTCGGTGTTGAGATCGTCATGTCGTTCCTTTCGTGGATTGGCGATTAGGCCGCACCGGCCTCGCGTTCCGAGCCGCAGCAGGACTGCGAAGCCGCCGCATCCGCGTAGCGGTCGTGGTGGCGCACCCAGGCCATGCTCCAAGGTAGATTATCCTCGTCGCGGCCTTTCGGCGTGAGATCGAGCCAATTGTAAGTGCCGACCAGAATGTCGAGTCCACGGGCGTAGGCCGAGTAGGTGTGAAAAACGTCGCCGTTGTCGGCCTTGAAGAACACGCTCGCACCCGGCATCTCGTCGCTGCCGACCTCTTGCTTCTCGTAGTTGTAGTCGACCTCTGAGGCGACCTGGTCCGCCGGGAACGACACGTGATAGTCGAAGTTGAAATCACTGCCGAACGACGAGACCCAATTGAAGCACCAGCCCATGCGCTGCTGGAAGGGTTTGATTTGCGAGAGAGGTGCGCGGGAGACCACGACAAAGGCGACGTCGCGCTGGGCAAGGTGAATGACGGCGCCGTCGAAATGATCGGCGAGGTAGGAGCAGCTCGGGCAACCTTCCTCCCAATCGGGGCCGAGCATGAAATGATAGACCAGCAGCTGGCTCTTGCCGGCGAAAAGCTCCGCCAGAGACCGTCTGCCCCCCGGCGTATCGAAGATGTAAGGCTTCTCGACCTTGACCCAGGGTAGCGCCCTGCGCTCTGCGCTTAGCCGGTCGCGGGCGGCGGTAAGCTCCTTCTCCTTGGTCAGGAGGGCCTTGCGCGCGGTGATCCATTGGTCGCGGGACACGATTTTGTGCGGCTGCATGCTCAACTCCACTCGCTCGTAGTTGAAGTTCAGTCGGTGGCCGGCGTCATCCAGCCGATGCCGGCGCCGCCCGGCTCCATCAGGATGGCGATGCGGCCGACCCCCGGCACGTCGAAGATCGGCTTGATCAGCTTGGCACCGGCCTTGACGGCCTTGGCGACGCGCACCTCCACATCGTCGACGGCGAGATAGGACATCCAGCTCTCCGGCACGCCGTCGTACTCCGGCGCGGTCAACGAGAAGAAGCCGGCGACCGGCTTGCCGTCCTGCATGGCGCACCAATAAATGCCGCCGGCGGGCATCTCCATGGGGTTGAAGCTCCAGCCGATCGTGTCGGCGTAGAACTGCTTGGCGCGCTCGACATCGCGCGTCATCAACTCGTTCCAGCAAAAGGTGCCGTGCGAGGCATTGCTGTTGGGGCATTCCACCTGGTCGTCCTGCTGCTTGCGTGCGGTCGCTTGTGCCATGTCACTCTCCACTCCTTGAGGGTTACGCGAGGAAACGTTCGAGCTTGTCGAGGCAGCCGGTCCAGCCCTCGCGGTGGCGGTCGCGCGCCGGCTCGTCGAAGAACTGCTCATGGATCAGGGTAAGGACGCAGCCGTCGCCGTCGGGCTTGATCAGGATGGTCACCAGCGACTCGCGCTCGGGCATGGTGCGCCACGCCCAGGTGAACACCAGCTTCTGGTTCGGCACCACTTCGCGGTAGACGCCGCTCACGTGATGCTGCTCGCCGTCTTCGGTGTGGAAGGTCACGGCGTAGCGGCCGCCGGTCCGCACATCGAACTCCGCCTCGTTCACCGGACCGGCGTCAGGGCCGAACCATTTCAGGATTTTTTCGGGGTCGGTCCAGGCGGCGTAGACTTTTTCCGGCGGGGCATTGAGACGACGTTTGAGGGTGAGGCTTGGCTTGATGGCGAGACTTGCTTGGGCGGGCATTGTTCTTCCTCCACAAAGGCGGCGAGCCGGTCGAGCCGATCCGACCAGAAGCGCTGATAATGTTCGAGCCAGTGCATCGCTTGCTCCATGGGCGCAGCGGCCAACTGGCAGGTGACCGTGCGGCCGACTTTCCTGCGGGTGATCAGGCCGGCGTCGGACAGCACATCGAGATGCTTCATGACCGCGGGCAGCGAGATGGCAAACGGCCGGGCCAGATCGCTGACCGACATGGCGTCCGCGCGCTCGAGCTGGGCGATCAGGGCCCGCCGTGTGGGGTCGGCAAGCGCGGCAAAGGTGCGGTCGAGCGGGGCGGCTTGATACTTAACCATGTGGTTAAGTGTATGGGGAGAGGCCAGCGCTGTCAATGGAGGAAGTCCTGGCAGGGGGAATTGCCACTTATTCCCGCTTCTTGGTACCAACATGACAGACACCCCAACGGCCGATTAACGCGTGATTAAAGCGGGCGCTGCTCGCTTGTGGCCAAAATCGCCTTTGGCTCTAGTCGCGCATCCCAACACCAAAGTTGGCGTTTTCGGAGGTGACACCATGACAAGGATTGTGATTGCAGCGTCTGTTCTGGCGATGGTCGCGGCCGGTTCGGCTTACGCGGCGGCCCTGACCGAACAGCAGGTCGAAGGCGTGCAGATGGCGATCAAGGCAGCCGGCTGCACCGTCGACGATAGCGACATCACGGCCAAGGGCGACGGGTATAAGGCCGACGACGTCGAGTGCAAGGACGGCAATTACGACGTGACCTTGGATAAGGACTTCAAGATCACCGACAAGGAGAAAGAGGACTAGACGGGTCCTCGTTATATCCTCTCCCAGGAAGGCGCCGGGCGCTGCGAAATCGTCGTAGCGCCCGCGCTTCATGGCAGCCGATGGGCGCCAGAATCGTTGACATAGGCGGCCTCGCTTCCTATGGTCCGCCCCGGCTTGCCCCGGCCGGTTGTCAAAGGCCGCGCGAGTCCCCAACTCCAAGCCATGATGGACGCTTTGCCATGAAGATCAAGAATTCGCTCCGAGCCCTGCGCAAGCGCCATCGCAACAACCGCGTGGTCAGGCGGCGCGGACGGCTCTACGTCATCAACAAGACCAACCGCCGCTTCAAGGCCCGGCAGGGCTAACGCCACGATGCGGGCCGGCCCGAGCGTCTGCCTCAATCTTTTCGGCGCAGCGCCGCTTGTGGTCGCGGGCCTGGTCTTTGCCTTCACGGCAGGCTTCGGCGTTTCGGCTTCGGCGGCCGACCAGGTGATCCAAGCGCAGGCCGATGTCGAGCAGCCGGCCGAAGTGGCGCCGGGTGACGAAGACACATTATTCGAGGACGACGAGAGCGAGCCCAAGGTGCTCGATCGCAGCTTCATGCGTCCCGACCTCAAGGGCGGCAGCGAAGACGCGCCGCCGCCGCAATCGACTGAGGAGAGCAAGCAAGACAAGCTCGATCCGTCGGCCGAGGCCGAGCTGCCCCTGCCGACCCCGGTCGAGCGGCCCAAGATGCTTGGCGAGCTCTACGAGCAGCTCGGCAAAGCCGCTGATGCCGAGCAGGCGGCGCCCATCGCGGAGGCGATCGAGAACTCTCTGGCTCACCACCGGCAGCCCCACGGTCGATCTCCTGATGAGCCGCGCCGTGCGTTTCACCAAGGAGTCCGACCTCGAACTGGCGCTCGAAATTCTCGATGCCACGGCCGACATCGCGCCGGAGGAGGCCGAAGTCTGGTATTTGCGGGCGAAGGTGCATTACCGGCAAAGGCAATACGAGTTTGCGCGCGCCGATCTCAAGCGCGCACTGGAGCGCGATCCCAACCACTACCGGGCGTTGGAAGATCTGGGCCTCGTGTTCGAGGCGCTCGGCAGCAAGACGGAGGCGCTCGAGGCCTACCGCAAAGCGCTGAAGATCAATCCATTTCTCGGCGATGCCCACCAGGCGGTCGAGTTCCTGTCGCGCGAAGTCGGCGGCCGGGACATTTAGCTGCTCAAATCAAAAGTCTTCCGTCTCGTCGCCGACGAACGCCATGCGCAGCAGGTTGGTGGCGCCGGGCGTGCCCAGCGGCACGCCGGCGGAGATGATGACGCGCTGGCCGGGCAGGGCGAAGCCTTCCTGATAGGCGATGCGGCAAGCCTTGGCGACCATGTCGTCGAGATCGCGCGGGTCATCGGTCAGCACGCAATGCAGGCCCCACACCAGCGCGAGCTTGCGCCCGGTGGCCGGGATCGGGGTCAAGGCGATGATCGGCTGCTGCGGACGCTCGCGGGCCGCGCGCAGGCTGGTCGCGCCGGAGGCGGTGTAGCAAATGATGGCGGCGAGGTTGAGCGTTTCGGCCACGGTGCGGGCCGCGGCCGAGATGGCGTCGGCGCCGGTGGCCTCGGGGCCGATGCGTTGGGCATGGATGATGGCGTCGTAGAGCGGGTCGCGCTCGACCTCCATGGCGACCCGATCCATGGTGGCCACCGCCTCGACCGGATATTTGCCGACCGCGGATTCGGCCGACAGCATCACCGCGTCGGCGCCTTCGAACACGGCGGTGGCGACGTCTGAGACCTCGGCCCTGGTGGGGGCGGGGGCGTAGATCATCGATTCCAGCATCTGAGTGGCGACCACCACCGGCTTGCCGGCGTTGCGCGCGGCGCGGGTGATCTGCTTTTGCAAGCCTGGGACCTTCTCGACCGGCATCTCCACGCCGAGATCGCCGCGCGCCACCATGATGGCGTCGGCGAGGTCGATGATCTCGTCGAGATGATTGAGCGCCGCCGGCTTCTCGATCTTGGCCAATATCGAGGATCGGCCGCGCGCGAGCTTGCGCGCCTCGACAATGTCCTCGGCCCGCTGCACGAAGGACAGGGCGATCCAGGCGACGCCAAGCGTCATGGCGAAGTCGACATCGGCGCGGTCCTTGTCGGTCAGCGACCCGAAGGGCAACACCGTGTCGGGGAGGCTGATACCCTTGCGGCTACCGAGCAGGCCGCTGGTCATGACCTCGGCGTCGATGCGGACATCGCTCGCCTCGACGATGCGCAGCTTGAGCTTGCCGTCGTCGAGCAACATGGTGTGGCCCGGCTCCACCGCCTGGAAGATCTCGGGATGCGGCAGCAGCACGCGGCCCAGGCCGCCCACCGATTCGCGCCGGACGAAGCTCACGGTTTCCCCTTCGGTCAGCCTCATCGAGCCTGATTCGAACTTGCCGATGCGCAGCTTCGGTCCCTGGAGATCGACCAGGATGCCGATGGGGCGGGCGAACTCGACCTCGAGCTTGCGGACGATGGCGTGGATGTCGCGCAGGCCGTCATGCGTGGCGTGGCTCATGTTCACGCGGAACACGTCGGCCCCCGCCTCGAACAGGCGGCGCATCGTCTCTTCGTTGTTGGAGGCAGGACCGAGCGTGGCGACGATCTTGACCCGGCGATTTCGCCTCATTGGGACTTCGTTTCACCCTCTGGGTCGGTAAGGCGAACCGTCCAGTCCCGCTCCTCGCCGGTGTCGACCTCGAAGAAGCCGGTGCGCTTATAGCCGCGCTTCACGCAGTCCTTGGTGTCGCGGACGGTGAAGGACTTGTCGTCGGTACACATAAAGAGCGTGCCGGCCCATTCCCCGCCACGGTCATAGTCGATGGCGTGGATGTAATAGAAGCGGCCGATCAGCACGCCTTTGAGCAGGGTCTCGCAGGTATGGGAGGCGATGTTCCACCAGCCCTCGGTGGCCCAGCCCTCGGCGTCCTTGTAGCCGATGGCGACGCCGACCCGGCTGGCGGTGGTGTTGCACAGCTTGAGATCGGCATAGGCCGGCGTGGCGGCCAGACCGGCCAGGAGGGCCACGGCAAGCGGGAAGATGACGTTCCGCACCCGCCAAACGGGAGCGGCCGGCGGGGTTCTTCCCGCGGTCCGGATCAAGTGGAAACCAAGCATCATCCCTCTAGAAGCCTGTAATCACGGTTAAAGAATGTCGAAGGATAGCACCGAATTGGTTGCGTTTCTCTGACCAGAATGGCCGATTATAGAGCCTCGCGGGGCGAGCAAAAGACCCGCTCAAAATCGAGGGTAATTGAGTCGCAACCTGGGCCGGGATCAAGCTTTTTTCTTGCCGGTCGGTCACCGGCAGCGCAAGAAGTAAGGGACGCCGACCCTCGTGAGAGTGAAGTCTGGATCCTTTTCTACAAGAAGACTTGGGCGGGCCGGAAGAGTTGGGCGCCAAGCCCTACCGCCTCATCGAGGGAGATGCGCGCACCGGCCTCCTGATCCTCTGCGACCACGCCGAGAACGCGATCCCTGCGCCCTATGGCACGCTGGGCCTAAAACCCCAGGACCTCCACCGGCATATCGCCTATGACCTTGGCGCCGCCGAGGTCGCCGAGCGGCTGGCCGGGATGCTCGGCGCGCCGGCGGTGCTGTCCCGGTGCTCGCGGCTGCTGATCGACCCCAATCGCGGGCTCGACGACCCCACGCTGATCATGCAGATCTCCGACGGGCTGATCGTGCCGGGCAATGTCGGCCTCGATTCCGAGGAAATCGACAGCCGGATCTCGCGCTATTACGAGCCGTACCATCGGGCGATCGAGCGGGTTATCGAGGCGGGGCTCGCTCTGGGGAAGCCGCCGGTGATCGTCTCGGTGCATAGTTTTACCCAGGCCTGGAAGGGGACGCCGCGCCCGTGGTCGGTCGGCGTGTTGTGGGACAAGGACCCGCGCCTTGCGCTGCCTTTGCTTGCAGCGCTCAGGACCATTCCCGATATCGAGGTCGGCGACAACGCGCCCTATTCCGGGCAGCTCAAGGGCGATACGCTCTACCGTCACGGCACCGGCCGCGGCTTGGCCCATGCCTTGGTCGAGGTCCGTCAAGACCTGATCCTCGGGCCCGAAGGCCAAGCCGAATGGGCGACGCGGCTCGCTCGCGCTCTAGGCAAGGTGCTGAGCGATGCCGGCGCCGCGCTGCACACGGTCGAGCTGCATGGCTCGATCACCGACCAGGAGCGGCGCGCAAGCCCCGCTCCGGGAGCCAACAGGAAAGGAACGCCGGCGATGGACGAGAAGACCAGGATCGAACTCGAGGCGGCTGCCTTCCGGCGTCTCGTCGCGCATCTTCGCGAGCGCACCGACGTGCAGAATATCGACCTCATGGAGCTTGCCGGCTTTTGCCGGAATTGCCTCTCCAATTGGTATCAGGACGCGGCCGCTGCCAAGGGTATCTCGCTCAGCAAGGACGAGGCGCGCGAGATCGTGTACGGCATGGCCTACGACGACTGGAAGGCCAAGTTCCAGACCGACGCGCCGGCCAAGCCGCGGCAACGCGCGGGTTAGATTGAGGCCGCGCAACCGGGCGGCTCTGGATAAGCGGGATAACTCAGCCGCCGTCTTGCCGCGCCAAATCCGGGCGACCTAAGCTTGGCTGAATCCGAATCACAATCCATCCGCGGGGGAACGTCACAGTGCAGCTCCAGACATCGTCGGCCAAAGATCAGCTTCGCGCCATCGTCACCCGCATCGAGCGGCTCGAGGAGGAGAAGGCGGCGCTCGCCGCCGATTTGCGCGAGGTCTATGCCGAGGCCAAAGGCAACGGCTTCGACGTCAAGGCGCTCAGGACGGTGGTGCGCTTGCGCAAGCAGGACGAGAACAAGCGGCGTGAGGAAGAGGCGGTGCTGACCACTTATCTCCACGCGCTCGGCATGACCGAGGCGGCAGCGGCGGCCTAAACCTATTAGCGGGTGCTTTGGGCGAGCCGCGTCGGAGTTGGCGTGTCCATCTCCGCATAGAAACTCTTCACCGCATGGCCGGAGAAGCGCTGGGCCGACGCCAACCCGGCGTAGCCCGAGCCATTGCGCAGCGTGAAGGAGGTCGGCCGCGCCATGTCGTCGAACAAATAGTCGATGCTGCCCTGCTCGGGATGGCTGAGCGGGGCCACGGTGCGGCTATAGGTGACCGACGCATCGGTCATCAGCCCGGCGATCTCGAACGGCACGTAGCTCAACTCGTCGGGATGGTCGTCATCGGCCTCAGGCGCGCCGACCACTTCGGCGTTCTGATAGGTGGGTAGGGGAGCCTGCTCCTTGGGCGCCGCCGAGCGGAACAGGTTCGGCACCGGCAGCGACATGCCGCCGGCGCTGGCATAAGTGAACAGCCGGCCCGGCGGCGGCGGCGAGCCCGGCTGCTGCGGATCGTCGGCAATGGCCGTAACATCGGGCGTGTAGGAGGCGAGCACCGGTTGCGGCGCGTCGACCTCGTTTTCGGCGTCGAACTCGGCCTGAGCTACGACTTCGGCCGGCTTGATTTTGGCGGCCGGCGCCGCGGAGGCCATCATCGTGTTGTTGACCAGACCCTTGGCCAAAGCGAGCTGGTAGTCCTGACGCGTGATCGGCTTATTGTCGATCGGCAGATAGCGGGTCTTGCCGGTGGGGAACAGCGCCGCCAGCTCGAGCCGCGGGATGCGCGGCCACATGCGTACAGTGCCGGTGTCGACATGGACGAACGGCACGCCCGAGGTCGGGTAGTAACCGACGCCGCCCACCTCGCGCACCAGGGCGGAGTTCCGCAGCGTCTTCACGGCGACGTCGGGGAAGTGAATGTCGGCCGCTCTGCCCTGGATGTGCTGGCTCTTCTTGGCCTGGCCGCCGCCCTTCTTTCTGAGCGAAGCGTTGGTTGTGGCGCTGCGATAGCCGGAGATCAGATGAACCGGCTCGCGGGAGCCGAGCTGCTCGTGCAAGGTCCAGATCAGGTCGATCAGCGCGGGATCCATCGCAGTCTCTTCATCGCGACGCCAATCGCGCATGAAGTGATTGAGCTTCTTGAGGGCTTCCTGATCGTACTTGCCGTCGCGCTTGAAGGTGACGGTCAGGGATTCTTTGGTGTGAATTTCGTAGAGGGAAAGGGTGCGCGTCTCGCCGCGCGCGCTGGCCCGATAGGCCGTCGCCGAGCACCAGGCTGCCGCGAAAACGAGCGCGAGGCTTGCGCCCAACACGGCGCGGCGTGCGACACTCCCCCGAATTAGCATCCCCGTCGTAAGCCTTTCCCTCGCCGGCATTCCCCATGCCGGCTCCCCGTGAGGTGCGTGCGGGCCGATGAGGCCAGCCACCGACGGGCGGCATCGCTTCCATGCCGTCCGCTAAGGTTAAGTATTAGCCAAATTGCGGGAAAAACAAGGCAAACGCGCTAACTCTTTATGGAATCTGTTAGCAGAGTTAACAGGATTTCCCCAAGTTATTCACAGGCTTAGAGCTTGAGCGCGGCAGCGATCCGGGCATCGTGAGCGTAAAGATCCCCGTAGGTTGAGAGCGACCCGTCAGAATTAACTTTAAGGGTGAAGTAGGTCACGTAGACGGGAATCTTCCGGCGCAGGGGCGACGTGCTGGTCGTAACCGGTATCGATCGCCGACATGGTCCGAGCCTGGCTCCAGCCCTGGTCGCGCTGGAGCAGGACGGCGGCCAATTGATCCGGGTTCTGCACCCGCATGCAGCCGTGGCTTTCGGCCCGGACGGGGTTCGCGAACAGAAACTTCTGCGGCGTGTCGTGCATGTAGACGTCGTGCTTGTTGGGGAACACGAACTTGACCTTGCCGAGCACGTTACCCGGTCCCGGCGGCTGAAAGATCTCGGTGTTGCGGATATCGAATCGATTCCAATCGACCGCGGCCGGGTCGACCTCCCGGCCGCCGATTTTGACGCGCAGCCCGTGGCGCTGGAACACCGCGGTGTTCCAGCCGCCGCCACCGAAGAACCAGGCGGCCTCTTGCCTGAGAAAGGGTCTGATCTCCTCGATCTTGATCGAGGTGGGCACGTTCCAATACGGGCCGAACACCACCTCCTGCATATCCTTGGAGAAGATCGGCGTCTGCTTGTTGGTCTTGCCGACCACGACGCGGGTGGTGAAGACCGGCTTATCGTCTTCGACCACGCGCAGCATGAACTCGGGGATGTTGACCATCACGTAGAACGCGCCGAGGTCGTGCGGCAGCCAGCGCCAGCGCTCCATGTTGATGAGCACGGACCTGATCCGCGCCGGGCTGCCGGTCTCGTGCGGCTTGGGACCGCCGTTGAGCACATGGCGGGTGCCGTTCCCGACCACGCCATCGGGGCTCGCGCCGTTGGCCAGCTGGAAGTGACGCACCGCCTCGCGCACCTGCTCGTCGAACTTGGTCTCCTCGACCGGCGTGCCGTCAGGGTTCTCCGACGGCATGTCGAGCCGCTTCCTGAGCAGGGCCACCTGCTCGTGCTCGACACCGAGCTTGAGCAGCGGTCCGTCGGGAATGAGGATCGCGGGCTTCTCGGTTTCGACCTTGCCGCCGCGAAGTTCGATGAGCTTCTGCCGGAGAGCCTCGAATTGCGGCTGATCGGGCTGGAAGCTCCGCAAATAGCCGGCCGGGTCCGAGCGGATGGCGATCGACTCGATGACCTCGGTCGGATTGGGCAGCGCAAGGTCGGGATCTAGATTGGGAGAGAGCCGCGCCGGCACGATGCGCCCGCCGCGCGCGTCATAGGCGTAGTCGAGCACGGCATAGCTGATCTTGATCTCGGCATCGGCGAGCCGATCGGCGGCATTGGTATCGGCGGGGTCGAGGCTTGCGACATCCGGCAGCTCGTAATCCGATGCGCGAAGTCCATAGTCGTCGGCCTGCGCGATCTCGGCCATGACGGACTTGCCACGCGCGGTGAGGCCATTTTCGTCGACCCACAGCAGCTTCTGATTGGGGATCGCGTAATATTCGACCAGCGCCCCTTGTTCATCCTTCTTATGCTCGGTGGTGGTGGTGAACTTCGCCGAGAGCTTGGTCTGGATGGCGATGCGGATCGCCTCGCTCCGGGTGATCAGAGCTTGCGGCGCCTCGGGCTCGACGGCGAACGCCGGCACGCTCAACGGAGCGGCCAAGAACAAGGCTAACGCGATACGACAAATGGGCCTCATGATGCGCTCCCTCAGGCCGATTTGGCCGCGATTCAGCAGGGCCAGCACCCTGCTGTCAGATCCGGTACATGGCCACACCGGGTCTTAAACCTAACCCCCCAACCGCGGTTTTCCGCCGGAGTGTGACATTTCTGCCAAACCCTGCTGCACCATCAGTTGACTCTCGCTTCGAGGCCGATCTCGCGCATCTTGCGGTACAGGGTCGACCGGCCGATGCCGAGCCGCCGCGCGATTTCCGTCATCCGGCCGCGATAGCGTCCGAACGCCAGCCTGATCATGTCGGCCTCGACAGCTTCGAGCGAGCGGATGTCGCCCGAGTCGCTGAGCGCCGGGATGCCGATGGCATCCTTGCCGTTGGCCTGCGGCACGTGGATGGTCGCGGGCGTACCGGCGGATTCGCCAAGCATGACCGGCCCCTCGATGCGCGGGGTGAGGTCCTTGGGCGCCGGCGCCGGCGGCACCGTCACGGCATAGCCTTCGACATGGGCGGCGATCTGCGGGAATTCGTTCACCGTCAGCATCGGCGCATCGGCCAGGACCACGGCGCGGAACACGGCGTTCTCGAGCTGGCGGATATTCCCGGGCCAGCTATAGCGCTCGAGCATGGCGATGGCTTCGGCGTCGATGCCGTCGATGCGCTTGCCTTCCTCGGCGGCGAATCTCGCGATGAAAGCGCGCACCAGCTCGGGCACGTCCTCCAGCCGATCGCGCAACGGGGGGACCCAGATGGGGAAGACGTTGAGCCGGTAAAAGAGATCTTCGCGGAAGCGGCCGTCATTGACCAGCGCGATCAGATTTTGATTGGTCGCCGAGATCAACCGGAAGTCGATCTTGACCGGATGCTTCGAACCCACCGGCTCGATCTCGCCGTCTTGCAGGGCGCGCAGCAATTTCACTTGGGCCTCGAGCGGCAACTCGCCGATTTCGTCGAGGAACAGCGTGCCGTTGTGAGCCTCGACGAATTTGCCGATGCGCTTCTCCGAAGCGCCGGTGAAGGAGCCCTTCTCGTGGCCGAACAGGATGCTTTCAACCAAATTCTCAGGGATCGCGCCGCAATTGACGGTGACGAACGGGCCGGATTTGCGGCTGCTTTCGCCCTGGATGGCGCGGGCGATCAGTTCCTTGCCGACGCCCGACTCGCCTTCGATCAGGACCGGAATGGTCGAGTTGGCGGCGCGCTTGCCGAGCTCCAGCACCCTGGTCATGGCATCGCTGCCGGCAATCAGGTCGGCGAAGTCGAGCTCGCCACGGGTTGAAGCCTTGATGCGGACGATCTCGTCCGCCAGCGCTTCGATCTTGAGCGCGTTCTTGATGGACACTTCGAGCCGTTCCGGGCTCACCGGCTTGACCACGAAATCGACGGCGCCGGCCCGCATGGCCATGATGGCGGCGTCGATGCTGCCATGGGCGGTCTGCACGATGGCGGGAGGCTTGCGCGGCAACGAGCGCATGGCGGACAGGACCGCAAGGCCGTCGGTGCCCGGCATGACGAGGTCGAGCAGGACAAGGCAGATGTCTCCCGCGGTGTCGGCCTTGAGCGCGGCGAGCGCCTTTTCCCCGCTGTCTGCGGTCGAGACGTGGTAGCCGAACCGCTTGATGGTCTCTTCGAGAATACGACGTTGAGCAGGGTCGTCGTCGACGACCAGAACGCGCTTGGGCATGACGCAAAACTCGCTACGTTACGCTACGACCACACAGCAGGAGGACAGCGCCTTAAGCCATGCACATGGCTTGGGCAGGCTGCTCCTGTGCCAAAATCGTGCACCGGAAGGGTAAATATCCTCTTTATCGCGGTTCGATTTTGGTGAAGCTGCCGCTCCGCGGCCCGCGAAAAGGACGAAAACTGCGGGCTTATGACCTTGCCGGGGCGCGTCGCCCCTCCCACACTAGAGTCCCACCGCTAACGAGGTTTAAGACACAACATGACGTTCAAACCGAGCAATTGGTCCCCGTCCGTAACCTACGCCGCGACCGCCTCAGCCAAGGGCAGAGCCAAGCGGCAGGGTCCGGCCGAGGCGGGGGGAAAGTCGAAGCTCGGCAGCCTGCCCGAATGGGCGCTGGCCGACCTCTATGACGGGCCGGAGTCGCCCAAGCTCAAGGCCGATCTCCAGACCTCCGAGCGCGCCGCCGAGGCCATGCAGGAGCGCTATGCCGGCAAGCTCGTGAAACTGCTCGACGGCGGCAAAGGCGGCGCGCCGCTCGCCCAAGCCGTGCGCGAGTTCGAGGCGCTCAACGACATCATGGGCCGCATCGTGTCCTATGCGAGCCTGCTTTACGCCGCCGACACCTCGGACCCGAAGCGGCAGAAATTCTTCGGCGACATCCAGGAGAAGATCACCGCGATCTCCTCGAAGCTGCTGTTCTTCCCGCTCGAGCTGAACCGGCTCGACGACGCCATGCTCGAGACGGCGATGGGAAACTCCGAACTCGGCCATTACCGCCCCTGGCTGGAGGATTTGCGCAAGGAGAAGCCCTACCAGCTCGACGACAAGCTGGAGCAGTTGTTCCACGAGAAGGCGGTGACGTCGCGCGGCGCGTGGGATCGGCTGTTCAACGAGACCATGACCGCGCTTCGATTCAAGACCGACGGCGAGAAGCTCAGCCTCGAGCCCACGCTGAACCGCCTGCTCGATCCGGACGGGGCGAAGCGCCGCGAGGCCGCCGAGGCTTTGGCGAAGGTGTTCAAGTCAAACGTGCGGCTGTTCACGCTGATCACCAATACGCTGGCCAAGGACAAAGAGATTTCCGACCGCTGGCGGGGTTTCGTCGACGTCGCCGATTCCCGCCACTTGGCCAATCGGGTCGAGAAGGAGGTGGTCGACGCGCTGGTCGCCGCGGTGCGCGAGGCCTACCCCCGCATCTCGCATCGCTACTACGCGATGAAGGCGAAATGGCTCGGCAAGAAGAAGCTCGCTTATTGGGACCGCAACGCGCCGCTGCCCGAGGAGCCGAGGCAAGTGATCTCCTGGGACGACGCGCAAAGGACGGTGCTGACCGCCTACGGCAATTTCTCGCCGCGCATGGCCGACATCGCCAACCAGTTCTTCGCCAAGAGCTGGATCGATGCGCCGGTCAGGGAAGGGAAGTCGCCGGGCGCATTCTCCCATCCCACGGTGCCGAGCGCGCACCCCTATATCCTGCTCAATTATCAGGGCAAGCCGCGCGACGTGATGACGCTCGCCCACGAGCTCGGCCACGGCGTGCATCAGGTGCTGGCCAATGTGCAAGGCCCGCTGATGGCGCCGACGCCGCTGACGCTGGCCGAGACCGCGAGCGTGTTCGGCGAGATGCTGACCTTCCGCGCCCTGCTCAAGCAGGCGCCGACGCCGCGCGAGCGCAAGGCGCTGCTCGCCTCGAAGGTCGAGGACATGATCAACACGGTGGTGCGCCAGATCGCGTTTTATAGTTTCGAGCGCGCGGTCCACACCGAGCGCCGTGACGGCGAGCTCACCAGCGAGCGGCTCGGCGAAATCTGGCTCGACGTGCAGCGCGAGAGCCTGGGGCCGGCCATCGATCTCAAGACGGGCTACGAGACGTTCTGGTGCTACATCCCGCATTTCATCCACGCGCCGTTCTACGTCTACGCCTATGCCTTCGGCGATTGCCTGGTGAACTCGCTCTACGCCGTGTACGAGAAGGCCGATAAGGGCTTCGCCGAACGTTATCTCGACATGCTCGCGGCGGGCGGCACCAAGCACCACAAGGAGCTGTTGGCGCCGTTCGGCCTCGACGCCTCCGACCCGAATTTCTGGTCGTTGGGACTCAAGGTCATCGAGGGTCTGATCGACGAGCTGGAAGCGATGGAAGTGAAGCCTGCGGGTAAGGCGTAGATGTCGCAGGTTTCGCTGGTTCCCATCCTGCTCTGGGTCGCGGCGCTCGCTTGTGCGGGCGTCGCCATTTGGCGGGAACCGCGTCCCGTGTTGCGCGGCTTCGTCGTCGATCGGCTGCTGCGCTATTTGTTTCTGTTTCCGCTCGGACTCCAGGGCCTGTGGGCCTTTATCGGCCACGTGTTCTTTGCCGAGCAAGCGGCGGCATCGATCGGCTGGGCCAACACGCCGTTTCAATATGAAGTGGGCGTCGCCAATCTCGGGCTCGGGCTGGCCGCGATCTATGCCGCGTACAAGGGTTTCGAAGCGCGGTTCGCGGTGGCGATCGTCGGCGCCTGTTTTCTGATCGGCGCGGGAATCGTCCACATCGTCGATATTGTCGAACAGGGAAATCTTGCGCCGGGCAATGCCGGGCCGATCCTGGTCACCGATTTTCTCACGCCGCTCGCCATCCTCGTGCTGCTGGCGTTCGCCAGCGAGAAATGGCGGCCGAAATCGCCGGCCACGATCGCGCTTGAGGCCGAGCTGGACGTCGCCCGCAAGGCGCTGCGCGATTACCGCGCTGCCTTGAGCGATCTCGGCAAGTGAGCCCCAGATCCGACGAGGCTCAGTGGCTGGCGAACACTTCGGTGGTGCCGTCCTTCTTGATCAGCAGCACGTCATAAGGCTCGGTCTCGTTGCCTTGTTCCATGCCCGGCGAGCCGACCGGCATTCCCGGCACGGCCAGGCCCAGAGCGTCCGGCTGCTCCGCCATCAGGCGCTTGATGTCCGTCGCCGGTACATGGCCTTCGACGACATAGGGGCCGATCTTAGCGGTGTGGCAGGCGGCGATTTTCTCGCCGATGCCCGACTGGCGCTTGATGCGGTCGAGCATCGACGGGCCGGCCGTGTTGACCGTCACGGCGAAGCCGTTCGCCTCGAGATGCTTCACCCAATCGGTGCAGCATTTGCAGGTCGCCGACTTCCACACTTCGATGGAGGTCGCGGCCGCGGCGAGTGCGGGCGAGGTCCATAGGAGCGCAGCAAGTAACGCAAATACGAGTCGCATGGCCATGAAGGGGTGTTCCTGGTTCCGACACTGACTCCGGGGCGTCATCACGCGCAATTTTATTCGTCGGCGACCGGTTGCAGCGCCAGATCGGCCACGATCGGACGATGGTCGGAGCCAAGCCGTGGCCCTGTCGCCACGGCGATCCTGGCAAATTGCGGCGAGGCGAACACATTGTCGATGGCGACCAGCGGCAGGAGCGGCATGCCCCACTTCTGCATCGGCCAGGTGAGATGGAAGGTGTTGTAGCGGCTCAGGCCCGAGCTTCGCTCGAAGCGGCCGAGCTTCTCGGTCCACGGGCTCATGTTGAAATCGCCGGCCATGACCAGCGGCACTGTCCGGCTATTGGCGAACGCGATCAACGCGGCGATGTCCTGTTGCTGGAGCTCGGCATAGACCGGCCGGGTGACGTGGATTCCGGCCAGTTCGAGCGCCGTGCCGTTCACCTCGATGCGCACCCAGCGCACCATCAGCGAGATCCATGGCGGGTAGCCGGGCCGGTCGATGCGGCCGTCGGCGAGGATCGGGTGCTTGGAGAAAATGAAGAGGCCCCAATCGCCGACGCTGTAGGGATAGCGCGATTGCAGCGCCTGACGAAGCAGGGCGCCATTCGGCTTGCCCACTTCCTGGAGCACCACGGCGTCGGCATCGGTCTCGTCGAGAAATTTCGTCACGTCAGCCATGCGGTCGTTGTACGTGCCAGAGATTGAACGTGACGACGCGCAGGAAGCGCGGGCTACCCGGCGCGGCGTCGGCGGCAGCGCCCGGCAGCGCGGCGATCACGAGCGTGACATTGACCACGGCGAGAACGGCCGTGGCCAGCACGAGGCGCCAATCGCGCGCGGCCAGCGCGAGACAGAGAAGGGCGATGGCGCCCACGGTTAAGAACAGCAGGCCGTTATTGACGATGTCGAGCGCGGGCCACCAGCCCGCGAGCACGCCGAGCAGGGTCAGTCCGGCGCCCAGCAAAAGGCCCGCGACGATCAGTGCGTTTAGCCAAGCTTTCATCGACAAATCGCGGAATTTCACAGGCGGGGGGCGCAATGTGGGTCTGGCACCTATATGAGGGGAGCCTTTCCCGCAAGTGAACCATTGTCGCCATGAACGATTCTCCGTCCGATAAAGAAAAGAACCGCTTCAGCGCGCGGGCGCTGCGCTACGGCAAGGTCGGCGCCAATGTCGGCGGCGTGGCGGCCCGCATGGCCGGACGGCGCCTGTTCGGGCTCGAGGTCGATCGCGGCGGCGAAGCGGCCGCGCTCGCCGCGGCGCTCGGCGGCCTGAAAGGCCCGATCATGAAAGTGGCGCAGCTGCTCGCCACCATTCCCGAAGCCTTGCCGGCCGAATATGCCGCCGAGCTCGGCCAGCTGCAGAGCCAGGCGCCGCCGATGGGCTGGCCGTTCGTGCGGCGGCGCATGGCGGCCGAGCTTGGGCCCGATTGGGAAGCCAAGTTCGCCAAGTTCACCCATGAGGCCGCGGCGTCAGCCTCGCTCGGCCAGGTGCATCGCGCGATGAGCCATGACGGGCGTTCGCTCGCCGCCAAGCTGCAATATCCGGACATGCAGTCGGCGGTCGAAGCCGACCTCGCCCAGCTCTCGGTGCTGTTCTCGATCCATGCCCGCATGAGCCCGGCGATCGACACCTCCGAGATGCTGAAGGAAATCTCGGCCAGACTGCGCGAGGAGCTCGATTACGATCTCGAAGCCCGGCACACGCGGCTCTACGGCCTCATCTTCAAGGACGATGCGCTGATCCGCGTGCCCGAGATCGTGCCGGCGCTGTCCACCAAGCGGCTGCTCACCATGACCTGGCTCGATGGGCGCCGGCTGCTCGATTACACCGGCCGGCCGCTTGACGAGCGCAACCAAATCGCCCGCGCCATGTTCCGCGCCTGGTGGTTCCCGTTCAGCCATTACGGCGTGATCCACGGCGATCCCCATCTCGGCAACTACACCGTGTTCGAGGACAACGAGGGCAGGGCGGCCGGGATCAATCTGCTCGACTATGGCTGCATGCGCATCTTCGCCCCGAAATTCATTCAAGGCGTGGTCGATCTTTATCACGGCCTGCTCAGGGGAGACCGCGCGCTGGTGGTGCACGCTTACGAGACCTGGGGCTTCGCCGGCCTGTCCAACGAGCTGATCGACATTCTCAATATCTGGGCGAATTTCATCTACGGGCCGATGCTCGACGACCGGGTGCGCACCATCGCCGACCAGGTGAGCCCCGGCATGTATGGGCGGCAGGAGGCCTTCAAGGTGCATCGCGGCTTGCAGGAGAAAGGCCCGGTCAAGGTGCCGCGCGAATTCGTCTTTATGGACAGGGCCGCGATCGGGCTCGGCGGCGTGTTCCTGCATCTCGACGCGGAACTCAATTTTCACCGCCTGTTCGAGGACACCATCGCCGGGTCGGACCTCGCCGACGTGGCGGAGCGCCAGCGCACGGCCTTCAGCGCGGCCGGCGTGCCTGTTCCCTGATCTACGACGCCCGGCGAAACGCCCCTTCAGAAGGACGAGGTCAGGGCAGCGAGGATCGGCAAGCGAGGATAAGATCTACGCTCGATTGAAGGACACGCTCTCATGCGCGATCAAGTCCCTCAGCGTGGTGAGAACCTGTTCCGCGGTGCATGGCTTTTGCAGGAGCGGACGGCGGGCATGGCGCGTGGCTATCGAGGACCGCTCACACACGGTGACGAACACGAACGGGATGCCGCGATCGTCGAGGTGATCGGCCAAGGTAAAGTCGGGCTGAGACTCGAGCAGGACGTCCAATAGCACGGCGTCGGGTGGAGACTTTTCGATCAAGGCCTTGGCGCGGGAGACCGAGCCGGAACTGCCGACGACGGCATATCCCGCTTCTTCGAGCGTACACTGAAGATCGAGTGCGAGAAGCGCTTCGTCTTCAACGACGAGGACCTTGGGACGATGTGCGCGTGCCATCCGGACTGCTCGCTCGCCGCGCGAGGAGTGCAATGGAGTTGACGCTCCCTCGCTCGGCTGTAGGGAGGTTGACGCGATAATTCTATGAAAACCTTCCGTAATAGCGAGTCTTAGTACCGTACGGTTTCGGACAAAGAATGAGTGTTAGGCTATAGGCCCAAATGGGCGTAGCGTCCGCCCATCGTCTGCAACGGTCTCCGGGCGCAGACGGCTGAGAGAGATTTTCTGCGCTCTTGCCCCCGCCAGGGACAGAGCCATGCAGCAGAAACCTTCCATATCCTCCGACAATCGGATTCTTAAGGGCCTTTCGGCCGTCGATTTGGCGCTGCTGAAACCCGACCTCGAGCCGGTCGAATTGCCCGTCCGCCAAGTTCTCGAGACGCCGAACAAGCCGATCAAGCACAGCTATTTCATCGAATATGGCCTCGCGTCCATTGTCGCGGCCAACAAGAACAAGCGACTCGAAGTCGGTCTGATTGGGTGCGAAGGCGTGACGGGTCTTCCGATCATCCTCGGCAATGACAGATCCCCCAACGAGAACTTCATGCAAGTTCCGGGGCACGGCATACGAATTGCCGCCGACAAGCTGCGCAAGGCGATCACGCAAAGCCGCTCACTCGAACGTGCGCTGCTCAATTTTGCCCACGACTTCATGAACCAGACCGCGAACACCGCACTCGCGAATGGCACCGCTACGCTCGAGGAGCGATTGGCGCGGTGGCTGCTGATGGCTAATGACCGTCTCAGGGGCGACGAGGTTCCGCTTACCCATGAATTTCTATCGCTGATGCTCGGCGTGCGCCGGGCCGGCGTCACGGTCGCGCTCCATTACCTCGAGCAAAGAGCGCTCATCCGGATGTCACGAAAGCAGATTGTCATAACGGATCGCAAAGGGCTGCGGGCAGCCGCCAACGGCAGCTATCACGAGGCGGAAAAGCCGGGGAAGTCTTAGAGCGAGACTCATCCGGCCGATAAAAGCCGGTCGACACTTTGCTTCGCGGCGCGCAGACCTTCTTCGACCCGGGTGGTCAAGCTGCCGGCGGATCGGCACAACAGGGGCAGGTCGGGACGCGTGCTGTAGACGCAGACCCGCCATCGCGATCCTTCTCGCCTCGGAACGAGGTCATAGCCGCGATAGCGATAAGTCATCTTGCCACTCACTTTCAGCTCTTAGCTCCTGTTACTCATATAACGCTGCCGACGCTCGGTACGTTCCCGTACAGTAACGATTGTCCCGGCTGAAACGGGTTTTGGGGCCCAAGGATAAAAGGTGCTCCGGGGCTTCCGCCTGCACCGGCATGGTCACTCGTGGGAAGGTCAGGCCAGCCTGCGGACGAGGCAGCTCAGGAGGGTCGATTATTGCTCGCCTGCCTCGGTTTGTGGTAATGGCGCGGGAAGGCCAATGAGCGAGCGTCAGAGGGGAGTGGAATGCATATCGATCCCAAAGAATGCCATCCGGCGATGGACTACAACGAGCACCAGAAGACCTACAAATTGTTCCTGAAATTGACGGTCTATGTCATCGTCGGGGTGGTCGCGCTGATGGCCCTGATGGCAATGTTCGTGGTTTGACGGCGGGCGCTCAACCGACCTCTTTCGTCATCGTACCGCGGGTCTTCACCCAATTCGCTTTCGACTTCCGACCGCACGGGCGCTAGCTTCCCGCCCGGCGCATCCCTTGAGCCTTGAGACTCCTGATGATCGTGATTGGCGTTCCCGCCGAAGATAACGACGAGCCGCGCATCGGGCTGACCCCCGAGACGGTCAAGAAGCTCGTCAAGGCCGGCGCCACGGTAAAAATCCGCTCCGGCGCGGGGCTCAGGTCGCATTTCGCCGATAAGGACTATCAGGAGGCCGGCGCCGATATCGCCGGGTCGGACGCAGACGCAGTGGCCGGCGCCGATATCGTGCTCACCGTGCGGCGGCCGAGCCCCGACATCGTCAAGAGTGTCAAGAAGGGCGCGGCGGTGATCGGCATGCTCGATCCGTTCTCGGACGCCGAGGGCCTGGCCGCGCTGGCCAAGTCGGGCGTCGCGCTGTTCGCCATGGAACTGATGCCGCGCATCAGCCGCGCGCAAGGCATGGACGTGCTGTCCTCGCAATCGAACCTCGCCGGCTACAAGGCGGTGGTCGATGCCGCGGCTTCGTTCGAGCGTGCTCTGCCGATGATGATGACCGCCGCCGGCACCGTGCCCGCGGCGCGCGTGTTCGTCATGGGCGTGGGCGTCGCCGGCCTGCAGGCGATCGCCACGGCGCGGCGGCTCGGCGCCATCGTCACCGCCACGGACGTGCGTCCGGCGGTCAAGGAGCAGGTGGCCTCGCTCGGCGCGAAATTCATCGCGGTCGAGGATGAGGAGTTCAAGCAGGCCGAGACGAGCGGCGGCTACGCCAAGGAAATGTCGGACGCCTACAAGCAGAAGCAGGCGGCGCTGGTGGCCGAGCACGTCAAGAACCAGGACATCGTCATCACCACGGCGCTGATCCCGGGCCGGCCGGCGCCGAAGCTGATCTCCAAGGCGATGATCGAGAGCATGCGGCCGGGCTCGATCATCGTCGATCTCGCGGTCGAGCGCGGCGGCAATGCCGAGCTGGCCAAACCGGGCGAGATCGTCAATCACAACGGCGTGCGGATTTTCGGCAAGCTCAATCTGCCGGGCCAGGTGCCGGTCAATGCCTCGAGCCTCTACGCCCGCAACCTGCAGGCCTTCGTCGAGCCGCTGATCGACAAAGAGAAGAAGACGCTCGCCGTCAATTGGGACGACGAGCTGGTCAAGGGCACGCTGATCGCCAAGGACGGCGCGATCGTCAATGCCATGATCGCCGAGCGCCTCGGCGGCGCGAAGGGCGGCACGGCGGCACCAAAGGCCACGGCCAAGAACGGCCCTAAGCGCCAGGCGAAGGGAGCGAAATCATGACGCTACGCCAGCTCATCCTTGCGGTGCTCGGCCTCGGCTTGTTTGCGGCCTTGGCGTTCGCCGGCACGGCGCATGCGCAGGACGCGGCGGCGGCCGAGGGCGGGCAGGAGTTCGTGTTCCGCTTCTCGATCTTCGTGCTGGCGATCTTCGTCGGCTATTACGTGGTGTGGAGCGTGACACCGGCGCTGCACACGCCGCTGATGTCGGTGACCAATGCCATCTCCTCGGTGATCGTGGTCGGCGCGCTGCTCGCCGTCGCGGTCGAGGCCGCCGACGCGGCCGGTTCGTCGGGTCATATGCATCGCCAAGCTGCTCGGGCTGGCCGCGCTCGTCATGGCGAGCGTCAACATCTTCGGCGGCTTCCTCGTCACCCAGCGCATGCTCGCCATGTATCAGAAGAAAAAGAAATGAGCCCCGATCTCGTCGCGCTGCTCTATCTCGTCGCGGGCGTGCTGTTCATTCTCGCCTTGCGCGGGCTGTCGTCGCCGGAGACCTCGCGGCAGGGCAATTATCTCGGCATGGCCGGCATGGCCATCGCCGTCATCACCACGCTGGCCGTGGCGCGGCCGGAAGAGCCGCTGACCTGGGCGCTGATCTTGGGCGGCATCGCCTTGGGCGGCGGCATCGGCGCGGTGATCGCGCGGCGCATTCCCATGACGGCGATGCCGGAGCTGGTCGCGGCGTTCCATTCGCTGGTCGGCATGGCGGCGGTGCTGGTGGCGGCCGCCGCCTTTTACGCGCCGGAAGCCTTCGGCATCGGCACGCCCGGCGCCATCCACACCCAGAGCCTGATCGAGATGTCGCTCGGCGCGGCGATCGGCGCCATCACCTTCACCGGCTCGATCATCGCCTTCCTCAAGCTGTCGGGGCGCATGTCGGGCAAGCCGATCCTCCTGCCGGCGCGCCATCTGCTCAATATCGGGCTGGCCCTCGCGCTGATTGCCTGCGTGGTGCTGTTCTGCATGGAGCAGGCGCCGATCTATTTCTGGGCGATCGTGGCGCTGTCGCTGCTGCTCGGCATTCTCATCATCGTGCCGATCGGCGGCGCCGACATGCCGGTGGTGATCTCGATGCTGAACTCCTATTCGGGATGGGCGGCGGCGGGCATCGGCTTCACCCTCGGCAATTCGGCGCTGATCATCACCGGCGCTTTGGTCGGCTCGTCGGGCGCGATCCTGTCCTACATCATGTGCAAGGGCATGAACCGCTCCTTCATCAGCGTCATCCTTGGCGGGTTCGGCGGCGAGGTGGCGGGCCCGGCGGCCGGCGCCGAGCAGAGGCCGGTCAAGCTCGGCTCGGCCGAGGACGCGGCCTATCTCATGAAGAATGCCAGCAAGGTGATCATCGTGCCGGGCTACGGCATGGCGGTGGCGCAGGCCCAGCATGCGTTGCGCGAGATGGCCGCGGGGCTGAAGAAGGCAGGCGTCGAAGTGAAGTATGCGATCCACCCGGTGGCCGGTCGGATGCCCGGCCATATGAACGTGCTGCTGGCCGAAGCCAACGTGCCTTACGACGAGGTGTTCGAGCTCGACGACATCAACAGCGAGTTCGCCCAAGCCGACGTCGCCTACGTGATCGGCGCCAACGACGTGACCAACCCGGCCGCCGAGGACGACCCGTCATCGCCGATCTACGGCATGCCGGTGCTGCAAGTGTGGAAGGCGGGCACCGTGCTGTTCAACAAGCGGTCGCTGGCGTCGGGCTATGCCGGCATCGACAATCCGCTGTTCTACCGCGACAACACCATGATGGTGCTCGGCGACGCCAAGAAGATGACCGAGGAAATCGCCAAGTCATTGTGACTTTGGTTCCTGGTTAACAGCCTTAAACTCATCGAAGAATCGCCGCACTCCGGCTCGATTTCGCAGCTACCAGCCCTCGGCACGGAGATTGCGCTGTCACCCTTTCAGTTGCCTCTTGGGCTTCGGCAGGGGATAAGCTTGGGAAACCCAGGCTTTCTAGGAGCAGATGCAGTCTTATTGTAGGGGGCATCACCCGCCTCCTTGGATCGCAACGGCGCCAGTCTCGGCGCGAGCCGCTTGCCGGCACGCCGCGGACGCCTAGCTGAAACCACCCTCAAGACCGGAGCTTGGCAGCGTCATTCAAGTTGCGTTCATGAACTTTAGGGTAGTTGGAGCCCGCGCGTTAACGGATGGCTTGAAAGGTATTGCTTGAACCATGTTGAACCTTCTCTTTTCGCTCGCCGGTATTTTCGCGTTGATCGTCGTCGTTGGGCGGCTGCTCCACCGTTATTTCATCTACATTCCCGACAGCACGCGCGTCGATCCCAAGGACGCGGGATTGCAGGGCGTCGACGAGGTGGTGTTCAGGGCTGCCGACGGCACCAAGCTGATCGCCTGGTATCTTCCCGCGCAGGCGGGCAGGCCCACGCTGCTCTACTTCACCGGCAATAGCGGCAACACGGCCAATCGCGCCAGCAAGATCAAGGCGATTGCCGGCGACGGCTACGGCGTGTTCATGCTCAATTATCGCCGCTATGGCGGTTCGGAAGGCCGGCCGAGCGAATCCAGAATTACCGCCGACGCCGTCAGCGCCTATGACACCCTGCGCGGACTTGGCGTGGCGCCGCATGACATCGTCGCTTACGGCGAATCCCTCGGCACCGCGGTTGCGACCAGGCTCAGCCTGCAGCGCCACGTCGAAGGGCTGGTGCTCGAAGCGCCATTCACCTCGATCGTCGATGTCGGCAAGCTGATGTGGAAATACTTTCCCCTCGACCTCATCATGGCCGACCAGTACCGCACCATCGAGCGCATCGGCGCGGTGACGGCGCCGGTGTTCATCATCCATGGCGGGCGCGACGCGGTCATTCCGCTGGACCAGGCGCGCCACGTCTTTCACAGGGCGGCCGAGCCCAAGACCATGGTGGTCGTGCCGCAGGCCGGCCATAACGATTTGTTCGAACGGGGCGCTTGGGAGAAGGTGCGCTTCTTCCTCGAGAGCCTGAGGCCGGTGCCGGTGGTGGTCATGGCCGGACCGCAGATGGAAATCGCCGCGGCGGCGAGCGGCGAGGCGCGCTAATACAGCGATGGCCGGGACGGGCCCGGCCATGATGCAATCCTGTTAGCCTGAGTGTTTAGCGGCGCGGTCCGCGCGGCTTGGCGGCAACCGGGGCGGCGCCGCTCTCGCGCTGCGCCTTTTTGCGGGCGAGCTTGCGGGCGCGGCGGATGGCCTCGGCCTTCTCGCGGGCACGCTTCTCCGAGGGCTTCTCGTAATAATTACGGAGCTTCATCTCGCGGAAGATGCCTTCGCGCTGCATTTTCTTCTTCAGCGCCCGAAGCGCCTGATCGACATTGTTATCGCGAACGACGACTTGCACCGCGTCTTGCTCTCCGTTTGGCCGTTGGTTTTGGGAATGGGGCGGGGGCCAAATAAAACCCTTACCGAACCGGTCAGGGTCCCGCATCCGGGCCTGCTGTAACAGAAGGGCCACCGATTGTCCAGATGGGTGCGGCTCAACTCTTGGGGTATAGCCGGGTGACATGGCCCATCTTGCGGCCGGGCCTCGCTTCCGCCTTGCCGTAGAGATGGAGTGCGGTATCCGGCTCGGCGGCAAGCTCGCGCCATTTGTCGACGTCTGAGCCGATCAGATTGGTCATTACCGCATCGGAATGGCGGGACGTCTCGCCCAGCGGCCAGCCGCAGATGGCGCGGATATGGCTCTCGAATTGGCTCACGAGGCAGGCATCGAGCGTCCAATGGCCTGAATTGTGAACGCGCGGCGCGAACTCGTTGACGATCAGCTCCGGCCTCTCGCCCGTGCGCTCGAACATCTCGACGCACAGCACACCGACATGGCCGAGCGCCTCGGCGATCTTGCCGGCAATGGTCCGCGCCTCGACGGCCGAAGCTTGCGCGATGCGCGCAGGCGCCCGGCTGATGGCGAGGATGCCGTCCTGATGGACGTTCTCGACCACGTCGTAGAACCGCATGGCGCCGTCCCGGCCGCGCACGACGATCACTGAAATCTCGCGCTCGAACGGCACGATGCCTTCGATCAGCGCCGGCGCATGGCCGATGGCTTCGAGCGCGGCGGAGATTTCATCCTCGCCGCGAATGAGGACCTGGCCCTTGCCGTCATAGCCGAACCGCCTGGTCTTGAGCAGGGCGGGGATGCGGACCCGGGGAAGGGCGGCCCGCAAATCTTCGAGCGAGTCGACGCGAACATAGGGGGCGACCGACACGCCGAGCCCGGTGATGAAATCCTTCTCGACCAACCGGTCCTGGGCCACGGCAAAGGACTTCGCGCCCGGAAACACCGGCACCGCGCGCGCGGCGGCTTGCAGCGTTTCGGCCGGCACGTTCTCGAACTCGCACGTCACCACCGCGCAACAACCGGCAAAGCGGGCGAGAGCATCCTCGTCGGCATAGCTCCCGACCGTGCGGGCATGGGCGACGTCGAAGGCCGGAGCGTCGGCCTCGTCGGAATAGATGTGGGTCTTGAGCCCAAGCTGCGCGGCGGCGATGGACAGCATGCGGCCGAGCTGGCCGCCGCCGAGAATGCCGATGGTGCTGCCGGGCGGCAGCGGACGCTCAGGCATTATCCTCGAGCGCCTCGGCGATCGAATTCGGTCTGGGCGGCGCGCCAGGCCATGACGCGGGCGGCAAGACGAGCATCGGCAAGCGCCAGGATCTGCGCCGCCAGCAATCCGGCATTGGCCGCGCCGGCCTCGCCGATCGCCAACGTGCCGACCGGCACACCGGCCGGCATTTGGGCGATGGACAGAAGACTGTCCAGGCCCTTCAGCGTGCGGCTCTCGATCGGCACGCCCAGCACCGGTAGCTCGGTCATCGACGCGGTCATGCCGGGGAGGTGGGCGGCGCCGCCGGCGCCGGCGATGATCACCTTGAGGCCCCGCTTTCGCGCGCGCGTGGCGTAGTCGTAAAGCCGCTTGGGCGTGCGGTGGGCCGACACGACTTTGGTCTCATAAGGGACTTTGAGCGTGTCCAGCACCTTCGCCGCAGCCTTGAGCGTCGGCCAGTCGGAGCGGCTGCCCATGATGATGCCGACGACGGGCTTAGGCTCGCTCATGGTTTGCGCTCAACGGAAGGAGGCCTGGCGGCGGAAAGCGCGGGATTATAGGGACGCACCTTTGCTTGGCAAGGCGGGTTCGCGCGGGTTTTAGATATGCGCACAAGAGGTTAAGCGATGATGTCGGGCAGGAGCTGGTCCTCGATGCGGGCGATCTCGTCCTTAAGGTAGAGCTTTTTCTTCTTGAGCCGCTTGAGCTGGAGGGCATCGGCGCGTCCCGATTCGTCAAGCGCATTGATGGCGCTGTCGAGGTCGCGGTGCTCCTGCTTGAGCCTGAGCAAGGTCGCCCGGAGCTCGCGAATATCCTCGCTCTCCATGCGCCGTCCCCCGCTCCCTGCTTGCCTCCGGGACGGCCGAAAGTATCGCGGCGAACCGGTGGCGGCGCAAGGCCTTGGGCGAAGTTGCAAACGGTTGTCGGCTGCCGCGAAAGAGCCGGGAGTGACAGCAGACCGCAGTCTGGGGTTAGACAAAACGTCGTCGATTTGGCATGATGGATAGTCCGAGACCAACTGATATGGAGGTCGGATATGGCGCTTGACGCACACCTCGAGGAGTTATCGGAAAAACACCGCGCATTGGATCGCAAGATCGAAGAGGAGGAGGCGAGATTGGCCACCGACCCCCTCAAGATCAAAGAGTGGAAGCGTCAAAAACTGCGTCTCAAGGATGAAATGGAGCGTGTAAGGCACGAGTTGAGCCACTAGGCTTGAGGCTGGCGATTGATAGGTAAGGCCGTAGGGGGCGCAGGGTTCGTGCGCCTCTAGCGGCCTTTAATTTTTTGGCCGTAATTCTGCGCCGGCCGCGCGCTATGGTTGCGAATCGCCCCGCTGGCTTGGTGTGGGAGGGATCGTGCGATGAGATCGAGAGTGCTCGATCGGCGGCTGGTGACGCTCCTTACCGCGTGTTTCCTCGTTGGGTTTGGCGCTACCGTGGTGGTGGCGGCCGACAAAGACCAGACCGACAAAGGCGAGCAGCTGATTAAGGAGAACTGCGCGCGCTGCCATGCCATCGGCAAGGAGGGCGCGAGCCCGCATCCCGAGGCGCCGCCGTTCCGCACGCTCTCCAGCAAATATCCGGTCGAGGATCTTGCCGAATCGCTGGCCGAGGGCATTGTCTCCGGCCATCCGGACATGCCGATCTTCGTGTTCAGCCCGACCGACGTGGCGGCGATCATCGACTATCTTAACTCGATCCAGGACGCGCCCGCTCAGGAGCCTGAACAGCTCTAGCGCAGGGCTGCTCAATCAGCCCGCGCCAACCCCGTCGGCACAACCACCGGAACGACCGCCAGAGTCAAAGGTTCATCCTTTGACGGGCAGGGCCGCTGGAGGTCGGCATGAAGAAGGCGATAGTGTCATTGGGGCTTGCGAGCGCGCTGATTTTCACCGTGAATGCGCTGATTCTGACCGGTCACCTTTCCCCTGATCAATTCGTATCTGACCCCAGAGCTTCCAGCCTCGCCGAAGCGAGCACTGGGCAAAACGACATGCACGCAGCATTGCCGCAGACGCCTGACCTGGACGACACCGGCTATTCAGCGCCACTTCCCGCAGGGATCGAAGATTTGCAAGACGGGGATTTAGATGCGCCCCGACTGAAGCTAGCGTCCACCGCGCCGACCGATCCCATTCCGGACAATACCGAAATCGCCGCAATCGGCACGAGTGCCGCGGTGGTGCGGTCCGGCCCGTCGGCGTCGTCCGCTCCGCTGTTCGCTTTCCCTCTCGGGCGCCGCGTTCGCGTCGGCGAGCGTGAGAACGGCTTCGCCAGGATCGAAGATATCGCCAGCGGCGAACTGGGCTGGGTCGAAGAGGCAGCGCTCGGTCCGGACCAGGCGCTGGTGCAGCGGCGGAAGCGCGACTCCTACGCAACTGCCACGGTCGATCAGCCTGCGGTGTCGAAACCGCGGGAAAAAGGCCGTTGGGCACGGAAGGGTGGGCGGCGGGGCGGCCTATTTGGTAGGCTCATCGGACGGCGCTAGCTCATTCCTTAGAAATGGCGTTTGCGGAACGGTTCACCGAAAATTAGACTTAACGGATCCATAAGAGGTCCACGATGACACGCTGTTGCCGCCTTTTTCTGGGCTAATGGCCATCTCGGGACGGGAGATTCTGCCATTAACAAGTTCATTCTCTCGCTGCTGGTGCTCGGCGCCATCGCTTGCGGCGCGATTTATCTGGTCTTGACCCCGGTGTTGAGCGGACCGCCGCCTATCCCTAGCACGGTGAGCGAGCCGTCGCGGCCGCTCGCCTACCAGCAGAGTATCGCGCGGACCGCGCCCGACGAAGCCAAGCCCGAAGAGCACGCCATGGCTCCGGCCGATGTCACCCCGAAGGAGACCGCGCCGGCGCAGGATGCGCAAGCCGCCTTGCCGGCAGAGGGCGCCGAGACTTCGGCGCCGGCCGACGACATGGCCGCGCTGCCGCCAGAGGAAGGCGCCTCGGCCGACGATCCGGACTCGCTGCCGTGGCAGCATTCCGCCAGGCCCGATCGTGCCGCGCCCGGCATGACTCCGGATGGGGCCGATCCCATGGCGGAGCAACCGGGCGACTATGACGATCCCTCCGATCAGGCCGCGCTGCCGGGAGAGAACGACGATCCCAATGCCTGGCCGGGCGGTCCTCAAGACGAGCCTCAGGAATGGGTGCAGGTGCTGGTGTCCGGCGCCGGGATGCATGGCGCCGCGTCGGAGGACTCGCCCGCTCTGTTTGCCTTTCCCTATGGCCGCACGCTCAGAGTCGTGTCGCGCTACGAGGGTTGGGTCGAGGTCACCGACCCGCAAAGCGCAGCGACCGGCTGGATGAAGGCCCAATATCTTGCGCCGACGAGCCCGCCGGGAATGCGCCAAGAGCAACACGTGGGGCAGACTTATGACGAGGACATGCCGCGCTGGAAGAGGCGCTGGCTGCGCCGGCATGGCGGCGGCCTCGGCGACCTGATCGGCCGGGCGATCGAGGGCGACTTTTAGGTTTCCGGCCCCCGCGCCGGCTCCAAACTTTACCGTTGATCAATCTCCCAGCATCACCGCGCTTGAGTTACGCGTGGCGCTGGGTGTAGGGTGATTTTGACGGGTGGGCCGATGCGGAGTCGGCATGCGTCGCCTATTACCGTCTGTGTGGCTCCTGGGAGCCGCCCTTTATACCGCTCTCACCCTCGTTCTGAGTCGGCCAGCCATCGAAGAATGGCCGTTGCCGCCACGCGTCAATGAGACGGTGATCGCGAAGCAGCCGCCCAAAGCGGCGATGCTCATTTTCCAGGATGAACCGCACGTGGAGCTGGCTGCCGCGGCAGCGCCGGCGGTCGCGACCCGGGTCGAGTGGCGCGACGAGTGGGCCCAAATTGCCGGATATACCACCGTCGGCCGCCTGCACCCGTCGTCCACGTCGCCCGTGCTGTTCGCCTATTCGGTCGGCCGCCCGCTCCGAGTGATCTCGCGCGAGGGCGGCTTCGCCAGGGTCCAAGACCTCGGCAGCGGCCAGCTTGGCTGGGTCAGGGAAACGTCGCTCGCTCCGTTTACCGGCGGCTACCGGCAGCGCGAACAGCGCGTGGCGGAGCCGGTGGTGGCCGCCGCCCCGCCGGAAGCGACGGTGGCCGAGCCCGCCAGTGAAATCGTGGCGACCCCGGTTGCGCTCAAGAAGGCGCCGCCCCGTAGTCCCGCCGTCGCCGCCAAGCCCGGCAAGCAAACCGTGGCGGCCGCCGAGCCCGCCCCGCGTGGCCTGTTCCGCCGTAAGCGCAACCAGGTTCAGCACGTGGCCTTGGGCGGTCAAAGCACGGGCGTGGCCGCCATCATGCAGCGGGCGTTCGGACGGTTCTGAAATCGGTCAGCGCCGCTTGCGCGGCGATTTTGCCTTGCCTGCGCGGGCGATGCGATGGGCTTCGCGCGCCCATGCGGCAAGCTCCTCCGGCTCCTCCAGGAGACGCGGCGGGACCTCCCAATAGCGCATGGCGACAGGGCCTTTGCCGGCGGGCCGGTAGGTGAAAGGTCCCATGCCTTCGGCCTCGAAGGTGCGCTGCGAGGTCTCGTCGGCTTTCAGATACAGGACATCGTCCACCACGATGGCGAACATGACGCCGTCGGCATAGACGCCGGCGCCGCCAAACATGTTGCGGATGGTAACCGGACCAAGGCCGCTGAGCAGCTCGGTGACGAAGTGCTTGAAGCCTTCGGTCACGGCCATTGAGCAAAAACTCAGACCAGCGGCGAAATGGGCTCGTTCGGCTCGTCGGCGTGGTGATGCTCGGCGTCATGGGCAAGGTGGGCGGCGTCGTGGCCGTTGCCCTGATGCCCATTGGCGCGAAGGGCGGCGAGCGCAGGGGCCTTGCCGCCATTGCCATTAATGGACTTGGCCGCTACGCGGCGCTCGCGCTCGACTGCCACGCGGGCCGCCTCGTTCTGGGTGTAGAGGCCCATATGATCGGAATCTTCGTCGATCACCGCAGTGAGCGCCTCATCCATGTAGAGCTTGGCATTGGGATCGGCCTCGACCCTGCGCACGATCTTCTTCAGATGCCACCAGCGCCGCGCGACCAGGGTCAGCTTGCGGGCGATTTCGGCGGCATAGCGGCCGTAGAACACGATCGGCGACTCGAGCGGCAGGCCGGCGCGGCGATCGTGGCGGTATTTCATGCGGAAGATGCCCCATTGCAGGGGATGCACGCCCTCGACCGGCACGGCGCTGGAGAACCAGAACAGCACCGGCATCAGCGAGCGCAAATTGATGCCGCAGGCATAGGCGCGACGGATGATCGTCTCGAAATGCTCGTCGGTGTAGTAGATGCCCCAGGCCGTCTGATAGGCCTCTTTCCACTCCGCCTCGGTCATCTTGGGGTGGGCGGTGACGACGTGCTCGACGTCGTATTTGTTCATGTCGGGATCCATCCATACGCCCTTTTCGTGCAGCACCTTGTGGTCCTCGGACCCGGGCAGCGGCGTGAGAATGAAGAACTCGAGCATGTCGAGCGGCAGCTCTTTCTTGATGATCTCCAGGTCGTGGCGGATCGACTCCGGCGTGTCGTTCTCGAAGCCGAGGATGTAGCCGGCGTAGGTGATGATGCCGACCCGCTTCCACTCGAGCAGCATCTTGCGGTACTCGGTGATCTTGTTCTGCCGCTTCTTGGCGGCGATCAAATTCGCGGGGTTGATGTTCTCGAGCCCGATGAACACGCGGGTGACGCCGGCGCGCTTCGATTTGTCGATAAAGCCCGGGATCTTGTGGCACAGCGTGTCGACCTGGATGCAGAAGCGGATGTCCATGTCATCCTCTTCGCGCAGCTTGATGATCCGGTCGAAGATCGCTTCCCAATCCTTGTTACGGGCGAAATTGTCGTCGGTGATGAAGAACCGGTTGACGCCCTGCTCGACGTTCATGCGGATGATCTTCTCGACACTGTCCGCGGAGCGATAGCGCGACTTCCGGCCCTGCACGTTGATGATGGTGCAGAACGAGCACTGGAACGGGCAACCGCGGCCGGCATCGAAGCTCGTCACGTTACCGATGGTGCGCTCGATGAAGGAGTTGGGCAGGAACGGCGGCGCGTCGATGTCACCGATGTCCGGCAGATGCTTCATGTGATCGTACAGGGGACGCAGCTCTCTGCGGGCCGCGTCCAGGATGACTTCATCGAGGCCTTCCTCGGCCTCGCCGGCGTAGATCGACACGCCGAGCGCTTGCGCCTCCTTGATGTCGTCGGGCAGCTCCTTGAGCATGGCCAGGCAGCCCGATACGTGGAAGCCGCCGATCAGCACTTGCACGCCGGCCTCACGCAACGGACGGGCGATGTCGACGGCGCGCGGGAATTCGTTCGACTGCACGCCGACGATGCCGACAAAGCCGAGACCGCCATTGTCGGCGATGCGGCGCGCGATGTCCTTCGGCTTGACCCTGGTATTGGTCTCGTCCATGGCGAGCACGTCGATCGGCATGTCGGGACCGAGCAGTTGCCGCGCGGCGGCGCCGTTGGCGAGGCTGAAGACCGCGGCAAGCGAGTTCGACGGCATGGTCGAGCGCAACCATTGCACGACATAGCCTTCGTTGTCGTAATGCGACGGCTTGATCAAGATCAGCTGAAAGCGCGGCTTGGTCGTCCGTGTTCTGCTGATCATCCCTCATCCCGTAAAGAGGCGATTTTCCCCGCGCGCCAGGCTGAGTACGCCTGCCCCTACGCGCGTCACCTCTGATGCGAACGCTCCGGCCTTAAAGCGCTCTTGATCCCCGTGAATTTCGCCGGACGGCGCAGTCGCGTGTCTGTTGCGCTGCGTTACCGTGCTTTGGGTCACTCAAACACATTATGACACGGGGGTCCAACCTATTAGGGGGCGGCACATCTAGGTAGAAGGCGGATTTCCGCCGGATTCCTGTGCCCGGTCGAACTCGGCGATGTCCTTGGCGAGGAAATAATTGAGCATGGTGCGGATGGTGGCGATCACGGCGAGTTTGGAGATATCGTCCCAGGTCGGCGCCACCGCGGTGCGCACCAGATCGGCGGCCAGCGCAAATTCGAGCGCGAGCAGAATCCAGGTGGCGAATCTGAGCCAGATCTCCCGCCCGCGCATCTCATCGGCGGTACGGCTGAACGCCGTGCCCACCACCCCGGCCAGCGCCTGGAGCGAGCCGTAGCTCACCACGAGGACCGCCGCCGCCTCGATGGCCAGCGCGATGAAGCCCGCGATTTCCTTGAATTGGTCCTCGAGCCCTATGGCGTGATCCCCCGATCCACGGTCAGATTGGCGCGAGGCCCCCTCGCGCGCAAGCCGGAATTCTACTCACACACCCTTGGCCAGGTCGCGCAGCTTGAATTTCTGGATCTTGCCGGTCGAGGTCTTGGGCAGCTCGATGAACACGACGTGGCGCGGGCATTTGTAGCGGGCGAGCTTGTCCTTGCACCAGGCGATGATCTCCGCCTCCGTCACTGTCGCGCCGGGCCGCGTCTCGACGAAGGCGCACGGCGTCTCGCCCCATTTGGCGTCGGGCTTGGCGACCACCGCGGCGGCGGCGACGGCCGGGTGCTTGTAGAGCACGTCCTCGACCTCGATCGATGAGATGTTCTCGCCGCCCGAGATGATGATGTCCTTGGAGCGGTCCTTGAGCTGGATATAGCCGTCGGGGTGCATCACGCCGAGATCGCCGGAATGGAACCAGCCGCCGGCGAATGCCTCTTTCGTCGCCTTCGCGTTGTTGAGATAGCCCTTCATCACGATATTGCCGCGGAACATGACCTCGCCGATGGTCTCGCCGTCGCCGGGCACTTTCTCCATGGTGGCGGGGTCCATCACCGTCAAATCTTCGAGCGCGTGATAGCGCACGCCCTGGCGGATGCGCTTGGCGAGGCGGTCTTCGGTAGGAAGCTCGTCCCAGTCGGCGTGCCATTCGTTGAGCGTGGCCGGGCCGTAAGTCTCGGTCAGGCCGTAAAGATGGGTGAGCTCGAACCCGGACTCGTCCATCTTGGCGAGCACCGCGGCCGGCGGCGGCGCGGCGGCATGGCTGAAGGCGACGCGCTGCGCGAACAGGCGCCGCTCGTCGTCGGTGGCGTTGAGCAGGGCGGACATGACGAACGGCGCGCCGGAGAGATGCGTCACCTTATGGTCGGCGATGGCGTCGTACATCTGCTTCGCGCGCACGGCGCGGAGGCAGACATGAGTGCCGGAGAGCAGCGAGATCGACCAGGGAAAGCACCAGCCGTTGCAGTGGAACATCGGCAGCGTCCACAGATAGACGGGATGCTGGCCCATGCCGGTCGCCGCCATATTGGCGTAGCACATCAGCGCCGCGCCGCGATGGTGATAGACGACGCCCTTGGGGTTGCCGGTGGTGCCGCTGGTATAATTGAGGGAAATGGCGTCCCACTCGTCGCCCGGCATCTCCCAGGCAAATTCGGGGTCGCCGCCGGCGATGAAGTCCTCGTAGTCGAGATTGCCGATGCGCTCGCCCTCGACCCCGCATTCGAGATCGCGGTAATCGACCAGCAGCGGCTTCACCTTGGCCTGTTTCACCGCTTCCTTGAGCACGGGTGCGAACTCGGTGTCGCCGATCAGGACCTTGCTGTCGGCATGGTCGAGCATGAAGGCAACCGCCGACGCATCGAGCCTGGTGTTGATCGCGTGGAGCACGGCGCCGGTCATGGGCGCGCCGTAATGGGCCTCGAGCATGGCCGGCGTGTTGGCGAGCATGACCGACACGGTGTCGCCTGCGCCGATGCCGCGGGCGGCAAGCGCGGACGCCAGCTTGCGGCTGCGTGCATAGAACTCGGCATAGGTGGTGCGCGTCTTGCCGTGAACGATGGCGGCGTGGTCGGGATGGACCGACGCCGCGCGCTGCAAGAACACAAGCGGGGTCAACGGCTGGTAATTAGCCGGGTTCTTGCCGAGGCCGGTGTCGTAAGGGTTGGCCATTGCCTCCCCCAAGGCGCGTTTCCTTGTCGCACCCTAGCCAAGGCGGCAGGCGGTGGGCAATCGGAAACCCAGAAATCGGAACGTCAGGGGGGTGACTACTCCGACGAGGCGTCGGTGTGCTTCAGGTCTTTCAGCCGGGCGAACACCGAGTCGACGTCGGGCGCATCCTCATCCTCGTCCGGAGCGGACCGGCGGTCGCGCGCCTCTTGCGCAAGCGTCGTCGCCATCGGCTGCTCGGCCTCGGGGGGAGGGGGTGCGGCGGTGGTCTCCTCGGTCGGCAGCAGCGTGCCGGCCTTAGGCGGCTCGGCGATGCCGGCCTCCTTGCGCTCGCGCTCGAGCCGCGCGGCCGCCTTCTTCACTTCGGCGTCGAGGTCGATCTGGGAGCAGAGCCCCAGCGTCACCGGGTCCTGAGCTACCAGGTTTGGCGAATTCCAATGGCCGCGCTCGCGGATGGCGATGATGGTCGGCTTGGTGGTGCCGACCAGCCGCATGATCTGCGAGTCCTTGAGCTCGGCATGATTTTTCAGAAGCCACAGGATGGCGTTCGGCCGGTCCTGGCGGCGCGACACCGGGGTGTAGCGGGGCCCGCGCTTGGTTTTGACCTCCGGCACCTCGACCTTGGGCTCCGACAGCTTCAGGCGGTGCTGAGGGTTGAGCTCGGCCGTGGCGATCTCCTCGCGGGAGAGCTGGCCGGACGAGATCGGGTCCATGCCCTTGATGCCGTGGGCCACATCGCCGTCGGCGATGCCCTTCACTTCGAGCACATGCAGCCCGCAGAATTCGGCGATCTGCTCGAAAGTGAGCGAGGTGTTGTCGACCAGCCAAACGGCGGTCGCTTTGGGCATCAAGGGGGCGCGGTCCATGGGCTTCTCTTAAGAGGGTGGCGGGCGTTCTTCCGCCCCTTCGGCGAAAGAGCAAATCCGAAATCACATGAAGGGGAACGGCCTCTATATAGGGGCTGCCGCCTCTTTAGGCAATCGCTTGATTGGCTCCGGAAGCGGTTACCAGCACGATCTTGCCGATATGCTCGGGGTCGTCGATGCGCCGATGCGCGCCGACCGCATCTTCCAGCTTGAAGCTCGAGTCGATCACCGCCTTGACCTTGCCCTCGGCGATCAGCGGCCAGACGCGCTGCTCGATCGCGCGTGCCATGCGCGCCTTGGCCTCCGGCGTTTGCGCGCGCAAGGTCGAGCCGGTGAGGGTGAGGCGCCGCAGCATCAGCCGCATCAGATCGATTTCGACCTTCGCGCCTTTGAGGAAGGCGATCTGCACGATGCGGCCTTCCAGCGCGGCGGCGCGCAGATTGCGCTCGATATAATCGCCGCCGACCATGTCGAGGATCACGTCGGCGCCGTGGCCGCCGGTGGTCTCGCGCACCACTTCCACGAAGTCCTCCTCGCGATAATTGATGGCGCGCACGGCGCCGAGCGCCTGACAGTCGCGCTGTTTCGCCGCGCTGCCGACCGTGGTGATGACCTTGGCGCCGAGCGCGGTAGCGAGCTGGATGGCGGTGGTGCCGATGCCGCCGCCGCCGCCATGCACCAGCAGCCATTCGCCTGGCTGCAGCCCGCCGCGCTCGAAAATATTGTGCCAGACGGTGAACACCGTCTCGGGCAGCGCGGCCGCCTCTTCCAATGACAGGCCCTGTGGAACGGGGAGGGTGGTGGCTTCGGGGGCGACGGCGTATTCGGCATAGCCGCCGCCATTGACCAGAGCGCAAACCAGATCGCCGTCCTTGAAGCGGTCGGCGCCGCGCCCGCGCGCCACGATCTTGCCGGCGACCTCGAGGCCGAGAAGGTCGGACGCGCCTTTGGGCGGCGGATATAGACCCTGGCGCTGGAGCACGTCGGGGCGGTTGATGCCGGCCGCCGCGACCTCGATCAGGACTTCGCCCGGTCCCGGCACGGGCACCGGCCGCGTCCCCGGCACGAGCACTTCGGGTTCTCCCGCCTCGCGCGCTTCGATCACCGTCATGGTCGTTGGCAGCATCGGTCCCTCGTTGGTTTGTCATGCCCGCGAAGGCGGGCATCCAGTACCCGACGGTCTTCGTTGTTGAGAGGGCCGGGGTTACTGGATTGCCCGGTCAAGCCGGGCAATGACAGATAAATGGATTATGACCGAAACGCCACGATGCTAGGGTAGGTCATGGACACTGACGACATCGCCCCACCGCCCAAGAAAAAGACCTTCGAGCTCGGCCAGGATTTGAGCAAGCACTCGGTCGGCGACCTTCAGGCGCTGGTCGAGGCGCTCAAGGACGAGATCGCGCGCGTCGAGCAAACGCTTAAAGCCAAGCAGTCGTCGAAGAGCGCGGCCGAGTCCGTGTTCAAACGCTAGCCGCGCGCGCACTCACCGTTCCTTTAGGTAAATCGGCGCTTAGGATTAACTCGTTCTTAGGAGTTCGGCGTTAGGGTCTTGGTCATCCAGTCCTCTGGATCTGAGTGGCCTGTCCACTCTGTTTGACGCCTCCCTGTTAACTTCCTGAGCCGCCGCATGGCGGCTCTTTTTTTGCCCGATTCAGGGGCTTTAACCTTTTGGGTCGGAAGGCGACGAGACGACTTCCGCATGGCATACTATGCCGCCGGGCACGGGCGTAGACGGGAGTTGCCGATGGCGGGGAGATCGAAGAGCGGCGATCGTGACGACGGCGTCACGGTGTCGTTTGGGGCGAAATTCGCCCGTTCCGATCAATTCAAGGCAGTGTTTCGCGAAGGCATGGCGCTGGTCGAGGCGGCCGCGACCTATCTCGACGGCGACGGCCGGAAAGAGGCGCGCAAGCTGCGGCCGCCCCATTCGCTGGCCTACGCCACCGAGAGCATGCGGCTGACCACAAGGTTAATGCAGCTTGCCTCGTGGCTGCTGATCCGCCGCGCGGTGAGCGAAGGCGAGCTCACGCCCGAGCAGGCGCTCGAGGAGCAGCGCAAGATCAAATTGCCGGTGGGGAGCGAGCAGCATGCCCGCGACCTCGGCGCGTTGCCGCCGCGATTGCGCGAGCTGATCGAGCAGAGCGTCAAGCTTCAGGAGCGGGTGATCCGGCTCGATCAGATGCTCGGCAACGATGCGCCGCCGCCGGGAGCGGAGGCCGACCGGCCGCTCCAGACGCAGCTCACGCGCTTGCGCGCGGCATTCGGTAAGGACGCCGACTAGGCCTTCCCGCCCGGTAAGCCTGCTATTTGATGAAGCCTTCGTATTTCCGCTTGAAGCGGGACAGCCGTCCGCCGCGATCGGTCAAGTGCTGGCCGCCGCCGGTCCAGGCCGGATGGGTCTTGGAATCGATGTCCAGCTTCAGCTTGTCGCCCTCGGCCCCATAGGTCGAATAGGTCTCGAACTCGGTGCCGTCGGTCATCACCACGGTGATGCGGTGATATTGCGGGTGGATGTCTTTCTTCATGGCTCAGGCCTTCGCGAAATCGGCGGATTTGGTTGAGCGAGCCTATAACGGAAGTCGCTCGGGCCCGCAAGGCTGCGCGGTATGGGCGCGCAAGCTAACCCTTTCCGCCGCGCGGCTTGGCCCTTAAAGTCCCGCCCGTTAAACGCAAGCTGGGCCCATTCTTGTGCAACTCGTAAATCAACACCCTGACGGCCGCGACGGCCAGGGGCAGGTGTCGGCGCTCGGCGCCAAAGGGAAGGGGGCAAAACGTGCCTCGTTCCGCCCGCTCCTGTCGCTGAGGCCTTATCTCCTTCGTTATAAGGGGATGCTCGCCGCTGCGCTGGTCGCGCTCGTCGTGTCGGCCGCGGCCACGCTGGCCGTGCCGCTCGCGGTCAGACGCATGATCGATCTCGGCTTCTCCGGCATCGATCCCGATCTGATCGACAAATATTTCGCCACGCTGGCGGCCATCGGCTTGATCCTGGCGCTGGCGAGCGCCGCGCGGTTCTACGCGGTGAACTGGCTCGGCGAGCGGGTGGTCGCCGACATCCGCCGCGACGTGTTCAAGCATCTGACCGGCTTGAGCCCGGCCTTCTACGAGGTGTCGCATTCGGGCGAAGTGATGTCGCGGCTCACCGCCGACACGACGCAGGTCAAGGCGGCGGCGAGCACGGCGATCTCTCAGTCGCTGCGCAACAGTCTGCTGTTGATCGGCGCCACCGTGATGATGGTGGTGACGAGCCCCAAATTGTCGCTCGCCGTGCTGATCGCCATTCCGGTCATCATGCTGCCGCTGGTGGCGTATGGCCGCTCGGTGCGGGCGCTGTCGCGCCAGGCGCAAGACACGCTGGCGCAAGCGTCCGCCTATGCCAGCGAGAGCCTCACCCAGGTGCGGGTGATGCAGGCCTTCACCCATGAGGATGCGGCGGCGGCGCGGTTCGGCGAAGCGGTCGACCGTTCCTTCGAGGCGGCCAATGCGCGGGCCAAGGCGCGCGCCGGACTGACCGCCATCGCCATCTTTCTGATCTTTGCCAGCGTGGTCGGCGTGCTGTGGTACGGCGCCCAGGACGTGCTGTCGGGCGCCATGACCGGCGGCCGGCTGTCGCAATTCGTGCTCTACGCCGTGCTCGCGGCGACCGCGGTGGGAGGTTTGAGCGAGGTGTGGGGCGAGCTCGCCCAATGCATGGGCGCGGCCGAACGGTTGAGCGAGCTGCTCGAGGTCCAGTCCGAGATCAAATCGCCGCGCCAGCCGAAGCCATTGCCCGTGCCGCCGCGCGGGGAGATCGCCTTCCGCGACGTCTCGTTCTCCTATCCGCTGCGACCGGAGACGAACGCACTCGATCGGGTGAGCTTTCATGCGGCACCTGGCGAGCGGGTGGCGCTGGTCGGGCCCTCGGGCGCGGGCAAGACCACGATCTTCGCGCTGCTGCTCCGCTTTTACGATGCCAGCCGGGGCACGGTCGAAGTCGACGGCCTACCGGTGAACGAGGTGGCGCTTGAGGAGCTGCGCGGCCGGTTTGCGCTGGTGCCGCAAGAGCCGGCGTTGTTCGCCGACACGGTCGCCGCCAATATCGCCTATGGCGCCACCGACGCGACCAAGAGCGAGATCGAAGCCGCCGCCAAGACCGCGTTTGCCCACGACTTCATCAAGGCCTTGCCGCAAGGCTATGACACCATGCTCGGCGAGGGCGGCGTGACGCTGTCGGCCGGGCAGCGCCAGAGGGTCGCCATCGCCAGGGCGGTGCTGCGCGACGCGCCCATCCTGTTGCTCGACGAGGCGACCAGCGCGCTCGACTCGGAGAGCGAGACCCTGGTGCAGAAGGCGCTCGACAAGATCATGGAGGACCGCACCACGATCGTGATCGCCCATCGGCTGGCGACCGTGATGCGCGCCGACCGCATCCTGGTGCTCGATCATGGCCACCTGGTCGAAGAGGGCACGCATCAAAGCCTGATCGGCAAGGGCGGCGTCTATAAGCGGCTGGCAGAGCTGCAATTTGCGCCCGACGCCGCGGAGTAGAGCGGAAGCAGCGACTACCGCTCGGTCAGCTTGAGCTCGATGCGGCGATTCTTGCTCCGCGCCTCGTCGCTGTCGGCGCCGTCGATCGGCTGGAACTCGCCGAAGCCCGCGGCCACCAGCCGGTTGGCCGGCACGCCGCGCAGCATGAGATAGCGCACCACCGAGATCGCCCGCGCGCTCGACAGCTCCCAGTTGGAGGGAAATTCCGGCGTGGCGATCGGCTTGATGTCGGTATGGCCGTCGATGCGCATCACCCAGGCGATGTCGGGCGGAATTTGCGTCTCGAGCTCGGTGAGCGCCGCGGCGAGTTCGTCGAGCTGTACCGTGGCCTCGGGTTTCAGCGAGGCCGAGCCGGAATCGAACAGCACGTCGGACGGAAACAAGAAGCGGTCGCCGACGATCTGGAAGTCCGACCGGCTGCCGAGCGCCTCTTTGAGCTTGCCGAAGAAATCGGAGCGGTAGCGGTTGAGCTCCTGCACCTTCTTGGCCAGCGCCACGTTCAGCCGCTGGCCGAGATCGGCGATCTTGGCCTGGCTGTCCTTGTCCTTGGCTTCCGAGGCTTCGAGCGCCTCTTGCAACGAGGCGATCTGAAGCCTGAGCGCCGCGAGCTGCTGGTTCAGCAGCTCGACCTTGGCGAGCGCGTCATTGGTGATTTTCTTCTGCTCGTCGAGCGCGCTGCCGAGCGTCTTGACGCGGTCCTCGGCGCCTTGCGTCTGGCCGCTCAGCGTGCCGAGCAATCCGGTCAGGCGCTGGTTCTCCTTGTCTTTGTCGCCCAAGGTCGCCTGCAGCGTGGCGAGATTGTCCTCGATCAATTCTTTCTTCGAGCGCTCGAGCGCGAGCAGCTCGGTCAGCTCGGCCAGCTGGCGGTTGAGCCGCGACAGCATGGTGTCCTTGCCGCTCACCGCCTGGGTGACGACGAAGTTGGCCAGCATGAACAGCGCCATGAGGAAAGTCACCACCAGCAGCAGGGTGGACAACATGTCGACGAAGCCCGGCCAGTAATTGGCCTGGTAGCGTCCGCGGCGGGCGCGCGCCAGCGACATTATTTGCGCTCCTCGCGCGCCGGCAGCTTGGCCTTGTCGGTGATCTGACGGAGCACCGCGGCAAGCTCATGCTGCTGCTGGGCCTGCTCGTCGGCCCATTCGCGCACCACCTTCTGCTCGGCGCGCATCTGCCGGATCAGCTTGTCGACGCCGGCGGCAAGGTCCTTGACCGCGTCGCCGGTATTGTCGTTCAGCATTTTCATCTCGACCTTGTCGTTCAGGTCGGCGAGCGAGCGTTGCATGTCGAGCAGCGCGAAGCGCACCTGCGGCGCCACGCCGGCAGCACCCGGCGCATCGGCCAGTTGCAGCTCGGTGATGCCGGACAGCCAATCCTCGAGCTCGTTATAGAAGCGACCTTGGGCGTGGCCGGCTTGCAGATCGAGGAAGCCGAGGATCAGCGAGCCCGACAGCCCGAACATCGAGGCGGAAAAGGCCGTGCCCATGCCCTTCAGCGGACCGGCCAGGCCTTCCTTCAATTGATCGAACAGCAGCACATTGTCACCGGCATTGGTATCGAGCGTGCCGATGGTGGCGCCGACCGTGCTGACCGTTTGCAGCAAACCCCAGAACGTGCCGAGCAGGCCGAGGAAGATGAGCAGCCCGACCAGATAGCGCGTGGTCTCGCGCTGCTCCTCGAGCCGCGAGGCGACCGAGTCGAGCAGCGAGCGCATCGCGCCGGTGGCCAGCGACAGATGGCCGGTGCGGTCGCGGAGCATGGTGGCCATGGGCGCGAGCAGGACCGGACTCTTCTCCATGCCGAGGCCGGGATCTGAGATGCGGAAATTGTTGACCCAATTGATCTCGGGATAGAGCCGCAGCACCTGGCGGAACGCATAGACGACGCCGACCAGGAGCACGCCGATGATCAGCGCGTTCAGGCCGGGATTGGCCAGGAAGCTCTGGCGGAGCTGTCCGGTCTGGCCGTCGAGGATGATCGCCAGCAGGACGGCCAGAATGAGGAACAGGCTCATGCGCCACAGAAACACTTGCGGGCGCGTGAGTTTGACCTTGTAGGTGACCGGTGCCATCAGATGCCGTCGTTTCGAGTCGGGCGGACGAAGCGGGTCGAGCTTAACCGAATACTATGACACGCAAAACGGCAACCTCAGGGCGGAGAAGGGTCCCTATGGCGTGGCGGCGATGGTGGGCGCGGCGCCAGCGGCCTTGAGCAGCTTGAGCAGATGGCGGTGGATCGGCTCGTTGCCGGCGACCACGCTGCCCTTGTCGAACATGCCATCCTTGCCGTCGGCATCGCTGACATAGCCGCCTGCCTCGCGCAGGATGACGATGCCGGCGGCGAGGTCCCACGGCTTGAGATTGCGCTCCCAGAAGCCGTCGAGCCTGCCCGCCGCCGTCCAGGCCAGATCAAGCGCAGCGGCGCCCATGCGGCGGATCCCGGCCGAGGTCTGCATCACCGCCTCGAGCTCTTTGAGAAAAGGCTCGTGGCCCGGCTTGCCGCTATGCGGGATGCCGGTGGCGATCACCGATGCCGCCATCTCGGTTCGGGCCGCGACCCGCAAGCGGCGGCGATCGTTGAGGAAGGCGCCCTTGCCCCGCTCGGCGGTGAAGATCTCCTGATTGGCCGGATTGAAGATCAGTCCGGCCATCAGCTCGCCGTCGCGCTCCAGCGCGATCGAGACGGCGAAGTGGGGAATGCCGTGCAGGAAGTTGGTGGTGCCGTCGAGCGGGTCGACGATCCAACGATGGGTGCGATCGGCGCCTTCGACCACGCCGCGCTCCTCCATGAGGAGACCGTAGCCGGGCCGGGCCCGGGTCAGCTCGGTATAGAGGATCTCCTCGGCGCGGGTGTCGGCGGCGCTGACAAAATTGGCCGGCCCTTTGAGCGAAACCTGGAGCTGCTCGACCTCGCCGAAATCGCGCGCCAGGCTGCGGCCCGCTTTGCGGGCGGCGGCGAGCATGACGGTCATCAGGGCGGATGCGGGCATGGGACTGTTTCTTTCATTGTCATTGCCCGGCTTGACCGGGCAATCCAGTAACCCCCGCGGTGAAAATAAACTGCGTGTGGTGGTTATTGGATACCGGCTTTCGCCGGTATGACGCTAGCGGCTAGTCGGCGCGGCGCACGTAAGTGAGCTCGTTGGTATCGACCACCACGCGCTCGCCGACCCCGACGAAGGGCGGCACCATGACGCGCACGCCGTTCTCGAGCAGGGCCGGCTTGTAGGACGAGGCGGCAGTCTGTCCCTTCACCACCGGTTCAGCCTCGACCACGGCGAGCGTCACCTGGTCGGGCAGGGCGATGCCGATCGGCCGTCCCTCGTGGCTCTCGACCGTCACCTTCATGCCGTCCTGGAGAAAGGCGGCGCGCTCCTCCAGGAAGTCCTTCGGGATGGAAATCTGGTCGTAGGTATCGAGGTCCATGAAGGTCAGCATGTCGCCCTCGGCGAACAGGTACTGGTAGTCCTTCTGCTCCAGCCGCACGCGCTCGACCGTCTCGGAGGAGCGGAAGCGCTCGTTGAGCTTGGTGCCGTCGATCGCGTTCTTCAGCTCGACTTGGGCGTAGGCCGGCCCCTTGCCGGGCTTGACGGCTTGCGTCTTGACGGCGACCCACAGGGCGCCCTTGTGCTGGATGATGTTGCCGGGCCTGATCTCGTTGCCGTTGATTTTCATGGATTGCCTTGGGACTCTGGGTCGCAGCCTTTAAGACGCGCGGCCTGTCCGCTGTCAAGGGGAGCAGCTTGGGCGGCTAGTCGTTCAACCGGCTGTAACGCCAACCCTCGGCCGCCTTCTCGGCTTCGGCCCGCTCTTCCTTGGTGAGCTTGGACAGCACGATGTCGAGCGAGAAGTCGCTGACGCCCGCACTGCGCGCGATCAGGTGCCACTTGGCGGCTTGCACCGGATCGGCTTTCACCGCCACGCCGTTGGCGTAGAGGCGGGCCAGCCGGTTCTGGGCGACCGGGTTGCCCTGCTCGGCGGCGAGGCGGAACAGCTTGGCGGCGCGGACCTCGTCCACGGCGACGCCATGGCCCTTGAACAGCATCACGGCGTATTCCAACTGAGCGTCCGCCAGGCCGGCCTCGGCCGCGCGACCGGTCCATTCCGCGGCCTTGGCCTTGTCGATCGGCACGCCGCGGCCGAACTGGTACAAGGCGCCGAGATCGTATTGGGCCTGAGTGTTTCCGGCCTCGGCCGCTTTCTGCATCCACTCGGCCGCCTTGACTTCGTCGTTGGGGCGCCCCCTGCCATGTAAATAGATGAGGGCGAGATTGTACTCCGCTGCCGGATTGCCGGTCTGTGCCGCCTTCTCGAACAGATTGGCGGCGATGCGGAGATCCTTCTTCACGCCGACGCCTTCGGCCACCATGAGCCCGAGCGAGAGCTGGGCATTGGCGTCGCCGAGGTCGGCGCCCTTGGCGTAGGCGTCGGCCGCCTTGCTGAAATCCTGCGCCACCCCGAGCCCCTCCGCATAGATCTCGCCCATCAGCGTGTAGGCTTCCTTGGAGCCCTTGGCGGCCTCGTCCTCGGCGAGCTTGAGCGCCGTCAGGTAGCGGCCTTGGGCATAGGCGGTATAAGAGGGGCTCTCGCTCGCGCCGGCCGGCGCTGCGGCGCAGGCCAGCGCCAATGCTGCGGCCAAAACGGCAGCGGACATCCGCAATTCGATCACGCAGCCCTCCGCGATTGACGGACGGCATTATCGATCTCGGCAATACGCTGTGGCGCGTCGGCTGCTTGCCAGATGCGCAGCGAGGGGGCGACGAAATCGGCCCCGAGCGACGCCAACTTTGCCGCTTGCTCGGCATTATCAATGTTCCAGGCGACACACGGCACGACGAAGATCTCCGACCACCACGAGATAAGCTCAGCACACTGATCGATTGCGTCGATAGTGCCAGGGTCGAACGCCACGTAGTCGGCGCCCAGCTCGGCCAGCCGCATGGCGTCATGGCGGTTCATGCCGCAGCCGGCGCCGATGCTTGCGCTCTCGCCGAGAAGCTTGCGCGACTCGGCGTAACCGATGGGGTCGGCCGCGATGTGCACGCCGTCGGCACCCAGGCGTTCGGCAAGTGCGGCATCCTGGTCGATCAGGCAGGCGAGATCATGACCGTGCACCAGGTCGATGAGGCTCCCGGCTAGAGTGTCGTCGAGCGCTGAATCGTCTCGGCATAGCAACACGGAAGCCGCATCGGTGTTGGCCATCGCCTGCGCGAGGTGTGCGGTAAGCGTCGCCGGCGCGTGCGTTGGGAACTGAAAATAGAGCCGGCACCGATGCTTGACTTCGGCCATCATCAACAAATTTCCGCCGCGTTACTCGCGTTGACCAGACGTTAAACAGCGTCTGTCTCAAATCATACGGCTCGCGGCGCTGTCAATGTCCGTGGGTTGGAACCAATCAGCGAGGTCTACGGTTGTTGAAGATTGCTCGCGCCGCCACCACATTGACATTAAACCGCGGGTCCAGCAGCCTGATACCCGGCTGGCAAAAACAGCGGCGCCTGAGCGGGGAGGGTGCAGCGGGATGAGTCAACCTGACGCTCTGCAACAGGCTACCGAACGGCTCGACGTCGCGGTCGACCAGCTCGAAGCCTTTTTGCGGCAGGTGTTTGTTGGAGCCGAGGACGGCGTATCCGTGGCGGCGCTTAAAGAGCAAGTCCAGTTTCTGACCGAGGAGCGCGACCGCCTGCTGCGCGATCTCGATGCCGAAAAGAACCACGTACGCCGCCTGAAAGCCGCCAATGAAGAGGTTTCCGACCGGCTCGAAACGGTGATGGAGACGATCAAGGACTTGATGCCGGCAGTTCCGGGGTAGATCATGCCGGCGGCGCCGGGTGGATCTGCCGAGGGGTTGGTCATGGGTCAAGTCAGCGTAACCTTGAACGGCCGGACCTACCGGCTCGAATGCGGCGAGGGTGAGGAGAATCACCTGATCGCCTTGGCCGAATATCTCGGCTCCCATGTCGACACCATGAAGCGGAAATTCGGCCAGGTCGGCGACGACCGGCTGATCCTGATGGCGTCTCTGCTGGTCACCGACGAATTATGGGAACTCCGGCGGCAGATGCAGGAATTGAAATCCGCTCTGGCCGAAGCCCGCCGCGACCGGTCGGTGTCAGATGAGTCGGTAAAATCGGTTCAGGTCGATCTCGCCGAGCGCGTCAGCTCGGTCGCCGACCGGCTGGAAATGCTGAACCAGCGCTTTGGCAGCGAGCTCCAGACCCCGGCGCGCGCCACCAAGCGGCCTTAAAAAAATCGCGCTGGCCTTCGAAGCCTGTTTGGGCGCTATAGTCGAGACGGCGGGCTGCGAGGCGCGTTAGGAGCACAATCCCAGGGCCCTATAAGATCCTAAGGGAGCCGACCCTGGCGGGGACCGTGGTCTCCGTCACTTGGCGCCCACCTACTTATTGTAGGGAGACCGGGGTCTACGCTCCGACGGCCATCGTGGCCTTGCCATCTCTCCAAGCCTGCCGCTAACCCTCTTTTTCCGTCTTACGCCAAGGACGCTGGCGGCGCCTGCCGCCATTCGCTATTGGCTATGGCATGGCCCGTGGCGGGCGCGTTGGTGGATCGGCAGCAATCATGCGTATGTTGTTCCTGGGGGATGTGGTCGGGCGGCCCGGGCGCGTCGCGGTCATGGAACAGTTGCCGACTTTGCGCGAGCGCTACGCGCTCGATTTCGTGGTGGTCAACGGCGAGAACGCGGCCGGCGGCTTCGGCATCACCGAGCCGATCCTGAACGAGTTGCTCGACGCCGGCGCCGACGTGGTGACGACGGGCAATCACGTCTTCGACCAGCGCGAGGCGCTGGTGTTCATCGAGCGCCATGATCGTCTGCTGCGCCCCCTCAATTTTCCGCCGGGCACACCGGGCAAAGGCGCCGGCTTGTTCAAGGCCAAGTCCGGCGCCGAGGTGCTGGTGATCAACGCGCAAGGGCGCGTGTTCATGGCCGATCTCGACGACCCGTTTCGCGCCGTGGAGCGGGAGCTCGAAGCCTGCGGGCTCAAATCGGGCGCCGACGCCATCCTGATCGACTTCCACGCCGAGGCCACGTCCGAGAAGGAAGCGCTTGGGCATTTCGTCGATGGGCGCGCCACAGCCGTGATCGGCACGCACACCCACGTGCCGACCGCCGACGAGCAGATCCTGAACAAGGGCACCGCCTATATCAGCGACGCAGGCATGTGCGGCGATTTCAATTCGGTGCTCGGCATGGACAAGGAGGAGCCGCTCCAGCGCTTCCTCACCAAGATTCCGAGCGGGCGGTTTTCGCCGTCGTCCGGCGAAGCCACGCTGTGCGGCGTCGCCATCGAGGTCGACGATGAGACGGGGTTGGCGCGCGCCATTGCGCCGCTCAGGCTCGGCGGCAGGCTGTCGCAGACCGAGCCCGCGTTCTTTCTGACTGAGGTCTAGGTCACCCTTCGAGACGCGGACTTCGTCCGCTCCTCAGGGTGAGGCCTCTGCTTCTCGAAGCATGGCAGCATTGGAAGGCTAGGCAGTGCGCCGCGTCGAGGACTCGCTCATGCCGGATCGGCCGTGGGCGAGAAGCCGCTTCAGGCAGAAGATGGCTTCGTCGAGATGGAGCAGCGCGCGATCCGCATTGCCGTTTTCGTCGAACAGTGACAGGCGCGCCTTGGCGACGTGATCGGCGGCTTCGGAGCAGAGCTCCGAGAGCGACAGCGCGGGCATCACCTGGTCCTGAGCTTTGGCGGCGGTCGACTTCGGGATCTGCGTCATGGTTGCCCCCCTTCGACGGTTGAGTCGCCGAACGCTCAGGGTCGAGCAAATAGGGTTAAAGCTTTGCTAAGGCGGCCATGGTTCGGGGCGGTAAGCCCGGGCCTGTCTGGATTTTGCCGCACGGGCCGCCTATAACGCCGCTAACCAATAGGATGCGGGGCGATGGCCGGCCATTCCAAGTTCAAGAACATCCAGTTCCGCAAAGGGGCGCAAGACAAGAAGCGCTCCAAGCTGTTCTCCAAGCTCGCCCGCGAGATCACCGCGGCGGCCAAGATGGGCATGCCCGACCCCGCCATGAATGCCCGGCTGCGGACGGCGGTCGTCACCGCGCGGGCCCAGAACATGCCCAAGGACAATATCGAGCGCGCCATCAAGAAGAGCCAGGAGGCCGGCGGCGCCAACTACGAAGAGGTGCGCTACGAGGGCTTTGGCGCCGGCGGGGTCGGCGTCATCGTCGAGGCGCTCACCGACAACCGCAACCGCACCGCCAGCGAAGTGCGCTCGACCTTCACCAAGTTCGGCGGCAATCTGGGCGAGACCGGCGCGGTGTCGTTCAATTTCGACAAGCTCGGCGCCATCGAGTTCGAGGCGAGCAAGGCCACGCCCGATCAGATGGTGGAAGCGGCGATCGAGGCCGGCGCCGACGATGTCGAGTCCGGCGAGGACGGGCATATCGTCTATTGCAATCCCGACGAGTTGCATCAGGTGGCCAAGGCGCTCGAGGAGCGCTTCGGCGAGCCGCGTGCGGCGCGCATCACCTGGCGGGCGAAGACCGACGTGCCGATCGACGAGGAATCCGGCCAGAAACTGTTGCGCATGATCGACGCGCTCGAAGAGTCTGACGACGTGCAGCAGGTCTACGCCAATTTCGAAATCGCCGACGAATTGCTCGAGCGCCTCAGCGCTTGAGGGTTGATCCCCGGGGCAGAGTCCAGAGGGCGGTGACAATGGTCAATCCCGCGCCAGAGCCCGCGACCATCCTGTCCAATGAGCGGCTGCGCCAGGCGCTGGCGGTGCGCGATTGGCTGCTCGGCGAGGCGCGCGCGGTCGGCGATCCCAATATCATCTTGGAGGTGGTGTCCCTCATGCTGCGGGACGCGGGCGTTCCCATCGACCGCACCACCAGCGCGGTCGAGCTGCGGCATGCCGAGCGCGCGGCCAATGCCCGCATCTGGGAGTTCGGCGGTTCCGCCCGGGAACATCTTTACGCGCACGAGCGGGGCTCCGACGCGAGCGGCAAGCGGCCTTTGGCGGAAGCTCACCGCCTCAAAGATTGGCTCTTCACCTGGTTGCCCGACACGCCGGACGACGAATATGACATCGTCGCGCCGCTCAAGGCCGCCGGCTACACCCACCACATCGCCGTCCCGGTCGTGTTGCCGAACGGCATGCATAACGGCTTCACCTTCGCCACGCGCGCGCCGAACGGCTTCTCCGATCAGGACGTGGCCTTGCTCAGGTCGATCTTCCCGACGCTGGCGGCGCTTCAGGAGGTGCTGGCGCTCCAGCGCGTCATGCGCGAAGTCATGCGCATGTATGTCGGCGACGAGCCGCATCTTCGGATTCTTTCGGGCGATGTGCGGCGCGGGGAAGTGCTGCGCATCCGCGCCGCGATCCTGTTCGCCGACATGCGCGATTTCACCGGCTTGACCGCCCATCTGTCGGAGGAGGCGGCTACCGCGCTGGTCAACGAGTATTACGACTGCATCGTGCCGGCGATCGACGAGCGGGGCGGCGAAGTGCTGAAATTCATGGGCGACGGAATCCTCGCGATCTTCCGCGCCGGTGAGAACGGCGACATCGAGGCCTGCGTGCGGGCGTTCGCCGCAGCCCGCGCCGGTCTGCTCAAGGTCGCGCGGCGCAACGACACCAGCAGCAGCGCGGCTCGGTTCACGGTCGGGATTGCGCTCCATTTCGGCAACGCCGCCTATGGCAATGTCGGGTCCGGCGCGCGGCTCGATTACACCGTGATCGGCCGCGACGTGAATCTCGCCTCGCGCATCGCCGATCTGTGCGGCCGGCTTGGGCAAAGCCTGCTGCTGTCCAGTCCGTTCCAGAGCCATCTGTCGGAGCAGGAGCTCAAAACTGTCGGATCGTTCCCCCTGAAGGGGGTCGGTCAGCCGCAGACCGTGTTTGCGCCGGTCGAGCCCGAGCACGATCGCGCGACATGATCGCGGCCGTTCGGGCCCTATCGGAATTTCCGTCTGCGTGCCTCATAGGCTAGGCCCAGCCAAAACCCACAGATCGTTCCACCGATTAGCAGCAATGTGGTGAGTGGGGCGCCGATAGAGGCGGAAAGCGGACGCGCAAGCACCCAAAAATGCGCGAGGGCGGCGATGAGCAGAAGTGCCGAAGCCGCGATTGCGCCGCCGATCCCGTACCCGATCTTCGCCCTGAGTGTGCCGCGGTCTTCCCATGCACGGTCCTTCGCCGACACGCCCAACACCGCCGCCACGATGTTCTCCGCGTCGTCGTCGAAGCTTTCATGGCGGAGCGGTATCGCATTCTTGCCGGTGACTTGTTGCACGTCCTCCGGCAATTGCGCCGGTTTCGGCATGCGCGCGCCGGCGACGAGGATTGGCAAGACAAGCATGGGCCGCGCCAAGGCTGCTTTGAGTTCGGCACGCACGAAGTCGTCGGGTTCCCAAAGCCGTCCTCTGCCCGACGGATCGGCCGGTTCCAACCACTTATCGCCAATGAACACGAGGGCTACGTCGCTGCGGCCGATTTCCGACTCGATTCTTCGCACGAAATCCTCGCCGCCGCCGATGGTGTTCACGTCGAAGAAGATGTTCGACTTCGGCAGGAGGCGCGACAGGCGGTCGTAGACGCGTCCGGCGGCGGAGCCGGTGTCTTCGCGGCGGTAACTGATGAAAACCCTCTTTGCCACCACGGAGCCAGCGCTAGACCAGTCATTGGACCTTGTCGAGAACAGTAAGCAGTCCGGCCTTTTCGAGATGCTGTTTGCCGGTCAGCTGGCTGGTGACCACCTGAACTTTACTGCCGTCGCTCGCAAACTCATAGATCAGCACGGTGACGTGACCGCCGGTGAATGGCAGCGCTGCGATCTGCGGCGACAAGACGTTGGCGCCCAGGGTCAGCCATGCTCGCGCCTGCTGCGCGGTGATTGCCTCGTTGGATTGCGAGAAGGGGAGGTCCTGGACGACGAAGACGATCACGCGATAATGGCCCGGATCGACGAAGAACAGTCCCTGCAGCAACTCCAACAAGCTGCGCGTCGATGCGTGAGGTTCTCCCGCCGGCCAGCGTTCAGGATCGGCCGAAGGCGAGCCATCGTCGTTGATGCGTTCGAGCCGCGTCACCAGGGCCACACCGCCGGGTTCGGTGCGGAAGAAACTCCGCTCGACATAGCCGTTATGTTCGAGCGCGCCGAGAATCGCGCCGGTAACCTCGCCGACCGTGCGTTGGCTGACGAACAATCTGTCGGGCAGAACGTAGGAGGCCGAGGCCGAAGGAGGCGGCCAAGGAAATTCCGGCAATTGTCCCGGCCGCTCGGGAGGGGGGCGTCCTCTCACGATCATCTCGCCGGCGGTCTCACCGCCGTGATTGGAAGTGGCGCCTCCACCCTGAATGCCATAGTTGCCGCCGCCGCCGCCGCTCGGCGCGCCGAGATCGGGCCCGGGCGCTTCGGCCGCCGGCTGTTCGGTTAGGCCTAGCTCAGGCGGAATTTCGTAGTGGTATCCGCCACCGGGCGGTTCAGCGGCCGCGATGTCGGGGGGCGCTCCGGGTGGCTCAGCGGCCGCCATGTCGGGGGACTCCTCGGGAGGCTCGGCGCCCCCTTCGTAGCGGGATTCCAACGACGGACGCTGCGAGCCTATCAATGCGAGCGATCCCATGGCAAAGGCAAGCAAGGCCAGAAACGACAAGACCAGGGCGCGGCGCATCGAGGATTTTCGGATTAGGACTGCAGCGACAATCCCCGCCGCAATTATCGACAAGAGGACGATCAGGTTCTCGGTCAGCCCTCGGACTGCCGGGAACAGTCCAAAGACGAGCAATTGGAAGACCAGCCAGAGAATAGGGAAGAGCAAAAGGCCGGCCAGGACTCTTAGCCAAACCGGCGCCGGGCCACGCCAAAAACTTGAATTGGCCATCTCTTCGCACCTCACGCTTCAGATGCTGGAATTATACACCACCTTTGTCGAGCGTTGTTCGCTGCCTGCTTGGGGTATTCAGCCGGCGGTCGGACGTTGCCGTTCCGCCCGCAGTGGACCATCCTCATATGAAGGCCTCAACGGGACTTAGGATGATGAAACCTAGCGCAGGCACGTGGCAGCTCCGCGAGTCGGAGCGGATCGTCAAAGGCAACGAGGCGTTGCTGGGCAAGAAGCATCTCCTGGTCGGGCTCACGCGTATGCGCAACGAGGCGTTGCTGTTGCCCGACACGCTCGATTATCTCGCGGGCCAGGTCGATGCCATCGTCGCTTATGACGACGCCAGCACCGACGAGACGGTGGAGATTTTGCGCAGCCATCCCAAGGTGGCGCTGATCGTCGCCAACCAGGCCTGGGAGCAAGACGTGGCGGCGCGCAAGCTGGCCGAAGGGCGGCACAGAGGTCTGCTGCTCGACATGGCGCGCGCCGAGCTGCCGCATGACTGGATGCTGTGTTTCGATCCCGACGAGCGCGTGACCGCGAACTTGCGCGCATTCGTCGAGGGATTGGGCGACGATCCGTGCGATGCGGTGCGGGTCAGATTGTTCGATGCCTACATGACGCCAGAGGACCACGCGCCTTACACCTCCGGCCGCGCGCTGCTCGACTTCCGCCGGTTCTACGGCCCCGAGCAGCGAGATATTCTGATGCTGCTGCGCAACCGGCCCGAGATCGTCTGGGCGGAAGGCGACGGGCGCACGCCGCGCGGCATGAGCAACGTCAAAACCGAGCTCTATTGCCAGCATTACGGCAAGTCGCTGTCGGTCGCCCATTGGGAGGAGACCTGCGACTACTATATCCGCCACTTCCCCTACGACACCTACGGCAAGAAATGGATGGAGCGCAAAGGTCAGGCGATCCACACCGAGTCCGATTTCAGGCGGCCGCTCTATGCATGGGGCGAGACGCTGTTCACCAATGCCGTGCCGATGTAAGGCGGCGTGCCAAATCTTCCGCACGAAACTGCGTCAACTACCGTACCGTTTTTAGCCAGGCCCCTCTGTCCCTCCAGGGGGGGCGCCTCATATCCATGACACCGCTAAGGGCAGTCACAAGTGGAGGAAATGCCGATATGAAAAAATGCGTTATCGCGAGTGTGCTGGTGTTTGGCATGGCAAGCGCGGCCTGGGCGGCCACCGAAAGCATGTGGTTCGTGACCGCCGACACGGTCGGAAATTGCTCGGTCAGCCAAGGAAAGCCGAGCGCGGGGCAGACCGCCCTTGGCGAGGCTGGCGGCTATGCGTCCATGGCGGATGCCAAGAAGGCCTTGGATGGCGTGCGTGGCGACGAGTCCAAGTGCAAAGGCGTGGTCGAATAGGAAACTTGACGGTGCCCGGGTTCGCCCGGGCACCTTTTCATTGCGCCAATAGCTCGATCTCGATCAGAGCGCAGATGAAGGGCAGAGCGAACAGGGGCCCGCGCGCCGGTTCGGGCTTACCAGGCCTGTCGCGCCCAGGGCGCATGATGCGGTAGCAGCGGCAGGCGATCTCCTCCAAGCGCGCGCGATCGACAATTCTGATCAGGCCCCGCTCCGTGGCAAAGATGCCGCGGCGCTGGAGCGGTTTGAACGCGTCAGACACGGTGGCGCGGCGCACGCCGAGGCTGCGGGCGAGCAGATCCTGTGTGATCGGAATCTCGTCGCGGCCGGTGCGGTCTTGCGCCGTAAGCAGCCAGCGCGCCAGGCGCTGCAAAAAGGAGTGCCTGAGGCTGCACGCCGCGGATTGCGAGGACTGCATCATGGCGGCATGGAGATGGCCATGCAGTACGGCGCGAAGTTGCGGCATCTCGGCCATGGCGCGGTGGAGGTCGTCAATGCCGACGCGGTAAGCACTGCCGCCGATCTGCACGAAATAGCGAAGCGGCGAGGTTTTGGCGCCGAGCAGGGCAGCGCTCCCGGCCACGCCTTCGCGGCCGATCAAACCCACCTCGACGGCGGCCTGTTCGCCGGTGTTGGCCAGTACGGATACGAGTCCGTCCTCGATGAAATAGAGATGTTCGATGGGAACCTGGGCGTGCTGCAAAACGCGTCTCGGCGTGAGCGGGACCCTTTCAAGCAAGGGTGACAGCCGCTCGTAATCGCGGCGGGACAAGGCTTGCAGCAGAAGGTTCCGCGGCAGAGCGGGGTCGCCGCTCAACGCTAGGCCGGTTGCGTTCTCCACGGTCCACATGGGACGAGCCTCCCCGACAATACGGCCGCCATACGCCAGGCCTTCCGACCAGATGGAAGCCTACGTTAAATCGTCAATGATGGAATAGATATTTGGAAAGCCCCGTGTTTCAAGCGCGCCTCGGGGAAATTCCGGCAACAAAGCTTGCCACTTGTTCCCGCTTTTGCCTGAAAAAAATTTGGGGATCGACTCGGCTGCCGCAATGCCGACCGAAAAGTGAGAGGCGGCGGCTCGCGCCGCCGCCTCTTGTTGCCCTACTCCTCCGACGAAGGGGGGGCGTCGCCGGAGTTGCTGGGCGTGTCCGCGCCGGGCTTGTCTTGCCCTGGAGAATTGAACTCGGGTCGTGAGCCGTGGCCGTGACGGCCGCGGAACCGCGCTTCGAGCTGGGAGACTTTGTCGAGCTGCTCGGGCGTGAGCTTGCCGCGCAACGCCTCGATCGCTTTGGCGAGATCCTCGCCGGCTTTGCCGCGCGCGATGGCGTTGTTCGCCAGATGTTGCGCGAGGGTAAAGGGCGTCTTGTCGGCCGATGTTGCGTCGGGACGCTCGGGGCGTTTGGCCACGGCGAGCAACGCATCGGTGAAATCGCGCCAGGTATCGAGCTGCTCGGTGCGGATGCCGAGCTCGGTCTCGATCACGCTCAAGCGTCTGGCGACATCGTCGGGCCCGCGGCGCCAATGGCCATGATGCTGCTTCGAGCCGTGATCGGGCCGGTCGCAGCGTTCCATCTTGCCGTGCTGCCACGGCCGCGGCGACTTGCCGCCTGAGGGTTCGCCCCAGGCCGAGGTGAGGAGAGCGAGACCGGAGATGCCGATCACCGCCACGACCAGGAACGGTACAAATTTGGGGGTCTTCATAGAATGCGTCCTTGAGCTGTTGCTGAGCGCTCATGCTTAAGCTGCGAAGTTTGCGCCGCTAGGTCGTGGTGTGTCCGAACGTTGCTGGCCCGATAAATTTCGTGTCGAAACATTGCCGGTAACCCAAGCCGCTGGTTTTCGTCACAAAAATGCGCTCGTGGCCGGGCCGTGGCGAGGTTAGAAGGAAGCGCAGCCCGTCTTCACCCCAAGGCCGATGACCGCCACCCCGCAGCGCATTCTCGTCGTCGACGACGATCCGGAAATTCGCAAGCTGCTCGCCCGCTATATCGAAAGCCAGGGCTTCCGCGTGCTGCTGGCGGCGAACTGCCGCGAGCTTCATGACCGGCTCGCCAGCCACCACGTCGATCTCATCGTGCTCGACGTCATGCTGCCGGACGGCTCAGGGCTCGAAGCGTGCCGCGATCTGCGCGCTCAGCGCTCGAACGTTCCCATCATTCTGCTCACCGCGCTCAAAGAGGACGTCGACCGCATCATCGGGCTCGAGATCGGCGCCGACGATTATCTCGGCAAGCCGTTCAATCCGCGCGAGCTGATCGCCCGGGTGCGGGCCGTGCTCCGACGCCGCGCCGAGGCGCTGCCGCCGGCGAGCGAGGCGAAGCTCTATCGCTTCGAGGGCCTGACCGCCGACCCGCAGACGCGCCGCGTCACCGGTGCGCAGGGCAACACCATCGAATTGACCGGCGCCGAGTTCGATTTGCTCAGGACCTTCCTCGAGCGGCCGGGCCGCGTGTTGTCGCGCGACCAGCTGCTCGACCTCACCCGCGGCCGCGACGGCGACGTGCTCGACCGCTCGATCGACGTTCTGGTCAGCCGCTTGCGCCGCAAGCTGGCGGAAGGCGGCGCGGCGCGGCTGTTCAAGACGGTGCGGAACGGCGGCTATCAGCTTGCCGCCAAGGTGGAGGTCGAGGGCGCCGCGCCATGAACACGCTGCGCGTCAAGATCGCGCTCCTGCTGGTGGTTGCCATCGTCACGGTGGTGGGCCTGCTGACCGCGGTGCTGTTCTACCTGCTTGGCCCGCCTCAGCGGCTGCATTCGCTCGCGCCCGTGGCGCAGCAGATCGAAACGCTGGTGCGCGTCGTCGACGAGGGCAGCAATGTCATTGCCATCGTGCCTAAGCCGGCGCCGGGCCGCAGGCAGCAGAGGCTGACCGAGAGGTTGCGCGATGCGCTCGCCGCGCGCGGGCTCGATCTTGCCGTCACGGTGTCGCGCGATGGCTGGCGCGCCCCGCTCGTCGTGTCGATCCCGGTCAGCCGGCAAGGCTGGGTTCTGATGCCGATTGCCGACACGCCGCCGCAAGGTGCGCCGTGGCGGGGCCTGGTCAGATGGCTCATCCTCATCACTTTGGGCGCGACGGCGATTGCCGTGTTCGTGGCCAATCGCATGGTGCGGCCGCTGGCTTTGCTGGAAAGCGCGGTGGAGCAGGTGGGTTCCGACGGCGCGCTGCCGATCTTGCCTGAGCGCGGCCCGGCGGAGGTCAGAGCCACGGCCAAGGCGTTGAATACGCTGTCGGTGCGGCTGAAACGGGCGATGGAGAGTCGAATGCGGCTGGTGGCGGCGGCGGGACACGATCTCCGCACGCCGATCACGCGCATGCGGCTCAGGGCCGAGTTCGTCGAGGACCACGAGGAGCGGGCGCGGTGGCTCACCGATCTCGACGAGCTGGAGCGGATCGCCGACAGCGCCATTCTCTTGGTGCGCGAGGAATCGGGCAAAGCCCCGCCCGAGCTGATCCAGCTCGACGAACTGGTGGGCTCGATCGGCGCCGAGCTCAGGGACCAGAAACTCGACGTCACCGAGACCACGCTCGAGCCGGTCACGGTGCGGGCGAGCCGGCTCACGCTCAACCGCGCGCTGCGCAACCTCATCATCAATGCCGCGACGCATGGGGTCAGAGCCAGGGTCGAGGTCGGAGGCTTGAACGGCGCTGCGCGTATCGTCATCGAGGACGATGGGCCGGGATTGCCGCCCGATATGCTCGACCAGGTGTTCGAGCCGTTTTTCCGCGCCGATCCCGCCCGCCGTCAGGACATTCGCGGCGCGGGTCTTGGGCTCACCATCGCGCGCGAGATCATTCAGCGCGCCGGCGGCTCGATCAGCATCGCCAATCGCGAGGGCGGAGGATTGCGGCAGGTGGTGGAGATTCCTCAGGCGGCATGATCACATTTGCCTGCGTCGCCTCATATCCGTCCCATCGCGGAACTACTATTCGCGACATCAAGGAAATGGCGGCAGAGACCGCTTCCGGTATGTGAGGAGGACGATCCCATGGACATCAACGCAATCCATGACTACGCGCGGCGCCTGGTCGGCGCGCATGGCGATAAGGCCCAGTTGGAGGCCGCGCAGCGAGCCGCCGAATGCGAGCGGGAAGGCGAGAAGGCTCAAGCGGGTGATTGGCGGCGCATCCAGTCGGCGATCAAGGAGATGCGTGGACCGCACGCGAGCTAACCGGCCGTGACGCGCCTGCCTCGCTGAGTGCGGGCAGGTGCGCGCGCCGCGGCTCGAATGAGATCAGCGCCGTTGAACGCCTGATCACGAGCGCGCGATGGCTCGCGTCCGCGCGCTGACTGGCCGGTTTCGCCCAGGAGAAACCCAGCGACGCGGTGGCGAGCGACGTGCGGGAGAAATGACCGGTTTTCTTCCGCGTCCACGAGGCGAGTTGAATCGTCTCGCGGCGGAGCGACGTTGCCACTGCCTGCGACCGCGCCGCGCTCCACGCTGCACCGATCGATGCGCTCGCAAAAGCGGCGCGGGCGAGCCGCGCGGCCTCGATCCGGGTCCAAGCCCAGGCGGCGATCAGCCAACGCCGCACCATCGCCCCGAGAATTCTGCGATTGATGCGCGATCGACGCGGCGGCACTCGCCGCTGCCCTGCTGGTGGCGCGCACGAGAAGCCGAAGCTCGGTGGCAGCCCAAGCCAACAACGCGAGGGTCCATGCCGCCAGAGTGAGCGCGAGCGCATAAGCGCGCGGCCGCGCCCAGGCGAAGCAGGCGGTCGCGGTGCGGCGGAGAATGATGGACAGGGCAATGGCGGTGCGCCACAGGAAGGCGGCAGCGGTCCGCGCCAGGCGGAGAGCAATCAACGCCATGCGCCGCAGCCGGCGCGCCAGGCGTTGGCGCCTCATTTCCAGCCAATAGATGATCTCGCGGATCTTGGCCCGCCGCGCGCGGCGCTTCTCGGCCACGCGATAATGCGCAAGCCAGCGTTCTTGCTGGCTCAGATCGTCGGCGACCGAAGCAATCAGATGTTTCGACCCGGCAATGCCGGCCTCGGCGGCCGCAATCGGGTCGAGCGTATCGCTGGCACCAGCTCACGGTGCTGCTCCCTCATTTGAGGCGCCGGCGATGCTCGCTCTTGTTGCCTGCGCCTTGACTCACGGGCGTGCAACCCCGGCGCTTCCCCGTCGAAACGCCGCGATCCTGAGATTACACCCAAATCCCTAACGCCGAATCTCTGTCTTGCGTTCCTCCCGCTGTATCTGCCCGGCCCTGTTGCATGGCAAAATCCCCTAAGTGATTCGCCGCCGCGAGGGCGCAATTCCGCGGGCGGCAAGGGGTCGGCATGGGCACGATACGCATTATCGGCATCGATCCGGGCTTGCGGCGCACCGGCTGGGGGGTGATCGACAGCGACGGGGCGAGATTGGCTTTCGTGGCCTGCGGCGCGGTCGTGTCCGACGATGACGAAGGCCTGGGAATGCGGCTCCGCCAGATTTTCGACGGCTTGCAGGAGGTCTTGGCGCGGTTGGCCCCGGAAGAGGCGGCCGTCGAGCACACTTTCGTCAATCGCGATGGCGCGGCCACCTTGAAGCTCGGCCAGGCGCGGGGCATCGCCCTGCTGGTGCCGGCACTGTCAGGGCTGCTGATCGCCGAATATGCGCCGAACGCGGTGAAGAAGACGGTGGTCGGCGCCGGCCATTGCGACAAGGGCCAGATCAGGGCCATGGTCAAATGCCTGCTGCCGCGCGCGGCGCCCGACAGCGCCGATGCGGCCGACGCGCTCGCCATCGCCATCACCCATGCCCATTCGCGTTCGTGGCGGCGCATCGAGGCGTTGGCCGTGGGAGCGGCGCCATGATCGGCAAGCTCACCGGCAGGCTCGATTCGGTTTCGCTCAACACGATGATCGTCGATGTCGGCGGCGTCGGCTACGAGGTGACGATCGGGGCGCGCACGGTGTCGAGCCTGCCGCCGATCGGCGAGACGGTGATGCTCGCGATCGACACGCACGTGCGCGACGACGAGATCAAGCTGTACGGCTTTGCCACCGAGCATGAGCGCGCCTGGTTCAGGGCGCTGCAAACGGTGCAAGGCGTGGGCGCCAAGGTCGCGCTCGCCGTGCTCGGCACGCTGTCCGCCGCGGACCTCGCCAACGCCGTGTCGCTCCAAGACAAAGGCCACGTCGCCCGCGCTCCCGGCGTGGGCCCCAAGGTCGCGGCCCGCATCGTGTCGGAATTGAGGGACAAGATGCCATCGCTCGCGCCGGCGATCAGGCCCGGCGGCGGCCTTACCCCCGTCGCCACGCTGCCGGACGGGCTGGCCGCGCGCGACGCGGTTTCGGCGCTGACCAATCTCGGCTATGCCCATGGCGAGGCCGCGGCGGCCATCTCGGCGGCGATCGGCAAAGTCGGGCGCGACGCGCGGCCTGAGGACCTGATCCGGCTCGGCCTCAAGGAGCTGGCGCAATGAGCGAGAGGATGCTCCAGGCGGTCAAGCGCGAGGACGATCAAGGCGAGACCTCGCTCAGGCCGCAGACGCTCGCCGAGTTCATCGGCCAGCCGAAAGTCTGTTCCAATCTCAAAGTGTTCATCGAGGCGGCGCGCGGCCGGCGCGAGGCGCTCGATCACGTGCTGTTTGCCGGCCCGCCCGGCCTCGGCAAGACCACGCTGGCGCAAATCGTGGCGCGCGAGCTCGGCGTCAATTTCCGCGCCACCTCCGGCCCGGTCATCGCCAAGGCCGGCGACCTCGCGGCGCTCCTCACCAATCTCGAAGACCGCGACGTGCTGTTCATCGACGAGATCCACCGGCTCAATCCGGCGGTCGAGGAAATCCTCTATCCGGCGCTCGAAGACTTCCAGCTCGACCTCATCATCGGCGAGGGGCCGGCGGCGCGCTCGGTGCGCATCGACCTGTCGCGCTTTACGCTGATCGGTGCGACCACCCGCACCGGGCTGCTCACCACGCCGCTCCGGGAGCGGTTCGGCATTCCGATCAGGCTCGAATTTTACGGCGTCGAGGAGCTCGAGGAGATCGTGCGGCGCGGCGCGCGGCTGCTGGGGCTGCCGCTCACCGGCGAGGGCGCGCACGAGATCGCACGGCGCGCGCGCGGCACGCCACGGGTGGCGGGGCGGCTGCTCCGGCGCGTGCGCGATTTCGCATCCGTGGAAGGAAGCGGTGCAGTCGACGCGAAAATCGCCGACCGCGCGCTGTCGCAGCTCGAGGTGGACGCCCGCGGGCTCGATGCGCTCGATCACCGCTATCTGCGGCTGGTCGCGGTGAATTACGGCGGCGGCCCGGTGGGGGTCGAGACCATCGCCGCCGGCCTGTCGGAGCCGCGTGACGCCATCGAGGAAATCATCGAGCCCTATCTGTTGCAGCAAGGCTTCATCGCCCGCACCCCGCGCGGACGGGTGCTGACCGCACAGGCCTTCGCCCATCTCGGCATGCAGCAGCCGGCCCAATCCACCACGCAATTTCCGCTGTTCAACGGCAGCGAAGAGTCGTGACAGAGCGTTGGCCGGATATCGCGGGCCGGATCGAGGGCGAGACCCACATCCTGCCGGTGCGCGTCTATTTCGAGGACACCGATTGCGCCGGCGTGGTCTACCACGCCAACTTCCTCAAGTTCTGCGAGCGCGCACGATCGGACTTCATCAGGCTGCTCGGCATCGACGCCAAGAGCCTCGCCAGCCCCGAGCAGGGCGAGCCCGCGGTGTTCGTCGTGCGCCGGGTCGAGATCGACTATTTGAAGCCCGGACGCATGGACGATCTGTTGGAGGTCGTGACCACCACCGCCCTGATCGGCAGCGCCAGCCTCGTCCTTCAGCAGGACGTGATGCGGGCGGAGGCGCTTCTGGTGCGGGCCAAGGTCACGGTCGTTTTGGTGTCGAAGGCGGGCAAACCGCAGCGGCTGGGCGCGCTCGTTCGCAACGCGCTTCAACGATTCGTTAACCAACCGCGTGAAACGTAGCTAAAGCCGGTAAAGCGTCGCTCGGCCGAAGGGGACCGCGCGGCGCCGAGAGGGTAACGAGCCCAAGTTTAGTCACATTCGCTGGCGAAAGGTCGGTGCGCGAGCGCAAAGCGCGCTTTTCCCGGCGATGCATCAAAGCCTGCGGCCGGGGCCGCAGGGCCAAGTTGCCTGCTCGAGGGTCGACACCCGGAGGCAGCGATCTTGGAGCCATGCCACGAGGCCGTCATGAACCCGTCGGATGTCGTCGTCGACCTCTCGATTCTTGAGCTCTTCAAGAACGCCCATATCGTCGTCAAGTTCGTGATCCTCGGGCTGCTGCTCGCTTCGGTATGGAGTTGGGCGATCATCCTCGAGAAGCTGTTCCTCTACGCCAAGACCCGCAAAGAGACCGACAAGTTCGAGCAGGTGTTCTGGTCGGGACAATCGCTCGAGGAGCTCTATCAGGCTCTGGCCCAGCGCCGGAACACCGGCATGGCGGCGCTGTTCGTGGCGGCGATGCGCGAATGGAAGCGCTCGACCGAGCGCGAAGGCGGCGAGAAGGGCTTGCGGCCGATGCCCGGCGTCCAGCTCAGGGTCGAGAAGGTGATGGACGTGACCATCTCCCGCGAGGTGGAGCGGCTCGAACGACGATTGACGTTCCTCGCCACGGTCGGATCGACCGCGCCCTTTATCGGTCTGTTCGGCACGGTGTGGGGCATCATGACGAGCTTCCAGGCGATCGCCGTGAGCAAGAACACATCCCTCGCGGTGGTGGCGCCGGGCATCGCCGAAGCTCTATTCGCCACCGCGCTCGGCCTGCTCGCCGCTATTCCTGCCGTAATTTTCTATAACAAATTCAACAGCGACGTCGCGCGCCACGCGGCGCGTCTGGAAGGCTTCGCCGACGAGTTTTCGGCCATCCTGTCGCGCCAGATCGACAAGACGGTGTGAGCCTGAACCATGGGCATAGGTCTACAGCCAGGAGGGGCGCTCTCGAAGCGGCGGGCACGGCGCCGCTCGTCCGCGCCGATGAGCGAGATCAACGTCACCCCGATGGTCGACGTCATGCTCGTGCTGCTCATCATCTTCATGGTGACGGCGCCGCTGCTCACGGTCGGGGTCGATGTCGAGTTGAAGGGAACCTTGCCGCAGGTCGAGCTGCCGAAGACCGAAGCCGGCCCGGTCGATCAGGAGCAGGCGCCGTTGAGCGTCACCGTCGACCCGCAAGGCAAGATCTTCCTCCAGAACACCGAGATCGGCTTTGACCAATTAGTGCCCAAACTCACTGCTATCCGTGATGCCGGCGGGGGCAGCAAGGTGTGGGTCCGCGGCGACAAAGGCACGCCTTACGGCGACGTGGCGAAAGTGTTGGCAAGAATCGGGCAGGCCGGATTTCCGGTGACCATCGTCACCGACCAGATGGATCAGCCTTAGGGAAAGTCTCGAACCGACAGCATCATGGGCAGGAGCACTTTCATCTCGGCCGCGCTGCATACGGCGATCCTGCTCTTTGCGCTCGTCGCCTTCCCGGCTGCCAAGATGGAGCACGCGCCGCTTATCGCCATTCCGGTCGATCTCGCCACGCCGTCCGAGGTCACCAAGATCAAGGCGGGCATGGCCGACGCCAAAGACGACGCGCCGCTGGCCGGGAAGCCTAAGGAGCCAAAGCCCGAAGCGGTGAAGGAAGCCACCAAGCCCGACGACGAGACGCCAAGGCCGACAAGCCTGACGACAAGCCGAAGCCCGAGGAGAAACCCAAGGCCGAGGACAAGGCCGAGACGCCGAAGCCCGCGCCCAAGGTTGACGCCAAGAAGGACGAGAAGCCGGCCAAACCGAAACAGGCCGAAGCCAAACCGAAAAAGCCCGCGCCGAAAGTCACCAAGAAGCCGGACTTCAACACCGACCGGATCGCCGCGCTGCTCAACAAGATCCCCGACGCGACGGACGAGCCGGCCCCGGTGCTGCCGTCCGACGAGCCCGCCCCTAACAAGGTGCGCGGACAGTCGAACGGCACTGAGACGACCATGTCGGTCAACGAGATCGACGCGCTCAGAGCCCGCATCGCCCAATGCTGGAGCCCGCCGCCGGGAGGCCTCGGCGCCGATCAGATCGTGGTGAAGCTCCGGATGAAGCTCAACGAGGACGGAACTCTGGTGGGCTATCCGACCGTCGCCAACCGGGGCTCATCGCCCTTCTTCCAGGCGGCCGCCGACAGCGCGGTCAGGGCCGTCTACCAGTGCCAGCCTTACCCGCTGCCGAGCGACAAATATGCGCTGTGGCGCGACATGATCCTCAATTTCGACCCAAGCGAGATGTATCGCGCGGGCTGACGCCCGAACGATCCCGACCGACCATGACCCATTCCGCCACCCCGATCCTGAACCGCCGCTTCTTGGCCCTGGCGCTGGTGCTCGGTGCGCTGGCGATGACCAGCCCGGCCCGTGCCGTGGTCGAGCTCAACATCACCCAAGGCACCATCCAGCCGCTGCCGATCGCCATTGCCGACTTTGCCGGCGACGGGTCGATCGACCCGCAAGTCGCCCGCGACGTTTCGAACGTGGTGGCGAATGACCTGCGCGCCTCAGGACTGTTCATCCCGATCGACCAAGCGGCCTTCATCGAGCAGGGCGTCGGCCCCGATACCATGCCTCGCTTCGAGGATTGGCGGGTGGTCAACGCTCAGGCGCTGGTGGTCGGCCGCATCGGCGCAAGCGAAGGCAGGCTGCGGGCCGAGTTCCGATTGTGGGATGTGTTCGCCGGCAAGCAACTCGCCGGCGAGCAGTTCTTCGCCCGTCCCAAGGATGCGCGGCGCATCGGCCACATCATCGCCGACGCAATCTATGAGCGGATTACCGGCGAGAAGGGCTATTTCGACACCCGCATCGTGTTCGTCGACGAGTCGGGGCCCAAGAATAAGCGGGTGAAGCGCCTCGCCATCATGGATCAGGACGGGTTCAATGTCAGGTTGCTCACCACCGGCCAGAACTTGGTGCTCACGCCCCGTTTCAGTCCCTCGACCCAGGAGATCACCTTCACCTCGTTCGAAGGCGAAACGCCCAAGGTCTATTTGCTCAATATCGAGACCGGGCAGAAGGAGATCGTCGGTACCTTCCCGGGCATGACGTTTGCGCCGCGGTTCTCCCCTGACGGCCAGCGGATCGTCATGAGCCTCGAGCGGGACGGCATTTCCAACCTGTTTGCCATGGATTTGCGCAGCCGGCGCACGCTCCAGTTGACCAACGACAATGCCATCGACACCGCGCCGTGCTACTCGCCCGACGGTCGGCAGATCGTGTTCGAGACCGACCGGGACGGGTCGCGCCAGATCTACGTCATGGATGCGACCGGGGCCAATCCGCACCGCATCAGCCGGGGGCAGGGCAGCTACTCGACCCCGGTCTGGTCGCCGCGCGGCGACCTGATCGCTTTCACCAAGATGACCGCGGGCAAGTTTCTGATCGGCGTGATGAAGCCTGACGGGTCCGGCGAGCGCATCCTCACCGAGGGCTTCCACAACGAGGGTCCGACCTGGGCGCCGAACGGCCGGGTGCTGATGTTCTTCCGGGAATCGCCGGGCGCCGCGGGCGGCCCGAAGCTCTACACGATCGACCTCACCGGCTATAACGAGCGCCAGGTCGCGACCCCCGCCTTCGGCTCCGATCCAGCCTGGTCGCCGCTGATCAATTAGCGCCGGGGACAGCCCCTTTTCGGCGGAAATCCAAGCTCCTACGACTCGGGCTGTGTCCCAAAGGCAACATCCGCTGACGCATTGCTGATCGGGGGCCTCCAGCCGGTTAACCATGCTTGATCGGCGTCTCGCGCGGCGATAGCGTCATCCGGTTAAGGGATGAGATTCGGCGTTGCATTTTGGCATCAATCGCCGGGAAAACGGTTGGGGGGCGGCAGTCCGTTCTTGATCTGAAAAGGCCGCACCGGTACATGCAAAGACGGCTACTGCCGTTTAACCAAAGGAGAGAAGACCATGCAGGGTTTGAAGGGCGTTATCATCGTCGCCAGCATCGTGGCCGCCGCGATTGCGCTAAGTGGCTGCGTTGGACACCATGAAAAGGCCGTTGTGGCCGAGCCCCTGAAGCTCAGCTCCGTCGTGGTCGAGCAGGTTGTTCGCGTCTAAGCTGCGACAGAGGGAACTGCGGAAGCTCTACCTTCCGCGCACAGGATATGGATGCCGGGACGCCGTAGCTTGATGCGGCGGCGTCTCAGGCATCCCTTCCTTTTTTAGGCCCCGGTTTCGTCACCCGGCCGATCTAAACTCCCAGCCAAATCAGCCCGATTTCGAGGGACTAGGAGATCGTTAAGGGATTCCCTTCTACGATTTCCTAAAATTTGGCTAGCGGGAGTAACCAGTAATGCGTTGGAGTGGTGGGGTTAACCGCGCCTGCACGATCGCAGGCGTGATCGCGGCCGTATTGCTGATCGCAGCATGCAGCCGGAGTCAGCCGAAAGAATATGGCCTAGGCAACACCGGCGGCGTGGCCAAGCCGGGGTCGCCGCAGGAGTTTGCCGTCAATGTCGGCGACCTGGTGCACTTCCAGGAGGACAGTTCGGCCCTGACCGGCGAGGCGACCAACATCCTGCGCAACCAGGCCAGGTGGCTCAACCAATATTCGCAGTACACGATCACCATCCAGGGCCACGCCGATGAGCGCGGCACCCGGGAGTACAACCTTGCGCTCGGCGCACGCCGGGCCATGGCGGTGAGGACCTACCTCGCCCAGATCGGGGTCAGCGCGGCGCGCATCCGCACGGTGTCTTACGGCAAGGAGCGCCCGATCGAGGTCTGCGACGCGCCGTCCTGCTGGTCGCAGAACCGCCGTGCCCAGACGGTGCTGAACAACAGCGCGGTCGCGCAGTACTAGCGCGGCGACTTCGAGACCTGAATTTGGCCTCAAAAGGCCGCCGCAAATGCGTTATGGTTCGGCCCGTTCGGCGCTCCAAGGAGCGCCGTAACGCGCGACCCTAACGGCAAGGTCTCATCGCTTGAGTTTATCGGCTTTCACCTGGCGCAGGCGATCGCGCCTAGTCTACGCAACTATGGCGGGGCTGATCGTGGCCCTGCCGGCCCTCGGCTTGGCGCAGGAGACTGTGCCCCAAGCAGCGCAAAGCGGAGATTCGGTGAGCGCCCGGCTCGGCCGGCTCGAGGACAAGGTCAGAGACCTTCAGGTCATGATCGGCACGCTTGAATCGCTGTTGCGCGCCAAGCCCGGGACGGTGCTGCCGCAAGAGGCGCCTGCGGCCGCGCAGGACAGCAGCCTTGACCCGCGCATCGATGCGCTCGAGACCCAGATCACGGCGCTCACCAGCCATATCGAGCAGATCGGCAAGCAGATGAGCGCGGTCGAGGCGAAGCTCTCAGCCGCGCCTCCGCCCGCGCCGCCGCCGCCAAGCGCCGAACCGCCGCCGGAGCGGCAGGGTCAGCTGCTTACGCCGCCGCCCGAGAGTGCTAACGCTGCCGCTCCACCCGACAGCGGCGACGACGGCGATCCCAGGAAGCCGCGCTGGTACGGCCCCAAGCCCGGCAGCGACGAGCTCGCCGCTCTGCTTGAGCGCCAGGCCGCTTCCGACCCGCAAAACCTGACGGCGGCGCTGCCGAGCGGCGACGCGCAGACGCTCTATCAGCAGGGCTATGGCGCGCTGTTGCAGAAGGATTATGCCGGCGCCGAAAGCGCCTTCAGCCAGTTGGTCAACGCCTATCCCAACGACGCGCTGGCCGCCAACGCGCAATATTGGCTCGGCGAGAGCTATTACGTGCGCGGCCAGTACAAGAACGCGGCCGACGCCTTCCTCAAGGGCTACAAGAAATATAAGTCGGGCGACAAGGCGCCGGACACGCTGCTCAAGCTCGGCATGGCGCTCGCCGAACTCGGCCAGAAGGATGCCGCCTGCTCGACGCTCGACGAGCTCAAGACCAAATATCCGACAGCGCCGGAGCATATCGGCGAAGAGGCCAAGGCCTGGCGCACCAAGGCCGGGTGCTGACGTGACCGCACCGATCGCACATCCAGAGGCCGAGGCGCTGCTCGCGCCCCTGTCGCGCTTTCCGCGTGTGGCACTTGCCGTGTCGGGCGGCCCCGACAGTGTCGCGCTGATGCATCTGGCGGCGGCCTGGTGTCAGGCGCGGGGCGGGAGCCCGGCGCTGAGCGTGCTCACGGTCGATCACCGGCTTCGCGCCGCCTCGCGCGAGGAAGTCGAACGGGTCGCGTGCATGGCGGCGGCGCTCGGCCTGCGCCACGCCATCCTCACCTGGGAGAACGGCGGGGCTCGTTCCGCCGGCCTCCAGGCCAGAGCGCGCGCCGCGCGCTACGATCTCATGGCCGCCTATTGCCACGCCAACGACATTCCGGCGCTGGTCACCGCCCACACTCTGGACGATCAGGCCGAGACCTTCCTGATGCGGCTCAAGCGCGGCAGCGGTCTCGACGGCTTGGCGGCGATCCCCGAACGCGGCGCCTGGGCCGGTATCGTGCTGCTGCAGGCCGCTGCTCGAGGTGCCGAAGGCGCGGCTCGTCGCCACGCTCGAGGCGGCCGGCGTCTCGTTCGTCTCCGACCCGAGCAACAGCGATCCGCGCTTCGAGCGCGCGCGGGTGCGTGGCAGCGGCGACGCACTTGCGGCACTCGGGCTCACGCCCGAGGCGCTGGCGCTGTCGGCACGGCGGCTCCGCCGCGCGCGTGAGGCGCTCGACAATGCCGCGCAAGACTTTCTCGCGGCGAACAGCGAGATCAGCGAAGCGGGCTACGCTGTGATCGATCGCGAGGCGCTCGAAGCGGCGCCGCACGAGATCGCGCTTCGCGCGCTGTCACAGTTGATCGGCGCGGTGGGCGGCGGCGAGATGCCCGTCCAGCTCGCCAAACTGGAAAATTTGCTTGCCGCCTTGCACCAGGATCCCGCCAAGGCCCATACCCTCGGCCGCTGCCGGCTCGAGCCTTGCTCGAGCCGTCTCGGCATCTTCCGCGAGATGCGGGGCAAGGGGCTGCCCGAGGCACGGCTTAGCCCGGGAGAGCGGATGCTGTGGGACAACCGGTTCAGGGTCGAGCTCGGGGCGAGCGAGTCAAAACCTGTGGTGGTCAAGGCGCTGGGCGAGTCCGGCTGGCGGAGCTTGCGCGATCGCTCGGCGCTCGCCTCATCGCTGCCGCGTTTGGCGGGCAAAACACTGCCATCGTGCTGGCGTGGCGATGAGTTGTTGGGACTGCCCATGCTGGGCGCCGCGGGCGAGGACGAGACGCGCGCCCTCGATTGCCGGGCGCGGTTCGTCAGGGCAGGAAGGCCCCAACATGGCGGGGAACGGCCCATTGTCTGAGCCGTTGAGGAAGCATGCACCTCTTTGCGTTAGCCTAAACTTGGCAAAAACGATGCATGTTCCTATGTTACCAAGGCTTAGTCTCACTCCCTGCCTCAAACCACAGGCAAGGCCGCTGGTCGCCGGTAGCCGCGCGACAGAATCGAGCCGTTAGGTCAGTTCATGAACTCGAATTTTCGTAACTTCGCCATCTGGGTGTTCATCGGCCTCCTGCTGGTCGCGCTGTTCAACCTGTTTCAGTCGCCGGGCGTCCATGTCCGCGGCAACGAGATCAGCTTCTCGCAGCTGTTGTCCGAGGTCGAGGGCGGCAACGTCCAGGATGTGACCATCGCCGGCAACACCATCACCGGCCATTTCACCGACGGCCGCAACTTCCAGACCTATGCGCCGAACGATCCGAACCTGGTCGACAAGCTCAACCAGAAGGGCGTGAAGATCACCGCCAAGCCGTCGGAGGACGACGTGCCGTCGCTGCTCGGCGTGCTGGTGTCGTGGTTCCCGATGCTGCTCCTGATCGCGGTGTGGATTTTCTTCATGCGCCAGATGCAGTCGGGCGGCGGACGCGCCATGGGCTTCGGCAAGTCCAAGGCCAAGCTGCTCACCGAGCGGCATGGCCGCGTGACGTTCGACGACGTCGCCGGCGTCGATGAGGCCAAGGAAGATTTGCAGGAGATCGTCGAGTTCCTGCGCGACCCGCAGAAATTCCAGAAGCTCGGTGGGCGCATCCCCCGCGGCGCGCTGCTGGTCGGCCCTCCCGGCACCGGCAAGACGCTGCTCGCGCGCGCCATCGCCGGCGAAGCCAACGTGCCGTTCTTCACCATCTCGGGCTCCGACTTCGTCGAGATGTTCGTGGGCGTCGGCGCCAGCCGCGTGCGCGACATGTTCGATCAGGCCAAGAAGAACGCGCCCTGCATCATCTTCATCGACGAGATCGACGCGGTCGGCCGCCATCGCGGCGCGGGCCTCGGCGGCGGCAATGACGAGCGCGAGCAGACCCTCAACCAGCTGCTGGTCGAGATGGACGGCTTCGAAGCCAATGAAGGCATCATCCTGATCGCCGCGACCAACCGGCCCGACGTGCTCGATCCGGCGCTGCTGCGCCCCGGCCGGTTCGACCGCCAGGTGGTGGTGCCGCGCCCCGACATCATCGGCCGCGAGAAGATCCTGAAGGTGCATGTGCGGAAGGTGCCGCTCGCGCCCGACGTCGATCTGCGCGTGATCGCGCGCGGCACGCCGGGCTTCTCCGGCGCCGACCTCGCCAATCTGGTCAACGAGGCGGCGTTGCTCGCCGCGCGCCGTTCCAAGCGGCTCGTCACCCAGCACGAGTTCGAGGACGCCAAGGACAAGGTCATGATGGGCGCCGAGCGCCGCTCCATGGTGATGAACGAGGAAGAGAAGACGCTGACCGCCTATCACGAGGGCGGCCACGCGCTGGTGGCGCTGCATATGCCGGCGTCCGATCCGGTGCACAAGGCAACCATCATCCCGCGCGGTCGCGCGCTGGGCATGGTCATGCGGCTGCCCGAGCGCGACATGCTGTCCTATACCCGCGCCAAGCTGAAGGCCGACATCACCGTCGCCATGGGCGGCCGGGTCGCCGAGGAGATCGTGTTCGGCTACGAAAAGGTGACCTCCGGCGCCTCTTCGGACATCAAGATGGCGACGCTGCTGGCTCGCGCCATGGTCACCCAGTACGGCATGTCCGACAAGCTCGGGCCGTTGGCCTATGGCGACAACGAGGAAGAGGTGTTTCTCGGCCATTCCATCGCCCGGACGCAGAACCTGTCCGACGAGACGCAGACCATCGTCGACGAGGAGATCCATCGCATTGTCGATGAGTTCTACGAGGCGGCGCGCAAGATCCTCTCGGAGAATATCGACGATCTGCACACAGTCGCGCGCGGCCTGTTGGAATACGAGACGCTGTCGGGCGAGGAAATCAAGGATCTGCTCAAGGGCAAGCCGCCGGTGCGCGAGTTCGTCGCCGAGGTTACGCCACGGCCCGGTCCCGCCTCGGCGGTGCCGGCTGCCGGCCGCGGCAAGCGCCCGCCCGAGCCTGAGCCGGATGCCGGCGGCCTCGAGCCACAGCCTTCGACCTAAGGCGGTTTCCCAGCACTAGCGAAAATGCCCGGCCTTGCGCCGGGCATTTTTATTTCGGCGAGTTGTCCGCAAAGGCTTCGTGCTAAAGGCTCGCTTATGGCAAGCGCGAAGCTCTATGTGAGACCGATCGGACTGCTCTACGGCGCGACCGCGGCGGAAGCGGTTGCCGAAGGCTTGGCGCTGCCTCTGGCGGGCGGTCCAATCGCGTTTGCGGCGGCGGAGCTGATCGAAGGCGTGCCCGGCAACACCAGGATGAGGCTGTTCACGGCGCATGCGCTCGTCTCGTCCGGCGAGGCCGATCTGGCGTCTCTGCTCGCGCGGATCACGGCGAAGCGGCCACCCTTCGCCGGGCTGGCGCTCGATCGCCCGGTGCTGATGGGCATCGTCAACGTCACGCCGGACTCGTTCTCCGACGGTGGCCTGTTCGACACCAAGGAGGCGGCGATCGTTCATGCCGCCGAGCTCGCCACGGCCGGCGCCGGCATCATCGATGTCGGCGGCGAGTTGACCAGGCCGGGGTCCGAGGCGGTGGGCGAGACGGAGGAGCTCGACCGCGTGGTGCCGGTGATCGCGGGCCTGGCCGGGCTCCCCGCCGTCATTTCGGTCGATACGCGCAAAGCGTCGGTGGCCCGCGCCGCCGCCAAGCAAGGCGCCAAGATCCTGAACGACGTGTCGGCGCTCACCCATGACCCTCACAGCTTGCGGGAAGCGGCCGAGACCGGCTTGGCCGTGGTTCTGATGCATGCCCAAGGCGAGCCCAAGACCATGCAGGACAATCCGCGCTACGAAGACGTGGTGCTCGAAGTGTTCGACTATCTCGAGGCGCGCATCGGCGTGGGCGTCAAAGCCGGCATCGAGCGGTCGCGTATCGCCGCCGATCCAGGTCTCGGCTTCGGCAAGACGCTCGCCCATAACCTGGCGTTGCTGGCCCACACCACCCTGTTTCACGGCCTTGGCGTGCCGCTCCTGATCGGGGCCTCCCGCAAACGCTTCATCCAAGGCGTGTCGGGCGGCGAAGAGCCGCGGAGCCGCGAGCCGGGCTCCCAGGCGGCGGCGCTCGTGGCGGCGGCGCAAGGGGCACAGATTTTGCGGGTACATGACGTGGCCGGCAGCCGCCAGGCCCTGGCGGTCTGGCGGGCCTCGGTATTTGGGATTGAAAATTAAGGAAAATCCGGCACCCTGCTGGTCCGGATGGTGTAATTTTTGCTTACATTTTTTGAACTCAAGGGTGGTTCACCAGGAGCATAATCGCATGAGGCGCCAGTCAGAACAGAATAAGGGGCCGGCACCGCGAGGGACCAAACGGGGGGGCCAGACCATGGCTCGCAAATATTTTGGCACGGATGGCATCCGTGGCAGCGCCAACACCTATCCCATGACGTCCGAGGTGGCGATGCGGGTGGGGATGGCCGCGGGCAAGCTGTTCACCAAGGGCTCCTACCGCCATCGCGTGGTGATCGGCAAGGATACGCGACTCTCCGGCTACATGATCGAATCGGCGCTGGTCTCCGGCTTTACCGCCGTGGGCATGGACGTGTTCCAGCTCGGCCCGATGCCGACGCCGGCCGTCGCCATGCTGACCCGTTCGCTCCGCGCCGATCTCGGCGTGATGATCTCAGCCTCGCACAATCCGTTCATCGACAACGGCATCAAGCTGTTCGGGCCTGACGGCTACAAGCTGTCCGACGAGAAGGAGGAGGAGATCGAGCAGCTGATGGGCGCCGACTCGGCCGAGCTGCTCGCCGCGCCGGAGATGATCGGCCGCGCCACCCGCATCGACAGCGCGCGCGAGCGCTATATCGAATTCGCCAAGCGCACCCTGCCCAAGAATATCCGCTTCGACGGCATCAGGGCGGTGATCGATTGCGCCAATGGCGCCGGCTACAAAGTGGCGCCGGAAGCGCTATGGGAGCTGGGCGCCGAGGTCATCAAGGTCGGCGTTGACCCTAATGGCTTGAATATCAACAAGGATTGCGGTTCGACGGCGCCCGAGGATCTGATCCGCAAGGTCAGCGAAGTTCGCGCCGATATCGGCATTGCGCTCGACGGCGACGCCGACCGCGTGGTCATCGTCGACGAGAAGGGCAACATCATCGACGGCGATCAGCTGATGGCGGTGATCGCCGAGTTGTGGCAGAAGCGCGGGCGGCTTGCCGGCGGCGGCATCGTCGCCACGGTGATGTCCAATCTCGGGCTCGAGCGCTATCTGGAAAGCATCGAGCTCGGGCTAGCGCGCACGCCGGTCGGCGACCGCTACGTGGTCGAGCACATGCGCCAACATGGCTACAATGTCGGCGGCGAGCAGTCGGGCCATATCGTGCTGTCGGACTTCTCGACCACCGGGGACGGCCTGGTCACGGCGCTCCAGCTGCTGTCGGTGGTGGCCCAGAGCGGCAAGCCGGTGAGCGAGATCTGCAATCGGTTCGAGCCGTTGCCGCAAATCCTGAAGAATGTCCGCTACAAGAACGGCCAGCCGCTCGACAATGTCGGCGTGCAGCGGGCGATCAACGACGGCAAGTCGAAGCTCGGCAAATCCGGGCGGCTGGTGATCCGGCCATCGGGCACCGAGCCGGTGATTCGAGTGATGGGTGAGGGCGACGACGAGAAGCTCGTCAAGACCGTGGTCTCGGAAATCGTCCACGCCCTGACCGACGCGGCCGCCTAGAGCCGTCCGAACGCTTTCGAAGAACCCTTCCCACTCAGGAGGTTGCCGCGCCGTTAGCGGCGATTGTGGCCCGGTTGCAACAGCTGTGCCGCCCTGCAACTCCTGTTAGTAATTCGTTAACCATTTCCCTCCCATAGTCCCGAAATGAGACAGCCGCGCGGTTTTTAGCCCTCAGAAGGCTCAACGGGCAGGCTGCAAGAGAGGGGATAGAGATGGGACAGACTCGCTCAATCATCATCGGACTTGCCCTGGTGCTAGGCCAGACGGCTGCCGCCTATGCCGCAGATCTCGGCCTACCGGCGCCTGAGCCGGAGTGCGTCGGCTGCTCGGGCCCGTGGTACGTCAAAGGCTTCGTCGGCGCCGCCAATCCGAATGTCGGCGGGATCGACTACGAACTGATCACGCCCGACTTCGTCACCTACGACAAGGAGATCAAGAGCACGCCGCTATTCGGCGTCGGCTTCGGCTACGACACCGGCCATTATTTCCGCTTCGACCTGACCGGCGAATATCGCGGCGACGCGCTGTTCGTCTTCCACGACAAATATCCCGGCGCCGGATGGCTCCTTCAACTTCGATTCGGGTGCCGGCACCAACGAATACACCGCCGACATCGAGAGCTGGCTCGGCCTCGTCAACGCCTATATCGATCTGGGCACTTGGTGGTGCATCACGCCCTATGTCGGCGGCGGCGTCGGCTTCGCCTCGCTGTCCATCACCGGTTACAAGGACGTGAACGTGCCCAATGGCGGCGTCGCTTATGGCCAGAACAACACGCGAGACCAATTTCGCCTGGGCGGTCTACGCGGGCATGTCCTACAAGGTGAATCCGTCGCTCACCCTCGATCTGTCCTACCGCTACGCCGATCTCGGCGATATCAGGACGGGCAAGATCACCGCGTATGACCTTTCGTCGACCTCGGGCGGTTTCCAGGTCGAGGACATCACCTCCAACGATCTCATGCTTTCGGTGCGCATGGCTCTGGGCAGCCAGCCAGCGCCGATGCCGGTCGCCTTTAAATAGAAGCCCCTCAACCATCGACTGCTAGCCGACTAAACCGCCCATCGCTTCGATGGGCGGCTTTTTTTGCCCTTAAGCCCGCCGAGGCCGACCTTAACCGCGCGGCCGAAAAGGATGGGCAGCCTGTGCCGGCCGCCTTATATCTCCCCCGAAGGAGATCGAGCCCGTGAGCATCGACAAGCCGTCGGTCCGCCCCACCAATCCACGCTTCTCGTCGGGGCCGTGCACCAAGCATCCCGGCTGGTCGGTCGAGGCGCTCAAGGGCGCGCTGGTCGGCCGCTATCACCGGAGCGCCGATGCGAAGGCGCGGCTCGAGCTGGCCATCACGCGCACGGCCGAGCTGCTGAATTTGCCGGCCGATTACCGCGTGGCGATCGTGCCGGCGTCGGACACCGGCGCGGTGGAGATGGCGCTGTGGTCGCTGCTCGGCGCCCGTGGCGTCGACGTGCTCGCCTGGGAGGCGTTCAGCCGCGATTGGGTCACCGACATCGTCGAGCAGCTCAAGCTCAAGGACGTGCGCGCGTTGCTCGCGCCTTATGGCGAACTGCCGGATCTCGCCCAAGTCGATTGCGACCGCGACGTGGTGTTCGCCTGGAACGGCACGACCTCGGGCGTGCGGGTGCCGAATGCCGATTGGATCGCCGGCGACCGCGCGGGGCTGACCATCTGCGATGCGACCTCGGCAATATTCGCCCAGGAGATCGATTGGCGGAAGCTCGATGTGGCGACCTTCTCCTGGCAGAAGGTGCTCGGCGGCGAGGCGCAGCACGGCATGCTGATCCTGAGCCCCCGCGCGATCGAGCGGCTGGAAAGCTATACGCCGGCCTGGCCGCTGCCCAAGCTGTTCCGCATGACGCGCGGCGGCAAGCTCGACGATGCGTTGTTCAAGGGCTCGACCATCAACACCCCCTCGATGCTGTGCTTGCAGGATTATCTCGACGCGCTCGACTGGGTCGAAAGCGTGGGCGGGGTCGCGGGAACCATCGCGCGCTCAAACGCCAACGCGGCAGTGATCGCCGATTGGGTGGCGCGCACGCCGTGGGTCGATTTTCTCGCGCGGGTGCCGCAGACGCGCTCCAACACCTCGCCCTGCCTCACGATCGTGGACCAAGAGGTGGCGGCGCTGCCGCGCGACATGCGCGATGCGTTTCCAAGGCAAATCGCGGCGCTGCTCGATGCCGAGGACGTCGCCAAGGACATCGCCGCCCATCGCTCCTCCCCGCCGGGCTTGCGCATCTGGACTGGGGCCACGGTGGAGAAGAGCGATCTCGAGGCGCTTACGCCCTGGCTCGATTGGGGCTTCGCCGAGGCGAAGCAGGCGCTGGCTAAGGCCGCGTAAAGTCTCGTTCTATTGGCTCGCATCGGCCGATTGCCCGCGCTATAAGCTGACACGGCCCTGCCTGCGAGCGGGGCCGTTTGTGCGTTCCCGGCCTCGAATCAAAGGATTTTTCACGTGGCCAATGTCGTGGTCGTCGGCTCCCAATGGGGCGACGAAGGCAAGGGCAAGATCGTCGATTGGCTGTCTGAGCGCGCCGATGTCGTGGTGCGGTTCCAGGGCGGCCATAATGCCGGCCACACGCTGGTGGTCGACGGCGTCACCTATAAGCTGTCGCTGCTGCCGTCCGGCGTGGTGCGCAAGGGCAAGCTGTCGGTGATCGGCAACGGCGTGGTGATCGATCCTTGGGCGCTCGCCGAAGAGATCGCCAAGATCGAGGCGCTCGGGGTCGACATCGGCCGCGACAATCTGCGCATCGCCGAGAATGCCACGCTGATCCTGCCGCTCCACCGAGAGCTTGACGCGCTGCGCGAGGCCGCCGCGGGTGACGGCAAGATCGGCACCACCAAGCGCGGCATCGGCCCGGCCTACGAGGACAAGGTCGGACGGCGCGCCATCAGGGTGATGGACCTCCAGGATTTGCCGTCGCTCAAGCCCAAGATCGAGCGCATCCTCACCCACCACAATGCGCTCCGCCGCGGGCTGGGTGAGCCGGAGATTTCCGCCGACGAACTGTGCCGCCAGCTCGGCGAGATCGCGCCCAAGATCCTGCCCTATGTCGACACGGTGTGGGCGCTGCTCGACGCCAAGCGCCGCCAGGGCAAGCGCATCCTGTTCGAAGGCGCGCAAGGGGCGCTGCTCGACATCGATCACGGCACCTATCCGTTCGTCACCTCGTCGAACACCGTGGCGGCGCAAGCCGCGACCGGCTCGGGCCTCGGTCCCGGCGCCATCAATTACGTGCTCGGCATCACCAAGGCCTACACCACGCGGGTCGGGGAGGGGCCGTTCCCCACCGAGCTCAAGGACGCGACCGGCAAGCTGCTCGGTGAGCGCGGCGTCGAGTTCGGCACGGTCACCGGCCGGCCGCGCCGCTGCGGCTGGTTCGATGCCTGCCTGGTGCGCCAGACCCGCAAAGTGGGCGGCATCAACGGCATCGCGCTGACCAAGCTCGACGTGCTCGACCAGCTGCCCGAGCTCAAGATCTGCGTCGGCTACCGGCTCGACGGCAAGGAGCTCGACCATCTGCCGGCGGCGCAAGGCGCGCAGGCCCGGGTCGAGCCGATCTACGAGACCATGGAAGGCTGGACCGAGTCGACGCGCGGCGCCCGCTCCTGGGCCGAGCTGCCGGCCCAATGCATCAAATATGTGCGGCGGCTCGAGGAGCTGATCGGCGCGCCGGTGGCGCTGCTGTCGACCAGCCCGAAGCGCGAGGACACCATCCTCGTGCACGATCCGTTCGTGGATTGAGGTGACGCGTGGCAGAGACGAAATTCCCGTGGCAGGTGGCGTGGATCACCGGCGCGTCGGGCGCGATCTGCGGCGAGATTGCCCGCCGGCTGGCGGAGGCCGGCGTCACCGTGGCGGCGACGGCGCGGCCGAGCAACCGGCTCTATGCTCTCGCCGCTGAAAGCGAGCGCATCGACGCTGTCCCCGCCGACGTGTTGGGGCCTGACGAGCTGAAGGAAGCGGTGGCGAAGATCGAGGCTAGGCTCGGCCCGATCGACCTCGCGCTGTTCGGCGCCGGCATGTATGTGCCGTTCAACATCCGCAACATCGATCTCGATGGTTTCCACCGCACCATGGCGCTCAATGTCGACGGCGTGATCAACGGCGTGGCCGCGGTGCTGCCCGCCATGCTGGCGCGAAAGTCGGGCCATATCGCCATCATGGGCTCGCTGTTCGGCTATGCCGGCTGGCCGGAGAACGGCAGCTATGGCGCCAGCAAGGCGGCGGTGATCAATCTCGCCGAGAGTTTAAAGCTCGAATTGGAAGGCACCGGCGTTGACGTCACCATCATCAATCCGGGCTTTGTCGATACGCCGCTCAACGCCGCCTACGACCCCAAGAAGAAGCTCTATGCGATGAGCAAGGAGCGCTGCGCGCGGAAGATTCTCGAGAAGCTGGCGGGCCGGCCCTACGAGATCGCCTTTCCGCCCCAGGTCGCCGGCTTCCTGAAGACGGTGCGGGCTTTGCCGCGCGCGGTGTCGTTCCCGCTGATCCGCTGGTTCACCAAGACGACGCAAGGGTAAGACGTGCGATGAAATCGATGCTGGACATGCTGGCCGCCTATAACCAATGGGCCAACCGGCGGCTTTACGCCGCCGCGGCCGAGCTTGACGATGCCGACTATCGGGCCGATCACGGCGCGTTTTTCGGCTCGGTGCACGGCACGCTCAATCATCTATTGGCCGGCGACCGCATCTGGATGTGGCGGCTGACGGGGCAGGGCGAGGTGCCTGCGCGCCTCGATCAAATTTTGTACGAGTTCCTCGACGATTTGCGCGCGGCGCGCGAGGCGGAGGACCAGCGGATCGTCGCTTATGTGGACGCGCTCTCCGACGGCGACCTCGCCGGCACCGTTCGATACCGGACCATCACCGGGCCGGTCGACATCGAGCAGGAGCTTCTGCCGGTGCTGATCAATTTCTTCAATCACCAGACCCATCATCGCGGCCAGGCGCATTGCCTCCTGACGCGGATCGCCAACCGCGCGCCGTCGCTCGATCTGTTGATGTTCCAGCGCGAGAGCGGGATCAGCATGGTGGGCGGTCCGGTCGGCATCCCGCCCGGGCAGCAGCAGCGCGGCCTGGCGCCGGTCGCCCGCGACTAAGACAGCAGCTCGCGGAAATAGGAATCGAGCATGCGGTTCTTGGGGTCGGCCGCCTGGCGGCGCGCGGCGAATTGCTGAATGCGCACGCCGAAGGCTTTCCGCACCTGATCGCGGGTCAGGAACGGCGTCTGGTTGAACAGCGGCACGCCGCGCCGCGCGCTGCAGAACTCATTGTAGTGATGGAGAAATTCTTCCCACTCCGGGCCGCCGGTCGAAGCCGGGTCGATGCTCAGCGTCGCCCCTTCCCAGCTATAGGACAGCAGCGCCTCGACATCGCGCGCGATGGCATAGCCCACGCTCGGCAGGTTGCAGCGATAGCCGGTCGCCTTCTCGTAGGCGAGGCAGAAATTGCAATATTCCTCCAGGATGTCGAAGAAGCCCGCCTCGCGGAACGCCCACATGCTGAACAAATATTTGTTGGCGCCGGGGTCGCGCGGATAGTTGATGATCTGGGCATGCGGCCAGGTGCGTTCGCTGCGCACCACCAGCACCAGGGCCTGGCGGAGTACGAAGAAATGCAGCTTGTCGGCCAGCGACCTGAGGCCTGCGTTCTTCGTGCTGCGCTCGATCCACAGCGTGACGGCGGGCCCGTATTTGCGCCAGAACCGGTTGCGGTAGACCCAGCGATGGCGCGAGTTGGGCTGCGCCTCCGGATTGTCCTTGCGCAGCTCGACCAGCACCCGCTTCACATAGGGGAAGATGTAATACATCACCGCGTAGCCGCGCGCCTTGTAGATGGGGAAGTAGCGGCGGAAATTGTCGAGACTGAGCGAATAGTGACGCACCGCCAGCGCCGTGGTCGGGCGCACCTGGATGGTCACCTCGTAGACGATGCCGAACAGCCCGTAGCTCGAGCGGATGAGCTGCATGTCCTCGGGATTGTCGTGCTCGGTGATCTCGCGCAGCGTGCCGTCGGGAGTGACCAGCCGCACCGCGGTGACATAGGAGCTGATCTGGCCGAAGCCGCCGGGGAAGGATGAGTCCTTGGTGGCGGCGGTGGCCATGGCGCCGAGCGTCACGTTGCCGATCTCGGTGGTGACGTGGAACTGCAGCCCGCGCTCCTTCAGCGCATTCGACACCACGATATAGGTGGCGCCGGCCTCGACCGTCACGGTGTCGTCGGTGAAGTGCAGGATGCGGTTCATGGTCTTCATGTCGACCATGGTGCCGCCGTCGTCGCCGTTGATGCGCGCGGTGGAATGCATCGAGCCGGCCGGCCGAACCGGCGAGGGGAAGCGCACCTCGTCGGTCAGGATCTCGACCAGGTCCTCCACGCTTTCGGGCGTGACCACGACCTTGGGACGGTAGGTCCAAGTGCCATCCCAGGTCTTGACCGTAACGTCCTGCTTGATGTCCATGAACTCCCCCGGGAGCGCCCCTTAGGGCGTCAGACCATAAAGCAAACCGCCGCCGAATCCAGGCTCCAAGCGCAACCGCCACGGCTCATGTGGGGTTGAACCCTCTAGGCCGGAATGCTTAGGTCTGGCGCGGAGTGCCGGGGCATAGCGTCAAGCCCGGCCAGGTACAAGAGGTCACAGGGCGGCATGCGGTTTTGTATCATCGGCGCGGGCGCTTGCGGATTGGCGGTCGCCAAGACGTTCGCCGAGCGCGGCATTTCCTTCGATTGTTTCGAGGCCCTGTCCGACGTTGGCGGTATCTGGAACCCGGAGAGCCCCCACGTCGTCTACGGCTCGACCTATCTCAATTCCTCGAAGAAATTGTCGCGCTACCCCGATTTCCACTTTCCCGAGGAGTGGGCGCCTTATGCGAGCCGGGCGCAGGCGCAAGATTATCTGCGCGCCTACGCCAAGGAGTTCGGCCTCTACAAGCTGATCAGCTTCAACAAGGCCGTCACCCGCGCCGAGCGCAGCGAGCAAGGCTGGCGCGTGCAGATCGAGGGCGAGGACAAGCCGCGGCTCTATGCCGGGATCGTCGTCGCCAACGGGCATCATTGGGACGCGGTCGTTCCCACTTATCCCGGCCATTTCGACGGCGAGATGCTGCATTCCCACGACGTCAAGTCCAAGGAGCAGGTCAAGGGCAAGCGCGTGCTGGTGGTCGGCGCGGGCAACTCGGCGGTCGATATCTTGTCCGATGCCGCGATCGAGAACGGGCGCGTGGTGCATTCGATGCGCCGCACCTACTACTTCTTCCCCAAGACGGTGTTCGGCAAGCCGACCGACGTGTTCATCGACTACACCAGCCGGATCCCGCTGCCGCGCAAATTGATGCGGCTGCTGTATCGCTGGGGCATGCGCATCGTGGTCGGCCCGCATCGCCGCTTCGGCCTGGAGCGGCCGGACCACGATCTGTTCGAGGCGCATCCCACCGCCTGCAACACCTATATCGATCACCTCATCCATGGCCGCACGATCGTGAAGCCCGGCATCGAGCGGCTCGACGGCAAGCGGGTGATCTTCACCGACGGCAGCGCGGAAGAGATCGACTTTCTGGTGTGGGCCACCGGCTACCGGGTGAGCTTCCCGTTCATCGACTCCTCCTACATTCTCGACGAGCAGGGCAAGTCGAAGCTGTTCATCCACACCTTCCACCGCGAGTACGACGATTTCTTCGTGGCCGGACTGTTCGAGCCGGCCGAAGGGGGCGTGTGGCAGATCGCCGATTATCAGGCGCGTTTGATCGCGGCCTTCATCAAGGCATGCGAGTCCGATCCGAAGCGCGCCGCATGGTTCCGGGCGCTGAAGGCGCGCGCTCACCCCGATATCGGCCACGGCATCAGATGGCAGGATACGGCGTGGCACCGGTTCGAGATCCAGCACTACCGGTTCCGCAGATATATGAAGCGGCTGATGCGGAAATTCGGCGTGGTTTCTGGCGAGAAAGTCGAGCCGCATGTCATGCCGTTCGAGGGCGCCGGCGACGCCGAGGCCAGGCTCAAGCTCGCCTCTTAGGACGATTGTTTGGGAATCGAGCGGCGGAGCTGGCGCGCCACGAGACGCGGCGCGATCGCGTTCAGCACGAACAGCGCGCGGAAGATGCCAGGCTTCACCACCGTCCGCTTGCGGGAAGCTACGCCGGCATAGATCGCCTCGGCGGCTTGCTCCGCGGACAGGGTCGGCGCGAGCATCGGATTGGCCGCCGGCAAGCGCTCGCGGCTGCCGGGATTGTGCTGCCAATAGGGGGTTTCGACCGGGCCCAGCACGACCAGGGTCACGGCAAGGCCGGTACCTGTCAGCTCGACCTGCAAAGTGTCGGCGAGGCCGGCGACGGCGCGCCGCGCCGCGATGTAGGCCGACGCATTCGGCCAGGCGAGATAGGCGGCGGGCGAGGTGATGTAGGCAAGCGCGCCCGAACGGCGCGCGATCATGTCGGGGAGAAAGGCGCGCGTCAGGTTGAAGGCGGCGAGATACGGCACCGCGATCATGGCAAGCGCGTCCTCGGCGCTGGTGTCGACCAGTGGCAGCCAGCGGCCGGCGCCGGCATTGTTGATGACAATGTCGGGCGTGCGGTGCTCACGCTTGATCCGAGCGCTCGTCTCGGCGATGGCTTCGGCATCGGCAAGGTCGATGACGTAAGGCGTGGCCGAGCCGCCATCGCGGCGGATCGCGTCTGCTACGCGGTCGAGGCGCGCGATGTTGCGCGCCAGCAACAGGACCTGTGCGCCGCGCGCGCCATAGAGCCTGGCGGTGGCTTCGCCGATCCCGCTCGACGCCCCGGTCACGAGAACAAGTTTGGCCGCCATCGGGAACCTCCTACGCCTATGCGGCGACGCCTCTAAACGATTGAACTCTAGTGATATTCCGGTTCTGTCTCAAATCGACGCGACTGTGGCACAATGGCTACAGCTGGCAGCGAACCCATGGTCTGAGGTTGCAAAGATACTGGCATGAATGCGCGCGCTGGATAATCTTAACGCCCTGATCCCTGCTGAAGGAGGCGTTCCGATGAGGTCGTATTTGCGCGTATTTGGGTTGGCGGTAGCTGCGGCGGGGCTGTGCATAGCCCATGCTGCCCCGGCCCATGCTGCTGGCTGTTTCGGATTCTCCGGTACCGCCGATGGGTTCGACCAGGTGACCGCCGTCACCCGCGCCCAGGCTGCCGTGGCCGATGCCATCGCCCAGTACAAGGCACAAAAGAGGCTGGGCGCGGTCACCGTGTCGGCCATGCGCGCATCGCCGCAGCCTTACTGGCGCGACACCGTAAGTGCGGATCTCTACTACAAGCCGGACATCGTCAAATCGAATTCGTACACGGTGTGCTGGAGAGGCGTGGTGTCGCCTTATGTCTGCACGTCGGGCGCCAAAGTCTGCTGGTAATTGAAAGACCCTGCATCGTGCCCCGGGGCGAGCCCCCCGGGGCCGATCCCAATTTAGCCCGCGCGCTCTGCCTCCGGTTCGGCGGCAATGGGTGGCACCAGCGAAACTCTCTCCGGCTTCTTCATCAGGAAGATCAGCGGAATGATCGCCAGCGTGACCATGGCGATGAACCAGAAGACATCGTTGAAGGCGAGCATCTGCGCCTGACGCCCGATCTCGTGGGCGATCAGCGGGCCCGATTGCGGCGAGTAGGGGCTGAGTCCGTATTGGCCGAGATAAGGAATAAGGTCCCGGCTGTAAGGGGTGACATGCGCGGTCAACTCGTTGAAGTGAATTTGGGTCTGCCGCACGAACACCGTGCTCACCACGGCGATACCGGCTGAACCGCCGATGCCGCGCATCAGCGCATAGACGCCGGAGGCCTCGTCGTATTGCGCCTTGGGGATGCTGGCGAAGGCGACCGCGGTCAGCGGCACGAAGAACAGACCTGAGCCGATGCCGGCCAACATGCCCGGCGTGGCAATGCCCCAGAAGTCCACATACAAATTGAAATAGGCCATCGGCAGCGTGCCGATGGCGGTCATGATCAGGCCTGCCGTCACCAGCCAGCGAGCGTCAAACATCTTGATGAGGATGCTGCCGGTGATCGCCAAGGTGATGGCGCTGATGATGCCGCGCGGGATGAACAGAGTGCCGGCGACGTCGGGCGGATAGCCGAGCAGCCGTTGGCTGAATAGCGGCATGATCGCCATCCAGCCGAACAGACTGATGCCATAGGCGGTGATGGCGAGCGTGCCGGTCACAAAATTGCGGTCCCGCAGCAGCGACAAGTCGATGATGTTGTCGCTCTTGTTCCAGCCTCGCAGGAAAAACGCGGCGGCGGCGAAGGCGGCGATGATGGTGCCGGACGACGATGACGCGGGAGTTGAACCAGTCGCGCGACTGGCCCTGGTCGAGGACGTATTGCAGCGCGCCGACGGCGAGCACCAGCAGTCCCATGCCCACCCAGTCGGTCTTCATGTCCTTGATCGCTCGTTTCGGCAGATAGCCGATGGCCATCAACAGGGCAAAAATGCCGAGCGGCACGTTGATGTAGAACACCATGCGCCAGGAATAATTCTCGGTGAGGTAGCCGCCGAGCGCGGGGCCGATCACCGGCGCCACCATGATGCCCATGCCGAAGATCGCCAACGCCTGGCCGTGCCGACTGCGCGGAAAGGCGTCGAGCAGGATCGCCTGGCTCAACGGCACCAGCGGCGCGCCGAACACGCCTTGCGCCAGGCGGAACACCACCATGCTCTCCAGGCTCCACGACATGCCGCACAACGCCGAGGACACGACGAAGCCGATGATGGCGGTCAGCAGGAGCCGCCGTCGCCCAAGCCATTTGGAGAGATAGCCGGTCAGCGGCATCACCACGGCGGCGGCGACGATGTAAGACGTCAGCACCCAGGTGATCTGGTCCGGCGTGGCGGCAAAGGTGCCGAGCATGTGCGGGATCGACACGTTGACGATGGTCATGTCGAGCACTTCGAGCACCGCGGTCAGCACCACGGCGATCACGAGAGCGATCGGCGGACGCACGAAGGGCGGTTCGGGAGGAACCGCGGCGGGCGGCGCAGCGGGCGGCTTGCCCTTGCGGCCCTGGCCGGCGCGGCCCTTGGCGCGGCTCATTGCTGGCCTTGCGCCGGCTCCGTGGTGTCGATGGTGACCGTGGCGCTGGCGCCGAGGCGCAACGGCTTGTCTGGGTTAGGCGCGCTGGTGATATGGACCCTCACCGGGAAACGCTGAGTGACCTTGACCCAGTTGCCGGTGGCGTTCTCCGGCGGGAGCACCGAGAAGGTCGCACCGGAACCCGGGCTGATGCTCTCGACGATGCCGTCGATGGTCGTGCCCGGATACATGTCGAGGCTGATGGTCGCCTTCTGGCCGGTCTTGATGCGGCCGAGATCGGTCTCCTTGAAATTGGCGTCGACCCACCAATTGCCGTCCTCGACGACGGCCAGCGCCGGCGTGCCCGCCTGAACCACGCTGCCCGGCCTTAAATTGAGATTGGAGACCCAGCCGGTGGTGGGGGCGGTGACGTGGGTTTTCACCCGCTCATGCATCGCCTTGTCGAGGCCGGCGGCGGCGGCGCGAAGCTGTACCGTGGGCGTGGTGACGGTGATCTTCTTGTCCTGCTCGGTGTCGAACTCCGCTTGGGCCTCGTTGAAGGCTTGCAACGCGTCATGCCAGGCCTTCAACGCGTCGGTCAGCGCGGCCGAAACCGGTTCGCCTTCCTTCTGCGCGTCCTCTTGCTCGCGATATTTGCTCAGCGCAGTCTCAAGTGCCACACGCCGGTCTTCGAGTTTGGTGGCAGCGGCCTTGAGAGCATCGGCCGCGGTGCCGGCGGCGTCCGCCGCCGCGTCGAACTGGGCGCGCGCGTTGCGAAGCGCCGCGTCGTAAAGCGTGGGGTCGATATCGAACAGGGGATCGCTGGCCGCCACCTTATCGTCGTCCTTGACATAGACGCGGACGATGGGGCCGGAGACCTGCGAGGCGACGCGCACCACGTTGGCGCCGGTATAGGCATTGTCGGTGGAAGGGTAGATCGCGGCGTGGCGCCAATAGAGCAGGACGCCGCCGACGGTTGCGGCCAGAAGGACGAAAAGCGCGATCCAGCGATAGGTCGCGGCCTTGCCTTTCGCGCGCGTCGGGGTGTCGATCGAAGCCTCTTGATTCACGTCCCTGGTTACCTCGGTTGCGGCGGGGCTGATCGGTCTCTTTGAGGCCTTGGAGCCTGCAAATCAAGGTGAAGCACGGCAGAATGATGACGAGGCTTAGAACGGAAGCCCCTTTAAGGGCAAGAATTCCCTTGCCCCGAAGGGTTTAGGCTAAATTGCCACGGCGCCGTGACGTTTTGGCGATGGCCGGCGGCAGTCGTCGGCCGGATTTGGCTGGGAAGGTCTTGCCCCCGCGGATGACTTGCGTTCCGACCGGTTCGGCTTAACATGCCGGAAGTTCGAGGGCGCCGGGGCAATACAAGGCAAATCATCGACCGCCCTCGCTTCGTCAAAAGTCGATCCTGGTGATGCGGCGTTGAGACGAAGGTCTCAGCTCCAGTTCCGAGCCTTGAGCACAAGGCCGGCTGGAGGATCCGGAGTACAAGGCTTGCAGGGGCTCGCGTGGCGAAATGCCGTCGCGCGTCTTGGATATAAGGCTTGAACCGGGAGGAAGGGGACAATGAGCACTTCGAGATATATCGCGCGACTGATGGGGCCGGTGCTGCTGATCATCGGCATCGGCATGGTGATGGGCATGCTGACCGAAGGCGATGCCTATTCAAGCCTGCTCAAGGAGTTCATCGGCTCCCGCGCGCTGATTTTCGTTACCGGCATGCTGACGCTGATCGCCGGATTGGCGATCGTCAACGCGCATAATGTATGGGAGCCGGACTGGCGGGTGGTGATCACCGTGCTCGGCTGGCTGTTCATCCTGCGCGGCTTTATGAATCTCGTGTTCCCGGAAACGGTGCAGACGCTCGGCGACCGCATGATCGCGAGCCATGCCGGCGTGCTGGCCGGCGCCGCCGTCACCATCGTGCTCGGCGCCATTCTGTCGATCATGGGCTACGAGCATCTGTGGATCCAGAAATCGCAGCGGCGGAGCGCCGCGCGGACGTCGTCCGCCAAGCGCAGCGCCAAACGGCCGCGCCGGAAACGCGGCTGACCTACGATTTGATCGCGGCGCCTCTTTGAATGGGGCGCGCCGGGGTCTAGATTAGAGCTGTTCCCAGGGGAGCCCCAGGACAGGGGCTGAGAGTCCGTTGCCTTAGATCAAGGCCCGACGGAGACCCTTCGAACCTGATCCGGGTCATGCCGGCGAAGGGACGGGACCTTTCATCCTTCTCTTTTGCCGTCAGGCCTCACCAAGGAGCGACGACGATGGACAGTTCGATTTTTCTGGCGCGGCTGCTCGGCCCGACGATGCTGGTCATGGGGCTCGGCCTTCTCGTCAACCGGTCGACCTATCGAAATTTGTCGCTGGAGGTGCTCGACAGCCGCGCGCTCCTGTTCATCGCCGGCCTGATCGCTTTCGTCGCCGGCCTGGCGATCGTGCTCACGCATAATGTGTGGGTCGCCGGCTGGCCGGTGATCATCACCATCTTCGGCTGGGCGAGCCTGTTCGCCGGCATTATCCGCATCGTGTTTCCCGACCAGGTGGCGCAGCTCGGCAGGCGCGCGGCCGACAGTCAGGGCTTTCTGCTGTTCGGCATCGTGCTTTATCTCGGGCTCGGCGCGTGGCTGATCTACGCCGGCTATGTCCACCCCGGCGCGTAATCTCAAGGAGTACCGCGGCCATGAATGTTCACGACAAGACCATCAAGCGCACCGAATTGACGACCGGGCCGCTGACCGGCAGCCGCAAGGTCTATTCCGCGCCGGACGGCCATGACGATGTGCCGGTGCCGTTCCGCGAGATCGCGCTGGGCAATGGTGAGAACTTCCGCTGTTACGACACGTCCGGGCCTTATGCCGATCCCGATTTTACCATCGACGTGACGCGCGGGCTGCCCGCGCTGCGTGAGCCGTGGATCGCGGCGCGCGGCGGGGTCGAGAGCTACGAGGGCAGGGCGGTTCGTCCCGAGGACAACGGCAATGTCGGCGCCACCCATCTCGAGCGCGCCTTCACGGTCGAGCGGCAGCCTCTGCGCGGGCTTGCCGGCAAGCCGGTCACCCAGCTCGAACTGGCGCGGGCCGGCATTATCACGCGCGAGATGGTCTATATCGCCCATCGCGAGAATATCGGCCGCCGGCGCCAGGCCGATGAGGCGGCAGGCGCGCCTCGAAGACGGGGAGAGCTTCGGCGCGGCGCTGCCGGCCTTCGTGACGCCGGACTTCGTGCGCAGCGAAGTGGCGCGCGGCCGGGCCATCATCCCCGCCAATATCAACCACCCCGAATCCGAGCCGATGATCATCGGCCGCAACTTCCTCACCAAGATCAACGCCAATATCGGCAACTCGGCGGTGACCTCCTCGGTCGAGGAGGAAGTGGAAAAGATGGTGTGGGCGATCCGCTGGGGCGCCGACACGGTGATGGATTTGTCCACCGGGCGCAACATCCACACCACGCGCGAATGGATCATCAGGAACGCGCCGGTGCCGATCGGCACGGTGCCGATCTATCAGGCGCTGGAAAAGGTCGACGGCGATCCGGTCAAGCTCGACTGGGAGGTCTACAAGGACACGCTGATCGAGCAATGCGAGCAGGGCGTGGATTACTTCACCATCCATGCCGGGGTGCGGCTGCGCTACATCCATCTCACCGCCGACCGCGTCACCGGCATCGTGTCGCGCGGCGGCTCGATCATGGCCAAATGGTGCCTGGCGCATCACCGCGAGAGCTTCCTCTACGAGCGCTTCGAGGACATTTGCGAGATCATGCGGCGCTACGACGTGTCGTTCTCGCTCGGCGACGGCTTGCGGCCGGGCTCGATCGCCGACGCCAACGACGCGCGCAATTCGCCGAGCTTGAGACGCTGGGCGAGCTGACGCGCGTGGCGTGGGATCGTGGCTGCCAGGTGATGATCGAAGGCCCCGGCCATGTGCCGCTGCACAAGATCAAGGTCAATGTCGAGAAGCAGCTCGAACTGTGCGGCGAGGCGCCGTTCTATACGCTGGGCCCGCTGGTCACCGACATCGCGCCGGCCTACGACCACATCACGAGCGCGATCGGCGCGGCGATGATCGGCTGGTTCGGCACCGCCATGCTTTGCTACGTCACGCCGAAGGAGCATCTCGGCCTGCCCGACCGCGACGACGTCAAGGCGGGGGTGATCGCCTACAAGATCGCCGCGCATGCCGCCGACCTCGCCAAGGGCCACCCGGCGGCGGTCGCGCGCGACAACGCGCTGTCGCAGGCCCGCTTCGAGTTCCGCTGGCAGGACCAGTTCAACCTGTCGCTCGATCCCGACACGGCGCGCTCCTATCACGACGAGACGCTGCCCAAGGAGGCGCACAAGCTCGCCCATTTCTGCTCGATGTGCGGGCCGAAATTCTGCTCGATGGAGATCACCCAGCAGGTGCGCGACTACGCCGCCAAGCTCAAGGAGACGGAGACGCTCTCAAGCAGCGAAGCGGTAGAGCAGGCCAGGAAGCAGGGCATGGCCGAGATGAGCGAGAAATTCCGCGCGCTGGGCGGCGAGGTCTATGTGGAGGAGGAATGAGTTGGTCTGCTTTTGACGTGTTAGTGTCCACCGACGGCCTTGGCTTCCAGAGAGGATTTGAGCGCGCGAGATTGTCGTCATCGGGGCGCTAAGCATCACAAAGGATCCCACCGCCATGAAGGATAGAGCCCCCGGTAGCCTCGATCGCCGTGATTTCGTGATCGCATCCCTCGCCACGGTTGGCGCCACGGCAGCCTTCGCGGCAACGGCAGGAGCTACGGATGCGCAGGACAAAACAGCTTCGCCGCAGTCCACGGGAACCGCTTACACCGGGGACGTGATCGGCGGCAAAAAGGTCATCAGCGCACTCGACATCAAGGATCTAGACCCCGGCAGGAAGCACGCCTTTTATTTTCAGGGCGTGCAGATGCCTACGGGCCAGCATTGGTATGTATCGGTGATGGTCGCCAAGGGGGCGAAGCCGGGCAAACGCATCGCGCTGGTGAGCGGTGTGCATGGCGATGAAATCAGCCCGGTGCACACGATACAGACCGTCATGGATCGGCTCGACCCGACGGAGATGTCAGGCGTCGTAATGGCGGTCCTCGACGTATCCCGCCCGGCCATGGAAGGCATGGCGCGACGCTGGCCCAATTCAGGGAGAGGTATCGACCTCATCGACATCAATCGCGAGTGGCCCGGCAATGAAAACGGCGCCAGTGCGCCCTCTCGACACGCCGGGCTTCTGTTCAACCGGCTCCTCAAACCAAACGCCGATTATGCAATCGATTTCCATACTTCGGCGACCGGCATGGATATGTCGGCGTTTCATCTCGCCCGAATGGACCTGCCGGAGGTCCGCGAGATGGCCGAGCTGTTTCCCATCGATCAGATCTTCGATAACCCCGGCTATCCCGGCCTGTTGGCGAATGCGTTCATCGATGCAGGCATCCCGGCGTTCACGCCGGAGATCGGCGCCCCGCGCATTCTGGATCTCGGCATGATCCCATTATTCGTGGAGGGCACCCTGAACGTGCTCAAGCATCATGGGATCATCGCCGGCCCAATCGGTCGCACCGGACGTGACACGGACATTTTCGTCGCCAACAGCGGGCAGATTGTTCTTGCGACCCAGGGCGGGTTCGTCGAGCTTCTCGTCGGGCTGGGCGACAAGGTCGAACCAGGGCAGAGGATTGCGACCCAGCGCAATACATTCGGTGAGGTCGTTGCGGAATACACAAGCGAAGTGACCGGCGAGATCGCGGTTCGCCGCACCGACGCAACAGCCGAGCCCGGCACGCTGTTGCTGGGGATCCTGTATAATCGTGCCCCGCCGGAAAGCGCTTCTTACTCAGAATAGGAACTGGCTGGAAATCACGCAACAGCTGCGCGAAGCGGTAGAGCAGGCAAGGAAGCAGGGCATGGCGGAGATGAGCGAGAAATTCCGCGCGCTGGGCGGCGAGGTCTATGTGGAGGAGGATCGATCGTGAGGGGAAACATGTTGCGCACCTTAGCTCTGGCCGGACTTTGCGCCGCCGCGCTCTGGCTCCCGGCTCTGGCCGGCGAGTTCGGCACCGCCGACGAAGCGAGAGCGATGCTGGAAAAGGCCGTGGCGGCGGTGAAGGCCGACAAGACCGCGGCCCTCGCCATGTTCAATGCGCCGGAGGGCGGGTTCCGGGACCGCGATCTCTATGTGTTTTGCGTCAACGCGTCGGACGGCGTCGAGACCGCCCATCCCACCCATCAGGGCCTGAAGCTCAGGGAGATGAAGGACGCGAACGGCTTTGCCTTCGGCGAGGCGATCATGGCCACCGCCAAGGACGGAGAAATCAGCGAGGTCGCCTATCTGTGGCCGCGGCCGAACTCCGACACGCCGGTCAAGAAGAATCACCTTCGTCACCAAGGTCGACGACCAGATCTGCGGCGTCGGCTACTATCCGTAATTGCGCGCCATGGCCGGCAGGTCGGCAGGAGCTAGGCTCTGGATTGCGGCGTGCGGCCTGGCGGGCGCGCTCCTAGCCGCCGCGCCCGTTGCCGCCGCGGAGCTGAGCGCGGCGGACCTCGCCTGGATCGACACCTGCATCGCCGACCGGAAGCTCGAACAGCTCGACCCGGCGAAGCTGCGCAAATATTGCGAATGCATGCAGCAGATCGTCGAGGACAACCAGCCGTTCACCGTGTCCGAGCTCGAGCATTCCTATCCGCCGGCACATGCCATGTGCCACGACGCGGCGGGCCTGGGTCAGCCCTAGCGCGTTGCCTCGCGCCTGTCTGCGCTATCATGCGATAGTGAGCGGCAATTGACCTGATTCCCCACGCCAAAAGCGATGAGCCAAGGCAGGCGCGCATGAGGTTTTTGAAGAGCGGAGAACTGAAGTAACTGAAGGCTGGCTTCCATGTCTGTCGCAGCGCTGTTCAGAACGTTGACGCAAGGCGTTTATGTCATCGGCGTCGCTCACGGCGAGGAACGCAATGCCTTCACCGCCGCCTGGGTCATGCAAGTCTCGTTCGATCCCTTGCTGGTCGCCTTGAGCATCAGTCCGAACCATTCCTCCTATCGGCTGCTGAAGGAGAGCGGCGCTTTCAGCGTCAATGTTCTGAAGCGAGACCAGCTCGATTTGGCTGCGCGGTATGGCGATCCGGCGCGCGAGGACAGTCTCGCCGAGGCGGAGTGGAACTTTGCTCGCCTCGACCTCCCCGTGCTGCGCGACAGCTTGGCGTGGTTCGCCTGCGAGGTCCTGGACGAATGCCCGTCCGGCGACCACAGGCTGGTGGTGGCAAAGGTGATCGACGGCAAGCTTGTGAACGCCGACGCCGAGCCGCTGACCTATCGCCAAACCGGCGACATCGACGGAGCCGCGAAACTATTCCCGGACCGGTTCGGCAAGTGACGGAGGGGGAGCACCATGAAAGCCCAGAGAGACGGCATCGATCCTGAGGCTGCGCCGAGCGGCGCCGGCTGCGCGGAATGTCTGGCGGCGGGCGGCTGGTGGTTTCATCTGCGCCGCTGCGCCCAATGCGGTCATATCGGCTGCTGCGACTCATCGCCGAACCAGCACGCGACCAAGCACCATAAAGAGACCGGTCATCCGGTCATTGCCAGCTTCGAGCCCGGCGAGCGGTGGTTCTACGACTATCGCACGGAGAAGGTCTTCGCCGGCCCGAGCCTCGCCCCGCCGCAATGCCATCCGGACGATCAACCGGTGCCGGGCCCTGCCGGACTTGTGCCTGCGGACTGGGAATCCTTGCTGCACGAATAGTGCGGGGCGACGGGCGCGCCGATTTCGAGCCGAAGCTGTGGCAACTCCCTGTGAGACTCGCGCACCCGGCTATCCTCGTCATACCGGCGAAAGCCGGTATCCAGAGTGACTCGCTCTGAACCGGTTGCCCTGGATCCCGGCTTTCGCCGGGATGACGAAAATGGGACGCGTTATCCCCACAAGAGTCCCGCTGCGCAAACCTCGCGTTATCATGCGCTCACCTCGTCCACTTAAGGGCGCGCTCTAGAGGCGTCTTGATCGCGGGACGGGGTGCGGCGCCCGCGGGTTTTGTCGCAACAAGGCACTCGGGCGGCAGCGGGGCTCCTCCCGGGACCACTACGAGTCCCCGCCAGGAGCTGGCTGAAGGCTCGGTCGGCGCGTGAATGCGCGACAGACCGGACTAAAGCGAGGCCCGGTGCCGTAGTGAGAACGCCGCAAATGAGCGCCTTCGCTAGGCGGAGTGTATTCGCATTTTTTATGCGCTATCGCTTCGCTACTTGAGCGCGGGCGTTGGCGCGCCGAGAGGCGCCCGCCGCATCCGGCAACGGATGCGGACACCACAGGTTTGCGCTTTTCGGCGCGCCATCCCCCTCATCCTGAGGAGGGCCGCAGGCCCGTCTCGAAGGATTGGGGGCTCGCTCTTTGACATGTCTTCGCGCGATCTTCGCGGCGAGGCGATGAAGCTCGAATCGATCGAGGCGCTCGCGGACGCAAGCCAAGGGCAAGGCTATTTGTCGGGGATGACGATGTCCTTATCCGCCGTATCGACGACGAAGATGGCCAGCAGCCGCGCCGACTTCGGTCGAGCTGGCGTTGGCGCTTATTTTATGGTGGTCGCCGGGCACTTCCGTCCAGCTTTCTCCCGCCTGGTAGACGCGCGCGGGCGCGTCGTTCACCTGGCTGCGAATCTCGCCTTCCAGCACGGTGGCATAGATGAAGGCCGAGGGCGGGTGGCGATGCGACGGCGAGGAGGCGCCCGGACCGTATTCGACCAGCACCGCACGCATGCTTTTGCCCGGCACGTTGGGCAATTCGCGGTCGAAGATTTGCGTCACCTTCGACTTTGGCGCATTGGTCTCCTGCGCTGTCACGTTGGTCGATAGCAATGAGGCCGCTGCAAGCAGCAGCAAAGCGATCTTCTTCACGGCGGCTCTCCTTACGGTGAGGGGCTCAGCACTGGCGCGTCCCCAGGCTCCAGAAATGAGGGCATGCACCGGCAATATTTAGCCTCGCGTTCAGCGTACCGACAAGGGGCTGACAGCCGGCATCATGGCGCAGCCGAGCGGCTCCTATGCTAGGAATTCAGCATGTACCTTCGCCGCCATCGTCCTGCTGATGCTGGTGCTGCCGCTGCTCTCGGTGGCGGCGCAAACGTCGATGCTGCCCGACGCGGCCGCGCTGATGGGCCTGGTCGGCAAGTGGTTCACGTTCTGGGGGGTGGGGGTTAGGCTGTTTCTCGCCGGGCTCCACCAGGTGTTCCGCCCGAGTTTCACTGCCGAGGATGTGTTCGGCATCGGCGATCCCGCCGCTCACGGCCTGGTGCGCGAAATCGGCTTCGGCAATCTGGCGATCGGCACGCTCGGGATCTTGAGCCTGTTCGTGCCGGATTTTCTACTGCCCGCGGCGATCGTCGGCGGGTTGTTCTTCGGCCTCGCCGGACTCGGGCACCTCGTGCGCAAGGATCGGACCGTCAAGGAGCAGGTCGCGTTGGGGTCCGACCTTGCGATGTTCGCGCTGCTCGCCGCTTTCGTCGCCAGCCGCGTGGTTTGAATCGCGATGAATGGTGCTATCCGCGGCTCGACCGACCGCTCGCGGTTAACGCGACGCGGCGGGCAGAGCCGACATCATCGGGCAGCCGAGCGTCTTCTCGAACGCCTCGATCAGGTCCTGCCGGTTCTCCGCCGTGATGTAGAGGCCGCGGGTTTCCTCGGCGAGGCATTTCGCGTCGAGGAAGCTCTGCGCGCCCGTCCACCGGAATGCCTTCAGCTGATAGCCGACGACATGGACGGTGAGTTGTTTGTTCGCCTTGAGCGCTTTGCCGAGCTCGCAGGGCGCGCCGCCGCAGGTCTCCTCGCCGTCGGTCAGCAACACGATGGTGCCCTGGTAGGCGAGGACCTCCGCGGCCCGCTGCACCGCTTCTACCAGCGGCGTCTTGCCGGCCGGGTTGAGCGCGTTCACCACGCTCATGATCGGCCCGGTCGCGTTCGGCATCGGTCTGAAGTCGAGCGCGACGTTGCATTGCGCGTAGGGGCCGGGACCGTAGGTGATCAGGCCGATTTTGCGAAACTTGGCGGCGTTCGGCAAAACCTCCGCCAGGGCCTTGCGGACCTCGTCGATGCGGGTCACGGCGCTGAACAGGCCCTGGACCGTATTGCCGGCCATCGATCCCGACGCATCGAACACGATCATCGCGTCATCGGTGCAGGGCGTCGGAGTTCCTTCCGCCGCCTGCGCCGGCGCTGCCAGGACGGTGAGAAAGGCGAGCGCGAGAGGGCGGAGGCCGCGTGACGGCATGGTCATGTCCCGACATTAGCCCAAAGCGCGACATAAGTCGTGGATGGCCGGGGATGGTGGCGGAAGGCCAGAGCTCGCCGGATTCCGGCTAAAGTCCCGCCTGGATCGCCTTGAGCAGCTGGAAGCGCAGCGCGCCGCCGCCCCCCAGGGCGATCACGAAGCGCACCCGCCCATGGCCTTTGGTGTCGGCATAGCCCGCCAGCGTGCGGACGCCGGAAAAGGTGCCGGTCTTGAAAAAGGTGCCGTCGCCGCTGCGGAGCAGCTTGGCATGGGGCTCGAACAGGTCGAGCACCTTGGCGAGGCCGCGCGCCGTGAAGCGATTGCCGCGGCTGATGCCGGAGCCTTCCTCGAGATGGATGGCATCGGCGAGCCCGTTGGCGGCAAGCATATCGTTGGCGACCTTGAGCGATTTCTCGAGGCTGACGGCTCCGCCCAGGGTCCCGCCGATCTCCAGGAACACCTGGTTGGCGATGTAGTTGTTCGAGCCGATGAGCAGCTGGGCGAGGATCTGCGACAGCGTGCGGGACTGGCGATGAACATAGACCGGCTTCAGGTCCTCGGGCACGGTTCCGGTCGAGATCTTGCCCTTGACGGTGCCGCCGGCCCGCTCGATGAACGCGGCGATCAGCTCGCCGGCATATTTCAGGCTCACCGCCGGGTCCTTGCTCAGGCTGATGCGGCCGCGGCCATTCGGGCCCCGCGCCTGGAACTCGCTGATCGCGAGCGGCGTGATCGGCGTCTGCTCCTCGGCGGAGCGGACCGTCTTGCCCTTGCGCACGGCGCTGATCGTGTTGAAGTTCACCGCGAGCGCCGAGTTCAGCGCGTCATAGGCCTCGGCGGTGTTCTCGATGCCCGGGATGCGGAGGTCGGAGGGATAGTAGCTCGCATCGAGCACGATGCCGGTGATCGGCTCCTTACCGATTGCGGCGACCAGCTCGGTCGCGAGCGGCGCCAGCTCCTCGGAGATTAAAAAGGGATCGCCGCCCCCGCGCACGTAGAGCACCCGCTTGTCGTCCAGGTAGAAGCTTGTCTCGAAGCGGTAGTCGGCGCCCAGGACCTCCATGGCCAGCCAAGCGGTCACGATCTTGGCGACGGAGGCCGGGACGAAGGGCTTGTCGGCGTTCTGGACGACCAGCTCGTTGCCCTTGTCGTCCATCACGAGCACCAGCCCCGATGGAGCGAGCGCCGCAACCTTCTCCTTGGCGCCGGCGAGCGCCTGGGCGGGCAGCAGAAGCAGGACGAGGGCAAGCAGGCGGGACCACATGGCGACTCCGGGCGCGGTTAACTTACAGGCTAAGGACCGGAACCGGCAAACCACGAGATTGAGCCCGGTTTTGGGCGCTCGGGCGGGCGCATTTGAGGTTTTTTGGCCGGCGCTTTCGGGGTAGTTTGGACTGAGGCCGAGGGAGCCGGACGGGGATCCCATGCCGCCTGTACGCCTGTCTAAAGCTGCTGCGGCGCTGCCAGCGCTCCTGGCCGTAGGCGCCTGCATCCTCTCGCCAAATTCGGTGGCAAGAGCCGAAGATCCGCCGGCCACCTGCCAAGACGAGCTTGCGGTCCTCTTCTCGCCGATCGCGCCCTGGAGCGGTGCGCCGTTGCGGGTCGTCTTGGGGGTGGAGAAGCCGGCGGACGGCGAACTGATCCTGATTACGCCGGACGGAGAGGTCGCGGCCAAATCGAACCAGCGCCTTGGCGGCCCGCCTTATTTCTGGTTTGCCGAAATTGCCGCGCCGGGCGCCGGTACGTGGCAGGCCAAGCTCACGCGCGCGAACGCCGCGCCTGAATGCAGGGAGGTGACCCGCGACATCGTCGTGCAGCGCAAGCAGCCGGCGGCGCCGCGTGCCGCCAAGAGCGTCTGGCCGCTGCGCGATGGCTGGACCCGCGCGAACGAGAATCTCTACGCGGCATGGATCGAGAAGTTGTTCGATGCGCCGCTCGACCAAGAGCTGTCATGGAAGGCGATGCATCAAGTGTTGCACGATCCGTCGCGCAACATCCTGTTCAACCATCTCGGTCTGCGCGAGGACGAGAAGGGGGCGATCGTTCAACCCGACTGCGCCGACGTCCCCTATTTCCTGCGCGCCTATTTCGCCTTCAAGATGGGGCTGCCATTCGGCTACTCGAAATGCACGCGCGGCGACGGCGGCGTGCCGCCGAAATGCGTGCAGTGGTGGAACGTTGTCAACGAAGAACCGGCGGCGACCGTGACTCAGACTGTCACGAGCCGACGGCAGGTCGAGCGCACCGGCTTCTTCGGCATGTTCTCCGGGCCCGTCGCCGCGCCTCAGGTGGTGCGACGCAGCGTCGCCGTTCCCCGCCGGCCGAAGGGACTCGTGCCGGGCTTCCAATATTATCTGAGTTCGACCATCGCCGATGCCGTGCATTCCGGCAATGGCCGAACGGCGGCGGAGGATAGCAACACCGATTACTATCTGGTGCCGCTGTCGGAGGACAGCTTGCGTCCCGGCACGATCTACGCCGATCCCTACGGCCACGTTCTCATCTTGGTCAAGCGCCTGCCGCAGACCGGCGAGGGTGCCGGCCTGTTCCTGGCTGTCGATGGGCAGCCGGACGGGACGGTCGCGCGCAAGCGGTTTTGGCGCGGCAACTTTTTGTTCGCTCAGGATCCTGCGCTGGGCAGCCCGGGCTTCAAGCGCTTTCGCCCGATCGTGCGCGAAAAGAACGGGAAATTGCGGCGGCTGAGCAACGACGAAATCGCCAACAACGCCGATTACGGCGATTACTCGCCTGAGCAGTCGACGCTTCAAGTCGAGGAGTTCTACGATCGCATGGACGACGTCATGTCGCCGGCGCCGCTGGACCCGATGCGCGCGCTGAAGGAGGCGATCACCGCGCTCGAGGAACAGGTCAAGACGCGGGTGAAGTCGGTCGACAATGGCCGTCAATATCTTGCCGGCGGCGGCAAGAACGTGGACATGCCGGACGGCGCCTCGATCTTCGAGACCACCGGGGCATGGGAAGACTTCGCCACGCCGTCACGCGACCTGCGCTTGTTGATCGCCATCGACGTGGTGCGCGGGTTCCCGGACCGGGTGGCGCGGCGGCCGGAGCGTTACGCCATGCCCCAGGGGAAGAGTGCCGAAGAGGTCAAGGCGGAGCTGGAGGCCATCCTGGCGGCGGAGCTTGCGGCGCGCAAATTCTCCTATACGCGCACCGACAACTCGCAGTGGACCTTGACGCTCAAGGACGTGCTCGATCGCCTAGCCGATTTGGAGATGGCGTATAACATCAACGATTGCGCCGAGGCACGCTGGGGGGCGCCGCAGGAGAGCGAAGAGGCCTCGACCTGCAAGCGGCGCGCATCGGATGCGCAGCGGAAGAAGATGGCCGAATACCGCGCCTGGTTCAGCGAGCGCCGCCGCCCGCCGCGCGGCTGAGCCGCGCCGTCGAAAGAGCGCCCAAGCTAGTCCATCGTGATGGCGAGGCCGCTGAGGTCGGCGTTCGCCATCAGCCCGACTTGTCGGCCCTCGAGTTCCAGCACAGCGCCTTTTTGATTGGCGAGCACGATGGCGCGTGCGCCGCTGCCGAGGGCCAGCCCCGCGCCCGCCGCGCCATATACGCCGGCCACGTCGGAGGCGCGGCTGATATTCTTCACCCGGCCGCGCAGCACGGTCTTCGATCCGCCGAACACGAGACCATAGTCAATGCCGCCGACCGAGAGCGAATAAGTTCTGCCGCGGAAGGTGAGGGTGCCGTGGCCCCCCGATCCGCCGATAATCCAGCCGGCTTTGTAGACCGTCAGAACGATCCTGCCGCTGTCTGCGCGCGCATGTTGAACCCCGACCGCCAATAAGGCGATGAGCGCAATGACAACGCCTCTGAACATCGCTCGAACTTGCATGCTTTCCCTCCATCGTTCAGTCGGTGAGGCGATAGCTGTCTCCGGCTCCCATTTCGTGAGAGCCTACAGACTTGGCCGGTTTCCCGAAATGTCACCTACGATTGCGGCGAGCTATCGACGCCCATCCCCGCGCTCTAAAACTCGCTTACGAGGCACCGGCCGACGCGCGCCTAGTCGCTCGCGCCGGCTTTGACCAGGGTAACGCTCACCTGCGGATATTTGCGCCGCAACGCCGCAGCGATCGATGTCAAATGCGCCGCATCGCCATCCAGTGCGACGATCCTCAGCACCGGATTGAAGAAGGCAAAGGACGGCCGGCCGTTGGAAATTTCGAGGTAGGGGCGCCTGAACAGATCGGCATAGCGGGCGGCCCTGCCTCTGATCTCGTCGGTTTGCAGATCGGCCGTGCCGAGCACGCGGTAACGGTCATAGACAAAGTTCGATGTTACCAGGATCGTGCTGCGGGCAGGCTCCGGCATCCCATGCATCGCGATCTGGCCGCGCCTATGGTTGAACTGCGTGTAACGATCGAAGGCCGCGTCAGGCGTGTCCTCGAGCACCACTTGTGGAACCATCGCGCGCAAATCCTCTTCCGGCGAACCGGCGATGCGATAGGAGACGTAGAGCGCGGGGAGGGCCGCGACGACAATCGTGACGGCGGCGACGGCGCCGCTCATTGCGGCAGGAGGCGCTCCGCGAGCTCATAGACGAAAGCCGCCCCAAGAATGACGAAGAGCGGAGCCACGGGCACCATATAGCGCTCGAAATTGTAGGGCTTGAGTGGGGACAGCTCGTGCGCGGCGAGCCACAGCAGGGTAAAGGCGGCAATGACAAGCAGCGGCTTGCGCCGATCGCGCGGCGCGAGAAGAGGCGCCGCAAACCCTAACAGCCCGAGGATGAGCAGCGGAGAGCCGAGCCCGGGCAAAAGACTTTCGCGCAAGTTGAAGACGCCGTGGCTCAGCGCGAGCGGTACGCGAACGCGCGCGCCCTCCTCGGCCTGGTTCATGCCGGCCAAGACCGTCGGTCCATAGCGGCCGAAATCCCAGAGCGCCGGACTTTGCACCAGCGCGAAGGTGGCGGTGGCGGCAACGATCACGATGAGGCAGAGCCGCAGCCGCTCGCGCCGTTCTACCTGGGGGGCGAGCCCGATAAACAGAACTAGGACGGCGAAGGGGCCGAGCATGATCGCGACATATTTAGCGGAGGCGGCAAGGCCGGCGGCGATCCCAAGCAGCAGCGCGCGCCGGCGCGTCGGTGCTCCGAGCGTGGCGATGAGAGCGAGCAGCCCGAGCAGGATCAAGGGAAGGATGAAAATATCCTCCTTGAAATGACGGGCGTGCATCGCCACGAGAGGCGTCACCGCGGTGGCGGCTGCCGCGGCCAGAGCCGCCGGCGCCGGCAGAGCTAAGCGCGCCAGGAGATAGGTGGCAAAAACGGCCAGCGCGCCGGCGAGAGTAGCGAGGGCGCGGCCGAGCTGTGCCACGGCTTGCGGGTCGCTGAGGCCCGCGGCGGCGTTTGCGCCGCGCGCGAGGTGCAGCATCAGGAGCGGATGATTGTAGTTGTTCTTGTGCTTGAGGACCGCAATCACCTTGCTTGTCTCGTCGGCGTGCGTGCCAAGCGGAAAATCAACGGTCTGGAGCAAGACGGCGGCGAAGGCAGCGGCAAGGGCGAAGGCGATGATCGCGGCCACCGCGGCGCTCAGGCATCGGGCCGCAGCCTGCGGGGCGGCTCCCGGGGTGCCTTGCCAGCAGGGCCTCTGCTCCATGGCGGTTGGTCTCCCTCCGCTGACGATGATGCCGGGGGGCAGCACACCGATCAAGCGCTCGCCGCCGCCGCAACTGCTCGCAGGCTGGCCAGGCCCGCGCGAATCGTCGACCATCGGCTCTTCTGCGGGCAGGGAGGGCGCCATGATTCAATCCTATGTGCTGTGGGCGTTGCTCGGCATGGCCGGCTATTCGCTCATGACCCTGTTCGTGAAGCTCGCCGAGCGGAGCGGCAGCGCGACCACCTATATGGTGCTGGCGGTGTCGACCACCATCGTCGCGATCTTCGCCATTCTGGTGGTGGCGTTGCGCGGCGAGCTCAAGCCGCTGCTGCTCGAGATCGAGCGGCCACCGCTGCTGTGGGCCATCGCCGGCGGCATCGCGCTGACCGTGGCGGTGAGCTCGCTGTTCCACGCACTGTCGCTCGGGCCGTCCAACGTGGTGGTGCCGATCTACGGCATGTTCATCGTCGGCGGCGCGCTGCTCGGCGTGCTGGTGCTGGGTGAGCCGATGTCCTGGACCAAGGCGGTGGGCCTGGTGGCCGCGGTGGTCGGCGTGGTGCTGATCTCGCTTTAGCCCAGGAATACCGCTGCCAGTTGGAGGATACACGCGATAGTTGCAATAATCTTTTGGTTTCCCCTAGAAACGGGCGGGTCGTCCGCCGGCGGAAAATCCATGCGCACGCAAAGCAACGAAGCGAGTCGCGCGCGTCGGGTCGTGTCCACCGCCACGGCCCAGGAAACGCGCCCGAGACCAAGGTGGTCACGACGGCCGGCATCCGAGTGCTCAATTGCATTCCTCTCGCGCGATACCGCGGAGTGACTGGCGTATCGACAGCGCTGCCTTGCCGCCGGAATTCTCTAGGCGGCGGCGCCGCATTCGCGGCCAAGGATGCGCGAGAAATGGTGGGCGAACAACGATCAGGGGACGACCGGGTCCTGCGTCGGTTGGGCGACGGCCTGAACTCGGTGCTGCGCTGGCATTTCGCCAAGGCCGGACGCCTGACCATCAAACAGTTGCTGTCGCCGCGCTTCATCTGGATGGCGGCCATGGAGACGGACGAGTTCAGACACCAGGCCGACGACCTTCATCAAGCCGTGTCAAGTTTCAAGGCGGCGCTCGACATTCGCGAAGCTATGCTGCGTAAGGATACGGATATTGCCGTTCGCGACCGGCAAATTGTATCCCGACAAGGCTGAGAACTTTTATGCCGCCGCGGCCCAGCTGAAGATCGCGAGTTATATCAATCTCGGCCGTCAACCTGACCGAATGGAGACGTTGGGTTGGCGACCAAAGGGCCGATCCTCACCCGGCTGGACTGCGACAACACCTGGATGAACGCGAAGAACACGGGCGGCAGGCTCGATGCCTACGATGCGATGTCCATGCAGGGCGGACATGCGGTCGCCCTGGTCGGCTACGATCCCAATCAGTTCATCGTGCGCAATAGCTGGGGAACCACGCAGTGGGGTGACAAAGGCTTCGGCTATGCATCGAATGCCTATGCGGCCGCGGCGTTCACCGAAGGCTATGGCGCTGAATGTCGTTTGAGCACTCCGCTCGTGTCCGTCGGCGTCGCTAGCCGGCAAGATGTTCGGGTCACTCAAACGGAACGAAGGTCATTTGCTCGACCAGCAGCGCGCTAAACGCCGCGAACGGTACGCCATCGAGCCGGGGGTCGGACGAGAATTGCACCGAGGCAATGCCATCGAAGGCCGGTGCGCGAAGCGAATACGTTTGCGCCGGAACGTCGGCAAACCGCCGCGTGAGTCCTTCACCGGCGGAACTTAATTCTTGCCCGCTCGAGCTCAGCGCGACGGCACGCCATTCCGGAAAAGTGATGCCGCTTTCCGTCGCGGGATAGACCTTAGGCACGGTGAACGTCACGCTTCTCATTGGTTTGGCAAAACTGAGCGTGAAAGAAGCGGGCACATTGCCGGTGTTCATCTGGGTCAGAAAATTTTGGCTGACGGTCGGCGCGACGGCTCTGCCCTCGTAGAGACCGAGATTGTTCACGAACACGACGCGCGACTGCGGCGGCTCCTTCTCGGAAACCGAGATCGGGATGGGGGCGTCGTGGAGAAAGGGATCGGCGGCTACCATGAATTGCGGCGCGCTCGCCGTGTCCACCGTACCGAATGCGAGAGGGATCTCGCCCGTGGCCGGCGCAGGCCCCGGCGTCGTGATGGGCGGGGGTGCGATATATCGCCAAGCTCCCGCCAGCGCGGCGCCGGCCAGGATCAACGCAAGCGCGCCGATCAGTAGCGGACGCCGATTGCTGCCGGCGCGTTTGAGCGCGGGGCCTGGGTGCGGTGGCCGCTCTTCGCCCTCGAGAATGTGGCGGATGATGTCGGCGAGATAGTTCAGGTGCCGCTCGAGCGGGGGACTGAAGGCGTCGAGCCAGTGCGGCGTACTGATGAAATATTCGAGCGACTTGGTGGGGGGCACGTCCTCGATGCGGAGGGGAATGACGGCCAGCCCGCGATTGACGGCGCGTTCGACCTCGCGCCGGATTTGTTGCGAGGCGTTGGCATGGGACGAAAACACCAGCACGAACACGCGCGCGTGACTCAGAGCATCGACGATCGATTCGCCCCAATCCGCGCCGGGCAGGATATCGCGGGGCGCGATCCAGCAGCGAATTCCCTTCGATTCGAGAATTGCGCAGGCGGCGTCGGCAATGAGCTTGTCCTTTGAGGAGTAGCTGATGAAAACATCATGGGCCATCGACTGTGGTTTCCCGCAACGACGACGCGAATGGCGTCGCGATGGCCTTACCGGAATTTTGGGGGTCCGGCTGGCAGTGCAGACGACGCTACACTTTTGCGCAAAAACCCGAAAGAGGCGCATGCCGGGAACCTTGGCGGCAACGGCCGGTTGTGCGAGGCTCGGGGGAACGAAAGTGAGGACAGGCCGATGGCGAAGATCGTCTACAGGATCGTCAAGCACGACGACGGCTGGGCTTATAAAGCGCGCGGCACGTTTTCGGAGAGCTTTCCGACCCACGAGGCCGCACTTGCCGCCGCCAAGACCGCCGCCGCCGAGCAGAGGGTGCCGGGCGAGACGGTCGGCATCGAATATGAGACCGCCGACGGCGTATGGCATGAGGAGCTCGACCCCGGCAGCGACCGGCCGGAGACCGCAGTCGAGGACGACGAAGAGTGAGACGCGCGCGGCTTGCTGTGGCGGGGCCGCACTGCTGCTCGGCACTGCCGGGCGATGCGCTTGGCCTGCGCCTGCTGCACCAATGCGGGTCAGCGCTACGTGGAGGTGGAGGAGCTCGACTCCGGGCGCCTCGAAGAGATCGAGAGCCTGCGGTTCGGCAAGGAGGCCCGGCTTTATGTCGGCGAGGCGGGTGTCGAAGCGATCAAGGGGATCCAAGACCCCGCGGAGCGCTACGATGCTCAGCGTGCACTGGGACAAGACTCATGCCGACGTGGGCCAAGACCGACTCAGTTTTACCCTCGAGCAATCCCGGCGGCCGGTCCGGGAACGCTGTCGCTCAGGCTGCCGCAAAAAATCTCGATCTTCGAGGTCGACCCGCGCGACAGCCCCGACCAGGGCAATGGGCCCGGTGCTCTATAAGGAATGGAAGTTGACCGGGGAGGTCGCGGGGACCGGTGCGTTCAGCGGGACTAACAGCGCCAACCAGGTTCTGACGCTCATCCTGCAAGGGCGCGGCAATTCCTGCACCAGCGCCGAGGATTTCACGCATTGGACGCTTGGTGACCGAGGGGCCGAAAGGCACCTACAGCCTGTTCGGCGATCTGGTGAAATGAGTGCGCCCGACCATCGCGGCGCGGCAAAAGGGCTATTCGGCCGGCCCCGGCGACCGGCGGCTTCGCACCAGCATCTTGTTGACCGTTGCCGCCCAGAGTTTGTTCCTGGTGTTCCTCACCGTGTTTCTGTTCAACCATGCCAATCCCAAGGGCGACGGCATGGAGATGGTGGGCGTCGGCGCGGCGTTCATGTTCATCTTCCTGCCGCTGAGCCTGCCGGCGTTCGTCCTCGCCAAGGAAAGCCGCTACCTGGTGCTTGCGGCCGTGCTCGCCGGTCTGGCGTGCGTTCGCCTATTTCGCCCTCTGGTTCGAGCTGCTCGACGAACTCGGCATCAGCGCCGCGCCGTGGACGTAGGGCGGGCAACGGCTGCTCGCCGTTGCCCGCGCGAAGCGAGGAGGAGGGGAGCCTCGCTTCGGTCCTACGCCGCGTCCACGAGGACGATCTCGGTGTCCTCGAGGGCCTTGACCGCGAGCAGGGCCTCGTCGGTGATGGCGGCGCCGTCGCGGGTGCCGATGCGGACACCGTTGACCTCGACGCTGCCTTTGGCCGGCACGAGATAACCGTGCCGGCTCGGGCCCAGCTCGTATTTGACCGTCTCACCGGCCTTCAGGGTAGCGCCCAGCACGCGGGCCTCGGCCCTGATCGGCAACGCGTCGGCGTCGCCGGCAAAGCCGCTCGCCAAGGGCACAAAACGCCCCGAGCGGTCCGACTTGGGGAACGGCTTGGCGCCCCAGGACGGTTCGCCGCCGCCGACGCTCGGCTCGATCCAGATCTGAAAGATCTTGGTCGGCACGGGCTCGCGATTGTACTCGGCGTGACGGATGCCGCTGCCGGCGCTCATCACCTGCACGTCGCCCGCTTCGGTACGGCCCTGATGACCCAGACTGTCTTCATGGGTAATCGCGCCCTGGCGGACATAGGTGATGATCTCCATCTCGGCGTGAGGATGCGGCGGAAAGCCGGTGTTGGGCGCGATCTCATCGTCGTTCCACACCCGCAAGCTGCCGTGCCCGAGGCGGTCGGGATCATGATAGCGGGCGAAGGAGAAGTGATGCTTGGCCTTCAGCCAACCATGGTCCGCGCCGCCGAGGGCGTCGAAGGGTCTCAGTTCAATCATCGCAATCCTCCTAACTCACCAACGTTGATTGCTGTGCCTAGGCGTTGAAGCCGCCGTCCACCGTCAAGGTTGCTCCGGTGATGTAGCTGGCCGCAGGTCCGGCCAGAAAGGCAACCAGCGCCGCGACCTCTTCCGGCTTGCCGTAACGGCCCAGAGCCGTCCCCGCGATCAGGGCGTCATGCACGTCACCTTCGGCGGGAGCCATGTCAGTGGCGATGGGACCCGGCGCCACGTTGTTGACGGTAATGCCGCGCGGTCCCAAATCGCGCGCCCAGCCGCGGGTGTAGGCGGCGACGGCGCCCTTGGTCGCGGAGTAGTCGGCAAAGCCCGGGTAAGGCGAAGAATCGCCGGCCACCGAACCGATCGAAATGATGCGGCCGCCCTCATGCATCAAGGGCGCCGCGCTGCGCACGGCTGTGGCAACGCCGCCGACATTTACGGCAAAGAGACGATCGAGCTCGGCGAGATTGTTGGCGCGGTCGTTCACCTGGACGCTGGCGAAGACGCCGGCATTGTTGACGAGAATGTCGATCTTTCCGAAGCGCTCGACCACGGACTTGACCAAACCTTCCACCTCTTTGGCGTTGGCCTGGTCGGCCTTGAAGGCATGGGCGCGGACGCCCTTAGCCAATAGATCGTTGACCACGTCCTTGGCCTTGTCGGGCGAGGCCGAGTAGCTGATGGCGACGTCGGCGCCGTCATCAGCTAAAGCCTTGGCGATCGCGGCGCCGATGCCGCGCGAGCCGCCGGTAACGAGGGCAACTTTTCCTGCGAGGGTCTTTGACATGGGTCTCTCTCCATCCGTGAGAATTATTTAGCGAGCGCTACATATGTGGCGCTGGACCCGGCCTGTCAAGAGCATTATATAACAAGCGATACAGATTGGGAGAATGTTAGAGATCGAAACGATGGCAGGAGACAGAGGTTGTGACAATCGGCCGCCCCCGCGCATTCGACATCGATCGAGCGCTGGACCGGGCGCTGGACGTGTTCTGGCGCAAGGGCTACGAGGGCGCGACTCTGTGCGACCTGACGGCGGCGATGGGCATCAACCCGCCGAGCCTCTATGCCGCGTTCGGCAACAAAGAGGGACTGTTTCGCAAGGCGATCGACCGTTATTGGGCTTTGCAGGCAGCGGCGCGGAATGAGGCGCTCAACGCGCCGACGGCGCGGGCGGTGGCGGAGAAGCTGCTGAAGGGCAGCGCCAAGTTCCTGGGCGATCCGTGTCATCCCAAAGGGTGCTTTGCGGTGCAAGGTGCGCTTGCCTGCGGTACCGACGCCGAGTGCGTCCGCAAGGAACTCGAGACCCGCCGAGCCGCCAGCCAGACGCAAATCCGCGAAAGGTTTGCCCGCGCAAAAAAGGAGGGTGACCTTCCCGCCGACGCCGACCCCGCCGGGCTCGCACGCTACCTCTCAACCGTCATGGAAGGCATGTCGGTACAGGCCGCAAGCGGGGCGAGCCGCAAGGACCTCGAACGCGTCGCCGAGACGGCGCTGCGCGCTTTTCCGGACTAAGGGTTACTTGTCGGCGTCCTTGGCCGGCTTCTTGTGCCTGGCTTTGGGCTTGAGCAGCAGATCGCCGGGAGCGGGCTTGTAGGTGAATTGCTGCACCCGCTGGGCCAGATTCGGATCACTGGCAAGATTACGGGCGCCGGCCGGAGGCAGAACAGCAACCGTGCCGAACGCCAGAATTGTGGCAGCAAAGACAAACGCTTGAGCGTTTAATTTCGCGTGTCGCGGGGACTTTTGCACTATACTCTCCGGTAGTTTTTTACGCCGTCTTCGTGCGATGAGCGCATGTATCGAGCGTGGTTACGACGGTCTGTTCTTGCCTGGGTCATGGCAGCTGCCCTTTTTGTCGGGAGCGAGGCCAAGGCCCAAGGTATCGATGCCAATATAGTGAGCCGGATCGAGACTTTCATTCCCCCCAGCCCGGAAACGGTGCTCCCCACCAAAACCGAGAAAGTGAAGGAGGAGCACAAGGAGGAATACTCGGTCACGGTCGAGGAGAAGAAAGAGCTGACGCTGCCCGAGCGCGAAGCGGCGGCGAGGGAAATGGGGGTGGTGGTGCCGCTCGGGCTTAGGTCGACCACCGCGCGCAAGGCCTATCTCAACCTGCGCAACGTGCCCACCTATCGGCTGGTCAAGGTGCAAAAGAAGCGGACGCGCATTGTCACCAAGACCGTGGAGAAGACGCTGCCGCGCAAAACCGTGGTGAGAGGCATCGCCGGGTCGACCTATAACTACGCCACCAACGCCAACCAGGCCGATGTCGGCATCATCCCCGATTCCATCGGCAGCACGAACGGCAATCTCTTGATCCTGGTGCCGGCCGGCCGCGCGGAAGATACCGTGTCGTTTCTGCTCGGTCCCTCGGCGGTGCGCTATGTCGCGCTGCCGTCGAGCTCGTTCGATGCGTTGAACGCCAGCGTCACCTATACAAGGCTGCTCGGCAGACGCCAGACCGCGCCCGGCTACAACACCGGCGGCACGGCGACGACGGACCTGCTCTCGCTCGGCATCGACGGCACATCGGTGTACGAACCGGGCTTCGGTCCTGAGCAGATCACGATCGGCGCGCCGTCGATCGGCTGGTCGCGCTCGAATATCGGACTCGGCAACAAACTTTGCGGCGACAAGGGCAACGAGGCCTATTGCTATTATGCCGACGTCTCGCTCTCGCTATCCGAGACGCTCGCCAATATTCGGAGCCAGATCAGCACCGCAGCCGTGATGGCGGTGACACTCGGCTGGCGTCCGCCGGTCAAGAATTTGTCGCTGTCGGCGACCGGCAGTTTGCAGGGTGTGTTTTTCTCGGACTATCCGGGCGGACGGCAGGATTTGGTCTTTGTCGGCAGCGGCAGCTTCAATTGGACCCCGAACGCAAAGCTTTCGCTCGGCGCCGGCATGAGGTTCACGCAGCAGCTCTCGACCCAGTCCGATCTCGATTGGAACGGGTTCAACGCGTATCCCCAGGTGCAGGTCAATTTGAAGTTCCATTGACGGCTCCCGCCGTTAGCGATGGCTTCAGCCTGTGCTGGACTGGGCCTTTATCCAGGGCTCGACTCGCCCCATGCTGCTGCCGATGAGATACGCACCGCTTCTGACCATCAGCTTGCTCGCGCTACTCACTGCAGGACCCGCGTTGGCGGGGCCGACGGTGGAGGAGGGGCCGCTTGCGCCTTGCTCCCAGCCGCAAGGCGGAGCGAGCGGCGACTCGCCGGTTCAGGCGGCCTATGCCTGGGGGGTCGAGATCGCCACGTCGTTCTCCAAGCAAGAGGCGCTCGATCAATTCGCCCAGGCCAAGCAAACCTACGCCGATCTGCTCGGGAGCTACGATCCGATGGTGGTGGAGAGCTGCGATCTCCATATGGGCACAGACCTGCAATATTCGGTCCGCATCGGCATGGACAGCCGCGACGACGCCGATAATCTGTGCGCCAAGCTCCAGGCGGCCGGCGGCGCCTGCATCGTGCAGAAGAACTAGGTCCAGCCTCCGGCTGGATGGACCTCTGCGCGAAGATGCCTGACACTGGCGGCATGATGCGGCCGTTGCCCATAGCGTTCCTCGCGGCGGTGCTTCTCCTTCCGGCGTCGCCGGCCCATGCGGGCGGCGCCACTCCTCGCGTCGAAGCCGGCGTGAAGGAAGCGGGCCTCGCTTTGGCCGGGCCTAAGCCGTTCGTCGATATCGTTTGCCCGATCATGCAGGAGCAGGCCGAGGCGCGGGGACTTCCGCCGATGCCGTTCGTGCGCCTGATCTGGAAGGAGAGCCGCTTCAACCCGCAAGCGGTAAGCCCGAAAGGCGCGCAAGGCATTGCCCAGTTCATGCCGGGCACCGCGGAAGAGCGCGGGCTCGACGATCCGTTCGAGCCGAAATCGGCGATCGTTCACTCGGCAAGCCTGCTTGCCGATCTCCGCCGCGAGTTCGGCAATTTCGGTCTGGCGGCGGCCGCCTATAATGCCGGGGCCGAGCGCGTGCGCGCGTGGCTGTCAGGCTCGAGCAGGCTACCGGGGGAGACGCAGAACTACGTCCAGTTCGTCACCGGCCGCGCCGCCGAGGAGTGGAAGCTGACCGAGACCGAGCTGCCCGAGGCGCTCAAAACCGCCGGCGTTGAGGTCCAGGATTCCTGCCGCAAGCTCGCCCCGCTGGTGGTGCGCGCCGTGTACGAGTCCGAGCCGCTCACGGCGAGCGGGGCGTGGCGCCCGTGGGGCGTCCATGTCTCGACCTCGTTCTCCAAGTCTAAGGCGCTCGCCCAGTTCGCTCGGCTGAAGCGCCGGCATGAGGGGCTGCTCGGCGATCGCGAACCCTTCGTGCAGCCCGACCGCAATTTGAGCCGGGGGCGCCGCTCGCTCTATATGGTCCAGATCGGCGCCGACAGCCGCGCCGACGCCGCCAAACTTTGCGACCGCCTGCGCTCCGACGGCGGCGCCTGCATCGTGCAGAAGAACTGAACCGAACGGCATCCGCAGGCGAAGGCCTGCGAATGCCTATCTTCATGCTCGATTAGAACGACATGGTCGCGTTGGCCCAGAGCGTTCCCTCACGCTCGAGCTGATAGCCGTTGGGATCGTCCATGACGGGTTGGAGCCATTCGGCGCTGAGCCGCAATCCTTTGAGCGGACCGCCCGGCACGACGGTGTTGACGCCGAAGCCGATATCCCAGAACCGGCCGCCATAGTTGAATTGGAGATCGGGCGGGCTCGAATGACTGTGCGCCCCGTTATAGTGGCCTTCGATCACGCCCTGCTCGGTGTAGAGGCCGCGCAGCGAGGCCGAGATCCAGTTGGCGAAGCGGTAGCTGCCCCAGAAGGTGCCCTGGAACACGTCGCCAAGCCGATAGCCGAACTCGTTCTCGTCCTCGAGGCGCACGATGCCGAGGAGCTGCGCCCCCCAGGTCAGGCGATCGGCGCGGCCGGTATAGGTGATGCTCGGCACGAAGTCCCAGGTGCCGGACCCGAGTTGCATGCCGTAATGGGTGAACACGTCGTTGGTCTTGAAGTCGACGCGGCCGGTCGGCGCGCTGATCATGGGGCTGATGTGGAGATGATAGCCCGGACCCTCGGCCAGGCGAATCTCCGGGCCGAAGATGGTATCGCCCCACGCTTCGGTACCGTGCGAATGCGATCCCATATGCTCGCCGTGCCCGCCCATATCCATGCCGCCGTGGTCGTCATGACCTTCAGGCATGACTCCTTTGAGCGGGCCCATGGTCATCTCATGGCTCATCCACATCGGCATCACCATGAGAGTAAGCCAATCGGTGGGCGCGTACATGAGATCGAGCATGTACATGTTCATAGTCATGTTGGTCGGCTTCATGGCGCAGGCATGCGGCGAGCAACCGTTGTCGATGACGTCTTGATCCCTGGCGGAATTTTCACCGTGCAGCATCTCGCCGCCGGCGAAACTGCCGGCATAGCGGAAGCCGAGCATGATCTCGCCGGCTTTATGCATGTGGTCGAAGAGCACGCCGGCCGGCGCGTGCTGGTCGGCCAACGGAACCGAACCGGGATCGGCTTTCGCGCTACATGCGAAGCCTGCGAGGGCGACGCCAAGGCTAAGAATGCGCGCCGAACATGCGGCGCTAGATATTTGCAACAGTGACATGACTCAAACCCCCCATTCGGTGCCGGCGGTTGGGCCGGCACGCTGAGAAAGAACGATTGATGATGCGTCGCATGCGCGTACGCGCCCTTCACCCCGAAGGGTGCACGGCGGCGACGCGAAGATGCGTGGGAGTGCCTAGGCGAGAGGGGGAGCCCGCGGCTGCGCCGGAGAGGCGTCAGCGGATTTGTGCTGCGGCGCTAAGGCGCGTGGCGGGTCGGCCGGCGCCTCGACCGAGGCGGGCAGGGGAACGCGAAGTGCAAGTGGAACCAGGCCGGCGGTCGATCCGCCGCAGGCCGAGCGGCACGATGTCGTGCAGCACTGGCAGTCAGCCTGGCGATGGCTCTGTCCCGGAAGTTGGCTGCCGACGGCAGCGCCCCTCGCGGTGCACAACACCACGCTGCCGCCCGAGGCAATCGTGGCGGCGTGAACCGCGGAGGTGAAGGACAGAATGGCGGCCTGGAGCAACAGAGCCCAGACCACAACCAAGGCAATGCAATCCTTGTCTCGGCGAAGCCACCCCATGCCCAAAGCTAGCCAGCTAACAGATCGCTGTCAAAGCCGCTCGCTGAGCGCCATTGTCTCAGTGGCAACATCAAGGGACTGGTATAAGGTCCGGTCCAGGCCGAAAGGGCTGCTAAAGGTCCTCGGCCAGCCGGGCTCGGCAGGGGAGGTCCGTTGCTCACCATCTACGAGAACCGCACCGGGGCGCTCGAGCGCCAGAAGGGCAAGCCGAGGATCACCGAGGCTGCCGTGTGGATCGATCTCCTCAACCCCACGCAGGAGGAGGAGGAAAAGGTCGAGCGCGCGCTCAAGTTCGACGTTCCCACCCGCGAGGAGCAGCAGGAGATCGAGGCGTCGAGCCGGCTCTATCAGGAGGACGGCGCCTATTTCATGACGGCGACGCTGCTCTATCAGCCCGAGGAGGGCGAGGCGCGAACGACGCCGGTCACCTTCATTCTTACCGGCCAGCGGCTCGTCACCGTGCGCTATGCGCAGCCGCGGGCCTTCGCCATCTATGTGGCGCGCTGCAACCGGGCCGAGGCTGAGCTCAAGAGTGGGGCCGCCATCCTGATCGGCCTGCTGGAAACGATTGTCGACCGGCTGGCGGATTTCATCGAGCGCATCCAGGCCGAGGTCGAAGGCTTGTCCCATTCGATCTTCGAGATCCAGGGCCGGGCCGCGGCGCGGCAACGCCGCTTCGATGTGATGTTGCGGGCGATCGGGCGCGAGGGCGAGATCACCTCGAAGGCTCGGGAGAGCGCCTATTCGTTCGGCCGGCTGCTGACCTTTCTCGCTCACGCGGTCAACGAGCGGAAGGAAGCGAAGCCGCTTCAGGCGCGCGTCCGCACCGCCGCGCGCGACGTCACCTCATTGACCGACCACGCCACCTTCTTGTCCGGCAAGATCATCTTCCTGCTCGACGCCACGCTCGGCATGATCAACATTCAGCAGAACGACATCATCAAGATCTTCTCGGTCGCCGCCGTGGTGTTTCTGCCGCCGACGCTGATCGCGTCGATCTACGGCATGAACTTCCATCACATGCCGGAGCTCGATTGGCGGTTCGCTTATCCGCTCGCACTCATGTTGATGGTGCTGGCGGCGGTGCTTCCCTATCTTTACTTCAAACGTAAAGGCTGGCTGTAATTTGGGCTTGCCTCGCCGCAGTGCGGTGGCACACTGCGCGGCAGCGATCGTTTCGGCTGGGCGATGGGGACACGGTTAAGGAGAGCCTAATGACGTATCGATCCCTCTATCTCGGACTCGCAGCGGCCGGTTTCGCGCTGCTCGTGGGAATGCCGGCGCCGAGCACAGCGGCGCCAGTCCCGGTGATCGCGCCGGTGGATGGCGTCGAGCTCGTGCAGCAAGTCGATTACTACAACCGCCGCTGGCGCTACCGGAACGGCACGCATGTGCGGGCGCCGTTGACCGCGGTCGACGACGACCGTGACGGCACCTGGGTGCGCGCTCCGTTCGCGAGGGTCTATAGCGGCCGTCGCGGGACGTGGGTGAGGGCGCCCTTCGTCAATCTGTGGATCCCGCGCTAGCGGTTCGGCCGCTCGATCCGCCTAACCTCCTAAACGAGAGACCAGGCGAGCGCGATCGCCGCCGTGATCCCGAGCGTGCTCACAATGCCGAGTCGCAGTCCGAACAGGAGCGCCGCGGCGAGGATCGCGAGCGACAGAGCTTCGACATTGAGGCTCGCCCAGTCCGGCGTCCACAGCCGCAACGGGCCGTGCCGTTCGGCGGTGACCTTGCCGAACAGGACGTGGAGCGCGAACCACAGGCTCAAATTCAGAATGACGCCGACCACGGCGGCGGTGACGCCGGCCAGAGCGCCGGCTAGGCGCGGGCTGGTGCTTAGGCGCTCGACATAGGGCGCGCCGGTGAAGATCCACAGGAAGCACGGTGCGAAAGTCGCCCACAGGGTGATGGCCGCGGCCAACAGACCGAAGGCGAGCTGCGGTTCGCCGCCATGGCGGTAACCGGCGAGGAAGCCCACGAACTCGGTGACGAGAATGAGCGGGCCCGGCGTGGTTTCGGCGAGGCCGAGCCCGTCAAGCATCTCGCCCGCGCTTAGCCAGCCATAGGTCTCGACCGCCTGCTGCGCCATATAGGCGAGCACCGAATAGGCGCCGCCGAAGGTCACCACCGCCAGCTTGGAAAAGAACAGGGCGATGTCGGTGGTGACATGGGCGCGCCCGAACAGCGCCGCCATGACCAGCAAAGGTACGATCCAGATCGCCAGCCACAGTGCCGCGGTCTTGACCGTCCGCGACAGCGGTACCGGGGGGAGGCTTGCCGTCGGCGGTGCCGAGGGCGCGGGCGCGGCCAGCGCGTGCAGCCACCCTAATAGAGCCGCCGCGGCGATGATCACCGGGAAGGGGGCGGCAAAGAAGAAAATGGCGGCGAACGCCGCTGCGGCGATGGCGAGATCGTAGGGGCCGCGCAAAGCGCGCCGGGCAACGCGAACCAGGGCCTCGACGACGATGACGAGAACCGCCGCCTTGACCCCGAGAAACGCCGCCTCGACGAGCGGGACTTGGCCGTAAAGGGCGTAGGCGATGCTGAGAGCGAGAACCACGACAGCGCCCGGCAGCACAAACAGGAGGCCCGCGGCAAGGCCTCCGGCCGTGCCGTGGAGGCGCCAGCCGACATAGGTGGCGAGTTGCATCGCTTCCGGCCCCGGCAGCAGCATGCAGAAGTTCAAGGCATGCAAAAACGGGCCGGGTGCGATCCAGCGGCGCTCCTCGACCAGGAGGCGATGCATCAGCGCGATCTGGCCGGCCGGCCCGCCGAACGACAGCACGCCGATCTTCCCCCACAGGGCGAGCGCCTCGGCAAAACTCGGCTTGGTTGTCGTCTCGGTCGAGCCCATGGCAGCGCAGTCCGTAGCACAGGCGGAAGGCTTTCGCTCCGGCTAGTGAGTTCGGCGGCCGCGTGCTAGGCAGCATCAGAAAGTCGGAAGGCAAGCCATGGTGTCGGCGCAACTCATTCAAGTGACGGTGTTTCTCGCCGCCGCCGTCATTGCCGCGCCGCTCGGGCGCTCGTTGCGGCTGGGCGCCGTGCTCGGCTATCTCGCCGCCGGCGTGATCATCGGGCCTTACGTGCTCGGCCCGCTTTACGCGCTCGATGACGTCGACGCCGTGCTCCATTTCGGTGAGTTCGGCGTGGTCATGCTGCTGTTCGTGATCGGGCTCGAACTCCGCCCGGTCAGGCTTTGGGCACTTCGCTCGGCGATCTTCGGGCTCGGCACGGTTCAGATGGTCGCCACGTCGGTGGTGCTCGCCGCGATTGGCATGATGCTGGGCCTCGGCACGGCGCAGGCCCTGTTCATCGGGCTGGCCCTGTCGCTGTCGTCAACCGCCTTTGCGCTCCAGGTGCTGGAGGAGAAGGGCGAGCTCACCACGCGTCACGGCAGGCTGGCCTTCTCGGTGCTGCTGTTTCAGGACCTGGCGGCGATCCCGCTGATCGCGCTGGTGCCGCTATTCGCGCTCGGCGCCGCCGAGGCGACCATGGACGTCAAGAGCGCGGTTCTCGCCATCGGCACGATTCTCGGCGTGGTGGTGGTGGGGCGCTTTCTATTGAGCCGTCTCTACCGGATCGTGGCCGCCACCGGCGTGCGCGAGGCGATGACGGCGAGCGCGCTCTTGACCGTGGTGGGTGTGGCTCTGGTCATGGAGGCGGCCGGGCTGTCGGCCGCGCTTGGCGCGTTCATCGCCGGCGCGCTGTTGGCGGACTCCGAATATCGCCATCAGATCGAAGCCGATATCGCCCCGTTCGAGGGACTGCTGCTGGCCGTGTTCTTCATCGCCGTCGGCATGTCGGTCGACCTCAGGGTGCTGGGATCCGAGCCGGTCACGCTGTTTGCCATCGTGGTCGGTCTCGTTCTCATCAAGGCGGTGATCCTCTATTTGCTCGGCCGTTGGTGGGGCCTCGACGCTATCGCTGCCCGCCGTCTCGGCCTGGTGATCAGTCAAGGCGGCGAGTTCGCGTTCGTGCTGTTCGGCGCGGGCGTGTTCGAGGGCGTGATCGACCAGCATTTGGCCAGTCTCCTGACCCTCGCGGTCACGTTCTCCATGGCAGCGACGCCGCTGCTCCTCCTCATCGACGATGCGATCGTCCGCGCGTCGAAGCCGAAGCCGCCCGACTACGAGGTGCCGCCGGACGGCGAGCAGCACGTGATCATCGCCGGCTTCGGGCGCTTCGGACAGATCGTGGCGCGCGTGTTGCGCGCGCGCCAGATCCCCTTCACCGCGCTCAATTCAAACGTCGAGCAGGTCGACTTCGTGAAGCGCTTCGGCGCGCAGATCTATTACGGCGATGCCGGCCGCCTCGATATCTTGCGCGCGGCGGGCGCCGACAAGGCGCGCGCCTTCGTGCTGGCGATCGACAATGTCGATGCGTCTCTCAGGGTCGCCGAAATCGTGCGCAGCCATTTTCCCGATCTGCCGATCTACGCGCGGGCGCGCGACCGCACCCATGTGCACCGGTTGATGGATCTCGGCGTCGAGATCATCGAACGCGAGACATTCCTGGCAGCTTTGGAGCTGACCAAGGATCTGTTGCGGGGCCTGGGGCTGAAGCAGGCCGAGGTCAAGCGCTTGACGGACACCTTCAAGCGGCTGGACGAGAAGCGTTTATATGAGGATTATCAGTACTATACCGATCTTGAGAAGGTGCAGGCCAACGCGCGGTCGCAGGCGAAGGAGCTCGAGGAGCTGTTCTCGCAAGACGTCGAGGAGCTGCCCGACGAGGACGGCGCGAAGGTCAGCGCTCCAGAGCAAGATCAGCGAGGATCATCCGGTTGATCTCGGCGGGATGGGTGAACGGGCTCATATGGCCCGCGCCTTTAAGACTTTCGATTTTGGCGTTGGGCAGCGCCGTCGCCAAGAGATCGACGATGGCGCGGTTGGGCGCACAGGTCGAGCCGCCGACGATCAGCAATGTCGGCGCGGTGATTGCGGCATAGTCTTGGAGCGTGGTGGTCGCGTCGATGGCGAAACCAAATTCGAGCGCGACTTTGGGGATCGTCGCCTCGATCGCCGCTTTGAAGCGCTCCGGGGAAAGCCACCAGCGCCAGCGGCCGAGCCAATAGGTCATGAAGGATTTGGCTGCGGCACGGTCGTCGCCCTTGGCGACCGCGCCCAGCACCGCGCGAGCGAGCGTCTGGACCTCGGCCCATTCCGGCCGCCGCTCCTGCCGCAGCAGGTGATACAGGCCGGGTTCCACCAAGGTGAGGCTTCGCACGCGCGGCCCGAGCGAGCGAGCGGCTTCCAGCAAGAGAGCCGCGCCGTAGGAATGACCAACGAGATGCAGCTTGCCTTTGGCTTTTTTCGCCACGGCGAGCAGCACGCCGACATCGGCGTCGATGGAGAACGGCCGGTCGGCGGGCCAAGGCGCCGATTGGCCATAGCCGATCAAATCGGGGGCGAGCACGCGCCAATCCGATTTGAGCGTCTCGATCAGCGGCAGCCATTCCTTGTGCGAGGCGCTCGAGCAATGAGCGAGGATGACGGCCGGACCTTTGCCCTCGTCGAGATAGGCGATTTCGACGCCGCCGGCGGTGAGCTGCTTCACGTCGGTCCCCCGTGCGTGGAACTGTGCGCGGCGCAGACGATTACTGCGCGGGGGCGGGCTCGGGCTGCGCGGCGGCCGAAGCGGCCTTGGTCACCGCCTTCTGCACCTTCTCGAAGGCGCGCACCTCGATCTGGCGGATGCGCTCGCGGCTGACGCCGAACTCGGCGGACAGCTCCTCGAGCGTGAGCGGGTCCTCGGCGAGCCGGCGCGCCTCGAACACGCGGCGCTCGCGGGCATTCAATCCCTTGAGGGCGTCGTTCAACATGCCGCGGCGGTTGTCGCGCTCCTCGGACTCGGCAAGCGCCGTCTCCTGGTCCATGGTGTCGTCGACCAGCCAGTCCTGCCACTCGCCGCTCTCGGCGTCGTTACGCACCGGAGCGTTGAGCGATGAGTCGCCGGCCAGCCGCCGGTTCATCGACACCACGTCCTCCTCGGTCACGCCGAGCTGGGTGGCGATCTTCTTCACCTGGTCGGGGCGTAAATCGCCTTCCTCAAGCGCCTTGAGCTGGCCCTTGATCTTGCGCAGGTTGAAGAACAGCTTCTTCTGCGCCGCCGTGGTGCCCATCTTCACCAGGCTCCACGAGCGCAAGATGTATTCCTGGATCGCCGCCCTGATCCACCACATGGCATAGGTGGCCAGCCGAAAGCCCTTGTCGGGATCGAAGCGCTTGACCGCCTGCATCAGGCCGACATTGCCTTCGGAGATCACCTCGCCGATCGGCAGGCCATAGCCGCGATAGCCCATGGCGATGCGCGCCACGAGGCGCAAATGCGAGGTGACGAGCTCGTGCGCCGCGTCGCGGTCGCCATGCTCGCGCCAGCTCTTGGCGAGCATGTACTCCTGCTGCGGCTCCAGCATCGGGAACTGTCTGATTTCTTCGAGGTAGCGCGTCAGTCCGCCATGCGCGCCCACACTCGGCAAACTTCTAGCAGCCATGAGATGCCCGTCTCCAGCGGCCTCAGGCGGCCGCACTGTTCCCGACTGATCGCCAGTCGGTGAACCTCTCTCTATAGAACCTTTGGGATTCGGATAAAAGCCTGCGACCCGTTCACAGTTCCTTGAATGCCGCCACAATCTCGGCGAGTTCGGCAGGGAGCGGACTATTAAATTTGAGTAATGTTCCGTTCGTCGGGTGGACGAAGGCGAGATGCTCGGCGTGCAGCGCCTGGCGCGACAGTGCCGCCAATTTACCCGGCAACGGCTCGGGGAGCGTGCGCAACTTCGACTTGAAGCCCTGGCCGTAGAGCGGATCGCCGATCAGCGGGTGACCGATATGGGCCAGATGCACGCGCACCTGGTGGGTGCGGCCGGTCTCTAACGTGCATTCGATGAGCGAGGCGACCGGTTCCTTGCCGCGGCCAAAGGTCTCGACCACGCGCCAATGAGTCACGGCCTCGCGGCCCTTGCCCCGCAGCACGGCCATCTTGGTGCGGCTCGCCGGATGACGGCCGACCGCCGCATCGATGGTGCCGTGCGGGCGGGACGGCGCACCCCATACCAGCGCGAGATAGCCGCGCTCGAGCTGGCCGGTCCTGCCATGGTCGGCAAACTGCTTGGCAAGCGCCCGATGGGCCCGGTCGGTCTTGGCAACCACCAGCAGCCCGCTGGTGTCCTTGTCGAGGCGGTGCACGATGCCGGGCCGCGCCACGCCGCCGATGCCCGAGAGGCTCTGGCCGCAATGGGCAATCAGCGCATTGACCAGCGTTCCCGTGGCATGGCCGGCGCCGGGATGGACCACAAGCCCGGCCGGCTTGTCGATGACGATGAGCGCGTCGTCCTCATAGACCACGTCGAGAGGAATGGTCTCAGCACCCGGTTCCGCCGGGGTCGCGGGCGGAATTTCGAGGGTGAAGCGGTCGCCCGGTTTGACCCGGTATTTCGCCTCAACTATGGTCGCGCGGGCCAAGGAGACGTGGCCCTGTTTGATCAGGCTTTGCACCCGGGTGCGGCTCAGCTCGGGCAGGAGCATTGAGAGGAAACGGTCGAGTCTCTGACCGTCATGGCTCGCATCGGCCTCCGCGTGAAGCCGCTTCAGGGCGGGAGCTTTCTCTGACGAAGGCATGAGGTCTCAAACCATGGCGGTTGCAAGCGAGCCCGACAATACGCCGTTGCCAGGCACGGTGTTCACCCCGCGCCAGGTGCGGGTGCTGAAAATTGCCGTCATCGTGATGGGAATCTTGCTGGTCGGCGGCTTTGCCTTCGTGCTGGCCGCCATTGTCTATCAGGCCTCCAAGGGCGGGCAAAGCGCGACCGGCTCGGGTGCGCTGCCGGCCGGCATCGAGAGCGAGCTGCCGGTCCCCAAAGATGCGACGATTACCGCCATGTCCCTTGATGGCGACCGGCTCGCGCTCCATTTGAATTCCGCGGCAGGGCCTGAGATCGTCGTGCTCGACCTTAGGAGCGGGGCGGTGGTTTCGCGCGTCAAGCTCAAGCCGCAATAGATCCGTGGCGCAGCAATAAGTCTTGATCGCCTTCGCCGCGCCAAGCTATAGGTTGGGCTCGATCTTGGCCCGGAGCACACGCCCCCTTCGTCTAGTGGCCTAGGACGCTGGCCTCTCACGCCGGAAACAGGGGTTCGAAACCCCTAGGGGGCGC